>NZ_BOPF01000009.1 GCF_016863615.1 Virgisporangium aliadipatigenens | reverse complement strand
CCTATGCGACCGATCCGTTGCGTCTTGTACCGAACCGGCCGATCTGGGGATTTCCCGAGGGGACGGTCCCGCGATCCACAGTGGCGGGTGTGCAGGACCGGACTGGCGCATTTCCGACCTTCCGTTCCGTTGGTCGATCGCTATATTCCGATGGGTGACTCGTTCCCGCTTCGGACTCGCGTTCGTGGCCGTGCTGCTCGCCGGGCTGGTTCCGGCGCTGGTCACGCCATGGACGACCGCGCCGGCGCACGCGTCGTTCGGCATCAGTCAGCACAAGGGCTGGGACGCGTGCGGCATCGGCTCCACGGCCAACGCGCAGGCGTTCTGGTCCAACACGCCGTTCTGGAACATGGGGCTGTACATCGGCGGCTCCCAGTACGGGAAGGGCTGCACCCGCTGGACGCCGGCCGACGTCGCCACGCTGCGCGGGCAGGGCTGGAAGTTCCTGCCGCTGTGGGTGGGGCCGCAGGCGCCGTGCACCTCGTTCGCGTCGCGGTTCAGCGCCGATCCGGCGACCGCGTACGCGCAGGGGCGGGACGAGGCGCGGGCCGCCTACCAGGTGATCGTCTCCTACGGGTGGGACACCCGGGACGCGCCGATCATCTACGACCTGGAGGCGTTCAACACCGCCGACGCGGGCTGCCTGGCCGCGACGCAGCAGTTCATCTCGGGGTGGGTGTACCAGATGCACGTGCCGACCGCGCAGAAGGCGGGCGTGTACGGGTCGGCCTGCGCGTCGGGGCTCAACACGTTCGCGTCGCTGGCCAACGTGCCGGACTTCATCGACGCGGCCGACTGGTCGGGCAACCCGAGCACCGGCACGATCCGCTGCATCCCGTCGGGCAACTGGTCCGGCAGCCGCCGCCACAAGCAGTACGCCGGTGACCACACCGAGACGTGGAACGGCGTCACGCTCAACATCGACAGCGACTGCTCCAACGGGCCGGTGTATCCGGCGCCCGACGAGCTCGGCAACGAGCAGGGGTGCCTGTGATGCGCAGAATTCTCGCGGCCACCGTGCTGTGCCTCGCCCTCACCGCGTGCGGCGGGACCGAGGACGCCGGGTTGCGACGGACCGGGGCACCGCCGCTGGACGCCGCCCGGGTCACCGAGACGTTCGGCTGGGTGCTCACGGCCGACGCCCTGCTGACCACCGGCGACGGCGGCGCCACCTTCGAGACCACCACGGTCCCGCTGCCGGAGACGCCCGTGCGCGCCGCGCTGTTCACCGACGCGGAGCACGGCACCGTCGCCGCCGCCGAGGACACCGCGATCTACGTCGCGCGGACCACCGACGGCGGAAAGTCGTGGCAGACCCGCGAGCTGCGGGACGAGAAGGCGAGCCCCGCCGGCTACTCGTCGCTGCGGATGGCGTCCGCCGGGGACCGGACCGTCATTCTGGCCCGGGTCGCCACCAGTCAGGCGTTCCGTGTGGGAACGCTCTGGACGACGGCGGGCCCGGACGACTGGACGGCCCTGCCCGCCCCCGAGTCCGGCCGGGTCTCGGTGGAGCCGGACGGACGGATCTGGGTGGCCGGGACGGCGCTGCACGCCAGCACCGACGGCGGACGCACCTGGCTCGGATCCGACCTGAAGGTGGACAACGCGAAGAGCGTCGCCGTGAGCCCGCCGGTCGACGGCACGCTGCCGGTGACCGTCACCGACGGCACCCGCTCGGAGGTGCAGCTGCTCACGACCGCCGACGACGGCCGCACCTGGGACACCCCGACCCGCATCCCGCTGAACGCCCGCACCGGCCCCGGGGTCACCGTGCCGGTCGCGCGCACCGACACCGGCCCGATGGTCTTCGACACCGCCGGCGGGCACGCGTACCGCGGCGCGGCCGACGTGTGGCCGCGCGGCCTGCCCGAGGGGGTGCGCGCCGCGACCTTCGCCGGCGGCGGCCGCCACGGCTGGGCGCTCACCGCGCGCGGCAGCTGCAAGGCGGACAAGCGCGACTGCGTCGTCACGCACGACCTCGTGCGCACCGGCGACGCCGGCGCCTCCTGGAGCCCGATCGCGGTCTGGACGCAACCCGCTTGACGTGATCGCCACAGTGGACGGTGAACCCACTGTCCACTGTGGCCGATCCCAGGGGTGTGCCGATGGCGTCCAACCAGAGCCGTAACGACTATCTCGACCGCGTCGTCGCCGAGCAGCAGGTGCTCGAGCAGAACCTGCGCACCAAGCGCGCGGCGCCCGCCCCCGCCCCGCAGGCACCGCGCGGCCGGGCAGCGGTGGCCGCCGCGGAGGCCGCACCCGCCAAGCAGAACGGCGTCGAGGTACGCGTCACCGGCTTCTGGTGCTGGAAGACCGTGCTGGTCCCGCCGAACGCGTTCGTCGTGCACACCCGTCGCGGCAAGGCCGAGCCGCTGCACGTGGGACTCGGCACCTCGTTCCGCTACCGGCCGCAGACGGACGCGTTCCTCGTGGTGCCGGGCGCGATGCAGACCATTCTGATCAGCGCGTTCTCGATCTGCCGCGAACTGCAGGGCGTCGTCGTGCAGGCCTACGTGCAGTGGCGCATCGAGGACTTCGCGACCGCCTACCGGCGCCTCGACTTCGGCGACCCGGACGACCCGATGCGCCTGGTGAACCTCCAACTGAAGGAGCAGGCCGAGGCGGCCATCAAGGACAAGGTCGCCACGATGAGCGTGCACGAGGTGCTCAGCGACAAGCAGCCCATCATCGAGGAGCTGACCGCCCGGCTGCGCGCCGTCGCCGAGGGCGAGGGCGACCGGGACAACGGGCTGGGCCTGCGCATCGTGACGGTGCAGATCAAGGAGGCCGTGGTCAGTTCGTCGCGCCTGTGGGAGAACCTGCAGAAGCCCTACCGCGCCGAGCAGGAGCGCGTCGCCCGCCTGGCCGAACTGGCGGCGGGCGACGCCATCTCCGAACGCGAGATGGTGGCGGCGCGCGCCCGCGAGACCCGCCGCATGGCCGACGAACGCGAACTCGGCGAGCTGCGCCACCGCAACGACGCCGCCGGTTTCGACCGGGACACGGCCGAGAAGGTGCGGCGCGCGGCCCGGGACCAGGAGGACACGCGCACGCTCGCCGACCTGTCCACCGAGACGGCGTTGCACGAGCTGGCCCTGCGCCGCACCCGGCAGGCCCAGGAGCACGAGGTCGAACGCCTGCGCCTGGAGGCCGCGGAGGCGTTGCGCGCACTGCGCCAGCAGGCCGACCTCGCCCACGCGCGGGCCGAGACGGCGGCCGAGCACGAGCAGCAAGTCCTCCAGTTGGAACGGGCCCGGCTGCGCGTCGAGATCGACAACACCCAGTCGGACGCGAACGTGCAGGCGCAGTTCGTCGAGAAGCTACCGGAACTGGTGCGGCACCTGCCGAAGCCGACCGAGGTGCGCACCGTCAACCTGGGCGGGGTCGACCAGACCAGCCTTTCGGGGATCATCGCCCAGCTGACGGCGGTGCTCTCGGCGCTTCGGGACACCACCGGGCGGCCGGAGGCGTAGCCTGCGCCTCATCCGAGGTGCGACGGGAGGTCGGCATGGGTGTGCTGTCGGAGTTGGTGGGCGCGTTGCGTTCGGGGGCGGTCGAGGTGGTCGACCTGACCGCCCCGCTCTCGGCGGACACGCCGATCCTCACGCTGCCGGAGCCGTTCGGGCAGACGTGGACGTTCGGGCTGGAGGAGATCAGCCGCTACGACGAGCGCGGGCCGGCGTGGTACTGGAACAACATCCGCACCGGCGAGCACACCGGCACGCACTTCGACGCGCCCGTGCACTGGGTCACCGGCCGGGACGGGCACGACGTGGCGCGGGTGCCGCCGGCGCGCCTGATCGGGCCGGCCGCCGTGCTCGACCTCTCCGCCGAGGCCGCCGCCGATCCGGACTTCCTGCTGGAGGTCTCCCACGTGCGGGCCTGGCAGGACGCGCACGGGCCGCTGCCGGAGGGCGGGTGGCTGCTGTACCGGACGGGTTGGGACGCTCGTGGCCACGACGCCGCGGAGTACGCCAACGCCGGCCGCACGCCGGGCATCTCCGTCGAGTGCGCCAAATGGCTGGCGGAGGAGACGCCGATCCTCGGGGTGGGCGTGGAGACCGTGGGCACCGACGCCGGCGCGGCGCACTCGTTCGACCCGCCGTTCCCGTGCCACTCGTTCCTGCTCGGCAACGACAAGTACGGGCTGACCCAGTTGCAGAACGTCGGCGCGCTGCCGGCCACCGGCGCGGTCGTCGTCGCCGGGCCGCTGCCGATCGTGCGCGGCTCCGGCAGCCCGTGCCGGGTGCTGGCCCTCGTCGAACGATAGGTTGCTTCCTTAGATGCGCGTCTCGGAGGCTGTCGCGCGGACCCTGGTCGACTGCGGTGCCGATCACGTGTTCGGGCTGGTCGGCAGCGGCAACTTCCACGTGACCAACGCCCTCGTGGCCGCCGGTGCGCGGTTCGTGCCGGCGGTGCACGAGGGCGGCGCGGCCGTCATGGCGGACGCGTTCGCGCGGGTGTCGGGCCGTCCGGCGGTGCTGTCGCTGCACCAGGGGCCGGGCGTGACCAACGCGCTGACCGGCATCGCCGAGGCCGCAAAGAGCCGTTCGCCGCTCGTCGTGCTCGCGGCCGAGGCGCCCAACCCCCGGTCCAACTTCCACATCGACCTCCCGGCCCTCGCGGCCGCCGTCGGCGCGGTCTTCCATCGGATCCATCCGGAGAACGTCGCCGAGTGCGTCGCGGGCGTGTGGGACACCGCCACGCGCGGTGCCGGCCGGACCGTCGTGCTGGGGCTGCCGCTGGACGTTCAGGCGCGGGAGGTGGCGTTCTCTCCCGTGGCGCCGGTGCCGGCCGACCCGGAGCCGGCGCCCGACGTGGCGGCTCTCGTGGCGGCGCTGCGGGCGGCGCGCAGGCCGGTGTTCATCGCCGGGCGGGGCGCGGCCCGCAGGCCGATCGAGGCGCGGGAGGCATTGACCCGACTGGCATCCCGCACCGGTGCGCTGCTCGCCGTGTCGGCCGCCGCGAAGGGCCTGTTCGCCGGCGACCCCTGGTATCTCGACGTCTCCGGCGGCTTCGCCACCCCGCTGGCCGCCGAACTGATCGCCGGCTCCGACCTCGTCGTCGCCTGGGGCAGCACCCTGAACATGTGGACCACCCGCCACGGCGCCCTGATCGGCCCGGCGGCGATCGTGGCCCAGGTCGACCTGGAACCCGGTGCGCTCGTCGTCAACCGGCCGGTCGACGTGCCCGTCACCGGCGACGTGGTGGCGGTGGCCGACGCGTGCGCGGTGGGGCTCGGTCCCGACGTGCGGCCGGGATGGCGCACGGGCGCGCTGCGCGAGCGGATCGCCGCCGGCGGCAGGTGGCGCACGGTGTCCTATGTGGACGATCCGCCGCCCGGCCGGATCGACCCGCGCACGCTCAGCGTGCTCCTCGACGACCTGCTGCCCGCCGAACGCACCGTCGTCGTGGACTCCGGCAACTTCATGGGCTACCCGGCGATGTTCCTCGACGTGCCGGACGCGGCGGGTTTCTGCTTCACGCAGGCGTTCCAATCGATCGGTCTGGGTCTGTCGAGCGCACTCGGCGCGGCGCTGGCGCGTCCCGACCGCCTGACGGTGGCGGCGCTCGGCGACGGCGGTTTCCTGATGTCCTCGGCCGAACTGGCGACGGCCGCGCGGCTCGGCGGGCCGCTGCTCGTGGTCGTCTACGACGACGCCGCGTACGGCGCCGAGGTGCACCACTTCGGGCCGGGCGGGCACCCGCTCGACACCGTGACGCTGCCGGACGCGGATCTCGCGGAGATCGCGCGGGGCCACGGCTGCCGCGGCGCGACGGTGCGCTCCGCCGGCGACCTCGACGCCGTGCGGGAGTGGCTCGCCGCGCCGCGGGGCGTGTTCGTGGTGGACGCGAAGGTCGACGCGCGGCGCGGCTCGTGGTGGCTGGAGGAGGCGTTCCGGGGTCACTGAGGTGCGAGCGTCGGCCGGTACCGCACGACGGTCCGCGGGACGTCGCGCGTCGTGTCCCGCCTGACCCCCGTCCGGCAGCCAGCCGTGCGCCGCATAGGCGGCCGGCGACGAGGCGACGTGCACCGCGGCGATCCCGGCCGAGTCGGCGACGTCGGCACGACGAATGCGCATGACGGCCACTCCGTCACAGCGCCGCGACGGCCCACATCAGCACCGAGACGCCGATGACGGCGTCGACGACGGCGCACCACTCGGCGAACTCCCGCCACACCACCAGGTTGCGCCGGTGGTGCCACAGGTCCCAGCCGGCGTGCGCGAACCAGCCCGCCCCGACCACGAACGCGGACGCCGTCCCCGAAAGGGCCGACGCGAGGGCGATCAGTCCCAAGTAGACACCCGCGCCGCCGAGCTGGGCGGCGAGCACCCTGCCCGGGCGCAGCGTGCCCCGGACCACCCCGATGCTCAGGTACGCGAACGCCAGCACCAGCAACGTCCACGGCGCCAGCGGCCGGGGTGCCACGAGATTGTCGACGGTCAGCACCAACGCCAGCGCGCTCGGCCAGCGGTGCCGCAGCTTCTTCCACATGCCGGCCAGCCTGCGGGCGCGGCACACCCGCGCACCCGTGAACTTTTCCCGGGTCGGCCGTGACGCCGTCGCACCTACGCTCGGCGCATGCAACCTCGCCTGCGCCGGGTCCGGCTCGTGACGTTCGGCGTGCTCGCCGTCAACGGCACGGCCGCGCTGCTGATGCCGGCGATCGGCCTCGCCCGGGAACCGGACGGCGCGCGGCGGATCCTGGGCGCGCTCGGCATCGCGATGTTCTGCGTGGCGCAGGGGTACGTCCTGCACGCGCTCGTCACGCCCTGGGCGCGGCGACGCCGGCCGGTGCTCGCGCTCGCCGTGGCATCGGTCGCGTCGCTCCCGCTGGTCGCTCCGCTCGGCGGCGCGTGGCCGAGCTGGTCGTGGCTGGCGGCGTGCCTGGTCGGCGTGATCCCGGTGCTCGTTCCGCGGTGGTGGGGGTGGGCCCTGGTGGCCGGCGTCGTCGCGGTGGCGGTGCCGGTCGCGCCGGACGTCTGGTGGCACACGGTGGTCATCACGGGCGGCTTCGGGCTGGGCGTCGCCGCCGTGAACGGGCTGCAGGTGTGGTTCTGGGACCTGCTGGTGCAGGCGGAGGAGGGGCGGGCGGCGCAGTCCCGGCTGGCGGCCGCCGAGGAACGGCTGCGCCTGGCGCGGGACGTTCACGACCATCTGGGGCACCGCCTGTCGGTGATCGCGCTCAAGGCCGAGCTGGCCGAACGCCTCGCGCCCCTGGACCCGCAGCGGGCCCGGACGGAGGCCGGCGAGGTGCGGGCCCTCGCGGCCGACGCGCTCGCCGACCTGCGCGACGTGGTGCGCGGCTACCGGCGGGTGGACCTTGCCGCGCAGTTGGCCGCGATCCGGCAGGTGCTGGAGTCCAGCGGCGTGCGCTGCGAGGTGACCGGCGGCGCGGACGTTCCGGAGCAGGCGGGGCCGCTGCTGGCGGCGGTGCTGCGCGAGGCGACCACGAACCTGCTCCGGCACAGCCGCGCGACCCGCTGCGCGATCGAGGTGCGCGCGTCGCCGACGGAGGTGCGCCTGACGGTCGGCAACGACGGGGCGTCCGACCCGCGGCCGGATCCGCTGAGTTCGGGGCTGCGCGGGCTCGCCGACCGCCTGGCCGACGCGGGCGGCAGGTTCTCGTACGCGCGCGCCGGCGGGGTGTTCACCGTCGAAGCGGTCGTACCGGCGGCGCCCGGTAACGTTCGGGCCATGGAACCGGGAGGTGGCGGGTGACCCAGCCGCGGGAGGTGCGCGAGGCGATCATGTCCGCCGCGCTCGTGGTGTTCACCGAGTACACCTACGGCGGCACGGCGATGGCTCCCCTGGCGGAGCGGGCCGGGGTGGCGGTGGGCTCCATCTACCGCCACTTTCCCAGCAAGGAGGCGCTGGGCAACGCCGTGTACCGGCGGTGGAAGACCAGGCTCGGCGCCCATGTGATCGATTCGGTGGCGGCCGACGTCGCGGACGAGCCGATCCGGGCGCGGTTCGGGCGGATGTGGCGCGGGATGGTGGCCTTCGCGGTCGAACATCCGGACGCGTTCGCGTTCCTCGAACTGCAGCAGCACCAGAGCTACCTCGACGCGGAGAACGCCGCGCTCACCGAGCGGATCTACGCGGCGGCCGGGGAGTTGATCAGCGCCGGTCAGGCCCGGGGGGAGATCCGGCCCGGGGATCCGACGGTGCTGATGTCGCTGGCGTACGGGGCGTTCATCGGCATGTGCGCGTCGATGCGGGGATCCGGCCTCGACGAGGAGCGGCTGGCCCTGTCCGAGAACGCGGTCTGGGACCTGCTGCGCTGCCCGTAAGGCCATTGTCGGGCGAGCGCCCTTGACACGCGCCCCGGTGTGAATGAACATTCATTCGCATCCTGCCGGACCGAGAGTGAGAAGGCTCAATGGTCAAGGTCGAGATCAACGGAACCCAGCACGCCCTCCCCGGCCCCCTGCCCGACACCTCGGTGGACACCCTCCGCGAACGCCTCGGATTGACCGGCACCAAGCTCGTCTGCGGCGCCGGGGTCTGCGGCGCCTGCACGGTGCTGCTCGACGGGCAACCCGTGGTGAGCTGCCTGCTGCCGACCGACGCCCTCGACGGGCACACCGTCACCACGGTCGAGGGCATCGACCCCGAACATCCGGTCGCCCGGGCCTTCGTCGCGCACGGCGCGTTGCAGTGCGGGTTCTGCACGCCGGGCTTCGTGGTCGAGGCGGCCGCCTTCCACGACGACTGGCGCGCCCGCCACGGCACCGCCCGGCCGGAACGCGAGGAGATCGCCGCCGCGCTCGCCGGCCACCTGTGCCGGTGCGGCGCCTACGTCGAGATCTTCGACGCCGTCGCGGCCGCCTGCGCCGGCGAGCACGACAACGCGCACGCCGCCGCACCGCCCCGGGTGGAGGCCGCCGAGAAGGTGACCGGACGGGCCCGCTACACGCTCGACGTCCGGCTGCCCGGGCAGCTGGAGGGTGTCGTTCTGCGCTCCGCGCACGCCCACGCGCGGGTCGGCGACATCGACACCGCCGCGGCCGAACGGACCCCGGGCGTGCGCGCCGTGGTGCGCCTGCTGGACGCGCGCGACCCGGAGGTCCGCTACGTGGGGGAGCCGCTCGTCGCGATCGCGGCGGTGGACCGGCACGCCGCGGAGGCCGGTGCCGCCGCCGTCGTCGTGCGGTACGAGCCGCTGCCGGCCAGCGTCAGCGCGTCGGCGGCGCTGCGGCCCGACCCGGCCCCGGTGTACACCGGCAAGCGGCGCACTCCCAACGCGGCCGAGGGCGTGCTGGTGCCGACCCCGTGGAAGGCGCCCAACCTGCGCGGTCCCGTGGGGCAGTTCTCCGAGTCGGCGAAGACCGCCCGGCGGCTCCTCGCCGCTGCCCGCGAGGCCGGGGACCCGCTGCTGGTCGAGGGGACGTTCCACACGGCCGCGCAGGTGCACACGGCGTTCGAGCCGCACGTCGCGGTCGCCGACTGGACCGCGGACGGGCTGACGGTGCACGCGTCCACGCAGGCGGTCGCCCACGTCGCGCACGAACTGGCCCGCCGCTACAGGCTGCGCCCCGAGGCCGTGCGGGTGCTCGCCGAGCACGTGGGCGGCGGGTTCGGCGCGAAGCTGGCGCTGTCGCACGAGATCGTCGCCGCGGTCGAGCTGTCCCGCGCCGCCGGTGCGCCGGTGCGGGTCGCCCTGGACCGGCTGGAGGAGCTGAGCGTCGCCGGCCACCGGCCCGCCGCCGAACTGACCGTGGGGCTGCTGGCCGCCGCGGACGGCAGCCTCGCGGCGCTGTCGATGACGGCGGTCGCGGACTCCGGGGTCGCGGTCGGTTCGACCGTCGCGTCGTTGGCCCGGCTCATCTATCCGGCGCCGGCGAAGGATCTCGCCGACTACGACGTCGTCACCAACACGCCGCCGGGCACCCCGTTCCGCGGCCCGGGCGGCCCGCTGACCTGCTTCGCCCTGGAACAGGCCGTCGACGAGGCCGCGCTGCGCCTGGACACCGACCCGATCGCACTGCGCCGCCGGTGGGACCCGGACCCGTTGCGGCAGCGGCTGTACACCTGGGCGGCGGAGCTGCCGGCCTGGCGGGAACGCGGCGCGCACACCCGCACCGGCCGGTACCGGCGGGGCGTCGGCGTCGCGGCCGCCAACTGGTTCTACTGGCACCAGACCGACTGCGAGGTGGAGCTTGCCGTGCTCCCCGGCGGCCGGCTGCGGGTCGCCAGCGCGGTGCAGGACATGGGCACCGGCAGCCGAACGGTGCTCGCCCGCACCGTTGCGGGCGCGTTCGACGTTCCCCCGGATGCGGTAGAGGTCCGGATCGGCGACTCGGCACTGCCCCGCGGCCCGATCTCCGGCGGAAGTCGCACCACGGCGACGCTCGTGCCGGCGACGCTGCGGGCCGCGCGGCGGCTGAAGGCGGCGATCGCCGAGGCGACGCGACTACCCGGCGCGCGACCCGACGACGCCGGGGTCCGCCACGCCGGCGGCGTCCTGGCGTGGCCGGACGCGCTGCGCGCGGCGCAGGAGACGACGGTGACCGCGCGCCGACCCGACGACGACGCGGCGCTCGGCCGCTCGGCCCGCCGGCCGTTCGACGGCGCCGGCGCACTGGGCGCGGGCATGTCGGTCTTCCTGCGGGCCACGTCCCGGCTGCGCACCGGGCGGGGCTACACCGGATCGGTGTACCTGGCCGAGGTCGAGGTGGACACCCGGCTCGGGCACGTGCGGGTGCCGGCGATGTACTGCGGCATCGCGGTCGGGCGGCTCGCCGCGCCCGAACTGGCGGCCGCGCAGGCGCACGGCGCGGTGATCCAGGGCATCGGCTACGCGCTGTACGAGCAGCGCGAACTCGACCCGCACACCGGGCGGGTGCTGACCGCCGGGCTGGAGGACTACCGGATCCCGGGGATCGCGGACACGCCGCGGATCACGCTGCACTTCGACGAGGACGGGTTCGAACACGTGCCCGGCGGCGGGGTGGGGCTCGGTGAGATCGCCACCATGCCGGTGGCCGCCGCGATCGCCAACGCCGTGCACCACGCGACCGGGCAGCGCCCGTACCGGTTGCCCATCCGGCCCGACGCGATCGTCGAGGCCGTCGCCCGCGGAGATATTCGATGAGCGAGTTTCGTGCCGGGGGCACCGATCTGAGCGAGCGCCGGCGCAGCGGGATCAGCCGCGGGCCGGTGCGCGACGTCGGCGCCCGTCCCGAGCTTCGACGGATCACGGCCACCGCCGACGGCGGGTGGGAGATCGGCGCGGCGACGCCGATGGCGGTGCTGGCGGCCGACGAGGCGATCCGGTCCGGCTATCCCGGGCTGGCCCTGTCGGCGGGTGCGCTCGCCACGCCGCAGATCCGCCGGATCGGCACGATCGGCGGCAACCTGTTGCAGCACAACCGGTGCTGGTACTACCGCAACCCGCACACGCCGTGCCTGAAGAGCGGCGGGGACACCTGCCCGGCCCGTGCCGGCAACCATCGCTTCCACGTCGCGTTCGACCTGGGTCCGTGCGTGGCGCCGCATCCCTCGACGCTCGGGGCGGCCCTGCTCGCCTACGCCGCCGAGGTCGTCACCGACCGGCGCGTCCTGCCGGTCGCGGAGGTGTTCGGCGACGGCTCCGACGGCTCCCGCGACCATCGGCTCGCCGACGGCGAACTGCTCACCGCCGTGCGGCTTCCCCCGGCCGTTGCGGGCGAGCGGGCCGCCTACCACCGGGCGATCAGCCGCACCTACGCCGAGTGGCCGCTGGTCGAGGCCGTCGCGCGCCTTGTCGTTCTCGACGGAACGGTGGCAGCGGCCGGAGTGGCCGTCGGCGGAGTGGCCCCGATCCCGTTGCGGCTGCCGGCGGTGGAGGCGGCGCTGCTCGGCAACCCGCCCACCGGTGCCCTGTTCGAGGCGGCTGCGCGGCGGGCCGCCGACGGCGCGCGGCCGTTGCCGATGACCGGGTACAAGGTGCCGCTGCTCGTCGGCACCGTGCTGGAGGTGCTGGAACGGGCCGGCCGTGCGTGACGTGCTCGACGAGTTGGTCCGCTGGTGGGAGGCCGGTGAACCGGTCGGCATGGCGACGGTGGTGCGCACGTGGCGTTCGGCTCCCCGGCCGGCCGGCGCCACGATGCTGGTCGGCCCGGACGGTTCGGCGACCGGCAGCGTCTCCGCCGGATGCGTCGAGGCGACCGTGTACGAACTGGCCACCCGTGTACAGGCGACCGGCGTACCGGTGCGGCAGGGCCTCGAGGACTTCGACGACCTGCTCACCTGCGGCGGATCCCTGGACGTCTTCGTCGAACGGGTGGACCGCACGACGTTCCCGGAGCTGGGTGACGTCGCCCGGGACATCCGCGCGGGGACGCCGGTGGCGGTGGCCACCGCACTCGACGGGGACCCGCCGGGGCGACGGCTCGTCGTGTGGGCCGACCGCACCGCCGGCACCCTGGGTTCGGGCCGGCTCGACGCCGCCGCCGCGGCCGACGCCCGGGAACGCCTGCGCACCGGCGACAGCGGGATCGCGCAAACCGGCGCCTTCGTCGCCGCGTACGCGCCACCGCCCCGGATGATCGTGTTCGGGGCGGTCGACTTCGCCGCCGCGCTGGCCCGGGTCGGTGCCGTCCTCGGCTACCGCGTCACGGTGTGCGACGCGCGGCCGGTCTTCGCCACCGCACGCCGCTTCCCGCAGGCCCACGACGTGGTGGTCGACTGGCCGCACCGGTACCTGCGTGCCGAGGCCGGGGCCGGGCGGCTGGACGGGCGCACCGTCGTGTGCGTGCTGACACACGATCCGAGGTTCGACGTGCCGGTGCTGGCGGAGGCGTTACGGATGCCGCTGGCGTACGTCGGCGCGATGGGTTCCCGACACACCCACGACGATCGGCTGGCCCGGCTGCGCGAGCACGGCCTGACCGGGGCCGAACTGGAGCGCCTCGCCTCGCCGATCGGGCTGGATCTCGGCGCGCGCACCCCGGAGGAGACGGCGGTCAGCATCGTCGCCGAGATCGTCGCGAGCCGGTACGGCGGCAGCGGCGGGCGCCTGCGCGACGTGCCCGGCCGGATCCACCGGCCCCCTCGGGCGGGACGTCCTCATGGTCGGAGTGCGTAGCGCCGCCGTGCCGCGTTCCCATCACCAGCGAGTGAGGACTATAAATATAAACACACCCAAATGGGGAGAGACGGGGGCCGATGACCGGCATCAGCAGAAGAACGTTCATCTCCGGCGCGGCCGGGACGACGGTGGCGGGGGTGCTGAGCACCGGCGACGCCGCCGAGGCCGCAGCGCCGGCCGCCCCGTCGCAGCGCCGGATCCACGTTCACACCGGGGTCAATCTCGCGGCCCGGCTCTCGCCGGACGGCACCGCCGTCGCGATGGATCTGGTCGGGGTGCTCTGGGTGGTGCCGGCGGCCGGCGGCGAGGCGCGCCGGCTGACCGACGACCTGTTCGACGTCGCCCAGCCGGACTGGGCACCGGACGGGCGCACGCTCGTGTTCCAGTCCTACCGCGACGCGGTGTTCAACGTGTGGCTGATCCGGACCGACGGCACGGGAGCGCGCAAGCTCACCGAGGGCCCGTTCGACCAGCGGGAGCCGCGCTTCTCTCCGGACGGCGGCCGGATCGCCTACTCGACCGACCGAACCGGGCACTACGGCATCGACGTGCTGGACCTTGCCTCCGGTGCGGTCACCACCCTCGTCGCCACCGCGGAGGAGTCGTTCGAGCCGGCATGGTCGCCCGACGGCGCCGAGATCGCCTTCGTCGTCGGCAACAGCCGCATCGACGTGGTGTCGGTGGCCTCCGGCGCACGCCGGACGGTGGTCCCCGCCGTCGCCGGCCGGACCGTGCGCTCGCCCGCGTGGACCCCGGACGGCGCCGGCCTGCTCTACACCCGCGTCGCGGCTCCGCGCAGCGAGCTGTGCCGGATCGACGCCGCCGGGGTCGAGGTGGTCGAGATCGCCGGCGAGGAGGTCTTCCCGTTCCGGGTTTCCTGGGGAACGGACGGATCGTTCGTCTACACCGCCGACGGCCGGATCCGGCGCGGCACCATCGGCGGCGGCCGCACGGGGGAGATCGGGTTCACCGCCGCGCTGGCCCTCGCCACGCCGCGCTACACCCGCACCGCGCGGGACCGGGCCGTCGCCGGTGCGCGGCCGGTCAAGGGCATCGGCAGCCCGGTGCTGTCGCCGGACGGCCGGCAGGTGGCGTTCCGCGCGCTCAACGACATCTGGACGATGACGATCGGCCGCCCGCCGGTGCCGCTCACCCGCGATCCCTGGTGGAAGTGCGACCCGGCCTGGTCGCCGGACGGCCGGTATCTGTCGTACTCGACCGACCGGGGCGGCACGCTCGACATCTGGCTGCGGGACCTCGCCACCGGCACCGATCGACAGCTCACCGACCTGCCCGACCGGGCCGCCGTCTCCGGCAGCTGGTCACCCGACGGCACGCACCTGGCGTTCCTCGACCAGACGGGCGCGCTGTACACGGTCGAGGTGGCCTCCGGCGCGGTCCAGCAGGTCCACCCGGCCACGTTCGAACCGGGCCGGCCCACCTGGTCGCCGGACGGCAACACCATCGCGCTCGCCGCGATCCGGCCGTACTCGGCGCGGTTCCGCGAGGGGTTGAGCAAGATCCTGCTGGTCGACCGGCGCACCGGCGCGGCCCGCTACATCGACCCGCTGCCCGACCGCTCGCTCCAGACGCGCGGGGACGACGGCCCGGTCTGGTCCCCGGACGGCACGAAGCTGGCGTTCGTCGTCGCGAGCGTGCTCTGGGTGGCCGACGTCGACCCGTCCGGAACGTTCACCGGCGAACCGCGGCGGGTCACCGACGAGGTCACCGACGCGCCCAGCTGGAGCGGGGACTCCACGACGCTGCTGTACCTCAACAACGGCCGGCTCCGGCTGGTCCCCGCCGCCGGCGGTGCGCCGAGAACGGTGCCGATGGGGCTTACCTGGACGCGTGCCGAACCCCGTGGGCGTCAGGTGATCCACGCCGGCCGGATGTGGGACGGCAGCGCGTCGCGCGTCGTCGAGAACGTCGACATCGTCGTGGACGGCGACCGCATCACGGCCGTCGAGCCGCACCGCCCCGGCCGGGACGGCACGCGCGTCGACGCGACCGGGGCGGTCGTCATCCCCGGCCTCGTGGACATGCACCACCACCGCGAGATGCAGGGCTACGCCTACGGATCCCGTCAGGGAAGGCTCTGGCTGGCGTTCGGCATCACCACGACGCGTTCACCGGGCAGCCCGGCGTACCACATGGTGGAGGAGCGGGAATCGATCCGGGCCGGGGTCCGCGTCGGGCCGCGCTACTACGGCACCGGTGAGGCGATCGACGGCCCGCGGGTCTACTACAACTTCATGCGCCCGACGTACGACGACGCGCAGCTGCGCCTGGAACTGGAACGGGCCGGCGCGCTCGACTACGACCTGATGAAGTCGTACGTGCGGCTGCCCGCCGACCGGCAGCGGCAGGTGATCGCGTGGGCGCACCGGCACGGCGTTCCGGCCACGTCGCACTACCACTATCCGGCGCTGGCCTTCGGCGGCGACGGTCAGGAACACGTCGGTGCGACCAGCCGGTTCGGGTACTCCCGCACCGTCACCGCGCTGGGCGACGTGCACCCGGACGTCGCGGAGGTCTTCCTCGCCAGCGGTGCGGCCCTGACGCCGACGCTGTTCGTGTCGTTGACGTTGCTCGCCACGGACGACAGCCTCGCCGTCGACCCCCGCGTGCGCACGCTCTACCCGGCGTGGGAGTTCGCCGCGCTCCAGGCGACGGTGGCGCAGTTCCGCTCCACCGACCAGACCGCCAACCGGCGATCGCTGGCCCAGCAGGTCGCCCACCTGGCGCGCCTCATCCGGGGCGGCGGCCGGGTCGTCACCGGCACCGACGCGCCGATCGTGCCCACCGCGATCGCCACGCATCTCAACCTGCGGGGCATGGCGGCGAACGGCATCACGCCGCTGGAGGCGCTGACCACCGCCACCCGGACCCCCGGTGAGGTGCTCGGCGAGCCGATCGGACGGATCGCCCGCGGCTACCGCGCCGACCTGACGTTCCTCGGCGGCGACCCGCTGGCCGACATCGCGCAGGCGGCGAACGTCCAGCGGGTCATGGTGAACGGCGTCGCGCACACCGTCGAGGAACTGCTGAGCCCGTTCGCCCGACCGGCCGAGGCCGCCGCCACCACGAACGCCGTGCTGCCGCCCGTTCCCCGGCATGAGAGCGAGGACCGGTACTGGTGGCACGACCCCGACTACGTCGCGGCGGCGCGGCGCTCGTGCTGCACGGAGGACTGATCCGCGTCGAAGGTCAGCGGTGCAGGCGGCGGGCCACCGCGGGGATCACGACGGCGGCGGCCACCACGTGGGTCAGCATCAGCAGGCCCTTGGTGTCCGGCGTGGCGTCGACGATCACGTCCGGCACCAGCGACAGCACCGTCAGCGCCACCGTCGTGCGCACGAAGGCCCGCCGCGGGTCACCGGCGGTACGCCGCAGCACGACCGCGAGGACGAGGCCGACCAGGGAGAAGACGCTCGTCAGCACACCGAACCCGGAGACCGGGATGGGTGCGCCGCCGACGTCGAGACTGACCCCCGCGGCGTGTCCGGCGGCGGCGACGGCCATGGTGGCGACGCTGGCGACGGCCGCCGCGGCGACCCCGGTCAGCGCGAGCGCGGCGGTGCCGGTGGCGGCGATGCGGGGCTGGTGCAGGGTGGTGGTCATGATGCCCTCCGGCTGGTGTGGGGGCCGGCTCCGTGCCGGCCTTCACCCAGAGGTCGAACCGGAGCCGCCGTAATCGACACGCGGCCGGAATTTCTTGCCGGCCGCCGTCACAGCTCCAGGACGAGCCGGCTGCCGCGGCACCGGGACACGCAGATCATCATGACGTCGTTCGCGGCGCGCTCGGCCGCGGTGAGAACGCTGTCCCGATGCTCCGGAACGCCCTCCAGCACACCGGTCTCGCAGGTGCCGCACGTCCCCTCGCGGCAGGAGGAGAGCACACTCACGCCGGCGTCCTCGATCGCCCGCAGGATCGAGGTGCCCGGCGGCACGGTGACCGTTCGGCCGGCGGCGCCCAGCACCACCTCGAACGCCGCGTCGGCGGCATCGGTGCTCCCGCCGCTGAACCGCTCGACGTGCAGCGCCTGCGGCGGCACCCGCTGCTCGACCGCCGCCAGCAACGGCTCCGGCCCGCAGCAGTACACCCGCGTCCGCGGCGGCAGCCGGTCGAACAGGCCGTCGAGGTCGAGCAGCCCGTACTCGTCCTGCGGCCGCACGTGGACGCGTTCGCCGTAGTGCGCCAGCCCGTCCAGGAACGCCATGCTCCGGCGCGTGCGGCCGCCGTAGACCAGCCGCCAGTCGGCCCCGGACGCGTCGGCCGCGGCGAGCATCGGCAGGATCGGCGTGATGCCGATGCCACCGGCGACGAACAGGTACCGCTCCGCCGCCACCAGCGGGAACCGGTTGCGCGGCCCGCGCAGCCGCACGCGGGCGTTCTCGGGCAGGGCGTCGTGGACGTGTGCGGAGCCGCCCCGCCCGGCCGGCTCCCGCAGCACCGCGATCCGCCACGTGCGCGCGTCGGCCGGATCCCCGCAGAGCGAGTACTGGCGCACGAGTTCCGGCCGCAGCACCAGGTCGACGTGGGCACCGGGCTCCCACGGCGGCAGCGGACCGCCGTCGGGGCGGGCGAGATCCAGCGCCACCACGCCTTCGGCGGCCGGCCGCCGCGCGACGACGACGGCGTCGAACTCCGGCACGTTCATCGCGGGTCGGCCCCGTCCGGGTGGTCCGGGTGGGCCAGCAGCCATTCCCAGACGGCGACGGGGTCCTCGCCGGTGCACTCGGCCCCGCAGTGGCAGCGGCCGGCGAGCCGGTCCGAGCCCGGCGTCCAGGAGACCCGGTACACCGTGTGCTCCGCCCGGGGGCGCGCGGCGGTGCCGGTCATCCGGACCGGCCGTCAGGCAAAGGCCCGGCGCCCGAGGCCTCCGAGGCCATCGCGTTGAGCAGCCGCCGCGCCGCGAGACCGCCGGTGTCGATGTTGATGCTCAGCTCCTGGAAGCCCGGTGGCTCGGCGGCGATCACCCGCTCCAGCGCGTTCAGGGCCGCGACGTCCTGGAGCACCACCGTGCGGTTGCTCTCGGCCAGGAACCGCGACACCTCGGCGTCGTCGGTGGCGAAGTCGCGGGCCACCAGCCAGAAGTCGTGCGTGCTCGTCTGCGTCTCCGGCGTGATGGCGTAGACGATCTCGGCGTGGAACGCGTGCGGATCGGTGCCGTCCGGTGCCGGTTCGACGCCGGTCGGGGCGATCCGCGCGTGCAGCAGATACAGGCACGGCGGGTGGAACTCGATGTCCTGCCAGCGGTCGATCCGGCCGGTGATGCCGGTCGAACGGGCGTAGAACGGCGGGCACGCCACGTCCTTCATCCGCCGCCGCACGTGCACGACCCGCGCGTCGTCGTCGACCTCGGTGGTGATCGGCGTCTCGGCGACCTCCGGCGTGCCGATGTAGCCGGCGTGCAGGTACGTCTCGTGGGACAGGTCCAGCAGGTTGTCGACCAGCAGGCCGTAGCGGGCGGCCAACGGTTCCAGCCCGCGCACGGTCGTCCAGCCGGGTGCGTCCAGCCAGGGGGCGCGGGGGATCGCCGCCGGGTCGGCCCGGTCGGGTTCGCCGATCCACACCCAGACCAGCGAGTCCCGTTCCACCACGGGGTAGGCGGGGACCCGCGCGGTGCGCGGGATCCGCCGCTGGCCGGGCACCGCGACGCACGCGCCGGTGCGGTCGTAGGTGAAGCCGTGGTAGCCGCAGACGATCCGGTCGTCGACCCGCTGACTCAGCGACAGCGGGAAGCGGCGGTGCACGCACCGGTCGGCGAGCCCCACGGGAGTGCCGTCGGCGGTGCGGTAGAGGACGATCGGTTCGCCGAGCACGGTCCGCGCGAGCAGGTCCTCGCCGACCTCGTGCGCGTGTGCGGCGACGTACCACTGGTCCCGGATGAAGCCGGTGCTCATCATGCGCAGACGGTGCGCGAGCGCGGGTCGGCCGCGCTACGGGCGTTCCGGATGACGGAAGATCGACCGGGAGATGCCGCGCGCCGCGGTCACCACCGCGGGGACCAGGGCGGCCGCGGCGGGTCCGTCGACCCCGACCACGACGGAGAGCGCCGCGACCACCGCGCCCGCCCGGTCGCGGACCGGCGCGGCGACGGAGAGGGCGTCCATCGTCACCTGCCGGTCGCTGATCGCCACGCCGGTCCGCCGGACCTCGGCGAGGACGCGGCGCAGCCGGCCCGCGTCGGCGATGGTCATCCGGGTGAACGTCGCGAGCGGGCCCGCGAGGTACCGCTCCTGCGCCTCCGGTGCGGCGTGCGCCAGCAGCACGAGGCCGACGCCGGTGGCGTGCGCCGGCCAGCGGCCACCGACCCGGCTGTGCACCGCCACGGCGTCCCGGCCGGAGATCCGTTCGATGTAGACGACCTCGAGCCCGTCCAGGACGGCGAGCTGCACGTGCTGGTGGGTGGCCTCGTACAGGTCCTCCATGAACGGCATCGCCGCCTCGCGCAGGCCCAATCCGCGCGGGGCGAGCGCGGCGACCTCCCACAGCCGCAGGCCGATCTGGTAGCGGCCGCTGTCGTCGCGTTCGAGCGCGCCCCAGGCGACCAGTTCGCCGACGAGGCGGTGCGCGGTGCCCATCGGCGTCCCGGTCCGCCGGCTGATCTCGGTCAGCGACAGCCGCCGGTGCCCGTCGGAGAACGCGTCGAGCAGGCCCAGCAGCCGGCTGCTCACCGACCGCACGGCGGGACCGATCGTGGCACCCTCATCCGGCCTCCGCCGCACGCCGACGGCGCGGGAGGGCCGGCCGGGGCGCCGCGCGTGACGCGCCGGCCGCGGCTGTGCGGACCAGCCGCCGGAACGTGGGGCACTCCAGGTGGCTCGGCGCGGGACACTCGGCGGCGTGCCGGAGCGAGTCCCGGACGGCGGTCAGTTCACGGATCGTCCGGTCGATCTCGTCCGCCCTGGCGGCGAGCACCCGCCGGTCGATCTCCGGCCGCCCCAGCGGCGTGAACATCCGCGTCATCTCCGCGATCGAGAACCCGGCCGAGCGGCCCAACGCGATCAGGCCCAACCGCTCCAGCACCCCCGGATCGAACTGCCGACGCAGCCCGCGCCGGCCGGTCGAGGCGATCAGCCCGCGCTCCTCGTAGTAGCGCAGCGTCGAGGGCGGAACGCCGGTGCGCCGGGCCACCTCGGCGATGTCCAGATCCGTCATATCGTTGACCTCAAGTCGGCTTGAAGTGAAACGGTGTCAGCTCGGCACGGCAACGGCAAGCCCGGGAGGCGACGATGGACGGCACGCAGGCGACACGGTGGAACGGCCACGCCGGCACCGCCTGGGTCGACGCGCAGGAGCTGCTGGACGGCCTGCTCGCGCCGTTCGACGAGCTGATCCTGGATGCGGTCCCCAGCGGGTCCGGGAGCCGTGTGCTGGACGTGGGCTGCGGCACCGGCGCCACGACGGTGGCGATCGCGCGCCGGCTCGACGCGTCGGGGCACGCCCTCGGCGTCGACGTCGCCGAGCAGATGGTCGCCGCCGCCCGCAGCCGGGCCGAACGCGCGGGTGTGCCGGCGAGCTTCGTCGTCGCCGACGCGCAGCGGCACCCGTTCGAGGCGGGCGGCTTCGACGTGATCGTCTCCCGCTTCGGCGTCATGTTCTTCGACGACCCGGTGCGCGCCTTCGCCAACCTGCGCCGGGCGGCCGGGGACGGCGCCGCGCTCCGCTTCGTCGCGTGGCGCGGGATCGACGAGAACCCGTTCATGACGACGGCCGAGCGGGCCGCCGCGCCGCTGCTGCCCGGCCTGCCCGAGCGCCGGCCGGACGCGCCGGGGCAGTTCGGCCTCGCCGACCCGGACCGGGTGCGCCGCATCCTGGCGGAGAGCGGCTGGACCGAGGCCGACGTGCGGCCGGTCGACGTGCCCTGCACGATGCCGGTGAGCGAACTGGAGGGCTACGTCAGCCGGATGGGGCCGGTCGGCGCGGCCCTGCGGGAGGTGGACGAGCCGACCCGGGCGCGGGTGGTCGAGGTGCTGCGCGACGCGTTCGCCCCGTACGTGCACGGGGCGGAGGTCCGCTACACCGCCGCCTGCTGGCAGGTGAGCGCGGGGCGCTGAGCGTTATTAGTCGTCCTCGTGGAGCGCGGCCTGCTGGGCGTCGTAGCGGTCGAGCGCGTCGAGGACCGCCGGCTCCCCGGCGAAGCGGGATCTGGCCTCCCGCACGAACTCCCGCGTCTCCTCGTCCGGGTAGACCATCCCGTGCACCTCCGGGTCCGGCGTCGACCACGCGATCCCGTGCGCGCGCAGGAACGCGTCCATCGCGTACAGGTCGCGCACCCCGTCGGCGACCTCGTGCAGCGCCGGCCGGTAGATCTCCGCGGCGATCGGTGAGTCGCCGAACAGCTCCGCGAACCGGCTCTCCACCGTGCCCCGCTCGGGCGCGTGCGCCGCGGCCACCCCGTCCCAGACCAGCTTGGAGATCATGCAGTAGACGACGGAACGCCCGTCCAAAGCCAACGCCGGCCGATCGTCGGGCGCGTCGCAGAAGTTTCGCTCGAAGTAGCCGAACAGGCTCTCGATGTCGCGCGGCGGGACACCGAACCGCCGGCCGTAGTCGCGGTCGCACACCAGCCGCCCGTCGGCCGCCCGCGCGTCGAAGTAGGCCATGAGGAGCGCGGTGTTGCGGTCCTCGGTGATCTCCTCGAGCACGCCGTAGCCGTTGTAAGCGCCGGCGACCCCGAGCGTGATCGGGCGGTACCCGGCACCGGCGCGCGCCAGCCCCACCATCACGGCGTCGGCGGTGAACAGGCTGATCCCGGTGACCGCGCAACGGGTGTCGTACAGACCCATGCGCGCACCGTACCGGTGGGCTGCGACAGTTCGCGGCTGGCATACCCTCGACCCGTGATCCGGGTCCTGCTCGCCGACGACGAGGAACTGATCCGGGTGGCGCTCGCGGCACTGCTGGGCCTGGAGCCCGACCTCGAGGTGGTGGCGCAGGCGGCCGACGGCCGGGACGCCGTGCGGGCCGCCCTGGCGCACCGGCCCGACGTGGCCGTGGTGGATCTGCAGATGTCCACGCTCGACGGGCTCGCCGTCACCGCCGAACTGAGCCGCGCCCTGCCCTCCTGCGCCGTGGTGATCCTGACCGGGCACGGCCGTCCGGCGCAACTGCCCCGCGCCCTGGCCGCCGGCGCGAAGGGGTTCCTGCCCAAGGGGTCGCCGGGTGGTGCGCTCGCCGACGTGATCCGCCGGGTGCACGCCGGTGGGCGTTACGTCGACCCGGCGTTGGCGGCGGACGCGTTGAGCCTGCCGGAGTGCCCGCTGACCGCCCGCGAACTCGACGTGCTGCGCGCCGCCGACCCGGACACGCCGGTGCACGCGATCGCGCGGCGGGTGCGATTGTCGCCCGGAACGGTTCGCAATCACCTCACTTCGATCATGGCGAAGCTGGCGGTAAATGATCGTTCCGCCGCGATCGGCACGGCGCGCGAACAAGGCTGGCTCTGAGATCGCATTCTCAACCCCGATCGGCTCTATTCGATCTGCATTTCTCGTGCTTACACTCGCGGGCACCGCAAGGTTCATTCCGGACCGGGAGGCCGACGCGTGTGAAGATCGTTGTGCTGGTCAAGCAGGTTCCGCGCGCGGCGTGCGATATCTCGTTCACGCCGGAATCGAATCTTGAACGGACCGGAAAGCGCTTCCGTCTCAATGGCGCCGATGAATGCGCCGTCGATCAGGCGCTGCGAATAGCGCCGTGGCGTCGCGATATGGAGATCACCGCCGTCACGATGGGTCCACCGGCGGCCGAGGAGGCGCTGCGGCGGGCAATGGTCCTCGGGGCCGACAACGGCATCCACGTCTGCGACGCGCGGCTGTCCGGCAGCGACGCCCTGTCCACGGCCCGCGTCCTGGCCGCCGTGCTGCGCCGCGTCGAGTTCGACCTCGTGCTGTGCGGGGCCGGGACGAGCGACTCCGGCATGTCCGCCGTGCCCGCCATGGTCGCCGAACTCCTCGACGTGCCCGCCCTCTGCCACGCCGACACCGTGACGCTGCACGAGCACCGCCTCGAGGTGCGGCGCGGCGACGGCGCCGTGCGCGAGACCCTCGCCGCCGACCTGCCGGCCGTCGTGTCGGTGCGCGAGTGCTGCGGCGCGCCGCGCTATCCGCGGTTCGGCGCCACCGTGTCGGCGCGGGAGAAGCCGGTGCGCACCTGGAGCCTCGCCGACATCGGCATGAACGGCGCCCGGGTCGGCCTCGCCGGCGCCGCGACCCGGGTGCGGGCGGTGACCGTCCAGCCCCGCCCGCGCCGGGTGCTCGCGGGCGAGCCGTCGGACGTCGCCGCGCGCCTCGCCGATTTCCTGGCCGAACGCCAATTTCTGTAGGGGGCAGCTGATGCGGGAGCTGGATCCGGTGCTGGTGCTCGCCGAGCTGACCGACGGCGTCGTGAGCCGGTCGACGCGGGCGCTGCTGACGCTGGCGCGGCGGTTCGGGACGCCGGAGGTGGTGCTGTGCGGGCCGGCCGGCGACGACACCCTGTCGGTGCTGGGGCGGTACGGGGCGCCGATCGTGCGCACCCTGTGGGGGCCGGGCGTCGAGGAGCATCCGACGGCCGCGTGCGTGGAGGCGCTCGTCGCGCTCGCCGTGCGGACCCCGCCGGCCGCGATCCTGCTGCCCGCCGACCACGCCGGGCACGAGATCGCCGCGCGCGTCGCCATCCGGCTCGACGCCGGACTGATCAGCGACGCGATCGACGTGCGCCCGGACGATTCCGGCCTCGTCGCCACGCAGTCTCCGCCCGGGGGAACGCACCGGGTGGAGTCGACGGTCGTTCGGGGGGTGCCGGTGTGCACGGTGCGGACGGAGGCCGTGCCGCTGGTGCCGGCCCCGGTGACGGCGCGGGCGCGGCCGTTCGCGCTCGACCTGCCGCCGCACGCCCGCGCGGTGCGGCTGGTCGAGCGCACCGCCGTGGCGCCGGGTCAACGGCCGGACCTCGCCACCGCGGCCGTCGTCGTGGCCGGCGGGCGCGGCGTGGGCTCGCAGGACCTGTTCGACCTCGTCGGGGAGCTGGCCGACGAACTGGGCGGGGCGCTCGGCGGTTCGCACACCGCCACCGAACTGGGCTGGTGCCCGCGCCACGCGCAGATCGACCAGACCGGCTGCGTCATCCATCCCGACCTGTACCTCGCGCTCGGCATCTCCGGCTCGGTGCGCCACCGCGCGGCGGTGCCCGACGCGGGGGCCATCGTCGCCGTGGACCGCGATCCCGCGGCGCCCATCTTCACCATCGCCGACCTGGGCGTGGTGGGCGACCTGCGCGACGTCGTACCGGAACTCCTCGCCGAGGTGAGACGGCGCAAGTCGAGACCGCATACGGAGGTTTAGGTGATCCTGCGACTGGTGCTCGGGCTGGCGATGACGGCGGTGGCGTTCGCGCTCGCCGGCCGGCGGGTGTGGGCGCTGTACCGGATCGGGCGGGCCGGCCAGCCGGTCGAACCGGGCCGCACCGAAAACCTGCCGAGGCGGGCCGCCGCGC
The DNA here is from genome assembly GCF_016863615.1 of Virgisporangium aliadipatigenens. GTDB lineage: Bacteria > Actinomycetota > Actinomycetes > Mycobacteriales > Micromonosporaceae > Virgisporangium > Virgisporangium aliadipatigenens. The sequence continues at coordinate 305,265 of NZ_BOPF01000009.1, read as the reverse complement.
TCGCCACGGAGGTTCTCGGGCAGGCGAAGCTGCTCAAGTGGAGCGTGCCGGGGATCGCGCACTTCGCGGTCTTCTGGGGGTTCCTGATCCTCGGGGCCACCATCGTCGAGGGCTACGGGGCACTCTTCGCCCGTGACTTCGCGATCCCGCTGATCGGCCGCTCGGCGTGGCTCGGCTTCCTGGAGGACCTGTTCATCGTGGCCGTCCTCTGTGGACTGATCACGTTCGGCCTGATCCGGCTGCGGCACGACCCCGGACGGGAGGGGCGGCGGTCGCGCTTCTTCGGTTCGCACACCGGCGCCGCCTGGCTCGTCCTGTTCATGATCTTCAACGTGATGTGGACGCTGCTGCTCTACCGCGGCGCCCAGATCAACACCGGCGTCTTCCCCTTCGAGCGCGGCGCCTTCGCCTCGGAACTCGTCGCCCGTGCGCTGGAACCGTTGGGGCGCACCGCCAACGACGTCCTGGAGACGGTGGGCATTCTCGCCTCGCTGGGCGTGGTGTTGGGTTTTCTCGTCATCGTGGTGCACTCCAAGCACCTGCACATCTTCCTGGCGCCGTTCAACGTGGGGCTGTCGCGAAGGCCGCGGGGACTCGGGGCGCTCCTGCCGGTCCACAGCGGCGGGAAGGCGGTGGACTTCGAGGACCCGGGGGAGGACGACAAGATCGGGCGCGGCGCGATCGAGGACTTCACCTGGAAGGGGATGCTCGACTTCGCCACCTGCACGGAGTGCGGCCGCTGCCAGTCGCAGTGCCCCGCCTGGAACACGCAGAAACCGTTGAGCCCCAAGCTTCTCGTCATGCAACTGCGCGACCACGCGCTCGCCAAGTCGCCTTACCTGCTCGACCCCGACAACGCCCCCGCGGCCGCCAAGGCCGAGGCCGAACGGCCGCTCGTGGGGTCCACAGCGGACGGTGGCGTCATCGACCCGGACGTGCTGTGGTCCTGCGTCACCTGCGGCGCCTGCGTCGAGCAGTGCCCGGTCGACATCGAACACGTCGACCACATCGTGGACATGCGCCGGTACCAGGTGCTCATCGAGTCGGCGTTCCCGAGCGAGGCGCACACGCTGCTGCGCAACCTCGAACGCGCCGGCGACCCGTGGGGCCGTGGCGCGGGCGCGCGGCTGGAGTGGATGAAGGGCCTGCCGTTCGAGGTGCGCGTGCTCGACGGCGACACGCTTCCCGAGGACGTGGAGTATCTGCTGTGGGTCGGGTGCGCCGGTTCGCTGGACGACAACGCCAAGCGCACCACCCGTGCCGTCGCCGAACTCCTGCACACCGCAGGCGTGGAGTTCATGGTGCTCGGCGGGGCGGAGACGTGCACGGGTGACGCCGCCCGCCGGCTCGGTCAGGAGTTCCTCTTCCAGGAGCTCGCCAAGCAGAACGTCGAGACGCTCAACGGCGTCGGCGCGAAGCGCGTCGTGGTGACCTGCGCGCACTGCTTCAACGCGCTGTCCAACGAGTACCCGCAACTCGGCGGCGTCTACGAGGTGCTGCACCACACGCAGCTGCTGTCCACACTGGTCGGTCAGGGGCGGCTGACGCCCACGCATCCCGTCGACACCGCCGTGACGTACCACGACCCGTGCTATCTCGGCCGGCACAATCGCGTCTTCGCCCCGCCGCGGGAGTTGCTGGGCGCGGTGCCGGGACTGACGTTCACCGAGATGCCGCGCAACCGGAAGACGTCGTTCTGCTGCGGGGCCGGCGGGGCGCGCATGTGGATGGAGGAGACGATCGGCACCCGCATCAACGAGACCCGCACCGACGAGGCGCTCGGCACCGGCGCCGAACTCGTCACCGCCGCCTGCCCGTACTGCATCGTGATGCTCACCGACGGGGTGGCCACGCGCAAGCAGGAGGGCCGGGCCGCCGAGCATGTGCGCGTCACCGACGTCTCCGACGTGCTGCTGCGTTCGGTGCGGGGGCCGGAATAGCCTTACCCGGTGGATCTCCTGTCGCGGGCCGCCGCCATCGCCGACGACGTGCTGTTTCCGGCCGGACCCGCGCCGGAGCACTTCGACCTGCTGGCGCGCGAAGGCTTCTACGGCGCGGCCGGTGTGCTCGACCTGCCGGGCCTGGCGGCCGTCCTGCGGGCGCTGGCGGGCGGGTGCCTGACGACGGCGTTCGTGTGGCTCCAGCATCACAGCGCGGTGCGCGCCGTCGCCGATGACCCCGTGCTGCGGGAGCGCTGGTACGGGCCGCTCACCCGCGGCGAACGCCGTGCCGGCATCGCGCTCGCCGGGCTGCGGCCGGGCGTGGCGCCGTTGCGGGTGCGGGCCGTCCCGGCGGGATTCGCGCTCGACGGGCGGGTGCCGTGGGTGACCGGGTGGGGGTTCGTCGACGTGCTGTACGTGGGTGCGCTCGCCGACGACGGGACGGTGCACTTCCTGCTCGTCGACACCGACGGCCTGCCGGTCACGCCCCTGGATCTGCTGGCCGTGCCGGCGAGCAACACGGTCGAGGTGGTGTTCGACGGGGTGCGGGTGCCGGCGGAGCGGCTCACCGGCACGGTGTCCTATGTGGACTGGGCGCGCGAGGAGGCCACCGGCTCCGCGCTGAACGGCTTCCTCGCCCTGGGCGTCGCCGATCGGTGCGGGCGGCTGATGGGCGCTGAGACGTTCGACCGCGAGGTGGAGAGCGTGGCGGCGGACCTGTTGTCGGCCGACGGGCCGGGCGTGCCCGCGGCCCGCGCCGCCGCCTCCGAACTGGCCCTGCGCGCCGCGGCCGCCCTGATGGTCCACGCGGGGAGCCGCGCCGCCCTGGCCGACAGCGTGGCCTCCCGCCTCGCGCGCGAGGCGATGTTCCTGCTCGTCTTCGCCTCCCGCCCACTGATCCGCGCGGCGCTCCTCACCCGGCTGGCCGGGAATGCTACGCGTGCCACGTAATTCCGGCCGTGGTTACGTGGCACGCGTAGCATTCCGCCAACGAGCGGGGGTCAGGCGGCGAAGTTCAGTAGGCGGCGGGCGGCCGCGATGAGGGTCGCGCCGTCCTCCGGGGTGCCGTGGGCGGCGTGCCAGAGCGCCTCCTCGACCGCGCGGGCCGCGCCCCAGCGGGCGATCCGCGCGGCGTCGAGGTCGAGCGCGTCGGCCGCGATGCGCAGGCGTTCCGGCAGCGCGGGCGTCGGGAGCTGGTCGATCAGCGGCCACGGGTCGTAGGCGGGGTCGCCGAGCATCGGCTTCGGGTCGATCGCCACCCAGCCGCCGTCGTGCGCCAGGATGTTGCCCGGGTTCAGGTCGCCGTGCAGCAACACCCGCTCGGTCGAACTGCTCAACGCACGCAACAGCCGCGCTCCCTCGGCGACGACGCCCGGGTCGTAGTCGGGGCGCAGGCGCTCGTGACGTTCGACGAGAAGGTCCGCCCACTCGGACGCGACGGTGCGAAGATCCTCGAAGCCCGCGCTCGGCGGCGGCGTCTCCCGCAGCCGGCGCAGCACGGCGCACCCGGTGCGCAGGTCGGTGACCGGAATGCCCGGGTCGCACCGCTCCAGGATCAGCACATGGTCGACCGGGTCGTGCGCGATGAGCCGGACGGCCCCGCGCCCGGCCCAGTGCCGCAGCGCGGCCGCCTCCCCGACCATCTCCCGGTGCGGCCACGTGATCTTGACGACCACCGGCGTCCCGTCGGCGAGCACGGCCGGTGCCGCATAGCTGCACGCCCCCGCCTCGAACGGCGTCCCCAGCTCGAGGCCGACCCGTGCGACCAGGGCGGGCAGGTCGGCGAGCCAGCGGCGACCGGACTCGGTCCGGCCGACCCCGGCCACGAGGCGCGCGGGTGGGACGGTCACCGGAGAAGATTACTCGGCGGTAGGGTTTCCGGGAGAGCCGTCAAAGAGGACTGGAGAACGCGTGGACATCACCGACAAGGTCGCCCTCGTCACCGGCGGTGCGTCCGGCCTGGGACTGGCGACCGCCCGCCGCTTCCTGGCCGGTGGCGCGTCCGTGGTCGTCGTGGACCTGCCGTCGTCGCAGGGCAAGGACGTCGTCGCCGAACTGGGCGACCGGGCGACGTTCGTCCCGACCGACGTGACCGACGAGGAGCAGGTGCAGGCCGCCGTCGACACCGCGTCGCAGCGGGGGCCACTGAGCGTGGTCGTCAACTGCGCCGGCATCGGCAACGCCGCGCGGGTCGTGAAGAAGGACGGCACGCCGTTCCCGTTCGCGCTGTTCAAGAAGGTCGTCGAGGTCAACCTCATCGGGACGTTCAACGTGATCCGCCTCGCCGCGGCGCGGATGATCGAGGCGACGCCGCTCGACGGCGAGGAACGCGGCGTCATCGTCAACACCGCCTCCGTCGCCGCCTACGAGGGGCAGATCGGGCAGGCGGCGTACTCGGCCTCCAAGGGTGGCGTCGTCGGGCTGACCCTGCCCGTGGCCCGCGAACTCGCCGCGCACCGCATCCGCGTGGTGACCATCGCGCCGGGGCTGTTCGCCACGCCGATGCTGGAGGCGCTGCCCGAGGAGGCGAAGGCGTCGCTCGGGGCACAGGTGCCGCATCCGGCGCGGCTCGGTACGCCCGAGGAGTACGCGCTGCTGGCGACCCAGATCGTCGCCAACCCGATGCTCAACGGCGAGACCATCCGGCTCGACGGCGCCATCCGGATGGCCGCGCGATGAGGCTGGGAATGCCGCTCAGCTACAGCAGCGGGTTCGTCGAGACGGTCGAACACCTCAAGGAGTACGAGGCCGCCGGCCTGGACCTGGTGCTGGTGGCGGAGGCGTACACGTTCGACGCGGTGAGCCAGCTCGGATACCTCGCCGCGAAGACCTCCCGGGTCCAGATCGCCTCCGGCATCCTGAACGTCTACTCGCGCACACCGGCGCTGCTGGCGATGACCGCGGCCGGGCTCGACTTCGTCTCCGAGGGGCGGTTCGTGCTCGGGCTGGGCGCCTCCGGGCCGCAGGTGATCGAGGGGTTCCACGGGGTGCCGTACGAGGCGCCGGTGGGCCGCAGCCGCGAGGTCGTCGAGATCGTGCGCAAGGTGTGGCGGCGGGAGCCGCTTACTTTTGCGGGCAAGCATTTTCACCTGCCGCTGTCGGCGGAGCACGGCGGCACGGGCCTCGGCAAGCCGCTGCGCATGATCAACCATCCGGTGCGGGCCGACATCCCGGTGGTGCTCGCCGCGCTGGGGCCGAAGAACGTGGCGTTGGCCGCCGAGCTGTTCGACGGCTGGGAGCCGGTGTTCTTCTGGCCCGAGCAGGCCGGTGCGGCGTTCGGCGAGGCGCTGGCCGCCGGGAAGGCGAAGCGCTCCGCCGAGCTGGGACCGTTGCAGGTCATGGCCGACACGTTCGTGTGTATCACCGAGGACGCCGCCGAGCGGGAGGCCGCGCTGCAGACGGCGCGCGGGCACATCGCGTTGTACGTCGGCGGGATGGGCGCCCGCGGGCGGAACTTCTACAACGACCTCGCCGTGCGCTACGGCTTCGCCGACGCCGCGCGCACCGTCCAGGATCTGTACCTGAGCGGCAGGAAGGCCGAGGCGGCGGCGGCCGTTCCGGAGGAGTTGGTGCACGGCGTGACGCTGATCGGGGCCCCCGGCCACATCAAGGAACGCCTCGCCGCGTACGAGGCGGCCGGCGTCACCACGCTCAACGCCGTGCCGCTGCACGCCTCCCACGAGAGCAACGTGCGCACCGTCGCACAACTCAAGGAATACACGGCATGACCGGTGGGCCCCTCGCCGGTGTCCGGGTCGTGGAGTTGAGCGCGATCGGGCCCGTGCCGTTCGCCGGGATGCTGTTGGCGGAGCTCGGTGCGGACGTCGTGCGGATCGACCGGCCCGGCGGGGGCGCCGACGTCACCGGGTCGCTGCACCGCGGCCGGCCGTGCGCCACCCTCGACCTGAAGGACCCGGGCGACCGGGAGACGTTGCTGCGCCTGGTCGAGCGGGCCGACGTGCTCGTCGAGGGAATGCGTCCCGGCGTCACCGAACGCCTCGGCATCGGTCCCGACGTGTGCTGCGAACGCAATCCGCGCCTCGTCTACGCGCGGATGACAGGCTGGGGCCAGGAGGGGCCGCTGGCGCACACCGCCGGCCACGACATCACGTACGCGGCCATCACCGGTGCGCTGCACCTGAGCGGCACGGCGGACAAGCCGATGCAGGCGGTCAACCTGGTCGCCGACTTCGGTGGCGGCGCGATGTACCTGCTGTTCGGCATCCTCTCCGCGCTCGTCGAACGCCAGCGCAGCGGCCGGGGACAGATCGTCGACGCCGCGATGGTCGACGGGGCCGCGTCGCTGGCGACGATGTTCTACGGGATGTTCGGCAACGGGATGTGGCGGGATCGGCGGCAGGGCAACGTGCTCGACGGCGGTGCGCCGTTCTACGACACGTACCGCTGCGCCGACGGGAAGCATGTGGCGGTCGGGGCCCTGGAACCGCAGTTCTACGCCGCCCTCCTGCACGGGCTGGGCCTTCGATTGGAGGGCGGCCAGTACGACGCCGCGGTCTGGCCGGCGCATCGTGCCGCCATCGCCGCCGCGTTCGCCACCCGGACCCGGGACGAGTGGGCCGCTCATTTCGCGGACACGGACGCGTGTGTCGCGCCGGTGTTGAGTCTCGCCGAGGCGCCGCGGCATCCGCATCTGGTGGCGCGTAACGTTTTCGCCGAGGTCGACGGGATCACCCAGCCGTCCGCGGCACCGCGTTTCTCGCGCACGCCGGCCGCCCCGCCGACGTCCTCGTCCACAGTGGACATCCACGCGGTGCTCGCGGAATGGGAAGAGCGTCGACAGCCGCATTGACGTGCGCACGTTCTGGGTTTGGTATCACCGGTTTTCGGGGCGTCCTCACCGTTTTCTAACATCCTGTGCCTAGCTTCGCCGATCATGAGATTTCGACGAACTCTGTTCGCCGGCGGGGCGGCGGCGACGGTGGCCGCCGCTCTGGCGTTCCACCTGCCGGCGGCGTCGGCGGACGAGACGCGCAGCATCCGGGCGGCGACGGCCGCACCGCGCAAGTGTCACGAGGCGGCGCTGAACGGCAAGCCCGGAGCGGCCGGCTTCGAGGTGACCGCGCCGGGCGCGGGGCTGGTGCGGGTACGGCTGAACCCGGTGGGTGGCCGGGACGCCGACTGGGACCTGGCGGTCTTCGACCGTTCGGGTGGGCGCGCCGTGGCCGCCTCGGCCGGCCTGCGCAGCAACGAACTCGCCGACGGCTACGTCACCGCCGGCCAGAAGTTGTGGGTGCAGGGCTGCCGGTACGGCGGGGCGGCGGAGACGGTCAGCGTCGCGGTGTCGTTCGTGCCCGTGTCCACTGAGGACGGTCGCGAGGAGCCGAGCCAACTGGTCGCCGTGGACACGCCGGACCGGGCGGCGAAGGGCCGGCTCGGCGCGCTCGACCTGGACCTGACCGAGGCGGCCACGGGCTCCACCGTGGACGTCGTCCTGCACGGAAAGGCCGACGCGGAGAGGCTGAAGGCCGCGGGCTTCACGCACACCGTGAAGATCCCGGACGTCGGTGCGCGGGTGCGGGAGGTGCGCGCCGCCGACGCGCGCTACGCGGCCGACAACCCGCGTTCGGACCTGCCGAGCGGGCGCACCTCGTACCGGCGCCTCGCCGACTACGACTACGAACTCAAGGAACTGGCGCGCCGGTATCCCACATTGGCGCGGACTTTCACGCTCAGTAGACGTTCCGTCGAAGGAAGGGACATCGGCGGCCTGGAGATCACCACGGACCCGGGGAACGTCCGCGACGGCAAACCGATCTTCCTGAACCTCGGCCTGCACCACGCGCGCGAGTGGCCGGCCGGCGAACACGTCATGGAGTGGGCCCACGACCTGCTCGGCGGCTACGGGCGCGACCCGCGCACCACCCGCCTGCTCGGCGCCACCCGCAGCATCGTCGTGCCGGTCGTCAACCCCGACGGCTTCGCGGTCTCGCGGGAAGCGGGCAGCGACAACGGTTTCGTGCCGCCGGTGCACCCCACCGACAAGGAGAAGCCGGAGCCGCCCGCCGGCGACCCGCTGCGCGCGGCGAACGAGATGAAGCGCAAGAACTGCGCCCCGAACGGCGGCGCCGGCCCGTGCGCGCTCAACCCCGACGGGCCCGACCGCGGCGTCGACCTCAACCGCAACTACGGCTCCTTCTGGGGCGGCTCCGGCGCCGACCTCGACCCGCTGCGCGAGGCGTACCGGGGTCCGGCGCCCTTCTCGGAGCCGGAGTCGCAGGCCGTGCGCGAACTGATCGCCGGCCGCGCCGTCACCAATCTGCTGACCAACCACACCTACGGCAACCAGATCCTGCGCCCGCCGGGCGTGCACGGCAACGGCATGCCCGTCGACGAACCGCTGCTGAAATCGTTGGGCGGCAAGCTTTCCGCGCACAACGGCTACGACAGCATCTACGGCTGGGAGCTGTACGACACGACGGGCACCACCGAGGACTGGTCGTACTGGGTGACCGGCGGGCTCGGGTACACGTTCGAGATCGGCGGAACGGAGTTCCATCCGTCCTTTGTGGACGGTGTGGTGGCCGAGTACCTCGGTCGCGCGCCGGCGGCCGGTGCGGGCAAGGGCGGCAACCGCGAGGCGTACTTCGCCATGCTGGAATCGACCGCCGACAGCGCGCACCACGCCACGCTCACCGGTTCGGCGCCGCCCGGGCACACGCTGCAGGTGCGCAAGTCGTTCCAGACGTCGACGTCGCCGGTGCTGCAGCCGGACGGCACGAACGGGGCGGTGCGGACGTTCCCGGAGACGCTGACCAGCACACTGGCGCCGAACGGCCGCTTCAGCTGGGCCCTGAACCCGTCCACCCGACCGGTGGTGGCCGGCCGCTACGGCCGCCCCGCGACGGCTCCCGCGCAGACGGCGATCCCGTTCGCCAACCCGCCCGGGGATCCGGGACTCAACGACGGGCATCCGATCGAGGGGCCGCACGAGGAGTTCTCCTTCACGGTGCAGGGCCTTCCCGAGGCGGACAACGACCGGGCCGAGATCCGCATCGAGTGGGGCGACACCAGGACCGAGTGGAACCTGTACCTCTTCGACCCGAACGGCGAGATCGTCAACGTGGCGATCGCGGACGGCACGCGGGTCGGCGTGATCACGATGATCCACCCGGCGCCGGGCACCTACCGGGCGGTGATCGCCAACCGGGCGCGGGTGGCGGGCGCGCCGTTCGACGACTGGCGCGGCGGGGTGACGTTCGGCGGGCCGACGCCGTCGACGCCGGGGGTCACCGAGAGCTGGACGATGACCTGCCGTGATCGCGGCGGCGCCGTGGTCGCGGCGCGCCAGGTCGTGGTCTCCCGAGGCCAGTCGGTCGAACTGGGAGACGCCTGCCGCCGCTGAAGTATCGGGGACATCCGCAGCTTATTCGCGCGTCATAGCCTGCGGATGTCCCCACCACTTGCGACGAAGGCGCGAACGGTGCCGGGGACAAGGCGCGGATAGACCGGTCTAGACCGCACGACCTTCATCGAATATGGTGAATCGCGCGGTCCGGCCGGACCGCGCGGTCCCCATCCGTCGTCCCTGCCCCGCGCGACGCCCTCCCACGCCGCCCGGGAGCGGATGACGGCTGCCCTGCCCATGGGAGAACGTCATGGCTCCTCCTGCTCTCCGGCGCCGGTTCATCGCCGTCGCCGCCGCATCTCTCCTCGGCCTCGCCGGTGTGCTCGTGACGGACACGCCCGCGCTCGCCGCCTCGCCCACCGCCACGATCGTCAAGACCTCCGAGTGGAGCACCGGGTTCGAGGCCCGCGCCACCGTCACCAACGGCGGCTCGACGGCGCTGACCTGGTCGGTCTCGTTCGACCTGCCGGCCGGCACCACGATCAGCAGCCACTGGGACGCGGTGCGCACGCAGTCCGGCAACCGGTACACGTTCACCGCGCCGTCCTGGCAGGGCGCGCTCGCACCGGGCGCCAGCGCCTCGTTCGGGTTCATCGGCGCGGGCTCCGGCAGTCCGTCGAACTGCACGCTCAACAACAATCCGTGCACCGGCGGCTCCACCAACCCGGGCGCGCCCGGCACGCCGGGCAACCCCTCGGTCAGCGGCACCACCAGTTCGGCGATCACGCTGACCTGGGGCGCCAGCAGCGGCACCGTCACCGGCTACCGCGTCTACGAGGACAACCAGGTGCGCGCCACGGTCACCGGCACCAGCGCCACCATCTCCGGCCTGGGCACCTGCCAGACGCACACCTACACGGTGGCCGCGTACAACGGCAGCGGCGAGTCCCCGCGCAGCACCACCGCCACCGGCACCACGCTCGGCTGCCCGCAGCCGACCGGCGGGCGCGGCGCGCCGTACCTGTATCTGGGCTGGGGCGATCCGCAGAATCCGGCGAGCGTCATGGCGTCCACCGGTGTCAAGTGGTTCACGATGGCGTTCGTGCTCTCCAGCGGCGGTTGCAACCCGGCGTGGGACGGTGCCCGCCCGCTGACCGGTGGCGTCGACCAGACGGCCATCCAGCAGGTCCGCGCGGCCGGCGGTGACATCGTGCCGTCGTTCGGCGGCTGGTCGGGCAACAAGCTCGGCCCGAACTGCGCCGACGCCAACGCCCTCGCCGGTGCCTACCAGAAGGTGATCAACGCCTACGGGCTCAAGGCGATCGACATCGACATCGAGAACTCCGACGAGTTCGAGAACGAGGTCGTGCAGGACCGCATCCTCAACGCGCTCAAGATCGTCAAGCAGAACAACCCGGGCATCCAGACGATCGTCACCTTCGGCACCAGCACCACGGGCCCGAACTACTACGGCAACCGGCTCATCCAGCGGGCGGCCGCGCTCCAGGCCAACATCGACGTGTTCACCATCATGCCGTTCGACTTCGGCGGCTCGAACATCTACAACGACACCGTCAACGCCTCCGAGGGCCTGAAGAACGCGCTCAAGTCGGCGTTCGGCTGGTCCGACGCGACGGCCTACGGGCACATGGGCATCTCCGGCATGAACGGTCTCTCCGACCAGCAGGAGCTGACCACGCCGCAGACCTGGACGGCCATCAAGGACTGGGCGAAGGCGCGCGGGCTCGCCCGCCTGGCGTTCTGGTCGGTCAACCGGGACCGTCCGTGCCCGGGTGGCGGGGTCGCCTCCAACTGCAGCGGCATCTCCCAGGGGGATCTGGAGTTCACCCGGATCACCGCGGCCTTCTAGTCTTCCCGGACCCGCCCGCCACCACGTGCGTCCCTCGCGTGGTGGCGGGCGTCTTTCCCGGGGAACGCCGTCAGGAGATCTTGGGGGTGGCGCGCATCCCCACGTAGCAGACCCGTCTGCCGTCGGCGAGGGTCGAGAAGACCACCGGCATGTAGTCCTCGCTGAACGACGGACCCGCGCCGGAGGCGGCGAACGCCGTCCCGGTCACCGGTTCCAGGTCCAGCTCCAGGGGCGGCGACAGCTCGCTCATGTCATCGACGAACTCGTATCGCATGTGCGGCGAGCCGTCGTCGTTGCGGGAGACGGTGATGACGACGCCCTCGCGCCGGTACGTGCCGAGCAGCGGCGTGAGGTCGATCGCGGGCGGCACGGGCGCGGGGGCGAACGGTGCGGGCATCGTGACGCCGGCGAGTTCGGCGAGCAGTTCGCGAAACAGGTCGGCGTACAGCAGGCGGGCCGCGCCGCCGTTGGTCATCAGGACCAGGGCGGCGTCGGCGTGCGGGACGACGCGCAGGTAGGCGTACTGGCCGATGGCGGCGCCGTCGTGGCCGTAGCCCGGGTGGCCGTCCCAGTCGTAGAGCGTCCAACCCAGCCCCCACCCGTCGGCGCTGACCGTCCACTTGTCGGGCACGTCGACCTCGCGGTGCCCCATGGCGGCGACGGCGCCGGCGGAAAGGAGACGGGTGCCGTCGGGCGCGAGGCCACCGTCGAGGTGCAGGCGGGCGAAGCGGGCCATGTCGCCGGCCGAGGTGATGATCCGGCCGGCCGGGCCGACGGCGCGCGGCATCGGGTCCCAGGAGGGGGCCGGGTCCGGATAGCTGCCGGGCTCGCCGAGATGGCTCATCGCGACGCGGAAGCGCAGGGCCTCCTCCGGCAGCGTCATCGAACGTTCCAGGCCGAGCGGCTCGAACAGCAGCTGCTTCAGTGCCTGATCCCAGGTCAGGCCGGTGATCCGTTCGATGACGCGGCCCAGTACGACGTAGCCGAGGCCGCCGTACGAGATGGCCGTGCCGGGCGGGCAGTCCAGTGCCACCCGCCGGGCGGCCTCGACGTACCGGGCGAGGCAGTCGTCGCCCCGGCCGCCGTCGTAGTTGAAGTCGTTCGTCACGCCGCCGGTGTGGGACAGCAGTTGGCGGATGGTGATCGTCCCGGTGGCCTCGGGGTCCGGGGTGGCGAACTCCGGCAACACGCTCACGACCGGCGCGTTCAGGTCCAGCTTCCCCTCGTCGGCCAGCCGCATGACGAGCGTGGCCGTGTAGACCTTGGCGATCGAGCCGGACAGGAACACCGAGTCGGGTGTCACCGCCACGCCGGTGCCCCGGTGCAGCACTCCGCTGGCCAACTCGTAAATCTGCGAGTCGAGCGCCACGGCCAGGCTCGCACCGGGGACGTGGTGTTCGGCGCGCAGTTCATCGAAGCGCTGCTGCCAGCGCCGGACGTCGAAGCGGCTCAGCGGTTCGGACATGGTGCTTCCTCTCGATCGGCGAACCGGAACGGCACGTGCCGTGCCGTTCTGGAGGCGCCCAGTGTGGTCAGGGTGGCGGGATGTTGTCAACGGCACGTGCCGTGCCGTTAGAGTGGCGGCATGAGCGACGACGCCTCACCCTCCAGAGCCGCCGACCGGACCCAGGCGATCTTGCGGACCACCGTGGAACTGGCGCAGGAAGTCGGATACGCCAAGCTCAGCATCGAGGGTGTCGCGGCGCGGACCGGCGTCGGCAAGCACACGATCTACCGTCGATGGCCGTCCAAGGGCGCCCTGTTCCTCGACGCGGTGCTCACGCCGAGCGAGCCCGGACTGGACTACCCCGACACCGGCGACATCGTGGCCGACCTGCGCCGCCAGATCTGTGCGGCCGTCGACCTCCTGGGCAGGCCGCCGCTGGGACCGCTCTACCGGGCGCTGGTGGGCGAGGCCCAGCACAATCCGGCGGTCGCCGCCGCGCTCAACGAACGCTTCATCCGCCCCCAGGCGGACAAGACCGTCGCCCGGCTCAGAAGGGCCCAGCAGCAGGGGCAGCTGTCGGCCGACCTCGACCTCGACGTCGCGATGGACATCCTGTCCGGCCCGCTGTACTTCAGGTTCCTCATCACGCAGGAGCCACTGTCGCACGAGTACGTCGAGCGCGTCCTCGACGCCCTGCTCGCCGGAATGCGGCCGACGCCGTAGGGCCTGCGGCGCCGCTGTCGGGCCGGCGGTCAGTAGTGCAGGCGCTCCTGTTGCACGACGTGCTGCGCCTCGGGTTCGCGTTCGACCTGGCGTTCGGTGCGGCGCTTCTGGTGGGCGGGCGGCGGTGGGGTGCGCGGGGCGAAGACCGACAGCGCGTGTGCCCGCACCTCGTGGCTGACCTCCTGGCGGTTGTGCTCGCCGACCATCAACCCGTCGACGAAGCGGAAGACCCGGGTCGTGCCGGGGCGTTCGTTCAGGTTGCGGGTGCGGCCGTCGCGCCACTCGGGCGTCAGTCCGTGGAACGCCCGCAGCGCCTCCGAACTCAGGTCCGCCACGTTGAGGTGCGAACCCGGTGACGGGCAGACGCACTCGGTGAGCAGCCGCGCGAGCCGGTCGTTCCCCCGGAGAAGCTCGGCCGCCCCGGGCGTGTCGGTGACCACCGAGACGAACCGGTTGACCTGCCGGCCGTGGCTGCCCACCCGCAGCCCGCGCACGTCGAACAGGAGAAGATCGGCCAGCAGCCGCAGGAACGACCCGTCCGGCCCGATCCGCAGCGTCACCGGCTCGGCCCGGAAGAACCACCCGTGCCCGGCCAGCGCGCGGACGAGTTCGCGGCGGCGGGTGTAGTCGCCGGGCGCGGCCTGCAGCTGCCGCAGCGCGTCCCGGACGTCGTGGCGCTCGAGTACCCGGGTGAAGTCGAGGTGCACGTTCGGCGCGTCGGCGACGAAGCGGTTGACCTGCACGTTGTGGTCGCCGATCTGCACGCCGCGGGTGCCGACGAGCCGCAGTTGCCCGGCCAGGTCGGCGGCCCAGCGCGACTCGTCGAGCGGCGGCGGCGCGTCGGCCGTGTCCCGCCGCGCGAGCCCGAGCCGTTCGCAGAACGTCTCCCGCACGTGGTGCGTCAGCGGATCGCCGGCGACCAGCCCGACCCGGGCCGCCACGACCCGCGCCTGCCCGTCGGTGACGCGCACGGCCAGCCCGGCCTCCAGGAGCGGCCGCGGCGTCGACGCCAGGTCGAGTTCGGCGCGGCGCATCAGGTACAGCGGTACCGGGCTCTCCACGAAGTCGACGTACTCGCCGCGCAGCAGCGCCGGCCAGGACGACACCGGGGCGAGCGGGGGAGGGTCGGCGAGCACCTCCTCGTCGATCAGTTCGGAGATCCAGAACTCCGTGCAGGCCCGCGCGTCGGCCAGCACCGCACTCCCGTCGCCCGAACGGCTCGGCGTGACGACCCGCCGCAGCAGCAGCCATCCCGCCTCCGGGCCGGCCGTGGCGTGCGGCAGCCAGACGAGATCCACCCGCACGGTGAACGCCGTGTCCGTGTAGGCGTTCACGAGTAGAACTCCTGCGTGCGCACGGCGGTGACCGGGCGGAGCGCGCCGACCGCGCGGTGCAGCCCGACGATCCGCCGGTGCTGCCGGTCGACGACCGAGGCCACCCGGCGGCTCTCCGCGACGAGCTGCGCCAGCGCGGAGTGCTCCTCGGCGGCGCGCTCGTCGACGGCGTCGACGCGGTCCTCGGTCCATTCCCGCAGCCGGTCCTGAACCTCGATGACCGCGTCGAGGGTGTGTTGCAGCCGATCCACGCGGCGGTACAGGCGCCGCTGCGACTCGGCGACGGCGGCCAGTCCGGCGGCCGTCAGGACGAACAGTGCGATGACCCAGCCCATGCGAACGATGCTGGCACCCCCGCGCACGTGCGGCCCACGCCGTCAGCGGCGTCAGCACGTCGAACGTCGTAACCCCGACACCGCCGCCGCGGTGCGCCACCCCGAACGGGCGGCCGCGCCGACGCCGGTGCGGGCGAGCGTCAGGACGAGGGCGGCGGGCCTGTACACAGTGGACGGTCCGCCAACCTCGGGTAGACCCGGCGGGCGTTGCCCTCGAAGACCAGTGCGCGTTGCGCGTCCGTCAGGGAGAGGGCCTCGACGTAGCGGCGGGTGTCGTCGAAGTGGTGACCCGTCCGCGGGTCGACGCCGCGCACCGCGCCCAGCGTCTCCGACCCGAAGAGGATGTTCGCCACGGGGACGACGTGGAACAGCAGGTCGATCCCGGGCTGGTGGTACACGCAGGTGTCGAGGAAGACGTTGCCCAGCAGGGCCTCCAGCGGCGGCCGGCCGAGCATGTCGGCCAGTCCGCGGAAGCGCCCCCAGTGGTACGGCACCGCCCCGCCGCCGTGCGGGATGACGAAGCGCAGCGACGGGAAGCGGGTGAACAGGTCGGACTGCACGAACTGCATGAACGCCGTCGTGTCCGCGTTCAGGTAGTGCGAACCGGTGGCGTGGAAGTTCGGGTTGGTGACGGCGGAGACGTGCACCATGGCCGGCACGTCGAGGTCGACCATCGCCTCGTAGAGCGGATACCAGGCGGGGTCGGTCAGCGGAGGAGACGTCCAGTGGCCGCCGCTCGGGTCCGGGTTGAGGTTGAGGCCGACGAAGCCGAGTTCCTCGACGCAGCGGCGCAGCTCGGGGACGGAGTTCCCGATCGGGACGCCCGGCGACTGGGGCAGCGCGCACACGGCCGCGAACCGCGTCGGGTACAGCCCGACGACGCGGGCGACGAGGTCGTTCGACGCGCGGGTCCAGGCGAGGCCGGTGCGCTCGTCGCCGACGTGGTGGCCCATCGCGGAGGCGCGGGGCGAGAAGATCGTCGCGTCGATGCCGCGCTCGTCCATGATGCGCAGCTGGTTCGGCTCGATCGACTCGCGCAACGCGTCGTCGGGGATCGTCGGGTAGGGCCGCGTCTGATCCGTGCGCCACTCGGTGTGGGCGGGCGGCGCGGTCGTGTAGTGGCCGTGGCAGTCGATGATCATTTACTCCACCACCGGGTTCCTTGGGTGTGGAAGGACTCGATCGTCCTGAGCCCCCACGCCTGTCCCTTGGCGCGTTCCTCGCGGGTCCAGCTGATCGCGTGCTTGTGCGGCCCCGTCTCGATGTGCACACCGGCGTCGAGGCAGACGTCGGCGGCGCGCAGGATCTCCTCCCGCGAGCGTGTCGCGCAGGTAGTCCGAGGTGCGCGGCACGTCCGCCGTCAGGTAGTTGACGTGGTCGTCGGCCACGTACCGCTCGACGTCCCGGTAGCGGCCCAGTTCGTGGCCGTCCGGGTCGGTGCACAGGTGCGCCTCTTCGTCCACAGTGGACGCCCCGGTCGCCTCGACCAGGCGCCGCAACGCCTCCGGGCCCGCCGCTCGCAGATAGGTGCGGCCGACGTGGGCGATGTCCCGGCGGCGTTCGGGGTCCTGGGTGAGGGTCACTCGGTGGCCTTTCCGGTGCGCGGCCAGACGAGGCCGTCGAAGAGCTTGCGGGCGGTGCGGACCACGGCGGAGCGGCTCAGCCGGGTGTCGACCCCGGTACCGTCGAGGTCGATGTCGACGGCGAGGGTCCCGGTGGGATGTTCGATGTGGACGGTCCCCGGTGGAACGTCGACAAGCGCGGCGACGGTGCCCGGCACGGAAATGCCGGCGGCGACCGACACCGCACCCAGGACGCCGATCGCCGTGTGTACCCGATGCGGGATGAAGGTCCTCGTGGTGACCGTGCCGTCCCGACGGGGTGCGGAGACGATGGACACCTTCGGCACGGTCTTGCCGGCGACGTCGCCCAGCCCCATCGCGGCTCCGGCCGCCCGCCGGATCGCCTCGACGCTGATGCGCACGGCGTCGTTCGCCTCCAGGGCGGTGGGCTCCTCGTCGCCGGCGATCCCGAGGTCGGCGGCGCGCACCAGCACCACCGGCAGGCCACCGTCCACACAGGACACCCGCGCCCCGGCGAACGCGTCGACCAGTCGGCCGGTCGGGAAGAGCGGGGAACCGTTGCCGAAAAACGCGATCGGGATGGCCGCCGCGGGAAACGGCGTGCCGGCCATGAGCGTGTCGCCGTCGTACCGCACCCGGCCGCCGGGCGTGGGAACGTCGGCCGTCGCGTAGCTCACGGAGGGGTTCACCAGACGGATGCGCACGGCGGTCGTGCCGTCGGTGGCGCTCACCAGCCCCCGCTCGACGGCGAACGGCCCCACCCCGGCGAGCAGGTTCCCACAGGTCTGCGCGTCGGTGACGACGGCCCGGTCGGGCACCACCTGCAGGAAGAGGTAGTCGACGTCGGCCTGCCCGTCCGGCGAGGGCGAGACGACGGCGACCTTGCTGGTGAGCGGGTGCCCGCCGCCGATCCCGTCGATCTGCCGCGGGTCCGGCGAACCGAGCACGCGCAGCAGCAGGTCGTCGCGCTCGGCCGGATCGGCGGGCAGGTCGGCGGCGAGGAAGTACGCGCCCTTGGAGCTGCCGCCGCGCAGCTGCATGCAGCGGATCCCGGCAGTGTCGATCATGGGCATGGCAGGCGGTCCACGTACACGACGCCGAGCTTGTCCAGCAACGGCCGCAGCCCGTACATGTCCACGCCGAGCTCGCCGCTCGCCAGGCGGGCTCGCTTGCCGGCCTCGTTGGCGAGGCGCTCGGCGCAGGCGGCGGCCACGGCGGGCCCGGAAGCGGCCGGCAGTGCGATGACGCCGTCGTCGTCGGCGATCACGATGTCCCCGGGGTTGACCAGCTGCCCGGCGGCGACCACCGGCACGTTGACCGAACCGGGACTGGCCTTGACGGTGCCCTGCGCGTGCACGGCCCGCGACCACACCGGGAAGCCCATGGCGCGCAGGCCGGCGAGGTCGCGCACGCCCGCGTCGATGACGGTCCCGACGACCCCGCGCGCGACGAGCGAGGTGGCCAGCAGCTCCCCGAACATCCCGTCGGTCGACGGGGACGTGGTCGTCACGACGAGGACGTCGCCGGGTGCGCACACCTCGACGGCCGCGTGGATCATCAGGTTGTCGCCGGGATGGCACGACACGGTGATCGCCGAACCCGCGACGGCGACGCCCGTCTGGCGGGCCTGGATCCCCGGCCCGAGCAGTCCGGTGCGGCCGGCGGCCTCGTGCGCCGTGGCGACGCCCGCGTCGCGGAGCGCGGCGACGGTCTCGGGTGCGGCACGGTCGACGCTGCGCACCACGTAGTGGGTCATCGAGTCTCCTCACTGCGTACTGCTGTGTCCCCACTGTCTACGCCCCGAAGAATCGTGGTCAAGATTGGCTTCACAATTGTCGACAATCACGCTGGCGTTTGCGGCCCTGCGCATCGGGGCCTGCGGACAGCCCGATCAAGAACGCCGCCGACCTCGCCGGCAAGAAGGTCGCGGCCAACACGCTCGAGAACATCAACACCACGAGCGTCAACCGCGTCGTGACCCGGGCCGGCGGCGACCCTCGGCCATCAGGTACACCGAGCTGCCGTCTCCGCCCGGCCGACCGTCGTGCTGGAGGACGTGCGCGTCGACCTGCCCGACGAGCGCACGTGTACGAGCTGGTGCAGGCCGCGAAGAAGGGCCACCGGCCGGGTGACCCGCATCCGCGCGGCCCGCACGCGCTAGCCGCGAAGTGACTCGATGTCGCGCATCGTCTCCGAGTAGGCGATCGGGTGCAGGTCGCGGAACGACGCCGGCGTGGTCGAGCGCGCGACCACGACCCGCACCCCCCGCAGCCGGGTGGTCCGCTCGCCGGAGAACGGGTGGTATCCGCCGGCCAGTCGCACCTCGACCGTCCGCCCGTCGGCCGTCCACTCGCGCAGCAGGGTGTCGTGCTCCTCGTCCAGGTCCCACCCCTTGGCGGCCAGCGCGTAGACGCGCCCGATCTGGACCCGCGCGTCGACGTACTCCGCCAGCTCGGTCGTGTCGGCGGCGGGTCCGTGCAGCTCCCTTCCCAGCTGGGCGAACGGCTGGATCACCTCGTAGTCCTCGAACACGGTCGACCACTGCGCGCGAGCGTCGCCGAGCTGCCACGGGTGCACCACCCCGACCCGCGCGTCGTCCGCCAGGGCGAACGCCTTGTCGTCCACGTCCGCGAGGCTGCGGTCCTCGGCGACCCGGAACGCCGCGGTGAGGGTGTCGCCGTCGAACGTGCCCCACAGCAGCCGTCGGGTCAGCTGCCACATGAGCGGATGCTCCACCAGCAGCCGCCGGAACTCCGCGACGTCCCACCGCCGGCCGTCGACCATCGCCTCCTCCAGCGCGCGGATGCGTTCGGCCGCAACGGTTTTGAGCTCCTTCTTCAGCTCGGCGAACCGCTCGTACGCGGCCGGCGCGAGGGCCGGGTCGTCGGCCGCCGCGGGCCTCGGCATGCGGGCCAGGCGCTTGCCCTTGCCGTCGACGACGATCGGCGCGAGATGCTCGTCCAGCTCGACGGTGAACGCCCGCGGCCCGTAGTCGAACCCGATCCGGCCGCGCGCGTCCAGCCCGAGGCCGGGCACGATCCGATCGGCGAGCCGCACCGGCGACAGCCCGCGCGCCTCGGCCACCCGCGCCAGGCACTCGCGCGCCATGCGCCGGAAGCCCGCCGTCCGCGCCGCACGCCCCAGCCGGTTGAGCTGGGTCAGCGCGACGTCGGTGCCGATCGCGGCGAGCGCCGTCATGCCGGTGCGCACCCGCATGCTGCTCCCCTTGGCCCACGACGGGAAGAGCGCGGCCAGATCGCTCGCCGAACCGTCGTCGCCGAGCGCCGCGACGGCCTGCAACGCCAGGCCGCTGCGCGACGGGTACCCGGCCACCCGCCACTGCTCCAACAGCCCCCACCCGAACGCCGCCAGATCGGCCGGCTCGCACGACGCGCGCACGTCGGCGACCGACGGGTGCGGTTCACCGATCTTCGACAGGGTGAGCAGGGCGCAGAGCCGTTCGGCGGCGGCGCGGGAGAGCACGCCGCTGCCGTCGCGCAGCCGCACCGGAGGCAGCGACAGCACGACGGCCCACTCCGGCAGCTCGGGAACGCGCACCGCCCGGCCGGCGGCCCCGCGCAGCGGCCCGTCCAGCACGGCCGGCGTGACCCGCTGCACCCCGTCCACCGCATCGCCGGCGCTCGGCACACCGGCTGTCGTGCTGTCGCTGCCCGGTGTGCCGTCGGTGAGGGCCTGCACGCCGAGGATCGCCGCGACCCGCCCGCGCGCCTCGGCGTCGAGCTCGGGCAGCGCCTGCGCCGCCACCGCCGGGTGCGCGAGCACGTGGTTGCGCAGCAGCTCCGCCGCCGTCCCGGCCGGATCGGTCGCGCGCCCGGCCAACACCCGCAGCGCCCGCAGCGGATTCTTCTTCGCGACCGTCAACAGCACCGGCCGGACGTACTTCACGTCGACCCGGTCCACCAGCATCCCGAACGCCTCGTCGGTCGGTATCGCCGCCAGCGCCCCGATCGCCCGCTTCTCGTCGTCGGCGGCGTCGAGGGAGCGGTTGTAGCGCGCGCGTTCGTGCCGGTCCAGCAGCGCGGCCCAGCCGGCTCCGACGCCCGCACCGCCGGAGGCGACGACCGCCTCGGCGCGGGCGCGCACGTCGTCGGGCAGCGCCGCCGCGACGGCCGGGAGCAGCCGCGGCTCGCTCAGCAGCAGCGCCCCGAACAGGTCCGCGTAGATCGCCGGCTCGTTCTCGTTGGCCACCCGGGGCGGCAGGTCCTTCCACCGCACGTACTCCGTCGGCGGCTCCTGCGCCAGCCCGGCCAGCAGCCGCAGCGCCCGCACCGGATACCGCTGCACGGCACCGGATTTCAGCAGGACGCCGACCCGGGTCCGCTCCACCCCGAGCGTGTACCGGCACAGCAGCCGGAACGCCTCGTCCGTCGGCGTCTGCCCGAACAGCTTCACCAGCGGGTCGCCGATCTCCACCGGATCCCGGTACGTGACGGAGTCCGTGCACGCCCGGAACGTCTCCAGGTACGACCTGTCCATCAGGACCGGCACCGCCGCCGGCCCCACCCCGTCGAGGACGGTGCCGAGCGTGTCGCCGCCGTGCTGCCCGGCCGACACGCCGCGCAGCTGCTCCAGGTGCGTGACGCTGCTCGCGGAGCACAGCAGCAGCGGGGCGAATGCCCCTTCGACGCTGCGGCCCGGCCGCTGCGCGAGCCATCCGACCACCGCCGCACAGTCCTCGTCGACCCACGCCGACTGCGTCGGCACCAGATAGGAGGCGACGAGCCGCTGCCGCTCCGTGCCGCGATACCCGCCGAGAACCGCGCACGCGCGCGCATAGCTGTCGTCGTCCACTGTGGACAATCGGGCGCGCAGGGCGCGGGCGACCGCGGCGACCCGTTCGGCGTCGTTGCCGCGCCACATGTCCCCGTAGGTCTTGCCCTTGCTCGGGTCGTCCACCCAGAACTCCGGCGTGCCGACCAGTCCGGCGGCCTCGCCGATCACCCGGACCGCGAACTCGATCCCGAACCGCGCGATCCAGACGTCCACAGTGGACCGGGCCGCCACGTCGTCGCCGTGGTAGTACGACATCGGCGCGAGCGTGCAGCCCACCGCCGCCGCCACCGGGGTGATGTCCTCCGGCAGCGGCGCATCGGCGCGCAGCGCGTCGAGATAGCGCTCGCCCTCGGCCAGCAGCCGCGCGTCGTAGGTGACGGCGCGCTCCTGCGTCGTCTTCGCCGTCCGCCGGTGGATCCTGTCGGAGCTGAGCCAGTCCCGCACGACGGCGGCCGGGTCGGGCGCGGCCTCCCAGGGCACCGGATGACCACCCCGGCGCGGATGGATCCCCTTGCGCCACGGCTCCGGAACGACCCAGGACTCCTCGTCGGGCAGCACGAACTTCGGCATCAATCTCCCCAGATCCCTCGATTACGCACCGCAGGCTAGACCACCGGTGCGACAGAACGCCGGGAGACGGCCGTCGCCTACAGAAAACCTCAAGAACGGCGGGCCGCACGAGCGCGTCGCGGGCGGGTCCGCTCACCATCGCCGCATGGGTATCTTCCGTAGGCGCCGGCGTACCAAGCGTTCCCGCAGCATCTGGTCCGCGATCGCGGACGCCCTCGACGCGGCCTCGTCGAACGACGGTGGCAGCGACGGCGGCGGAGACGGTGGAGGTGGTGGCGGAGGCGGCGACTGATGGGTCCGTTCCGCCTCACGGGTCGGCGGTGGCCGCGACGGTGCGCCACCGCCGCCAGGTGTCGAGGCGTTCGGCGTACGCCTGCTCGGCCAGCGGATACGGGTATGTCCCGAGGAACATCCGCAGCGGCGGTTCTGCGGCGTCGACCAGTGTGAGCATCGCCGCGGCGGTGTGCGCGGGGTCGACCGGGCGGCGTGCGGTCGATGCGGCCCGCCGCGCCGCGCGGAACCCGTCGTAGGCCGGCAGCGGCGCCGCGGTGACGGCGGAGGAGCCGCTCCAGTCGGTGCCGAACGGGCCGGGCTCGACCAGCGTCACCCGGATGCCGTGCGGCGCCACCTCCTTCGACAGCGCCTCGGAGAACCCCTCCAGGCCCCACTTGCTCGCGTTGTACAGCCCGAGCAGCGGCAGCCCGACGAGTCCGCCGACGCTCGACACCTGCACGAGGTGCCCGTTCCCCTGGTCGCGGAGGAACGGGAGTGCGGCCTGCGTGACCCATAGCGGACCGAGCAGGTTGGTATCCAGTTGGGCGCGGGCCTCGTGCTCGCCGATCTCCTCGACGGCGCCGAACAGTCCGTAGCCCGCGTTGTTGAGCACGACGTCGAGGCGGCCGAAGTGGGCGTGCGCGCGGGCCACCGCGGATCGGACCGCCGCGCGGTCGGTGACGTCGAGCGCCAGCGGCAGCACGGCGTCCCCGTAGGTCTCGACGAGGTCCCGTGGCGCGGTGCGTGCGGTGGCCACGACGCGGTCACCGCGTGCCAGCGCGGATTCGGCCCAGACGCGGCCGAGCCCGCGCGATGTTCCCGTGATGAACCAGATCTTCACGGCGTCGATCGTCGGCCGGCCGCGGCACCGTAGCCAGTACCCTCGCACGGTCACCATCGGCGGAACAGGGAGACCCGACGTGCGCGAGGACAACCGGCTGGGCGAGTACCTGAAGGCGCGCCGCGCCCGGGTCACTCCCGAGGCGGTCGGGCTGCCCGGCACGGCGCGCCGCCGGGTCAGCGGCCTGCGCCGGGCGGAACTCGCCGCGCTGGCCGGCGTCAGCGAGCAGTACCTCGTGCGCCTGGAACAGGGCCGCGACCGCCACCCGTCGCCGCAGGTGCTGGGCGCGTTGGCCCGGGCGTTGCGGCTGGACGACGACGGGGCCGCGCACCTGCGCCGCCTCGCCGATCCGCAGCCGGCCCCGGGGACGCCCGAGGTGCCGGCCGACGGGCTCCAGGAACTGCTCGACGCCTGGGACGTGCCGGCGTACGCGCGCGGGCGGCACTTCGACGTTCTCGCGAGCAATGAACTGGCGCGCAGACTCGTGCCGGCACATGCCCCCGGCCGCAACCTGGTCCGCGACGTCTTCCTCGACCCGCGGGCCCGCGAGTGGTACGTGGACTGGCCGGCGGTGGCGGCGCACACGGTCGGCGCGCTGCGGGCCGCCGCCCTCGACGAACCGTCGCTGCGCGAACTGGTCGAGGCGCTGGTGCGGGAGAGCCCGACGTTCCGGGAACTGTGGGCGCGGCACGACGTGCGGCCGACCCGCGACGAGACGAAGCTGTTCCGGCATCCGGTGGCCGGGGTGTTCGCGTTGCGGCGGCACGTGTTGCAGGTGGCCGGCACCCACGGGCAGGTGATCATCGCCTACCGCGCCGGTGACGGTCCCGCCGCCGACGCGCTGGAACGCATCCGGCGAACCGGCGATCAGTCGGCGATCGACTGGTAGACCAGGGTCCAGAAGTCCTGCGTCAGCGGCAGCCTCGGGTCGCTGGCGTGCGCCCGCTGCATGACGAGCAGCGCCGTCAGGTCCTCGACGGGATCGTTCCACCAGATGGTGCCGTAGAAGCCGTTCCATCCGTAGCTGCCGACCGAGGGGCCGAGGTGCGTGCGGCGGGTGCGCACCGACATGCCGTAGCCCCAGCCCAGGGCGTCGAAGTAGCCGGGCCAGAACCCGGAGACCGCCCGCTGCTCGGCGGTCAGCTGGTCGCTGGTCATCAGCGCCACCGCCGGCCGGGAGAGCACCCGTTCGCCGCGGTAGGTGCCGCCGGCGAGCAACGCCTGGGCGAAGGTGAGGTAGTCCTCGGCGGTGGAGACGAGCCCGCCGCCGCCCGACTCGAACGCCGGCGGCCCGCTGTACCGCCCGTCGGGGGCGTCCTCCACGACCGGTTCGCCCGTGGCGGTGGTGTCGCGGTCGTAGGCCGTCGCGAGCCGGCCGAGGCTCTCGGCGTTCACGCTGAAGGTGGTGTCCCGCATGCCGAGCGGCGCGCAGATCCGCTCGCGCAGGGCGACCTCGACGGACGTCCCGGTGGCCCGGGCGATGAGCACGCCCGTGAGGTCGGCGGCGGTGTCGTACATCCAGCGTTCGCCCGGCTGGTGGACGAGGGGGAGGGCGCCGAGCCGGCGCAGCCACTCGTCCGGCGTCGTGCGGCGCACGGTGGCCAGCGCGTCGGCGATCGGGACCGTGCCCGGCTCGGCCGGGACCATGCCGGTGCCGAGCGTGCCGTCCAGGAGGTCCCGGACGGTGATCGGGCGATTCGCGGGAACGGTCCGGTCCAGCGGCCCGTCGGGGTCGACGAGCACGCTCATGTCCGCCAGCTCCGGAAGAAGGGCGTCGACCGGCTCGTCCAGGCGCAGCGTGCAGTCCTCGATCAGCGTCATCGCGCAGGCGGCGACGATGGGCTTGCTCATCGAACCCATGCGGCAGATCGTGTCGCCCGCCATGTGCCGCTGCGCTCCCGCGCCCTCGAACGCGAGCGTGCCGATGGTCTCCGCATACGTGTCGCCGTGGCGGGCGAGAACGGCCGTCACGCCCGGGACGAAGCCGGAGTCGACCTGCCGCTGGAGGAACTCCCGCAGCCGGACCAGCCGTTTCGGCGAAAAGCCACCAGCGCCCACGCGTCTCCTCCTCGGGTCCTTTCGCAAGCTACCCGACGGGTACGGTCTGCGTTCGTGTCCAGGCTCCCGCGCCGGCTCACCCCAGGGCCGCGATCGCGGCGCGCACGCCGGCCAGGTAGGTGTCGTCGCGATGCCCGAGCCAGCGGTCGTCCCGATAGTCGAACTCGTCCACGAACGGGCACCGCGGATGGGCGGCCGCGGCGTGCAGTTCGTCCCGCGCGGCGGCGGCCGGCGGACCGATCTCGGCCAGCAGGTCGAGCGCCTCGCGCCAGCGTGGCCCGGGCGGCCGGCCGGTGACCTCCCTGAGCAGCGGCGCGACCAGCCCGTCGACGTCGCCGGTCAGCCGCCAGATGCCGCGCGCGGCGGGCACCCGCGTGCGGGACGTCGGATCGGCCAGGAACGGGCGCAGCAGCGGCGCGAGCGACGCGTCGCCCAGTTCGACCGCGAGAGCGATGGCCGGCAGTCCCGGGTACTGCGGGGTGCGCTGGCGGAACTGCGTTCCCGCGAGATCCAGGACGGTCCGCACGGTCGGCAGCACCTCCTCCGGATCCGCCGTCCACCGCCACAGGGCGCGGGCCGGGCCGATCAGGTCGGCGCGCAGGGCGACCAGCCCGCGCACCTCGGGCAGCAGCTCCCGACCGTGCTCGCCGAGCGCGTCGAGGAGCGCGACGGCGCCGTCGTGCGGCAGGTCGTAGAAGCCGCCGGTCGGGCGGCCGCGCAGCACGGCGAGCGCGGCCCGCGCCGCGTCGAGCGCCGGTGCGGGATCGCCGCCGATGCGCAGGACGGCGATCCGTTCGGCGACGTGCGGGACGCGCCGGTTGCCGTACTCCTTGACGACCGGTGGCCCGTCGAGCGCGGCACGCAACCGCGGCAGGATCTCCGACGCCGCCGGGCCGATCGCCGTGAGCGCGTCGAGCGCCCAGGCGCCCAGGTTGGTGTCCAGCAGGTCCCGCAGCTGCGGGACGGCCGGCGCCGCGTCCGCGCCCCAGGAGGCGAGGAGATAGATGCCCCACCGGTGCCAGGTTTGCGGATCGGTCGCGGTGATCGCGTCCATGACTTCGCGGTCGAACGGGATGTGCGCCTCGTACAGCGCCTCCAGAGTGCGTTCGACGTCGGCGCCGGTCCTGAGGCGGGCCGCGGCAAGGGCCGGCCAGCGCGGATCGTCGAACCGCACCAGTGCACCGAGCCCCGCCGGGGCCAGCACGGCCTCCTGAGCGAGCGCGTCGGCGGCCGGACGGGCGGCCGCGCCGGCCTCGGACAGTGCGCGCGCCGCGTCGCGGCGAACCTGCGCCGAACCGTCGGCGAGCGCCCGCGTCAGCATCGGCACGAGCGGTTCGCGCGCCCGCCGTTCGGCCCGGACGAGGAGAACCGTCGCGGCGGCGGCCTGTTCGCGCACGGGGTCGGCCGAGGAGGCCAGCAGCATGCCGAGAACGGCCGCACCGTCGGCGCCCTTGTCGCCAAGCCCGGCGATGAGCTCCTGCAACGGGCTCGACCGCCAACCCCACCACCAGCAGCTCGAAAGCGGTTCGCCGCCGTCCCAGGCCTCCCGGACGGCCAACGTCGCCGGCTCGTTCCACGGCTGGTCAGAACGCGCCAGGATCAGCGCCGCCGCCGCGCGAACGGCCGGGTGCCGGTCCGCCCCGAGCGACTCGGCGACCAGCGGCGTCTTCCTGTCCAGCCACTGCACGGCGGCCAGCAGGCGCGCCCGCAGCTGCGGCTCCGGCTCGACGGCGAACCGGGCGCGCAGGCGCGGCAGCGTCCGGCGCTTGCTCTTCGGGCACTGCGACAGCGCGAACGCCACCCCGTCGCGCACCTCCGCGTCGGCCTCCTCCAGCAGCGGCGTCAACCGGTCGACCTCGGCCTCGACGGCGGCCCGCACGGCGGCGACGTGCTTCGTGCGCTGGTTGTTGAACGCGGCCAGTTCGCCGAGCATCCGGGCGAGACCGCCCCGGTGGTGCGTCGCGCCGTCGCACAGCAGCGCCGCCACGAACGGCACCGCCGGCGCACTCGCCGAGTAGGTGGTGCCCTGGTGGATGATCCAGCCTTCCAGCCGCCCACGCGCCTTCGCGGCGGTCTCGGCGTCCCGGTCGGCGAGCGCGCGGATCAGTTCGGGAACCTCGCCCGCCGGGCCGTACGCGCCGTGCAGCGTGGTCCAGTCGATCGCGTCGAGACCCTCTAACACGGCAGCGACCGTACCGCGTATTTCCGTTCTGTAAAGGTCAGGGTATGCGGGCCGACCAGGACGGCAGCGGTTCGCGGGAGTCGAGCCAGGCGCGCGGCACGCCGGTGACACCGGGGCGCTCGCCGATCGCGGTGTACGCGGCGACGACGCCGCCGGCGATGGCGGCGGTGGTGTCGATGTCGCCGCCGGCCTCGACGCAGGCGGTGATCGCGGCCGGGTAGTCCGCCAGGTGGCGGGCCGCCACCCAGAGGGCGAACGGCACGGTGTCCTGCGCGGTGACCCGGGAGCCGTTGCCCAACTCGTAAGCGGCCTCCGCCGCGGTGGTCCGCGCGGCCAGGAGCCGACGCGCCCGCCGCATGCCGCGCTGCAACTGTTCGCCGGCCGGGTAGGGATCGAGCCGTGCGAACAGCTCCTCCGGTGTCGGCCGCGAACCGTCGAGCCGGGCCGCCGCGGCGTGCGCGGCGAGGACGGCGACCAGGACCGCGCCGGCGATGCCCTCCGGGTGGGAGTGGGTCACCTCGGCCGACGCGATCGCCTGTCGCGCGGCCTGTGCCGGTCGGCCGGCGTGGTAGGCGCCCAGCGGGGCGACCCGCATCGCGGCGCCGTTGCCGCACGATCCCTGCCCCGCGAACGCCGCAGCGGCCGCCTGCCGCCACGGCACACCGGCGCGGATCTCGTGCAGGATCGCCGCCGCGCCGGCTCCGTAGCCGCGGCTCGGCTCGTACCGCCGCGCGAACAGCGCCGCCAACCGGTCCCGCCCGATCTCGCGATGATCGCGCAGCTCGGTCACGACCGTGCACGCCATGTGCGTGTCGTCGGTCCACTCCCACGGGCCCACCGGCGGGCGGCCGGCGACCAGCTCCGGCACCGAACGTCCGACCATGAAGAACTGCGCGCCCAATGCGTCGCCGACCGACAGGCCGTGCAGGCTGTCGTAGCAGATGTCGAGCCGTGCCGACTCGTAAATGACCGCGCGCATGTCGGGTCGATTATGCCCGATGGCGGGTACGCCTCAACAGCCGAGTACGCACGGATTCGGGTGCCCGGACCAGGGAAGTCCCGGCTCCGGGACCCGGTGCAGGACGGTGGTGACCGGCCGGCCGACGAGCATCGATTGCGTGGTCGCCACATAGCGGCGGAAGTAGGGCCGCTGCTGGATGACGTTCACGAATTCGTCGCGATCCCGCCACTTCTCGAAGAACACGAATCGGCCGGGTTCCTCGGCGGACTCGGTGGTGTGCAGGTAGGTATTGGCGGGCTCCCGGCGGGCGTGCGCCAACACGTCGGCCAGCGCCGCGAGGAAATCGGCCCGTCTTTCGGGCTTGACGGAGAAGGTGACGAGCTGGTTCAGCGGACGGCCCATGGACCCTATTGGAGCACCACTGTGGTCACCGTAACAATGGTCGGCGGGAATTACTCGCGGTTCTCCTAGTGTGCGAAATAATGGGCAGTCGTCGTTTCCTCGATAAATGCCGTGTCAGGGCGTGGGGAGTACATCCTGTCGCCCCTTTTGGCGTTGCAAAGGGTCGTTACGTTTGTCTGCGTGCCACCTCGCACGACAAATAGTTGCGATCGTGGAAAGCGGTTCGACGTATTCAGATCAGACGTTGAGACAGGAGAACGGCATGACCACCGCTCAGGAAATCACCAGTGCCGAAAAGGGTGGCGGCCGGCTGGCGCGCAAGGTCGTCCTGGTCACCGGGGCCGGCCGCGGCCAGGGGCGTAATCACGCCATTCGGATGGCCGAGGAGGGCGCCGACATCATCGCGGTCGACATCTGCGGCCCGGTCGCCGGGATCGAATACCCGATGGCGTCGGAGGAGGACCTCGCGCTCACCGAGAAGATGGTCCGCGACCGGGGCCGGAGCATCATCACGTCGAAGGTGGACGTCCGCGACCTCAACGCCCTGACCTCGGCCGTGCAGGAGGGTGTCACCGCGTTCGGCCGGCTCGACGTGGTGGTGGCGAACGCGGGGGTGATCACCGCCAGCCGGTTCGAGGAGCACAGCATCCAGGAGTGGGAGGCAAACCTGGGGGTCAACGTCGTCGGTGTGCGTAACACCCTCCTCGCGGCAATGCCGCACCTGGTGGCGGCCGGGGGCGGCTCCGTCGTGACGATCAGTTCGGTCTCGGGCCTGGTCGGCGGATCGCTGCTCTCGGCGTACATCGCGTCCAAGCACGCGGTCGTCGGGCTCACCCGGGCGTTGGCCATCGAATGGGGCGTTCACCGGATCCGGGTCAACACGGTCAGCCCCGGCGCGGTCGCCAACACCGGCATCGCGACCCACCTCCAGCCGCTGTTCCAGGGACTCAGCGAGAAGGAGCGCTCGGCCTTCGCCACGGCGTTGCCGAACCCCCTCATCATGCGCGACGACACCTCCGCGGCGGTGATCTACCTGGCTTCGGATGATGCGCGCAACGTCACGGGCACGGTGATGGAGGTCGATGCCGGCCTGGTGGCGATCTGACGCAACGGTCGGGGCCGCCGGGCACGACATCGCCCGGCGGCCCGACCGCCGCTACAGGTCGGCGGTGAGGACGAAGAACAGGAACGACAGGAACGCCGTCCGGCCGTGCAGGTGTTCCGGCAGCAGGTCGCGGGGAGTGTCCGGGGAGAACGGCGGCTCGCTGACGACGGCGATGCGGAAACCCGCCTCGGCGAACGCGTCGGTCATGGCGTGCAACGGCCGGTGCCAGTACGTCAACACGATGTTCCGGCCGTTCAACGTGAGCTCGTCCGAGTGTTGCGCGACGGCGAAGTAGTCCGCGTCCGGGTTGAACACCTTGTAGACCGTCGGGTGGTTCACCGACAGGATGAGGCGGCCGCCCGGCTTGAGGACGCGACGCAGTTCGGCCAGGGGTGCGGTCCAGTCGCGCAGGTAGTGCAGCACGAGGGAGGCGACGGCGTCGTCGAACGTGTCGTCGGCGTAGGGCAGCGGCCCGCTGAGGTCCGCCACCCGCAGGTCCGCGTCCGCGCCGAGCCGTCGCCGGGCCAGTTCGACCATCGCGGGGCTGGCGTCGAAGCCGGCCATGACGGCGCCCTTGGCGCGCAGCGCCGCGAACAGGGGACCGGAGCCGCAGCCGGCGTCCAGGATCCGGCGCCCGTTGACGTCCCCGGCGAGATCGATCATCGCCGGCCGCTCGTAGTGGGCGTTGAGGAGGCTCGACTCGTTCTCGTTCGAGTACTCCTCGGCGAAGGCGTCGTAGCCGTCGGGTCGCATCGTGGTCTCCTGTAGCCGGCGGTGGGTGCGACGACGGTAGCGCGTGTGCGGCCGCCCGGTGGGGCGACCGCACACGGTGTGCCGTGGATCAGATGTGCGCCAGGTTGAGACTCGTGCAGTTGTTGGCGGGATCGAACGCCCAGGCGTCCATGATGA
This sequence comes from Virgisporangium aliadipatigenens, assembly GCF_016863615.1. GTDB lineage: Bacteria > Actinomycetota > Actinomycetes > Mycobacteriales > Micromonosporaceae > Virgisporangium > Virgisporangium aliadipatigenens. The sequence goes on along the minus strand of NZ_BOPF01000009.1, from coordinate 274,632 downwards.
GGCTGAACCGTGTGGCGTGCTTGTAGCCGCTCTGCAGCAGCCCGTACTTCGTGTAGCGGTACGAGCCGTCGGAGAACCTGTTCCAGATGGAGGAGGGTCCTCCGGTCACCCGGTTCCAGATCGACCAGGTGTGGTCCTGGAACACGGTGTTCTCGAACCGCCAGCCCTGGCACCAGGCGTAGTCGCCGCCCATGAACACGCCGTAGCCGGAGTAGTAGTCACCGGTCCAAATACACATCTCCCGTGCGAAGCAGTCCGACTCGTAGGCCGGGTAGAGGATCAGCGCGTACGGCGTGGCGGCCGCGCTGAAATCGGTCGTGGGCGAGACCTCCTGGGCCGAGCCGTCCGGCTGGATGCGGTAGGCCTTCTGGACCCGCGCCGCGCGGTCGGCGGCGGCGCCGCTGTCCGTCGCGCGGGTGGGCTCGCTCGGCGCGGCGTGTGCGGCCGGAACGCCGACCAGCATCGCCGACACGAGCGCTACGGCGAGCCCGAGGCCGGCCGCGACCCGTCGGGCCCTACCCGCTGCTGCTGTGAACTTCACCGGTACCTCCTGGAGTGGTGGAAAAGCTGTGCTCGACTCTGGAGGCGCCGTCTGGTTGGCGACCTTACGACCGTCTTATCGCCGCGCCTGCGTACGATCCACCGATACCGATTGATATCGACGCCACTGCGGTCACGGGGGAGGCATGGCGGAGGTTCGGCTACTCGGGGCGGTGCAGCTGCGGTCGAAGGACGGGCCGCTGGACCTCGGTCCGCCCAAGCAACGGGCGGTGTTCGCCGCATTGGTGGTGGACGCCGGTCGCCCGGTGGCGGTCGACACGCTGGTGGCACGCGTCTGGGACGACCCGCCGCCGGCCGAGGCGCGCAACGCCCTCTATGCGCACATCATGCGGATCCGGCGGCTGCTGGCCCGCGTCGCCGAGGCCGACGGCGTCGCGCTGCGGCTGGACCGGCGTCCCGGCGGGTACGTGTTCGACATCGACCGCGACCGGGTGGACCTGCACCGCTTCCATCGCCTGGTGGAGCGGGCCCGCGATCGCGGCCACGACGACGGCCGCCGCGCGGAGCTGCTGCGCGAGGCGCTGGAGCTGTGGCGGGGCGCGCCCGTGGCGGACCTTCCCGGCCCGTGGTTCGCCCGGTTGCGAGAGACCTGGCGTCAGCACCGGGTGGACGCCGTGATCGCGTGGGCAAGGGCGGAGACGCGGCTGGGTAACCACGAGGCCGTCGTCGGCCGGTTGCGCGACGTGGCGGTCGATCATCCCTTGGTCGAACCGCTGGCGGCGGCGACGATGCGGGCACTGCACGCCGCCGGCCGGGGAGCCGAGGCGCTGGAGCACTACGCGGCCGTCCGCCAGCGGCTGGTCGACCAGCTGGGCACCGACCCCGGCCCCGAGCTGCAACGGGCGCACCAGGCGATCCTGCGCGGCGACAGCCGACCGGAGGCCGGGCCGGACACCGCGCGGCGGCCCGACGGGCGGGTGCCGAGACAGCTGCCGGCGCCGCCGCAGATGTTCACCGGCCGTACCCGCGAACTCGCCGAGCTGGAGCGGCTGCACGACGCGTCCACGGTGGTGATCAGCGCCATCGACGGGATGGCCGGCGTGGGCAAGTCGGCGCTCGCCGTGCACGCGGGACACCGCCTCGCCGGCCGGTATCCGGACGGCCAGCTCTTCATCGACCTGCACGGCCACACGCCGGGGACCGCGCCGCGCGAGCCGGGCGAGGCGCTCGACCAGCTGCTGCGCGCGTTGGGCGTTCCCGGGACACAGATCCCGTCCGGCGTGGCGGAACGCGCCGGGCTATACCGCACCCGGCTCGCGGATCGGCGGATGCTCGTGCTGCTGGACAACGCCGCCACCGAGGCGCAGGTGGCGCCGCTGCTGCCCGGCGCGCCCGGCTGCCTGGTCCTGATCACCAGCCGGCACCGGCTGGCCGGCCTCGACCGGACCGGCACGCTCTCCCTGGACACCCTGCCCACGTCAGACGGGGTCGCGCTGTTCACCCGGAGCGTCGGCACGGACCGGCTCGCCGACGAGCCCTCCGAGCTGCTGGCCGAACTGGTGGAGCTGTGCGGCCGGCTGCCGTTGGCGATCCGCATCGCCGCGGCCCGGCTGCGTTCGCACCGCACCTGGGACGTCTCCCACCTGGTGGCCCGGCTGCGCGACCGGCAGCACCGGCTCGGCGAACTGGAGGCCGGGCAGCGCAGCGTCACCGCCGCGCTCGACCTCTCCTACCGGCACCTGGCCCCGCCGCAGCGGCACGCCTACCGCCTGCTGGGCCTGCACCCCGGCGTCGACATCGACCCGCACGCCGTCGCCGCGCTGCTCGGGTCCACCGTGGCCGACGCGGGGCGCACGCTCGACCGCCTCCTGGAGGCGCACCTGCTCCAGGAGCCCGTTCCCGGCCGATACCGGTTCCACGACCTGACCCGCGCGCACGCCGCGCACACCGCGGCCGACGGGCCGGCCCCACCGGCGGCGGACGCCGCGTTGACCCGGCTGCTTGACCACTACCGGCACACGGCGCTGCTGGCGATGGACGTCGCCTACCCGTCCGAACGGGAGTACCGCCCGCGGCTGCCTCCCGCCGACCCGCCCGGTTCGCGGCTGACCACGCCGGCGGCGGCGTGGGAGTGGCTCGACGCCGAACTGCCCAACCTGCTCGCGGCCGCCACGTACGCCCACGCGCACGACCGGCCGGAGCACGTCCTGCACCTGTCGGCGATCCTGCACCGGCACCTGCGCACCCGGGGCCGGTACCGGGACGCCGAGACCCTGCACCACCAGGCCCTGACCGCGGCCCGCGGCACCGGCCGGCCCGCCGACGAACTGGCCGCGCTGAACGGCCTCGGCCACATTTACCGTCAGCAGGGCCGCTACGCGGAGGCCGCCGACCACTTCGGCCGGGCGTTGCGGACCGGCCGGGAGACCGGACACCGCGCCGCGGAACTGGCCGCGCTGAACGGCCTCGGCCAGATCTACCGGCGGCAGGGCCGCTACGACGAGGCCGGCGACCACTGCCGGCAGGCCCTGGAGATCGCCCGCGCGATCGGCGATCGGCCCGGCGAGCTGGACGCGCTGAACGGCCTCGCCCGGGTGCACTGGGTGCAGGGCCGCTACGCGGAGGCCGCCGACCACTTCGGCCGGGCGTTGCGGATCGCCCGCGCGACCGGCAACCGCCCCGGCGAGCTGGACGCGCTCAACGGCCTCGGCCAGATCCACCGGGTGCAGGGCCGGCACGCCGAGGCAGCCACCTACTTCCAGCAGGCGCTGCCGGCCGCCCGCGTCACCGGCAACCAGGTCGGCGAGCTGACCGCGCTGACCGGCCTCGGTCACATCTACGGCCGTCAGGGCCGGCAGGAGCAGGCCGCCGCGCACTACCGGCAGCTGCTCGCGCTGGCCCGCCGCAACGACGACCGCAACTTCGAGTTCGAGGCGCGCCAGGGCCTGGGCCGGCTGCGCCACGCCGCCGGCGACTCCGATGGGGCGATCGCCCACCACCGCCGCGCCCTCGCCCTGGCCGGCGAGCTCGGCCAGCCCGCCGATCAGGCCCGTGCCCACGACGGGCTCGCGCACGCCTATCACTCCCTCGACCAGCCGGTGCGCGCCCGTGAACACTGGCGCGTCGCGCTGGACGTGCTCACCGGCCTCGGCCTGCACCGCACCGACGACGAGGAGACCACCATCGCCGCCATCCGCGTACACCTGGGGGCCCTCGACCGGCCCGGGACCCCGAACGGGTGATCACGGTAGGTTGTCCCGATGACGGGCACGGTGCGGGTACAGATCTGGACCGACGGCGCGTGCCGCGGCAACCCGGGGCCGGGCGGCTGGGGTGCGCTGCTGCGCTACGGCGCCGCCGAGCGGGAGCTGTGCGGCGGCGAGGCGACGCCGACGACCAACAACCGGATGGAACTCACCGCGCCGATCCGGGCACTGGGCGCACTGACCCGCCCCTCCGTCGTCGACCTGCACACCGACAGCACGTACGTGCGCAACGGCATCATGTCCTGGATGGCGAACTGGAAGCGCAACGGCTGGCGCACCAAGGACGGCCAGCCGGTCAAGAACGCCGACCTGTGGCGCGAACTCGAAGCCGCCGTCGCCCGGCACGACGAGGTGGTCTGGCACTGGGTCAAGGGCCACGCCGGCCACGTGGAGAACGAACGCGCCGACCGGCTCGCCGCGCGCGGCCAGCGCGAAGCCCTCGAGGCCCTCGGGACCCGGTGACGCAGAGGGCTGAGCGTCGGTTCTGTCCAAGACAGCGGCCGCCGGCGGTCCCTAACCTGACGGGCGTTGCCTGAGGCGTTCGATCGTGAGGAGAGACGGGACGATGCGCGAACTGGTCTACACCGGGTTCATGTCGGTGGACGGCGTGGTGGACTCGCCGGGCGGTGGGCCGGGGGAGGAGCACCGCAGCGGCGGTTGGGTGGCGCACGACTTCCTGCCCGAGGCGTTCGCGCTCAAGGGCGAGGAACTGGCCGACACGACGGCGTTGCTGTTCGGGCGTCGCAGCTACGAGGCGTTCGCGCCGGTGTGGCGGGACTCCGAGGATCACGCCGCCTACAAGGAACTGCCGAAGTACGTGCTGTCGAGCACGCTGCCCGACGACGCGCTGGTCGACGGGTGGGGGCCGACCACGATCCTGCGTTCGAGCGCGGAGGTCGCCGCGCTCAAGGAGACCGCGGGCGGGGCGATCTTCATCCACGGCAGCGCGGAGACGGCCCGCCGGCTCTCCGACGCCGGCCTCATCGACCGGTACCACCTGCTCGTGTTCCCGGTGCTGCTCGGTGCGGGCAAGAGGCTGTTCAGCACGGCCGATCGGGACGGGCAGCGGCTGCGCCTGCGGGAGTCCGAGGCGTACAAGAACGGCGTGCTGAAGGTGATCTACGAGGTGGTGCGCTGATCGAGGGAGAGGGCTAGCGCGCCGCCGCTGCCGTCGCGGAGCTGGCCCGCGGTCCGTCCCACGTAGCGGCGCAGCGCCCGGGCCAGGTGCGGCTCGTCGAAGTAGCCGAACGCGGCGACGGCGTCGGCCACCGGGTCGCCGAGCGCGAGGCGGGTGGCGGCCGTGCGGGCGCGCTCGATCTGCCGCACGGCGCCGTGGGTCAGGCCCGTCGCCGCCCGGAACCGCCGTTCGACCGTCCGATCCGACACCGGCGGACGGTGACCGCGCAGCACCTCGGTGACCAGCGGGTCACGCCCGACCGTCCCGGCGCGGACCAGGCGGCCGACCAGGGCCTCGGCGTCGTCGGCACCGGGGGTCTCCCAGCGCGAACCGTCGAGGCGGAAGCCGCGGCGGGTGGTGTCCGACAGCGCGGCCCCGGCGTCGACGAGCGCCGACGCCGGGAGGTTGCGCAGGGAGGTGCCGACGGCGAACTCGATGCCGACGAACGTGGCGCCCTCCGGCACCGGCGCGGTACCGGTCGCGGTCTCGGGGCCGGAGACGGCCGCGAACGCCTCGCCGGCACGCGTCCAGAACACCAGCCCCCAGCTGGCCGTGGCGACGGAGGTCATCTCGGTGACGCGCTCGCTCGTGCAGGTCCACACGCAGTCGACCCACGGCGAGTCCGACCCGCGAACGGCGAACGTCAGGCTCACGGGGCGAACAGTACGGCACGCAGCCGGGCGCGCGCCGTTTCCCCGTCCGCCTCCCGGCCCCGCGCGTAGGACGCGGCGAACCCCTCCTCGCCCAGCGCGGCCCGGCCCCGCCGGGTGAGTTCGCGGACCTGCGGGTCGGTGCGGTCGTGCGCACCCCGCAGCCGCGCGGCGACCCCGAGCAGCGCGGCCGACTCGTCGGGCCGCCCCAGGGTGTCGGCGAGTGCGGCGGCGTGCACCGCGACCGGCGCCAGGATCGGCAGTTCGCGGGTCGCCGCCGCGGACCCGTACGCCGCGCGCAGCGCCCGCTGCGCACCGGGCGGATCGCCCAGGGCCAGGCGGAGCGCGACCCGCGCGCTGTCGACCACGGCCCGGGCGTGGTCGGTGCGCAGCGCGTCCCGTTCGGCGTCGTCGAGCAGGGCGCGCGCCCGGTCCGGTTCGCCGAGCCGCAGCCGCAGCGTTGCCTCCCACGCCGCGACCAGCACCCGCATCTCCGTCGAGGACGCCCGCCGCGCGCGCTCCCGGGCGGTGGCGAGGACCTCGGTCGCCCGGTCCAGGTCGCCGCGCCGCAGCCGCAGGTCGAGCCGGAGCAGATCGCCGTGGAACTCGTCGCCGAGGCTGAGCGCCCCGAACTCCCCGGCCAGGGCGCGGGCCTCGTCGAGGTCGGCGAGCGCCCCGTCGAGATCGTCGTAGCGGCGCACCCGCGCCCGCATCGACAGCACGGCGGCGCGGGCCCAATCGTCGCCGGACCGCCCGAAGCGTTCCAGGGCGGTCTCCACGTGCCCGAGCATCCGGTCGAGCGCACCCGTGTTCTCGGCGATCTCGGCCAGGAACAGGTGGGCCAGCCCGGCCGTCCAGCCGTCGTCGCCGTCGGCCAGGCGTCGGAAGTTCTCGAGCGGGTCCTGCTCGTCGCGCAGGAAGAGCAGGATCGGGCCGATCACGCGATGGTGACCGGGCAGGTCCGGGTGGGCGATGAGCCGGTCGGCGAGTTCGCGCATCTGCGCGCGGTCCCGCTCGGCCTCGCCGGCGGTGATCCCGGACAGGACGTCGGCCCGGTGCAGCAGGAGGGCGGCGCGGGCGCAGTCGCGTTCGGGCGTCGGCCCGCCGCCGGGCACCGCCAGCGCCTCGCCCAGCCAGTGCACGGCGTCGGCGTGCCGGCCCGACATCTGCCAGTACCAGGTGAGGGCCAGGGTGAGCGCGATCGCGCCGGTCGCGTCGTGGGTGGCGCAGCGGTGCCGCAGGGCGGCGAGCGTGTTGTCGTACTCGGCGGCGACGACCCGCACGGCGGCGCGCTGACCGGGCCCGCGCAGCAGCGGGTCGTGTTCGGCCACGAGCCCGGCGAAGTACGCCGCAGCCAGGTCGCGGACCGGGTCGAGGTCGCCGGCGGCGCGCAGCCGTTCGGTGCCGTACTCGCGGATGGTCTCCAGCATGCGGTAGCGGCCGGCGCCCGGGCCCAGCTGCAGCAGCGAACGGTCGACCAGCGCGGCGAGCAGGTTCGGGATCTCCTCGGCGGGCACGCCGGTGCCGGCGCACACGGCGGCGGCCGAGGCGCGCGTGACGCCGCCCGGCAGGACGGAGATCCGTTCGGCGACGGTGCGCTCGTGCGCGTCGAGCAGCTCCCAGCTCCAGGCGATCACCGCGCGCAGCGTCCGGTGCCGGGGCGGTGCGGTGCGGTTGCCGGCGTTCAGCAGCCGGAACCGGTCGGAGAGCCCGTCGGCCAGATCCGGCAGGGCCAGCGTGCGCAGCCGGGCGGCGGCCAGTTCGAGGGCGAGCGGCAGCCCGTCGAGGCCGCGCACCACCCGCACGACGTCGGCGAGCGTGCTCCCGTCGACGGCGAACCCGGGCCGCACGGCCGTCGCCCGTTCGGTGAACAGCCGCACCGCCGCCGCCGCGCGGGCCCGCTCGACGGTGTCGTCCGGATCGGGCAGCGCGAGCGGGGCCAGCGGCACCAGCGCCTCGCCGTCGACCGCGAGGGGTTCCCGGCTGGTGGCGATGACCCGCAGGCGGGGGCAGCGGGACAGCAGCGCCGAAGCCAGGTGCGCGACGCCGTGGATCAGGTGCTCGCAGTTGTCGAGCAGCAGCAGGATCTCCCGGCCGCGCAGCTCGCCGGCGAGGCCGTCCAGTTCGTCGTCGGGGCCGTGCGGGCGGGCGTCGAGCAGCCGGCCGGCCCGGGGCCCGATGCCGGCGTGCACCGCCGCGGCGATCTTCGTCGGTTCGGCCACCGCCGCGAGGTCGATCAGCCGGGCGCCGTCGGGATAGTCGCGGCCGTAGCGGCGCGCCGCCTCCAACGCGAGCCGGGTCTTCCCGGCGCCGCCCGGGCCGAGCACGGTGACCAGGCGTCCGGAGGCGAGCAGGACCCCGACCCGGTCGAGGTCGTCGTCGCGGCCGACGAAGCTGGTCACCGGTGCCGGCAGATTTTCGGGGGAACCGGCGGAGCGCGGCCGATGCTCGCCGACCGGAGCCGCCGTCGCGGCGCCGCGCAGCAGGCGCAGGTGCCGTTCCCGCAGCGCGGTGCCCGGGTCGGCGCCCAGGGTGTCGGCCAGCCGCTCGCGGACCCGTTCGTAGACGGCCAGCGCCTCGGCCTGGCGCCCCTGCGCCGCGAACGCGTCCATCAGCAGCGCGGCCGCCCGCTCGTGGCCCGGTTCGGCGCCCAGCAGGACACCCAGCCGGCCGGCGGCCGCCTCGGCCAGCCCCAGCGCCAGCTCCGCGTCGGCCAGGTCGGCGACCGTCTCGAACGACACCCGCGCCAACCGGGTGGCGACCGCCGGCGCCACGGCGGCGACGAGCGCGGGTTCGGCGCCCGGATGTTCGCCCCACAGGGCCACGGCCTCGGCAAGCGCCGCACGGGCCGCCTCCGGATCACCCGCCCGTAGCCGCTCCCGCCCGGCGGCCGCGCACCGCTCGAAGCGCACCGCGTCGACATCCGACGGCTGCACGGCCAACCGGTACCCGGCCGCGTCCTGCGCGACGGTGTCCCGGGCGGCGCCGGCCGGGTCGAGGGCCCGCCGCAGCCGGGAGACCAGGTTCTGCAGCGCGGCGGCGGGAGCGGACGGCGGCTCCTCCGCCCAGATCGCGCCGATCAGCACGGCCGGCTCGACGGCGTGGCCACCGGCGAGCGCCAGGCGCACCAGCAGCCCCCGCAGCCGCGCCCCGGGAACGGTCAGCACGACCTCGCCGCGGGTCACCCGGAACGCGTCGAGCAGCGTGACGCGCAGCCGATCGTTCCCCCGCATCGCCCGATCTTCGCGCGTCGCCGCCGCGCGGCCCAAATCGACGGCCGGCCGGTGACAGCGCCGTGGGAGTGCCGTGGGAGCGCCCCGGGCCAGTCTTCGCGGGCCGGACCACCAGGAGGGAACCATGAACGACATTCGACAGCGACGCGCGGCCGCGGCGGCGCTCATCGCCAGCGGCGGCGTCTACTTCACCGCGGAGTTCATCGCCGCGGCGGCGTGGAGCGATCCGCCCTACAGCTACACGCACCACTTCATCAGCAATCTCGGGGTGCACGGCCCGCTCACCGCGTTCGGGCAGTACATGTACTCGCCGCTCGCGTGGGTGATGAACAGCGGCTTCTTCCTGTCGGGGTTCGCCGCGCTGGTCGGCGTCGCCCTGCTGCGCGGCCTGCCGGGTCGGCGCCGCGCGGCGCTGATCGCGGCCGGGTCGGTGCTGGCGGTCGGCATGGCTCTGGTGGCGGCGTTCCCGGGATCGGGGGACGACGGCACGGCCGACTATCACGGGCTGGGCGCCATGGCCGGGTTCGTCGCGGGCAACGTGCTGTCGATGCTGCTCGGCCGGGCGCACCGGCAGCTCGGCATCTCGCCGGGGTTGGGCCGGGTCCTGGTGGCGTTCGGGATCGCCGGGCTGCTCTCGCTGGTGGCCTTCGGGACGGTGCTCGCCTCCGGCGCCGGCGTCCTCATCGGGCTGTGCGAACGCGGCATCATCTATCCGTTCCTGATCGGGTTCATCCTCGTGGGCGCGGCCATCCGGAAGTCCCGGGCGTGAGGGAGAACATCATGGAACCCGCGGTCACGATCATCGGTGCCGGCCTCGGCGGGCTGGTTCTCGCCCGGGTGCTGCACCTGCACGGCATCACCGCCGCCGTCTACGAGGCCGACGCGTCACCGACGGCGCGCGCCCAGGGCGGCCTGCTCGACATCCACGACTACAACGGGCAGCTCGCGCTCGAGGCGGCCGGCCTGCTGACGGCGTTCGACCGAATCGTCCTGCAGGGCCGGCAGGCCATGCGGTTTCTCACCCCGGACGGCACGGTCGTCTTCGACAAGCGCGACGACGGCACCGGCGGGCGTCCCGAGGTGCAACGCGCCGACCTGCGCGGGCTCCTGCTCGACGCGCTCCCGGCGGGCACCGTCCGGTGGGGGCGCCGGGTCGCCGGCGTGCGCGGCCTCGGCGGCGGACGGCACGAGGTGCGCTTCGCCGACGGCGGCACGGTGGAGACGAACCTGCTGGTCGGCGCGGACGGGGCCTGGTCGCGGGTGCGCCCGCTGCTGTCCGACGCCGTCCCCGAGTACGCCGGCGAGGCATACGTCGAGACGTACCTGTACGACGCCGACACCCGCCACCGGGCGGCGGCGCGGGCGGTCGGCGACGGCTCGATGATGGCGCCCGGCGACGGCAAGGGCATCTTCGCCCACCGCGAACGCGGCGACACCCTGCACGCGTACATCTCCCTGACCCGCCCGCTGGAATGGTTCGACGCCGTCGACTTCACCGATCCGGCCGCCGCTTCCCGGATCGCGCGGGAGTTCGACGGCTGGGCGCCGGAACTGACCGCGCTGATCACCGACACCGACAGCGGAACGACGCTGCGCCCGCACTACGGGCTGCCGCTCGGCCACCGCTGGGAACGGGTGCCGGGCGTGACCCTGGTCGGCGACGCCGCACACCTGGTCCCCCCGAACGGCGAGGGCGCCAACCTGGCCATGCTCGACGGCGCCGAACTGGCCCGGGCCATCGCCGCCCGGCCCGGCGACGTCGAGTCCGCGCTCGCCGATTACGAACGGGCGATGTTCCCGCGCACGGCCGAGGTGCCGCGGGACGAGGAGCTGATGGAGAGCCTCTTCGGCGACAACCCGCCCGAGGGCCTCCTCGAACTCCTCGCCGAGCAGCCGCCCGGTCCTCCTCGCTGAGGCCATCACTTCGCCCGGGACCGCCGCGTCAGGCGCTCACCCGACGGTCCCGGGCCGACCGTCCACGCCGCCGCGAGCCGTCGAAGAACGGGTCGGTCCACTCGTGGCACATGCTCAGGTAGGCGTTCGCCGCGTCGCGTCCCTTCAGTTCGTGCAGGTACGCGCCGATCAGCGCGTCGAGGTGGCGGCCCTGCGGGTCGAGGCCGCTGCGGGCGACCGTGTCCGCGTCCTTGCGCGCCCGGGTGGCGGCCAGCAGCGCGGCCGGGGTGGCGCCGGCGCCGTGGAACAGTTCGTGCAGGCCCCGGAAGTAGACGGTGTCGGGGCTCGCCGGCGGGCTCATCCGGTCGAGCCGCCGGCAGTACTCGAACACCTGGATCCAGTCGCCGAGCTGGGCCAGCCGGGTGCAGGCGTGGGCGAGCGCCCGGCGGTGGTACGACTCGGGCGAGTGCCGGTCGCCGCGGCCGCGCCGGTCGGCGCCGGTGAGCGCGGTGCACAGTTCGACGATGGCGGCGCTGTCCATGTCCCACATACCGTCCCGCAGGGCGAAGAAGATCCAGCGCGGGTTCTCCGGCTCGTCGTGCCGGGCGCGGGCGGCCAACACCGTGTTGCGTTCGCGTTTGCCCTTCGCCTTGGCGATCTGCGGCCGGTAGCCGTCGTGCAGCAGCCCCAGTTCGACGCCCAGCAGGCCGGGAACGACGTCCAGCCCCGGCACGTGGGGATACTCGTGCACCGCGCCGTGCCAGCGCAGCGACCAGGTCGGCATGATGCGGGCGATGTCGCGGTACTGCACGCCGCTGTCGGCGTCGATGATGTTCGGCGCCAATGCGGCCAGCCCGATGTCGGGGTCCGTCTCGAAGCCGCTGAGGCAGGGGCGCAGCAGTTCGGCGGTGCCCGGGGCGAGCCACTCGTCGGCGTCGACGAACATGATCCAGCCGGTCCGGGCGCGTTTCATGGCCGCGTTGCGGGCCGCCGCGAACGAGTTCTCCCACCGGCGGCTCACCACCTCGAGCCGCGGGTCGCTCCGCTCGGCGACGACGGCAAGCGTCCGGTCGGTCGAACCGGTGTCCAGCACCAGCACGGCGTCGACCGGCGCGGCCAGCACACTGTCGAGACAGCGGCCGATGGCGCGCTCCTCGTCGCGGGCCACGACGGCGACCGTCACCGGCCACGGGGCCGGCAGCGGCGCTAGGTCCAGGGAGCCGGCCGCGGGTATGGGTTCGTAGACGTTGCGCAGGAACGGCGATGACACGGATCCTCCAGCCGTAGGCGGGGCCCCGGCCCGGGTGGACCGGGGCGCCGCGAGATCTCAAGCCGCTCGGCACGCCTTCGTCGCGAAGTCGCCGGAGGAGCACGGGCTGCGGTAGCTGGACCAGAAGTGGTGGCAGGTCATGACGTGCCCGCCGCTGGACTTCGTCTCCGTGCGGCGGTACTCGTGCTTGGTCGACGCGTACAGCGAGCAGAACTTGTAGTGGGTCGACCGGACGAAGTTCGGCTTCACGCAGGCGTCGGCCGCGGTGGCGGGCGTCGGGTTCAGCGCGAACAGCCCGCCGATCAGCGCGGCTGCCAGGCCGGTCACCACCAGGCGCTTGCGTCGCCGACCCGGGCGGGGGGTCTGCGACGCGGTCGGCTCGTCGGCCCCGCCGAACTCGTTTTCGAGATCGTCGAGAAACTCGGTTTTCGCGGCGTTCATCGCCTGCCTCCTCCATTGGCGTACACCGGGGTCGGTGCACGGCAATTGGACAGGCGGGAAGCCGTCGACAGGGTTCGCTGGCACGTAGTTGCCAGTGGCTACCGTGGGGACCCATGATCGAGGACGAGCCCGCTCGCCGGCGCGGCCTCTGGACGGCCACCGTTCACGTGGTGACCGGGCTGCCCGTGGCGCTGCTCGGCGTGGCGCTGCTGCTGCCGCCGCTGGTGGTCGTTCCGGTGTCGGCCGGGCCGCTGCGCGGGGTGCTCGCCAGGCGCACCGCCGCGCAGCGTCAACGCTTCGCCGCGCTGCTGAACGTCGCCATCCCCGAGGTCGGCGGTGCCGCGGCGCTGCGCCGGCAGGCGGCGTTCCACCTGCTGGCGGTGCCGTTCGGGGCGGCCGCGTTCGCCGTCGTGGTGGGCAGCGCGTCGACCGGGCTGGGGCTGCTGTTCGCCGCGGGGCAGCGGCCGGTGTTCGCGGTCTCCGGGGTGGGGCTGCTGGTGGTGGCGGCCGTCGCGGTGCGGTGGCTGGTGCGCCTGGACGCGCTGCTGGCCCGGCGCCTGCTCGGCCCGAACGCCACCGAGGCCCTGAACGCGCGCCTGCGCGAACTGACCCGGGCCCGCACGGAGGCCGTCGCCGCCGCCGACGGGGAACGCCGCCGCATCGAACGCGACCTGCACGACGGCACCCAGCAGCGGCTCGTCTCGCTGGCGATGACGCTCGGCCTGCTGCGCACCGAGGTGCCCGACGGGCCGGCCCGCGACCTGGTCGAACAGGCCCACCGGCAGGCCAAGGCGACCCTGGCGGAACTGCGCGACTTCGTCCGCGGCCTGCACCCGGCCGTGCTGAACGACCGGGGCCTGGACGCCGCCCTGTCCGGTCTGGTCGCCGGTGCGCCGCAACCGGTGCAGCTGCGCGTCGACGTGGCGCGGCGCTGCCCGCCGGTGATCGAGGCGATCGCGTACTTCGTGGTCTCCGAGGCGCTGACCAACGTCGCCCGCCACGCCCGCGCCGAGCGGGTCGAGGTGGCCGTCGTCCGGGACGCGGACCGGCTGCGCCTGACCGTCATCGACGACGGCGTCGGGGGAGCGGCCGACCGGCCCGGCGGCGGCCTGCGCGGGCTGGCGCAACGGGTCGGTTCGGTCGACGGCGCGTTGCGGATCGAGAGCCCGACGGGCGGACCGACGCTGGTGGAGGTGGAGTTGCCGTGCGGGTCGTGATCGCCGAGGACTCGGTGCTGCTGCGGGCCGGACTGACCCAGGTGCTCGCCAGCCGCGGTATCGAGGTGGTCGCCGCGGTCGCCGACCCCGACGCCTTACTGCATGCGGTCGAACGACTTCAGCCCGACCTCGCCCTGGTGGACGTGCGGATGCCGCCGACGTTCACCGACGAGGGCGTGCGGGCGGCCGGGCTGCTCAAGCGGCGCCGGCCGGAGACCGCTGTGCTGCTGCTGTCCCAGTACGTGGAGGAACGGTACGCCGCCGACCTGCTCGTCGCGTACACCGGCGGCCTCGGCTATCTGCTGAAGGACCGGGTGGCCGACGTCGACGAGTTCGTCGAGGCGGTGCGTCGGGTGGCCGCCGGCGGGACGGCGCTGGACCCGGAGGTGGTGGCCCAGCTGCTGGCCCGCCGCCGCACGAGTCCGATGCGCCGGCTGACCCCGCGGGAGACCGAGGTGCTGGCCGCCATGGCGGAGGGGCGTTCGAACTCGGCGATCGCGTCGGCCCTGGCCATCGGCGCCCACTCGGTGGAGAAGCACGTCAACAGCATCTTCGCGAAGCTCGGCCTGGTGCCGGCCGACACCGACCACCGCCGCGTGCTCGCCGTCCTGCACTACCTGGAGAACGGCGGACGCGCGTGAGGTGGCGGGTCGGCGGCTCCCTCTTCACGGTGCTGGTGCTGCTGATCGGCGCCGTCACGGCCGCGACGGCGATGACCGGACAGGACAGCAGCGGCACCACCAGACATCCCGGCGTGCGCCGCGTGATCGTGCACAACCCCGCCGGGCCGGTGACGGTGCGCGGCGGCGGTGCGGAGGTCGTCGCGCACCACCGCCTCGCCTGGGCGCTGACGAAGCCGTGGCTCGACGAACGCCTCGACGGCTCGGTCCTGACGCTGAACGCCGAGTGTGCGCCGCCCCGCGGGTTCCACATATCGGTGAAGTGCGAAGTGGCCTACGACATCGAGGTGCCGACGGACATCGACCTCGAGGCGACCGCCTCCGGAACGGTCGCCGTCACCGGCGTGCGCGGTCAGGTGGCCGTCCAGTCGGGGTGACCCGGCATCGGCGGGATCGTCGTGCCGTACAGCCACCCGGTCAGGAACGGCCCCAGGTCCTCGCCGGCCACCCGCGACGCGAGGGCGATGAAGTCCTGCGACGAGGCCGACTTCCCGCGGAACGCCGACAGCCAGCTCCGTTCCAACCGCTCGAACGTCGCGGCGCCGATCTTCTCCTGCAGGGCGTAGAGGACCAGTGCGCCACCCTGGTAGACGTTCGGGTTGAAGACGTGGAAGAACGACGTCGAGTCCTTCGGCGCGCCGACCGGGCCGTGCTCGGCGCGGAAGCGGTTGCCCATCGTGTAGACCGCCTTGAAGTAGGCCTGCCGGTCGGGCATGCCGCCGTACTTGTCGAACGTGCCGGCCTCCTCCTCGTGCATCAGTTCGTAGAAGTGCGCGTGGCCCTCGTTCAGCCAGATGTCGGTCCACGCCCAGGGCGAGACGCTGTCGCCGAACCAGTGGTGCGCCAGCTCGTGCGTCATGATCGCGGCGGCTCCGTAGGCGTCGGGCAACGCGAAGAGCCCGGTGTCGTAGAGCGAGAGGGTCTGCGTCTCCAACGCGCCGCCGAGTTCGGCCTCCACGACCAGAGAGCCGTAGTTGTCGAACGGGTACGCGCCCACCTTGCCCTCCATCCACACCAGCTGCGCGCGTTCCTGCTCGAGGCGGGGCAGCAGTTCGGCGGCGAGCCGGCGCGGCACCACGTCCCGGACGGCGGTGCGCCCGACCGGCGGCCGGCTGTGCACCACGAAGTCGCCGACGGCGACCTGCAGGAGTTCGCTCGCCATCGGCTGCGCCTGCCGATACGTCGCACTGACGAACCCGTTCGCGGTCCGCGTACCGCGCGGGACACCGCTGGCCGTACCCGTCCACCCCTGCGGCACGGTCAACGTGACGGTGTACGTCGCCTTGTCCCGCGGATGATTGTTGTTCGGGAACAGCAGCTGCGACGCCGCGGGCTGCCCGGCCAGCACCGTGCCGTCCGGGGTGGCGAGGAAGCCCATCATCGAGTCGTCGGCCGGCGGGGCCGGTGTGGCGGTGAAGCCGCTGACCGTCACGGTGAACCGGCGCCCGGCCGGCAGGAAGCGCCACGGCGTGACGATGAGTTCACTGCCCTCCCGCGTGAACCGCGCCGGACGGCCGTTCACCGAGACCGCACCGACGTCGCCCCCGGCGAAGTCGAGGTTGAACCGGGACAGGTTCTGCGTCGCCTCGGCCACGATGGTGACGTCGCCGGCGACGGTCTGCTTCGGATCCTTCGTGCGGTGCACCAGCCTCAGGTCGTAGTCGCGCACGTCGTACCCGCCGTTGCCGAGCGACGGGTACAACCGGTCGCCGAGACCGGCCGCACCGGGGGTCGGTGCGGTATCCGCGTACGAGGTGCCGGTCACCGCCAACAGCGCGCCGGCGACACCGGCCACGACGGTGGCGGAGATCAGCCTGGATCTGCGGGACATGACGCTCCTTCTGCGATCGGACGGACCGCATCAGGATCGAAGATCGTGCACCGCACCAGAACCCGGCTGGCGCCCCCCGCGGGGGTAAGGCAGTCCCTACCCCTATCAAAGCTGCCGCCGTGTGTACCCGTACACATTTCTCGGGCCGGCATCCGTCGCGCCGCGCATGAATGGAAATGGATGGCCGATCGGGTGACCGGATTAAGGATGATCGGATGCCTTTTTCGGGGCCGCGGAGTCGTACGGAATTGCAAGAATGGCGAGCGTTCGCCGTTGGTGATCGTGGATCTGTGCGAGGTGCGTGATGACCGGCGATGAAGTGATCATTGCGGCGTTGACGGCGCGGGTGATGCCCGAGTCGTCGCAGGCGGCAAGGGCGGCCGTCGACGGATTGCGCACGGAATTCAAGAACCTCCTGCACGAACGGTTGCCGGGTGGTCCGGTACAGGCGCAGCTGGACGCGCGGTCGGCCGATGAGCCTTGGGTGTGGGCGGATCGCCTCGCCGCGGGTCTCGCGGAGTGCGGCGCCGACCGGGACGAAGGGATCCTGTTCGCCGCGCGACGACTCCTGGCGTTGACGGATCCGGCGGGAACGCAGGCCGGCAAGTACGCGATAACGTTCGAGGACGGCACCGGAGTGCAGGTCGGTGACCGGAATCTGCAACACAATGTGAATGCGGCGCCGGACTCGACGGTGGCCGTGGGCGGCCGAGACGCATACAGCGTCACCGGTGATCGCAATCGAATCAACTCCCCGGAGGACAAGAGGAAATACCTGGGGTTGGGATTCTTCCCGAGTTTCGTCAACGCGCATCCGTTGATTTCCTCGGTCGTGGTCGTCGTCGGGGTCGTCGTTGCCGTTACGGTCTTTACGCAAAGTTCGCACGGTTCGGACGACTCCGACCGCTCGCCGCGTTCCGGTGCGGCGGTGCCCTCCGGCAGCGGCCGCGGATCCGCGAGTGTCGTGCCGGGGCAGGGGCCCTCGAGTCCCGGCAATCTGGCCGGCAAGGTGGAGATCGCCCCCAGGACCGTGAACCTCACGGCCGACGGCACCGAGGACTGGGTCCACTGGGGCTACCTGGCCAGTGACGGCGGCGGCGCGGAATTCATCGGACATCCGGCTCGCCAGGACTGCCCGCGCGACGGTCGCTGTGTCATCCGCCGGCAGGGCGGTACGGCGCTGATCGGTGCACTCACGCCGACCGGATCGTTCGACCAGTCGAAGCTGCCGTTCCGGCTGTACGTGCGAGATGCGTGGAGCACCTTCGCGTGGACCGACGGCACGAACCCCCGGGCCGTCGAGGGTGCCCGGACCGTGCTCTACAACGCGGGCGCCGGCAACGGCTTTCGAATTCAGGTGCCGGCGGACCAGACCGGGCGCCGGCTGCGGTTGTACATAGGAAATTGGAACGGCGCGATCAGAACCACGGCGGCGCTCAGCGACGACCAGGGCACGCCCTACGTCGACACCTCACCGCGGGCATCGTCGTACCACTGGATGTACACGTTCGACTATCGCGCATCGAAGCCCGGGCAGAGCCTGACGGTCACGATCGCGATCACCGACGACTTCGGCGGAGCCAACACCGCCATCAGCGCGGCGACGCTGCAGCGGACGGGGTAGACCGAAGCGCATGACGGACGAAGAGCTGATCGCCATCGCGCGCACCACCGCCGCCGCACGCGGCAAGGGCACGCTCGCCGACGCGCGGATCACCCGCTCCGCCGCGGGAGTCGAGGTCCTGCTCTCCGACCCGGCCTACGCCCGCGGCGGCGGCCTGCTCGTGCTCCTCGACCCCACGACCGGCGCGGTCCTGCGGGTGGTGCCCCAGCTGTAGAACCCGACGCGGCCTACGCGGTGGTGGCGATGCCGCCGTCGACAGGGATCACGGCCCCCGTCAGGTATGCGCCCGCCCGGCTGGCGAGGAACACGACGACACCCGCCATGTCGTCGTCGCGGCCGATCCGGCGCAATGGGGCCGACGCTGCGACCTTCTCGCCGACCCGATCGAGGATCTCCGCCGTCATCGTCGACCGGAACGGTCCGGGCGCCACGGCGTTGACGGTGACGTGCTGCGGGCCCAGTTCCTTGGCGAGGACCCTGGTGAGCTGATGCAGTGCGGCCTTGCTGCTGGAGTACGAGTAGTTCGGCCGCTGCGGGATGTGGATTGCGGCGATGCTGCCGATGTTGATGACCCGCGCGGGATCGTCGGCGGTGCCGGCCCTGCGAAGTGCCGGCAGCAGCTCCTGGACCAGCCAGAACGGCGACTTCAGGTTCAGGTCGACGACCGTGTCCCAGGCCGCGTCCGGGAACGTCTCCAGCGGCTCGTCCCATACGGCGCCCGCGTTGTTGACCAGAATGTCGAGGCGCTCGGAGTCGGCGGTGACGAGGCCGGACAGTCGTCGACACTCGTCGTGGCGGGACAGGTCGGCGGGGACGGCCCGCACCTCACCGAACGTCGACAGCTGTTCCTGTGCCCGAGCGCATGCCTCCGCGTCGCGGGAACTGATGACCACGCGCACGCCCGCCTGGAGAAGGCCACGCGTGATCATCATCCCGATGCCCCTGGTGCCACCGGTGACGAGCGCGCGCTTTCCGCTCAGATCGAACAGTTCCGCGTGCGTGGTGAATGGGTTGACCATCACTTGCCGCCTTTCTCGTCGGTCGTGCGGGCCGTGTCCCTGCCATGGAATCCCGCGTCGCGCGGGGCTGGGAGTTGCCGCTCTTCCGGGTAACGGCAGTACCTCCCGGCGCACCGCCGCGCGACCTACGGTGGTGACGTGACCGGCAGCCGGAGGCATGAGCGGGCGAACGAGGTGCGGGAGTTCCTCAGTACCCGTCGCGCCCGTATGACGCCCCAGCAGGCGGGGCTGCCGGTCTTCGGGGTCAATCGGCGGGTGGCCGGGTTGCGCCGGGAGGAGGTGGCGCTGCTGGCCGGGATGAGCGTCGACTACTACATCCGCCTCGAGCGCGGAAACCTGCGTGGCGCCTCGGATTCGGTGCTGGACTCCCTGTCCCACGCGCTTCGGCTCGACGACGCCGAGCGGGCCTACCTCTACGACCTGGCCCGCGCGGCCACCGCGTCCGAGCGTCGGCCATCCGCCGCGACCGGGCGGATCCGACCGGTGGTTCGGCGGATGCTCGACGCGATGACCGGCCTGCCGGCCTACATCCGCAACGGGCGGTTCGACATCCTCGCCGCCAACGCGCTCGGCCGGGCGCTGTACGCCCCGGTCTACGATTCCCCGCTGTTCGCGCAGCGTAGTCCGGTCAACACCGCGCGGTTCCTGTTCCTCGATCCGGGTTCCGCCGATTTCTGGCCCGAGTGGGAGAAGGCCGCGAACGACTCGGTCGCCTTTCTCCGCACCGAGACCGGCCGCTCGCCGCAGGACAAGAGCCTGACGGACCTGATCGGCGAGCTCTCCACGAGGAGCGACGAGTTCGCCCGGCGGTGGGCCAGGCACGACGTGAAGTTCCACCGCTCCGACGTGAAGCGACTCCGTCACCCGCTCGTCGGGGACCTGGCCCTGCCCTTCGAGGCCCTCGATCTGCCCGCTGACCCCGGGCTCCGGATCGGCGTCTACTCGCCCGAGCCCGACTCACCCGAACGCCGGGCACTCGACCTGCTCGCCAGTTGGACCGGCTCGACCGCACTCGAGCACTGACGTTCAGTCGGTCGCGGTGCGCAGTCCGACGACGCTGTGCCGGACGAGCTCGGGCGGAAGGTCCCGTCCCGAGGCCCTCCTGGACAGTTCGTCGAGTTCGTTCAGCAGTGCGGGCGCGGGCTGTCCGAGCACGATCATGACGAGGACGAGTTCGAGCACGACCCGGTCGTATTCGTGCGAGGTGCGCCGGTGGCGTTCCAGTTCGGACTCGACGACCGCGGTGCCGATCCGCCAACCGTGCGGTTGCGCGGGCACCATCGTGGCGGCGAATATCTCGAAGCCGGTCCAGCTGCGGTGCACGAAGACCGTCTGTTCCTCGACGAAGACGTCCCACCGCTCGTCCATGTCCCGGGACGCGTAGCCGCGCCGGATCCGCCGCCACTCGTCGTCGGAGAACACCCGTTCCGGCAACGCGAGCATCGGGATCGGCGCCACGATCGGCTTGACGTTGCGCAGCGAGGACCGGGTCACCGGCTCGGACGTCGACATCCGTAGATCGTAGGCGGAGGCGACAACGGCCCGCTATCGCGTCCCGGCCGTCGACAGCCGCCGGGTTATCCGGTCGAACAGGTCGGTCAGCGGCTCCGCGACGTCCTGACCGAACTCGGTCAGCGAATACGTCACCTGCGGCGGTGTCGTCGGCTCGACCTCGCGCCGGAGCAGTCCGTCCTCGACCAGTGCGCGCAGGGTCTGGGCGAGCATCTTCTCGCTGACGCCCTGGATGCTCTCGCGCAGTTCGTAGAAGCGCAGGTCGTTGCGGCGCAAGGCGATCAGGACCCAGACGCCCCACTTGCTCGTCACGTGGTCGACCACGTCGCGGGCCACGCAGTCGGTGTGAAACACCTCATGCCGCCGGCTGTCCGGAGCGTTCGTGAACTGCGCGCCTTCGGTCACGTCATGAGCTTACCGAAAGGTATGTACTTACCAAAAGTAAGTACCGCTCCTAGCGTCGTGGCCACAGCGCACATCGAGCGAGGAGCTGAACATGATCGTGGTAACCGGGGCGACCGGCAACGTGGGCCGGCCGCTGACGCGGGCACTGGCCGGTGCCGGCGAACGGGTGACGGCGGTGTCGCGGCACGCCGCGGCGGTGCCGGACGGCGTTCGGCACGTGGCGGCCGACCTGACCGAACCGGCCGGACTCGCACCCGTGCTGACCGGAGCGAAGGCGTTGTTCCTGCTGCTCTCCGGGGACCTGCACGCCGCCGGAGCGCGCCCGGGCGACCTCATCGCGCAGGCCGCGTCCAGCGGGGTCCGGCGCGTCGTCCTGCTGTCGACGCTGGGCGTGGTGACCAGGCCGCACGGCACGACTCGCGTGGTGGTACGCGCGGTCGAGGACGCGTTGCGCGAATCAGGTCTGGAGTGGGCGATCCTGCGGCCGGGTGGCTTCGCCTCCAACGCCCTCTGGTGGGCCGGATCCGTTCGCGCGCAACGGGTCGTGGCCGCGCCGTTCGGCGACGTGGGGGTGCCGATCGTGGATCCGGCCGACATCGCCGACGTCGCGGCGGCCTGCCTGCTGGAGGACCGGCACACCGCCGGCGTGTACGAACTGACCGGCCCGGAGGTGATCACGCCCCGCGGGCAGACCCGGGCGATCGCCGACGCGCTGGGCGAGCCCGTCCGGTTCCAGGAACTCACACGGGAGGAGGCGAGGGCCGGTATGACCCGGGCCATGCCGGCGGAACTCGCCGACGACACCCTGGACATCCTCGGCTCGCCGACCCCGGAGGAGGTGCGGGTCAGGCCGGACGTCCGCCGGGTCCTCGGCCGCGACGCGCGCCCGTTCGCCGACTGGGTCGCCCGCCACATCGCCGCCTTCCGCTGAGGCCGCCGCCAAAGCCGGGGCCGCCGCCAAGAGCCGAGGCCGCCGCCGGAAGCCGAGGTGGGGCCGGCTCGTCGTCCCGCTACGCGGCCCGGCCCACGAGCGGGTCCTCCGACGCCCGTCGGATCCGTGTCTCAGCCTTCCGCCTCAGCGGCGCACGAGCGCGTCGTACACCTCGGCGAACCGGGCGCGCCGCCCCGCGTAGTGCGCGACGTGCGCGTCGCGGGGCTCGTACGTCCGCCCGGTGGAACGGGCCGCGCGCGGGACGTCCGGGGCCAGCACGTCCAGCGCGAGCAGGGCCGTGCCGCGTTGGGTCGCGCGCCGTCGGGTCACGTGCGTGACGGGCCGGCCGAGCACGTCGGCGAGGACGCCCAGCCACTCCGGGTGGTCGTTGCTGACCCGGCCGGCCGCCGCGACCTCGACGACCTGCGGGGCGGCGGGGTGCAGTTCGTCGGCGACGCGGGCGTAGGTCATGGCGACGCCCTCGACGATCCCGCGGAACATCGTGTCGGCATCGGTGGCGGCCGACACGCCGCCGAGCGTGGCGCGTGCGCCGCCGACCCAGCCCGGTGCGCGTTCCCCGGTGAAGTAAGGAAGGACGAGCGGGGCGGCGTCGCTCGGCGGCGCGGCGAGGACCTCCGCGAGCGTCGGGCTCAGGCGCAGCGTGTTCTCCGCCCAGCTGACGGCGCGGCCGACATCGTTGATCGCCCCGCCGAGCAGGGTGCGGCGCGCGTCGACGCGGTAGTTCCACAGGCCGAACGGCAACGGATCGGCCGGGCCGTCGAGCAACACCCGCAGCGCGCCGCTGGTGGCGGTGGCCGCGGTGAGGACGGTGGCGTCGTTCGCCCCGGAACCGAGGTTGCTGGCGAAGCCGTCGGTGATGACCGGGAACCACGCGGCGCGCGCCAGGGCCGGCCATCGTGTCGGGGCCGCGGCGTGCACCGGCTCGGTCGGGTCACGCGGCGGGGAGAGCTGCTCGGCGGCGATGCCGGCGGCGGCGAGCAGCTCGGCGTCGTACCCGCCGGTGCGCCGGTTCAGCAGGCCCGTCCACGCGGCGGTGGAGGTGCCGGCGAGCGGCTGTCCGATCAGCCGGTCCAGGATGAACTCGCCCAGGGACCACCAGGCCGCGGCCGCGGAGACGACGCGCGGCTGCGCGGTCGCGAGCCAGTGCAGGCGCGGGGCGTGGTAGCTGGTGTGCAGGCGGGTGCCGGTGCGTTGCTGCAGCGCGCGTTCGTCGAGCGCCTCCCGCAGCTCGGTGACGGCGGCGGCGCTGCGGGAGTCGGCGTAGGTGAGGCACGGCGTGAGCGCGCGCCCGGCCGGGTCGACGGCGATCAGCGACGCGGCGAAGGTGTCCATCGCGACGCCGCCGATCCGGGTCCCCAGGCGCGGGTCGCCGGCCACCGCGTCGAGGATCTCCTCAACCTCCGTGGTCACCCGCTCGGGGTCGATGGTCGAGGTGCCGTCGGGCGCGACCGTGAACGCGTGCGGCACCTTGTGGTGCAGGCCGTGCACCGGCCGCCCGGACGCGTCGTGGACACCGCCGCGGCTCGCGGTCGAACCGATGTCCAGCGCGACGACCAGCGGATCCAGCGCCGCGTCGAGAGTGACGTCGTCGTCGGTGCCGGTCATCGCAGTCCTCGTCGTCGGCGGCGGGGGTCTGCGGTCACCCTAGCCCGGGAGGCGTGCGGCGGCGCGCCAACGGCGTCGGGCGCATCGCACCGCATGCAACGGGTCGATGACCCGGCGCAAATCCGCTGGGCCGGGACTCCGGCGATGTCGCATCATCGGGCGATGGCCGGTTCCGCGCGTGACCTGTTCGCATCCCTGGCACCGGACGAACGCGCGCTGCACCGCTGGGTGGCCCCGCGACTGGACCCCGCCGCGCTGGAGGAGATCGCCGCGGCCGACTACGGCGTCGATGTGCCCGAGCACCGCCGGGCCCTGGACGATCTGGTGCACAGCCCCTGGCTGCCCGACCGGCTCGCGTGGCACCCCGGCGAGGTGCTGGCCCTCACCCGATGGGGGAGGCCGACCGATCGGCGCGGCCACCTGGGCCGGCTGTTCGCCTGCGTGTTCCTGGTCAGAGCGGTGACCGCCGGGGACGATCCGGTCGACTCCCTCGGGCCGCTGGTGGATTCCGCGTGGGAACTGGGGGAGCCGGCCCGCGCCGCCGCCGTGCCGTTCCTGGCCTGGTGCCGGCTGAACCTGCCGGGCGACTGGCGCGACGAGCCGTCCGCGCCGATGTTCCTGACCCTGGCGATCCTGCTGCTGCGGGCGGAGACCCCGGCCGCCACCGCGTTGGCCGCCGTCCTGCTCGACGAGCTGAACGCCGTGCTCACCGACCCGGACCTGCCGTGGCACAAGCGCCCCCGCTCGCCGCTGTTCGCCCGCCGCTCGGACGCGGCGTCCACCCGCCGGCTCTGGACGGACCTCGTGACCCGCTGCCTGGTGGCCAACCCGGCCGTCGCCGACCCCCGGCTGACCGCGCTGGGCAGGGCCCTCGGCGGCGACACCACGATCTCCATCGGCGAAGATTTTCGGCGGACGTTGTCGGATCGCGGCTGAGCCGTTCGTGGAGCGGGTGAGCCGTCCCGCGATCACAGGAGATGATTCGGATGCGATCCCTGGTCCGCGACCCCGCCGTCACCGGCGACACCGCCCGCCGCCTGCACCGTCTCGTGGAGCCGATCCACCTGGTTACCTACTTCGCCGACGAGCCGGAGGACGCGCTGCGGGCGCTCGGCCTGCGCAACACGTGGGACGCCTACTTCGCCGGCCGGGCCGCGCCGCTGGGCCGCGTCCCGGCCGGGACGGTCGACGCGATCTTCTACAACTTCGCCGCCGGCGAGGTGGCCCGCCACATCCCCCGCGTCTGGGACCTGACCACCCCGGCGGAGGCGCTCGCCGCCCGCGAGCGGGGCAGTGTCGCGGCCCTGCGGCGTATTCTCGGCGAACTCGTCGACGCCCCCGCCCTCGCCCGTGCCGCCGACCTGGCGACCGAGGCGGCGACCAGCGCCTCGACGCGGGGCCGGCCGCTGTACGCCGCGCTGCGCGCGCTGCCCGTTCCGCGGGAGCCCGTCGCCCGGCTCTGGCACGCGGCCACCCTGCTGCGCGAACACCGCGGGGACGGCCATGTCGCCGCACTGGTCGCCGCCGGCATCGGCGGGACGGAGTCGCACGTGCTGCACGCATTGTGGGAGGGTGTGCCGCCGGAGACGTTCGGCCGGATCCACCATCTGCCCGCGGACCGGCTGGCCGCGGTGGTGGCCGGGATGCGCGGCCGGGGGCTCGTCGACGGCTCCGGCGGGCTCAGCGCCGCGGGCCGGCGGACCAAGGCGCGGATCGAGTCGATCACCGACGATCTCGCCGCGGCGCCGTACGCGAGCCTCGGCCCCAACGACCGCGCGCGACTGATCGCCGACCTCACACCCGTCGCGGCGCGGCTCGACGCCGCCGGCTCGCGATAGCTACCCGCCGGCGGCGACCCCGGCGACGAGGAGGTCGATCCGCTCCTCCTGCCCGGCCGGCGGGATGCGGCCGCTCTCCGACAGGACGGCGATGCCGTGCAGTGCGCTCCAGATGACCTCGGCGAACAGTTCGCGCCGTTCGTTGTCCGGCCGCAGACAGTTGACGAACTCGTCGAAGCAGGCGCGCAGCGGCGCCGGCGTATCGACGCTCGCGAACTTCAGGTTGGTCGGCAGGATGAACATGGCCTGGTAGAGCGCGGGACGCTCGGTGGCGAAGCGCAGGTAGGCGGCGCAGACAGCGCGCAGGGCCCGGGCCGGTTCGGGGGCCGAGCGCCGGGCGCGACCCAGATCGCCGGCCATCTCCACGAACCCGTCCAGGGCGACGGCGCCGACGATGGCGTCCTTGCCGTTGAAGTGGCTGTACAGCACGGGCTGGCTGTACTCGACCCGTTCGGCCAGCCGGCGGGTCGTCACCGCCTCCCAGCCTTCGGCCTCGGCGAGTTCGCGGGCGGCCGTGATGATCATCTGATGGCGCTGGGCGCGTTCGCGTTCGCGGCGCTCCCTGGTGGCGGACATGAGCCGATCCTAGCAGTGCTAGACATTCTTTCGTCGCTACTCTAACGTCGCTATAAGTTCTAGCGCTGCTAGATTTCTGTCGGACCAGGGGAGGGACCCCATGCTCATCGACGTCGCCTACGTGCTCACCGGGATCATCGGCGCATTCGGCGTCTTCCTCGGCCTCAACGCCTTCCGGACCCCCCGCGCCGCCGCCGGCTTCGGCATTCCCGACACGCCGACCGGCGACCCCACGTTCCGGGCCTGGCTGAGCGTCAAGGCCGTGCGCGACATCGCCGCCGGAGTCTTCACGTTCGTCGTGCTCGCCGGCGGGACACCGCACCTGATCGGCTGGTTCGTCGTGGCGGCTGCCGGCATTCCGGTCGGCGACGCGCTGGTCGTGTGGCGCAGCAACGGCCCCAAGCGGGCCGTCTTCGGCATCCACGGGGCCACCGCCGCGGCCATGCTCGCGGTCGCCGTCCTGCTTTTCGTCGGCTGACCATCACTCGTTCGAACGGGGAAACGCACCATGCTCAGCTTCGGGATCACGCCGATCGGCACCGTCCACAACGACCGGACCGACGTGCAGCACACGGACAACTGGGGATCCGTGCGCAGCACCGTCACCGTCGCCGAACGCTTCGGCGCCGCGTGCCTCCAGGGCTTGGCGGACTTCTCCCACGTGGAGGTCCTGTTCGTGCTCGACCGGTTCGCCGAGGGCGACGACTTCCGCGTGCCCCGCCCCTCCCGCGGCCGACCCGACCTTCCTCCCGTCGGCGTCTTCGCCGGCCGTGGCCCCCGCCGGCCGAACCGGATCGCGGTGACCTGCTGCGCCATCGAATCCGTCCGTGGCCGCGAACTGACGGTGCGTGGCCTCGACGCGGTGTCGGGTACCCCGGTCGTCGACCGCAAGCCGGTGATGGCGGAGTTCCTGCCGCGGAACGTCCGACAGCCGGCCTGGGTGAGCCGCCTGATGTCGGAGTACTTCCGGCCGTAGGCGGGCCTCCGGTGGCGCATACTTTCCGGATGCCCAGCAGCACCCCGCCCGGAGCGCGCACCACACTGGACGACGTGCTCTCCGTGCTGCGCCTGGCGGATCGGGCCGGTGCGCGGCTGTGGATCGACGGAGGCTGGGGAGTCGACGCGCTCCTCGGCACGCAGACCCGCGAGCACGGCGACCTCGACATCGCGATCGAGGCCCGGCATCTGGAACCCTTCCTGGCCGCCCTGTCGGAGCACGGCTTCGTGGCGGTGCGGGAGCAGAGCGCCACCGCGTGGAACTTCCTGATGCGGCGACCGGCGGGCCCCGTGGTGGACCTGCACGTCATCGTCCTCGACAGGAACGGCAACGGCGTGCTCGGACCGCCGGAAGCCGGCAACGCCTATCCGGCGGCCTCGCTGACCGGACGAGGCACGATCGGGGACCGGATCGTGGACTGCGTCGACGCGGAGTGGGCCGTCAGATTTCGCGATGCCTACGCGGGCGATGCCGGTGACCGCGCCGACGTGCTGGCCCTGTGCCGCCGGTTCGACCTGACGATCCCGCCGCAGTACTGCGGCTAGGGTGATGTTCGTGCGGGCGAGCGACGATCTGCGTCGAAGGCTGCTCAGCATCGGTGGCCGGAGCGCGAAGCATCGACAACGCCCCGGGGTGATCCGTGTCATCCACCCGTCCAGCCACTCAATGTCTGCAGCCAAGGAAATAAGTGCAGGCTAGGAGCAGTAGAGCGCGATGCGGGGCGCATGACCGAATTTCGGCTGGCTCCAGCCGACACCAGCGGCGGCCGGCGAGTCGGCGGTATGCCGGTAGACGCAGCCGATATGTCACCATCGCAGCCCTGGACCGCGCGGCCGGCGGCTCTGCGCTACACGCGGCGGGCGGCGTATAGCGTGCGTGCACGTTCGGCGAATGCCTCGACCGCGTCGTGGTCGGGCTTGTTCCCCGCTTCCGCCAGCGCCGTCTGCAGCATCGGCCCGAGCTTGCCGGGATGTGCGTTCATATCGCTTTGGCGGATGGGCTGAAGGATGAAATGGATGTGCGCGGCCCGGCCACCGTGGTGCGACCACTGGCACGTGTAGACCTGCACCGGATCCGTCAACTCCGTGACGACGTCGGCGGTCTCTCGCAGTACGGCACCGAGTTCAGAGACCTCTTCCTGGCTGAGGTCGGCGACATGAACGACGTGCCGCAGGGGAACGACCGCCAGCGCTCCGAGGCCGAAGGAGCCGAAGACGTGCATGATCGTCCAGTGCGGCGTCTGGTGGATCCGGCCGCCGGGCAGCGGTGCCCGGCCCGCCAGTGCGTCACAGGGAATGCAGCCGGCGACATCGTGAGCGGCTGGGCGATTCTCGATCGGATCGACCGGCGAACTCACATCTTCCACTGGGGTCTCCCGTCGGTCGGAATGGTAGAGCGCAACCATGATCGCAAACGGGCGTTACTCGGCTCGTTCCGGACGGTACCGAAGTGTCTATGTTGGTCCATCCGCGCGCCGCGAGCGGGATGCATGAAATCTTCGCGCCCTCATCTGCCGCCGATGGTGCGCTCGGTCGCCCGGTGAGGACGGGTACGACTGGGCGGCTACCCTGGCCGGCCAGGTCAACGGTAGGTGCGGTGCCGCTATGCCTGGGGTGTTGACCGCTTGGCCGGCCTACCCGTTGCAGTTCTGGCCCGGCGATTGGAAGCTCGCCCACGTTCTCGAAACAGACCAGCCGGTCAGCTGCCGGATGGCACCGTCACGCAGGTGGCCGGTGAACCAGCAGGATCATCGTGCGACGCCGTCTTGGCGTGCGTCGGCCGCCGGCCGCGCGAGTTGGTCCTGGAGTCGGTTGTGGCGGAACCGCTAGAAGCCGCCGGCCTGACACAGGACGCCGCGCTGGTGAGCCTCCGCGAGGAAGCCGATCAGGCGCAGCGGGGTGCGTCTGCGGACGACGAGCAGGATGCGGGCGAGGCCGAAGATGCCCCATTCGGTCGGGCAAGACCACCACGATCCGGCTGCTGTCGGATTTCCTGCGCCCGACGCGTGGCCGGGCCACGGTCTTCGGCCTGGATCCCCGGCGGGACAAGGCGGTCCTGCACCGGCGGGTCGGCTATCTGCCGGGTGAGTTGGCGTTTCCGGGCCGGGACAGGGCTGCGGACCTGTTGCGGTTCTTCGCCGATGCTCGATGAGCAAGGGCAACAAGCAGAAGGTTGGGCTGGTGCAGGCGTTCATGCACGAGCCGGATCTGCTGGTGCTGGACGAACCGACGAGTGGGCTGGATCCGTTGATGCAGCAGGAGTTCCTGGGGCTGGTGCGGGACGCGCGGGCGGCCGGGCAGACGGTGTTCATGTCCTCGCACGTGCTGGCGGAGGGGCAGCACGTCGCCGACCGGGTGGCGATCGTGCGCGACGGGCGGCTGGTCGCGGTCGAGCGGGTCGAGTCGCTCGGCAAGCGCGCGATCCGCACCGTCGAGATCCACTTCGGTGACCCGGTCGAGGCCGCCGAGTTCGCGGCGCTGCCCGGTGTGAGTGACGTGCTGGTGTCGGGGCCGGTGCTGACCTGCACCGTGAACGGCCGCCTGGATCCGTTGGTGAAGGCGGCGGCCCGCCACGACGCGGTGGACCTGCTGGCGAGCGAGCCGGACCTGGAGGACACGTTCCTGTCGTTCTACTACCACTCGGAAGGAGCCGGCGATGGTGCCCGCGCTGGTGCGTAAGACGTGGCGGGACGACCGCCGTTCGGTGCTCCGCTGGGCGGCCGGCGTCGCCGTGTTCACCTCGACCTACGCCGGCTTCGACAGCCAGTTCCAGGGCGCTGCGGAGCTGAGTGCGCGGGCACGCTGGCGGCCCGCACGATCGCGCGGCGCTGATCGCCACCTACATGGCGAATGCGATCAGGTCACGACCGCCGCCGGCGTGGTGCTGTTCGACCGCCGCGACGTCGGTGTCTGACCGGTCCTGGCTCGCCGCCGCCTCCGCCGACGTCTGGCATCTTCCCCGGGGGAACGTCGCCTCGCCCGGGCGGCCCGGCTCGGTGCCCGGGCGGCCGACGCCGACCTGCAGATGCCTGAGGTCGCCGACGGTCTGTTGCACGCCGCGCTCACCCGGTGGCACACCAACGGCATCGCCACGTCACGGGCACGCATGCCACCCACGGTAGACCGGTCGCGAACGGCGATCGTGGCGGATCCCGCCGAGCCGGGGTCCCGGCCCGATTGCCGATCGGTCTCAGCCGGATCCGGCGAGGCCGGTGGTCCGAGCGATCTGCTTCTTCGCCTTACGTCCGAGGTAGCTTCCGAGCGGCGGACAGGCGGAACCGGGCGGCTCGCGGCCGGCGGGCAGTGCGGGCGTCTGATCGACCAGATGCTCGGCCGCGGGCTGCTTGGCCGCAAGGCTGTACAGCAGTGCGAGTCCACCGCTGTGTATCTGGTGGGCTACGAGGCCGAGGTCGCAAGGAATGGATAAGGGTGCCTGGTGGATGCCGGTCTGTCGACCCGGGACTGTCGCTGTCGCGATCGACGTAAGACTTCCATTATCGGTTCGTAAGAACTATGCGAGTCGATTTCTGTAACGTTCTCCGCGCCGGCGCCATTGCTCGTCGTGTAAAGGCCGTGCCGCGTCAAATGCGGCTGGCCGCTGGACCGGGAGGAAAAGATGCGCAGATATGCAGCCGAGTTCGTCGGTACGTTCTTTCTGATCTTCACCATCGGGATCACGGTGACCAGTGCCAATGCATTGGCACCGATCGCCATCGGTGTCGTTCTGATGGCGATGGTGTACGCGGGTGGGCACGTTTCCGGTGCGCACTTCAACCCGGCGGTGACCGTGGCGGCCCTCGTGCGCGGCGCGGTCAGCCCCGGCACTGCGGCCGGGTACGTGGTCGTGCAGGTACTCGGTGGGGTGGTGGCCGCCGGCACCGCTCGGCTGGTCCTGAGGGGGGCGAAACCTGAAGCGCTCACCTTCACCGGCCGCGAGTTCGCCGTCGCGTTCGCCGCGGAGGCGCTGTTCACCTTCGCGTTGGCCTATGTCGTGCTCAACGTCGCCACCAGTCGTAGCCATCCCGACAATTCCTTCTACGGTCTCGCGATCGGCGGAACCGTCCTGGCGGGTGCGGTAACCGTGGGCGGCATCTCGGGAGGGGCGTTCAACCCGGCCGTCGCGATCGGCGCCGCCGCCATGGGCCTGATCTCATGGTCGGTCATCTGGGTGCACCTGCTCGCCGAGATTCTCGCGGGCGCCCTGGCGGGTGCCGTCTTTCTCGCGCTGAACCCGGCCGAACGTTCCCCGTCCGCGGTGGCCGGCGGGATATCCGACGTCGAACCGTCACGCGTGAGCCTCGCCGACTCGGCGACCGCGTAGTCCTGAGCTTCGGCCCGACTCGTAAGGAAATCGATGAACGACAATGGGGTGACCTCGATGGCCGAGAATCACGATGCGATCGTGCACGACTCGCAGGAGGGCAGTGCATCGAAATGTCCGGTCGCGCACGGCCGGGCTCCGCATCCGACTCAGGGCGGCGGCAATAGGGGCTGGTGGCCCAACCGCCTCAACTTGAAAATCCTGGCGAAGAATCCTGCGGTGGGCAACCCGCTGGGCGCCTCGTTCGACTATGCCGCCGCGTTCGACACCCTGGACCTGACCGCGGTCAAGCGGGACATCGCCGAGGTGTTGACCACGTCGCGGGACCTGTGGCCGGCCGACTACGGCCACTACGGTCCGTTCATGATCCGGATGGCGTGGCACAGTGCGGGTACCTACCGGATCAGCGACGGTCGCGGCGGCGCAGGTTCCGGCCAGCAGCGCTTCGCTCCGCTGAACAGCTGGCCGGACAACGCGAACCTGGACAAGGCCCGCCGCCTGCTGTGGCCGGTGAAGAAGAAATACGGCCGGGCACTGTCGTGGGCCGACCTGATGGTGCTCGCCGGCAACGTCGCACTGGAGTCGATGGGCTTCACGACCTTCGGGTTCGCCGGTGGACGTGAGGACGTGTGGGAGCCCGACGAGGACGTCTATTGGGGTCCGGAGACGACCTGGCTCGGCGACGAGCGGTACAGCGGTCAGCGTGAACTGGAGAACCCGCTGGCAGCCGTACAGATGGGGCTCATCTACGTCAACCCGGAGGGGCCGAACGGCAATCCGGACCCGATCGCGGCGGCCCGCGACATTCGCGAGACGTTCCGCCGCATGGCGATGAACGACGAGGAAACAGTCGCGTTGATCGCGGGCGGGCACACATTCGGCAAGACCCACGGAGCGGGTGCCTCCGACCACGTCGGGCCCGAGCCGGAGGGTGCGCCGCTGCAGGAGCAGGGGCTGGGCTGGCGCAACGGCTTCGGCACCGGCAAAGGCGTTGACACGATCACCAGCGGGCTGGAAGGCGCCTGGACCCACACGCCGACCCGGTGGGACGGCAGCTTCTTCGACATCCTGTTCGGCTACGAGTGGGAACTGTCGCGCAGCCCTGCCGGTGCGCAGCAGTGGAAGCCGGTGGGCGGCGCGGGCGCCGGTACCGTCCCGGACGCGCACGACGCGACCAAGACACATGCGCCGACGATGCTCACCACCGATCTGGCACTGCGGTTCGACCCGGTCTACGAACCGATCGCGCGGCGCTTCCACGCAGACCCGGCCGGGTTCGCCGACGCGTTCGCCCGGGCCTGGTTCAAGCTGACCCACCGCGACATGGGCCCGATCGCCCGGTACCACGGCCCCGAAGTGCCCTCCGAGGTGCTGCTGTGGCAGGACCCGCTGCCCGAGGCCACCCACAATCCGGTCGACCACGACGACGTCGCCGCGCTCAAGGCGCAGGTGCTGGAGTCGGGCCTGACGGTGTCCGAGTTGGTCTCCACAGCTTGGGCGGCGGCTTCGACGTTCCGCGGCAGTGACAAGCGTGGTGGCGCGAACGGCGCACGTATCCGGCTCGAACCGCAGAACGGCTGGGAGATCAACGATCCCGATCAGCTGGCTCGGGTGCTGCACACGCTGGACGGGATCCGGGAGCGTTTCAACACCTCCGCCGCTGGCGGCACGCAGGTCTCGCTCGCCGACCTGATCGTCCTGGGCGGTGCCGCCGCAGTCGAGGCGGCGGCGAAGGCGGCCGGGCACGCCGTGCAGGTGCCGTTCACGCCCGGCCGGGTCGACGCCACGGCGGAGCAGACCGACGTGGAGTCCTTCGCCGCGCTTGAGCCGTCCGTCGACGGTTTTCGCAACTATGTGGGCAAGGGCCAGCGGCTGCCTGCCGAGTTCATGCTGGTCGACCGCGCCAATCTGCTCACGCTCAGCGCGCCGGAGATGACCGTCCTGGTGGGTGGCCTGCGGGTGCTGGGAGCCAACCAGGGGCAGTCCACGGTGGGTGTGTTCACGGCGGAGCCGGGCACGCTTACCAACGACTTCTTCGTCAATCTGCTCGACCTGAACACGGTGTGGGCGCCGACGACGCCGGACGCCAACCTGTTCGAGGGGCGCGATGCGGCCACCGGTGCTCTCCGCTGGGTCGGCAGCCGGGCCGACCTCGTCTTCGGTTCCAACTCGGAACTGCGCGCCATCGCCGAGGTGTACGCCGCCGACGACGCCGGGGAGAAGTTCGTCGACGACTTCGTCGCGGCCTGGGCCAAGGTGATGGGACTCGACCGGTTCGACCTGACGTGACCGGGATCCGTCCGGGCCGTGCGAGCGGCCCGGACGAGCCGGCGGTCGGTGGCGCCCGAGAACACCGGCCGGGCGACATCGGCCTGGCGGTCGCACCGCGCTGGGGAATCGTGCCCAGTTCCTGGCCGATCGGTGTCGTACGGCAGGTCCGGAGACGCCGACGAAGATTCCCAAGTAGGCGACCACTCTCGGCCCCTCGGTCAGCCTGCCCGCCACCACGGCGAGAAATTCTCGTCGCGCCGCACCAACCAGGCGCCCTCGGCCGCGGACGTCCAGCCCGACGGATCGGACACCCGCATTACGAACGAGGCGAGCCCGGTCTCGGCCGTCCACGGCGGGACGAACGCGGTAGCCGCGTACCGCTCGCCGGCCGGTGTCGCCGGCGGTCCCGAGGATCGTCCGCCCTGCTCCGGCGTGAGCCACACGACGTGGCCGTCGAACGCAAACGCCGGCCCGCGCGTCACGGGTGGAACCGCCACCGGCCCTCGGAGACGACGTCCACCTCGTCGCCCCGGACGCGCACGGCCGTCTCGTCGTCGATGAAGTAGATCGGGAAGTCGGCCCGTTCGACGATGCGATCGGCCCAGGCGTCATCGCGCTCCGGGAAATCCGGCGAGTACAGGTGCGGCTTCAGATACCAGTCGAAGAGGCCGAACGGCGGCTGCACGGTCGTCGCGCCGAGCACACGCAGATCCGCGGTGTCGCCGATGACATCGGCGGAGCGTTCCGTGAGGTTGCGGCTGAACATCATCGACCCGGCGCTGAACCCGACATAGACCCGGCCCCGCAACGCGTCCAGGAAGCCGGCGGCCAGATCGTTGCCGGTGATGCTGCGCGCGAGGTGATAGTGGCTGCCGCCCCCGACGTAGATGACGTCGGCGTGGCGCAGCCGGTCGAGCACCAGCCGCTGCGGCAGGCCGTTCAGCTCCAGGACGTCGAACTCCCGCCAGCCGAGGCCGTGCACCCGGTTCAGGTCGGCGAGGAACCAGCCGTGGTCGCCGGGCTCGGCGAGGGAGGCCGTCGGCACGTACACGACGTTCGCCGACCCGAACGGCTTGCCCACCATCTCCCGCAGCGCATCCCGCAGGGCGTCGTTGCCCAGGCCGCTCGACGTCAACAGAAGCTCCACCCGGCGAGCGAACCACACCGCACCGGCGCAGCCCGGAGCGGGGTTCTCAGCCCGCACGCCGTTCCCGCACGGTCAGCACGGCGTCGGCGAACGCCGCGGGTGCCTCCTGCGGGAGGTTGTGGCCGGCGTCGACCAGCCGGTACTCATGCCCGGCGACGAACATGGGCGCGTGATCGGCGGTGCCACCCGGCTTCAGCGTGTCGGTGGCGCCGTCCAACGTCACGGCCGGCACGGTGATTCTCGGGCGGGCGGCGAGGCGGGTTTCGAGTTCCTCGTAGGCCGGATCGCCGGCGACCTGGCCGAGCGCGTGCCGGTAGGCGTGGACGACGACGTCGACGAAGTCTGGGTTGTCGAACGAAACGGCGGTCCGGGCGAAGGTCGCCTCGTCGAAGGCCCAGCGTGGGGACCATTGCCGCCACAGCATCCGGCACAGGTCCCGGCGGTGCGCGGCAAGGCCTTCGCGGCCGCGTTCGGTCTGGAAGAGGTGCTGGTACCACACGGTGTGCTCGACGAGCGGGTCGAACGCGTGCCGTTGCCGCTCGATGTCGATGATGTCGTAACCGGCCAGCGACACCAGGCCGGAGACCCGCTGCGGCCACAGTGCGGCCGCTACGCAGGACGCCAGGCCGCCCCAGTCGTAGCCGGCCACGATCGGCCGGTCGAGCCGCAGGGCGTCGACCAGTGCGATGAGATCCGATCCGAGCGCGGCCTGCTGCCCGCTGCGCACGGTGTCCGCGGAACGGAAACGCGTGGGGCCGAAGCCCCGCAGGTACGGCCGGATCACCCGGGCGCCGTGCGCCGTCAGCGCCGGCACGACCTCGTCGTAGGCGTGGACGTCGTAGGGGAAGCCGTGCGACAGGACGACCGGCCAGCCGTTCGACGGCCCGTCCTGAAGATAGGCGACGGACAACCCGCCGGCCTCCACATGATCCATGACCCCACCATACGAACCCCGGCCGCGGCGGAACCGGCGAGACGCGATCGACCGCTCGCGCCTCGCCGGTCGTCCGGCCACGCCAGCGGGATGGCGTCGACCACCCGCTTCGGAACGGCGCCACGACTCGGATCAGCGTTCCGTCGGCCCCGTGGTGGATGTTTCGCACACTTCGACGGCCCGAACGTCATGAAGAACCTCCCTCTTTCGGGCAAGTGCCGAACCCTACAGTTCATCGAAGCGCGCCCATGGGAAGGGCCGAACCGGGTCCGGCGGCACATCGAGGAGAAGAATGCGCGGCCTGATGCAACACGCTCCGCTGGACGTGGCGACCCTCATGCGGCGGGTGGAACAGCTCTTCGCGCACAAGCGCGTCATCACCGCCACGGCCACCGGGGAGAACGTCGCGACGTGGGCCGACGTGGTGACCCGCGCGCGCCGGCTCGCGGCGGTGCTCGACGCGCTCCACGTGCCGCACCAGGCCCGGGTCGGCACCTTCGGCTGGAACTCCCAACGCCACGTGGAGCTGTACCTCGCCGTGCCGAGCGGCGGCCGGATCCTGCACACCCTCAACCACCGGCTCTTCGACGACGAGCTCACCTACATCGTCGCCGACGCCGCGGACGACGTGCTGTTCGTGGACCGTTCGCTGATGCCGCGGGTGTGGCCGCTCGTCGACCGGCTGCCCACCGTGCGGCGGGTCGTGGTGATGGACGACGGCGGCGCGGCGGAACTGCCGGCCGACCCGCGCATCGCCGACTACGAGGAACTGCTCGCGGGCGTGCGCGCACCGGCGTCCCCGACCGCGGTGGACGAGAGCGACGCGGCCAGCCTCTGCTACACCTCCGGCACGACGGGCCGGCCGAAGGGCGTGCTCTACAGCCACCGTTCGATCGTGCTGCACGCGTTGATGCTGCTCGGGGTCGACAACTTCGCCATCAGCGAACGCGACGTGGTGCTGCCGATCGTGCCGATGTTCCACGTCAACGCCTGGGGGCTGCCGTACGCCGCCATGCTGGCCGGCGCCGATCTGGTGCTGCCCGGCCCGGCGATGTCCCCGGAGGCGCTGGCCGCTCAGCTGTCCCGGCACCGGGTCACGTTCTCCGGGGCGGTGGCCACCGTCTGGCGCAGCCTGCTGCCCCTGCTGGGAACGGTGGATCTGAGCAGCCTGCGGATGGTGGTCTCCGGCGGCGGCGCGCTGCCCGACTCGCTGTCCAAGGCGTGGCAGGACGGCACCGGCATCCCGTTGACGAACGCCTGGGGCATGACCGAGACGAGCCCGGTCGTCACCTGCGCCCGGCTGTCGAGCGCGCACGAGGGCCTCGACGCCGACGCGCGACGGGAGGTGCTGCGCAAGCCCGGGCCGCCGCTGCCGCTCACCGAGATCAGGATCGTCGACGAGGCGGGCGCGCCGGTCGAGCCGGACGGCACCCCGGGCGAACTCCAGGCGTACGGCCCGACCATCGCCGCGGCCTACTTCGGTGCCGACCCGTCGCCGTCGTCGTTCACCGCCGACGGCTGGCTGCGCACCGGCGACGTGGGTGCGCTCGACCGGCACCGCTACCTGGAGATCATCGACCGCACGAAGGACATGGTGAAGTCCGGCGGCGAATGGATCTCCTCCGTCCTGCTGGAGAACGAGATCATGGCGCACCCCGCGGTGCACGAGGCCGCCGTCATCGCGATCGACGACGAGCGCTGGGGCGAACGGCCCCTCGCCTTCGTGGTGCCGGTCGCCGATCGGCCGCTGGACGAGAACGACCTGCGGGCGCACCTCGCCGGACGGGTCGCGTCCTGGTGGATCCCGGAGAAGATCCTGATCCTGGACGAGATTCCGAAGACGGCGACGGGCAAGTTCTCCAAGGTGTCCCTGCGGGCACTGGTGCGCGACGGCGAGGTTGCCGGGTAGGCGCACTCACGGGGTTGTGCTGCCGGCGCCGCCGAGCGTCATCAGTTCGGACACCGTCGCGAAGCGGAATCCGCGCGCTTTCAGGCCGGCGAACATGTTCCCGAGTTGGCGCAGCGCCACCAGCCGGCGGGCGGCTCCGATGTCGTGCGCCAGCACGATCGAACCGGGGGTCACGCTGTCGATGATGTCGCGCGCCTGGGCCTGCGGGTCGCGGCGGAAGTTGCGTTCGCGCATCTGATGCGACCAGAGCACGATGTGGTAGTTCATCGAGTCGGCCGCGAGGACGGTCGAACCGCCGAGGTGCCCGTACGGCGGGCGCAGCAGCGTGGGGGCGCGGCCGGTGATCCGCTCGATGGTGTCGTGCCCGCGCTCGAGTTCCTCGGTCACCCGCTTGCGATCGAGGGTGGCGAGATCGGCGTGCGACCACGTGTGGTTGCCGACCTCGTGGCGGTCCAGCCGTCCGCGCACCAGGCGGGCGTGGGTGGCCAGGTTCCGCCCGACCATGAAGAACGTCGCCGGCACCTGCCACTCGTCGAGCGCGTCGAGCACCATCGGCGTCCAGCGTGGGCCGGGACCGTCGTCGAACGTGAACGCCACCACCGGCTCCTGCGTCTTCACGAAGTACGTGATGGTGGTGCTGGGGCTGCGCGCGGCGGTCAGGACGTCGGCGGCCGAGGCGTACCCGCCGCCCAGCGCCGGCTTGTCCAACGCGAGCGCCTTGCGCGCCAGGGGGACACCGAGCGCGCCACCGACCGCGCCGGCGGCGGTGAACGCCGCTCCGGTCAGGAACTTCCGGCGACTCAGCCCCATTCCGACACCCCACGTGTGATGACAACGATGCGCTTGTGTAGAACAGCGTCACATCGTGGGAAGCGGATGGCCTCCTTCTCAAGATCGGACCGCACCCCCGGTCGCGCTCGGGGGTCGACCCTCAGAACGCTCAGGGTCGATTTGCCGTGGTGTCACTAAGTGACTACGCTTTTCGATGGTGAAGTCTTCCGGGGACGGTGCGGGCGCCAAGAAGGCGCGGAGCCGTCCGCTCGACGGTGCCGGTGACCGGTTGGCCGACGCGCGGATGGCGGTCTCGCGGCACGCCGTGACGCTCTTCCTCGCTCGCGGGGTGTCGGCCACCAGCGGCGACGACATCGCCGCGGCGGCCGGCGTCTCCACCCGGACCGTGTGGCGCTACTTCCGGTCCAAGGAAAGCTGTGTCGAGCCGATGCTTGCCGCGTCGGCGTACCGGTTCATCGCCCCGCTGCGCCGGTGGCCGCTGCACGCGACGTTCGAGGACTTCCTGCTCGAGGACTTCGCCGAGGTCCCGCCGACGCCGCAGGACCTCGCCGACGACGCCCTGTCGATGGGCCTCATCTCGCTGGTGCGCGACGAGCCGGCGCTGCGGGCGTCGTGGTTGATGGTGTGCGGCCAGGCCGAGCAGGCGTTCGTCCCGGTCGTCGCGCGGCGCCTGGACCTGCCCGTCGACGAGTTTCGGGTCTCCCTGAGCGCCGCGACCGCCATGGCCGCCGCCCGGGTGGTGCACGAGGAGGTCGCCGTCACGGCGGTCACCGGTGTGCGGACGTACACGGTCGAGGACGTGGTGCGCCTGCTCGGCAAGGCCATCCGGGCCAGTACCGCCGAGCCCATCTGCGATCCGCGGCCGCGGCGGGCGTTCCTGGCCTGAGCCGGCCGTTACGACCAGCCGCCGTTGTAGGAGCGGGCGGTGGCGTTGGCGGTGCGCAGCGCGATGGTCAGTCCCGGGGCGACGGGCTCGACGTGCGCGGCAAGGCTTTTCAGCCGCTTGCGGTGCGTCCAGCGTTCGGACAGCGTCAGAACGGTGTCGACCTCGGCCTCGGCGGCCAGGACGGCCGTCAGCAGCCGGTCGACGGGAAGCTCGGCGACGTCCCGCCCGCCGATGACGGCGTCGCGCACCTCGTTCCTGAGTCCGCGCACCGCCTCGCGATCGCGCACGAGCACCTCCGCGCCCTGGAGCGGATTGCGCGGGTCCACCGAGACGGCACCGGCTTCGGCGAGTTGACCGCGCACGAACGCCTCCGCCGTGTGCGCGTCGTGCGAGATGAGGCTCACCCAGCGCCGCGGCCTGTCGGCGGGGGCGTACCGCAGCACCGACGCGAGGAACGGGTCGTCGACGGACGTGCCCGGGACGCCGGCCGCCTTGCCGCGCCGGTAGGTGACGAGGCCGCGCAGGGACAGTTCGGCCAGGGCGGCCGCGCGCATCAGTTCGCCGCGGAAGCGGGCCGCGGCGATGACGGGTCGGTCGCCGTCGACGGCGCAGCCGAGCAGGTACATCCGCTGGGGGAGGGGCCGGTTCATGGTGGTTCTCCAACCTGTCGTGTCATCCGTAGTCATCACGACCGTGTCACTAAGTGACAGCACTGTCAACGACGATCATCGGTCAACAATCCGTCCAACGCGATTTGCTGGGGATATTCGGCAACTTCCGGCGCGGGCTTGTCGTGTCGGGCGCCCGGTGGGACTCTTTGCGATGGCATCAAGTGACAGGAGGGTGACGGTGGTGGACCACGACAGGCGGCTCGCGGTCTCCCGCCACGCCGCCGCCCTGTTCTGTCAGCGGGGGATGGCGGCCACCAGCGGGGACGACCTCGCCGCCGCGGCGGGGCTGTCCACCCGGACGATCTGGCGCTACTTCCGCTCGAAGGAGGGCGCCGTCGAGCCGCTGCTCGCCTCCTGCGCCCTGCGCTTCATGACGCTGCTGCGACGGTGGCCGCTCGAAGCCTCACTCGAGGACTTCCTGACCGGCGAACTGACCACCCACCCGGCCGCCGCGCAAGCGGTCGCCGACGACCTGCAGGCGATGCGGATCATCCGCATGACCGAGGACGAACCGGCGCTGCGCGCGACCTGGCTGATGGTGTGCGCGACGGCCGAGGACGCCTTCGCGCCGATCATCGCCCGGCGGGTGAACCGGCCGACGACCGAGGTGACGGTGCGCATGACGGCGGCGGCCGCCACCGCGGCGGTGCGCGTGGTCACCGAGCAGATCAGCGTCGCCGTTCTCGCCGAGGCGCGCCGGTTCGGGGTCGACGACGTCGTCGCCGCCCTCTGCCCGGCCGTCCGCGCCAGCAGCCACGAGCCGTTCTGCGATCCCGCCCCCTACCGCGCCTGAGTTCCCCGACAAGAAGGATTTCCCGTGCAGACCGAGAACCTTGATCCCACCCGGCCGCAGCGGGCGGCGACGTCGCTGCTGGAACGGATGGGCGGGCCGACCGGCCTGGCCCCACACCTACCTGCCGATCGTCGTCTTCGCCCTGGCGAACGGGCTGTTCGGCCTGTGGGGTGCGATCTGGTGCGCCGTCGGCGTCGCCGTGGCGCTGTGCGCGCTTCGCCTGATCCGCCGGGAGCCGGTCATGCCGGCGATCTCCGGACTGATCGGCGTCGCGGTCGCCTCGTTCGTCGCCTACCGGACCGCCTACGACCGGGCCACCCTCACGCTGTTCGCCGTCTTCGCCGCCCGCTTCGTCGCACCCGGCGATCCAGGGCGTTCACCGTGCCCGCACCGCCGGCGGCGGCCCCTTCGTGATAACCCGTTGCGGGGTCGGTGATCACCGACCGATGATGGCCGGCGTGTCGGGGATCGAGGTCGTCGTCGCCCATTCCGAGCGGGCGACCCTGCGCGTCGGCGACGTGTTCCTGAAGGTCGACACCGATCAGGCGCGCATCGACGTCGAGGTCGCGGCGATGGGCATGGTGCCCGTTCCGACGCCGGCGGTGCTGTGGCGCAAGCCGCCCGTGCTCGCGATCGCCGCCGTCCCGGGCACGGCACTCGGCCGCCTCGGCGAGCCCTCGACGGCCTCGTCGGCGGCGTGGACCGCGGCGGGCTCCGCCGTCCGGAAGCTGCACGACGCGCCGCTGCCGCCGTGGCCCGGCCGCAGCCTCGACGAGCACGCCGCGCGGCTGGACGCCGAATGCGAGTGGCTGCTCGCCAACGACGTTCTCCCGGCCGACCTGGTCCGGCGCAACCGCGAGATCGCCGAGGCCGCGCTACGGCCGTGGCGGCCGGTGTTCGTGCACGGCGATCTGCAGCTCACCCACGTGTTCGTCGATGATGACGAGATCACCGGCGTGATCGACTGGTCCGAGGCGGCGCGCGGCGACGCGATGTTCGACCTCGCCATCCTGACCCTCGGACACGAGGAACGCCTCGACGACGTCGCCGCCGGCTACGGAGGCGACGTCGACCTCGACGTGATCCGCGGCTGGTGGTCGTTGCGCAGCCTGTCGGCGATCCGCTGGCTGGTCGAAAGCGGCTTCGACCCGTTCGCGCCGGGCTGCGAGGTCGACGTGCTCCGGGCCCGCATGTGAGCCGCAGATCCTTCGAGGCCGTCACGCGGGGACCGGCCGCGGAGTGACGCCGGGCGTCACACGGCGAGGTGTTCGAGGGTGTCGATGACGCGGTTGGCGAAGCCCCACTCGTTGTCGTACCAGGCGACCACCTTCACGTGCCGGCCGTCGACGCGGGTGAGCAGGGAGTCGAAGACGGCCGAGGCCGGGTTGCCGGTGATGTCGCCGGAGACGAGCGGTTCGTCGGCGTACTCCAGGATGCCGTGCAACGCGCCGTCGGCCGCGGCGCGGTAGGCGGCGAGCACCTCGTCGCGGGTCACCGGGCGGGTCACGGTGGTGTTGAGTTCGACCAGCGAGCCGACCGGCACCGGCACCCGGATCGAGTCGCCGGAGAGCCTGCCGTCGAGGCGGGGGAGGACCTTGCCGATCGCCTTGGCGGCGCCGGTGGTGGTGGGTGCGATGTTCACCGCGGCGGCGCGGGCCCGGCGCAGGTCGCGGTGCGGGCCGTCGTGCAGGTTCTGTTCCTGGGTGTACGCGTGGATCGTGGTCATGAAGCCGTGTTCGATCACGGTCAGGTCGTCGAGGACCGATGCCAGCGGGGCCAGGGCGTTCGTGGTGCAGGAGGCGCTGGAGACGATCCGGTGGCGGTTCGGGTCGTAGGCGTCGGTGTTGACCCCGAAGGCGAGCGTCACGTCGGCGCCGTCGGAGGGCGCGCTGACCAGCACGCGGCGGGCGCCGGCGTCCAGGTGGGCGCGGGCGGCCTTGGCGGCGGTGAAGCGGCCGGTGGCCTCCAGCACGACGTCGACGCCGAGGTCGGCCCACGGCAGGTCGGCCGGGTCGCGTTCGGTCAGGATCCGGATGCGGCGGCCGTCGACCACGAGGTCGGCACCGTCGACCGCGACCGGGCGGCCGAGGCGGCCGAGCGCGCTGTCGTACTTCAGCAGGTGTGCCAGGGCTTCCGGGGCCGCGAGGTCGTTGATCGCCACCACGTCGAGCTTGCTGTCGCGATGCAGCAGGGCTCGCAGGGTGTTGCGTCCGATGCGTCCGAAACCGTTGACGGCGATGCGGGTCATGCCGCCATCGTCCGTGGCCGGTCACCGCCCGGACAGTGGCGCGACCGCCATCGTGCGCAAGGTTCTCGCCAACAAGATCATTTGTGGGAACGTCATGAGGAGAACGTGTGGCGGTACTCCGTCGGCGACGTTCCGAGGATGCGCTGGAAGTGCAGGCGCAGGTTGGCGGCGGTGCCCAGCCCGACCCGGTCGGCGATCTGCTCGACCCCCAGCTCGGTGCGCTCGAGCAGCTCCCTGGCCAGGTCGACGCGGGCGCGCAGGACCCACTGCATCGGCGTGTACCCGGTGTCCTCGACGAACCGCCGGGAGAACGTGCGCGCCGACACCCGGGCGTTGCGGGCGAGCGCCTCGAGGGTGAGCGGTTCGCCGAGGCGCGCCAGGGCCCACTCCCGCGTGTCGGCGAACAGGTCGCCGAGCGGCTCCGGGATGCTGCGCGGAACGTACTGGGCCTGGCCGCCGCTGCGGTACGGCGCGGCGACCAGGCGCCGCGCCACGATGTTCGACAGGCCCACCCCGTGGTCGCGGCGCACCAGGTGCAGGCACAGGTCGATACCGGACGCCGCCCCGGCCGAGGTGAGCACGCTTCCCTCGTCGACGAAGAGCACGTTCTCGTCGACGTCGACGCTCGGGTGCCGCTCGGCGAGCGCACGCGTGTAGTGCCAGTGGGTGGTGGCCCGCCGCCCGTCGAGCAGCCCCGTCGCGGCGAGCGCGAACGCGCCGGTGGAGATGGCGGCGAGCCGGGTGCCCCGCCGGTGCGCGGCCCGCAGCGCGGCGACGACGGCGGCCGGCGGCGCGGTGGTGACCGGTTCGCGGTAGCCGGGGATGAAGATGGTGTCGGCGTCCTCGAACGCCGCCAGGCCCTCGGCGACGTGGTACGACAACCCGTCGCCGCCGGTGACGAGGCCGGCGGCGGCGCCACAGACCCGCACCCGGTACGGCATCGTCGGCCGGCTGGCGAACACCTGCGCCGGGATGCCGACGTCGAGCGGCTTCGCGCCGTCCAGGACCAGGACCACGACCCGATGACTCATGTGGCGACGATGCCATTACCCGCAAGGATCCCGCCAGTGCGGCCGGCCGCAACGGCCGTTCGGTCAGGCGATCAAGCGGTCGTCGGTGAGCTTGCGGGACGTGCCTGCGAGCAGGGTGCGCAGCCGGTCCGCGGGTAGTGGGACGGCACCCGGGTCGGCGGCGGGCGGCTGCGGGGCGGTGCCGGAGCGCAGGGCTGCTACGAGCTGTACCCATGCGGCCCACATCGCGTCGGGGTCTGCGCAGTACGGCAGGACGTAGGGGTCGGTCTCGGGTTCGAAGCGCCAGCTGTCGGCCAGGGAGCCCGCGTCGACGGCGTCGAATCCGAGCCGGCTGATCAGCTCGGCGGCGCCGGCCTTGGCCTGCGGGTCGTTGGCGGCGACGGGTAGGGCGGTGCGGTCAGCCGCACCGGCGGGACGCGCCAACGCGGAGATGTGGTGTTCGCTGACGTTGTTGAAGGCCTTGACGAGATGGGCGCCGGCCAGCTGCTGTTGGACGAATTCGCTGGTGGTGATCTCACCGGCGTCGAGGGCGGGGATGTGGCCGTCGCGTGTCGCGTAGTAGTTGCCGGTGTCGAGCACCACCTTGCCCGCCAGTTCAGTCGCGGGGAGCTGCTGGTATGCGGCGAGCGGGAGAATGCTCACCACCACCCAGTCACCGGCTCGGGCGGCTTGCTCGGGGGTCGCGGCACGGGCCCGGGCGCCGAGTTGCGCCACTTTTTCGGTAAGCGTTTCCGGACCGCGGGAGTTGGCCAGGATGACGTCGAGCCCCGCGGCGATTGCCTGCTTGGCGATTCTGGTGCCGATGGTGCCGGCGCCGATGATGCCGAGTGTTGCCATGGAAGGTTCTCCTCATCTCGCGGACGCAGTCGTCCGCCGGTGGTGCCGAAGTCGAGTCGGGGT
This sequence comes from Virgisporangium aliadipatigenens, assembly GCF_016863615.1. Lineage (GTDB taxonomy): Bacteria > Actinomycetota > Actinomycetes > Mycobacteriales > Micromonosporaceae > Virgisporangium > Virgisporangium aliadipatigenens. The sequence continues at coordinate 230,043 of NZ_BOPF01000009.1, read as the reverse complement.
GGGACCGAGGCCTCCGGCCCGAGAAAACCGGAACAGATGCTCCGGTTGAAGCTAGCATTAAGCGGAGCGCCTGCTCCTGTTTTCCGGGTCACAGCGGAGCGCCTGCTCCGAATCTGGGTCACGCCGTACGCTGGACGTCGTGACGCTCGCCGACCACGCCGCTCCCGCACCCAGGCGCGGCCGCTGGGCCGATGCCGAGCGCAACCGGGCCGCGATCATCGAGGCGGCCGGTCAGGTCTTCGCCGAGTGCGGCGGTAGCGTGGACGTGCGGGAGATCGCCCGTCGCAGCGGCGTCGGCATGGGCACCCTCTACCGCCACTTCCCCACCAAGGACGAGCTGCTCACCACCGTGCTCGAACAGCAGTTCAACGCCTGGCTGACCGACGCCCACCAACAGGCCGTGGCGACCGAGGACCCCTGGCAGGCACTTACCGGCTTCTTCGAGCAGCTGCTCGACAACCAGGCCGACAACCGCGCCGTCGTCGAGAGCTACGCCACCACCGGCGGCCCCAGCGAGTACTGCGTCCAGCGCTGCTACTCCCTCATCGACCAGGTACGCACCCGCTGCGTGGACGCCGGCGTTCTGCGCCCCGGTGTCACCACCGAGGACCTGTTCCTGCTCAGTGGCTCGCTGAGCCAGGCCGTCCTGACCACCGCCGACAGCCACCCGGGTCGGTGGCGCCGCCTGCTGCGCATCTCCCTCGACGGCCTCAGCAGCCGCAACACCGAACCGCTACCTGAGCCCGGCACGGCCGGCTCTTGAGAGAGCTCACGCCCGGGTGCGGTAGTCCCGCGGCGACATGCCGACGTGTCTGCGGAACGCGCGGGTGAAGTCGGCCGGACGGTCGAACCCCGAGCGCGCGGCGATGGCCGCGACGGAGAGGTGGCCGAGGCACGGATCGATCAGCTCGCGCCGGGCCCGCTCCAGACGCCGCGTGCGGATGTCGGCTCCGACACTCGTGTGGTGATGCTGCTGAAAGATCCGATGCAGATAGCGCAGCGAGATCCCGTGCGCCGCGGCGATGACGGCCGGGTTGAGGTCCGGCCGGAGCAGATGTCGTTCGATGTAGGAGACGATGCGCAGGTAGTAGGTGTGGGTCGGCGAGTGCAGCGGCGGGCGGTCGATCTCGAGATGGTGGGCGAGGACGGCGGTGATCAGGTCGACGGCGATGTTCCCGAGGCGTATGGCGTCCCGCGCGGTGTAGCGGTCGTGGTTGTCGGCGACGGTGCCCAGGAACTGTGCGAGCAGTTGGCCGATGCCGCCGGCTGCCGGGATCGGCCGGGCGCAGCAGCGGTGGACCTGCCGGGCGGGCAGCGGTAGGAGACGCTGGGGGAGGTGCAGCACGACGCTCTCGGACGGCGAGACGTTGCCGGTGCTGACCGCTTCGAAGGGCCGGGAACTGTCGTAGACGACGAGGTTGCCCGGTCGGAGTACCGCGCTCGCGTGATCCTGATCGATGCCGTGTCGGCCGGAGCGGATGAGGCCGACCTGGTAGTACTCGGGGTCGCACCGCCGGATCATCCTCGGCGACCGGCGCGAGACCAGCGACGAGTATGCCAGGGACGCGATCTGCAGCGCGCCCAACGGCATGGCGCTCAGCCGGGCGTTGAACGCCGCCGGGCGCGGGCTGCCCACCTCGGTCGGAATCAGGGACGCGTCGACGGCGCTCCGCCAGGCCTCCAGCCGCTCGCGCGCGGGAAACGCCGTGGAGTCTGTCGTGGCACTACTCGCGGCCGGCCTGACCGCCACCGTGGCGGCACCCGCCCAAGCGGCGCTCAGCGACAAACGCAACGACTACAACCGGGACGGCATCAGCGACCTGGTCGCCATCAACGATGAGGATTACTGCCTCTATCGCTGGTACGGCAACGGCAGCGGTGGACTCGGCGGCGGTGTGCGGGTCGGCTGCGGTTGGCAGGACCACTGGACCTCGCTGAGCGCGGTCGGGGATCTCAACCGCGACGGCAACGGCGACCTCGTGGCCATCGGCGTGGGCAGCAACGGCTACTGTCTCTTCCGCTGGTTTGGCAACGGGGCGGGCGGCTTCGGCCTCAAGACCCAGCTGGGCTGCGGATGGGAGCCGTTCACCTACCGGGACCTGGTCGGCTTTGACCACGGCGCCATCTACGCCGCCGGCGACCTCAACAACGACGGCAACGGCGACCTCGTGGGCGTCAACAAGAACGACAACGATGCCCTGTGGCTCTGGTACGGCAACGGCGGCGGCGGTTTCAACAACGGCGTTCGCGTGGGCGAGGGATGGGGGCCGTACAAGATGACCCTCACCGGCGCGGGCGATCTCAACAGCGACGGAAACGCGGACCTCGTCGCGATCGGTGAGTCCAGCAGACAGCTGAGTATCTGGTTCGGCTTCGGCAACGGCGCCTTCTCTTCCCGGATCGGGATCGGTACCGGCTGGGACGCCTATCACAACCCACGCAGCATCTCCGGGATGGGTGACTTCACCGGCGACGGCAACGGCGACCTCGTGGGCGCGAACAAGCAGACCACCGGATGGGTGCTGTACTCCTGGGCCGGCAACGGCAGCGGTGGGTTCGGCACGGGTATGGCGATGGGCCCGGGGTGGTTCAGGTACCACCTGGCCGTGTGACGATCCGCAGGAGCCCTGTCAGGTCCGGGCGGCGTTGATCCGGGCGCGGACGGCCAGCGCCTCCGCCTCCAGCACGCGGTAGCCGTTCGCCCGGACCAGGCGCAGCGCCTCGCGCAGCGGGCCGTCGGCGTCGGCGGGGCGCCCGAGGTCGACCCGCGCGCGGGACACCCCGATGAGGGCGCGGGCCTGCACGTGGCGGCAGTCGGTGTCGCCGGCCAGCCGCAGCGCGTCGAGGAACCGGTCCGCCGCCGTGGCGCGCAGCCCGAGCTCCTGTTCGACCGTGGCGAGGGTGACGAGCGACTGAGCCTGGGCCCGCCGGTCGCCGATGACCGTCGTGAGGGCGAGCGCCTCCCGTGCCGGCCGCACCGCCGAACGCGCACGGCCGGCCCGGCAGTGCGCCTCGGCGATGCCGCGTAGGCAGGCGGCGACGCGGCCGCGGTCGCCGGCGCGGCGGTGCAGCGCGAGCGCGGCCCGGAAGTGTTCCATCGCCTCGTCCGGCCGGCCGCCGTCCAGGAACACCGCGGCGAGATTGTCCAGCGCGGTGGCGTGGCCGTAGGGCGAACCCGACTCGTGGTGCAGGACGATCGCCTTGCGGTGCAGGGTCGCGGCCGCGTCGAGGTCGCCGAGTTCGCGTCGCACGATGCCGAGGTTGTCCAGCGCCACGGCCTGCTGTCCGGGGTTGCCGGCCCGCTCGTGCGCCTCGATCGCCTCGGTGAACCGGCCGGCGGCCTCCCGCAGGCGTCCGGTCTGGCTCAGCGCGGTGCCGACGTTGTTCAGCGCGGCCGCCCGTCCGGCCGTCCAGCCGGCCCGCCCGGCGAGCGTCAACGACGCGGTGTAGTGGGTGATCGCGGCGGAGTAGCGGCCGATCGAGGCGTAGGCGACGCCGAGACTGAGGTCCGCGGCGGCCATCGGCCCCGGGCGGCCGTCCGCGGCGCGTCGTGCGGCGTGCGCGACGGCCAACCAGTCGACGAACCCGCGCCGCAGGAAGAAGTATCCGCGCAGGTTGTCGGCGAGCCGCCAGGCGACCTCCCGGGGGCCCCGTTCGGCGGCGTGACACACGAGCGCGACGAGGTTGGCGCGTTCGGCGTCGAGCCAGTCCAGGGCGGCGGCCGCGTCGGGGAAGGGCAGCGTGGGGCGTGCGGCGTCGACGGGTTCCTCGGGTGCGGGCAGGCGCACCGTCCAGCCGTAGAGGAGGTCGGCGGCGGCGTCCGTGGCGTTCAGGTAGAAGGCGTGCAGGCGGTCCAGGGCGTCGGCCGCGTCGCGGTGCTCGGCCGCGCCGTCGGTCAGCGACCGGGCGTAGTGCCGCAGCAGGTCGTGCAGGGTGTGGCGGCCGGCCGCCGGTTCGTCGACGAGGTGGGCGTCCTGCAGCCGGCGCAGTGCGCCGGTCGTCGCCGCCGGGGCCAGGCCGGTGAGCGCGCACACCGCGGCCGTCGCGACGTCGGGCGCGGGCACGTGGCCGAGCAGGCGGAAGACCCGCCGTTCGGTCTCGCCCAGGGTGGCGTAGGACAGGTCGAAGGCCGCCCGGACGGCGGTGCGTTCGTCGCCGGTGACGGTGAGGTCGGCGATGCGGTTGCCGGCCCGCAGGTCCGCGACGAACCGTGCGGTCGCGGTGTGCGGCCGGGTGACGAGGTTGGCGGCGGCGATGCGCAGCGCGAGGGGCAGCCGGCCGCACAGCCGGGCCAGGTCACGAACGGCGGCCGGGTCGGCCTCGGCGCGCGCCGGACCGAGCGCGGCGACGAGGAGTGCGCGCGCCTCCGCGTCGTCGAGGACGTCGAGGGTGAGCGGGCGGGCGCCGTCGCTGGCGACGAGGCCGCCGAGGCGTTCGCGGCTGGTCACCAGAACGACGCAGTGCGGGCTGGCCGGCAGCAGCGGGCGCACCTGGTCGGGGCCGGCCGCGTTGTCGAGCAGCACCAGCAGGCGGCGGTCGGCGACCAGCGTGCGGAACAGCGCGGCCGCCTCGTCGACCTCGGTCGGCACCCGGTCGGGGGCGATGCCGAGGGCGCGCAGGAACCGGGCCAGTGCCTGCGCGGGAGACAGCGGCGGGTCGGTCGAGTGGCCGCGCAGGTTGAGGTACAGCTGGCCGTCGGGGAACCGGTCCCGGACCCGGCGGGCCCAGTGGATCGCCAGCGCGGTCTTGCCGACGCCGGCCGACCCGCCGATCGTCACGGTCACGCCGGTCGATCCGGTCGAGGTGCCCAGCAGGGCGTCCAGTGCGGACAGTTGGCGATCCCGTCCGGTGAACCCGGCGACCGCGGACGGCAGTTGTCGGGGCACCGGAGGTGCGGCCCGCTGCGGCACCGGGTCGGGCGGGACTTCCGGGGCGGGCGTCGCGGCCTCGCTCGTGCCGCGCCGGTCGAACGCGTGCTCGATCAGCGTGTGCCGGGGCCGCCAGTACTCGTCGAGACCGCCGCGCCACGAGAGGCGTTCGGTGCGGTGCCGTTGGTGGGCGTGCGCGTAGCAGACCTCGACCATGCGCCTGACGAGCGGCCACTGCGGCGGGGTGCGCACCTGGCCGCCGAGAATGGCGCCGATCTGGCTCTTGCCGAGGCCGACCTGCTGCGCGAGCACCCGCAGGCTCGGGCCGCCCGCCTGGTCCCGAAGCACCCGTAGGTCCCGACACAGGCCGACCAGCAACTCGTGGGCCGGATCGGTTCCCCGGCCGATCGATGCGCGTTCGACGGAACAAGCCTAGGGACGCGACGGCGCCCGTCCTGTCGGGCATTCGACTGTGTGAATGCATGGCCGGGCGTCCGGTGTCCGGTGCTGTCCGGTGCGCCGCCCCGGCCACGCCCGGCCGCAGCGGCCGGCGGTACCCGTCCGGGCGCCGGACAGTCCGCAATCGCGCCCGGCGGGCCGGCCGGCGATCGACGCTTCGTCCCGACGCCGGCCGATCCGACGGGCGGCGCGCAGCGGAAGGGAAACACACATGCACGTGGGACGGGTACGCGCGATCCTGGTCGCGCTCATGGCGGGAGTGGCGCTGCTGCTGGGTTCGGCCGGTGCCGCGTCCGCCGACGCCGGGACCGCCAAGGTGGTCTCGCGCTTCTACGTCGAGATCCAGACCGGCTGGCAGACCTGGGCCGGCACCGACGCGACGGTCCACGCGAAGGTCTACGGCTGCGACGACACCTCCGGACCGTTCGTCAATCTCGACTCGTCCGCCGACGACTTCGAGCCCGGGTCGTTCCGGCGCTACGGCCCGTGGAACTGGAACCTCAACGGCGTCTGCCAGATGGCGATCGTCAAGTACAACAACGGCAATGACTGGCAGGTCGATTACGCGAACGTGATCGACGGCGTGACGGGCGCGGTCTACCGATGCCTCGCCGCCGACGGGTCGGGCGGATATTTCCCGAGCGCGTACGAGTGGAAGTACTTCTGGTGCTACCAGGTCTGAGGTAGTGGGTCGCGGTGCGCGTCGGTCGACCGGCGCGCACCGCACGCGTGGCGACCGATACGACCAAAAGCTTCTTCCGCACCACAAGCGTGACCTGCGCCTTCGGCGACCACACGATTCCCCTTCACACGCGCGAAACATTTCCGCCCGATGAAGGAGCGCAGTCATGAGAAGGACCGCCGCCGTGCTCGTCGCCGGTGTCGTCCTCGGTTCGGTCGCCGCCTGCGGTGACTCCGGGAACGACAGCGCGAAAGCCGACACCGTCGCCTACCCCACCCGCACGTTACAGATCATGGCCCCCGCGGGTGCCGGTGGCGGCTGGGACCTCACCGCCCGCACGATCCAGAAGACGCTCAAGGACGCCGGCATCGTCAAGGAGGCCGTCGAGGTCACCAACGTCACCGGCGCCGCCGGCACGGTCGGCCTCGCGCAGTTGGCCACGAAGCACCGCGGCGACGCGCACCAGCTGATGATCACCGGTCTGGTGATGGTCGGCGGCATCGTCACCAACAAGTCCGCCGTCGACCTCGCGCAGACCACCCCGATCGCCACCCTCACCGCCGAGGAGGAGGTGATCGTCGTGCCGGCCGCGTCGCCGCACCAGAACCTCAAGGATCTCGTGGCGGCGTTCCGGGCGGATCCCGCATCGGTCAAGTGGGGCGGCGGCTCGGCCGGCGGCACCGACCAGATCCTGGTCGGCCTGCTGGCCAAGGCCGCCGGTGTCGACCCGAAGAAGATGAAGTACGTCGCCTACTCCGGCGGCGGGGAGACGAAGGCGGGTCTGCTCTCCGGCGACCTGACCGCCGCCGTGTCGGGGGCGAGCGAGTTCAAGGACCTCGTCGCCGCGGGCAAGGTCCGCGCGCTCGCCGTCTCCGGCGCCAAGGGCGTCGACGTCGGTGGCGGCAGTCCCGTCCCCACGATCAAGGACAACGGCTTTGACGTGGAACTGTTGAACTGGCGCGGAATCGTCGCACCCCCCGGCATCAAGGCGGGTGAACGGGCGGCCGTCGTCGCGCTCCTCGACAAGCTGCACACCTCCCCGCAGTGGCAGGAGGCGATGAAGCAGCAGGGCTGGAGCGACTTCTACCGCAGCGGCGACGCGGCGAAGGCTTTCTACGACAGCGAATCGGCCCGGATCCGCGCGGTGCTGGTCGAGGCCGGGGTCGTCTCCTGATGACCGTCTCCGGACCCCGCGTCGTCGGCGCGGTCCTGCTCGTCTGCGGTCTCCTGCTCGGCTTGACCGCCGTGCGGGAGGCCGGGGACGGCTCGCTCGCCGTCGACGGGCCGCGCTTCGCGCCGTTGATGGTCACGGTGCTGTGGAGCGGTCTCGCACTGGTGTATCTCCTGCAGCCGTCCACTGTGGACAGTGAGCCGGCGAACCACAAGTGGGCGCCGGTCATGCTGGTCGGCGCGCTCGTCGCCTACGTCCTGCTGCTCGAACCGGTCGGCTTCGCCCTGGCCAGCGCGGCGTTCTTCGTCGGCGCGGCGCGCATCCTCGGCAGCCGGCAGTTGCTGCGCGACGTCCTCGTGGCGGTGCCGCTGGCGTTCGGGGTGTACCTGTCCTTCACGCAGCTGCTCGACATCCGCCTGCCGGCGGGGGTGTTGCCGCTGTGAACGACCTGCTGTCGGGCTTCGCCACCGTGCTCAGCCCGGCGAACCTGCTCTTCGCGGCGATCGGCGTCACCGTCGGCACGTTCGTCGGTGTGCTGCCGGGCATCGGGCCGGCGTTGACGATCGCGCTGCTGCTGCCGATCACGTTCAGCCTCGACGATCCGGTCGGTGCGCTCATCATGTTCGCCGGCATCTACTACGGGGCGATGTACGGCGGCTCGACGACGTCGATCCTGCTGAACACGCCGGGGGAGTCGGCGTCGGTGGCCACCTCGATCGAGGGTCACCAGATGGCCCGCCGGGGACGGGCGCGTGCGGCGCTGGCGACGGCGGCGATCGGCTCGTTCGTGGCGGGCACCATCTCGACGGTGCTGCTGAGCGTGATCGCCGCACCGGTGGCGTCGCTGGCGACCTCGTTCCGGGCGGCGGACTACTTCGCCCTGGCGGTGCTGGCGATGGTGTGCGTGACCGCGCTCGTCGGGCGTTCCGTCGTGCGGGGCCTGCTGTCGTTGACGTTCGGGCTCTTCCTCGGTGTCATCGGGATCGACTCGCTGACCGGACAGTCCCGCTTCGCCTTCGGCAGCCTCGAACTGCTCGACGGGGTCGGCATCGTGGTCGTCATCGTCGGCCTGTTCGCGATCGGGGAGACGCTGCACGCGGCCGCCCGCGGCGACGAACCCTCCACAGTGGAACACGTCGGCTCCGGGGGACTGCTCGGCTGGCTCAGCCGCGAGGACTGGCGCCGCTCGTGGAAGCCGTGGCTGCGCGGCACGGCGCTCGGATTCCCGTTCGGGGCGCTGCCCTCCGGCGGTGCGGAACTGCCCACGTTCCTCTCCTACACGTACGAGAAGCACCGCTCGGCGCACCGCGACGAGTTCGGCAAGGGTGCCATCGAAGGGGTGGCGGGGCCGGAGGCGGCGAACAACGCGTCGTTCTCCGGTGTGCTCGTGCCGCTGCTGACGCTGGGCATCCCGACGTCGGCGACGGCGGCCGTGCTGCTCGCGGCGTTCCAGATCTTCAACGTGCAGCCCGGCCCGCAGCTGTTCGAGCGCTCGCCGGAACTGGTCTGGGCGCTGATCGCCTCGCTGTACGTCGGCAACGTGCTGCTGCTGATCCTGAACCTGCCGCTGATCGGGCTGTGGGTGAGCGTGCTGCGCATCCCGCGTCCGGTGCTGCACTCGGCGATCCTGGTCTTCGCCACGCTGGGCGTGTACGCGGTGTCGAACAGCGTCGTGGAGGTGCTGATCGCCTACGGGATCGGCGTCGTCGGCTTCTTCATGCGCCGCTACGACTTCCCGTTGGCGCCGGTGATCCTGGGCGTCATCCTCGGGCCGCTGATGGAGGAGCAGTTCCGGCGGGCGCTGCTGATCGGCGACGGGAACCTGACCGTGTTCGTGACCCGGCCGTTGACGGCGGTGATCCTGGCGCTTGCCGTGCTCGCCCTCGTCGCCCCGTACGTGCCGAAGCTGCTCGCGAAGGCGCGCGGGCGCGACGAGGCCCCGGTCAAGAAGCTGGTGTTCGCCGAGGAGGACTGACGGCGAAGGGGGATCAGGGACCCGTCCAGAGGTAGCGCCGCTGTGGGCGGCCGGTACCGCCGTAGCGCAGGCGAACCCGCGCGGTGCCGGCCTCCACGAAGTACTCCAGATAGCGGCGCGTGCTGACCCGCGACAGCTGCGCGGCGTCGGCGCACTCGCTCGCCGACAGGTCCCCGTCGGCGGCCATCAGCACGGTGCGGATCAGGTCGGCGGTCGGCGCGGTCAACCCCTTCGGCAGGCTGATCCGCGCCGGCCGTAACGCGCCGAAGAGTCGGTCGACGTCGTCCTGGGCCACGTCGCCGTCGCCGGCGAGCCGGCGGTGCGCGGCCGCGTAGCGGTCCAGCCGGTCGCGCAGCACCTCGAAGGTGAACGGCTTGATCAGGTAGTGCACGACGCCGCCGCGCAGCGCCGTGCGGATGGTCGCCACGTCCCGGGCGGCGGTGATCGCCAGCACGTCCACCGGCACCGCGCTCTCCCGCACCCGGCGCAGCACCTCCAGGCCCGACACGTCGGGCAGGTAGATGTCCAGCAGCACCAGATGCGGCCGGTGTTCCTCGATCGCCGCCAGCGCCTGCGCGCCGGTGTGCGCCATCGCCTCGACCGCGTAGCCGGGAACCCGTTCGACGAAACCTCGATGGACCCGCGCGACCATGAAGTCGTCGTCCACGACCAGGACCCGGATCATCGCCGCGCCGCCGCAGGCGTGCGGGGAATCCGCGCGGTGAACGCCGCACCGTCCACAGTGGCCGATCCGCCGTGGCGCACGCAGATCGAGCGGGTCAGCGCGAGCCCGAACCCGCGCGCCCCGCCCGGCGCGTCCTTCGTGCTGAATCCCCGCAGGAAGACGTCGTCGCTGCGCTCCGGCGGCACGCCGGCCCCGGAGTCGCAGACGCTCACCACGATCTCGTCACCGTCCACAAGGGACACCGACACCCAGCCGCCGGCCCCGGCCGCGTCGAGCGCGTTGTCGACCAGGTTGCCGACCACGGTCACCAGCTCCGCCGACAGCGGCTCCGCCAGCGGGCCGATCGCGGCGTCCGGGTCGATGCGCAGGTCCACGCCGTGCTCGGCGGCGAGGCTGGCCTTCGCCACCAGCAGGGCCGCGACCGCCGGGTCACCGATGCGCGACGTCACGTGCCGCAGATCCTCCTGCTGCCGGCTGGTCCGGTCGACGAAGCGGACCACCTCGTCGTACTCGCCCAGCTGCACCAGCCCCGCGATGGTGTGCAGCCGGTTGGTGAACTCGTGTGCCTGCGCACGCAACGTGTCGGTGGTGTTGCGGCTCAGGTCGAGTTCGCGGCGCAGCGCGGTCAGCTCGGTGCGGTCGCGCAGCGTCGTCACCGAACCGACCTCCCGCCCGCGCACGATCACCGGCATGCGGTTGAGCACGAGCACCCGGTCCTCGCGCAGCACCACCTGGTCGGCACCGGCGATCCGGCCGGTCAGCACGTCGCACACCCCGGCCGGCAGCCGCTGTCCGGACAGCGGCTGCCCGACCGCGTCGGGTCGCAGGCCCAACAGCCGGATCGCCTCGTCGTTGGCGAGCGTGACCCGCCCGGCCGGGTCGATGCCGATGACCCCCTCCTTGATGCCGTGCAGCATCGCCTCGCGGTGCTCCACCAGACCGGTGATCTCGGCCGGTTCGAGGCCGAGCGTCTGGCGCTTGACCCGCCGGGCCAGCAGCAGCGAACCCGTCACCCCGAGCGCCAGGCCGAGCGTCAGATACACCAGCAGGCCCGGGGTGGCGTTGGCGAGCTGGCCGGCGAACGTCGGGAAGGTGAGCCCGACGATGACGAAACCGACGATGGCGCCGTCCGGCTCGGCCAGCACGGGCGCGTGCGCCACGAGGCGGCGGGCGCCGTCGTCGAGGACGCCGACCCAGGAGCGGCCGCGGCGCACGTCGCTGTCGCCGAGGTCGGCGGGGCGGCCGGCGTTCGGGCCGGTCACCAGGACACCCCGCCGGTCGCCGATCATCACGTAGGTCGCGCCGGAGACCGCGCGGGCGTTCTCCGCCCGCGCCGCGAGCGTCTCGCGCCACACCGCGTCGGTCAGCCCGGTCCGCACGGTGCTCTCGGCCGCCAGGTTTTCCGCGATGGAACGGAGGCGACGCCCCTCGTCGGTGCGGAAAGCGGCGTTCGCCTCGGCGAGCGACACCGCCCCGACGGCCACCACGACGAGCAGCACGACCCCGAGCTGGAACAGCAGGAGCTGCCCGGCGAGAGACATCCGGCGGCGCATGACTCTCAATAAAGGCGCTGGTCGGCGGCATGGCAAGGCTCCGGCGGCGGGGAACCGCGACCAAAAGGACCACAACCGCTCGCATCGGCGCCCCGGCGTGGCACGCTGTGGCGCATGCCCGTCCGGCGGCTCTCGGCGGTGGCGGCCCTCCTCGCGGTCGCCGCGGTGCTGCTGCTCGCGATCGACCGGGGCCGGGACCCGCTCGCCGGACTGCGCGTCATGGTGCCGAACGCCCCCGGCAGCGGCTACGACGTCACCGCCCGCACGCTGGCCAAGGCCCTGGAGGACGCCGGTCTGGTGCGCGGCGTGGAGGTGTTCAACCTGCCCGGCGCCGGCGGCTCCGTCGGTGTCCAACGCCTCGTCTACGAACGCGGCCGCGGTTCGCTGCTCATGCTCATGGGCCTCGGCGTGGTGGCGAGCGAGCACAGCGGCGCCACGGCCGCACTGCGCGAGACCACTCCGATCGCCAGGCTCATCCAGGAGCCGAACATGATCGTGGTGACCCGTGACGCGCCGTTCCGGACCCTGTCCGACCTCGTGACGGCCTGGCGGGAGGCGCCCGCGTCGGTGCCGGTCGGCGGCGGTTCGCTGCCCGGCGGGCCGGACCACCTCGCTCCGATGCTGCTCGCCCGTGCGATCGGTGTCGCCCCGCCCACGGTGCGTTACGAGCGCTACGACGGCGGCGGCGAACTGCTCGCCGCGATCCTCGGCAAGCGGGTCGCGTTCGGGGTGTCCGGTGTGGGCGAGTACGCCGACCAGGTGCGTACCGGAACGCTGCGGGTGCTGGCCGTCACCGGACCGGCCCGGGTGCCGGGGCTGGACGCGCCGACACTGCGCGAGGCCGGCGTGGACCTGGAGTTCGCGAACTGGCGCGGCATCATCGCCCCGCCCGGGCTGCACGCCGAGGACGCCCGGGCCCTGCGCGAACTGGTCGACCGGCTGGTGCGCTCGGCGCAGTGGCGTGCCGCGCTCGCCCGCAACGGCTGGAGCGACGCGTATCTGGGCGGGCCCGCGTTCGACCGCTTCCTGGCGCAGGAACGGGCCCGCCTCGACGCGGTCATGTCCGACCTCGGCCTGACGGCGACCTGAACATCCGCGGGGCACATCCACTACCCCCACAAACGCGCTCTGCCGCCGCCGCGCACCGCGCGATTGCATGGTCGGCATGCGAGCGACACTCCTGTACGGCGCCGGCGACGTCCGCGTCGAGAACGTTCCCGATCCCGTCCTGAAACTGCCGACCGACGCCCTGGTCCGGGTGAGCGCCGCCTGCGTCTGCGGCTCGGATCTGTGGCCCTACGCCGGCATGCCGGCCGGTCGGCCTCCGGCGCGGATGGGGCACGAGTTCGTCGGGGTGGTCGAGGACGTCGGCAGCGAGGTGCGCACGCTCGGCAAGGGCGATCTGGTCATCGCCCCCTGGATCATCTCGGACGGCACGTGCGTGTTCTGCCTCGAAGGCAGGCAGAACGCCTGCGAGCGCTTCAGCATGTGGGACCTGGAGGCCGAGGAGGGCGGGCAGGCGGAGGCGGTGCGGGTGCCGTTCGCCGACGGGACCCTGGTCAAGGTGCCGGCCGGCGTCGACGCGGCGCTGATCCCGTCGCTGCTCACGCTCTCGGACGTGTTCGGAACCGGTCATCACGCGGCGGTGGCCGGCGGGGTGGCGCCCGGCAGCACCGTCGCGGTGATCGGGGACGGAGCCGTCGGGCTGCTGGCGGTGCTGTCGGCCGCCCGGCTGGGTGCCGAACGGATCGTCCTGATGGGGCGCCACCGGGCGCGGACCGACCTGGGCCGGGAGTTCGGCGCCACGCACGTGGTGTCCGAGCGCGGCGCGGAAGGCGTTGCGGCGGTTCGGGCGATCCTCGGCGGTCACGGCGCACCGGTCGTCGTCGAGGCGGTCGGCACCCGCGCCGCGTACGACCAGGCGGTCGGCGTGGTCCGGGCCGGCGGCACGATCAGCCGGGTCGGTGTCCCGCAGTACGAGGAGGCGCCGATCGGCATCGACAGCCTCTTCCTGCGCAACGTGCGGCTGGTCGGGGGAGCCGCACCGACCCGCGCCTACATCGAGGAGCTGCTGCCCGGGATCCTCGACGGCACACTCGCACCGGGCCGCGTCTTCGACGTCGCCACGGGCCTCGACGGCGTTCCGGACGGCTATCGCGACATGGCCGCGCGCACGGCCCTGAAGGTTCTGATCACTCCCTGAAGGGGGTAGAAACGCGACCCGGCTGCGCGCCCGCGCCGCTCGTACTGTTGGTGCGTGACCGGCAAAGACAATCGCGCGGCCGTCCGTGACTTCCTGGCCAGCCGGCGCGGGCGGATCAGTCCCGCGCAGGCTGGCCTCCCGCACGGCCTGCGGCGGCGGGTGCCCGGACTGCGCCGCGAGGAGGTGGCGATGCTGGCCGGGGTGAGCAGCGAGTGGTACCGGCGCCTGGAGAAGGGCCACATCGCCGGTGTCTCCGAGGAGGTGCTGGACGCCGTCGCCCGGGCGCTGCAACTCGACGACGAGGAGCGCACCTATCTGTTCGAGCTGTCCCGGGCGGCTCGGCAGGTCACCCGCAGCCGTCGCTGCCGGGCGGCGGAGCCGCTGCCGCCCCAGGTGCGGTGGATGCTGGACGCGATGACGATGAGCGCGGCGTTCGTCACGAACGGCCGCTGGGACGTGCTGGCGGGCAACGCGCTCGGCCGTGCCCTGTTCGCGCCGATGCTGGCCGGCGACGTCGCCCGGGACAACCTCGCGAGGTACCACTTCCTGGATCCCGGAGCCGGTCACTTCTACGACGACTGGGCGGGCGCCGCCGACACGGTCGTCGCGCTGCTGCGCGCCGAGGCCGGGCGGTTCCCGTGTGACGCGGGCTTGCGCGGGCTGATCGACGAGCTGTCGGCGGCCAGTACGGAGTTCGGCCGGCGGTGGGCCGCGCACGACATTCTGTTGCGCAACCACGGCGTCAAGCGGTTCCGCCACCCGGTGGTGGGCACCATCGAGCTGGCCTACCACTCGATGGAACTGCCGACCGCCGCCGACGCCTCGCACCGGCTGACCTCCTACGCGGCCGAGCCGGGTTCGGCCGCCGAGGAGCAGCTCCGACTGATCGCCAGCTGGTCGATGATCGACACCGGTCCGGGACGGTGACCCCGGCAGCGGCGGTCACGGGCGCCGCCCCGGCGGCCGCCAGGCCGGAGCCACCCCCGCGGCGACGGTGATGGCCCCGCAGCAGACGACGACCGCGAGGAGGGGAAGCACCGGCACCCGGGTCGACACGGCGTCGGTCGACCGCCCGAGCGCGGCGTGGATGGCGATCAGCGTCCCGACGGTGACCAGGCCGCCGCACGCGACGCCGACACTCCACACGGTGAGCGCCCCGCGCCACAGCAGCCACCGCACCTGCCCTCTCGTCGCACCGATCCGGCGCAACGTCGCGAGTTCCCGCCGCCGACCCGTGGTGGCGATCAGCTGCGTGTTGGCGATCGAGATGGCGGTGTAGACGAGCGTCGCCCCCAGGACGGTGAGCAACGCCAGCCGGTTGAGCCGGTCGAACTCGGAGTCCAGGGTGGTCAGGTACTGCGCCGTCGGCAGTGCGGTGCCGCCCAGCGCGGTGACCGCGGCGTCGACGGCACGGTGATCGGCCGGCGAGCCGACTGCCAGGTAGATCGCGTCCGGCGTGGGCGTCGTCGAGTGCGCCGCGGCGAGCGACCACGGGAGGAACAGCTCCGGAAGCCCCAACCGGTCGGCGAACACCGCGACCACCCGCAGCTCGGCCACCGCGCCGTCGTTGAGCCACAACCGGGCACGCGCTCCGGGGCGCCAGCCGTGGGCAGCCGCCAGAGCGGCGTTGACGGCGACGGAATCGTCCGTCAGCTCCGCGAACGTTCCCGCCGCCACCGGCAGCCGGATCAGCGTGGCGGCGGCGGGCCCGTCGGTGTACCACGCGCTGACCTCGCGCACCCGGCCCCCGACGGAGTCGAACACCGTGGTGGTCTTGACCGGCATCGCCGCCGCCACGCCGGGCACGGCCCGGGTTCGCTCGACGGCCGAGACGGGCAGCGCGGCGGCACCGGCGGCCGTGACGACCACCGACGCGGTGAGCCGGTGGCGCAGGGCGGCGGCCTCCGTGGCGGAGATCGTGGCCGTCCCGACCAGGGCGCCCCCGGCGAGGCCGATCGTGATGAGCACGGGAACGGCGGTCGAGACGTAGCGCCGCCGCTCGGCCAGCACATCGGCGCGCGCCAGTGCGGCGATCGCGCCGCGGCCGACGGTCAACAGCGTTCCGACCGGGATCGGCAGCGCCGGCAGCAGCATCGCGCCGGCCATGATCAGGAGCAGCACCACCAGGAGCAGGTAGGCGGCGCCCGCCGGACCGGCCATCAGCCGCGCGATCGGCACGACGCCGCCGAGGCAGAACGCCGCGGCGACGCACCGGGTGACGGTCATGGCGGACCGCCCGGTGGACGCCTCGCGAAGCGCGTCGACCGGTGCGGTGCGCGCGGCCCGACGGGCGGCCACCGAGGCGCCGGCCAGCGCGACGACGAGCCCGAGCGCGAACCCGGCGGCGGGCGCCCACCAGACCGGTCGGACGGCGAAGTCGGACGGTGCCATCCCGTGGCGCGCCAACCATGCGGCGAAGACCGGTGCGAGAACCGTGCCGAGCACGGCGCCGGCCACCCCCGCGACGGAGCCGACGAGCGCGGCCTCGGCGACGACGACCGCACGCACCTGGCCGGGAGTGGCTCCGGCCGCACGCAGCAACGCGAACTCGCGGCGCCGCTGGGCGACGGTGAACGCGAACGTGCCCGACACGACGACGGCGGCCACGACACCGGCGACGCCCGCGGTCGTCCCGACCAACGACACCGCGGCGATCTCCAGCCCGGCGTCGGGATCGAGTTCCGCGCCGCGTCGGTCGGACCCGGTCAGCACGCGCAGGGGCGTGGCATCGCCCAGCGCCGCCCGTGCACGCTCGGCGAGCGTGTGCGGATCGGTGCCCGGCCGGGGAAGCAGGACCACGGCCGCGATCCGATCCCGCGCGAGCCGCGCCGCCGTGGCGTCGGTGACGTACAGCGCGGGTGCGGCGGCGCTGTCGACGACGCCGCTGACCGTGAACGGTTCGGGCCCGGACACGGTGGCGACGGTGATCACGTCGCCGGGCCGCCGGTCGCTGGGCGAGGTGACGACCACGTGGTCGTCCCGGGTGGGCGGCGCGCCGTCGCGCATGCGCACGGGATGCAGTGCGCCGGCGGCCCACGGATGCGCCTCGCCGGCCGGCCCGTACCGGGCGTAGCCGGCGCGGTCCACGATCACGGTCGACGCGCCGTCCACAGTGGACAGTGTCGGGACGGTCGCGGCGGGAACGAAGCCGCGTTCGCCCGGTGGCAACGGGGGATCCGTCGCCGAGCGGTGCGGCGTCGAACCGGCGCCGTCCGGGCCGGCCACGACGACCGACGGGGAGATGTACCAGCGCGGTGGTTCATCGGAACCGCGCATCGCGGCCGCCAGCGTCAGGCCCGCCGCGGTGAACAGGGCCACGCCGAGGGCGACCGCCGCCAGCGAGCCGGCGAAGCCGATCCATCGGGCGCGGAACGTGTAGCACGCGAGCGCCGTCATCGCCGCTCCAGTTCGGTCATCCGCTCGGCGATCCGCCGGGGCGTGGGCTGCCCCTGTTCGCCCGCCACCCGGCCGTCGCGCAGGAACACCACCCGATCGGCGTAGGAAGCGGCGACGGGATCGTGGGTCACCATGACGACGGCCCGCTTCCGCTCGTCGACCAGGGCCCGCAGGAGTTCCAGCACCTCGCGGCCGCTCGTCGAGTCCAGTGCGCCGGTCGGCTCGTCGGCGAAGACGACCTGCGGCTCGGTGATCAGGGCGCGCGCGATCGCCACCCGCTGCCGCTGCCCACCGGACAGTTCGGCCGGACGGTGTGTGGCCCGGTCGGCGAGCCCCACGGCGGCCAACGCGTCGCGGACCTCGGCCCGCCTCGGCCTGCGGCGCGCCAGCAGCAGGGGCAGGGCGGCGTTCATCTCCGCGGTCAGCGACGGCAGGAGGTTGAACGACTGAAAGACGAATCCCACCCTGTCGCGGCGCAGCCGGGTCAGGCGTGTCTCGTCGAGATCGCCCAGCCGCACGCCACCGATGAGGACGTCGCCGGAGGTGGGCCGGTCCAGCCCGGCGGCACAGTGCAACAGCGTGCTCTTGCCCGATCCGGACGGCCCCATGACGGCGGTCCAGGTGCCCTCCGCAAGATCGAGCGACACCCCGTCAAGCGCGTGCACCGGTGCGTCCGCGGGGCCGTATGTCCTGGTCAGTTCGCGCAGCCGGACGACCGGCGGCGTCGTGTGTTCGGTCATCCCGTAAACCTGCGCGAGTGCGGCCGGCAGGTCAGTGACGCGGACGTGAGCGGCTGCGGTAGTGCTGGCGTTACCGACATCCACGCCCGCCGTTGGGTAGCGTCTGAGCCGCCATGACAGTCAACCCGTTGCGCCTGCTCGCCTCGTCGTCGCCGTGGCGAGCGATCGGTTATCTGTTGAGCGGCTGGGTCGTGGCCGCCGTGTGGATCGCGGCCGTCCTCGCGTTGCTCGTGGTGCCCGCGTTGGGCCTCGCGGTGCTCTTCGCCGGCATCCCGTTCGGCGCGGTCGAGCGTGCGCGGCTCCGCCTCGTCGAGCCGCGACCGCGGGCCGTCTCCCCGCACGGCGTACCGACCCGCGACGGCGTCTGGAGCTGGCTGGCCACCCGGTTCCGCGAACCGGCGACCTGGCGCGAACTGGGTTACGCCCTGCTGTTCTCCCTCGCGCTCGCCTGGGTGGACGCCACGCTGGGGCTGCTCGCGCTGACCCCGGTCTACGTGATCTGCTATCCGCTCGTCGTCGCGGCGTTTCCCGAGTTCCAGCCCGACGCGCTGTTCGGCCTGGTCCCGACGAGCCGGCCGGGAGTCTTCGCCGCCACGCCCCTCGGGCTCCTGCTCCTGCCGCCGGCGCTGTACCTGATCACGGCGTACGCCTCGGTGCGGGCCCGCCTCACCCGCTTCTTCCTCAGCGATGACGGAACCGGCACCGACCGGCGGGTCAGCGAGCTGTCCCGGTCACGGGAACGGATCCTGGACGCGATGGACGCCCAACGCCGCCGCATCGAACGCGACCTGCACGACGGCGCCCAGCAGCGGCTCACCGGGCTCATCATGTCGCTGGGCGTGGCCCGGCTGCACCTCGCCGACGGCCCGCCGCCGGCGCGTGAGGCGGTCGACCGGGCCTACCGACAGGCCCGCACCGCCCTCGCCGAACTGCGCGAACTCGTGCACGGCATCCATCCGCAGGTACTCACCAACCGGGGCTTGGCGCCGGCCGTCGCCGAACTGGCCGAACGCTGCACCGTTCCGGTGGAGGTGCGGATCGACCTGCCGGACCGGCCTCCCGAGCACGTCGAGGCCGCCGCGTGGTTCATCATCGGGGAGGCCCTGACCAACATCGCCAGGCACAGCGCGGCGACCCGGGCGTGGGTCTCCTGCCGGCGCGTCGGCGCGTTCGTGCGCCTCGAGATCCGCGACGACGGCGTGGGCGGGGCGAGCCCGGACCGGGGCACCGGTCTGGTCGGGCTCAACGACCGGGTGTCCGTCCTACGTGGACGGTTCACAGTGGACAGTCCCACCGGCGGGCCGACGACGCTACGCGCCGAGCTGCCGTGCGCCTCCTGATCGCCGAGGACTCCGCGCTGCTGCGGGAGGGGCTCACACTCATCCTGGTCAACGCCGGCCACGAGGTGACGGCCGTAGCCGACGCCGACGCGCTCCTGGCGGCCGTCGCGGGGCAGCGGCCGGACGCGGTCATCACCGACATCCGCATGCCACCGGCGTTCCGCGACGAGGGCCTGCGTGCGGCACTCCAGCTGCGCCGCGCCCATCCGGGTCTGCCGATCCTGGTGCTCTCGCAGTATCTCGAACACACCTACGCCGCCGAACTGGTCGAACTGGGCGCCGGCGTCGGATACCTCCTCAAGGACCGCGTCGGCGAGATCCCCGAGTTCCTCGCGGCCATCGAACAGGTGGTGGCGGGCGGCACGGTGATCGACCCCGAAGTCGTACGTAGGTTCCTCGCCCAGCGCCGCATGCGCGCACCCATCGAACGACTCACCCAGCGCGAGGGCGAGGTGCTGGCACGCATCGCCGAGGGGCGGTCGAACGCGGCAATCGCCCGCGAGTTCGCGGTCAGCGACGCGGCGGTCGCCAAGCACATCAACAACATCCTGGCCAAACTGGACCTGCCGCCCGACACCGACGGCCACCGTCGGGTGCTCGCCGTCCTGGCCTACCTGCGCCGGGACAGCGGTTCCTAGGAGGGCGGGCCGGCGACGGGGTTGCCCTGGAGGTTGCCGGCGCCGCACGGCCACGGGCCGCTGTCGAGTTCCGCGAGGCCGGTGTCGTGCAGCAGGAGCAGTTCGCGGTCCATCCGGAACGCGACGAGGCCCTGCGGCAGCAAGACGATCCGGCTCATCGCGACCACGTCGTTCGCGGGCAGGTCCAGCAGGGTGCGCTCGACGAGGTCCGGGCCGATCGCGCGGATCCTCCCGTCGCGCCAGAACACGGCGGTACCGTCGGCGTCGAGCGCCGGATGGGTGGTGTAGTAGCCGCCCAGCGGCGGCCCGCCGCGCAGCGATCCGTCCGGCTCCAGGATCCGGAACGCCGAGTTCGACGGCAGGACGTTCTCCGACTCGGGGCCGCTGATCGTGCCGTGCCGGTCGACGAGCCACTGCGCGTGACTCGGCCAGGTCTGCACCGGGTGCCCGTCGCGGCCGTAGAGCGTCGCGGTGAAGGCGCCGTAGCCCTGCATCCCGACCAGGAACGCGCCGGCGCCGGCGATGGCCTTGTATCCGTAGGGGCCGGGCGGCGTGACCGTGACGACCCGCCCGTCCGCGGTGTCGAGGACGGCGCAGATGCCGATGCCGCTGCTCTGATCGGTGATACCGACCAGCGCCCGATCGCCCGACACGAGCAGCGGCTCCGGTCGGCCGGCCGCGATCATGGTCGGCTTCCACGGTCGCATCGGCCGCGTTTCCCAGCCGGTGTGCACGCCCGCCTCGACGACGCCGGGGAACGACAGCCGTTCGACCGGCAGCGGGGTGGACCAGACGGTGCCGCCGCCGCGGTCGTGCCGTGCGGCGCGCGGCGGTCGTTCGGCCGATGTGCGGCGTCCGGGATCGGCCGGCAGCCACGTCACGAGAAACCCGTCCGGCAGCACGACGAACGCGCCGAAGTGCTCGTGCGGCTCGTGCTCGGCGTCGACGGCGTGCAGCACCTCGCCGTCCGCGCTCAGTTCGGTGAAGCGATGGCCGTCCGGGCCGCTGTGCGCGATCCACACCGTTCCCCCGGAAAGAGCGCGTGGGGATCCGGGCCGTCCCTGGTACTCGTGCCGCCACACGGTCCCACCCGCCGGATCCACGGCGGTGAGCACGGCGGTCTGAGCGTCGCGGTCGTACCCGGTGAGGAAGATCGGACCGGTCGGGTCGCCGACCACGACGCCCCGGACCTGTCCCGGCACGGACACCCGCCGCAGTCTCATCGCAGCCTCCCCGCGTATCGATCGCCGTCACGATCCTACGGACGGCGCCCGCGGTGGCCGATCCCGCGGAAGAGGTGGGCGAGCAGCCGGTCGGCGAACGCGGTGTCGAGCGGCTGGTCGGGCAGCAGCAGCCGGTGGTAGCACGCGCCCCACAGTTGGTCCACGACCGCTTCGGTGTCGACGTCCGGGCCCAGTTGGCCGGCGGCCCGTGCCGCCTCCAGGCGCTCGACGGCCAGCCGGCGCCGTGGGCCGGAGTACGACTCCAGGTAGGCCCGCATGAGGACGGGGTCCCGCTGCGCCTCGGAGATGAGTCCCCGTACGACGGGGCCGGCCTTCGTCGTCGTGAGGAGTTCGACGAAGGCGTGCAACTGGGTCCGCAGGTCGCGCTCGAGGTCGCCGGTGTCGGGGAACTCCAGCACCTGTTCGACGGTCGCGAAGTAACCCGCGAGCGCCAGCGCGCCCTTGGACGGCCAGAGCTTGTAGATCGTCACCTTGCTGGCGCCGCTCTCGGCGGCGACCCGTTCGACGGTGAACCGCTGGATGCCCTCGTCGAGCAGCAGCCGGCCGGCCGCCGTCAGCACGTCGCGCCGGACCTCGTTCGTGGGCCGTCGTCCGCGAGCCATGTCACACACTCCCTATTGAACGGTGCGTTCATTTATGGTTATATGAACTCAGCGTACATAACACGGCGATCCCGATCGAGAGCGAGGGCAAGACATGACGATCTCCACTGACACCGGGACGGCTCCGCGCGTCGCGCTCGTCACGGGCGGATCCGGCGGCATCGGCGCCGCTGTCGTCGAGCGCCTGGCCGCCGACGGCTTCGCCGTGGCGGTGCACTACGCGGGCAGTCGCGACAAGGCGGAGGACGTCGCCCGCGCGGCTCGCGACGCCGGTGCCACCGCGCTCGTCGTGGGCGCGGACGTCGCCGACGAGGACGCCGTCGCCACGATGTTCGATGCGGTCGAACGGGAACTCGGCGGCGTCGACGTGCTGGTGCACAGCGCCGGGATCATGCTGCTGTCGCCACTGGCCGAACTCGATCTCGACGACTTCGACCGGATGCACCGCACGAACGTGCGCGGCACCTTCGTGGTCGCGAAGGAGGCGGTGAAGCGGCTGCGCAGCGGCGGCGCGATCATCAACTTCTCCAGCACCGTGGTGAAGCTGGCGCTGCCCACCTACGCGGCGTACGCCGCCACCAAGGGCGCCGTCGACGCGATGACCATGATCCTCGCCAAGGAACTGCGCGGGCGCGACATCACGGTCAACGCCATCGCCCCCGGCCCCACCGCGACCCCGCTGTTCCTCGACGGGAAGCCGCAGGAGGCGATCGACCGGCTGGCCGCCATGCCGCCCCTGGAACGGCTGGGAGTGCCCACCGACATCGCCGACGCCGTGGCGTTCCTGGCCGGCCGGGCCCGCTGGGTCAACGGGCAGGTGCTCTACGTCAACGGCGGCATCGCCTGACATCCGACGACAGCACACGACCGAAGAGAGGTAACGACATGACCACCACCGACAGGACCGTTCTCGTCACCGGCGCGTCGAGCGGCTTCGGCGCCCTCACCGTGCGCGCCCTCGCCGACGCCGGGCACATCGTGTACGCCGGCATGCGCCACGTCGACACCAGGAACCAGCGGGCCGCCGAGGACGCCCGCACCTACGCGACCGAGCACGGCGTGACCCTCCGCCCGGTCGAACTCGACGTGGTCGACCAGCGGTCCATCGACCGTGCGGTCGCCACCGTCCTCGACGAGACCGGCCGGATCGACGTGCTGGTGCACAACGCCGGCCACATGGTGCTCGGGCCCACCGAGGCCTTCACCCCCGAGCAACTGGCCCAGGCCTACGACACCAACGTGCTGTCGACCCAGCGGGTCAACCGCGCGGTGCTGCCCCACATGCGGGCGCGGCGCGACGGCCTGGTCGTGTGGATCGGTTCGTCGAGCACCCGGGGCGGCACCCCGCCGTACCTCGCGCCCTACTTCGCGGCCAAGGCCGGCATGGACTCGCTCGCCGTCAGTTACGCGGCCGAACTGGCCCGGTTCGGCGTGGACACCGCGATCGTGGTGCCCGGTTCCTTCACCGTCGGCACCAACCACTTCGCCAACGCCGGACACGCCGAGGACTCCACCGTGGCCGCGGACTACGAAGCCGAGTACGCCGGCCTGATGGGCCAGATCGGCGAACGGCTTGCCGCCCTCGCACCCGACGACCAGGACCCGGCGGAGGTCGCCAGGGCCGTGGTCGACCTGGTCGCCACGCCCAAGGGGCGCCGGCCGTTCCGCGTGCACGTCGACCCCGCGGACGACGGGGCCGAGGTCGTCAACGCCGTGGGGGACCGGGTCCGGACGGAGTTCTACCGCCGGGTCGGGCTCGAGGACCTGCTCTCGCCCCGCACGAGCTGACGGAACCCCGTACCGGCGGGCCGCTCGGGTCCGCCGGCACGGGGCGGCTTTCGTCTCCCGGTCCGCCGTCAGGTGCGACCGGGTCGTCGTACACTCGCGCGCATCGGGCGGGGCGCGCCCGTGGCAGCGGAGGGCCGCAGGGATGGCTGACGATCCGATTCTGGCCCGTCCGTACCAGGGCAGCACGGCCTTCGGGCTGATCTGCGTAGCGTTCTGTATCGCCCTCCTGCTCTACGCCGTGTGGACCCTGTTCCTGCGGCGCGGTCGCTGAACGGCGAATCCTGCGGATCGGCCGGTGCCGCCGAGGCCCCGATCGCGGCGTGGAGCGGTGCGCCCGGCGCTACGGTCGAGGCGTGTTGATCAAATGGGTGGTCGTGCGGGTCGGTGACCGGGCCGCGTTCCATCGCGGGCAACAGGGGTGGGTCGAGGCCCGCCGCTGTGCGGGGTTCATCGGGCAGTGCGGAGGCTGGAGTCGCCGGTTCGACGGGGTGGCGCACATCGTCGGCGGTTGGGCCGACGAGGCCGGCTATCGGGCGTTCATGGCCGGTGCGCACGACGGGATCGCCGCCGGGCAGGCCGGCACGTACCACGGGACCGAGGTGCGGCTGTTCGAACATCGCCTCGACGTCGGCGCAGGCTTGTTCGCCGCGACCGGTTCCGCCGAACTGCTGAGACTGGCCCACTGCAGGGTCCCGGTGCATCGTCGGGCTGAGTTCGTCGAGGCCCGGAATGCGGCTATGACCGCGGCGCCCGGGATGCTCGGTTGCGCGTTCGCCCAGGACGGCGCGACGGAGTTTCTCGTCCTGAGCCGCTGGCGAACTGTCACCGATCACGACCGGCACGCCGCGGACTGCGGCGACGCGATCGCCCACGACCTGGTCGACCTGGAACCGTCCTGGACCGTGCCGTAACGGCCCGACCCGGTCGGACCGGACGAGATGCTCGCGGTCGGGATGGATTGTCCTGGACGGAGCTGCCGATCAACGGGCTGCGGCATCCCCTCCGGCACCTCGTGCATCAGCGGCCCGAGTTGATGGTCTACCTCGCCCTGCCGGCCGGATGGCGTTTTCTGCTGGCGCCCGGATATGAAGACGTCTGGTCGGACGGCTCGTTGCTCGAGGGCTGATCCGGTGTCCGAGGCGCGGCGGATCGTTCTGGCAACTCGTCAGGGCATCAGATCATCCGGCGCCGTACCCGCCACACCACCACACCGATCAGGATCGCCGCGACGGCGACGAACAGCGCCGCCTCGATGAGCTGGAACGTCCAGAACCGGTCGGCCGGGTGGTAGACCGTGAACTCCTGGATGCCCTTCGTGTGCAGGAATTGGTGGAGGTTGGTGCCGGCCCGGTTGGCGGTGGCCTCCAGCTCGTAGTACTCGGCCCAGCTCAGCCTGCGCCCGGTGGCGTCCGCGTAGCCGTGTTCGATCATCCAGTCGGCGGAACTGGGCACGGGCCCCGCCTGCTCCTCCGGGCCGCCGACGGGGACCGGCTCCATGGCGGTGAGCGGGGTGGCGTACGCCGGACGGGCCAACATCGCCACCGACATCCGGACGGCGAGGAACGCCCCGAACGCGACGCCGAACGCGGGCA
Organism: Virgisporangium aliadipatigenens; assembly: GCF_016863615.1. Taxonomy (GTDB): domain Bacteria; phylum Actinomycetota; class Actinomycetes; order Mycobacteriales; family Micromonosporaceae; genus Virgisporangium; species Virgisporangium aliadipatigenens. Next base: position 205,107 of record NZ_BOPF01000009.1, on the reverse strand, counting down.
GGCTGCGCCGCAGGATCGCCCCGGCGGCGGTGGCGACGCCGAACGCGAACAGCGCGTACGCCACCGGAACAAGTCCCTCCACGTCGAAGGCGTCGTACTGGAACCGCCCCTCCCACGCGTCGAACGGCTGACGGAACCAGGTGAGCACCGCGGTGAACATCCCGGTGAGCGCGACGGTGACACCGGCCAGGGCCGCGAGCTTGGCCGCCAGCCAGCGCATCCGCGGGACGGCCTGCGTCCAGGCGAGCTGCCAGGTGCCGTCCTCCAGTTCGCGCGCGAGCAGCGGCGCACCGAGGAACGCACCGATGACGACGGGAACCAGATAGAAGCCCGCCAGGAGGTTCTCGATGAACCCGTACTCCTCGTCGAGCCGACGGAAGGAGGCCACGCAGGCCTCGTAGACGCCGGTCTCTCCCGCGCAGCGGGCGGCACCGCCGGGGAACAGGGCGTGGGCCTGTTCCCCGAGCACGAGCAGGGCAACGCCGAACATGCCGACAAGCAGACCCAGGACGCAGACCTCGGTCCGGTGCTGACGCCAGATCAACCACGTCATGCCGCCGCCCCCGACGTGGCCGCGGCGCTCGGCTCGAACGGCCGGCGCAGGTACGCCAGCACCAGGTCCTCCAGCGCGATCGGCCGGGCCTGCCACCCGGGCGCGGCCGGGATCGCGCCGTCGCGTACCAGCAGGGTGGTGTGCCGGTCGCTGTGGACGGCCTCCACGACGGTGCCGGCCCGGTCGAGGTCGGTCGTCGTGCGCGGGCCGACGAGCAGCCGGTGCTCGGCGAGGAGGGTGTCGATGTCACCGGTGAGCGTAACCCGGCCGTGGTTGAGCACGACCAGGTGGTCGCAGACGCGCTCCAGTTCGTGCACGACGTGCGAGGAGAACAGGACGGTCACCCCGCCTTCGGCCACCGCGCCCATGAGGACCTGCAGGAACTCGTGCCGGGCCAGCGGGTCGAGGCTGGCCACCGGCTCGTCGAGGACGAGCAGGTCCGGCCGCTTCGCCAGGGCCAGAGCCAACGCGACCTGTGCCTGCTGCCCGCCGGAGAGCGTGCCGGCCCGGCGGTCGAGCGGGATGCCGAGCTTCGCCAGCCGGCGCTCGGCCAGCCCCTGGTCGAACCGCAGGTTGCAGGCCCGGCCGAAGCGGAGCATCTCGGCGACGGTGAAGCGCTTGTACAACGGGTGGTCCTGGGCCAGGAACCCGACCCGGGACAGGGTTTGCGGGGTGCTGGCGGTGACGTCGTGGCCGAGCACCTCCACCGTGCCGGTGCTCGGTGCCAGCAACCCGACGATCAGGCGCAGCAGCGTGGTCTTGCCCGCGCCGTTCGGCCCGACCAGGGCGATCACGCCGCCCGCCGGCAGGGCAAGGGTGCAGTCGCGCAGCGCCCAGCCCTTCCGGTACCGCTTGCCCAGTCCGTCGGTGCGCAGCGCGAACTCGGTCGCTGTCACGCCACGTCCTCATTCCTCGTCTGCTGGTGGACGGAAGTAAAAAGCGCGTTGACCGCCTGCTCGTCGAGGCCGGCCGCGTAGGCGCGGCGCAGCCAGGTCGCCAGGCCGCGGCGCAGCGACGTGTACGTCGACGCCGACATCGCGGCGGACTGCTGTTCATTGACGAACGTGCCCTGGCCGGGCCGGCCGGTGACCAGGTTCTCCTGCTCCATCTGCCGGTACGCCTTGGCGACGGTGTTGGGGTTGATCGCCAGGTCCTCGACCACCTCGCGGATGAGCGGGAGGCGGTCACCGGGTTGCAGGAAGCCCAGCAGCACCGCCTGGCGGACCTGCTGGACGAGTTGCAGATACGGCGGTACCCCGGAGTGGGTGTCGAGCCGGAAGACGAACACGGTATCCCCTTACTGCTTTCCTAGGACCATAGTAAAGGAGTAAATCGGTGGTCAAGAGGGCCTACGCGTTCGCATGAGTCGACTCAGCTCGAAAACGGGTTGGTGGCCGGTCGGTGGGCTGTCGACAATGATCGTCGTGGCGAAGGACCGGGTGCTGGCCAAGGTTGAGGCCGACCTACGGCGCGGCCACTACCACCCGGCGCTGCAGCGCTTGGCGAGCCTCGCCGCCGCCGACCCGGACGACCTCGAGCTTCGTGCCAAACGCGCGGCGGTCTACCGGCAGATCGGCAATCTGGTAGAGGCGGGACGTTGGGGCTTCCTCACGGAGGACGTCACCGACCGCGAACTCTCCGCCTTCGAGAAGGCGCATCCCAGTGCCTGGTCGCGCTTGCTGGTGTTGAGGATCGGAGCGGATCCGACGGAGAAGCTTGGTCCGACAGCGAGCGACCGCTTGGCGCATTTGATCGAACTGGCGAACCAGGAAACGTCTACGCCGGTGGTCTGGACGAAGACGGGCCCCACGACATCGGATCCGGGCTCCTGGGCCGAGGGCCTCGCGTGCCTGCTGGCGGCAGCGGCGGGACTGGCGTTCGTGGCGTTGGCCGTCATCGGCCTGATCACCGTGATCCGGTGGGTGTGGTAGCCGACACCCGATCATGAACTCGTGGCCCGGCAGCGCCGTCGAACATCGCGATCCACTCCCGCAGTGACGTCGCTCAGAAGCTGATGCTGACGACCAGTTCGTAGTCCTCGGCGAACCGCCCGGCCAGGTGCAGTTCCCGGGCCATCGGGCGGTCGATGACATCGGGCTCACTCATCCAGTACAGGGCGTCGAGGCTGGCGACCACGATGTTGCCGCCGCTGTGGCGCCACGTGTCCTGGGTGACCCAGCGGTCCTTGCGGTGGTCGGGCACGAACAGCGACGCTTCGGTGAGCGGACCGAAGATGGCGTAGGAACCGTCCGGAGTGGACAGTGAGCTGATCTCGGCGAGGAGGTCGGGTTCGCTGCGGCTGGTGACGGTCACCGTGCCGTCGTCCTCGCGGACGAACAGGTGGATGTCGTCGTCGTACGGGATCCGGAAGCGGCTGCACAGGTCGGCCGCGGCGAAGCTCGTCCACTTCTCCAGGAACTCGTCCTTTCCGGTCCACTTGCTGCTGGATCGCTCGACCCCCCAGGGAACTCCCACCACTGCTCCTGTCCGTCGGTTGGGTGCGGCCAGCGTAGTTCGGCCATCCGAACCGGGTCGACGACGTACGCGGGCGAGGACGAAACCGGTTGCCATCTCGTCGTTGTGTGGCACCGTGTGGATCCCCGCTCTCTACCGCGAGGCCATGGTGACGATCTACTTCTACGGCGCCGACGAGGTTCCGTACGGCTGTTTCTCCAACTTCTCCGCGCACGATTTCGACCTGGACGGGCACCGGTGGCCGACATCCGAGCACTACTTCCAGGCGCAGAAGTTCGCCGGCACCCGCCACGCCGACGTGATCCGCCGGGCGGCCGGCCCGATGCGCGCCGCTGAACTGGGCCGTGACCGGTCCCGGCCGCTGCGGCGGGACTGGGAGCGGGTCAAGGACGATGTTATGCGTCGGGCCGTCGCGGCCAAGTTCGCCGCACACGCCGACATCCGCGTGATCCTGCTGGACACGGGCGACGCCGAGATCGTGGAGGACACCGGCACCGACCACTACTGGGGACGGGGCCGGACCGGCACCGGTAGGAACATGCTCGGCCGGATCCTGATGCGCACCCGCACTCAGCTCCGCGCCGACCTTGCCCGTAACGACGACATCCGGGGCGGGCGAAAGCATCGGTAGTTCCTGAGCGAGCTCTGCGATAGTCGTAGGGACATTCGCTGCTCGTGGTGGCATCCGTGCACAAGACCCTGGAGGTGAGGAAGGGTGAATCAGGAGGAAAGATATTCGCGTCCCACAACCGTCGAAGAAATGAACGAACGGATGAAGAACTTCGCGACGCCGGAAGGGTGGCAACGGGGTCTCGCCTTCAATCCTGATCCTACGGACGTATTTATCGTCACCCCGCCGAAGTGTGGAACGACGTGGATGCAGCAGATCGTGCACGGCTTGCGGACGCGTGGCTCGATGGATTTCGACGAGATCTGCCGCGTCGTACCGTGGATAAACATGGCACACGACGTGGGTATCGACCTTTACGCGCCGCAGGTTGCCCATCCGCGTGCGTTCAAGACCCATAGCACGTTGGACGAGGCGCCGAAGGGTGGCAGATACATCATCGTCCTACGCGACCCGGGTGATGCGCTCGTCTCGGAGTACCACTTCTTCGAAGGTGTGTTCTTCGAGAAAGGATCGGTCAGCCTCGAGGCGTTCGCGCGGGGATACTTCATTCGCATGCACGATGTCTGGAGGCACATTCTCTCGTTCTGGGGGCGCCGGGAGGACGAGGACGTTCTGCCATTGTGCTATGAGAACATGAAAGCGGACCTGCCGGGCACGATCGAAAGGGTTGCGCACTTTGCCGGCATTCCGCTCGACGATGAGCTGAGGGAGATCGTGCTGAGGCAATCGGATATCGAGTTCATGCGGGAGCACAGGGAGAAGTTTGAGGATCACCTCACCCGCACGGCGCGCGGTGCGGCAATGCGACTTCCGCCGGACGGGCGTCTACACAAGGTGCGGAACGGACGGGTCGGCGAATCCAGAGATCGCGTGCCTGACGAGATCAAGCAGGAGTTCGACAGGATCTGGCTCGAAGAGATCGCACCGGAGACCGGTCTGAGCTCATATGAGGAGCTGCGGAACAAACTGATGACCTTGCGTAGATGATCCACGGTGGGCGATGTTGTCGTCGATTCGCCCTGTTGGTAGGTTCTCTGGACGCCCTCGACGGAATGAAGGAGGTGGGAACCGTGGTCAGGATGACTGTCGTGTGCTCCCACCCCGTTGCGAGGGCGTCGCGGGTCTGAACGGGAGCCATCGCTCCCCGGAAGGACCCCAAACATGACCGATCTGGTGATCCGTCCTCTCGCCGCGGGCGAGGAAGAACTCTTCGAATCCCTGCCCGACCCGGGCCTGGTGGGGTTCGCCGCCTTCGGCGACACCTACCTCGCGATGGCGGCCGCAGGGGAGTACCGCCCGGAGTGGACCTGGGTGGCCCTGCGCAACGGCGTCGTCGTGGCCCGCGCCGCCTGGTGGGCTGGACCGGAAGACGATGCGCCACAAGCTCTGGACTGGTTCGACTTCACCGACCTCGACGCCGCGGTGCGACTACTACGCACCTCGCCGCTACGCGCCCAGTACTCCTTGAAGCTGCCACCGGGCTGGCGCGCGGATCCAGCGGTCCGGGAACAGGCCCGGATCAGAATCGACGCCGCTATGGCCGCGGGCCTGTCTCCGCTCGTCGAGCGCTACCGGTACCGATGGACACCGGAATGCGGAGTGCCACCGCGCCCGGGCCGCCTCGAGTTTCGCCCCGAGCCCGACGACACGGTGATTCTCGACGTCTTCCGTCGCGTTCACCAGGGCAGCCTCGACGCTCACGCACGACGCACCGTCGCCCGGTCCGGGCTGGACGCCGCCGCTCAGGAAGAGCTGGACTACCTGCGCTGGATGCCCAGCCCGCGCGAGTGGTGGCGGCTGGCCTACACACCCACGGGCGAACTCATCGGCCTGAGCGTTCCCTGCCGCAACTACGGCGATCCCCTCATCGGCTACATCGCGGTGGTACCCGAACACCGCGGCAACGGATACGCCTACGACCTCCTCGTCGAAGCCACCCACAAACTGGCCGGCGAAGGCGCGGACCGTATCGTCGCCGGCACCGACCAGACCAACCTTCCGATGGCCGCCACCTTCGCGAAGGCCGGCTACCCCATCGCACAGGAACGCATCGACCTCATTTGACCGCGAGATCGACTCGGCGTACGGCTTCGTCCAATCGGTATCCGTTGCGGCCGGACTGGCCCGACCTGCGCCTGACCGCCATGCACGCGGTGCTGCGGGCCAAGTTCGACCAGCACGCGACGCTGGCCGACGTGCTGGTCGGCACCGGCGACGCGCGCATCGAGTACAACGTCAGCTCGGCCTTCCGGAGCGGGCGCGCCAAGGGTCGCAACTGGGTGGGGCGGCTACTGGAGCTGGTCCGCTCCGAGCTCATCGCGCAGCGAGCCGGCTTCCGCCCGTAGGCCGCCGCCCCGCTCAACCGTGCCGGACCGGCTCGATCATCGGGGTGGCCAGAGGGGCGGGCCTGGGAGCGCCGGAACTCTTCGGCACACCAGGCTGCCGGCGCCGCGCGAGACCGGCCGCAGAGCGTGCGGAGCGCGGACCGTGCCGCGACCCGCACCACGACGGCGGCAACCGCGGTAGGCCGATCACCGTCCACCGGCCTGCCGAACGCGAACGGTTCGGTAGCGGGCCGCACCACGCGGCACCGCACAGCGCGAACACAGGAGGCACGATGCGACCTGACGCCCGATCCCGCACCACCCTCGTCCGCACCATGATTCTGCTGCTCGGGACACTGTTCGCTATCGGGCTCGTCGCGGCTCCGGCCGCGGCGGGTCCGCTACCGGTTCATCGGACGGCGTTGTGCCTGCCGGTCGAGACACCAGAGCTCACCCGGTCGACCGATGTATCTGCCCTGGCCGATGGGATCGCGCCCGCCGCCGACAAGGTCACCTGTCAGCTGGCGGGTAAGCGCGGGCTGAAGGTGACGGCCGAGGTCGTGGCCGGCGGCCTGTGGGTCAACTGCTGGGCGGTCAACGCGACGGACACCGTCGTCGCCACACCCGTCGCTCCGGCGAAGCTCATGGTCATCCCGAAGGTCATCGGCGGGATGACCGTAGCCCTGGACGCCAACGGCGCGGCAACTGTCGAGGCGACCGCGGAAGTGAAGGACCAGGCGGGCGTCACGTCGAAGTACAAGGTGAAGGTGGAACACGCGGCCGGCTCGACGTCGTTCACAATCACCCCGGTCCCCTGACCCCCACATGCTCGCCGGCCGGCGCCGGCCGGCGAGCGGTCCACCGCGGCCAAGCGGGGCCGGTGACATGAATGGCGGGCCTGTTGTCGATACCTCGGCAGTTTCGCGAATGCTGCGGACCTTAGGACATCACCCGTCGCGAAGGTGGTGTGTGAGCCGGCACGCGACCAGCCGGCCCGTGGTGGCGCGGGCGAACACGGTCGGGAGCCCGTCGAGGTGGCCGGTGGCCAGTGCCGCCACCGGTCGGGCGAATGTGGCTAGCGTGGCAAGCGGGCGGGCGGTGCTGGTGTCCCACACGCGCACGGTGCCCCGTTCCGTGCCGGTGACCAGCCGGCCTTTGGTCACGAACGCCGTTGCGGTCACCGCCCCGTCGGCGGGTTCGATCGTCGCTGTCCGGCGGCCGGTCGTGAGGTCGGCCAGTAACACTCTTTCGCCATCGGTCATCGCGAGCCGGTCCGTGGTGGCGGCCAGCCGGCTCGACACGGCGGCGAAATCGGCCAGCCGGGCGCCGTTCGCCAGGTCCCACACCGTCACCGCGCCGCGGGTCGCGCCGGCGAGCACCGGCCTCCCGTCGGCCGTGCCGAACGCCAGTGCCTCTGTCCGCTCGATGCGGCCCGGCCAGTCCAGGCCCACCGTCTGTTCGCCGGTCGATGCGTCCCACACCTGTGGGCTGGAGGTCGACACCCACGACGCGGTCGCCAGCAGCTGCCCGTCGAACGCGAGTGCCCGGGCCGGCGTCTTCTCCGCGATCACCCGCACCACCTCGCCGGTGCGTGGGTCCCACAGGGGGACGCCGGTGCCGTCGCCGCTGCTGGCCACCAGCCACCGGCCGTCGACGACACCTGCGGCCACCGCGAAGCCGCAGTGCCCCAGCGACATGTACCGACCGGACGCGTTCACCAGGTCCGGGCAGTGGTGACCGGGTTGGCCGGGATAGGCATGACAGCGCAGGTGTCCCGTGACGGCACCGCTGGCGGCGGCGCGCACCGCCAGAGTGAACTTGTTGACGCCGGCCACCAGTACCGGCCGGTCCGGGTCGGCGACGTACGCGACCGGCCCGCTGTCGTTGCTGGTGCGCAGGTCGTCGTCGGCGTCCCAGACCAGCACGTCACCGTCCGCACCGGCGGTCGCGAGCACCGTGCGGTCACCGACGGTCCCGAATGCGGCGGCATGCACGTGACCGGCGTGGCCGTGCAGGTCGGCGCCCTGCGCAATGTGGATGTCGGGGCTGACGATCTCGTCACTGCGGTAGCGACGGTCGCGGGTGGTGAGGATCGCGACCCGCCCGGCGGGACCGCCGGCGGACAGCGTGCGGTTGCGGCCCAGTTCCCGGTTGACGACGAGGTCGCCGGTGCGGGCGTCCCACCAGGCTTCGCCTGTCCACCGGTTGGGCTCGTAGTGCTCCATCGACGGCAGGACGGTGGTCGCGCCGATCCTGGTCCCGGCAACCACGAGGGGCGGAACGAGTTCGGCGTCGTCGAGGTCGGGATCGTCGGAAGGGCCGGGCCACGGCAAGGTCGCGGTGACGGCTCCGGTCGTAGGGTCGCGCAGGTGGATCACACGGCCGCCGTCGAAGTCGCTCTCCATCGTGGCGATCAGATCCAGCTCGGGAACCGCGACCAGGCCGACCGGATCGTCGTCGAAGTCGCCGTCGGGCATGTCGTTGTAGAGCTCGATGCTCGTGACGTGCTCGCCCGTGGCCACGTTCCAGCTCTCCACCGTCATGTCGAAGGCGACGAGCACCAGGTCGCGGAGCAGCACCAGGCGGATCGGGTCGCCGCCGGGCATCGGGATGACGCGCAGGGCGGCACCGTTCTGCGGATTCCACAGCCGCAGCGTGCCATCGGTGCCGGCGCTCGCCAGCACCCGGTCGTTCATCGCCAACGCCACCACGGCACCGGTGTGCTCGGTCAGCGTCGACAGCAGGACGCCCGTGCGCCCGTTCCACAGCCTGATCGTCTGGTCGGCACCGCCGCTGGCGACGAGACCCCGACCACCCACCGACACCGCCAGAACGGGGCCCTCGTGCCCGCGCAGCGTCAGGTGGAACGCCGACCGGTTGCCGGCGGCCCACAGCGGCACCCAGCCGACCGACGGCTCCCCGGCCGGCGCCTCCAGCGCCTCCGTGAGCCCCATCGCCTGAAGGATTCCCGCCCGCTCTCCCGCACCCGCTCCCCGCAACAGATGCGCCGCCCGCCGCTCAACCGCCTGATCCACAAGAGCCGATCGTATGGGTCGCAGCAAACTACCTCGCCCGACTGCCGCGCGTGCCCCAGGAGGAAGCCCGACCAACTACCTGGCCGCTGCTATCGCCGCCACGGACGTCCTGTTCCCGGAGCGCGAGAGGCTGCCCGCCGACGGCACGGCGACGGTCGTCAGTCCCACGCTCGGCCGATGCGGGACAGGCGCTCGGTGTACTCGATCTGGTGCTGCCAGTGGGCGGGCCAGGCGTCCATGCCGAGAGACGCCCCCGCGAAGGCGCCGGCCAGGCAGGCGATGGAGTCGGAGTCGCCGGACGTGGTCGCGGCGCGGCCGAGGACGGCGACCGGCTCGTCAGGCGATATCAGATAGCAGTAGAGGGCGGTGGCCAGTGCCTCCTCGGCGACCCATCCGGCGCCGGTCGCCCGGCATGGGTCGCCCTGGTGCTGCCCGGTTGCGAGTGCCCGGTCGACCCGGTCGAGGGCGTCGGCGCACTCGTCCCAGCCGTGTGCCATGAAGGTTTGCGGCCTGGACACGCCGGGCTGGCGCCAGAGTGTGCCGAGCCACTCGTGGTGGTAGGTGGTGCGTTGTTCGGCGCAGCGTTCACGCAGGGCCGCGAGCAGGTCGGCCGGTGCCACGCCGCTGTTCAGGAAGAGGACGGCGTACGCGGTGAGTTCGCTGGCCGCGAGCGCGGTGGGATGACCGTGGGTCAGCGCGGCCTGAAGCTGCGCCGTTGCGGCCCGCTGGTCCTCGCTCAGCCCTGGCATGAGGCCTACCGGAGTGACGCGCATGTTCGCCCCGCATCCCTTGGAACGGGTCTGGGTGGCCTCCAGCCATGGCAGCCCGTCGGCCAAGGCGACACAGGCGTGCAGGCACGTCATCCCGGGGGAACGGGTGTTGTCGGGACTCTTCAGCCATTCGACGAACCGGCGGCGAAGGACCGGCTCCAAGCCGTCCGGGGTGAACGTGTGCGCCTCCAGCAGCGCCTCACCGACCGCCAGCGCCATCTGGGTGTCATCGGTGACCCGGGCCGGATCGCCGGTCAACTCCTGCGGACCCGCCACACCGTGGATGGCAACGATCGAGCCGTAATCCAGAAACTCGGTCGGCCTGCCCAACGAATCCCCATAGGCCAACCCGAACAAGGACCCCGACGCGGCACGCATCCCGCCACCCTAGAAGTTCGTCAACCCCCGACGAGTCGGACCTGACTCATCGAGGTGCATACTTCGGCGGTGCTGCCCGAAGACATTCTGGCCCGGACCGACTGGACGGCTCTGGAGCACGCGTGTGCCGGAATGACGGACGTGCCGAAGACCCCGCAGATCCTTGCGTCGCTGTTGAGCGACGACGCCAGGGTTCAGGCCGATGCCCTCGGAGACCTGTTCGGTGTCGTTCATCATCAGGACACCATCTACAGCGCGACGCCGGCCGCGGTGGAGTTCGTCGCGGCGGTACTCGATCACCCTCGCACCGGCACCCTGGTGCGGCCTGTTTTCGGTTCGTCCGCACCGGCACAGCCGCTGCGGGCCTCGCTGCTCGACTGGTTGACCTCCGTCATGACCGCTGCGGCCGAGTCCGACCGCTGGGGCCCTTCCGGGGGAGAGGCCGAGGTCGCCGCGTGCCGCGCGGCGCGGCCCCGGGCGTACCGGGCTGCGTCCGCCCAGCTCGCCGATCCCGACCCCACGGTGGTCTCCGCAGCGATAGGCACCGTAGCCTGCCTACTCGATGCTCCTGACCTGCAACACCACCGCCCCCAGGTCGCGATACGACTCCACGGCCACGCGCTGTCGGCGTCCGACCGCCGCACGCGGATCATGGCGGTGCTGACGCTTTCCGCTTGGGGATTCGACACCCTCCGGATGCTGCGCGAGGACTCGGACCTCGTGGTCCGCGCTGCCGCCGCCCTGTCCCCGGCACACGCGACCGACCCGAAGGGGACACGTGCCCTCCTCGACCTGGTGGCGTCGCCGGCTGACGCCGCGTGGTGCCAACAGGTCTTTCCGTATTTCGGCCGGATCTTCCCGTTCAAGCTGCTGCCCGCGGTGATCGCCCGGGCGGACCTCGACGAACTGGTGACAGCGCTGGCCGTGATGTTGGCCGACCCGCCGAATGGCACCTGTGCCGGAGGGTGGGGCCCTCAGCTACGCGCAAGGGTGTTTCCCGACGGCAAGCCCGCCGAAGGGATGGCCACCGCCGCCCAGCGGACCCTGCAGGACCTGTTCTCCGAACAGTGCTTCGGCCCCACCGCACGGCCCATCATCTTTGCGACAGACGTGCGCGCGGCATTCAGCGATCTCGTACCACATCGGCATGAGCGCGCAGCCGATCAGGAACCACGGGTGCCCCACCTCAGTCGAGCAGGCCGGCGCGTTGGGCCAGCAGCGCCGCCTGCACCCGGCTCTCGCATCCGAGCTTCGTGAAGACCCGGTACATGTGGGTCTTCACGGTGCCCTCGCTGACGAACAGGCGCGTGCCGATCTCGGCGTTGGACAGCCCCTGACCCAGCAGGACGAGCACCTCCCGCTCGCGGGCGCTCAACGCGGCGACGGCGGCACCGTCCACTGTGGGCGGTGCGGGCAGTCGGGCGAGCACCAGGCGGGTGATCGCGGGGGACAGGAACGCGTCGCCCGCCGCCACCGCCCGCACCGCCGCGGGCAGTTCGTCGGGTGCCGAGTCTTTCAGCAGGAAACCGGCGGCGCCGTCCCCGAGGGCCTCGGCGACGTAGGCGTCCTCCCCGAACGTCGTCAGCACGATGACGGCCGTCGCCGAGGCGAGCCGGCGAATCTCGCGCAGCGCGCCGAGGCCGTCGAGTCCAGGCATCCGGATGTCCAGCAACGCCACGTCCGGCCGGTGTCGCACGGTCAGTTCGACCGCCTGCCTGCCGTCCGCCGCCTCGGCCACCACGTCGATGTCGGGCATCGGCCGCAGGATCAGGCCGATCGCCGAGCGCACCAGCCGGTCGTCGTCGGCGATCAACACCCGGATCGGTCCGGTCATGTTCCGTTGCCCCCGTCCTGGAACGCCTGCTTGTGCACCAGCACGCCGTCGCGGAAGCAGAAGCGGTAGACCAGCGAACCCTCGCGCAACTGTGTCAGCAGCGCCGCCGAGTAGTCGACGCAGGAGGCGCCCTCCGGTACGGGTGATCCGCCCGCCGCGCCGGTCTCCGCCCATGACGCGGGCGGCAGTGCCGCGCGGACCGTCTTCTCGGTGTCGCCCGGGTGCACCGCCTCGAACGTGTCCGGGTCCACCGCGCCCATCCATTCCGGGAACGCGACGCCGACGCCGCACAGCACCGTCACGCTCACGGCGCCGACCGCCGCGGCGGCGAGTCCCAGGAGCGAACGGCGTTTGCCGCGCGCGACGAGTTCGGCGAAGTCACCGCTGTCGCCCGGCGGGGGCTGCGGCGCGGGCTCGTCGGCGGCACCGGTGCGTGAGTCCGGGTACGGCAGCATGGCCGCGAGGCGGTAGCCGCCCTCCGGCGTCGGCCCGTGGTACAGCGAACCGCCGGCCAGCCGAACCCTCTCCGCGAGGCCGAACAGCCCCTGCCCCGACGACTGCGCGGCGCGCTCATCGCCCCGGCCGTTGACGACCTCGGCCGTGAGCGTGCTCGACTCGTAGCGCAGCACCACGCGCACCGCGGCGCCGTGCGCGTGACGCAGGGCGTTCGTCAGGCCCTCCTGGACGACGCGGTACGCCGCGTGCGTGGTCAGCGCCGGCAGCGGCCGGGGCTCGCCGTCCCGGGTCACCCGCACGTCGGCACCGGTCGCGCGTGCGGTGCCGGCGAGGTCGTCGAGGTCGTCGAGCCCGCCCACCGGGCCGGCGCCGTCGTCGTCCTCGCGGAGGATGCCGAGAATCTGCCGCAGTTCGGCCATCGCCGACGTCGACGCCTCGCGCAGCAGTGCCGCGGTCTCGGCACGCTGTTCCTCGTCGGCGGTCGGCAGGGTGCCGGTGTACAGCGAGATGAGCGTGAGCTTGTGACCCAACGAGTCGTGCAGGTCCCGGGCGATGCGGGCACGTTCGCGGATCTGTGCCCGACGGGCGACCTCCGCCTGCCGGCCGTGCAGGTCGACGTTCCGCCGATGCATCGACGCGACCACCGCGCGCCGGCGGCGCACCATGCGCCCGACGATCGCCGGAACGACACCGAAGAGCGCGAACAGCGCGCTCAGCACCACCAGGTCGATCGGCCCCGGTCGCCCCTCCCACAGCCACGCCGCGACGACCCAGCAGAGCCACCCGAACCCGAACGCCGCGCACAGCGGTCGCCACCGCGCCGCGCGGTACCCGGCCGAGGCGCTCAACACCAGCAGCACGAGGCTGTTCTCCCCGCCGGTGCACAGCCCCACCACCGCACCGGCCACGAACACCGCGACGGGATGACGCAGGCGCAGCGGGATCAGCACCAGCGTGGTGAGCCCGACGGCCCAGACGAGGGCCGGCGTGAGATTCCCCGGCGCGGCGGCGGCGACGGTCGCGGCGGAACAGACCAGCATCGCCAGCCCGAGCTCGTACGCGACGTGTGCCGCCCGCGCCGCCCGCCCCACCGCGCACACCTGCCCGTCAACGAAAGTCGTACGTCCGCGACCCCGTGAATCAGTCGTCACGCAGACGCGCGGGCCGGTGCCCGTTCGCAAGGATCTTCACATGAGCACCTTGCAGATCGCACTCATTCTCGGCGGCATCGGAATCATGCTGATGATCGTTTCGGTCGTCCTGCGGCGGCGGCAGAGCGTTCCCGAACCCGTGGACGAGGTCGTCCTGTTGCACGAGGTCACGCAGGAGCTACGTCGGGGCGGGCGGACCGCCGCCGTGCGCCTGTACCGACGGCGCACCGGCGCGGGCCTGTTGGCGGCCGCCCAGGTCGTGGACGGCATCGAGAAAGCCGGCCGCTGAGGCCGGCGGTATTCATTCGCGTACGGCGCCGATCTGCACGTAACACATCAGCGCCGGCTTGTCGTTCTTGTTCTTCCAGGCGTGCCGGGTGCCCTGCTGGATCACGCAGGATCCCGGGGTCAGGGTCTTCTCGGCGCCGTTGTCGAGTTCGAGGCACAGTTCGCCCTCGATGCAGATCGCGTAGTCGATGGTGTCGGTGGTGTGCATCCCGTCGCCGTTCTCCTCGAACGGGTCGAGCAGCCCGGGAAGCTTTTCGGCGACCTCGCTGCGCACGCTGTCCGGATCCAGCACCGGCTCGGGCTCCGCGGAGTACGGGGCCCAGCGCAGGAAGATGACGCGGCTGCCGCCGACGCCGGGAAAGTACGGGCGCACGACGGGAGCCACGTCGGTTCCACCTACCTTCGCGGTCCCGTCCGCGGTGCCCCACATCAGGAAGAAGTCGGCTCCGCGAAGAGCCTGGACACTGACCGACTCCGGGTGGCGGTCCTCGACGAAGACCGCCTCGCCGGCGGAGTTGTGGCCGGTGACGATCAAGCGGGGTTCGATGGGCATGGCCGTTCCTTTCGTTGGTGCGTTCTCAGCGTGAATCGCCCGGCGAGTCGGCGAAGCGCTGGCGGAGCGCTTGTTTCGACCACTTGCCGGTGGCGGTTTTCGGGATTTCGCTCATCATTTCGATGCGCTCGGGGATCCACCACGACGCGACACGGCCACGGAGGTGCGCACGAACATCCTCCGCCGTGAGGTCCACCCCCGGGTGCGGAACGACGCAGGCCAGCGGGCGTTCACCCCAGTGCGCGTCGGCGACGCCGATGACCGCCGCCTCCTGGACCCGCGGATCGGACATGACCGCGTTCTCGAGCAGCACCGACGAGATCCACTCGCCGCCCGACTTCACCAGGTCCTTCGTGCGGTCGACGATGCGCAGATAGCCCCGTTCGTCGATCGTCGCCACGTCACCTGTGCGCAGCCAGCCGTCCGCGGTGAACGCGTCCGTCGCGGCGTCGCTGCCGAAGTAGGCCCCGGCGATCGTCGCCCCCGCGACCTGCAGTTCCCCTTGGCTGCTGCCGTCGCGGGGCTGCTCGACGCCGTCGGCGACGACGCGTATCTCGGTCAGCGGCACCGCCGGTCCCGGGCTGCCGAGCAGCAGCCGTCGCGCCTCGCGGTCCATGCCGGCGTGGTGCGTCGCCAGGCGGGAGGTGGTGACGACCGGGCTGGTCTCGGTCATGCCCCACGCGTTCGTCAGGGGGATCCCGATGGCGTTCTCGTAGGTGCTGGAGAGCGCGTCGTCGACGGCGCCGCCACCGCACGCGATGTGGCGCAGGCTGCTGAGGTCGTGATCGGCCAGCATCGGGATGAGGCTGCGCCAGACGGTCGCGACGGCGGCGCTGAACGTGGCCCGGTGCCGCGACAGCAGGGAGACGAGTTCCTTCGGGGCCATGGCGGTGCCGGGCAGCAGCAGGTCGGAGCCGGACAGCATCACGGCGTAGGGGAGTCCCCACGCGTTGACGTGGAACATGGACACGATCGGTGCCACCACGTCGTTCTCGCTGAGCGCGAAGACGTCCGCACCCAGCAGGAGCAGGCTGTGCAGCACGACGGACCGGTGGCTGTAGAGGACACCCTTCGGGTTGCCGGTCGTCCCGGAGGTGTAGCACAGCGACGCCGCCGCGTACTCGTCGGTGACGACGTCGTCGAGGGGTCCGTCCGCCTCCCGGTCCAGAAGCGTTTCATAGTCGAGGATTCGCGGGTCGTCGGGGATCGGCATGTCACCGCCGTCGTCCATCACGACGATGTACCGGACTTTGTGGAACGAGGGGACCAGCGGCCAGATCACCGGCAGGATGCTGCGGTCGACGAACAGGATGTCGTCCGCGGCGTCGTTCACGATGAACGTGATCTGCTCGCTGAAGAGCCGGTGGTTGATCGTGTGCAGGATCCGGCCGGCGCTCGGGACGGCGACGTACAGCTCCACGTGGCGATGGCTGTTCCAGGCGAAGGTGCCGACCCGCGCGCCGGCCGGCACGCCGAGGCTTTCGAGGACCCGGGTCAACCGGCGGATGCGGGGTGCGACCTCGTTCCAGGTCAGCACGGTCTCGACGGCCCCGCCGGTGATGATCCGCTTGTGCCCGAAATTGCTCTCGACCCGCGGCAGCAACGCCGAAATGGTCAGCGGGCGATCCTGCATCAGGCCGCGCATCACGAGCGGTTCTCCTTGTCGCTGTCGGGCCGTCGCCCGGGGATGTCCACCTCGACGGCTTCGATCCGCCCGGCCCGCCCGGTGGTCTCGGTCGGCTGCCAGCTGTTCGAGGTGAGCAGGAAGAGCGTGGTGCCGTTCGGGCCGCCGAGCACGCAGTCGGTGGCGCAGCGCCCGTCGACCTCGATCGTGCGGGTGAGCCGTCCGCCGGCCTCGACCCGCAGGAATTGCGACGTCGCGATGGAGGACACCCACACGCCACCGGCCTCGTCCACGCAGATCCCGTCGGGGGTCGAGCCCGGTGGCAGTTCGGCCCAGACCCGCTTGCCGGTCAGCGCGCCGCGCTCGTCGATGTCGAACGCGCTCAGCCGGGCCGCCCAGGTCTCGGCGACCACCAGGGTCGAGGTGCCGGGCAGGATGACCATGCCGTTCGGAAAGACCATGTCGTCCTCGACGCACGCGGCCCGGCCGTCGGCGTCGATCCGGAAGATCGGGCCCGGCTGTCGCGGGGCGTCGGCGTAGAGGTCGTACCCGAAGCCGCCCAGGAACGTTCGTCCGGTGTCGTCGGTGACCAGGTCGTTGATGGGTGCCGCGGTGAGGCCCGAGACGTCGGAGAAGACGCTGAGGCGGCCGTCCGGGCCCAGCCGGCGCACCTTGCGGTCGATCATGCAGCTCACGAGCAGGGAACCGTCGGGCAGCCACCCCAGGCCGGAGGGCTGGTCGTCGACGGCCGCGACCTCCTCGATGCTCCTGGCGACCGGGTTCGCCTTGAACACCTGACCGGTGTGCATGTCGGAGAACCACAGGTGGTCGTCGTGCCAGCGGGCACCTTCCGGAAACCGGAGATCCGAGAAGAGCAGGGACAGCTCGGACATGACACGCTCCTTAGATCTGACGGTGCGGCGGAGTGCCCGCCCGTGACGGACGCGCGCTTTCGAACCGGAGGCGGGCCCGCTGCCGGATGAGCGCGCTGTGCAGGTCGGGAGCGTCGATGACGACGATCGTCCCGAGCAGGCCGGCGTAGAACAGTTGGGTGACGTACAGCGGAAGCGCCGCGACCGTGACGATCTCCGCGAGCAGCGCGACCGCCAGGATGCCGCCGAGCAGCCCCAGGGTGTTTCCGCGGCCACCGGCCAGCGAGACCCCGCCGAGCAGGGCGGCGGCGGTGGCGACGATCAACGGCTGCACGCCCGGATCGGGATTCGCCGAACCCAGGCTGAAGCTCAGCAGCGAGCCGCCGAGCGCGGACAGCACGCCGGAGGCCACGAACGTGCCCACGACCAGGCGGCCGACCCGAACGCCTGCGACCCGGCTGGCCCGCCGGTCGCCGCCGATCGCCCGGAGTTCACGGCCCCACCGCGTGTACGTGAGCACGACGGCGGCGATGCCGAACAGCCCGAGGGTGATCAGGCTGCGCGGTGAGAAGTACGTCAGCACCGTCTGGTCGACCCACAGGGTCACCGACACGTTCGAGTACGTCTTCGTGAGCCCGCCGGAGAGCGCACTGGTGAGCCCGAGCAGCGCGATGTAGGTCGCCAGGGTGACCGGCATGGAGGGCAGCTTCAGGCCGGCGATGACGCAGCCCTGTACCAGGCCGATGACCGCTCCGGCGCCCACCGCCGCGAGGAGTCCGTAGGCGAAGTTCTCCTGGCCGGCCTGCACGGTCAGCATGCCGCCGAGCGCGTACGTCCCCACCACGGAGAGGTCGAACTCCCCGGCGATCATCGTCAGCCCCAGGGCGAGCGCGATGGGCCCGAGCCGCGCGAAGATCTGGAACGTGTTGTAGACGTCGAACGCGCTGATGTCCGAGTCGGTGTACGTCGGGATCAGTGCGAACGCGATGACGGTGATGCCCAGCGCCGTCAGCGGCAGCAGCGTCTCGGGCCGTCGGAGCGCCTGGGACATCACGCCTGCCTTCCCTTCGCGCGCAGGTGCACGATGACGACGACGAACAGCACGATGAGTCCCTTGACCATGATCTGGACGCCGGTCGAGTAACCGCGCAGCAGGAGAATGTCCGAGACGGCCGCGATCAGCACCGCGCCGGCGAGCGTCCGTAGCGCGGAGCCGCGCCCGCCCGAGATCGGTGTGCCGCCGGCGAGGACCGCGGCGATCGCGTCGAAGGTGAGCGTGCCGCCGAGGTTGACGTTCGCCGAGGTATTGAAGGCTGCGGTGAACGCCGCGGTGACGGCGAACAGCGCGCCCGCCGCGAGCCAGGCCACCACGGTCGTCCGGCCCACCGGCAGGCCCGCGGCCCGCGCGGCGGGGCGGTTCTCGCCGATCAGGTACAGCGACCGCCCGAAGCCGGTCCGGCGCAGGACCCACTCGACGACCAGCGCCATCACGATCAGCACGTAGACGCTCAGCGCCACGCCGCCGGGTGTCGCGTTCAGAACGTCGTAGCCGGTGCCGGTGGGGGAGACCGTCGTGCCGCCGCTGACGCCGGTGGCCACCCCGGTGATCGCGAAGCTCGCCGCGATGGTGAGGACCACCGGGTTGGCCGCGGCGTAGCCGACGACGGCGCCCTGGAGGCCCGTGATGACGGTCCCGCACACGACGGCGATGACGAACGCCGGCAGCAGCCCCAGCGACTGCGCCGACAGGAAGACCATGCCGGCGACCGCCACGGTCTGCGACACGGCGAGCGAGACCGCCGATCCGCCGATGGTGATCAGCGTGAGCCCGAGCGCCGCGATGCCGACCAGGCTGGCCGACGTCAGGATCGCCTTGGCGTTGGCGAGCGTCACGAAGCGATGGGTGGACAGGCCCATGACGATCGCGGCGAGCACGGCGAGGACCACGATCGCGGTGATGGCGACGTCGGTCCGCGACCGCCGCGATTGGTGCGGTGCTTCCGCGTCGAGGCGGGAAGGGGTGGCCAGAAGGTTCACCGGGGTACCTCCGCCACGGTCGCCGCGCCGTGCGTCATCTCCCGCAGCAGCACGGCGCCCGCCGTCTCGCCCTCGTGCCGCTGCACGACCACGCCCTTGTGCATGGTGACCACGACGTCGGCGAGATCCAGCAGTTCCTCGAGTTCGGTCGAACTGAACAGCACCGCCATTCCCCTCCTCGCGGCATCCCGGAGCAGCGCGTGGATCGCCGCGCGGCCGCCGACGTCGACACCCCGGGTCGGATCGTCGAGCAGCAGGACGCGAACGTCGTCCCGGCCGAGGCACCGCCCGACGAAGACCTTCTGCTGGTTGCCGCCGCTCAACGAGCCCACGCTGTGCCCGGCCCGCCGGCCGTCGAGACCGCACAGTTCGACGAGTCCGGCCAGCGTGGCCGTCCAGCGGCGGCGGTTGATGACGCCGAACCGGGTGACGTGCGGCAGGCGCGTGGCGAGCAGGTTCCAGCTCACCGGCTTGTCCAGGAACAGCCCTTCGGCCTTGCGGTCGTTCGACACGAACGCGATCCCGGCGCCGGCCGACGCGGCCGGATGGCCGGGGCGAACGGCGACCCCGTCGACCCTCACCTCCGCGGTGGCCGCCGGGACGAGGCCCGCGATCGCGCGCAGCACGTCGGAGGCGCCGGAGCCCAGCTGCCCGGCCACGGCACACACCTGGCCGGCGCGCAGCGTGATGTCGAAGGCGTCGACCCGGCCGGGAACGGAGAGCCCGGACACGGTCAGCACGTCGGCGTCGCCGCCGCGGTCGTCGCCGGAGCGCGGGTCGAGCCGGTGCGGCGCCTCGCCGAGCATCTGGACGATGAGCGAGTCGATCGTCAGCTCCGCGACCGGGGTCGTCGCCACGACGGCGCCGTCGCGCATCACCGTGACGTTGTGGCAGAGGCCGAGTACCTCACCGAGCCGGTGCGAGACGAACAGGACGGCACAACCGGCCGCCGCGACGTTGCGAACGGCGGCGTACACGTAGTCGCTCTCGACATCGCTGAGCGTGGCCGTCGGCTCGTCGAGGATGACGAGTCTCGCCTCCTGGCCGAGGGCGCGCGCGATCTCGATCAGCTGCCGCTCGCCCATGCTCAGTTCGGACACCCGCCGGTCGAGCCCGATGTCGCCGAGGCCGAGGCTGTCCAGCAGGGTGCGGAACCGCCGGCCGGAGGAGCGCCGTCGGTTGACCCAGCCGACCCGCAGGTCGCCGAGCATGAGGTTCTCGGCGACCGTCAGTGCCGGGACGACGCTGAGTTCCTGGTCGACCAGGGCGACGCCGCTGCGCTGTGCCGCCTGCCTGCTGCGCAGGTCGCGCACCTCACCCGCGATGCGGATCTCGCCGTCGTCCGGGATCTCCTGTCCGGACAGCATCTTCACGACCGTGCTCTTGCCGGCGCCGTTGTGGCCGCACAGCGCGTGGATCTCGCCGGGAGCGATGCTGAAGGACGCGCCCCGCACGGCCCGCGTACTACCGAAGCTCTTGACGAGACCGTCCACGCGAACCAGCGGTTCGTCGGTCCGCGTGGACGGCATCGGAGCACTCATGCCTTGCTGCACTGCGCGGCGTAACGGTCGACGTTCTGGGCGGTCACCCGTTCCTCTTTGACGAGTTCCTTCTTCGGCGGGTTCTCGCCGTTGAAGTAGCGGATCACGTAGCCGGCGGTCTGCTCGGCGATCGTTCCGGGGTCCTCGGTGGCGGTGCCGTAGAGGGTGCCGGCCTTGATCGCGTCGATGCCGACCTTGAAGCAGTTGCTGCCGGTGACGATGACGCCGTTCTTGCCGCCGACCTCACAGCCGGCCTGCTTGGCCGCCGCGACGATCGGAAGCGCCATGTAGTCAGCCATGCCGTACGCGCCCTGGATGCCCGCGCAGCCGTACTTGGCGAAGAGCTGCGTGGCGATCTTGCCGGAGAGCGTCGGATCCCAGTTGCCGTCCTGGTTGTCGATGACCTTGTACCCCGGCGTCTTGGCGAGCTCGGCGTCGAACCCCTTCATCCGGTCCTGGGCGGCGAAACCCGACTTGGTGCCGGTGATGACGATGAGGTTGCCGGACTCCTTGCCCTGCGCCTTCAGGCCCTCGACGAGGTTCTGCGCCGCGGCGATCCCGAGCGCCTCGCTGTCGGAGAGGACCTGCATGACGTCGCCGTCGACGGACGGGTCGGGCCGGCCGTCGTACACGAGCACCGGGATGTTCGCCTGCTTCGCCTTCTTGATCGGCACGACCATCGACGAGGTGTCCAGCAGCGCGGCCACGATCAGGTCCGGCTTGTTGGAAATGGCCTGGTTGAAGTTGGTCACGGCGGTGCCGGGATCCATCGTGGTGAGGTCCACGACCTTCGCGCCGGCCGACTCGAGCTTCCCGATGAACACGGTGTTGAAGTAGGCGCCCCACGGGTTGTCTTTGCCGTAGCCGACGAAGTTGATCGTCTTGCCCTTGACGCCGCCGCTACCCGAGGTGCCGGATTTGCCGTCGGCTGAGCCCTCTCCGCACGCGCCGGCGAGAAGGGCGACGCCCGCCATGACCGCGGCGAGTGCCATCGTCGCCCGGATGCGGCGACCCGAAGCGGTAAGTGTGTGCACCGACGCCGGGAGCGGGTGCACGATATGAGACCTGACCATAGGAGACTCCCGGTTTGCGCAGTGCATGTGGCGTGTGTCACATACCTATTTCGGAGAAACCTAGGTCGACCGGCGCGCACCGGTGAGAGATATTTGCTCCACCGTTTCACGTAAGGCGGTGGAGGCTTTCTCCACCCGGGAATGGGGCTGAGCGATGACCGACGGGCCCGAACTTCGAACGTCCAGCCCCAATCTCGCCTCTTACCGCATCCGGCGCGAGCGCGAACTCGGTTCGCTGTACGCGACGGCCCGTGCGCTGACCGCGCTCGGCGAACTCGACGCCGTGCTGGACTCGATCGTTCGCGAGGCACACGAACTGATCGGCACCGATTTCACGTACCTGTCGCTGCTCGGCGCCGACGGGCAGCTCACGCTCAAGGCGTCGGAGGGGACCATCTCCCCGTCGTTCAACCAGGCCAGGGTGCCCGCCGGAACGGGCGTCGGCGGCCGGGTCATCGCCACGGGCGCCCCGGCCTGGGTGAGCAATTACCTGCAGACCCAGGACGTCCCGCACGACCGGACGTTCGACGATCTGGTGGTGCCGGAGGGCATGGTCGCCCTGCTCGGCGTTCCCCTCCTGGTGGGGCAGGAGGTCATCGGTGTGCTGTTCGCCGCGGACCGCACCGAGCGGCCGTTCGAACACGACGAGGTGGCGCTGCTCAGCGCGTTCGCCGACCACGCCGCCATCGCACTCAACAACGCGCGCCTATATGACGAAAGTCGTTCGGCCCTCAAGCAGCTGCAATCCGCGTTTCTCACCATCGAACGTCAGGTCGCGATGATGGAACGCGCCCAGTCGGTCCATGAATCGCTCACCCGCGTGGTCCTGAAAGGCGGCGACGCGAACGAGATCGCCCGACTGCTGGTCGATCACCTGCGGGGCGCGGTCACCGTTTTCGACCGCGCCGGCGCCGTCATCGCACAATGTTCGCCCGATGCCGGCCTGATCGACCCGCTGACCTCGCCGCCGTCGCGGCGGACGTCACCCGACGCGGTCGAACAGGCCCGCCAGTCCGGCAGATGGGCGACCACCACCGACGGCACCGGCCTCTGGCACAGCGCGGCCGCCATTCAGGCCGGCGACACCCATCTGGGCGCGCTCCTGCTGACGCGCGGCGAGGAGCCCGCACCGGTCGACATCCGCATGTTGGAACGCGCCGCCCAGATCATGGGCCTGCTGATCCTGAAGGAGACCGCGGTCGCCGAGGCGGAGGAAAGGGTCAGCGGCGAACTGCTCACCGAACTTCTGGTGTCCGGCCCGCCGGTGACCCCGAACCAGCGTGCGCGGGCTCATGCGCGGGGCGTCGACATCACCCAGTTGAATGTCATCGTCGTCGCGAAATCGGCGACCCGGTCCGCCTCGCAGATCGGTCGCCGTCTTCATGCGATGTCGTCGGAATGGAGAGGTCTCGCGGGGGAACACCTGGGCCGCGCCACGCTTCTCGCCACCGCCGCCGATCCTTCTCAACTCGCGGAAACGGTGCACAGCCGGCTCCGCCGAGAACTCGGATCGGAGGTGCGGGTCGTCGCGGAACGGGTCACCGACGAAAACTGGGGACGCGCGTTCGAACTCGCCGGCAAGTGCTGCGATCTCATGCAGAGCCTCGGGGTGACGGACCGGGGATCGACAGCCGAACGCTACGCGATGTTCGCCCTGCTGTTCGACACGGAGCGCGGAGAGGACCTCGATCGATTCCTGGTCGACTCGCTGGGGCCGCTGCTGACCTACGACCGCCGGCGATCGACGCAGCTCGTGGCCACCCTCTCGGCCTACTTCGGCAACGTCGGCAACCTCACCCGCACGGCCGGCGCGCTGCACATCCACATGAACACGCTGCTCAAGCGTCTCGACCGGATCAGCAGTGTGCTCGGCGAGGGGTGGCGCAGCCCGGACCGTGCCCTGCAACTCCAGGTGGCGCTGCGGCTGCACGACCTACGCAGTCAGATCGACGCACAGCCCTGAACCGGCCGCAGCGCCGATCCTGGACATCCTCAGCGCCACCGCTCGGCCGGGGTGTGCAGGTACCGCCGGAAGGCGTACGGCCACGGCACCACCGCCAGGAAGATGACGACGAGAAGGCACGAGGCCGTGTACCCCCACGTCTCGTCGTCCATCGAACCGGAGAGCCATGCGGGCAGGGCCACCGCGCCCAGCCAGATCAGCTTCCAGGCCGACTCGAACAGGAGCAGCGGGAGCATCGCCACGGGGTGGCGCAGGCCGACGAATGCCATGAGCGACAACCCCGCCAGGATGCAGTACACGAGGCTCTCCGTACCTCGCCAGGACGAGTCGTGGGCCACGATGACGGGCCACGTCTCGAACGCAAGGCCGAACGCCAGCAGGGAGTATCCGAAGCGCAGCGCGTACAGGCGCGGCAGGGTCAGATCGGCGTCTTTCACCAGGGTGTCCGTGGTCATGGGCCAACCGTAGGAAAGAACGCGCTCGACGCTCATCAGTGGAAGTACGGAGCCGGTACTGAGCTACCGTCTTGGCGTGGCCACCCGCAGTCGACGACCGGGCAACCTCCCCGCCGAGGCCACGAGCTTCGTCGGCCGCCGCCGTGAGCTGGCCGAGGCGAGGAAGAAGCTGACCGACGGGCGTCTGGTGAGCCTGGTCGGGCCCGGTGGGGTGGGCAAGACGCGCCTCGCGGTCCGTCTCGCCACCGAGCTCGTCCGCGGGTTCCGGGACGGCGCCTGGCTGGTCGAACTCGGCAAGCTGCGCGATCCGGCCCTGGTGACCCACGCCGCGATGGCGGCCCTCGACCTGCGCGACCAGGCCGCCGCCGAACCGCGTGAACTGCTGCTCCGCCACCTCCGCGACGCCGAACTGCTGCTCGTCGTCGACAACTGCGAACACCTGCTCGACGCCGCCGCCGGGCTGATCGGCGAGGTGCTCCGGGCGGCGCCGGCGGTTCGGGTGATCGCCACCAGCCAGGCGCCGCTGCGGGCCGTCGGGGAACACGTGCTGCCGGTGCCACCGCTGGCGCTCCCGGCGGACGATCCGCTGGAACGCCTGCGCGAGAACGAAGCGGTCCGGCTCTTCGTCGAGCGCGCGGTGGCGGCGTCGGGCGACTTCGAGCTGACCGACGCCAACCGGACGGCCGTGGCGGACCTGTGCCGGCGCCTCGACGGGTTGCCCCTGGCGATCGAACTGGCGGCGGTCCGGACCCGGGCGCTGGCCCCCGCACAGATCCTCGACCGGCTGCACGACCGGTTCGCGCTGCTCGCCAACGGCACCAGGGCGGCCCTGCCCCGCCACGAGACGCTGCGCACGACCGTCGAGTGGAGCTACGACCAGCTGACTGCGGCCGAACAGACGCTGCTGTCCCGGCTTTCGGTGTTCGCCGGCCGGTTCACGCTCGACGACGTCGAGGCGGTGTGCTGCTTCGGTGAGGTGCCGGCGGAGCAGAGCGTCGAACTGGTGTCCTCGCTGGTCGACAAGTCGCTGGTGCAACGGGAGCCCGCCGCGGGCTCGGCCGTCTATCGCCTGCACGAGACCATGCGCGAGTACGCCGGTTCGACCCGTTCCCCGGACGGCCTCGAACACCGCTGGGCGGATCACTACCTGCAACGATGCGCACGATTCGGTGCCGAGGGCCGTTATCGGCTGGTGGAGTGGCTGACCTGGATCGAACCGGAGATCGACAACGTCCGGGCGCTGCTGCGGGCGTCCTCCGACGACGGGCGCGGCGTCGCCCTGGCCACCAGCCTGATCTGGTACTGGGTCACCCGCGCCACGACCGAGGGCGTGCGGTGGCTCGACGAACTGGCACCCGCGGTGGCGTCGCCGTGGACCTACTTCGCCCGGGGATTCCTGGCCGTGCTGCAGAGCGACCCGGTCGTCGCCGTGCCGGTGTTGGAACGTGGCATCCTCGCCGCGCGCGCGGCCGGGCAGCCGGACGTCCTGTGCCAGCTGCTCGCGATGGCGGCGATCGCGGCGCACATGGCAGGCGACCGTCCCGCAGCCGTTCGGCTGCTCGACGAGGCGGCAGCCCTGTCCGCCGGCCGGGACGACGTCGGCGCCGCGCTGATGGTGCACCAGGCGCGGACCCTCAACGCACTCGGCGACGGCGATCTGGAGACCGCCCGTGCCGCGGCAGCCGACGGCGCGCGGCTCAGTCGCCGGGCCGGCGACCTGTACAGCCTCACGTGGATGCTGCTGAACCAGGGCTTCGCCGCGCTGCGAAGCGGTGACGCCGGCGAGGCGGAGCGTCGGTTCGTCGAGGCGTTGCCGATCGCCCGCCGGATAGACGACCGGGTCGCGCAGTGTTATCTGCTCGGCGGCCTCGGCGCGTGCGCCGCGTCGGTTCGCGACCCGCGGCGTGCGGCCCAGCTGCTCGGGGCCATGGACGGGCTGCGCGTCGAGGTCGGTGCGATCGTCAACAGCGCAATGGCGCCGGCGCTGTCGTCGGCGACCGAATCGGCGCTGGCGGCTCTCGGCCCGGCGCGGTTCGAGTCGTCGCTGCGCGAGGGCCTGCGGATGAGCCGTGCCGACGCGCTGCGGCTGGCGCTGCGCGAGGTGGCCGCCCCGACCCCGAACGGTCCGTTGACACAGCGCGAGAAGGACATCGCCCGGCTGGTGGCCGAGGGGCTGAGCAACAAGGACGTCGGCGCGCGGCTGTTCATCTCCGAACGCACGGTCGAGAGCCACGTGCGCAACATCCTGAACAAGCTGGGCTTCCGGTCGCGCACCCAGATCGCGAGCTGGGCCGCCGTTCCGGAAAGCCGGGGCGCGGGATCGCCGTATCCATAAGGGAACCAGGAGAGCATCGCGCCCGATCGACCGATGTGCCGTCGACCCGACCTAGGCTGGCCGACAGTGATCTTCACGGCCGCGGGGCGAGGACAGGGGTGACCACGATCAGGACCGACTATCTCGTGGTGGGTGCGGGAGCCACCGGAATGGCGTTCACCGATTCCGTCATCACGCACTCCGACGCCGACGTGGTGATCGTCGACCGACGCGACCGGCCCGGCGGGCACTGGAACGACGCGTACCCCTTCGTGCGGCTGCATCAGCCCTCGGCGTACTACGGCGTCAACTCCCGCCCCCTCGGCGCGGACGCGATCGACCCGCACGGCCCGAACGCCGGACTGTACGAGCGGGCGGGCGGAGCGGCGGTGCGGGACTACTTCGACCGCGTTCTGGACGAGCAGCTGATCCCGTCCGGGCGGGTCCGGTTCCTGGGAATGCACGACTACGAGCGGGACGCCGAGGGGCGCCATCGCGTCGTCTCGCGGCTGACCGGGGCCGTTCACGAGATCACGGTCGACAGGAGCGTCGTGGACGCGGCCTACCTCCGACCGAACATCCCCGCCACGCACACGCCGGCGTTCCACGTCGACGCGGGGGTGCGGATCGTGCCGGTCAACGGCCTGGCCGCGCAGGGCGAACCGAGTGCGGCGTACACCGTCCTCGGCGCCGGCAAGACGGCGATGGACGCCTGCCAGTGGCTGCTCGAGCACGGCGTCGACCCCGATCGCATCCGCTGGATCAGGCCCCGCGACGGGTGGCTCTACGACCGCGCCCACATGCAGCCGCTGGGCCTGCTCCCGTCCCTGATGAACGCGCTGTCCCACGAACTGGAGAGCCTCGCGCACGCGGACTCGGTCGAGGACCTGTTCCGCCGCCTGGAGCGCAGCGGCCGGCTGCTGCGGCTCGACCCGCAGGTCACGCCCACCATGTTCCACTGCGCCACCGTCAGCCAACGCGAACTCGCCGACCTGCGACGCATCCGCGACGTGGTGCGGCTCGGACGGGTGCGGCGCATCGAGCGGGACAAGGTGGTCCTCGAACACGGGTCGATCCCGAGCGACGACGGGCACCTCTACGTCGACTGCACCGCCTCCGGCCTCGGCCGCGCGCCCGCCAAGCCGATCTTCGAGGCGGACCGGATCACGCCGCAGATGGTGCGAGGCTGCCAGCCGACCTTCAACGCCGCCCTCGTCGGCTACGTCGAGGCGACCCGGGACGACGTCGACGACAAGAACCGGCTCTGTCCGGTGAATCCCCTTCCCGACGCGGCGCGCGACTGGCTGCGGCTGCTCGCGATGGACGTCGCGGTGACCCGGACGTGGGCCGGCGAGCCGGACCTGAAGAAGTGGCTCGAGGAGTCCCGCCTCAACATCATGCGGGGCGCGCGGAGCCACGCCGAGGATCCGTTGATGCGGCAGGCGGTCGAACGCCGACAGCGGTTCGCCGAGCCGGGGTTGCGCCGCCTCCACGAACTGCTCCACGGCGCCGAATGACGCATCGCTCGAACCCCCGGGGAGGCTAGCGTCGGGGGAGTGGGACGCACACTCGCCGAACTGGCCGCCGCACCGTTGACGTACCGCGAGGTCGGTGCCACCCGCGACGGCGCCCTCCCGGCCGGCTACGGCCACGTGCGGCGTGACGTGGTGATCGGCCACGGCGTCGAGGCCTTCGCGCGCGCCGCGGACGGACTCCTCGGCTGGCGGATGCACCGCGCGGCGGGGCTGGACTGCCGCGCCTCCGCGCCGCGCGCCGCCACCGGGGTGGTCGTGCTGCTGCGCACCGGTCCGCGCCCGCTGCTCCTGAACGTCCCGTGCCGCGTGGTCCACACGGTCGAGGAGCCGACCCGCCGGGGGTTCGCCTACGGAACCCTGCCCGGCCACCCGGAGCGGGGCGAGGAGGCGTTCGAGGTGGTGCTCGCCGAGGACGGTGAGGTGCGGTTCCGGATCCGCGCGTTCAGCCGCCCGGCGACCCTGCTGGCGCGGGCCTGTGGGCCGCTGACCCGGCTGGCCCAGCGGTACGTGACGAACCGCTACGTCCGGGCGATGCGCACCATCGCAAGTGGATGATCGGCCGTCGGCGGCTCACGCCGCGAGGGCGCCGTCGACGAGACGCAACAGGTCGGTCACCTCGTAGGGTTTGGTCAGAAAGAATCGTGCCCCGCCGGCGAGCATCCGGTGCTGGATCGCCGGGTCGATGTTGGCGCTGATGACGATGACCGGGATGGCCCGGGTGGCGGGGTTGGCGCGGAGCCCCGCGAGGACCTGCTCTCCGTTGATGTCCGGGAGTTCGAGGTCGAGCAGGACGAGGTCCGGCTGTAGCCGTTCGGCGCTGGACAGTCCGGAGCGACCGTCCGGGGCGGTGTCCAGCACGACGCCGGGCCGGGCACTCAGAATCCGGTCGACGAGGAACGTGTTGACGGGATTGTCCTCGATGTAGAGCACGTTGCCGGCTACGTGGCCGCTGTCGGCGTTCATGTGATGGCGGTGGCGGCGTCGGCGTGCGCGTCCAGGACGGATCTGACCTTCTCGGTTAGCGCGGAAGCGGTGAACGGCTTGTCGAGGAATGCGATGATCATGTTCTCCTCGGTGGGGGTGAGTGCGCCACGGGTGTACGCCGACGTGAAGATCACCGGCAGGCCCGGCCGCAGTTCGGTGAGCCGGTCGGCGAGTTGCTGGCCGTTCATTCCCGGCATGACGACGTCGGTCAGCAAGAGGTCGATGCGGCTGTGCGCAGCGGCCACCGCCAGGGCGTCCTCGCCGTTGACGCCGATCAGCACGCGATATCCGGCGGTCGTCAGGATCCGTTCGGTGAGCTGTCGAACGGCGGGGTCGTCCTCGACGAGCAGGATCGTCTCGGTCCCCACGGTGAGCCGCTTCGGCTCGACGGCCTCGACCGGTGCGGCGGCAGCGGCCGCCGTCGCGGGCAGGTAGATCCCGAACGTGGTGCCCGCACCGGGCCGGGAATCGACCCGAATGTACCCGCCGGCCCCGGTGACGATGCCGTACACGGTGGCCAGTCCCAGGCCGGTGCCCTTGCCCTGGTCCTTCGTGGTGAAGAACGGTTCGAAGATGCGGGCGGCGACCTCGGCCGTCATGCCGCAACCGGTGTCCGTGACGGTGATCGACACGTAGTCGCCTGGTTTGGCGGCCAGTCCCTCGACCCGGCCGGCGTCGAGAACGACCCGGTCGGTGTGGATGGTAAGGGTCCCGCCGCCCGGCATCGCATCGCGCGCGTTGATCGCCAGATTGACGAGAACCTGCTCCAGCTGGCCCGCGTCGGCCCGCACCGGGACCGGCGTCGCCGAGGCGGTGACGACGAGGTCGACATCCTCCCGGATGAGTCGTCGCAGGAGGCCCTCCACCCCGGCGACCACGACGGCGACGTCGACGACCTGAGGGCGGGCGGTCTGGGCGCGGGCGAACGTCAGGAGTTGCCGGGTCAGTCCGCTGGCACGGGCGGACGCCTCACGGATCATGACGAGGTCACGGGTCGTCGCCTCGTCGGCCCCGGCGATCAGCAAGGCGGCGTATCCGTCGATGACGGTCAGCAGGTTGTTGAAGTCGTGGGCGATGCCCCCGGCGAGCTGACCCACCGCGTCGAGCTTCTGCGCCTGATGCAGCTGCGCCTCGATGCTCTTCTGCTCGGTCACGTCGGTCACCATCGCGAGGGCGCCGCCGGTGTTGTCGACGTGGCCGACCCGTGCGGTCAGGGCGACCCGGGCCCACACCACCCGACCGTCACGGGCGTGCAGACCGACCTCGAACCGCGCCCTCCCGCTGCCGCGCGCGTCGGCCAGCGCCTGCACGAAGACGGGGCGATCGGCCACCGCCACGAGGTCCGCCATCGACGTGTCCGGCAGGTCGCCCGGTGGATGGTCCACCATCTCCGCGAACCGGTCGTTGGCGTAGCCGATCCGGCCGTCGTTGTCGAGAAGGACCACGCCCTCGCTCGTGGTCTCCACTATCTCGCGGTATCGCTGCTCACTGGCGCGCAGCGTGGCCTCCGCGGCCTGCCGCAGCCGGAGATCCTCGAACACGGCCGCGCCGCGCACCAACGCCGGGAACCGGCTGCGCAACGTCCAGTACCACACCGCCAGCGCAGCGGTCACCGTGTCCCAGCCGGCGGCGTGGAAGTCCATGCCGAACGCCATCCGCATCGCCGTTCCCGCCTGCATGTCCCAGCCGAGGTAGGGAAGCAAGAGGTGCACCGTGTGGGAGCCGTGGTGCACCGCGCAGCTGAAGAAGATCGACGCGGTCGCCAAACCGAGCGGATTGTTCCGCCACTGCCGGGACTGCCACAGTCCCCGCCCGATCGCGAACGAGATTCCGAGGTACGCCGCCAGGATGACCGCGTTGGCCAACGCCGTGAGCTGCCACCAGAACGCGACTGACTCGCCACTTCCGTGCATACCG
Organism: Virgisporangium aliadipatigenens; assembly: GCF_016863615.1. GTDB lineage: Bacteria > Actinomycetota > Actinomycetes > Mycobacteriales > Micromonosporaceae > Virgisporangium > Virgisporangium aliadipatigenens. The sequence continues at coordinate 174,344 of NZ_BOPF01000009.1, read as the reverse complement.
ATACCTCAGCGCTCACTCGGTGGCGACAGGTGATGGGTGCGAGAAAGCAGTTTCTCGGCAACGGACTGAGCTGGTGCTCGCGCGCGTCGTGCTTTGCCATCGGGTGTGGCCGCATACCTCGCTCGCTCTGCCCCATGCTGGAACGCCGACAACGCAACGGCACCGTAGACCCTAACGACCCGCTGCTCGGATGTCTGTCCCCTGGAAGTGGTTGCGTCATGCGGGCGGCATGGGGCTCATCGCCGCCTCACCTGCCGACTCAGGATCTGGCACCCTGCGGGGCCGAACGCCGCAACGGGCCATGACATCACTCGAACGGGCCCCTGCCCGAATCGACTGAGCATCATGTGGAGTGCGGCGCGAATCCTTTCCGGGGTGGACGCGCTCTTATGACAGTGAGACCGCAACGATCCGGGCAGGAGGGCAGGACATGAGCGGTACCGAGTGGGCCGGCGCGCAGGTGATCGCCGCCGCCCGCGACGGCCACGTCGAGTCGCTGGCCACGTTGATCGCTCAAGCGCACCCGCACGTGCTGCGCTTCGCCCGGACCTTGTGCGCGTCACCGCAGGACGCCGAGGACGCGGCGCAGGAGGCCCTGCTCATCCTGTTCCGCAAGGTCGGCATGCTGCGGTCGGTCACCGCGCTGTCGTCGTGGATGTTCCGCATCGTGCGCAACGAGTGCCTGCGCCGGCTGCGTCCGCACCCGCAGGACGACCTCCATGACGCGGGAACGGTGGAATCGCCCGAAGACGCGGTGATCCTGCGGCTGGAGGCCGACCGGGTCGCCCGGGCGATCGCCGCGTTGCCCGAGGTGCAGCGTCGCGTGCTCATCCTGCGTGACGTGCAGGGCTATCCGGGAAGCGCGGTCGCGGACAGCCTCGGGTTGAGTCTGGCCGCGATGAAGTCCCAGCTTCACCGCGCACGCGCCAACCTCAAGGCCGCGCTCCAGCCCTGAGCTCCTCTCGTCTGCTTTCGTTGTCTCTTCCAGGGAGTTCGCCATGCTCGAAATCAGTACCGCCGCGCCCGATCTGGACCTGGTGGACGCGGCGGGGACTCCCGTGCGGCTGCGCGACTACCACGACCGCGCGCACGTCCTGCTGTACTTCATGCGCGCCACGACCTGCCCGGTCTGCGTGCGGCACGTGCGTGACCTCGCCCGCCACGTCGACGAGTTCACCGCACTCGACGCCCGCATCCTGGTGGTCGTGCCGGAAGGGCTGCCGACCGCTCGGAGCTGGGCGGCCGGGCAGCGGCTGCCGTTCCCGGTCGTGACGGGTGCCGGCGACAGCGTGCACGAGGCGATCGGCATGCGGCGGGCGGTGTTCGGGACGGTGCAGCAGTCCGGGACGGTGGTGATCGACCGGGCAGGGCTCGTGCGATACGTGAAATCGGTGACGTTGCCTCTGTCCGGTTATGACCGCGCTGCGCTGCTGCGCGTCCTGACCACGCCGGCATGACCATCCGCTTGTCGTTCCCGCGCGGGCGAACCGCGCTCGGCGACGCTGCGTGCCCCCGCTGCGCGCATCATCCACGTCAGTGTGCCGACTGTTCCACCGGCCGGTGGCCGAGCGCCGACCCGGTGGCACGCCGACCCACTCCGCGCGCACCACGACGCCTGACACCACGATGTCGACACGGTGCATACGAGTCCTGCTGCTGGCCGCCGCCGGCATCATCGCGATGGCTACCGCTCGTCACCGGACGCGCGCTTAGGATCACCGTTCATGGACAACGTGACACATACGCTGATCAGCATCCTGGTCGCGGAAACAGTCCATCGGTCGGTGCCGCCGTCGGCGGTGCTCAGCGACCGGGCCCGCCGGGGTGTCGCGATCACCGTCATGGCGGTCGGCGGCAACCTGCCCGACGTCGACATCGCCTACACCGGCTGGGCCGCAACGACGACCGACTACCTGCTGCACCACCGCGGGCACACCCACACGATCGTCGGCGCCCTGGGACTGTCCGTGGTGATGTTCGCCGGGGTGTGGCTGTGGTGGCGCTTCCGGAAGGTCGAGCCGCGGCGGGCGGACCTCGGACTCCTTGCCGCGCTGGCACTCCTGGGACCGCTGCTGCACATCGGGTTGGACTTCACCAACAGCTACGGCGTCCACCCGTTCTGGCCGGTGGACAACCGCTGGCACTACGGCGACGCGGTGTTCATCGTCGAGCCGCTGCTGTGGGCATGCGCGGCGGCCCTGCTGTTCGTCGTGCCGAGCCGGGTCATGCGGATCCTGATCGGGCTGGCGGTGGTCACCGCGGTCGGGGCGAGCTGGTTCAGCGGGCTGGTACCGCCGTCGCTGGCGATCGTGCTGACGCTCCTGACCGTCGGTCTCGCCGCGCTCGGCCGCTTCGCGTCCGCGCGGACCGCACTGGGCGCCGGCGTCGCGGCGTGGCTCGTGCTGACCGCGATGTTCGTGGTCACGTCGCGGACCGCCGAGAGCCGGGTCGAGGCGTTGTTGGTCGAACGGTTCCCGCAGGCCCGCACCCTTGACGTGGTGCTGACGCCGATGCCGGCGAACCCGGTGTGCCGCGACGTCATCGCCGTCCAGCGCGTCGGCGACGAGTACGTGGTGCGGCGGGCGTTCCACTCGCTGGCGCCCGGGTGGATGTCGGCGGACCGGTGCTCCCGGTCCTACCCGTCACGTGGCTCCGAAACCACCGCCCCGCTCACGCCGATCGCCCAGGCCTCCACCGACGAGGTCGCGTGGAGGGGTGAGTTGACCGTGCCGGTGGCGCTGCTCGGATCGCTGGCCGGCGAATACTGCGCGGTCGACGCGTTGCTGCAGTTCGCCCGCGTGCCGTGGGCCGCGCGGGAAGGTGACGGCTGGGTCGTCGGCGACCTGCGGTACGACCAGGAGGCGGGCCTCGGCCTCGCCGAGGTGGCGGTCGGTCCCGGCCGCGACGAGTGTCCGCGCCTACCGGCGCCGTGGACACCGCCACGCGAGAGCCTGCTGAACAGCGGCCGGTAGCGATTCGACGAGGAACGACAGGACTACGGCCGATTCACCGAGCACGGCCACTCGAAACCGGTCCCTGTCCTCGCGGGCGCCGTGGCACGATGGCCGGCGATGACGATCGATCCGCACGGCCGGCGGCTGCGGATCACGACGCTCACCTGGGAGGACGTCGACCCCGAACGGCATCCGTTCGATCCGGGAGCGTGCTCGACGTCGTGCGAGCGGTGGCCCCGGCGGACGGCGTGCCGGCGCCCTATCGGTACGACCCCGCCCGCCGCTTCGATCGCGCTGCGGGCGATCCACATTGGCGATGGCAGCGCGAGATGTCCGCCGCCCTCGTCGACCTAAGGCTCCTGGGCGTGCGGCTGGGACGCCCAGATGGCCGGTCGCACGGCTGCCGGCCGAACCCCGCGTGGCGTTCGCTGCCTGGGAGACCACGGCCGCGGACGCCGCACCGTTTCGTACGACGTCCGCCTGGACGAGGGCCGGCAGGCAGCGGTACGCGTATCGCGAGGACCTGCCGGCGGCGTTCGAGGTGTGTCTCGCCGACGCCACCGATCCGGCCGTGCCGCTGCCCTCGCGGGCCGCGCCGCTGCTGATGACCCGTTGGCCGGCGTCCGACCCACGCGGCGCCGAAGGGTTGGCCAGATTCGTCGCCGTGCTCATCCAGCAGACCCGCCGCCGGCAAGCGGAGACGCGTCACGACCGACGTTGATCGCCAGCACGCCGCGAGCGGCATGAACGGATGGACCTCAACGCAGCCCGAGCAAGACCTTGTGCGCCTCGTCGACGACGACCGGAGGGCTGTCACCGCGGGTCGCGAACCCGCCGCCGGTGTCGACGAACTGCACCACCTGCTGCCAGCGCCGCCCGGGCCGGTCCGCTTCCCCCACGGGTGCGGGAAGGTCGAACTGCCCGTCGGTGGTGCCGTCGAGGCGGGTCGTCACCACCCGCACGGGTCGGTCGGTCCCGGTGCACAGGGTGACCAGGTGGGTCCGCGTCCACACCGGTCGCGTGTCACCGCACGCGCCGTTCGGCACTCCGGGCAGCACGACCCGCCCTCCACCGGAGGGGTCGCTGATCGCGTTCATCCGCGGACCGCTGTTGTCGCGCTCGGCGGTGTTGTCCCACCAGAGCAGGCCCGTTGCGCCGACGTTGATCAGAACGTGGTGCGCGGTGTCCAGGACCGCCGTCTCCCGGCCGGTGAGCGCGTCCACGAGATGCACGCTCCGATCCCCGCCCATCGGGATGATGCCGACGACGAGCCGCTGACCGGTGCCCTCCAGCGCGACGCCGTTCCCGACATAGTCCAGTCCGGAGCGTGGGCCGCCCAGGTCGTAGTCGAGGCGGGCCTGCGGCCTCCCGTCGCGGTCGGACAGCAGTGCGACCACGGCGCGCCGTCCGTTGTCGTTCGGACAGATCGTCGACACGGCCAGCCGGTCGGCCAGGGCGGCGGGCGCCGTGTCGCCGATCCCGCACCTGGGCCCGATCTCCGTTCCGCGCCAGGCCCACCGGCGGCGCCCGTCGCGGCCGTCGTAGCCGGTCAAAACGGGGATCGCACCAGAACGGTGCCGGTGATCACGTAGCACGACGGCGTTGTCGGTGACGGCGTACAGGAGCTTCGTCGCCGGCAGCGTCCAGCGCTGTTCGCCGGTGCGCCCGTCGAGTACGACGTACATCGATGTCGATCTGGGCGACGAGCCGCGACCGAAGGGAACGACGACGGTGCGGCCGTCCGGGGACACCCGAGCGGCGCCGCGCTTCGTCGTAGCCGGCGCACGGCGCCGGGTGTAGGTCCATCGGGTGCGTCCGGTCGCACCGTCGATCGCCTCGACGACCCCCGGCCGCCGGACGACCACGACCCCACCGTCGGCGACCGCGACGGCATCGATCAGATCGGGGAACTGTCGCTGCCAGGCGACGGTGGACGGTCGGTCGACCCGATCGGTCGTGAGTGAACCGCCGCCGCGTTCCGTCCACGCCGCCGGCCGTACGAACGGATAGCTCACCGACGCGGCCACGACGAGGGCAAGGACGCCCAGCGGCAGCCACTGCCGGCGAAGCCGCGCCACGATCGGGACCGGATCGCCGTCGGCCGGAACGTGCTGCCACTCCCGGATCGCCACCACAAATCCGACCGCGGCGGCCGTGGCAGCCACAGCCAGCACCGGCGCACGGACCGACGGGAAGCCGGCGGCGTCATCCGCGAGGCACGCCCACCATCCCCACACGGCGACGATCGCCGCGGCCAGCAGCCCCAAGCGCGGCAGCACAGCGGCGAACGTGCCGGCGACGCGGTGCGTGGCGGCCAGCCGTTCGACAATCACCAACCCGAACGCCGAGACGACGACCGCCGCGACCGAGGCGACAACCGGCAGCGGAACGGTCCGCACCTCAACGCTGGACGGCAACGCGAGCGCCGCCGCGGTGACCACGCTCGCCGGGACCGCCACGGCAGTTCCCAACGGCAGCCGGACGAACGCCCCCCGCACCGCATTCCCCATCCGCCGAATACACCCCATCGATGCCCGATCCCGCAACTCGAGCCCGGCCCGGCGGCTCCGTACCGGGACGCCCGCGGCCCGCGGCTCCTGCGGATCGGCCGGCGGTCACGGAGGTTCGCGACCGGCGGGATCGAGACCCGGCCGGTGCGGCTCACCGGTCGGTGAGTCGGAGCCAGACGTCGAGACGGTCGGCGTGCATGGTCCGCCCGAGTGCCAGGTACGCCTGTCGGGTCAGCTCCTCGTCGAGGTAGTCGTTGAGTTCGTCGTTCCGGAGCAGGTGCAACGCCGACGCGGGGTGGCCGGCGGCGAGCAGGGCGGAGGCACGGTCGATCTTCATGTCGATCGTGGGGAGGCACTCGTCGTCGGCGGATGCCGGATCGAATGCGCTCTCCGGTGCCAGCACGCCGATGCCGTCACGGGTCGGTTCGTACCGCCAGCCCGGCGGCGCGGTGGGCCGGATACGTCGCGCGGAACGCGCGTCCGGGCCGATCTCGTCGGACTCCCGCCGCGCCTCGCGGACCGCGAGGCTCAGGTCCGGCCGCAGGGCCAGGGCTTCGCACAACGCCGTCCACTGTGGAGTGTCGTAGGGTGCCGGGCTCCGGCCCCGTTGTCCGAAGTAGTCGCACTCCCATTCGGCCACCCTGCCCAGCAGAAGATTCTCGAAGGCCTGCCGGGTGTTGTCACCGAGCCAGTACGCGACGCCGTCGAGCGCGGCGTAGAACACGCACGGGAAGTCGTCGAGGTCGAGCTCCGGGGCGAGGACGACCCATCCGTAGTGGATTCCTCCGCCACCGGCCCAGCCGAACGGGACGATCTCCACAGGCTGCGGGGCGCCGCCGAGCTCGCGCGGGTCGGCATCCTCGGGAGTGGGGTCGAACAGGCGCTCCTCGACCCAGCCGGGACAGAGCAGGTACTCGGCCCCGTCGGCATCGTTCCTGCCGGTGTCGCGAAGGTGATCGCCAAGCGCGAGAAAGACCTCGGGCAACCGCATGGACGGGTGCCGCGGATGACGCCGGCCCTTCATGATCTCCACCATGCTGTGACGGCGTTACATTTCGTTCCATCGGCGGTCGCGCTCCGGCGTCCGCTCGCCGCAGCCCGGGCTGGAGGTCGGTTGAACAAGCGGTGGTACCTCGCCCTGTCCATGATCACCGTAGTACTGCTCGGCGCCGGTTTCCTGCTTGACCATCGATCGTTCGCCGGGAACGTCCTGTCCGAGGTGGCGGGGATCGCGATCAGCGCGATGCCGGCCGTCCTGATCTTCGAGCGGCTCGCGAACCGGGAGCGGCAACAGCGATGGGACGGCGGAGCACCGTACGGGCCAACATCGAGGCGCTGGTCTCCGGCGGATCGAGCGCCGGCCCGGTCTACGACGCCGTTCTGCCGAATCTGAACCGGATCCGCGACGCGTTGGCTCCCCAGTTTCTGCAGCTCGGGCATGACCCGCAGCTCGTCGTCAACCTGTCCCGGCTCGAGTCGGTGGTGCGGGTCTGGGAGGGCAACCTCAGGCTGAATCAGCTGTACGGCACGCCGTCGACGTGGCAGGGGGTTGTCGTGGTGGTGGACGCGGTGCACGAGGTTCTCGAATACCTGCGACGGTCCGGCAGCGGCGGCAACGACTCGGCGGCGTGACGACGTAGGGCGGAGCCGCCGCAGAGTTCGCTGGTCTCGTGATCGAGTTCCGACCGATTTTTCTTCGATCTTCGGTAACCTCCACGGGCATGGCGTTGGTGGCGTTCGTGGATGAGACGACCTCTGGTGAGCGTTCGGACGCCTGGCACCTGGAGATCTTCGAGGAGCGGCTCACGCTGCGGGAGCTCATCCGGCGCCGGGTGTTTCAGGAGGTTGCCGAGCACAACGCGAATTCGGCGCTGACCTTTCGCGGCCTGGTGCAGCCCAGCGACACGGAACGGGTGCGCGACGGCTTCCGGATGAGCGGGCCGCGCCGGGTCGATCCCGAGGCGCAGTTCGAGCGCGCGGTCGAGGCGTTCACCCGCAACGGTTTTGTCGTGCTGGTCAACGACGAGCAGATCGAGGATCTGGAGACGACGCTGGAGCTGCGGGCGAGGACGGAGATCACGTTCCTGAAGCTCGTCCCGCTGGTCGGCGGCTGATGGCCCTGTTCGGGCGGCTGCCGGGCCCGATCGCCGCCGTCAGTGGGTTCGCCGCGGCCGGCGACATGGCGTCGCTGGCCGACGAACTGATCGACATCACCGTCGACGGCGGAGGACTTCACCGGTACGGCGACAAGATCCTGAAGATCGTGCACGGCCTGCCCCAGCCACTGCTCGAGGGATTGGTGCTGGACCTCGTCCAGCGGCGTGACGCCGTCGCCGAGCCCGAGCTGCGGGCCCGACTGAGCGATCTGGTGCTGGACGCCGCGCACCAGTTGTCCCGGGACGTGTCGCCGACCGTGGCCGAGGCGGTACTCGCCACGGCGGCCCGGTTCTGGATCCACCAACCCGGTCACCAGCTCATGGTCTCCGGCAAGGCGCTCATCCGGGCCGGGCGGACACTCACCGACGAGGCGGTCGCGGTCATCCGGCGAACCAGCCGCGACTACGCGACCAAGGACCTGGCGGCGTTCGCGGCCTCGTTGACCGAGCCGCCGCTGAACTGCGGCGAGGCATGGGCGGACCGCGTCAACGCGGACGTGTCGGCGCTCGGCGCGCCCTGGCGGGCGTTGCTCGATCACGCGGCGAGGGCCACCAGCGCCAGGCCGTCCGCCCGCTGGGAGCAGCGTGGCCGCGACCTCCTGGCGGCGCTCGGTGAGCCGGCCGCCGGCGAACGCCTCCATGACTGGCTGGCCCCGGTAGGCAAGCCGCGCACGCGACCGCTGGAGCGACTCCGCCACGACATCGACGCCAGTGACATGTTCGACCCCTGCAACACCGACCCGCTCCGCGGCCTGATCTGGCTGACGGCGCTGCTGCCCGAGCGCCCGGGAACCGCGCGACTGCTCGGCGGGCTGGTCGAGACGTCGCTGCGCAGGGTGGCCGGCATCGGGCCGCGTAGCCCGAAGGTTGCCAACGCGGCCGTGTACGCGCTGTCCCGGCTGCGGTCGGACGCGGCCCTCGGGCAGCTCGCCCGGCTGGCCACCGGAGTGACGCTCAAGGGCACGCTCAAGGAACTCAACGCCGCCCTGGACGCCCGGGCGGTAGCGCTCGGACTCGACCGGGACGAGATCGAGGAACTCGCCGTCCCGACCTACGGGCTTGTCGACGTCGGCCGGCGGGTGGACGTGTTCGGCGAGGCCTCGGCGGAACTCACCGTCGTCGGCGGTTCCACCACGGCCACGTGGCGGGCGGCGAGCGGCCGGGTCGTGAAGTCCGTCCCCGCTGCCGTCCGCGCCGGACACGCCGAACAGCTCAAGGAGTTCCAGGCCGCCGCGAAGGACATCGACAAGATGCTCACCGCGCAGTCCGAACGACTGGACCGGCAGATACTCGCCCGGCGGAGTTGGCCGTTCGCGCCGTGGCGGGAACGCTATCTCGACCACCCGTTGGTCGGCACGCTGGCCCGGCGCCTGATCTGGCTCGTCGGCGACGAGCCGTGCGGCTACCTCGACGGCGCCCTGTGCGGCCCGGACGACAAGCCGATCGATCCCGCACCGGACGCGGCGGTGCGGCTGTGGCACCCGATCGGCCGGGAACTCGACGAGGTGATCGCCTGGCGGGCGTGGCTGGAACGCCACCGCGTCACCCAGCCGTTCAAGCAGGCGCACCGGGAGGTCTACCTGCTCACGCCGGCCGAGGAGCAGACCGGGGTGTACTCCAACCGCTTCGCCGGCCATGTCCTTCGCCAGCACCAGTTCCACGCGCTCGCCGCGATCCGCGGTTGGCACGACCGGCTCCGGATGATGGTCGACGACGACTTTCCGCCGCCCACCCGGGAACTGCCGCAGTGGGACCTTCGCGTCGAGTTCTGGGTCGACGGGATCGGCGACGAATGGGACACCGACACCAACGATTCCGGCGCGTACCTGCGGATCACCACCGACCAGGTGCGGTTCTATCGCATGAACGCCGCGTCGGCCGACCCGCTACCGCTGACCGGCATCCCGCCGCTGGTCCTCAGCGAGGCACTGCGCGACGTCGACCTGTTCGTCGGGGTCGCCAGCGTCGGCAACGACCCGACCTGGCAGGACGGCGGCCCGGGCGGCCGGTTCCGCGAGTACTGGGCCTCCTACAGCTTCGGCGAACTCAACGCGACCGCGCAGACCCGCCGCGAACTGCTCACCCGGCTGGTGCCTCGCCTCGCCATCGCCGACCGCGCCACCGTCGAGAGCCGGTTCCTGGTGGTGCGGGGCGACCTTCGCACGTACCGGATCCATCTGGGTTCGGGCAACGTCCTGATGAGCCCGCACAACCAGTACCTGTGCATCGTGCCGAACCGCGGCGCCGAACGCGGCACCGACGGCGTCTTCCTGCCGTTCGAGGGCGATCGCATGCTCGCCGTCATCCTGAGCAAGGCGCTCCTGCTGGCCGGGGACAGCCGGATCACCGACCGGAGCATCACCGAACAACTACGCCGGTGAACCGACGGGTCGACGCGTTCGGCGTCGGACAGGTGGGCAGCGACGCCGCCCGCCTGATCTCCCTGTCGCGGACACTGGTCGTACGCCGCACCGTCCGACCGACCGCAGGAGCGCCATGGATCCCCAGCCACTCTCGCTCGAACGGAAGGTCGCGCTGCTGACCGGCGCCGACTTCTGGACCCTGCGTCCGGAACCGGCCGTGGGCCTGCGCGCGATCGTCGTCTCCGACGGTCCGGCCGGCGTGCGCGGGCGCACCTGGGACGAGCGTGACACCTCCGCCAACGTTCCCTCGCCGACCGCGCTCGCCGCGACCTGGGACCAGCGGCGTGTGGAACGTATCGGCCGTCTGCTGGCCGCCGAGGCGCGCCGCAAGGGCGTCGACGTCCTGCTGGCCCCGACGGTGAACCTGCACCGCACCCCGTACGGCGGTCGGCATTTCGAGTGCTTGAGCGAGGATCCGTTGCTGAGCGGGCGCATCGGCGCCGCCTATGTGCGCGGCGTGCAGTCGCAGGGGGTCGCCGCCACCGTCAAGCATTTCGTGGCCAACGATTCCGAGTCCGAACGGCTCACCGTCGACGTCGTGGCCGACGAGCGCACGCTGCGCGAGTTGTACCTGGCGCCGTTCGAGACGATCGTGCGGGAGGGCGGGGTGTGGGCGGTGATGGCCGCCTACAACGGGGTGAACGGCCACCCGATGACCGAATCGCCGATGCTGCGGGACATCCTGCAGCGGGAGTGGGGTTTCGACGGCCTCACCATGACCGACTGGTTCGCCGGGCGTTCGCTCGCCACCGCACGCGCGGGACTCGACCTCATCATGCCCGGCCCGAACGGCCCCTGGGGCGAACAGCTCGTCGCGGCGGTGCGCGCCGGCGAGGTTCCCGAGTCCACTGTGGACGACAAGGTCGAACGGCTGCTCCGGCTGGCCGGACGGGTCGGTGCGCTCGCCGAGGTACACACCCGGCTGCGTGCGCCGCGGGCGGGCAGCTACCTCGTCGGTGCGTCCGGCCTCGGCCGGTTCGTGCTGAACGTGGGCGGCGTGACGGTCGCCGACGAGCACCTGACGCTGCCGCCCGGGGCCGACTTCGTCGAGGGCATCATGCGCCCGCCGCAGGTCCTGGCACCGGTCGCGCTCGCCGCGGGGGAGGAGGCGGAGCTGCTCGTGCGGTACCTGCCGGGTGACGGTGCGCCGCCGGAGACGGTGACGTTCCAGCTCAACGTCGAGCGCGACAGCGACGACGACGCCGAACTGGCCGAGGCGGTCGCGGCGGCGGCCGACGCCGACGTGGCGGTCGTGGTCGTCGGAACCACCGAGGAGGTGGAGAGCGAGGGGTTCGACCGCACCGGTCTGGCCCTGCCGGGACGCCAGGACGAACTGGTGCGCCGCGTGGCGGCGGCCAACCCGCGCACGGTCGTGGTCGTCAACTCCGGCGCGCCGGTGCTGCTGCCGTGGGTCGAGGAGGTCGCGGCCGTGGTGCTGGCGTGGTTCCCGGGACAGGAGTTCGGCAACGCGCTCGGCGACGTCCTCACCGGAGCCGTCGAACCGGGCGGTCGGCTGCCCGTCACCTGGCCGGCCGGCGAGGACGACCTGCCTTCCACCACCCCGGTCGAGGGGGTGCTGCGATACGACGAAGGACTCGCGGTCGGCTACCGCGCCGGCCGCGCGCCGCTGTTCGCGTTCGGGCACGGGCTGGGCTACACCACCTGGGAGTACCTGGCCGCCGAGGCGACCACCGGCGGGGTGTCGGTGCGGCTGCGCAACAGCGGCGGGCGGCCCGGCCGCGAGATCGTGCAGGTGTACGCGAGCCGTCCGGACAGCGCCGTCGAGCGGCCGCCGCACTGGCTGGTCGGCTGGGCCGTCGTCTCGGCGGAACCGGGCGCCGAGGCCACCGTCGACGTCACGTTCGCGCCGCGGGCGTTCCACCACTGGGCCGAGGGTGCCTGGCGGACCGAGAGCGGCACGTTCCTGCTGAACATCGGCCCGTCGAGCGCCGAACTCCCGCTGACCGTGCCCACGGCGGTCGACTGAGCGCGGGCGGAGAACCGCCGGCGGCAAACGCTCAGCCGCCGGCGGCGCGGGCCGATGGGTGCGGTGGACGCCATCGGACGGCCGCAGGTCCGGTAGTAGGCACCGCGGTCGCCCATGCGGGGAAGGAGCGCCTCGGTGGGCGATGTGCTGTTCGAGAACGAACGGACCCGGGTCAGCCGCGCCGCTCACGCGGAGGCCGGCACCGTCATCCGCAAGGAGTACCGCGGCACGAACGCGATCCGGCGCAGCCGCCACGAACGGGCCGTGCTGAGCCGCCTGGCCGACCTCCCCGCCGTGCCCCGTCTCGTCGCCGACGAGGAGGCGGACCCGTACGCGATCACCATGGCCGACACCGGTGGAAAGCCGCTCAGCCGGCTGCTGGCCGGCGGTCCGCTGAGCGCGCGCGTCCTGTCGGACCTGGCCGTCGACCTGGCCTCCGCGGTCGCCGCGCTGCACCGGCGGGGCGTCGTACACCGGGACATCAACCCGGGGAACATCCTGGTGGCCGGAACGCCGCCGCGCCCCGTGCTGATCGACTACGACCTCGCCACCACGTTCGTCCTCGAGCGGCCGGGATTCACCCACCACAAGGACATCACCGGCACCCTGCCCTACATCGCCCCGGAGCAGACCGGCCGGACCGGTTGGCCGGTCGACGAGCGCGCGGATCTCTACAGCCTCGGCGCCACCCTGTACGAGATGGCGACCGGCTCGCCCCCGTTCGGCGACGGCGACGGGGACGAACTGCGGCTCATCCACGACCACCTGACCCGGGTGCCGGCCCCGCCGTCCGCCCTCAACGACGCCGTGACGCCGATCCTCTCCGCGGTGATCGGGCGGCTGTTGGAGAAGGATCCGGACCGCCGGTACCAGAGCGCCGAGGGGGTGCTGTACGACCTGCGGCGGGCGCAGGGCGACGCCGCCGCGTTCCCCCTGGGCGAACGTGACTTCCCGTGGCGGCTGGCCGCCCCGGCCCGTCCGGTCGGGCGAACGGACGCCATCGAGTCCCTGCGGCAGTCCCTGACCGACGCGATCGCCGGCCGCCTCCGCACGGTCCTCGTCAGCGGTCCGGGCGGCGTGGGCAAGACGGTCCTCATCAACGAGCTGCGCTCGTCCGTGACCGCGGCCGGGGGCTGGTTCGTCACCGGGAAGTCCGACCAGTACCGCCAGGACTCCGCGTCGGACTCGCTCAGTCAGGCGCTGAGCGCGCTGGGCCGGCTGTTGTTCGCCGAACCGGAGGAGGAGCTCGCGGCGACGTGTGCGCACCTGCGCGCCGCGGTCGGGTCGAACGCCGGCGTGATCGCGGCGGCGGTACCGGAGTTCGCGCGGCTGCTGGACACCGCCCCGGAGGTCGGCGCCGACGACCCGGCGCAGGCTCAGGCGCGGCTGCAACGAGGCGCCGTCGAGGTGCTGCGGGCGATCGCGGAATCCCGACCGTTGGTCGTCGTCCTCGACGACCTGCAATGGGCCGGACCGGTTCCGGTCGGTCTGCTCGACGCGGTGCTCACCGACGATCGCCTGCGCGGCGTCCTGGTGATCGGTGCCTATCGCGAGTCGGACATCGACTCGGCGCATCCGCTGTCGGCGCTGCTGTCGCGATGGACCGGCGCGCAGACCTACCCGCCACACGTGCGCCTGGAGAACCTGCCGCCCGAGGACGTTCGGGTGATGCTGGCGGAGATGCTGCGGATACCGGTGCCCGAGGCGGCCGAGCTGGCCGACAGCATTCGTCCGCACGCCGGCGGGAACCCGTTCGACACCGTCGAGTTCGTGAACGCGTTGCGCTGCGACGGGGTGCTGACCTCCACCGACGGCGGATGGACGTGGGACACCCGTGCGGTGCGCCGGTACATCGGGTCCGGCGACGTGCTGGCACTGCTCACCCGGCGCCTGGCAAACCTGCCCGACACGGCACGCGACATCCTGCTGGACATGGCCAGCCTCGGCGGAGACGTCGAACTGGACCTGTTGCGAAGCGCGCTGGGGATGGCCGAACGCGACGACGCCGATCTGACCGACGACCTCGCCCCGGCCCTGGAGGACGGGCTGCTGGTGCTGGAGCGCGGCGTGCCCGCGTCGATCCGGTTCCCGCACGACCGCATCCAGCAGGCCGCCTACCGGAGCCTCCCGGAGGCCGAACGCCGCGCCCGGCATCTGGCCATGGCGCGCCGGTTGGCCGAGGTTCCCCGGTACCACCGGGTCGCCGCCGAGCACTACCACGCGGCGCTGGCGGACCTGACCGACCCCGCGGAGCGCGCCAGGGCGGTACCGCTGCTGCGCGACGCCGCCGGACACGCGCGCCTGCTGGCCAACTACGCGCTCATGGAACGCTTCCTTTCGGCCGCCGCGGACCTGCTCGCGGCCGGGACGGCCCCGGACGCCGGGCCGCGCGCGCGACAGGAAGTGGACGTAGAACGCCACGAGGCGCTCTTCGGTGTCGGTCGCTTCGACGACGCGGACACGCTCTACGAGCGGATCGAACGGGACCGCACCGACCCGATCCTGCTCACCCGCGCGGCATGCGTCCAGGCCGGCAGCCTCATGCTCAGGGGCCGGCCCGCCGACGCCCTGCAACTGGGTCTGGGCGTGCTCGCCGAGCTGGCGCACCCGGCACCCGAGGCGGACGAGCTGTTCCCCGAGATCGCCCGCGGCATGGACATGCTGGAGACCTGGGTCGCCACGAGCAGCACCGAGGAGGACGTGCGGCGCGGCGAGAACACCGACCCGCACACCGACGCCGTCGCCAGGATGCTGAGCCGGATGCTACCGGCCGCCTTCTTCTCCGGTTCCCCGCTGATGGCCTGGCTCGTCACCTCGGCGATCCGGTTGTGGGCCGCCGGCGGCCCCTGCGCGGCACTGGTCGGCCCGTTGGCGCACGCCGCGTTCGTGACCATCGTGGTGCGCCGGGACTACCGCACCGGCCACGCGATCGTCGAACGCGCCCTGTCGGTCAGCGAAGCGCTCGGCTACGAACCGGAGACCTCGCACGCCCGGATGCTCTACGCGCTGAGCGCCGGCCCGTGGTTTCGACCGCTGGAGGAGTGCGTCCGCATGGCGCAGCGCGCCCGCGAGGGACTGCTGCGCGGCGGCGACCTGCAGAACGCCGGATTCACCTTCTACGCCACCGTGTGCGGGAACCTCGAATGCGCCCCGACCCTGGAGGAGGCGCAGGTCGAGATCGACGCGGGCATGTCGTTCGTGGCCCGCACCGGCAACCGGCACGTGGAGGCGTTCATCGTCGCGTACCGGCAGAGCGCGCGGGCGCTACGGGGCGAGACGAACGGGCCGGGCGACCTCAGCGACGCGTCGTTCGACGAGGAGGCGCATCTGGCGAGCCTCGCCGCCAACCCGACCGCGGCCGGCAACTACCACATCCTGGCGGCCCTGGTCGCCGCCGTCTTCAACGACGCGCCGGCCCTCATCCGGCACGCCGCCGTCGGCACCGCGATGATGCCCGCCTACGAGGGGACCCACGCCACCACCGTCGCCCAGTTCCTGCAGGCGCTGGCGCTCGCCGCACAGGCGCGCGAGGCCGGCCCGGAGGCGCGGGCGGAACTGCTGGCCGAGTTCGACCGCTACCACGGCTGGACGGCGGACCGGGCGGCCGAGACACCGGGCAACTTCCGGCATCTGCACGCGCTGCTGGACGCCGAACGGGCCTGGCTGCTGGGCGACGTCGACGGCGCACTGCGCGCGTTCGACACCGCACAGCACGAGGTCGAATCGCGCCAGCGACCGTGGCAGCGCGCACTGGTCGCCGAGCGGCTCGGCCGCTTCCACCTCTCCCGGGGCCTGGAGTACGCCGGCCGGACCGCACTGCGCGAGGCCCACCGGCACTACCAACGATGGGGTGCGACCGCGAAGGTGGAGCAGCTGGCGGGGGAGTTCCCGTTCCTGCGGGCGGTCGACGAGCCGCGCACCGACACCAGGCGCCCCAGCAACTTCCGGAGCAGTTCCGCCGTCTCGTCGCAGACGATGGACATCGTCGCGATCCTGCGCGCCTCGCAGGCACTCAGTTCCGAGACGAACCTGAACCGCCTGCAGAACAGCGTCAACGACGTCCTCTGCTCGCTGACCGGAGCCAACTCCGCCCGACTCGTGATCCGGGCACCGGACGACGGCTGGTATCTCCCGCAGGCCGGACAACGGCTGCTGCTCACCGATCCCGCGCACGCCGGCCTGGTGCCGCAGTCCGTGCTCCGCTACGTCGAACGCACCCAGCAGCCGCTCGTCGTCGACGACGCCACCCGCGACGACCGGTTCTCGCACGACCCCTACCTGGCGGAACTGTCCACCTGCGCGCTGCTGGTCGTACCGGTGCAGAGCCCGGGCGGCCCCTACGCGATGCTGCTGTTGGAGAACCGGGTGAGCCGCAGCGCCTTCGGCACCAACGGCCTCGAGGCGGTACAGCTCATCGCCGGACAGCTCACCGTGTCGCTGGAGAACGCCCTCGTGCACGCCGAACTCGAACGCAAGGTGGCGGAGCGGACCAGCGCCCTGGAGGCGGCCAACGAACAGCTGGAACTGCTCGCCGTCACCGACCCGCTCACCGGCCTGGCGAACCGGCGCCGGCTCACCGAGTTCCTCGAGACGGACTGGCGGCGCTCCCTGCGTTCCGCGGCGCCGATCGCCATCGCCATGATCGACATCGACCACTTCAAGCAGTACAACGACTTCTACGGCCACCCGGCCGGCGACGCGTGCCTGCGCACGATCGCCGGCACGATCGGCCGCAACGTCCGCGAGACCGACATGGTGACCCGTTACGGCGGGGAGGAGTTCGCCGTCGTCATGCCGAACACGGACGAGGCGGCCGCCGTCGCCGTCGCCGAGCGGGTGCGGGCTGCGGTGGCCGCACTCGCCGAGCCGCACGAGCGCTCGACCTGCGGCACGGTGACGATCAGCATCGGCGTCGCCGCGGCCGTGCCCTCCGCCGCCGTGGCCACACCGGAACAGCTCCTCAAGTCCGCCGACGCCGAGCTCTACGAGGCCAAACGCCAGGGCCGGAACCGGGTGGTGAGCCCATCGTCCACATAGGACAGCTACGGGGTCGCCGCGGGCGGAACCGGCTCGTGCGAAGCCTTCCGGCGGCGGACCAGCACCAGCGCGCCCACGCACGCGGCGACCAGCAGGCCGCCCAGGACGGCGAAGAGCAGCGTCTGGCCGCCCTCGTCGCTGACGGCCTTGAGATCGGGCGCCGCGACCGGTGTGCCGGACTCGCGCTGGATGGCCTCGTTCGCCGCGACGCCGGCGCTCTCCGACGTCCCGGACGACGGCGGCGTGACCGTGCTGGGCGACGGCCTGACCGGGCTGGGCGTCGGCTTGCCCGGTGTGGGCGTCGGTTTGCCCGCGCCGGGAATCGAGGTGCCGGGGCCGTGGACGTAGACCATCTTGTGGTCGTAGGTGTTCTCCTCGGCGAGCCGCACCCCGACCGAGATGTTGAGACCGGTGACCTCGCCCGGATTAGCCTTCGGCGCGACGAGTGTGGCCTCGAAGTCCTGGCTCCGGCCGGCTCCGAGATTCGGCTCCGCGCGGCATCCGGTGTTGCACGACAGGCCGCCACCGATCACGATGATGGCCGTCTCGGCTCGCTGCCCGTTGTTCGTGACGCGGTACTTCAGCCGCACCGTCTCGCCGGACTGCACGTTCTCCGCCGACACGCTCACGATGCGCACGGTTGCCGCTGCGGCTGCCGCCGGTGTCGCGGGCACGGCGAGCGTCGCGACGATCGGCGCGATCAATGCGACGGCTCGAGCCCACCGGGCGGGTAGACGCATCGTCATTTACAACCAACTCTCCGTGACAAGCAACGCCGGTCCATAACGCCGCCGGTCACTATGCCTTGTCCGGGCCGGATCGCGCGACCCGTGAGACGTCCTGCCGGCCGGTCCCCGGCGCGGGGCGAACCGCTCGTCGCAAGGCGTGGCGTGGCCGTGATGAACCGGCGACGCCTGCGCCGTTCACAGGAAATCCCTAGCCTCGACGGACTTCGCCTACCCGAGGACCCGCAACAGCTCACCGGCGGACCGGGCGATCGCCTTGTTCTGTCGACCGGCGGTGAGCCGGTTCAGCAGTGGTGTCAGCCGCTGCGCGGCACCGCGCAACGCCTCGCCGACCTCGACGGAGGCCGACCCGGCCGTAGACCAGGAGACCAGGTCGACGAGAACCGCCAACGCGGTGCTGCGAGGGATCCCGGCGCACTGCTCCACCACGCGGACGAGCAGCGGCCCGGCGGGTATCGCCGAACGCCGTACCCAGCCGGAGTGTTCGTGTGCCAGCACATCGACGAGGCGGTCGTAGGCGGTCTCTCCGTCGCCTTCGGACCGCGCGGTGAGCACCAGCCGGAACGCCAGTTCGGTCCGACCCGGATCCGCGTCGTCGAACTGAGACCAGTGCACCTGCCGAACGGCGTCGAGGATCTCATCGCCCGGCGACGGAAGACTCACCCGTTCACGCTACCCGTCGGCCGACTGCCGGCCCGAGGTCGTGGTGCAGCGAGGCCACGACGACAATCGCAGTGTGGACAGTCGGACGATCAACCGGTTGATCGCGGTGGCGGCCCGGGATCGTCTGGGCCCGCTCGGGCTGGTGCGTCATCGCCGGACCCGGATCTGGTACGACGACCGCGGTTGGTCGCTGATCGTGGTGGAGTTCCCGTCGGGTCGGAGTCCGGGCACCTACCTGAACGTCGGTGCCATGTGGCTGTGGGCGGGCGGCGACCATTGGGCGTTCGACGAGGGGTCCCGCGTGTACTGGCGCGCCGACGGATCCTTCGCCTCCACGCCGCCGTTGGGCGAGCGCGGCTGGCAGCAGCACGTGGACTTCCGCGACGTCGAGCAGTTCTCCCGGGACGTCGAACTGCTGGCCGACGTCGCCGCGCGCCGCGTGACGCAGCTGCGCACGGAGTTCCCGAGCCCGCGCACGGTGGCCGCGCGCCTGAGATCCCGGGCGACCCGTCAGGACGAGTCGCCGCTGTGGCACGCGTTTCACAGCGGCGCCGCGGCGGCCCTCGGCGGAGACGCCGCAGCGGCCGGCGAGTCCCTGACGAAGGTCGTGTCCGCCCCGCACCACGTGGACTGGGAACACTCGCTGGCCGAACAGGCTTCCGACCTGCTCGGGCTCGTCGCCGACCCCGCTGCCGCGCGCCGCCGCATCGTCGAAATGATCGAACACAGGCGACGGCGGCTCAACCTCCCGACAACTCACAGCCGGCCCTGACCTTCACCCATCGGCCGCGGCTCGTCGGACCGGTCGGCGGATCTGTGCCACGATCGCTCGGCTGCGGCATGCCACCACGCCGGCGGCGTCGCATCGCCGACGGCCGCCGTCGGCTGATCGGGATGCAGCCCGAGCTTGCGCAGCGCGTCGGCAGCCACGTGCAACGCGTAGTGGCCGCGCCATCTGCCGGTGGCATCGGGCCCGCAGGCCAGGCCGATCCGCACGTCGAGTTCGGCGAACGGCATCCAGTCGATGCCGCGCTCACGCAGTCAAAACCGCAGCGCGGCCTGCGGCCGGGGGAGGCCCGGGAGGTTCTCACCACTGACGACCAAGACCCATTCGGAGTCCGCCTTGTGCACGCAGCCATGATGCCGCACCGGGAGGGTCAGTGCCTATCGAATAGAGCGCGCGCGGGTGCCGGCGGTGGGGATCCCGTCATGGCACGAGGCGTCACTCGCGAACCGGCGCCAGCAGGCCGAGCAGGGTGACGGCATCGGCACTGGGACTGTTCGGCTCGGCCCGATAGACGATCAGCTGCTGGTCGGCGACCCCGCGAACGTCGAACGCGTGGTACGACAGCGTCAGTTCGCCGACCGCGCCGTGGCGGAACGTCTTCACCGCGTGCGTCTTGCCCCGCACGTCGTTGCGTTCCCACAGGGCGCGGAACTCCGGCGCCCGTTCGTTCAGCTCGGCGACGAGGGCCAGCGCCGGGCGGTCGTGCGGGTCGTGGCCGAGCGCGAGGCGGAGGTTGGCGACGGTGGACTGCGCGGCCCGCTGCCAGTCGGCGAAGAACGTCCGCCCGGCGGGATCCAGGAACGTCATCCGGGCGTAGTTGTCCGGGTCGGCGAAGTCGCGGTAGAGCGCGTCGGCGAGCGCGTTGCGCGCCAGCAGGTCGAGGCGGCGGTTGACGATGACCGCGGGCGTGTGCGGCCAGGCGTCGAGCAGTTCACGCAGTTCGCGCGGCACCTGCGGGCTCGCCGGGGCAGGGGCGGCGCCGGCCGGGGCGTCGGCCAGGCGGAACAGGTGGTCGCGGGCGTCCGGGCCGAGGTCGAGCGCGCGGGCGATCGCGTCCAGGACGGCGGGTGACGGGTTGCGCTCACGCCCCTGTTCGAGCCGGGTGTAGTAGTCGACGCTGACGCCGGCCAGCACGGCGACCTCTTCGCGGCGCAGCCCGGGCACGCGGCGGGTGCCGGTCGTCGCCATCCCGACGTCCTGCGGGGTCAGTCGGGCGCGCCGGGCCGCGAGGAACGCGCCGAGCCGGGTGGCAGCCATGGTCCGACCCTAGAAGGCCGCCGGCCGACGAGCCAGGGTGCGGTGCACCCCGGCAGGGTTCGACCTGGTTGCGCCGGTTCCGTCCACCGAGGGTGGTTCCGTCGCTCTTTTCGGTGGAACGCCGTGAGCCCTCTACTCCTGAGGAGTGAACGTCATGACAACCCTGTTCACCGGTGGCGCCGTCGTCACCATGGACCCGCTACTCGGTGACCTGCCCCGCGGTGACGTGCTGGTCAGTGGCACCATGATCACCGCCGTCGGCCCCGACCTGCGCACACACCCCGCCGCCGCGAACGCCACCGTCGTGGACACCACCGGCCGCATCGTCGCGCCGGGTTTCGTGGACACCCACCGCCACGCCTGGCAGGCGCAGTTCCGCCGCACCATCCCGGACGTCGGGGACCTCGGCGCCTACGTCTCGTCCACGCTCGCCGGGATCGCACCGGCGTACACGCCGCACGACATGTACGTGGGCACCCGTCTCGCGGCGCTCTCCGCGCTGGACGCCGGCATCACCACGCTGCTCGACTTCTCCCACAACTCGCGCAGCGCCGCGCACTCGGACGCGGCGATCCGGGGCCTCGCGGAGACCGGGATCCGGGGCGTCCACGCCTCGATGGCCCCGCACTTCGGCGACTGGGACCGGCAGTGGCCCGCCGACCTGAACCGCCTCCGCGACCGGCTGCCGGAACTCGTGACGCTGCGGCTCGCGGCGCTCGCCACGGCCGAGGTCGCCGGCCCCACCCTCGCCTACGGCCCCCGACTGGCGGCGTTCGCCCGCGACCTGAACATCGACGTCAGCGTCGACGCGGTCCTCGGCCACGCGTCCTCGACGGCGGTCCTCGACTGGGCGCGCCAGGGCCTGCTGGGTCCCGGCCTCTCACTCATCCACGCCACCGGCCTCACCGGCGAGGCGTGGCGGGCGATCGGCGACAGCGGCACGGCCGTCTCGCTGGCCCCGACCTCGGACACCCAGATCGGTCTGGCGACCGGGATCCCGGCGATCGACGAGGCGCTCGGTGTCGGTGTGCGGCCGGGGCTCAGCGTCGACGTCGAGGTGGCGCTCGTCAGCGACATGTTCACCCAGATGCGGGTTCTGCTTGCCGTGCAACGGATGCGGGCGATCGGCTCCGGCGCGCCGCGGATCACCACCCGGGACGTTCTGGGCTTCGCCACCGTCGACGGCGCACGATCGATCGGCCTGGGATCGACGACCGGGTCCCTGACCCCGGGCAAGCAGGCCGACCTGCTGGTCGTCGAGGCCGAGGCGATCAACACCATGCCGTTGAACGACCCCGTGGGCACACTCGTCCTCGGCGCCGACCCGCGCAACATCTCCACGGTGCTGGTGGCCGGCCGCACCCTCAAGCGGGACGGTCACCTGTGCGCGGTGGACCTCGACGAACTGCGCCGCGAGGTGACCGCCTCCCGCGACGCGGTGCGCACCCGCGCCGGTTCCCGAACGTCCGCCGCATAGGATGGGTGATGCGGCGATTCGAGGGCAAGGTCGCGATCATCACGGCGGCGGCACAGGGCATCGGGCAGGCGGTTGCCCGCCGGATCGTCGCCGAGGGCGGCGCGGTGGTCGTCACGGACCTGCTGCGCGACGCGGCCGTGGTCGCAGCCTCGGAGTTCAGTGGGCGGGACGCGCTCGCGGTCAAGCTCGATGTCACCTCACGCGCCGACGTCGACGCCGCGATCGACGCGACGCTGGAACGGTTCGGCCGGCTCGACCTGTTGGTGAACAACGCGGGCGGTTGCATCGTCGACTCGATGCCGGAGGAGACGTCGACCGAGGACTGGCACCGCCAACTCGACCTCACCCTGGTGGGCGCCGCACGCTGTATCCAGGCGGCTGTCCCGCACCTGGTGAAGACCCGCGGCAACGTCGTCACCATCAGCTCGGTGAACGCCGTCGCGGCGTTCGGCAACATCGAGTACGCCGCGGCGAAAGCCGGCCAGATCGCGATGTCACAGAACTACGCGGCCCGCTACGGCCGGCTCGGCGTGCGGTTCAACGTGGTCGCTCCCGGCACCGTTCGGACACCGAACTGGGACTCTCAGCCGGGAGCGCTCGAGAGCCTCGCGGCGATGTACCCACTCGGCCGCGTCGGCGAACCGGAGGACATCGCGGCGGCGGTCGCGTTCCTCGGTTCCGACGACGCCGCCTGGATCACCGGCCACACCCTGCCTGTGGAGGGCGGCGTGCTGACCGGCCCTCACCCGATCGACCTGAGCCCTCCCGACACGCTCCACAACGGCGCATAGCGACCGGGCGTCGCGGAGGCTTACGCCGGGCAGAGTCAGCGCTCCGGCACGACCTGGTCGGCCGGAGGCGGGGCGACCGTGACGTCCGCGCCGATGTCGTGGAGCGTGATGGTGATCGTGATGTCGTCGAGCGTGCTGCCGTTGAACGGTCCGACCTCGACCCGGACGGGCCGCCGGTCGCGGTCCAGGTCTACGACGAGCGGTATGTAGGAGATGTAGGGGAACGTGTCGAAGGTCGCCGCCATCCTGCCGCCGGGAATCCAGCGGTTGCCGGCGAACGCGTACCGGCGGCCGCCGCCGGGCAGGTCGCTGAGCGTGACCTCGGTCGCGCTGTTGACGCTGAGGTAGGCGAGCGGCTCGAACTCCGGCAGCGGCTGCGGTGGGGTGTCGACGCCTTCGTGGCCGATGTACCAGAAGTAGTTCGTGGCGCGGGGGCCCTGGAACTGGTGCCACTGGGTGAGGGTCAGCTGCTGGCCGGTCTGCTTGTGGTAGCGCGCGTCGCCGTGGTGCACGGACTCCAGGCGCGCCCAGTCCTTGCCGCTGCGCTTGAGGTCGCCGGTCGCCGACCAGTCCCGGCCGGTGGCCCGCATCGATCCGGTCCAGCCGAAATCGGCGCTGTACACCACCTGTCGGAACGTGGCGGTGAAATCGGCCCGGTAGGACGTGACCCGATCGGCCGCCGCGCGCAGCTCCTCGGCCGCGGCCTGGGCCCGCTGGAGCGGGGTCGGCTCGGGATTGAGGACGAGGAAACCGTAGCCGGCCAGCAGCACGCCGGCCAGCGCGAGCGCGTAGATCCACCGCCGACTTCTCATCCCGGTCGATGCTATCGGGCGCCGTCGAAGACCTCCTCGCGCGCGACGTCGCTACGGCAGTCGCCGTCCCGAGGCCGCCAGCCGGTCGGCGAGCGCGACCACGAGGCCGCGCAGTTCGTCCGGGCGATCGATGACGAACGGCAGGTCGAGCGCGGCAAGCACGGCGGGCAACCAGTCGAGACGTTCCACCCGGATCTCCACCGACTGCCAGCCGGGTTCCTCGTGCTCCCGCACCTCGGCGACGCTGGCCGGCAGCCGCGTGCGGATCTGCGCGGGCGTGCCCTGGATCCGCAGCGTCACCTGATGGCGGTACGGCGCCTGGGCCATCGAGGTGAGTACGCGTTCTGCGGGTTCGAGGCCGGCGGGCGGCTCGAACGAGCCGGGCAACGTCCTGGCGTCCGCGATGCGGTCGAGCCGGAAGGTCCGATCCTCGCCGAGCTGCGGGTCGGCACCGGTGACGTACCACCGGCCGGAGTGGTTGACCAGCCCGAACGGATGCAGTGTGCGAACGCTGCGCCGACCGCCGCCCGACATGTACTGGATCGAGATCGGACGATGGTGGCGAACCGCGTGGGCGACGGTGAGCAGGACACCTGTCTGCGGCGCAGGGACGTCGTCGGGCTCGGCCGTGAAGGCGAGGGATTCGAGTACGGCGTCCAGCCGATCCGCGATCCGCGACGGCAGCACGCGACGGATCTTCGCGGCGGCCGTCCCGTTCGCCGTGTCCAGGCCCGCGCTCGTTGCCAGCCCGGCGCGCCTGCCGGCGACCAGTCCGAGCAGCACCGCCAGGGCCTCGTCGTCACTGAGCATGAGCGGCGGCAGCCGATAACCGGCGGCGAGCCGATATCCGCCGTAGCGGCCGCGCACCGACTCCACCGGAACGTCGAGGTCGATCAGGTGATCCACGTAGCGCCGCACGGTGCGCGGGTCGACACCGAGACGGTCGGCGAGCCCGGCCATCGTCAGCACGCCGCCGGACTGCAGGAGCTCCAGCAACGCGAGTACCTGAGCTGTCGGCCGCGCCATGATCGGGACTTTACCCAGAATACTGGACCGATTCTGTCCAGTATTCGTCGTAGCGTTCGATCCCGGCAGGCAAACGGACCACATTAGTCAGGGAGAACCATGGACCTCGTCTCGATTCGCCTCATCAGCGGCGATGTCACTCGCCTCGTCGGCTTCTACGAGAAGGTCACGGGCGTGCCGGCGGTCTGGGGCAACGAGGACTTCGCCGAACTGCGCACCGCCCACGGCACGCTGGCGATCGGCAGCACCCGCACGGTTTCGCTGTTCGCGCCCGGTTCGGCCCGGCCGGCCGACAACCACACCGCGATCATCGAGTTTCTCGTGGACGACGTGGACGCGCTCTACGAGAGCCTGCGGGGTGTCGTGGCGGAGTTCGTGAACGTGCCCACCACGATGCCCTGGGGCAACCGGGCCCTGCTGTTGCGCGACCCCGACGGCAACCTGGTCAACTTCTTCACCCCGGTGACCCCCGAGGCGATCGAGAAGTTCAACCGCTGACCGGACGGGCGCGTGGATCCGCGGCCGGCTGGGCCGACGGCCCGTCAGTTCGCAGGGAGCCGAACTGACGGGCCGTGAGCGTCCTGAGTGACCGGCTACTTCGCCAGGAAGGCGAGCAGGGCCTCGTTCACCTCTTCGGCGTGCGTCCAGAGCAGGCCGTGCGGGGCGCCGTCGACCTCGACGTAGTCGGCGTTCGGCAGCAGGTTGCGGAAGGGGCGCGCGGTGGCGTCGATGGGCAGGATGTTGTCCGCCGTGCCGTGCAGGATGAGCGTGGGCACGTCGATCTTCGGGATGTCGTTCCGGAAGTCGGTGATCCACGTCGGCACGGCGGCGGAGGACGCGAACCACGAGGCGCCGGCGGCGACGTTCCAACTGTTGCGCAGTGCCTCCTCGGACAGGCGGGTGCCGAGGTTCTCGTCGGTGTTGTAGAAGTTCTTGTAGAAGTCGGTGAAGTAGGCGTACCGGTCTGCGGTCACGGCAGCGAGGATGCCGTCGAAGACCTCCTGCGGCACGCCCGTCGGGTTGTCGTCGGTCTTGAGCAGGAACGGCTCCAGTGCGGCGAGGAAAGCGGCCTTGGCGATCCGCTGCGATCCGAAGTTGCCCAGGTAGCGGGCGACCTCGCCGGTTCCCATGGAGAAGCCGACGAGGACGGCGTCGGTGACGTCGAGGGTGTCGAGCACGACCTTGAGGTCGGCGGCGAAGGTGTCGTAGTCGTAGCCCGTGGTCGGCTGGCTCGACTGTCCGAAGCCGCGACGGTCGTAGGTGATGACCCGGTAACCGGCCTTGAGCAGCGCCGCGCTCTGCTTCTCCCACGAGTGCCCGTCGAGGGGGTAGCCGTGGATCAGGACGACGGGCTGACCCGCTCCGTGGTCCTCGTAGTAGAGGTCGATGCTGGTGCTGTTCTCGGAGCCGACGGTGATGAACGGCATCTGTGCCTCCCGGCGATGGTGGAGAACGTACGTTCTCCGCTTGTCATGTAGCCTAGAAAACGATCGTTCTCGGCGCACCACTCAGGCGTGACGAATTGGGTGAGAGGTGTCACCGCGGGACTCGGCGACGGAGGGGAATAGTGACCACGCAAGCCCACACGCTGGACGACGACGCGGCCCGGCAGCAGGTGCTGGAGGCGGCCGACCGGCTGTACTACACGCTCGGTATCCAGGCCGTCGGCATGGACATGCTGCGCGCCGAGTCGGGTGTCTCGCTCAAGCGGCTCTACCGCCTGTTCCCCTCCAAGGAGACCATCGTGGAACAGGTCCTGCTCCGCCGGCACGAGATGTGGGACGCACTGGTCGACGACGCGACCGCCACCGACGACCCCCGGCAGAGCCTGCTCGCGATCTACGACATGCTGGCCCGCTGGTTCGACCAGGACGACTTCCGCGGCTGCATGTTCATCAACTCCTTCGGCGAACTGGGCGCGACGGCGCCACGGGTCGCGCAGATCGTGCGGGCGCACAAGGCGAAGTTCCAGGCGCGGCTGACCGAGATCGTCGCCGAGGCCGGGGCGCCCGCATCGCTCGGGCCGCAGTTGGCGATCCTCGCCGAGGGGGCACAGACGACGGCGGCCATCGCCGGGACGAACGATGCCGCGGGGCAGGCGCGACAGGCCGCCGAGGCACTCATCGACGCCGCGCTCCGGGGCCGGGAGCGGGATTCCGGCCGATAGGACCGCCGTGATCGGCGGGACACGCCTCATCCGGGCACACCGCTCACGTCGGCGGCTCGGCCGGCCTGGCTCGCTGCGGATGGATCGTCTCGTGCCGGGCCAGCATCGCCACGCACTCGGCGATCTTGCGGGTGCGCGTCTCGGCCCGCTTGACGGCGTTGACCCGGCCGATGAGGGCGAAGCGGTTGGTCTTGGTGAGCACGTCGAACATCGCCTGCGCCGCAGGGTCGGCGGCGATCGCGGCGCGCAGGTCGGCCGGCACCTCCGCCTCCGACGGCGGCGCGTAGGCGGCCGCCCACCGCCCGTCGGCCTTGGCGGCGTCGACCGCGGCGCGGCCGGCGGGCTGCATCAGGCCGGCCGCCTCCAGCCGGGCGACGTTGGCGACGTTGCGCTGGGACCAGATGCTGCGGGGCCGGCGCGGGGTGAACCGGATCCAGGAACTCTCCCCGTCGCGCTTGCGGGCCTGGCCGTCGATCCAGCCGAAGCACAGCGCCTCGTCGACCGCCTGCTGCCAGGTCAGCGTGGTGACGGAGCCGCCCTTCCTGGTCAGCGCTAGCCACACACCGGGGGAGGTGCGGTGGTTGTCCGACAGCCAGGCGCGCAGCGCCCCGCTGTCGGCCACGATCAACTCAGCCAGTTCGGTTCCTGTCACCACCGCAGGCTAGTGGAGCGGAACGTGCTCAGGACCGCCGTGTGTCACGGCAGGAAGCGCTCACGCGGCTCGGTTCGCTGGCTCCCCGCCGGTCCACAGGGCCGTCCGTCCCGTACGGCTGATCAAGTGGTGGTCGACCCGCACACGCCGGGAAGGAGCCGTTTGCGGACCGACTCGGCGTCCGGGTGGCGCATTTCCACGAGGATCTCCAGGGCGGCCTGCCATGCCGCGCGGGCCGCGTCGGCGTCGCCCCGGGCGTCGTGCGCGTCGCCCAGGTGAACCATCGTCACGGTCGCGTAGTACCGGTCGCCCTCCGCCCGGAAGAGAGCCAGCGACCGCTCCAGGCACTCGACGGCCCGTTCGAGGTCGCCGAGCCGGAAGTGGGCGTATCCGATGCTGTCCAGGGCGGCCGCCTGACCGTAGCGGTGGTCGATCGCCGTCAGCAGCACCATCGCGCGTTCCAATGTGGACAGTGCCTGCCGGTGCTCGCCGAGCAGGGTCAGGTACCAGCCCAACTGGTTGAGCGAGTTGGCCAGGCCGATCCGGTGGCCGGCGGCGCGGAACAGCGTGATGGCCCGCGCGGCGTGCCGCACCGCCGTCGCGTACCGGTCACGGCGTTCCTCCAGTTCGGCGAGATTGCGGTGCAGGTGCGCGGCGAGAACCCGGTCGCCGGCGTCCCGGCAGCGTTCCAGCCCGACGCGGAAGTGCCGCTCCGCCTCGTCGTACCGGCCGAGTTGGACGTATGCCCGGGCGAGCCCGCGCAGCGTGTGCGCCTGGCCGGCCGGGTCGGCGAGGCGTTCGGCGCAGGCGAGTGCGGCAGTGTGGGCGGCGGCCTGCTCCACCCACAGGCCGCGGCGGTCCAGGATGTTCACCAGGCACCAGGCCAGTCGCCAGGTGTGCGCCTCCGAGCCGGGCTCCGGCCGGATGACGGCGTTCAGCAGGGTCTGCTGCTCCGAGGTGAACCACGCGAGTGCGGCGGCGGATCCGGTGAATTCCTGCGGGGCCGTGCCGGGGCGTGCGGCGGGCAACGGGATCGGGTCGCGCTGCGGGTCGACCGCCACGGCCGCCGCGTGCGCCGTGTGCAGGTAGTGGTCGAGCAGGCGGCCGGCGGCGGCCCGTCGAGCGTCGGGCGGCTCGTGCTCCTCGACCAGTTCGCCGGCGTACGCACGCAGCAGGTCGTGCAGGCTCAGCCGGCCGGGTGCCGGTTCGTCGACGAGGCTGGCGCGGCGCAGTTCGCCGAGCGGAGCGTGCAACCGCCGGGGCGGCAGGCCGGCCAGGCTGGCCACGGCGGCCACCGACGCCTCTCCGGCGGGCAGCAGTCCGAGCAGCCGGAACAGCCTGGCCGCCGGTGCGCCGAGCCGTCGGTACGACCACGAGAACACCGTGCGCAGGTCGGTCGTCGGATC
This sequence comes from Virgisporangium aliadipatigenens, assembly GCF_016863615.1. Taxonomy (GTDB): domain Bacteria; phylum Actinomycetota; class Actinomycetes; order Mycobacteriales; family Micromonosporaceae; genus Virgisporangium; species Virgisporangium aliadipatigenens. The sequence continues at coordinate 145,493 of NZ_BOPF01000009.1, read as the reverse complement.
GCCGTCGCCGAGGACGTCCAGCCGGTCGTCGCCGACCAGTCCGGCGGCGACGGCCCCGAGCGGGAAGTGCGGCTGCCGGGCCGCACGAGCGGCGACGATGGTCAACGCGAGCGGCAGCCGGGCGCAGCGTTCCACGATCTGCGTGACGGCGTCCGGCTCGCCGGCGACGCGGGCCGGGCCGAGCCGTCGGGCGAGCAGGTCCCGCGCCTGCGCCGCGCTCAGCAGGTCCAGCGGCAGGGGATGGGCCCCGGCCGCGACGGCCAGGCCGGTGAGCTGATCGCGGCTGGTGACCACGGCCAGGCAGCCGGGTGCGCCGGGCAACAGCGGTCGGACCTGTTCGGCGCTGTGGGCGTCGTCGAGGAGGATCAGGATCCGCCGGTCGGCCAGCAGCGTCCGGTACAGCCCCACCCGCCCCGCGAGGTCCGCCGGTTGACCGGTCGGGGGAACGCCGAGCGAGCCCAGCAGGCCGCGCAGCGCCTCGGCGGGCGTGAGCGCGGACGAGTCCGGGCTGAACCCGCGCAGGTTGACGTGGAGCTGCCCGTCGGGAAAGCGGTGGCGCACCAGATGCGCCCAGTGCACCGCCAGCACGGTCTTGCCGACGCCGGCCGCTCCGGTGATCGTGGCGATGACGGCCGCGGTCCGGTCCGCGTTCTTGGCCGGCAGCAGGCCGTCGAGCTGGGCCAGCTCGTGCTCGCGACCCACGAACGCCGGTAGGTCCGGCGGCAACTCGGCGGGGGAGAGCCCACCCGGTCGCGGATCGGGGACCGGGTCCGCCGGCGACGGGTCGTTCGCCGGCGGGCCGACCACCGGTGCGGGGTCTCCGGCCAGGAGCCGGCGGTGCAGCCGTTGGAGCGCCGGGCCGGGCTCGACGCCCATCTCGTCGGCGAGGCGACGACGGATCGCACGGTAGGCGCCGAGGGCGTCGGCCCGCCGCCCGCACAGGTGCAGCGCCAGCATGAGCTGTCCGGCGACCCGTTCGTCCAGCGGGTGGGCGGCCGACAGCTCCGCCAGGCCGGCCACCAGGCCGGCCGGACGGTCGCCGCGCAGTGCCACGTCCACCCGGTCGAGCTCGGCGGCGAGCCGTTCGCCGTGCAGGCGTTCGCGCAGGTCGGCCAGCCAGGTGCAGTCGAGGCCGCCGAACACGTCGCCGGACCACAGCCGCATCGCGTCGTCGAACAGGCGCAGTGCGCGTCGATCGCCGCCCGGGCCGCGGTCGTTGGCCGCCGCGCGGGCCTGTGCGATCAGGCCGCGAAAGCGGTGCAGGTCTATCCGGGCCGGGTCGACCCGGAGGCGGTAGCCGTTCGTACAGCGTTCCAACGAAACAGTCTCGTCATCGGCGAGAACCGAACGCAGGCGGGACAGATAACTCCGCAGCGTCGGACGGGCGGTGGGCGGGGGATCCTCGGACCACAACCGGTCCACGAGTTGGTGCACCGGGATCACCCGGTTGCTGTCCACCAGCAGGATCGCCAGCAGGCTGCGCTGCCGTGCGCTGCCCAGATCGACCGGCCGGTCCGGCCGGTGCGCGCGTACCTCGCCGAGCAGCTGGAACTCCACGGCCATCGGCCCCTCCCCCGTGAGCCGAATCTATCAACCCGGGTGAATCGAGCGCTGTCATCAAATCTGCAATGCCGGTACATCGCCGGTGCAACGGCCTCGGTCCAGACTCCTACCATCGGTATCACCGACGGAGAGGGGCATCCCATGTGCTGGGTGCAAAGCACGGCGTGCGTCAGCTGCAACGCGGGCCATCACCTCAGGTATGTCGTGACACTCTGCTGTCCCGACGGCTGCGGCGCGGTCAACTACAGCTGCGGATCCTGTTGAGCGTGACGGGGAAGGGCGGTGCGGTCGGCGGGTTTCCGTCGGCGGCACCGTCCGCGCGTCGGACGGGAGACGGGTCGTGAACGAGTTCGCCGACGTGCTCGCGCTGACCGCCCGATGCGCGGTCGGGGCGGTGTTCCTCGCGGCCGCGGCGTCGAAGGTGATGCGGCGTTCGGCGTTCGAGGCGTACCGCTCGTCGGTGACGGCGCTCGCACCGGGTCCGCTGCGCGGGCTGCCGCGGCTGGCCGAGGCGCTGGTCGCCGCGGAGTTCGCGGTGGTGGGGGCGCTGGTCTGGACACCGGCCGCGGGATGGGGGCTCGGCGCGGCGGCGCTGTTGCTGACGGCGTTCGCCGCGGCGGTGGCGCGGGCGCGCGGGGCGGCCGTCGCGTGCAACTGCTTCGGCTACTCGCCGGTGCCGGCCGGCGTTCCCCAGATAGTGCGCAACGCCGTCCTCGCCTCGGTGGCGGTGGCCGGCCTGCTCGCGACGGCGGCACCGGCGGGTGTCGTCGAACCGGCCGGAACGGTCCTGGCGGTCGGCACCGGCCTGGGCCTCGCGGTCATCTGTGTCGCCTGGGACGACCTCGCCGCGCTCCTCGGCGCGGCGAAGCAGTGAGGAGGAGCCTTGTCGTACGAAACCACGGCCGTTCTGGTGCTCGCCGTCGCCACGCTGGCCAATCTGGTGTTCCTCGCGGCGTTGGCGCGTCGGGTGAACCGGCTCGCCGCCGAACCGCGCCCGAAGACCGCGCGGCCCGCCGAGACGTTCGCCCAGCACCTGCTGCCGATCGGCACCGAGGTGCCGGCGTTCACCGCCACCGCTGTCGACGGCTCGACCGTCAGCCGGGACGGGCTGACCGGTGACACGCTCGTGGCGTTCCTGGCGCCGGGCTGCTCGCCCTGCGAGGAACTGCTGCCGCCGCTGGCGGAGCGGGTGGCGAGCCATCCCGGCGGGGCGGAACGGGTGCTTCTGGTGATCCTCGGCGGCGACAGCGGATACGGCGAACGGTTCACCGGCAATGCGCGGATCATCCTCGACAACGGGAACGGGCCGATCGGGACCGCCTTCAAGGTGCGTGCCTACCCGGCCGTGTATCTCATCGACGCCACCGGACGGGTGCTCGCGGCCGGCGGCGGCGCCGACGCGCTGACGTCCGTCCCGACCGGGGTGCCTGCCGGTGCCCGCTGAACAGAGCACCGCCCCGCCGCCCGGCATCGTGCGCCGGGCGGCCTGGGCGGTCACCCGGCTCACCTGGGCCGCCACGGGTGCGCTGCTGCCGTTGTACTTCGCCGTCATGGCGGTCGACGCCATGCTGCCGGTCGCCGCGGCCTGGTTCACCAAACACGTGATCGACGCTCTCGTCGGCGGTGGGCCGGTGCTCGTTCCTGCCGCGTCGTTGGCGGTGGTGGGAGTCCTCGCCGCCGTGCTGCCCGCGCCGACGCTGTTGCTCGGCAACGTTCTCGGACGTCGTGCGGCCCTGCTGGCCACCCTGCGGCTCTTCGCCGCCACGGAACGGCTGGGCGGGCTCGCCCGGTTCGAGGATCCCTTGTTCGCCGACCGGCTGCGGCTGGCCCAACAGGCGCCCGGCAGTTGCGGCATGCTCGCGTCGTCGGCGTTCGGCCTGGGACGCAGCGGTCTCACGCTGATCGGGTTCGTCGGGTCGCTGCTGGCGATCAGCCCGGTCCTGACGGTGGCGCTGCTGCTGGCGGGGCTGCCGGTGTTCCTCGCCCAGTTGCGGCTGTCCCGCCGCCGGGCCGCCCTGCACCTGCGCCTCGGCCCGACCGAACGCCGCGAGATGTTCTACGCCAACCTGCTGACGACCGTGCAGGCGGCCAAGGAGGTGCGGCTCTTCGGCATCGGCGGATTCCTGCGCGGCCGCCTGGAGTCGCAGCGCCGCACCGCCGACGCCGAGAAGACCGCGCTCGACCGGCGGGAGGCCGCGATCGAGGGCGGGCTCAGCGCGCTCGGTGCGCTCGTCGCCGCGGCGGCGCTCGGGTGGGCCGTCGCGGCGGCGCGTTCCGGCCGGCTCGGCGCCGGCGACGTGACGGTTCTGCTGGCGGCCGTCGCCGCCGTCCAGACGGCGCTGTACTCGCTGATCGGTTCGTTGGCCTCCGCGCACCAGTCGCTGTTGCTGTTCGACCACTACCTTGCCGTGGAACGGGTCGAGCCCGACCTGCCCGTCGTCGAACCGGCCCGGCCGCTGCCGGTGCTCGCCCGCGGCATCCGGCTGCGCGACGTGTGGTTCCGTTACGGCGACGGCCATCCGTGGATCCTGCGCGGCGTGGACCTGTTCCTCCCGCACGGCAGTTCGACCGCTCTCGTCGGTGCGAACGGGGCCGGCAAGAGCACGCTCGTCAAGCTGCTGTGCCGGTTCTACGACCCGACCCGCGGCACGATCGAGTGGGACGGCGTCGACATCCGGGACGTGCCGGTCGCCGAGTTGCGCGCGCGGATGAGCGGCGTCTTCCAGGACTACATGACCTACGACCTGACCGCCGCCGAGAACGTGGCGGTCGGCGACATCGACTCCTGTGCCGACCGCGAACGGATCCGTCGGGCCGCCCGCACAGCCGGTGTCGACGCGACCCTCGCCGGCCTGCCCGACGGCTACGACACCCTGCTGAGCCGGATCTTCCTGCCCGTCGGCCCGCGTGCCGGCGCGACGATGAGCGGGGTGCTGCTCTCCGGCGGCCAATGGCAGCGGGTCGCGCTGGCGCGGGCGTTCATGCGCCGCAGCCCGGAGTTGGTGATCCTCGACGAACCCAGCTCGGGCCTCGACGTCGACGCCGAACACGAGGTGCACGAGGCCATGCGGCAGCATCGCGCGGGCCGTTCGACGCTGCTCATCTCGCATCGCCTCAACGCCGTCCGGGACGCGGACGTCATCGTGGTGCTGCACGACGGCGTGGTGGCGGAACGGGGAACGCACGACGAACTGCTCGACGCCGAGGGCCGCTACGCGCGCCTGTTCCGCCGTCAGGCGGCCGGCTACCGGGACGATCAGGTCCCGATGTCGGCGGGTTAGCGGGTTCGGCATCTCGGCGCGGTGTCATCGCGTGATCGCCCGTTCGATCAGGGCGACGGTGGCGTGCGGGTCGGCGACCTCGACGACCAGCCGGGCGTAGCGTTCGTCGGCGAGTTCGATGACGACGGCCCGGGCGCCGTCGCGGACGTCCCAGAACACGCGTTCGCCGTCCTGGTGGAACGTGCCTGCCGTGATCACGCCGGGCAGATGGGTGCCGGGTGCCCGCAAACCCTTGGGCTCCTTGGCCATTCCCGGGTCGGCGGTGGCGCCGCGGACGTTGCCGAGCGGGATGGCCAGCCGGCTCTTCAGCGACCAGAGCTTGTCCAGGCCCTCGATCTCCACGATGAGGTCGCCGTTGTCGATGCTGACGCGAGCCATGACGAGTGGTCCTTTCTGCGGCCCGCGAACACCGGTCGGCGGGCATGGCGGTTACGGGCACCGTCGACGCCCGGGGTTGTCGACGCGCTCGGTTCAGTCGACGGAATCGTCGTCCGACGGCGCGAACACCGCGCGGGCGCGCAGCCGTTCGCCCAGAATCTCGCTCAGGGTGATCCGTCCGCGGTCGGCGGACGCCCGGTCGAGGGCCCGCTGAAGCAGTTGCAGCGTCTCGGCCACCACCGACGCGACCTCGGCGTCGGCCGGGGCCCGCTCGACGGCGGCCAGGAGCAGCAGGTCGAGGTCGTTCCGACCGACCAGGTCGGCGATGCATCGCTCGGTGTCCGCGCCCGTCGCGAGGCGATCGGCGAGCGGGACCAGAACGTGTCGCGAGTACCAGCGCAGCGCGACCAGGTACAGCCCTCGTTTGCTGCCGAAGGTCTTGTACAGGCTGTTGCGATGGACTCCCAACTGCTGCACGAGGTCGTCGACCCCGACCCCGTCGTAGGCACGAGCGGCGAACAGTGCCGCGGCCGCGGCGGTCACGGCCTCCTCGTCGAACCCCCGCGGTCGTCCCATGCCGAAGACGCTAGCCGTTTTAGGAACGATCAGTCAAGAACGATCGTTCCTAAATGCGGTGCGCGCCCGGCCGGCTCACTGAGACGGCAGTAGCGGGTACGGGGCGGCCAGGAAATGGGCGATCATGCCGTCGAGCATGTCGTCCGCGGGCGGCCAGGGGAAGGCCGGGCGGTCGGCTCTGAGCACGATGATGCCGTGCAGCCAGGCCCACAGGCTGGCGGTGGCGGTGTGCGGGTTGGTGTCATGGCGGCCGGCGGCAGCCAGGGCCGCGTCCACGGCCGTGACTGTCAGGGCGAAGATCGGCATGCCGGGGAACTGGGCGGGGTCCAGGGCGTCGTGGGCGCGGCCGCGGACCGCGGTCATCGCCCGATAGCGTCCCGGGTATTGCTGGGCGTAGTCGTAATAGGCCCGGCAGAGGGCGCGCAGGGCGGCGATGGGGTCGGAAGCGTCGGCGGTGGCGGCAAGGAGGGCCTCGCGCTGCAGCTGGAACTCGAGTGCGTACACCTCCTGTAGCAGCTCTTCTATGTTCGCGAACTGCAGGTAGAAGCTCTGCGGCGCGGTTCCGGCGGCGCGGGTGACGGCGCGGATGCTGACTTCGGATTCATGTTCGGCCGTTGTCAGCAGCCGCCGAGCCGCCTCGATCAACTCCGACCGCAGTTTTGTTCCCTCGCCGCGCCGGTTCCGGGCCCGTGTCAACCGCTGCTCGCTCACTTGACTAACCATACACCCGTCTTTATATTCAGGAAGACAGTCGTCCACTTACGCCTGTCTAGTGATGTTAGGTAGGGTCATGACAGAGTCGCTCGTTGTCACCCGGGTCGCCCACAGCTGCCATCTGATCCAGATCGGCGGCCAGACGGTTCTGACCGACCCCTGGTTTTCGGAGAAGGCCTTCTACCACCCGGGTGAGCCGGTCGCTTTTCAGCCGGAAACCCTGCCGCACCTGGATGCGGTGTTGATCAGCCATGAGCACTACGACCACTGCGACCTCGAAGCATTCCGCCGCTACCGCGACAGGCACGTGCCCCTGCTGGTCGCCGGGCCGGTCCTCGAGAAGGCTCGCAAGGCCGGATTCAGCAACGTCCGCGCGCTCGAGCCCTGGCAGTCGGCCCGGATCGGAGACCTGACCGTCAGCGCCGCCCCTGGCCTGCACGGGGTCTACGAGGTCACGTTCGTCATCAGCGGTGGCGGGCGCAACGTCTACTTCGCCGGGGACACGCTGCTCGTCCCGGAGCTGCGGACCCTGCCCGAGCGCTACGGGCCGCTGGACGTGGCGCTGCTCCCCGTCAACGGCCTGCGCATCCGGATGGCAGGCAACAAGCAGGTCGTCATGAACGCCGAGGAGGCCGCAGAGCTGACCCACGCCCTACGCCCGGGGCTGGTGGTGCCGCAGCACTACGCCTTCACCGGCGGCCCCATCGCCGACAGGCTCTTCCTCAAGTCCGACAAGGGTCCCGCCCGCTTCGTCGAGGCAGCCCGCCGGCTGATCCCCGACGTCCCCGTCAAGGTCATCAGCCCCGGAGAGCCGCTGACCGTCACCCCCTGAGTCCAGCCTGAAACGCAGACCTGACCACGAACGGACACCCGACCATGAACGGACACCTGACCATGAACGGAGACCTGACCATGCCGGTCGACGACAGCGACGTCCGCGAAGCCCTCAACCAGCTCAGCCTCCCTGTCGACCCCGACGATTCCCGCCCTCGGCCGATGATCGCGATCCTCGACGCCAGGCCGGGCATGACCAGCCAGCTCCGCGAGAAAGTCGTCGAGCTGGTCCGGCAGGTCCGGCGTGAGCCCGGTTGCCTCGAATTCACCGCCTACCAGGCCCGCGACACACGCGAGCGGTTCTACCTCTACGAGGTCTACGCCAGTACCGCCGCGTTCGTCGAGCACCTCCGGACTCAGCACGTGCACGACTTCGTCACGGCCGCTTCCGACCTCTGCACCGCACAGTCCGAGGGCGTCGTACAACTCGACGAAATCGCCATCGACTAGAGCACTCAACGGGAAGCTTTACCTTGCCAGGCGTTAGGCCTTTGCGGCGCTGGCTCCGCGCCGCGACCGTGCAACGAGCGTCTGGTGCGTTTCGCGGTTCGCGATGGGGCCGCTCTGCGCGCGCACGGTGCCGGACGGCGTTCCGGCAAGCCGCGTTCCACCCCGGTCCCGCCGCTGACTGTTGGCGGCCGCACGTACGTGGTGGCGGGACCGCCGGACTCCGATCGGGCCCGCAGCGTCCGGGCCGCGGGCAGCGGCCGGCTCTCCCCGGGACGTCGCCGCGAGACCGTGGCGCTCACCGAGGTCACTGACCGGGCGCCGAAAGAACAGGTCATGCGCGCCTACCCGCGGGAGGTTCCGAAAGGAGCCGTCTCCTACAGGGGCGGCGACGGGCCAATGCGTGAAGCACTCAGTCCAGACACCGCCACCGAGAGGACAGACCCATGTCAACGACACCGGATTCGGCCGCACTGCGCCTCGGCCCAGGGAACCCCGTCGCTCATCACGTGACGAACGTCGTCATCAGCAGCGAGCCCGACGGCACGGCCGACGAGAAGCGCCTGGGCCTGCCGGCCATGTCCAACAGGTCATGAGCGGGGGCCCTCGATGAAATCGTTCGCAAATTTCGTGCTCCGACACCGCTGGTGGGTGATTGGCTTCTGGGCGGTGACCCTGATGGCCGGCGGGATCAGCGCCGGCCAGGTCGCCGATCGGCTCACCGGCGACACCGCGCTGCCCGGCCAGGAGGGTTCGGAGACCGAGCAGCGGATCGCCCGGTCGTACGGCGTCGCCGCCGACGTCAGCGTCATCCCGGTGTTGACCGCTCCGGAGGGCGCCACCATCGACCGTGCGGCGGTGACCGCGGTGGCCGATCAGATCCGGCGGGTTCCCGGGTCGCTGGTCCTCGATTACGGCGGCACCGGCGACCGGGCGTTTCTCACCGGCGACGGGCGCAGTACGTTCCTGCTCGTCTACGGCGGGTCCGGGCCGGACGACCCGGTCGCGCAGGCAGTGGCCGGTGGCGCCGGCCGGAGCGCGGCGGACCAGGTCGGTTACCGGCTCCAGCTCACCGGCGACAGCTTGCTCAGCGAGGGCAACGCGGCGGCCGCCGAGGAACCCAGCGTGCTGAGCGAGACACTGATCGGTGCCGCCGGCGCCCTGGTCGTGCTGTTGTTCGTCTTCGCGTCGTTCCTGGCGCTGGTGCCGCTGCTGATCGCGGCTGTGGCGATCCTGTCGACGTTCCTGGTGGTGCTGGTCCTGACCACGTTCGCGGACGTTTCGTTCATGGTGCAGTTCCTGGTAGCGCTGATCGGCCTGGGCGTGGCGATCGACTACTCGTTGCTCGTGGTGACCCGATGGCGTGAGGAACGGTCCCGGGGGGCTGCCAATTCGGAGGCCGTGGTCATCGCGGTCGGCACGGCGGGGCGTGCGGTGTTCGCCTCCGGTGTGACCGTGGCGATCAGCCTGGCCGCGCTGGTCGTGCTCCCGGTGCCGGCGGTGCGCAGCATGGGCTACGGCGGAATGCTGATCCCGCTGGTCAGCACTCTGGTCGTGCTGACCCTGCTACCCGCCGTGCTGAGTCTGGCCGGACCGCGGGTGGACTGGCCGCGGATCCGTACCGAGACGCGTGCCTCCCGTGGCTGGTCGGCCTGGGCCCGGGCCGTGATTCGGCACCGCTGGGTGGCGGCCACGGTGGCTCTCGCCGCTCTCACCGTCGCGGTGGTCCCGGTGTTCGGGATGCAGATCGGCCAGCCCGGCGCCGACTCGCTGGCCACCAAGGGCGCGGCGCACGAGGCGCTGACCGCATTGCGCGACGGGGGAGTGGGCTCAGGGGTGCTGACCCCGATGGTGGTGCTGGTGCGGCCGGGCGGCGACCCGAAGTCCATCGTGGATGCCGCGGAGCAGGTTCCGGGTGTACGCGCCGCGGTCGCCGCCCCGGCCGCCCCGGACGGCCACACCGAGGTGGTCGTCCTGCCCGAGCGGGAGACGAAGAACAACACCAGCATCGCGGTCGTCACCGCCGTGCGCGACGCGACGAAGAGTCTGCCCGGTTATGTCGGTGTGGCCGGCGTCGGTGCGATTGTCCTGGACTGGCAGAACGCGGTGTACGACAACTTCTGGTACGTGCTCGTGGTGATCGCGCTGGTCACGTTCGTGCTGCTGGTCCGTAGCTTCCGGTCGATCCTGCTGCCGCTCAAGGCGGTGTTGCTCAACCTGTTCAGCGTGGCAGCGGTATTCGGTCTGACCACGTGGTTCTGGCAGGACGGCAACGGGTCGGAGGCGCTGTTCGGCGTGCCGGCGACCGGAGCGATGACGTTCTGGGTGCCGGTCGTCATCTTCGCGTTCCTGTTCGGGCTGTCGATGGACTACGAGGTGTTCATCTTGCACCGGATGCGTGAGGAGTACGACCGCACGGGCTCCACCTCGGTCGCGGTGAAAGAAGGTCTCGGCCGTACCGGCCGGCTGGTCACCTCCGCCGCGCTGATCCTGTTCTTCGCGTTCGCGGCGTTGGCATCCACGCCGCAGACCGACGTCAAGGTGCTGGCCACTGCGCTGGGTGCCGGCATCCTGCTCGACGCCACGATCGTGCGGGCCCTGCTCGTTCCGGCCCTGGTGTCGCTGTTCGGCCGATGGAACTGGTGGCTGCCGGCCCCGGTAGCGCGTCTGCTGCGGGTGGAGCCGTCGCCCGTCCGGGTGGTCGGTGTGACCAAGGGGCGGGAGCCGGTCGGGGTCGGGTGACCGGCTCGGCGCCGGACGATGTGGCCATGAACGTTTGAGGTGTTGGGGTCAGGCTGCCGCCCGGCGCGGTGTCTGGCCCCAGCGGCGTTGTCATTCGTCCGTTGGGTTGGTCGGCCGGGCGGAACGTCGCGGTACGCTCGCGTCCTCGTTACCGTGCGCCGCCCGGTCGCGTCGACCTGGCGAGCAACGCTGCCACCTATGGGGTGTGCCGTTCGATGTCCCTGTCAGAGCCTGCGAATGGCGGCCTCCGCTCGGATTCGCCGTCGGGGAGCGAACGCCCGCGACCGCTGTGGCTGATCCTCGCGCTGGTCGTGGTTACCTACGGCACCGGGGCGTCACTGGCCTTCCTGGGGTTCGGGGCCCAGTCGATCGTGGTGCTGTTCCTGCCGGCCGGGGTGACGCTGTCGGCGCTGCTGCTCAGCCCCCGCCGCCGATGGCCGTGGATCCTTCTCGCGGCCGCGGCGACGGAGGTGGCGGTCGATCTGTCCCACGGCCTGTCGCCGCGGTGGGTCTGGGGATTCGCGCTGGCCAACACGGCGGAGCCACTGGTGGGTGCGCTGCTGCTGCGCCGCTACGTGCCCGCGAAGGTGAACCTGCTGCGTCGCCGGGACCTGCTGGCGTTCCTCGTCTGCTGCGTCGGTGCCGGCCCGGTCGTCGGCGGCCTGATCGGCGCGACGACGCTCGCATTGAGCGCCGGCCTGCCGGTGCCCCGGTCGTTCCTGTCGTTCTGGGCCGGCGACGCGGCCGGTGTGTTGACCGTCGGCGGCTGTGTGCTCGCCTGGCGGCACGGCGCCGGCAGGCCCGTCGTGGCCAGGGCCGCACTGGCCGCGGGACTGGCCGCCGCGGCGACGGTGATCGGGTTCTGGCCACCGCAGGTGCCGCTGTTCTACCTGCCGATTCCGGTGCTGTTCTGGCTGGCGTTCAGTCAGCCGCTGACCGTCGCGCTCACCGCCGGGGCGGCGACCACGGTGACCGCCAACCTGATGACCAGCGCCGGCCACGGCCCGTGGGCGGCGCTGAACACCTCGGATCAGGTCATCACGCTGACGCTGCAGGTCTTCCTGACCACCACCATCCTCGGTGCGTGGGCGCTCGCGGTGGGAGTGGCCGAGCGCGACCGCGCCCGGTGGGACACCTCGGTGGAACGGGCGGCGCGGCTGCGTCTCAACGCCCTGCAGATCCTCACCGCCGACCTGGCGCAGGCCGCCACCTCGACATCGATAGCGGAGGCGATCGTTCGGGAGGGGGTAGGGCTGCTCGCCGACTACAGCAGCGCCTCCGTCGTCTCACCGGCTGAGGACGAACTCGCCGTGTGGACCGCCGCCGGCCGGCGGGACGACCTCGCCGAGCGGAACCGGCGGATCCCGCTGGACGCGGCGACCCCGCACACCGACGCCGTCCGCACCGGCCGGGCGGTGGTGCACCAGACACCCGCCGACCTCGCGGCGGCCTACCCGCGACTCGCCGACGGCTACCGGACGCTCGGCGTCGGCAGCATCGTGTGCGTACCGATCCGCACCGCCGACGGCGCACCGCTGGGCGCGTTGGCCTTCGGCTTCCAGCGCGAACACGGTGTCGACTCCGACGTGATCACGTTCGCCGAAACGCTGGCGAACCTCAGCGCGCAGGCCCTGCGCCGCGCGCAGATCTACGAACGCGAACTCGACGCCGCCCACCAGTTGCAACAGGCGCTGCTGCCGGCACTCAGCGGTGGCCTGGTCGGTATCCGCGTCAGCGCGGACTACCGGCCGGCCGACGTGGCCCACCAGGTCGGCGGCGACTGGTACGACGTCTTCCCGGTACCCGGCGGAAGGATCGGGTTCGCCGTCGGGGACGTCGTCGGCCACAGCCTGGCGGCCGCCGCCGCGATGGCCCGCCTGCAGTCGGCACTGCGGGTCATCGCCCAAACCGCGCCGGACCCGGCCCGCGTGCTCGACGAGTTCGACCGGGCCAGCGTGCTCATCGCCGACTCGCGAATGGCGACCGTCGGGTTCGCCGACTACGACCCCGCCACCGGGCTGTTGCGCTACGCCTGCGCCGGACACCTCCCGCCGCTGCTGGTCACCGAGGGCGGCGCGGAGTACCTGTGGGAGGGCCGCTCCCTGCCGATCGGCCTCGGTCAACGGCAACGGCAGCAGGGCGAACGACTCATGCCCCACGGCGCGGCGCTGGTCTGGTACACCGACGGCCTGGTGGAGCGTCACGGCCAACCGGTCACCGAGGTCATGCGACGGCTCGCCGACGCCGCGGGCCGTTGCGGCGAACGCGAACCCGAAGGGCTGTGCCGGCATCTGCTGCGGCACGGGGCCGGCGCCCAGGTGCTCGGCGACGACACCGTCATCCTGTGCATCCAGTTCACCGGTGCCCCGTACCCGACCGTGGCGACCGCCGCCGGTGACCTACCCGCCGGCGATTGACAGCGGTTTCGCCCTTCGAGGAAGCTGACGGAGACGACGTGACAGTTCGACTCCCGATCCCGGAAGACCTCTGCGATGTCCGACCTTGAGGTGAAAACCGTCGTGGAGGCGGACAGGGCTGTCGTGACCCTCGACGGGACCTGCGACCTGCGCAGTCATGACGTGCTCGCGGCGGCCCTGCGCTCCGCGCTCGACGTGGCGACGGTGGTGGTCGTGGACCTGGCGCGGGTCCATTTCCTCGACTCCAGCAATCTGCGCGCCCTCGTCTCGGCGCACCTGGCCGCGCGCCAGGACGCCAAGAACGTGCACGTGATCAACGCCGCCGGATCGGTCGCGGCGATGCTGGAGATCACCGGCGTGATCGCACTTCTCGCGCCACCGGCAGAGCGGTCGCAGGTGGGCATCCCGAGAGCGGCCGAGAACCCCGATGGCTGACGCGGATGCCCCGCCCCCCGACGCTGCAGTGATCGCGTTCGACGATACGGAGCACCTGCCGACGGTGCGGACGTTCGTACGCGCACAGGCCAGCGCCCTGCTGTTGGCCCCCGAACGGGTCGAACTGCTCACGCTCGCCGTGAACGAACTGGTCACCAACACCCTTCAACACACCACCGGCGGCGGGACCGTGCGCATCTGGGCCGATGACGGTGAACTCTTCTGCGACGTCGCCGACAGCGGACCGCTGCCCACGTTCGGCCGGGCGATGCCGGCGCCCGAGGCCCAACGCGGCCGCGGACTTCCGATCGTGGAACGGCTCTGCGACGGAGTGACCGGCATCGCCGGGCCCGGGTCCGCCACGGTTCGGCTGCGGTTCACGATCCGGCCCGGGAACCGTTGACCGGTCGGCGCAAGGCCTGCGCGGTCAGCGCGAGAAGTTCGTCGTGGAAACGGCCCGTGCTCAACAGGGCGGTGCGGGGGCCGGACAGCAGGGGCGCGCCGCGCAGATCGGTTGCTCGGGCGCCGGCCTCGGCGAAAATCACGGGGAGCGGGGCAAGGTCTTCGTAGCCCATCTCGTCGCCGGCTATCAGGATCGCGTCGGTGTGGCCGCTCAGGAGGGCGGCGACCCCGAACACGTAGCCACCGGCGTGGGTCGCCCGGTGCAGGGCCACGACAAGCTCGGTGGGCCAGAAGTCGAAGTTGACCATCTCCACCCGGGCCTGGCCGAGGTCGGGGGTGTCGCGGAGCGCGGGCGCAACCTCGACGTCGCCCGTGCGGATGCGGCAACCCAGACCCCGGCCGGCGTAGACCATCTGGCGGGCGGCCGGGCGGTGGCAGACACCGATCGCGGGGCCGTGCTCGTCCTCGTACGCGAGATTCAGGCCGAAGATCGGTATCCGGTGCGCGAAGTACGCGGTGCCGTCGATCGGGTCGACGATCCAGCGGCGCCCGCTGGTGCCCGCCGCGCCCCCGGTCTCCTCGCCGTGGAAGCCGTCGTCCGGGAACCGGTCGGGGTTCAGTCCCGGACCAGGACGATCTTGCCGGCGACCGTGCGCGACTCGGCCAGCGCGAGCGCCTCGGCGGCCCGGCTGAGCGGCATCGTCGCGGCGATCTGCGGCGTGATCACCCCGTCGGCGAGCAGCGTGAACACCTCGGTCAGGTCCTCGCGCAGCCGGGCCCGGAACTCGTCCTTGCGGCGCAGCCCCGCCCAGAAGTTGTAGAAGCGGGCGCTGCGGCCGTTCGGCGCGCCGTTCCACATCCAGAGCCGGGCGAAGAGCTTCACGTACGTCGCCTGCGGCGAACCCCGGCCGTCCTTGTCCGCCGCGGTTCCGTACGAGATCAGGGTTCCGCGCTTGTTCAGCAGGTGCCAGGAGCGCTTCAGCCCGTCGCCGCCGACGTGATCGAAGACCGCGTCCGCGCCGTCTGGTGCGAGTTCGGCGATCCGTCGGTACATCTGCGGGTCGTGGTGGTCGACGGGAATCGCACCGAGCTTCCGCACCACCTCGTGGTGCCGGGACGAGGCGGTGCCGATGACGGTGATTCCGTGGTGGCGGGCCAACTGCACGAGCGTCGAACCGACGCCGCCGTTGGCGCCGAGCACCACGATCGTCTGCCCGGCCCGGACCCGGGCCAGCCGGAACAGCATCTGCCACGCCGTGATGCCGTTGACCACGACCGTCTCGGCCGCGGCCGGGTCGATCCCGTCGGGAACCGGGATCAGGTCCGCCGCGTCGACCAGCATCCGGCTGGCCCACGCGCCCACCTTGGTCACGATCGCGAACCGCCGTCCGACCAGGCCGCCGGAGATGTCGGGCCCGACCGCGGCGACCGTACCGACCGCGTCGTAGCCCGGGACGAACGGGAACGCCGGCTGGCCGTAGTACCTGCCGAGGCGCATCTGCTGTTCCGCATACGAGACGCCGGTGGCTTCGACGTCCAGCAGCACCTGGCCCGGCCCGGGCGGCGGCAGTTCCCGCTTGCGCACGAGCAGCGCGGCGGGGTCCACGACGCCGGGCAGCACGATCTCGGTCGCGAGGTTGTTGTCGGACACGCTGACTCCTTCAGACATGTGTGCGGCCGCTCATTCGGGCAGGTGGTCGTCGTCGGTGAACGGCGAGCTGACGCCGGTGTAGGCGAGGTGCAGGACCATGCCGTTCGCGCCGTGCTGGAAGTTGTGGCAGTGGTCCGTCCAGATGCCGGGGTTGTCCGCGACGAACTCGATCTCGTAGACCTCGCCGGTGCCGACGTTGAGCGTGTCCGTCCACCACGGGCTGCCGGTGGCCGGTGTGCCGTTGCGGGAGAGCACGCGCACGCGGTGACCGTGCAGGTGGAACGGGTGGTTGACGGTGCTGCGGCTGGCGATGCGCACCCGGACCCGATCCCCGTGCGCCACCTCCAGGTTCGGCACGGCCGGATACAGGCGGCCGTTGATCAGGCTGCTGACGAAGCCGAGCCGGCCCTGACTGAACCCGAAGCCGTCGTCCAGGCGCAGGTCGAACGTTCGCTGATAGCGGCCGGCCGCCGGGCGCGCGCCGGAGCCGTAGGTCAGCGGGTCGAACTCGTCCCCGCCGGTGGCCGAGACCGGTCCGGCGGCGCCGTCCGGACTGAACGTGAGCGAGGCGTCGGGCTCCGCGACCAGCGCGGCGGTCACCGGCCCGGCCGGCATCGTGAACGTCACGTCGTAGCGGCCGCCCGCGGCGAGCAGCAGTTCCGTTCCGGGCCTGAGCGGCGTCGCGCCCTCGACCGCGTTCCCGTCGATCGCCGCCACCCGGAACGGCGCGCCGGAAAGCCGGACCGACTGCGGCTCCTCGGAACTGTTGACCATCCGCAGCCGCACGTCGCCACCGGCCGGGGCGGCCTGGCGCGCGGGCCGGTCGGAGCGGTCGAGGGCCGTGCCGGAGGCCCAGGCGTGCGTGAAGACCGTGCGGTCCAGCCCGCCGGCCGGGGCGGCCGGGTCCTCGACGATCAGCGCCCCGAAGAGGCCCTTCCGCACGTTGCTGAGACCGTCGCGATGGGTGTGGTACCAGAACGTGCCGGCCCGGTCGGGGACGAACCGGTAGACGTGTCGGCCACCCGGCGGGACGGCCTGCTGCGTCACCCCGGGCACGCCGTCCTCGGCGTTCGGCACGTCGACGCCGTGCCAGTGCACGGTGACGCCCTCGCTGACGTCGGTGTTGACCAGCGTCACCTCCAGCAGCTGGCCCTTGCGCACCCGGATCTCGGGGCCCGGGGCGGTGCCGTTGAACGTGATCCCGTCGACGGTGGCGCCGGAGTCGAGGCGCACCTGCGTCCTCGCGGCGGTCAGCGTCAGCCGCACGTCCGGCGCCTGTTCGCGGGGACCGGTGAGCTGGGCGACGCTCACCTGTCCGCCGGTGTGCCGGTGGGTCGGCCCGGCCTGCGCGGCCAGCGCGAGCGTCGTTCCCGGGACAAGGAGAAAGGCCGCGGTCAGCCAGGGCAGGCGGGACAACCGGGACCCCGACGCGCGCCGGCGCACGACCGCGACGGACAGCGCGGCGATCGCCGCGAGGGCCAGCACCGAACCGGCGAACACCCACACCGTGTGCTGCGGCGCGAACGGCGCGAGCACCCACCAGACCGACAGCATTCCACCGGCCGCGCTGACGTGCGCGGCGGTGCGGCCCGGCTTCCACACCGCGAAGGCGGCCGGCAGGAACGCCAGCGGCACCTGCACGTTCAGCCGCGAATCGGCCAGCAGCAGGCCTCCGGTCAGCAACAGCAGGAGGGCGAGCACCAGGCGGCCCGCGGCCAGGCCGGCCGGCACGAGCAGCCATCGACGGGTGGCCTTCACCCCGGCGATCGGCGCCGCGATCAGCGTCAGCAGGGCGAGGGTCAGGTCGGCGTAGATCAGAATCGCTTGCACCGCACCACGGTCGGGCAGGCCGCGGCCGGCCGCCTCGGCAACGACTGCCTAACCCGGCAACCTAGGCAAGAACGGCGAGCACCGCGGGATGTCCCTTCAGCTGCCGGCGCGAACTCACCCCGAGCTTGCGGAAGATGTTGCGCAGGTGCGCGTCGACCGTGCGCTTGCTGATGAACAGCTGCACGGCGGCCTCGTTCGACGTCGCGCCGGAGGCCACCAGCCGGGCCACGGCCGCCTCCTGCGCGGTGAGGCTGTCGAACGACTTCTCGGCGCGCTGGCGCACCCCCTCACCGCAGGCGCGCAGTTCCTCGGCGGCGCGCCGCGCGAAGGAGTCCGCGCCCGCCGCGTCGAGCAGTTCGTGGGCCAGGCGGAGCTGACCGACGCCGTCGCGGCGGCGACCCTGTCGGCGTAGCCACTCGCCGTAGAGCAGGTGCGCCCGCCCGCGGTGCGGGACCAGCGGTGTCTCGGCCAGCCGTTCGACGGCCTCCCGGAAATGGTCCTCGACGCCGGTCACCAGCCCGCGGGCGTAGGCGGCGATGCCCCGCCCGGCCGGCGTTCCGCTCGCCTCGGTGCGTTCGGTCAGCGACGCCATCGCCTCGGCGGCGAGCGCGTCCTCCCGGCAGCGGACCGCCGCCTCGATCAGCTCCGGCAGCGCCACCCCGGCCAGGAACAACCGACCCGGGGCGGTCGCCCGGCGCGCGGCGGCCAGCGCGGCCGGATAGTCGCCGAGCCCGTTGTGCAGCATGGCCGTGGTCCAGTCCAGGTTGGTGACCTGGCCGGCGCCGTCGGCGGTGACCGCCCGGCCGGCCGCCTCGAACAGGCTGCGGGCCTCCGCGCGGCGCCCGCGCAGCGCGGCCAGTTGCAGCCGGGGGTAGACCAGCGGGGCGGCGCCCGCGGCGTCGGCGATCGCGCCCTCCTCGGCGAGCGCCGCGAGCGCCAGGCCGATGTTGCCGGTGAAGGTGGCGTCGGTGGCCGTCTGCGCGAGGCCGAGCCGCAGCTGCGTCGGCGAGCCGGACTCCCGGCCCGCCTTGACCAGCCACTGCGCGATGATGGCCGTCGCGTGCGGGTCCCAGAGTTCGGTGGAGATCATGCTCGCCAGCCCGGCCCATCGGGTCCACATCGGACGCCGGTCGGCGTGCAGCAGTTCGGCGAGCATCGGCGCCACCGCGCGGTGCTCGCCCGCGTCCAGCCGCAGCAGCGCCGCCAGCATGTCCGGCGAGTCCGCCGGGGGAGCCGACCGCGCGGCCGTGAGGATCCGCGGGACGAACCCGCCGCCGCGGCCGGCCAGCAGGCTGGCCTCCAGCGCGTCCAGATAGCACTCGCGGGCCCGCCGCACGTCCAGGGCGGCCAGCCGCCGGGCGGCCGCGGCCATCAGCGCGGGGCCGGTGCCGTCGCCGGGCCGGGTGAAGGCGATCCGTCCGTGCAGCAGTTCGACGCGGGCGCGCCGGAAGTCGTCCAGGTCGGCGGTTTCCACCGTCGTCAGCAGCGCCTCGGCCGCGCCGGTGTCGTCGGCCGCCAGATGGGCCTCGGCCGCGTCCATGGTCCGGTCGATCCGCTCGCCGGCCTCCGGTGTCAGTTCGGCCGCCCGTTGCCGGAACGCCGCGGCCGCCGCCATCCCGCCGCGCGCCTGCGCCCGGGCGGCGCATCGCTGAAGGTCGGCGGCGATCTCGGCGTTCGGGCTGACGGTGGCCTGTGCCCGGTGCCAGGCGCGGCGGTCGGGTGCCGTGAACGGGTCGGTGATCTCGGCGAGCGCCCCGTGCGCGGCCCGGCGTTCGGCGGCGCCGGCCGCCCGGTACACCGCCGAACGGGCCAGCGGGTGACAGAACCGGACCCGGGTGCTGAACTCGGCCAACCCGGTCGCCTCGGCCTCGGCGCTCGCCGGCTCCGCGGCGACACCCAGCAGCCGCACGGCCGGCCACAGCAGGGCCGGATCGCCGGTCGGGTCGGCGCTCGCCACGGTCAGCAGCAGGCGGGCGCCGGCGCTCAGGTCCCGCAGGCGGCCCTGGAACGCCTGCTCGACGCGGTTCGACACCGAGCCGGTCTCGGGCAGCGCGAACCCGCCGGCCCGGGGCAGTTCGAGCAGCGCCAGCGGGTTGCCGTTCGCCTCGGCGACGAGCCGGTCCCGGACGCGTTCGTCCAGCGCGACGGGGCTGCGGGCGGTGAGCAGCTGGCGGGCGCTCTCGTCGCTCAGGGCCCCGACGACGAGCTCGGGCAGCGCGGCCAGTTCACCGGCCGGGCCGTTCGACGAGAGGGGCGGAACGGGCGCGCGGACGGCGAGGAGGATGGCGATCGCGTCGGCGGCGATGCGGCGGGCCAGGAACACCAGCGCCTTCGACGACGCCGCGTCCAGCCACTGCGCGTCGTCGACCACGCACAGCAGCGGCCGGTCCCGGGCGGCCGCGGCGATCAGTTCCAGGACGGCCAGGCCCACCCGGAACGGATCCGGCGTGCCGGCGGTGAGCCCGAACGCCACCCGCAGCGCCTCCCGATGGCGTTGCGGGATCTCGCCGGCGTGGCGCAGCACCGGCACGCATAGCTGGTGCAGGGCGGCGTACGGGAGCTCCTGCTCGAACTCGGCCCCGGAGGCGCGCAGGACCTGGAAACCCGCCGCCGCGCGCGCCGCCCGTTCCAGCAGCGCGGTCTTGCCGATGCCGGCCTCGCCGCTGAGCACCAGGACGCCGCCCGCGCCGGACGACGCGGCCGCGACGACGTCGGTGACCTGGCGGAACTCCTTCTCCCGGCCGAGGAGCGCATCGGGCTGCATGGGCAGAACGTAGAGGATCGCGGCGGCCCCGGCACCCGAGGGTGTTGCCTATGCGCCGGGGATAGGCAACTGTTGCCGATGCGCCGGACCTGCGGCGACTTCACACGGTGAGGACGACCTTGCCCCGGGTGCGGCCCTGCTGGACGTACGCGTGCGCGACGGCGATCTTCTCCAGCGGGAAGGTGGTGTCGATCCGGGGCGTGTAGGCGCCCCGGCCGCCCAGCCAGGAGACCTCGGCCAGGTTGGCGGCGGCGTTCGTCAGCGGGTCCGCCAACGCGACCCCGAGGGCGTGCGCCCGATGGTCGGCCACGGTCGCGACCCGGCCCGGGTCACCGACGACGGCCACGAGTTCGGCCAGCGAGCCCGAGCCGACCGTGTCCAGCGCCGCGTCCACCCCGGCCGCGGCGGCGCCGTACCCGATCGGGGTGATTCCGAGGGAACGCAGATACTGGTGCCCGGCCTCGCTCGCCCGGCCGATCACCGTGGCCTCCCGCGCGTGGGCGATCTGCGCCGCCGCCGAGCCCACCCCACCGGCCGCCCCCTCGATCAGCACCGTCCGACCGGCCAGGTCGCCGAGGAGTGCCAGGCCCGCCATCGCCGTGGCCGAGACCAGCCCGGCCGCCGCGGCCCGCTCGGTCGACCAGGTGTCCGGGATCGGCGCCCAGAAGGCGAGGACGGCGAACTCGGCGGCGCCGGCCCGGGTCAGCCCGAACACCCGGTCGCCGGGCCGCACCCCGTCCACCCCGGGCCCGACCTGATCCACGACACCCGCCGCGTCGGCGCCGGGAATCGCCGGGAACTCGACCGGCATCACCTCGGCGAGCAGGCCGGCCCGGATCTTCCAGTCCATCGGGTTCACGCTCGTGGCGGCGACCCGGATGCGGATCTCGCCCGCCCCGGCACGCGGCTCGGGGGCCTCCTCGACGGCGAGGACGTCGGGTTCGCCGTAGCGGTGGAAGCGCGCTGCTCGCATGTCCGGCGCCTCGCCTCAGGCCCGGTGCCCGAGGGCCCGCAGGGGGTGGTAGATCATGGGACCGATCCTCACGGGACCGGGGCCGGGGACGCATCGGCGAACGATGCCTATCGGCCGTTACGTAGGTACGTTCGCCGTCGCGTCGACCGGCCTGCGGAACGTGCGCCGGTACCGCTGCGGCGTCACCCCCAGCGTCGCGTGCAGGTGCTGCCGCAGCAGCGTGGCACTCCCGAAGCCGGCCTCGGCGGCGATCCGTTCGACCGGGAGGTCACTGGTCTCCAGCAGGGTGCGCGCCCGGTCGATCCGCTGTGCGATGAGCCACTGCGCCGGCGTCACCCCGGTCTCGGCGAGAAAGTGCCGGCTGAACGTGCGCTTGCTCATCGACGCGTGCGCGGCCAGGTCGGCGAGGGTCATGGCCTGTTCGAGGCGGCCGAGTGCCCACTGGCGGGTCGGTCCGGTGCCGAGCGCCGACGGGGGAGGGGTGGGGCGGTCGATGAACTGCGCCTGCCCACCGTCGCGCCACGGCGCCACCACACAGCGGCGGGCCGCCGCGTTGGCCGTCGCGACGCCGTGATCCTTGCGGACGATGTGCAGGAACAGGTCGATGCCGGCCGCCGCGCCCGCGGAGGTGAGGATCCGGCCGGCGTCGACGAACAGCACGTCCGGCCGGGCCCGCACGCGGGGGAACATCCGCGCGAAGACGTCGCTCAGCGCCCAGTGCGTCGTCGCGGCGAGGCCGTCGAGCAGGCCCACGGCGGCGAGGATGAACGCCGACGTGCAGGTGCTGACGATCCGCGCGTCGGGCCGTACGAGGGCGAGGGCGGCGGCCGTGGCCGGGTCGGCGGTGCCGTCGCGCAGCAGGCCCGGCGTGGGTTCCTGGGTGGCGACCACGACCGTGTCCGCCGTGGCGAGGACCGTCTCGTCGTGGTCGACCTGCACGGCGAAACCGGCGTTCGTCGGCACCGGGGCGCCGCCGATCGAACAGGTGATCACCTCGTACAGGCGCCGCCCGTCCGCGTCGAGGGCCTCGTTGAGCACCCGGGCCGGGATGCCGAGGTCGAACGGCACGACGTTGTCGAGCGCGAGCACGGCGACACGATGCGGAGCGGCACGTCGGGGCATGGCACGAATCTTACGCACGATGCCCTTCGAGCCACTGTTTCCGTGCGATCATCGTGGCCAGACTTGCTCCCATGAACACGAACGACACGATGAAAGCCGTTACGCAGCAGGCGTTCGGCGGTCCCGAGGTGCTCACCGTGAGCCGCGTGCCGCGGCCGGAGCCGCTGCCGACCGAGGTGCTGGTGCGGGTGCGCGCCGCCGGCGTCAACCCGGTGGACTGGAAGACCCGCGGCGGCGGTGGCATGGCCGGCGTGCTCGGCGGGCCGCCGTTCACGCTCGGCTGGGACGTCGCCGGAACGGTCGAGCGCGTCGGGTTCGGCGTGACGACCCTCGCGCCGGGCGACGAGGTGTACGGGATGCCGTGGTTCCCGCGCGCCGCGAGCGCCTACGCCGAGTACGTGACGGCGCCGGCGCGGCACTTCGCACGCAAGCCGGCCAAGGCGTCGTTCGAGGAGGCGGCCGGGGTGCCGCTGGCGGCGTTGACGGCGTGGCAGGCGCTGGTCGACACCGCCGCGGTGGGCCCGGGGCAGCGTGTGCTGATCACCGCCGCGGCCGGTGGCGTGGGGCACCTCGCGGTCCAGTTCGCCAAGAATCTGGGCGCGCACGTGACCGCGGTCGCCGGGGCGCGCAACCAGGAGTGGCTGCGCGATCTCGGCGCGGACGAGGTCGTGGACTACGGCGCCGTGCGGGTCGAGGAGGCGGTGCGCGACGCGGACGTCGCGGTCGACCTCATCGGCGACAACCTCGAGATCGTGCGGACGCTGCGCCGCGACGGGCTGCTGATCGCCGTCCCGAGCGGGGTGTCTCCGCAGTTGGTCGCGGCCGCCGAGCGGGTCGGCGTCCGCGCCACGCCCATTCTCGTCGAACCGGACGGAGCCGCGCTGCGCACCATCGCCGCCCTGATCGACGACGGCGCCGTGCGGGTCGAGGTGGCGAAGGTGTTCCCGTTGGAGGAGGCCGGCGCCGCGCACGCCTACGGCGAGCTGGGCCACACCCGGGGCAAGATCGTCCTGCGGGTCGCCTGACGGCCGTCGTGAACGACCTCAGCGGCCGCGGGCGCGCAGTTCGATCAACAGCCCGTCCCGGTCGCTGAGCACGGCGCCGAGAATGCGCCGCCCCGCGGCGAGCAGGTCCGCGACGTCGGACGTGCTCAACGCGTACATCACCAGCTGGCCGTCGCGGTAGGAGGTGACGATCCCGGCGCGGCGCAGGACGGCGAGCTGCTGGGAGAGGTTCGACGCCTCCACCTCGATCTCGGCGAGCAGGTCCCGGACCGGCCGCGGCCCGTCCTGCAGCAGTTCCAGCACCCGGATCCGGACCGGATGGCCGAGCGTGCGGAACATCTCCGCCTTGGCCTGATACAGCGGCACCGACATCGCAGCACACCTCCTCCTGCCATCTGACCACCTCGTGCCGGTCGGTGGCAGACCCGGAGGGTGTCTCCACGAGATGTGCCATACAACCATTTCGGAGTTGCGGAACTTTTCAAGTCGCCGCCGTTCACCGCAACAGTCGCACCGGCCGCCGGCGCGGCGCCGGACGCGGTGTGCGGCGGCTCGGTCCGTTCGTGGGACAGGCTCGGCCGGCGAACGAACGCAGACCGGTGCACAGACACTCTCCGGAGGACATCGCCATGCCAGAGATGGACATCGCCCTCAAAGACGCCATGCAGATCGACGGTTCCCTCGGGGTGGCGCTGGTGGACGTCACCAGCGGAATGGCCCTCGGGATCGCGGGCGGCGGCAAGGACCTGGACCTCGCGATCGCGGCGGCGGGCAACACCGACGTCATCCGCGCCAAGCAGCGCACGATGGAGATGCTCAATCTCCGGGAGGCCGTCGAGGACATCCTCGTGACGCTCGGCAGCCAGTACCACCTGATCAGGCCGCTCACCGGCCGCAACCGGCAGAACCTCTTCCTCTACCTCGCCCTCAACAGGTCGCGGGCCAACCTCGCCCTCGCGCGTCACCAACTCCGGCAGATCGAGGAGAACCTCAACATCTGAACTAGTTCCCGGGAACTAGCCCCGTCGATCCCGGGCCCTACGCGCGGGGTCGGCGTGCTGCCTAGCGTCCGTGGGCATGTCGATCCGCTCGTTGACGGCGGCGGCGCTGGCGCTGCTGGTGTCGTCGGTCGCCGCGGTGCCGGCCGCCGCGCACGCGCCGGACGCCGCCGCCGACACCGTGCTGGCCCAGACGTTCGCCGGTACGGAGCTGACCGTGGCGCTGCGGCATCCGGAGCGGGTGCCCGGGCCGTTGCGCGTCGACCTGATCGCGCACCTGCCGGCCGCCGCCGTGACGATCGCGGTCTCCGTGCGCCCGGTCACCTCCGACCCGGTCGACGCCGTGACCGTTTCGGTGGAACGCGACACCGCGCGCACCTACCCGGTGGAGCTGACCGTTCGCGGCACCGGTGCGCACTGGCTGGAACTGCGTGCGCCCGGCGAGGTGTCGCAGCTGCCGTTCCGGGTGCTGGTGCCGCGGGCGGGTACCGCGGGGTGGCTGGCGACCGGGGCTTTCGCGGCGACCGGGCTGCTGCTGGCGTGCGCACTCGCCGGTGCCGTCACGGGCCGGCGGGCGCTGGCCGGGCTGCTCGGCGGGGCCGGCGCGACGGCGTTCGTGGTGGCGGCGACGGTGGCGCTGCTGACCGCCACGCTGCCGCCGGCCGCGCCCGAGGGGGCCGCCCTGACCGGGACGGCCGGCCCGCAGGGACGGCCCTACGCGCAGGCGCGCATCCGCACCGAGCCGGCGACGCCGGCGGTGGGTGACGAGTTCACCCTGCGGGTCGAACTGACCGACGGCTCGACCGGCCGTCCCGTCGACGACCTGGTGCCGCACCACGCCGCACTGGCGCACGCGGTGGTGACGTCGCTGGACGGGACGGCGTTCCACCACGTGCACCCGCGGCGGGTGGCGCCCGGGCGGCTGGAGGTGCGGCTGCGGGCCGCGCGTCCCGGGCCGCACGTGGTGACCGTCGAGGTCGAACGGGCGGAGTCCGGCGGGCAGCTGGTGTCCGGCCGCTTCGAGGTGACCGGCGACGCGCGAACCGTCGCGGCGCCGCCACTTCCGCAGCCGCTGCCGGGCGTGCCCCGCGACGTGGTCGCCGGAGCGCCGGTGCGCGTCGAGATCGACACCGGGCCGGGTCGGATCCAGCCGTGGCTCGGCATGGCCGGGCACCTGATCGTTCGCGACGACGCCGGCGCCTTCCTGGGCCACGCGCACGAGCTGGCCTCGATGAACGCCGACGCGGCCGGGTTCGCGCCGCCGGACGACACCGTCGCCGCCTACGGGCCGACGCTGCGCTTCGCGTTCACGTTCCCCGCGCCGGGGCGCTATCTCGTGTGGCTGCAGTACGTGCGGGACCTGCGGCTGGTCACCGTTCCCTATGCGGTGAACGTGCGGGCGGAACCGGCATGAGGCCGCGGACCCTGACCGCGACGGTGGCCGTCCTGGTCCTCACGCTGCTCGGCCTCGCCGCGCTGGAGACGGCCCGCTCCGCCCCGGAACCGTTGCGGCTGCACGGCATCGGCGAACGGTACGCGGCGACGGTGCGCCTGGACCGGGCGCGCACCGGCACCGTCGAGGCCGACATCGCCGTGGAACGCCGCGACGGCGCGGCCGCCGACGCCGTCACCGTCACGGTCGCCGCCGCCATGCCGGCGATGGGGCACGTGACCGCGGAACTTCCGGGCCGGCAGGTCGGCCCGGACCGCTTCCACGCGCGGGGCGAACTGTTCGCCATGCCCGGCGCGTGGCAGCTCGACATTCGGGTGCGGACAGCGGCGGTGGTCGACGTGATCACCGTCGACGTCCGCGTGGACAACGGAGGTGGATGAGATGGAGACCCGAACGGGCCCGAGCCCGGCCCAGCGCACCGGCGCCTGGGTGGTGCTGCTGGGCTTCACGCTGCTGTGGCTCGGCGTCGCCTGGGACGGGCAGTGGCACGTCGACGTCGGGCCGGACACGTTCTTCACCGCGCCGCACCTGATGTTCTACCTCGGCGCGGCGATGATCGGCCTCACCTCGCTGGCGGTCGTGCTGGCCACGACCCGCGACGCCACCGCGGCGGCGCCGAGCGGCCGGGTCGTCGCCGTCGGGCGGCTGCGCGCACCGCTGGCGTTCCTCGTCACCGGGTCGGGCTCGGCCGGGCATCTGCTGTACGGGGCGACGGACCTGTGGTGGCACACCGTCTACGGGTTCGACATCCTCGAGCTGACGCCCTCGCACATCGGCCTGCAACTGGCGTTGCAGACCCAGGCGGGCGGGCTGGTGCTGGCGTTCCTCGCGCTGCGGTCGCGGCGCTCCGGGCGCTGGGGCGCGGCCGTCGCCGGTGCGCTCTTCGTGGCCAGCGCCGCGATCACCCTCGACGGGGAACTGTTCGGCTTCCCGCTGACGCTGATCGGGCACGGCTGCGGCGCGGTGTGGGTGTTCGGGGTGCTGGTCGGCGCCGACCTGCGGTACCGGTGGCTGGTGGCGACCGGGGCGGCGTTCCTGGCGGTGCTCGCGGCGACGATGCTCTTCCCGCCGTACGCCACGCAGGTCTACGCCGACGCGATCGACCTGCGCCAGCGGGACAACGCGCTCGGGTTGTCGATCGTGGGGCTGACCCTGCCGATGGTGTTCCCGTTGGTCGCCGCGGCGGTGGCCGCCGTCGTGCTCGCGGTGCGGCGCAAGGGGTTCGGGCCGCGCGGGGTGATGCTCGCCGTCGGCGCGGTGACCGCTCCGGCCATGGCGGCGCAGGCGGTGGTCTCCGGCGGGTTCGGGGTCGGGGCGCTGGCCGACCTCGCCGTGGTCGCGGTGGTGGGGGCCGGGCTGTGCTGGTTCGGGTGGCAGAGCGCGGCGCTGCTGCGGGCACCGGCCGTCGCGGGGGTGGCCCGATGAGGCGGTTCCTGTTCGGGAGCGTGTTGACGGCGGTCCTTCTGCTGGTCGGTGCGGCGCCCGCCGCGGCCGTTGCGCCGCCCCGGATGGTGCACAGCGAGGTGTTGCCGTTGGGCGGCTCGACGCTGACGGTGTCGTTCAGCGACTGGCCGTTGCGCGCCGACCGGTCGCTAGACTTCACGTTCGCGCCGGCCGAGGGCATCGCGGGCCGCGGCGGCACGGTGCGCGCCGTCTCGCCGGGCGGTTCGGCCACGCAGCTCGGCATCGTGGGGCTGCTGGCCGGCGACCCGGACATGACGCTGGCCCGGTACCCGCGCGACCCGGACGTCTGGGGACTCGACGCGGTCGCACTGCCGGAGGAGGGGACGTGGCGCTTCGAGTTCACCGTTCGGGGACCGGAGGGCACGTCGCGGGCGGAGCTGGCGCTCACCGCGGGTCCGCGCCCGGGGCCGCCGCCGGCGCTGAGCTGGACGGTGGGGCTGCTGCCCTGGGCGGTCGCCGCGCTGGTGCTGGCCCACCGGTGGATCCGCACCCGGCCGGTGCGGCGGCGGATCGGTTCCAGCTGGAACGGATGAGTGCGCTCCTGCTCGTCGCCCTGCCGCCGCTGTCGGCCCTCGTGGCCGTGCTGGACAGCCGCGCCGGAACGCCCGTGTGGCTGCTGTTCTGCGTCGTGCTGGCACAGTCGGCGGCGTTGGCGTGGTCTCGCCGGTTCCCGCTGACGGTGCTGGTCGTCGTCGCCGCCCTCGAGGTGGTGCTGGTCGCCCGGGACCTGGAACTGCTGGTCGGGTTCCTCGCGGCGGCCTGCGCACTGGGCGCGTGGGGCGGGCGGTGGCAGCAGCGCGTCGGGCTGGCGTTCGGGTTCGGGCTGCTGGGCGTCGGGCTGGTGCTCAGCGTCGGCGGCGGCAACCGGCCGGGCGTCTCGGTCGCCGGCCTCGGCGCGCTGGCCGCGCTCTTCGCCGGGTTCTGGTCGGTGGGGCGGCTCAGCGCGGGCCACCTGCGCCGGCTGGTCGAGCTGAACCGCTACTCGCGCCGCCTGGAGGCCGAACGCGCCCTCGCCGAACGCCGCGCCGCCGACCGCGAGCGGGTCCTGCTCGCCAGGGAACTGCACGACATCCTCAACCACGCGGTCACCGCGATGGTGCTGGACGCCGACGCGGCCGTCGAGACCGGCGACGACACCGAGTCCCGGGCGGCGCTGCGCCGGGTGGCCGCGACCGGCCGCCAGTCGTTGGGCGAACTGCGCCGCCTGCTCGCGGTGCTGCGCGCCACGGGCGACGGGGCGGACCACGACCCGCTCGCCGTCCTGCCGGGTCTGTCCGATGTGGACAGTTTGCTGCGGCACCTGCCCGAGGGCGGCCCACGGGTGCGCCTGGAACGCCTCGGCACGCCCCGGCCGCTCGACGCGAGCGTGGGGCAGGCGGCGTACCGGGTCGTGCAGGAGTCGCTGACGAACGTCATCCGGCACGCCGGTTCCGTCGACACGCGGGTGTGCCTGGAGTTCGCGCCGGGGGCGTTGACCGTCCGGGTGGCCAACGCCCCCGGGCGCACCGGCGTCCCCGGCAGCGGCGGCGGGCTCGGCCTCGTCGGCATGCGCGAGCGGGTCGAACTGGTCGGCGGCACGCTCGCGGCGGGGCCGGGCGCGGACGGCGGCTTCGAGGTGCGGGCGACGTTCCCGGTGCGGGACGCCGGATGAGCGGCACCGAGCCGATCGACGTGCTGGTCTGCGACGACGAACGGCTGCTGCGCGAGGCGCTGGGCCGGCTCATCGCGGTGGCACCGGACCTGCGGGTCGTCGGCACGGCGGCGGACGGTGCGGCGGCCGTCGCGGCGACCGAACGGCTGCGGCCGGACGTGGTGCTGATGGACATCCGCATGCCGGTCATGGACGGGATCGAGGCCACCCGGCGGATCGTCGGCGGGCGGCGTTCCCGCGTGCTCATCCTGACCACCTACGACCTGGACAGCTACGTCTACGCGGCGCTCGCGGCGGGCGCCAGCGGCTTCCTGCTCAAGGACGCGCCGAGCGAACGCCTGCGCGACGGCATCCGCATCGTCGCCTCCGGTCAGGCGGTGCTCGCCCCGGAGGCGACGGCGCGGATGATCGAGGCGTTCGGGCCGGGGCTGCCCGCCGCGGACGACCGCGCGCTGCTCGACGCGGTGCGTCACCTGTCCCCGCGGGAACGGCAGGTCTGCGAACTGGTCGCCGCCGGCCTGTCCAACGACGAGATCGCCCGGCGGCTGGGCATCAGCCGCTACACGGTCAAGGCGCACGTGTCGAACATCCTCGGCAAGCTCGGGGTGCCGGACCGGGTGCACGTCGTGCTCGCCTGGTCCCGCCTGCCGGAACTGCGCACCGGATCCGGGTAGCAGAAGCGTAGCCGCAAAAAGAGTATATCCGACAAAAGCCTTGCCCCTCGAAGGGCGCCGGGCGGATGGTCGCCGCACCACGATCTTCCATGCCGAGGGGCGGTGCGCTGTGCTGACAGACGGAACCCTGGACCTGACCCATCTGGGCCTGTTCATCGTCGACGCGGCGGCGCCCCACGCACCGGTGTCGCGCCTACCCGTCTACGCCGAAGTGGGCCTGGGTGCCACGCCCGGCGAGGTCGACCCCCGCTTCGCCGACGACGACCTCGTCACCGCGCTGCGCCGGGCCGACGAGGAGAGCGACGACGGCGACGCGGCCCGCCGGCGCATCGTCGGCACGCTCGCCGTGGAGATCTCCCGCGTGCTCACGCCGGCGGCGCGCGACACCCTCGCCGCCGACCGGGACCGGAAGGTCGACTTCCTGACGGACGCGCTGCGCGGGGCGCGCACCGCCCTCGGCCGCCGGCTGGCCGACGCGCGCCCGGACGAGCTGCGCGGCGCGCTGAAGGCCGCGATCCGGGCCGAGGCGCAGCGCCGCGACCTCGGCGTCACCGGGCCCGACGCGGCGGCCGTGACCTGGGCCCACCCGCTGGGGATCCTCGCCACCGACCACGCCGGCTATCTCTCGTTCGACCTCACCCGGCTGCCCCCGGGCGTGCGCGCCGCGCTGCACGACGCCGTGCGCACCCGCCGGGACACGCCGACGGCGCCGCGCGACCTGACCGTGTGGCTGTACCCGCTGGCGGCCGGCGTGCCGCCGATCGACGCGCTCGAACAGGGCCGCTTCACCCGGCACGCCGTCGTGGCGCGGCTCGCGCTGACCCCGCCGCACACCACCGCACAGGCGGCCCGGCTGGGCTTCCCGGCACTGCAGCGGCCGGATCTCGTCGACTGGGAGCTGTCGCCGGTGTCGTTCGCGGTCAACGGCGCCGCGATCCTCGGCGACGGCGGCTGCGAGACCCTCCTGCCGGCGAACGTGGCGGTGCAGGAGTTCCGCTTCTACCAGGCGGTCGGGCTGCGGGACCCCGGGGCGCAGCCGCCGGGACTCGGCGACGCCGCCGCACTGATCCGCGCCGGTGTCGTGAACCGGTACCGGATGGCCTGGTTCCACCTCGGGCACTCGCTCGGCCCGATCCTCTACAGCCTGCCGCTGGCGCCGGGCGAGTCGGTCAACATCGCGGTCGTCGACTGGTCCCACACCACCGACGCCGAACGCACCGAGGACACGAAGGTCGACGAGCAACTCGTGCACAGCCAGCACCGCGAGCGGGCCATCACCGAGACGGTCGACGCGGCGCTGCGGGAGTACCAGGCGGGCAGCAGCTCCATGGCGGGCTTCGCGGCATCCGCCGGCGCCAGCGGCAGCATCGGGGTCGCCGGCGCGGCGCTCGGCCTCTCGGGCGCCATCGGCGGCGCCTCGTCGGACAGCAGCGGCAGCCGGGACCTGAGCGCGACCACGGTCCAGCAGCTCAGCGACCGCGTCGCGCAGGCCAGTGCCGCGTCGCGGGAGCTGCGCAGCACCGTCGTCGTGCACGCCAACCAGAGCGAGAAGGAGGCGATCGAGACCCGCACGGTGGTCAACTACAACCACTCGCACGCGTTGACGATCCTCTACTACGAGGTGCTGCGACACCTGCGCCTGGTCACCGAACTGACCGCGCAGAGCCCCGCCGTGCTGGTGAAGGTGCGCGCCGACCACTTCGCCGGCACCGACCTGGACGCCGCGCGGACGGCCGTGCGGCACCAGGCGGCGCTGCGGGCCTCGTTGCTGGACCCGCGCCTCGACCCGGCGTTCGAGGCGGCGCAGCGGTGGATCCGTCGGGGTGGCGCGCTGCCGCCGCTGCCGGCCGCCCCACCGGCGCCGGCCGTGCGGTTCCGGTTCTTCATCTTCGAAATGACCGTCGGCGGAATCGCCGTCGAGGACCGCTCCGACGCCGACGTCGACATCGAGGCCAGCCTCTTCGGCAGTGCGTCGGTGCGACTGGTCAACCAGGCGGCCGCGGGCGGACCGAGCCCGAAGCTGGACCCGCCGGGCGCGTTCGGCCAGAAGGACGCGGTGGAGCGGTTCGTGGCCATGCCGCAGGCGCCGGGACCCGTCAACTGGGCCGACCTGGACGGCATGGCGCTGGCCGTCAATCTCAGCCGGACGTTCATCTCGTTCAAGCACATCAAGGTGATCGGCGTCGACAGCCCCGGCCGCCACGAACACGTCGTCCTCGACCAGAGCTACGCGAACGGCCATCTCGTCATCAGCGAGAGCACGCAGCTCACCCTGCCGCTGCTGCCGCCGCCTCCCGCGCCGCCGGCGCCGCCCGGGTACCCGGCCGACGTTCTCGACGATCAGGCGAGGACGCTGGAACTGCTGGCGCACCTGCGCGAGAACGCCGCGCACTACGGGCGTGCCGTGATGTTCCACCAGAACCCCGGCGAGCGGGCCCGGTACCTGCAGACGATCCGGCTCGCCGACGGCTCCGGCGTGCTCGACCACGTGGAGAACCGGCCCCTGGAGTTCGTCAGCACCGGCGACGGGGACTTCATCGCGTTCCCCTGCACCGACGAGGCGTGGCGCACCCGCATCGCCGGCGTGCTCGAACCCGCCGAGGACGACCCGGGCGTGCTCGACGAACGGCTGATCACGCTGCCCACCCGTGGGGTCTTCGCCGACGCGCGGCTCGGGCACTGCAACGCCTCCGAGGAGATCGACAACACCCGCTTCTGGGACTGGCAGCAGTCGCCGATCCCGCACACCGCGGCCGAGATCGCGGCGATCAACGCCGTCACCCCGCGCCCCGAGCCGACCGACCTCACACCGACCGCGCTGCCCCAGCCGATCGTGAACATCGTCAATCCGCCCGCCGCGCCGGATCCCACCGGCCTCGCCGCCGCCGTCGCCGGCATCACCACCCCGAACGTCTTCCGCGACATGTCCGGCCGGGCCGAGCTGAACGATCTGCTCAAGCGGCTCTCCGACAACAGCGTCAGCATCGCCGAGGCGTCCAGCATCGCCCGCGGGATCCAGGCCAAGCAGGCGCACCCCGGCGGCGGCGTGGCCCCGGTCGGCGGCCCCGGCGCGCCGAACGGCGCCGTCGGCGGTCCCCGCGCCACACCGACCGAGCCGTCGACCACCAGCCGAGACCTGCACGATCTCCAGCGGGTGCTGGGCAACGCCGAGGAGCGGGGCCTGCTCAGCCCGCAGGACAGCCGCGAGCTGTACACCACGGCCGCGCGGAACGCCGTCACCCCCGACGGGACGGCGCATCTGCTGTTCGGCGTGGCGGTGCCCGATCCGGCGGAGTGGCGGCCGCTGGCCCGCGCCGCCGTGCCCTGGTCGGCCTGGACCAGGGAGCAGAAGATCCGTGCGATGGACGAACGGCAGGCGGCGTGGAACCGCCTCCTCAACGGCACCCGCCGGCCCGAGGACCGCGAGACCCTCGACCTCGTGGAGCCCTACCGCGCCGACATGCGGGACTTCGCGGCCCGCACGGTCAAGGTGATCCTGGCGGTCACCCCGTTCCAGACGGCGAACGCCGGCGACCGGGTCACCCTGACCGCCCAGTTGTTCCTGCCCGGCGGCCCGCCGCCGGCCGGGCAGGTGACCTTCTCCGCGGAACTGCCGCTCGGCCGGCAGTCGCTCGGCACCCGGAACGTGGCCGACGGCAAGGCGTCGGTGAGCACCACCGCCCTGCCCAAGGGGCCGGTGCGGCTGATCGCCGAGTATCCGGACCAGACCGTCGCCGACCCCAACGGCGGCCCCGGCCAGGTCGAGCTGAACGGCGGCCAGGACCGCACCACCTACACGATCACCTGACACCACCGGAGACCGGCGTCGCGGCGGCGTCCGCGCGACGGCGGCGCCGTGTCAGCGGGCCCGGCCATCGTTGCCTCGTCACCGAACGAGCGAACCGAAACGCGAGGAGCCCACGATGCCGACCTACACCACCCCCGACCCGATCCGCGTCACCGTCGACCTGTCCGTCGGCGACGTCAGGTTCGTCGCGAGCGACCGCGCCGACACCGTCGTGGACGTGCGCCCGAGCAACGCCGCCGACGACTCCGACGTGCAGGCCGCGCGGCAGACCCGGGTCGAGTTCGCCGACGGCGGGCTGAGCGTGCGCGGGCCGCGCCGGCCGATGCTCGACCTCTCCCGCCGGAGCCGCGCCGTCACCATCGTCGTCGAGCTGCCGACCGGTTCGGCCGTGCACGGGGAGGTGGCGGTCGGCGACGTCGACAGCAGCGGCGTGCTGGGGGAGTCCCGCTTCAGGACCTCCGCCGGTCACTTCCGCCTCGACCGGACCGGTCCGCTACGCCTGTCGACCACCGGCCACGTCACCGTCGGTGCGGTGGCCGGCGACGCCGAGATCGCCACAGGCAGCGGCCGGGTGCGCATCGGCACGGTCACCGGCCCGCTGCGGGTCCGTTCCGCCGACGGCGACATCTCGGTCGAACGGGCTGAGTCCGGCGTCGACGCGAAGACGTCCAACGGCACCGTGCGCCTCGGCTGACGGCCGGTGCTGTCCACAGTGGACCGTCCGGGGTGCGCGACGTCGATGGCGGCTCCCCGGACGGTCGGTCCCGCGGCTACTGCACCTTGATGAGGTTGCGCACGTTGACGGCACCGTCACCCAGGTACGGCTGGCGCCACTCGTCGACGGCGAAGAAGTGCCAGCTGTTCTGCGAGACGATGTAGCCCCAGCCGCGGCTCAACTGCAGGTCCTGCAGCAGCGGGCCACCGCTGGCACCGTGGAACATGTCGCACTGCTGGCCCATCTGGTTGTCGTTCACCTTCCACGTGGTGGTGTTGGTGCACGCGAACAGGCGCTCGCCGGTCATGTCGGTGCGGGCCGGGTAGGCGTCCTGCGGATACCCGAACGACGTCACGGTCCAGTTGTAGACGCCGGTGTTGAACTTGTAGCCCTGGTAGCCGGTGACGTCGGCGACCCGGCCGAGGGAGTTCGGCCACAGGGCGACGGCGCCGATGTCGTAGCCGAAGTCGCCGTTGTTGATCCAGCCGTTGGTGGAAGCCGCGTACTTCCAGCTCCACGCCGCCAGGAAGCTGCCGTTGTCGTAGTCGGCGCGGAAGAAGAAGTTGCTGAACCAGCCGCGCCCGGCGCCGCCGCCGTGCACGCAGTGGCCGGCCGTCCAGATGCTGCTGAAGTTGTCGGCGTTGATGACGCTCGCCGAGCAGTAGCCGCTGCCGCCGTCGTCGCGGGTGAAGTACAGCTTGCCGATGGTGCGCGCCGGCATCACGCCGTGCGGGCTCCACAGCGTGGCCCGGCCGCCCAGGACGGTGGAATCCGTGGTGCCACCGGCGATCCCGGCCTTGCCGCCGCGGGGCAGGGCACCGTCGGCCGACTGCGCGCCGAGTCTCGACGGCTGCGCCGTGGCGGTGCTGGTGCCGTTCGACCGGGGAATCTCAGGGGTGGCCTTGGCCATCCGCTCCGGCGTCCAGTAGGCGGCGACCTGGTCGGGGATCTGTCTCGACGAGATGCCGGTCGGCGCGGACATCAGGTCCGCGGGGACCGCCGCGGACGCGGTGCCGGTCGCGGCGAGCGCCGCCCCGGCCGCCAGTGCCAGGGCGAGTCCGGCGGTCCTGAGCCTGAAACAGGTTCCCACGTGTCCTCCAGGAGCTGTGTCGATTGCGCCGTGTCTATCCGGCGATCGGCGTGATCGACAGCGTCCGGTCGGACTCGGGACTCGCGCGAACACGACACCCCGCGGGTCGCGGCTCAGGGGGCCAGGGCGCGCAGCCTCTCCAGCAGCGGCCCGGCCGCCTTGTCGAGGAACTCCTGCTGCAGCGCGTCACCGACCTGCACGAGCGCCACGTCGGTGAAACCGGCCTCCCAGTACGGCTTGACGCTCTCGGCCAGCTCGTCCAGGTCCGGCCCGCACGCGATGGACCCGGCGACGTCCTCCTTGCGGACGAACTGGCTGGCCGCCGCGAACCCGGCCGGCGTGGGCAGGTCGGCGTTGACGTACCAGCCGCCGCCGAACCAGCGGAACTGCTCGTGCGCGAGGTCGATCGCCTGCTGCTTGTCCGGCGCCCAGCAGATCGGGATCTGGCCGATCGCCCGCGCGAGTCCGTCCGGGCGCGCCTTCGTCCAACCCTTGACCAGTTCGGCGTCGGGTTCGACCGCGATGAGGTGGTCGCCCAGCGGTGCGAAGCGTTCGACGGAACGTTCGCCGGAGACGGCCAGGCCGATCGGGACGCCGCCGTCCGGGGCGTCCCACACCCGCGCGGAGTCGACCCGGAAGTAGTCGCCCTCCCAGGTGACCAGCTCGCCGGTGTGCAGTTCGCGGATGATCTGCACGGCCTCCTCGAGCATGTCCTGCCGCTGCGCCACGGGCGGCCAGCCCTCGCCGGTGACGTGCTCGTTGAGGTTCTCGCCGGCGCCCAGGCCGAGGATGAAGCGGCCGTCGGAGAGCACCTGGATCGTGGCGGCCTTCTGCGCGACGACCACCGGGTGGTAGCGCTGGATCGGGCAGGTGACGTAGGTGGCCAGTTCGACCCGGGAGGTGGTGTGCGCGACGGCGCCGAGCACCGACCAGGCGTACGGCGCGTGCCCCTGCTCGGTGAGCCATGGCGAGTAGTGGTCGCTGATGACCTCCAGGTCGAACCCGACCTCCTCCGCCCGGGCGGCGTAGCGCACCAGGTCCTTCGGCCCGCTCTGTTCCGTCATCAGCGTGTATCCGAACCGGACCACCGTCGCACCGCCTCGCTCGTCGACACCGATCTACCGCCCACAGGTCTGCCCGGAGCGCACGCGGTCAAACAAGGCCGGGACCGCTCCCGGACTGCCGCCGCTACCGTCGTGCGTACCGAGACCCGGGCGGGAGTGCGGCGATGTGGATCTGGATCGCGGTCGGCGCGGCAGTGCTGGCTGCGGCCGTAGTGGTGCTGCGGCGGCGAAGCGTCCGGCGGCGGCGTGTCCATCCGTACTACGTGACGGCGAAGAAGCTGCGCATCACCTGGCCCCCCGGCTACGCGGAGCACCGGCCGATCCGGATGGTGCGCAGGCCCGACGCGCTCTTCCTGATCGAGGAGTTCGCGAGCCGGGCGGCCGCGCTCGACTTCCTGCGCCGCTGCGAGATCCGGGAGGAGCGCATCTACGTCATCGCCGAGAACCCGGAGGGCAACCTCGGCCGGGACCTCATCATGATCTTCGAGGAGGCCGACGGCGCACCCGTCGAGATCGGCGAGCGCAGCCCGCTGCCGGCACCACGGCACTCCGACGAGGACTGCGCGCGCTGCGGCTACCCGGTGATTCCCGGCGCGCTGCCCGAACTGGACGGCGCCGCCACGGTGCGGGTGGCGGTCGCGCTCGACGGGATGGCACGGGACGGCTCCGGATTCCGGTGCGCGGACTGCGGCGCGTTGGGCTGCGCGTGGTGCTATCGGGCGGTGCCGCAGCGGACCGACGGGTCGGGTCACGCGGACCCGCGCTGCTGGTTGTGCGGCGGCCGGGTCGACGTCCTGGTCGAGTGACCGGCCGGCGGTTCGACGGACATCACTAAAAGGCGGGATCGCGTGCAACCCCGGGGATCCCGGCTCTCGTCTGTGTGCTGTGATGCGAACCAAGTCCCTTCTCGCGGCGGTCTGTGCCGCTGTGCTGGCCGTCTCGACGGCGTCGGCCGCCGAGGCCGCCGGTGGCGCGTTCAGCCCCGGCGCGCCCGGTGCCGGCGACCCGTACTTCCCGCTCGACGGCAACGGCGGTTACGACGTCGGCGACTACCTGCTCGACCTGGCGTACGCGCCGGACACGGACACGCTCACCGGCGCCGTCACCATCAAGGCCACGGCGACGCAGGACCTGTCGGCGTTCAACCTGGACTTCGACGGGCTGACGGTGCGGAGCGTCACCGTCGACGGGCGGGCGGCCGGGTGGCAGCGCGCCGACGGGGAGCTGACCGTCACGCCGGCGCGCGGGCTGCCGCGCGGTCGGGCGTTCACGACGGTGGTGCGCTACGACGGGGTTCCCGCGCCGATCGACGATCCGACCATCGGCACCTCCGGGGTGGTGCACACCGACGACGGCATGATCGTCGCGGGGGAGCCGCACGCGGCCGCGACCTGGTTCCCGGTCAACGACCACCCGACCGACAAGGCGACCTACACGGTCCGGATGAGTGTTCCGCGGGGCCTGACGGCCGTCTCCAACGGCGCGCTCAAGGGCAGCGCCACCCGCGACGGGCGCACGACCTGGACGTGGCGGGCCGACGAGCCGATGGCGCCGTACCTGGCGACCGTCGCGGTCGGCCGCTTCGACCTGCGCGCCTACGAGGCCGACGGGCTGAAGTGGTGGGACGCCGTCGATCCGCGGCTGACCGCGCCGGCCGCCGTGCCGCACGGCGGTTCCCGGCTCGCCTGGTCGGGCGACGGGATCCCGGCCTACCGCCGCCTCACCCGCGTCGTCGACGTCCCGGCCACCGGTGCCCGGCTGTCCTTCTGGAACATCATGAACACGCCCGACACCGGCTTCTTCTTCGTCGAGGCGCACACGGTCGGCGCGGCGGACTGGACGACGCTGGAGGAGTCCTCGGGGCTCGGCCGGCCGTGGGCCGGTTCGCTGTGCAGGCACTTCGACACGCACCCGTTCCTGGCGCACTACGTGCGCGCCGGCGCCGACGGCGAGTGCGAGGCCACCGGCACCACCGGCGTGTGGCGCGGGCTCTCCTCGTACAACTCCGGCCGGGAGTGGAGCGAGTGGTCCTACGACCTGGCCGCCTATGCCGGCAAGCGGGTCGAGCTGTCGCTGTCCTACGTGAGCACGAAGCCGGTCGAGTCCTGGGAGGACGACACCGAGCGGCCGGGCGTGTTCCTGGACGACCTGGTGCTCTCCACCGATGCGGGCAGCACGTCGTTCGAGACCGGGCTGGAGGGCTGGAGCGCCGGCACCGCGCCGGGCAGCCCGGCCGACGCGCGCTCCTGGACGGCGGCCGCCGCCGACACGATCCCGGCGGGCGGTGCGACCATCGGGCAGGCGCTGTCCCGGCAGCCGGAGATGGTGCGCTTCCTCGCGTCGAACTTCGGGCCGTACCCGTTCCGCACGGCGGGCGCGATCGTGGACCAGTCCGACCTGGGCTTCTCGCTGGAGACGCAGACCCGGCCGATCTACTCGACGCAGGTGTTCTGGACGCGTTCCGGGGCGCAGAGCGTGGTGCTGCACGAACTGGCGCACCAGTGGTTCGGCGACAGCGTGAGCGTGCGCGGCTGGCGGGACACCTGGCTCAACGAGGGCTTCGCCACGTACGCGCAGTGGCTGTGGGAGGAGCACGAGGGCGGCCGCTCGCCGCAGGAGACGTTCGACAGCGCCTACGCCGCCCTGCCGGAGGACTCGGGGATCTGGGACTTCGCGCTCGCCGAACCGGGCCGCGAGGCCATGCTGTGGAACTCCGTCTACCTGCGCGGCGCGATGACCCTGCAGGTGCTGCGCGGGAACGTCGGCGACGAGCCGTTCTTCCGGATCATGCGCACGTGGACGTCGGAGTTCGCCGGCCGCAACGCCACCACCACGGACTTCGTCGCCGTGGCCGAACGCGTCGCCGGCCGGCCGCTGGGCGGTGTGCTCGACCCGTGGCTGTTCCGGGCGGGTCGGCCAGCCGTCTAGCCGACCTATTGACTTTCGATAGGTAGTGGGCGACATTCGATACATGTACAACGTGTATCGAGTGGTAACCCCGCTCCGGGTCTTCCTCGTGGTGCTGTTCGGCGTCCTGGTCCTGTTCCAGACCATGTCGCTGCCGGGGCAGTTCGCCCACATGGCGAAGGAGGACCCGGAGATGGCCTATCTCCGCTGGCCCGCGACGGCCGTGACCGTGTTCTGGCTGCTCTGCGTCCAGGTGGTCATCGTCGCCACCTGGAAACTGCTCAGCCTGGTCAAGAGCGACCGCATCTTCACCGAGGGCGCGCTGGTGTGGGTGGACGCCGTCGTGTGGGCCGTCGCCGCCGGCTGGGTGACGCTGGTCGGCGTCTTCCTCTACGTCGGCTTCAAAGCCACCGACCCCGGCCTGCCGCTGCTGCTGTTCCTGGCGGTCGTCGGTGTGAGCGTCGTGGGGCTGCTGATGGTGGTGATGCGGGCGCTGCTGCGACAGGCCACGACGCTGCGCACCGACATGGAGGCGGTGATCTGATGTCGATCGTGGTGCGGATCGACGTCGAACTGGCCAGACGGAAGATGAGTGTCGGCGAGTTCGCCGAGAAGGTGGGCCTCACGCCGGCGAACGTGGCGGTGCTGAAGAACGGGCGCGCCAAGGCCGTGCGGTTCAGCACCCTGGAGGCCATGTGCCGGGTGCTCGACTGCCAGCCCGGAGACCTGCTGGAGTTCGTGGACGACGAGGCGCCGTGAGCGGGCCGCGGTGTTCCGCTGGTCAGGGGAGCCGGATCGCCAGCTCGACGCGGCGGTTGAAGGCCCGGCCTGCGTCGTTCGTCTCCTCGACGAGCGGGCGGGTGCTGCCCAGGCCGACCGCCGTCACGCCGGAGGCCTGCATGCCGTGGCCGGTCAGGTACGCCCGCACGGTCTCGGCCCGGCGTTCGGAGAGGGCCTGGTTGGCCGACGCCGTGCCGGTGGCGTCGGTGTGCCCGCGCACCTGGACGGCGGCGCCGGCGAACTTCGCGTTCAGCAGGGCGATCAGCGGGTCGAGCGTGTGCGACTCGTTGAGCGTGTCGGCGCCGGTGGCGAAGAGGTTGTCGCTGTTGAAGATCATGATGACGACCTTGGCGCCGCCGGTGTCGCGCGCGGTCACCAGCGCGCCGCTGATCCCGTCCAGGTTCGCCTCGTAGGCCGGCAGTCGGAAGAGCGAGTCCTTGACCAGCGTCGTTCCCTCCGCGGGCTCGTGCGGATTGGGGATCTCGCACGGGATGCGCAGGGTCAGCCCGGCGCCGAAGTCCTGGGTCGAGCACGTCGGGTCCGGTTTGCCGTCGCCGTCGAGGTCGTCGAGCCCGGGCTGCGCACCCGGCGGCAGGGAGGTCGCCTCCTCCTCGACGGCCGGGGCCGCCGGATCGGACGCCCCCGGCGTGGAACGCGCGACCGGCGCGCCGTCGTCCCCGCAGCCGGACAGCAGAAGGCTCGCCGCGAGCAGCAGCCGAACGATCGTCGCACCACGCATCCGCGCAGCGTAGGCGCGGTGTGCAAGGTCCACCGGCGATTCGACGGAGCCGACCGTTCAGGGTGACCTGATCTGTTCCTTCAGCTCTTGTAGCGCGCGTTCGGCCTGGCGCCTCGCCGCGAGAAGCTCGCGCTCGTAGGCTCGCCGATTCGTCGCGTCGAAAATGATCACCCTGCAGAATCTCGGATCGCCGGACGGGTCGCGAACGAGAGACAAATTCGCCAGGACCGGCATACGTGTGCCGTCCGAGCGGAGCATTTCGAGCGCGATCTCGGTGATCTTTCCCTGCATTTTTAGCAGCGGGGTCAAATGTGTATCGAAGTAGACCCGACCGCCGATGTTTAAGAGATCGGTGAGGTACCTGTCGGTCAGCTCCTTCCGGCTGTAGCCCATCCAGTCGAGGAAAGTGTCATTGGCATGGATGATGCTGTAGTCGGGCAGTGTGGTCAGGAATCCGCAGGGTGCGTCTCGGTAAAGCGCCTCGGGACGCTCGCTCCACAGGGGATCGAGTACCGGTTGCAACGTGTTCGGGTCGGGAGTTCCCGGTGCGCCGATCACGGTCGGGGCGGCGCGGTTCGTCGCGAGCACCAATTGTGCCGCCGTGCCCTGGCCGAAGCACTCCGGGCGGGGGAGTCCCTCTCGCGCCATGACGGTTTCCAGGCGCCGATGGATGTATTCCAGGGTGAGTTCCGCAGGCCCGCCGGGCACGCCGTGGCGCAGCAGGTCGAGCAGTCGCCCCGTGAACGCCGAGTGCCGCTCGCCCGGTAGTACCACCGACGCCTGGTTTCCGGTTGCCGATGTCAGGGTGAATCGCCCCGCTACACCGAGCCCGCCACGCACGAAGCTTTCCTGGCCGCCGAGGCGACCAGTCTCCAGACGACCGGAGAAGCAGCAGTCGAGGATGAGGACCTTGTTGTCCGCCGGGCTGTTGCGGATCGCTTCGTTCAGCACGGAGGCGGGTATCGCCGTGAAGCCGAGGTTGTCCGGATCGGTGCCCGGAAGCGCGAGATACAGGTCATGCCGTCGGGGATCCAGGCAGCCGTGCCCGGAGTAGTAGACCAGGAGAAGATCCTCGGCCGTGTCTGCGGCTGCCTTGATGGAGCGCCCCAGCGCGGCCATGTCCGTCTCGTCGACGAATGACGCGCAATGGTCCGCGAGGAAAGGGGCGTCGATAGCGGAGGTCAACGTCTCCGCGAGATCGACCACGTTGTTCTCGATCACGGGATGATCCGGCAGGTCGGCGGAGTCGAATCGGCTCATTCCGATGATGACCGCACGCGATCGGCGCGGATCAGGACGACCCACCGTCGTCCTCCTCCGCGGTGAGGACGGTGCGCAGAAGGGCCTCCGGGTCGGCGACGCGCCGGGCATCCACCTCGATGCTGCGACCGTGACGGCCGCGCACCTTGATGCGCACGTCAGACCGGCGCGGTTGGGATAACCAGACGCGCAGCGCCGATGCCAGTACGGCCAACGCGCCGCCGGCGCCCGCGGCGACCTGTACGGCCTCCACCACGCCGCCCAACTCGCCGTCCCGCGGTGAGCGCTGCAGGGTTTTCACGCGTCCGCGCAATTCCGGCTCGTGGTCGAGCCAATCAATCAGAGAACAGAGATCGTCGTACGGATGGCGACTCGCGGCGATCTCAATTCGAAGTTCCACGCCAGGAGAATACCGGAGAGCCGCAATGCGAAAAGGTGAGGAGAATTCGATTCCGGATTGGCGTCGGCCCGTTCGGTCGGGTCGGGATCACGCGTGCGGGTGCGCTATTCGTCGACGCCGCGGAGACCCCTGGAGTGCGCGCACAGGCGTCGGACCGTCCGCACCGGTACTGACTCCGGTACCTGGGCGTGGCGGTGACCTCCGGCCGCCGGCGACACCGCCGAAGCCGTCCAAGGCGCCGACGCGCGGCGGACTCCGAGGTGTGACCGGCGCGCCGGACGGTGCTCACGGGACGGCATCGAGCAGGCGGGCGGTGACGTCGGCGCACCCGTGCTCGGCGAGCGCCCCGAACTCCTCCGGCGACAGGTGCCGCTTCTTGCCGTCCAGCACCTGCCAGACCGCCCCGTCCGCGACGTCGCGCAGCAGGGAGCCGTCGGCCGGGACGGTGCCGAACAGCTCCAGCGTCGCCGCCGGGACCCGGATGCTCGGCGGCCCGCCGAGCGCGGACAGGTCCGCCGCGTCCAGCGCGAACTTCGCCCCGTTGACCACCCGGTGCACGGTGCCGGTGCCGTCGCGCAGGAACAGCGCACCCTGCGGCGTCGTGTCGGTGATCTTCGCGAGGAACCCGGGCGGCACGTCCACGAACGGCGGCTCGCCCAGTTCCGCGTACTCGTCGGCGCTCAGGTGGCGCCTGGCGCGCCCGACAACCTGATGGACGGCCCCGTTGGTGACGTCGCGCAGCAGCGACCCGTCGTCCGGGACGGTGCCGAGGCGCGCGATGAGGCCCGCCGGCACGGTGGTGGGCTCCGGCCGGTCGAGCTGTGCCCACTCGGCGTCGCTCAGCGGGTGGCCGGCGCCATTGACCACCTGCCAGACGGTCGCGTCGCCCGGGCTGCGCATGAACCCCGTGCTCGGCAGCGTGCGGTCGATCCCGGTGAGGAAACCGGTCGGCACGTTGGTGAACGGCGGCCCCTCCAGCTCGGTGCCGAACTCCTGCGGGGACAGGTGGTACTTGGCGCCGCCGACGATGACCCAGACCGCGCCGTCCGTCAGGTCGCGCAGGTACGTGCCGTCCGCCGGCACGTTCGGCAGCCCGGCGATCCGGCCGGCCGGCACGTTGCTGAACCGCGGGCTGCCCAACCCCGCGTACTCCGCCGGGTCCAGGTGATACGGCCGGCCGCCGACGACCTGGTGGATCGCGCCGCTGCCCACCTCGCGCAGGAACGCCGGCTCGACCGGCACGCCCGCCGCGACCGTGTCGACGAAGGCGCGCGGCACGGTGGTGAACGGGGGAGACCCGAGCGCCGCGAACTCGCCGGCGTCCAGGTGGTACCGGGTGCCGCCGGTGACCTGCCAGATGGCCCCGTCGACGATGTCCCGCAGGAACGTGTCGTCCACCGGCGC
Organism: Virgisporangium aliadipatigenens; assembly: GCF_016863615.1. Classification (GTDB taxonomy): domain Bacteria; phylum Actinomycetota; class Actinomycetes; order Mycobacteriales; family Micromonosporaceae; genus Virgisporangium; species Virgisporangium aliadipatigenens. The sequence continues at coordinate 101,953 of NZ_BOPF01000009.1, read as the reverse complement.
GGTGTCCAGCCCGGCGACCAGGCGCCCCGGCACCCGCACGAACGGCGGCCTGCCCAGGGTCTCGTAGTCGGCGGGTGTGAGGTGGAAGCGGGCGCCGCCGGCGACGATGTGGATGGCGCCGTCGTCGGTGCGGATCAGCGTGCCGTCGGCGATGAGGCTCGGCATCCGTTCGAACGTCCCCGCCGGCACGCTGTCGAACGGGGGACTGCCGAGCGCGGCGTACTCGTCGGGGCTGAGATGGAACGGCGCGCCGCCGACGACGAGACTGATCGCGCCGTCGGGTTCGCGCAGCAGGCCGCCGCCGGCGGGGGCCGCCGCGCCGGTGTCCTGGATCCGCTTGTAGCGGATGGGCCGATAGGTGTTGAGGTCGTCCCACGAGTTGCGCCCGAGGTGGCCCTTGTTGGTCTTCTTCGCGGGGTTCTGCACGGTCTCGCCGGTCGTGTTGAACGAGTACACGAAGGCGCCCTTGGTGTGCCGGTCCGGGTCGACCCACCGCGCGAACAGTTCGATGTGGCCCTCCTTGAGCAGGGCGTCGCCCGGCCTCAGGTCGTGCAGGCTCGGCAGGTACTGCTTGGCGCTGAAGTCCTCGAAGCCCCACGTGTTGAGCGAGGAACCGAGGTGCCAGGCCATCGAGACGAGGCCGGAGCAGTCCCGCCGGTACGCCTTGCCCTGGGGGTCCGGCGCCCAGGTGCCGGTCTGCGTGTAGGTGACGCCGCTGTCCACCCAGTGCTGGCAGCGCGCGAGCGTCTCCGCCCGGGAGACGGGGCCGTTGACCGTGGAGTTCGCCATGTCGTGAACGATCCTCGGATGCCGGCCGGGCGGTGGCCGTTCGACAAATCCGCAAAAGTCAGCTTTCGGTCACTCAGGCCGTCCCCGCCACGTGGGCGTCCACCGCCTCGGCCAGGCCCGTGACCCCGTCGCGCACCGACCGGTCGTACCCGATGAACAAACGGTTGGCCAGCGGCACCGCCCACGCGGCGCGGGTGGCGACGTTGAACACCCGGTACGTGAGGATCGTCTGCCCGGAGGGGCCTTCGGCGGCGGCGATCTCGCCCCGGTACCACCAGTGGCCCTGGAACCCCACGACGCCGTCGGCGTGGTCGACGTCCACATAGGACAGTGCGTCCGGCCGGCCGTGGAAGAAGGCGTTCAGCAGCCAGCCGTCGTCGATCAGCCGGCGCACCGTGGCGAGCGGCGCGCGCACCGGCGCGGACGCCTCGAACAGCAGCTTCATTCGATCTCCCCGATCAGGCTCTCGATGTCGGCGACCGAGGCGGGATCCGTGGACCAGTGGAGCCCGCCGCTGTCGAGGTCGGCCACGAGCCGCTCCACCCACTCGATCTCGGCCGCCAGCCGGTGCGCCTCGAACTCCGCCTCGATGAGCAGGATCCGTGGAATCGGCGTGGACAGCGCGGCGCGGGCCGCGGACTCGCGGTGGGCGAGCACGTCCCGGCGGGCCCGCAGGGCGGCCGCGACCTCCGGCGGCGGCAGGCAACCCGCGAAGGAGAGCGCCGGCACGAACAGGTGCGCGGCCGGGTCGGGCTCGGCCAGCAGCAGCCGCACCCACTCCCGCAGGCGCAGCCGACCCGCGTCGGTCAGCTGGTACACGGTGCGCTCCGGTCGGGCGCCGGCCCGGGCGGTGCCGGCGACCTCGATGTGGCCGGCGGTGAGCAGCCGCTCGGCCGCGTGGTAGATCGAGCGCGGCAGTCCGGTCACGAAGTCCTTGTGCGTGCGCTCGATCATCACGTGCATCTCGTAGGCGTGCCGCGGGCCGGTGAGCAGCAGCGCGAGCACCGTCAACGCCACCATGTCCCGATCCGCCCTGCGCACCCCGCCGACTTTAGTGCAGATTTCAGTAATGCGGAATGCAGTACTCAGGAGTCACGACGTTCCGTCAGAAGAACCCCGACCAGCAGGAAGCCCAGCGCCCACGCGGCGAGCACCCCGAGACCCCGCCAGGGAGCGATCGGCAGCTCGTCCAGGCCGCGCGTCGCCAGCACCGACATCCCGGCGGACATCGGTCCGACCTGCTCGATGTGGCGCCGCCAGTCCGGGTCCGGGACCGACAGAGCCATCAGGGGGAACGCGAACAGCAGCCCGAGGACCGCCCCGATGGCCGCCGCCGAGTTGCGCAGGACGGCCGCGACGCCGACGCTCAGCAGCCCGACCAGCACCAGGTACAGCAGCGCGCCGACGCCGGGGCGCCACAGCCCGCCGGCATACCCGGACAGCCAGCGCTGCCCGGCCCACAGCGACACCAGCACCCCGGGGACGGCCGCGACCGCCACCGCGCCGCCGACGACGAGCGCCTTCGCGCCCAGCACCGCCCACCGGCGGGGCACCGCCGCGAACGACACCCGCACCATCCCCGACGCGTACTCGTCGCCGACCGGCAGCACCGCCACGATCGCCACCACCGCCTGGCCGAACATCACCCCGGTCAGGCTCACCCGCACCGGATCCGGCACCGCGCCGCCGCTGACGCCCGAGGCCCACGCGCTCAACCCGGCCGTCGCGACGGCCACCCCGACCAGCAGCCACGCCATGCCCGGCGCGGTGCGAAACTTCGTCCACTCGGCGCGGAGGACGGCCAGGGCGTTCACGCGTCGCTCCGGGTGAGGCGGTACGCGGCGCCGACCGACGCCAGCGCGGTCCAGCCGAGCAGCACCGCGAACCCGCCCCACGGCGGCAGCGGGAAGTAGCCCGCCGACGGCGTGTACAGGTTGTCGACGACGTCGTACTCCAGCGCGCTCTGCTGCACCGCGAACCCGGCCGCCGGCGTCAGCCGCAACAGCCACCGCGCCGCATCCAATGGCAGCACCGCGACGGCCAGCAGGTACGGCAGCACCATCGTCAGCAGCGCCGCCGTGACGGCCGTGGCACTGCGGCGCAGCAGCGTGCCCAGCGCGAGCGCCAGCACCGCGCAGACGGCCAGCAGCCCGCCGGTGCCCACCACGAGCCGCACCGCCACGAGCGCCGGAACGGCGTTGACGTACACCCCGTTGCCGCGCAGGCTCGCGGCGCCGAGCGTCACCACCGCGACGGCCGCGGCCGTCCCGAGCACGAACGCCGCCGCCCCCACCACGAGCGCCTTCGCGGCCAGCACCCGCAGCCGACGCGGCTCCGCGAGGAACGTCGTGCGCACCGTCCCGTGCCGGTACTCCGCCGTGACGCACAGCGCCGCCACCACGACCACGAACACCAGCCCGAGGAACGTGCCGACCAGCGTCTGGGTGAGGCTGGTGCCCAGGCCGTTCGGGCCGGAGACCGCGGGCGCGACGTCGCCGGAGCCGGTGACCGTGAAGCTCCCGCCGGCCTCGCTCCAGCCGCCGGCCGGCGCGACGGAGTCGAACGAAGCGGTCGCCTCGGACGGGCCGCCGCTGACGCCGGTGCGCCCGAAGGACTCGGTGTCGCTCGCGGAGAACTGCGGCGACGTCACGAACATCCCGACCTCCACAGTGGACGGCAGGCGCGCCGGCCGCACGGTCGCCACGGTGCGCCAGGTGACCCCGTCGTCGGACTCCTCGCCGGTGACGGCCCCACCGGTGCGGGTGATCCGCAGCCAGCGGGGCACCGTCGCGGCGGCGGAACCGGCCCGGTCGTGGGTGAAGTCGTGCTGCATCCGCACGCCGTGCGCACCGGTCACCATGACCGCCGCGTAGGAAGCGCCGCGCTGCGTGCCCGCCCGCACCATGAGGCCCGCCTTCGCCCACGGCACGAGCCCCTCGCCGCCCGGCCCCCGGTTCCCGCCGAACGCCGCCACCCGCACCGTCACGCTCCCGTCCCCGGACAGCGGCCGGTGCACCCACGAGTACACGTCGGTCACCTCCTCGCCGCCCGGCCCCGTCGGCAGGGCGCACTGCGGCGGATGGCAGTTCCCGGACAGCCCCGGGGCGACCCCGATCCCGACGATCGCGACCCCGGCGAGGAACAGCGCCACCACCCAGCCCCGCACCGTGCGCAGCTTCGTCCACTCCGCGCGCAGCAGGTTCATCGCACGGCCTCCGCCCGGTAGTCGACCGCGTCGCGGGTCAGCTCCAGGTACGCCTCTTCCAGCGTGCTGCGATGCGCGGAAACCTCCGCGAACGCCACCCCGGCCGCGCTCAGCCGGCGCACCACCGCCTCGGCCGGCAGCCCCGCGATCAGCAGCGTGTCCGGCCCGGTGACCGTGGCCCCGTCGAACAGCGCCGCCGCCCGCACCGCGTCGCCGCGCACCAGCACCCGGTCGCTCGCCAGCAGCGACGCGACCGAGGCGTCGGCGATGACCCGGCCCCGCCCGGCGATCACCACCCGGTCGGCGGTGCCCTGCAGCTCACCCATCAGGTGGCTGGAGACCAGCACCGCCCGCCCCTCGCCGGCGAGCCCGCGCAGGAAGCCGCGCATCCAGATGATGCCCTCCGGATCCATCCCGTTGAACGGCTCGTCCAGGAGCACGGCCGGCGGATCGCCGAGCAGCGCCGCGGCGATCCCCAGCCGCTGCCGCATGCCGAGCGAGTACGCCCCGGCGCGCCGGCGGGCCACCCCGGCCAGGCCGGCCCGCTCCAGCACCCCGCCCACCCGCCGCGCCGGCAGGCCCTGCGAACGGGCCAACCACAGCAGATGGTTGCGGGCGGTGCGGCTCGGCTGCAGCGCACCCGCGTCCAGCAGCGAACCGACCCGGCACAGCGGCCGCCGCAGCCGCCGGTACGGCACGCCCCCGACGAGCGCGGTGCCCGCGTCGGCCCGGTCCAACCCCAGGATCACCCGCATCGTCGTCGACTTGCCGGCGCCGTTCGGGCCGACGAACCCGGTCACCGCCCCGGGGCACACCGTGAAGGACATCCCGTCCAGGGCGAGCGTGCCGCCGAACCGCTTGCGCAGCCCGTTCACCTCGATAGTCAGCTCTTCCATGGCCGTCGGTTCTACGCCCGCGGCGGTGTCGCGACGGTGCCGGCGGTTGACACCCCGCTGCCACGTTCGGCCTGGCATGGTGGTCGGCATGCGCGTACTGGTCGTCGAGGACTTCGAGATCCTGGCCCGCACGATCGGCACCGGGCTGCGCCGCGAGGGGATGGCCGTCGACGTCGCCGGTGACGGCCCCGGTGCGCTCGAACGCCTCGCCGTCAACCGCTACGACGTCGTCGTGCTCGACCGCGACCTGCCCGGCGTGCACGGCGACGAGGTGTGCCGGCGCATCGTCGGGCGGCACTCGCACAGCCGCGTGCTCATGCTGACCGCCGCGTCGACCGTGCGCGACCGGGTCGAGGGGCTCGACATCGGTGCCGACGACTACCTGCCGAAGCCGTTCGAGTTCGCCGAACTGGTCGCCCGCATCCGTGCGCTGGCAAGGCGTCCGGCCACCGCGCTGCCGCCGGTGCTGGTGAGCGGCGACCTGAGCGTGGACCCGGCGAAACGGGTCGCCTCCCGGGCCGGGCGGCGGCTCGGCCTCAGCCCGAAGGAGTTCGCCGTCCTGGAGTGCCTGCTCGCCGCGCAGGGCCGGCCGGTGTCCGCCGAGGACCTGCTGGAGCGGGTGTGGGACGAGGCCGCCGACCCGTTCACCACGGCGGTCAAGACGACCGTGAAGCGGCTGCGCGCCAAGCTCGGCGACCCGCCGGTCATCCACACCGTGCGCGAGGCCGGCTACCGGATCGGGCAACCGTGAGCAGCAAGGACCGCAGCTTGCGAGGACCGCTGTCGCGAACCGGCATCACCTGGTCGCTGCGGGGGCGCCTCACCCTGCTGTACGCGGTGCCGTTCCTGCTGTCGGCGGTCGTTCTGGTCGGCATCCCGATCCTGCAGACCCGGGTCACCGCACCCGTGGGGTCGGCCTCCGGCGCGCCGCCGGTCCCGGATCCCTATCTGGAACGGCTTTTCGTCGGCGCACTGCTCGGCCTGGCCGCCGTGTCCGTGGTGGCGGTGGCCGCGGGGTGGCTGGTGGCCGGCCGGTTCCTGCGACCGTTGCGCACCATCACCGCCACCGCGCGGGACATCTCCGCCAGCAACCTGCACCGCCGGTTGGGGCCGTCCCGCCGCGACGACGAGTTCGCCCGGCTGTCGTCCACATTGGACGAACTGTTCGCGCGGCTGGAGGCGGCGTTCGAGGCGCAGCGGCGGTTCGTGGCCAACGCCGCGCACGAACTGCGCACCCCGCTCACCGCCGAGCGCACCCTGCTCCAGGTCGCCCTCGCCGACCCCGACGCCGATCCGGAGACGCTGCGGGCGGCCTGTCGGGATGTGCTCTCGCTCGGCCGCGCCCAGGAACGCCTCATCGACGCCCTGCTCACGCTCGCCACGAGCGAACAGGGCCTGACCCACCGGGAGCCGCTGGACCTGGCGACGATCGCGGCCGGTGTGCTGGACGGGCGGGCCGACGCGGCGAAGGAACGCGGGGTGCGGGTGGAGTCCGACCTGGCCGCCGCGCCGACGACCGGCGACCCGCGGCTGGTGGAGAGCCTCGTGGCCAACCTCGTCGACAACGCGATCCGGCACAACGTTCCGGACGGGTGGCTGCGCGTCGAGACCACTCCCGCGCGCGTCGTGGTCGCCAACAGCGGGCCGCACGTGGCGGCGGCGGAGATCGGGCGGCTGCTGGAGCCGTTCCAGCGGCAGGGGGCGCAACGGGTCCGGCACAGCGACGGCTACGGCCTCGGCCTGGCCATCGTGCGCGCCATCGCGAACGCCCACGCCGCCGACCTGACCGTCCACAGTAGACCCGACGGCGGCCTCGACGTCACCGTGACGTTTCCCTGACCCGACGCGCGTCGCCGGCCAGCAGCCCGAACGCCACCAGGGCGAGCAGGCCGGCGACGACGGGCAGCAGCCGCGGCCCGGGCCCGGGCAGGATCGCCCCGCCGAGCACCGAGCCGGCCGCGATCCCGGCGTTGAACGCGGTGCTGACGCCCGCCGACGCCAGATCCGTGGAGCCGGGAGCGACCTGGAGCATCCGGCTCTGCACCGCCGTGGCGAACGCCGAGAACGCCGCCCCGACGGCGCTGACCAGCACGACGGTGAGCACCTCCACCCGCCCGAACGCCCACAGCGCCAGCATCGCGGCCACCCCGACGCCCAGCGGCACGGCCAGCGAGGCCACCGGCCGCACGTCGAGGAAGCGCCCGACGGTCAGCGTCCCGGCGACGCCCGCCGCGCCGGAGGCGAACAGCAGCGGCGCCAGCGCCGACGGGGCGAAGCCGGTGACGTCGAGCAGGAACGGCGTCACGTAGGTGTTCAACGTGAGAAAACCGGTGACGGCGACCGCGGTGACGGCCAGCAGCACCCGGAACCGCCCGCGGCTCGGGGCGCTCCCGCGCGCGGCCCCGCCGGCCTCCGGGCGGTACGACGGGATGAGCGCGACGACGGCCGCCGCGATGGCGATCCCCGCGACGGCCATCGCGACGAACGGCGCCCGCCACCCGAAGTGCTGGCCGAACCAGGTGCCGATGGGCACACCCAGCACCGGCGCGAGCGCCGCCCCCGTCGAGAAGAGCGCCACCACCCGCCCGCGCACCTCGAGCGGGAACAGCCCGGTGACGGTGGCCGAGGCGATCGACCAGAACAGCGCCTGCCCGAGCGCCGTCACCAGCCGCGCCCCGGCCAGAACGGCGTAGCTGTCGGCCAGTGCGGCCACCCCGTTGGAGACGGCGAACAGCGCCATCGTCGCGCCGATCAGCAGCCGGCGCGGCACCCGGTCGGTCAGCACGGTCAGCGGCACCGAACCGAGCACCACCACGACGGCGTACCCGCTGACGAGAAGCCCGACCTCGGTCCGCGAGCGCCGCAGGTCCTCGGCGATGAACGTCAGCAGGCCGATCGGCAGCAGTTCGGTGGTGACGAACGCGAACGCGGCGAGCGCCATGACCCCCAACGCCCCCCGTGCCCTGCGTGTCGACACCCGCACGGAACGATCATTTCAAAGCTCGCCGGACTCGGCAGCGCTCAATCATCGACGAGGATCGCGTACAGGTCGGAGTCCCGCCAGCCGTCGCGGATGTACGCCGTGCCGCGCATCCGGCCCTCGTAGCGCATGCCGACCTTGCGCAGCACCGCCGCCGAGGCGACGTTGCGCGGGTCGCAGGTGCCGAAGACGCGGTGGCGATCGTGTTCGCGGAAGCCGATCCGCAGCAGTTCGCGCGCCGCGGCCGTGGCGACGCCCCGCCCCCACACCCGTGGATGCAGCGCGTACGCGATCTCCCCGGTGCTCGCCCCGTGCAGCTTCAGCTCCGCACTGCCCACCACGTCGCCGTCGACGACGACCCCGAACACCCGGCGGTCCCCGGAAGCCGAAACGGCGGCCCGCACGTACTCACGGGTCTGCTCGTAGGTGTTCGGCCCCCACGGCTGATACCGGCACACCTCCGGCAGCGAAGCCCACGCGTGAACGGCCGCGACGTCCGAGAGCGTGAGCGCACGAAGCACGATCGACATCCCGGCACGCTACGCCACCACGCGCGGGCGGGGGATCCGGCCGCCGGAGGCGCCGCGACTGCCCACGGACGTGGCAGCGTAGCCCCGCCGGACCTGCGGCCTGTCCAACGTGGAGATCGCGGCCCGCCTGCACATCAGCGCGGCGACGGCGAAGCTGCACGTGGCGCGCCTGTTCACCAAGCTCGACGCGCGGGCCCGCGTGCACCTGGTGATCGCCGCCTACGAAGCCGGGCTGGTCGGTGGGGGAGGCCCCACCGCCTGAAGTACCGCTGCCCGGAGTGTGTTCCCCCGGCCGGTTCGTCCACGGTGGAGCCATGAAATCCGTGTTGCTGCTGATGCTCACGCTCGCCGTGGCACCCGCCCCGCCGGACACCCTGCAACGCGACGTCGACGCCCTGCGCGCCACCGGCGTCAGCGGCGTGCTCGCCCGCCTGGAGACCCCGGCCGGGGTGCGCGTGGCCCGCTCCGGCGTCGCCGACCTGGAGACCGGCCGGCCGCTGCCGCCGGACCCGTATCTGCGCATCGGCAGTACGACGAAGGCGTTCGTCGCGGTCGTCGTGCTGCAGCTCGCCGGCGAGGGCCGGCTCTCCCTGGACGATCCGGTCGAACGCCACCTCCCCGGCGTCGTCTCCGGGAACGGCAACGACGGCGGCACCGTCACCGTGGCGCAGCTGCTCCAGCACACCAGCGGCCTCTACGACTACTCCGCCGACCTGGTCCACGACTACGTCACGCCCGGGTCCTACCGCGCGAACCGCTGGCGCACCTACACCCCGCGACAGCTGGTGGCCGTCGCGATGGGCCATCCGCCGGCCGCGCGCACGTGGTCGTACTCCAACACCAACTACGTCCTCGCCGGGATGCTGATCCGGGCGGTCACCGGCCGGGACTGGACCCACGAGGTGCACACCCGCATCCTCGAACCGCTCGGGCTGCGGCACACCCGCACTCCCGGCACCTGGCCCTACCTGCCCGCGCCCAGCGCGCGGAACTACCAGGTCTTCGCGCCCGGCGCGGAGCCGGTCGACACGACGATCGCGGTGCGCGGGCTGGACAGCGGTGCCGACGGTTCGATGATCAGCACCGCCACCGACATGAACCGCTTCTTCGCGGCGCTGGTCGGCGGCCGGCTGCTCGAACCCGCGCAGTGGGAGCGGATGCGCACCCTCGTCCCGGTCCCCGACGGCCACGGCCTCCCGCCCGGCAGCGGCGACGGGCTGGGCGTGTTCCACGTGCCGCTCTCCTGCGGCGGCGGGTACTGGCGCCACGGCGGCAACGGCTTCGGCTACCAGTTCGAACCGGCGGTCACCGACGACGGGCGGCGCCGGCTCACGCTGTCGGTGTTCAGCCGCACGTTCGACCGACCCGTGTCGGAGGCGCGCGACGAGGCCGTCCGGGAACTCATCGATCGCGCACTGTGCACCTAGGCCCGTGTGTCGAAGTGGCTGGCCGGCCTGCGGCGGACTCAGGCTCGACCGACCACTTCGACCCACGGCCTGGGACGCTCTACTCTGGACACCCGACCCACGTGAGGGCCTCGCGCAGATTGTGCTCCACGATGCCGCGCATGAACGCCCGGTCCGGGAAGTCGCCCTCCAGCAGTCGCAGCGGCCCGGCCACCAGGGAGAGCCGCTGCGCCAGCATGTACAGCGCGAGCCGGTCCTCGTCGAGCCCGTCGGCGGCCAGCCGTTCGTAGTCGCCGTGCAGCCGGATGCGCAGGAACACGTGCTCCCACTCGACGTCGAAGTAGAGCAGGTGCTCGAAGTCGATGATCACCGGTGTCCCGTGCCGGTCGACGAGAACGTGGTCGAGGCCGAGTTCGCCGTGCACGACGCTGTACTCGGTGCGGGGTCGCACGGCGGCGGCCAGGGTGTGGAGGCGGCCGGCGAGGGGGTCGTGCGCGTCCGCGACGCGGCGGTCGCGGGCGGCCGCATCCGCCAGGCAGCGCAGCGCGAAGGCGAGCACCGTAGCCTCGCAGGTCGCCCGGTGCGACAACCCGCCCGCGTCGACCCATCCCACGTGGCCGAACGCCGGCGCCCGGCAGGCGCGCATGGCGTTCAGGAACTCGCCGAGACGCTCCACTGTGGACGCCGTCGCGCGCGGGTCCCGGGCGAAGCGCGTCTCCAGGTTGTCGCCGGGCACGTCCTCGACGAGGGCGAGGTCGCCGTGCGCGTGGTACACCTCGGGCACCCGCACGCCGAGCGAGACCAGCCGCTTGTGTGCGGCCAGGAACGGCTCGAGCCCGCACGTCGAGGAGAACGGGTCGGCGAGGTCGCCGTCGTTGTCGGCGGCGGGCCAGTAGTTCTCGGCGGCGCTCCAGAGGTAGGCGACCGCGGTCGACCCGTCGGCGGCGGTGAGCCGGTAGACGCCCTTACGGCTGCCGCCCCGTAGCCGTCGCACGTCGACGAGCCGTTTGCCGAACGCCTCGCCCAGTCGCTCCCGCAGCACCCCGGCACCCTATCGACCTGAGTGAAACTTCGTGAGCAATTAACGCGGTGAGTAACGTCAATGTGACAATCCGTTGACTCCCTCTGGGGGCATGAATGTCACGCACACGCACCGCACTCCTCGTCCCGATCGTGCTGGCCGGCGGCGTCGCCGTTCCCGCCGCGCCCGCGCTCGCCGCCACGTTCGCCGTCGTCGGGGCCACCACCTCGGTCGGCGACACCGTCGGCAGCGGCAACACCTGCGCCGGGTTCCTCGACGAGCGCACCCATCTCGGACCGCTGGCCGTCCGGCGGGTCTTCACCTCCGGCGCCGCCGTCCCGACGGCCGACGCGATCACCTGCCAGACGACGCACGGCGGCATCCTCTGGTACTCGTTCAAGACGACGTGCACGCCGACCGCCGTCGCCGCGGGCAGCTGCGACACCGAGATCCAGAACATCGCCACCGCCATGCCGAGCGGCAGCTATCTCACCTACTTCCACGAGCCCGAGGACGACATGACCGGCGTGCAGTTCGTGAACGCGTTCAAACGCGTATTTACGGTTGCCAAGGCGGTCAATGCCGCTGTCAAGGTCGTTCCCGTACACATGGCCTATCAATGGCGACCCGGCTCGACGAACGTGACCAACAACGGCACCGGCGGAGACCGGGAGATCCAGGACTGGATCGTGCCCGCGACCCACGCCGACGCCTACGGCGTGGACCTGTACTGGCAGGCGAGCACGCGCGGCAGCGAACCCGACGACCCGGTCGGCGTCGGCAGCGACCCGCGGATGCTGCGCTGGTACGGCGCGTTCGGCGGCCTCGGCGAGCCGCTCACGCTCACCGAGTGGGGCATCGACGACGACGTCGCGCCGCGCGCCTCGCGCGGACCGGCGATCCGGGCGTCGAAGACCTGGCTGGCGAGCCACGGCTTCACGATCGTCTGCTGGTGGCAGCACGACAACTGGTACCTCGGCGCCACGACCTACCCGGCCGGCGGCTACGCGGACCCCGACGGCGTCGCCGCATACCAGGAACTCTTCCTCTGACGCGATTGCCGCCGCCCCGCCCGGGTAGCCCGGGCCCATGCGCATCGGCAACGTGGAGGTCCGCCCGCTCGGCGGCGGGCTGGGCTGCCTCCTGATGATCCTCCTGTCCGTCGTGGCCTCGGTCGTCCTGACCGTCGGCCTCAACCTCCTGTTCCGCTAGCCGTGGAAACGGCATGAGCGCGCTCACCCGGGACGAGTTGCGCTCGGCGACGGCCGCCCCGCGCCCGCGCGACGGGTTCGTCAGCCGTCGGGTGACGGTCGACGGCCTCGCGACGCACGTGCGCGTGGCGGCCGGCGCCGGCGGGACGCCGGTCGTGTTGCTGCACGGGCTCGCGGTGTCGCACCGGTACCTGATGCCGACGGCCCGCGCGCTCGCCGCACGCCACCCGGTGCTGGTGCCGGACCTGCCCGGCTTCGGCCTCTCCGCCGGCCCGCCGCGGGTCTACGGTCCGAACGCCCACGCCCGCCACGTCGCCGCCATGCTCGACCCGCCCCAGACCGACGCCGGCGGCCTCCTCGGCGGCGGCCTCCTCGGCGGCCCGGCGGATGTCGGCGGGGTGGCATCGGGCCGGGTGGGGCGGCGGGTGTGTCTCGTGGGGCACTCGTTCGGGGCCGAGGTGGCGGCCCGCCTCGCGGCCACCCGGCCGGACCTGGTGGCCGCCCTCGTGCTGGCCGGCCCGACCAGCGACCCGGCGGCGCGCACCTACCGCGGCCAGGTCGGCCGCTGGCTGCTCGACCTCGCGCGGGAGGACCCGCGGCAGGCGGCGATCCTCGCCCGGGACGTGCGCGACGCGGGGCCGCGCCGCATCCTGCGCACGCTTCGCTCCTCCGTGCGCAACGCGATCGAGGCAGACCTCCGCGCGATCACGGCGCCGGTCCTGCTCCTGCGCGGCGGCGCCGATCCGGTCGCACCGCGCGACTGGATCGCCCGTGCGGCGGCCCGCTGCGCCGGCCCGGTCGAGACCGCCGAGCTGGCCGGTGCCGGGCACAACGCCCTGACCACGGCCGGCGTCGAGGCGGCCGACCTGATCAGCGGCTTCGCAGCAACCGTGCCAGGAAGTCCAGCGACTCGTCGAAGCCCCGGAAGTCCGCCCCCAGGTTGAGATGCCCGTGCGGCACCCCGCGCACCAGGTGCGACGTGACGGGGACCCGTTCGTCGGCGAGCTGGCGGTGCAGGAGCTCGCCGGAGGGGCGCAAATCGTCGAACTCGCTGAGCAGGATCCCGGTCGCCGGCAACCCGGACAGGCGCGCCGCACCGGGCATGGCGTACGGCGGCAGGTCGGTGATCCGGCCGACGTAGGTGCGCACCATGTCCTCGACCGCGGCCGGGGTCTGGCGGCCCAGCTCCGGCATCGTCGCCATGACGGCGCGGGTCTCCTCGTCGAGGGCCGGATTGGGGAAGTGGCAGAACGGATACACCAGCAGCAGCGCGTCCGGCAGCCGGCCGTCGCCGTCGCGGGTGCGCAACGCCGTCGCGAGTGCGAGGGCGGCGCCGGCGCTCGCACCCCCGATGGCCACCCGGGCGTCGGAGCGCTCGGCGCACAACGCCTTCCACTCGTCGTGAACGTCGTCCAGCGGCGCCGGATAGCGCACCCCGTCACCCGCGAGGCGGTAGTCGACGGAGACCACGAACGCGTCGGCCCGGGCGGCGAGTTCGGTGCTCACCAGGTGGGCCTCGGGCATGTCGAGGTCGCCCGTGAAGAACCCGCCGCCGTGTGTCCACAGGAGACGGACGTCGGAATCCTCGCGACCGTACGTGCGGATCGGCACTCTCACCAACCGAGGCTATGTCAACGGGGGCGGCGCCGTCACCGGTAGGGATCGGTGATCTCGCGCAGCCGGGTCAGCAGCTGCCGCAGCCGCTGCGCGTCCCGGCCGCCGAGGTGCGCCGCCCACTCCTGCTCGACGGCCGCCACGACCGCCGCGGCGACCGGAACAGCCGCGGCTCCCCGCGCGGCGACGCGCACCAGCCGGGCCCGCGCGTCGGTGGGGTCCGGGACCCGTTCGACGTAGCCGGCGCGCTCCAACTGGTCCACCAGGAACCCCGCGGACTGCTTGGTGATCTGCGCCTGCTCGGCGAGGTCGGTGAGTCGGTTGCCGCCCGGTGAGATCCGCTGGAAGACCCGGGCCTGGGCCGGCGTGAAGTCGTCGAAACCGGCCTCGGCCAGCGCGGCGAAGACCCGCGTCTCCATCGCGCGGTACGGGATGAACAGCAGCAGGCCCAGGTTGAGCGGCTCGTCGTTCACCCTCGTGCTCCCTTGCATACGGTCAGAGTCTCTGACTATTCTCGTCAGAGAAACTTACCAAATTCCGTGGCGTTCAGGGAGGCCCGCATGGACCGCGACGACAGCTGGCGGGTGATCGCCGCACACCGCCTGGCGCTGGCCGACCTGCTCGCGCCGCTCACCGACGCCGAGTGGGACACCCCGTCGCTGTGCGCCGGCTGGCGGGTGCGTGACGTGGCCGCACACGTCGCACTGGCCCCGCAGCCGCCCGGCCTCGGCGCGATGCTCGCCGACGCGGTGCGCGCCCGCGGCAGCTTCCACCGGCTCAACCACGACATCTCCGTCCGGCACGCCGCCGCCCGCACGGGTGCGCAGCTCGTCGCCGAGCTGCGCGCGCACGCCTCCTCGCGGCGCCTGCCGGCGGTCACCAACTACCGCAACATCCTGTTCGACCTGCTCGTGCACGCCCAGGACATGGCCGTGCCGCTGGGCCGGGAGCTGCCGATGCCGCGCGACGGCGCCCTCGCCGCGGCCAGCCGGGTGTGGGGGATGGGCTGGCCGTTCTGGGCGCGCCGGCGGCTGCGCGGGATGCGCCTCGTCGCCACCGACGTCGACTGGAGCGCCGGGGCCGGCGCCGAGATCCGCGGCCCGATCGACGCGCTGCTGCTCCTGCTGACCGGGCGCACCGAGGCGGTCGTGCACCGCCTGAGCGGTCCGGGCGTCGCGGCGCTGTCGGCCGGACCTACGCGGGGCCGCCCGGTGTGAGCAGCGTCGGGTGGCGCACGTCGTGGGTGCGCAGCCGGCCGCACATGCCCCACTTCGCGTCGTCGCTGCGCGGCGACTCCAGCAGGGCGGTGTCGCGCAGGTGCGCGCCGTCGCCGCGTTCGAGCGCGTCGAGCGCCTCCGCGGTGCGCCGGGCGTCACGCTGGACGTTCTCCCGCCACAGTTCCCGCCAGTCCGTTATGGACGGTCGGACCAGCGCGACGGCCGCGTCGTAGAAGGCGTGCAGCGGCGCGGGGTCGCCCTTAACGGCCGCGGCCACGAGGCGGGTGAAGCCCTCGACCGCGAGGTCCCGCCGCCGGATCACCGCCTCCTCCTCGGCGCCCGCGGGCAGTGCGGCCGCCGCCCGGTAGCGGTCCCGGTCGGTCACGATCTCCCGGGGGAACGTCATCACGGCGTCACCCGCCTCCGGCAGGCCCGCGTTCGACATCACCACCACGACGCTCAGCCCGCCGTGGTTGACCGCCCGGTGGATCACCCCGGGGCTGAACCACACCGTCGAGCCCGCGGCGAGCGGGGTCTCCCGGAAGCCGTTCGGGTCCAGGGTCTGCAGGGTGCCCGAGCCACCGGTGACGACGTAGGCCTCGGTGGAGACGGTGTGCAGGTGCGGGGTGCCGCCGTGCAGGCCGTCGGCGCAGGCGTCGGTGTAGACGGACAGGCGGGTGACAGAGGTGCCGCCGGGAAAGGGGTGCGGGCTGCTCATGTTCGCGAGTATCCCCCGCACGTCGCGCCCGCACGTCGCCGCTGGATGCCCGGCGTTCCCCGTAGAGTGGCGGGCGTGGATGCGATGCCGGCCTTCGAGGTGCTGCTCGGCCGGCTGCTCGCACATCGGGGGATGCGGCCCGGGGACGTTCCGCTCGACTCGGGCGCCGACGGAGTTTCCGCCCTCGTACGGCGCGATGCTGCTGCGCCTGCTGGCCAACCGCAACATCAAGCCGGGCTGCCCCGACGTGCTGATGGCGATCGGGGACGGGCCGTACGTGGCGGCCTCGACGATCTACCACCTCGGCACCGGCCGGACCGTGCTGACGCGGCAGTACGTGACCGCGTTCGCGTACGTGCTCGGCATCCCGCCCGGCGACCTGGCCGCGATCGTCGGCGTCGGGCCGCCGGACGAACGCGCGCGGGCGCACCCCGACCACGCGGCGCTGGCCCGGCTCGCCTGGGACGCCCGGTGGCTCGACAACACCCAGCTCTCGCAGGTCATGAAGGCGGCGTCCACCCCGCTGCGGGACGAGCCCGGGGCCGGCCCGGCCGGCTGAGTCGCCGGGCCGACCGGCGATGCGGCACAATGGGCGGCGACTGCGACTGGCGGCAGGAGGATGGGCAACCATCGGGGAGCGCCTCGCGGGGGTCGTCCGCCTGGGCCTCCGTGCGGGAGCGCGCATGTCC
Organism: Virgisporangium aliadipatigenens; assembly: GCF_016863615.1. Lineage (GTDB taxonomy): Bacteria > Actinomycetota > Actinomycetes > Mycobacteriales > Micromonosporaceae > Virgisporangium > Virgisporangium aliadipatigenens. Next base: position 85,677 of record NZ_BOPF01000009.1, on the reverse strand, counting down.
GTCACCACCGAGCCCACCACCGCCCGGCTGCTGCCCGGCGCACCCGTCGCCGACGCCGTCAACGCCGAGACCGCCGCCACGGTCGCGCGCCTGCGCGAAGCGGGCGTGGTGCCGAGCCTCGCGACGGTGCTCGTCGGCGACGACGACGCCAGCGCCGGCTACATCCGCATCAAGCAGCGGCAGGCCGCCGCGCTCGGCTTCGCCTCGCCGCACACCCACCTCCCGGCGAACGCCACGCAGCAGGACCTGCACCGCGTCATCGCCGGCTACAACGAGGACCCGGACGTGCACGGCATCCTCGTGCAGTACCCGGTGCCGGGACACCTCGACTACGACGCCGCGCTGCTGACGATCGACCCCGACAAGGACGTCGACGGCATGCACCCGCTCAACCTGGGGCGCCTCTCCGTCGGCCTGCCCGGCCCGCTGCCGTGCACCCCCGCCGGCATCGAGGCGCTGCTCGCGCACCACGGGATCCCCACCGCCGGGCGGGACGTGGTGATTCTCGGGCGCGGCGCGACGCTGGGCCGCCCGCTCGCGATGCTGCTGTCGCAGAAGCGGCCGACCGCCGACGCCGCGGTGACGGTGGTGCACTCCGGTGTCCCGGACTGGGCGAAGCACACGCGTCGCGCCGACATTCTGGTCGCGGCGGCGGGCGTTCCCGGAATCATCCGGCCGGATCACGTGAAGCCGGGCGCGGTGGTCGTCGGTGCCGGTGTGCGCTACGAGGGGCGCCGGTTGCTGCCCGACGTGGACGAGGCGTGTGCCGAGGTGGCCGCCGCCATCACCCCGCGCGTCGGCGGTGTCGGTCCGACCACCGTGGCGATGCTCTTCCGCAACGCCGTGCGCGCCGCCGAACGCGCGTAGGCGTCCGGGCGTTCTCCTCAGAAGCCCTGGAACGAAAGGAAGTCCGGCTCGAACGACTCCGCGGGCAGGCGGAACGCGCGACACCGGCGCAGGCCGCAGTCGACCGGCGTCCAGCCGAGGTGTTCGACGTAGTAGCGCAGCGCGGTGTGCACCGACGGCGCCCAGTCGTCGTCGGCGACCACCAGCCCGCCGGGCCGCACGATCTTGCGGAGGTAGTAGAGGTCCACGAACACCTCGTGGAAGCGGTGGCTGCCGTCGACGAACGCGGCGTCGGCGGTGTGGCCCTCCTCGACGAGCCGGGCCAGGGCGAGCGCCGACGGGGTGCGCCGGAGTTCGGTGGTGGCCGCCAGGCCGGCGTCGAGGAGGGCGTTCCAGCCGACGTCGCGGTAGGCGCTGTCCTGAAAGGGATCCACGATGAGATGACGGATTCCCGGCCCGCCGACGGTCAACAGGGCCTCGGCGACGGCCAGCGCGGAACTGCCGTAGGCGAGGCCGATCTCCACGACGGTGCGGGCGCGTTCGGCCACGAGCAGGTCGCGCAGCCCGTCGCAGTCCGCGGCGGGCAGCGTCACGGTCGCGAAGTCGTCCTCGTGCGGGCGGGTCCACAGTGGACCGTCCTCGCGCAGGCGACGTCGTGCCTCGATGACCCTGCGCAGTGCGGCGTCGTCCACCGACCGAGCGTACGCGGCTCGCGGTAGCACGCGACGCGTCCCCGTCGGTATCGTGACGGCGGTGGTGGACACGTCTGCACCGTCCGGCTCCCGCCCCGTCGCCGCCTTCGCCATGGCTTCCTGGGCGCGGGACAGCGTCTTCCCGCCGGACGTGCGCGACCGGCTCACCCGGCTGGTCGACCTCGACCCGGCGGTGTGCCTGACCACGTTCGAGGGGGCGGAGGCCGTGCTCGGGCGGGCCGAGATCCTGGTGACCGGCTGGGGCAGTCCCCGCGTCGACGAGCGCGTCCTGGCGATGGCCCCGCGCCTGCGGGCCGTCATCCACGCGGCCGGCACGGTGAAGAACCACCTCGACCCGGCCGTGTTCGCGCGCGGGCTGCTCGTCTCCTCCGCCGCCGACGCCAACGCCGTTCCGGTGGCCGAGTACACCGTCGCCGCGCTGGTGCTCGCCGCCAAGCAGGCGTTCACGCGGGCGCGGCTGTACGGGGCCGGCGAGGCGCGCGGCTGGAGCGGCACGGCGGCCGGCGGGCTGACCGGCTGCACGGTCGGGGTGCTCGGCGCCTCCCGGATCGGGCGGCTGGTGCTGGCCCGGCTGGCCGCGTTCGACGTCACCGCGCTGCTGTACGACCCCTACGTGGCGCCGGCCGAGGCGCGCCTGCTCGGTGCCGAGCCGGTCGACCTGGACACCCTGTGCCGGCGCAGCGACCTGCTGACCGTCCACGCCCCGGAACTGCCCGAGACCCGCCACCTGCTGGACGAGCGGCGGCTGGGACTGATGCGCGACGGGGCCGTTCTGGTCAACACGGCGCGTGGGTCCATTGTGGACACCGAGGCGCTGACCCGGCGCTGTGCCGCGAACCGGATGTCCGCCGTGCTCGACGTCACCGACCCCGAGCCGCTGCCCGCCGGCCACCCGCTGACCCTTCTGCCGAACGTCTTCATCACCCCGCACCTCGCCGGTGCGCAGGGGCGCGAGCAGCGCCGGCTGGGGGAGTTCGCCACGGACGAGGTCGAACGCCTGCTGCGCGGCCGGCCCCTGCGCGGCGCGGTGCGCGCGGAGGACCTCCCGGTCACCGCGTGACGGCCCGGCCGGCCCAGAGCAGGCCCCGTTCGATGACGGTGCGGGTCTGCGGCACGCGCAGATCGTCCGGCCCGTGGCCGAGTGTCGAGACGAAGACCCGCCCGGCGCCGAAGTCCCGCAGCCACACCACCGGCATGACGGTGCCCGCGTTCTCCGGCGCACCGTGCAGCCCCGCGAACGTCGTCGTCGCCAGCACCGTCACTCCGGGATCCACGTGACAGAAGTACTGCTCGGTGTGCACCGGGTAGCTCGACACGCCGTCCACCACGGGGTGTTCGCCGACGATGTCCACGTCGTAGTCGACGAAGTCCCCGGGATGGCAGAGGAACTGGCCGCCCACCATGTAGTGATACTTGCGCGACTCGTAGGCCGTGGCGGTCACGCCGCCGTGCCAGCCGGCGAAACCGGCGCCGGCGCGTACCCGTTCGACCAGGTTGTCCTCCTGGGCCTCGGTCAGCGAGCCGCGGGTCCAGCACTGGACGACGAGGTCGGCGCGCTCGAGCGCCGCGCGGTCGTCGTAGACGTCGAGGGTCTCGGCGACCTCCACCTCGTATCCGGCGTCGGTGAGCGACGGCCGGAACAGCTCGGTGCAGGCGACCGGCTCGTGGCCCTCCCAACCGCCCCGCACGACCAGCGCCCGCATGCGCGACCTCCCGTTACCGCGTGGACCCCGCAGGAAGGATAGTGCAGCGACCCGGTCAGCGCCGCGCCGCGTAGAGCTCGCGCACGACGCCGATGAGCTCGTCGAGGTGCGGCGGCGGATCGTCGCGCCACCACGCGAGGCTCACCTCGATGCGCGGCGCGTCGCGCAGCACCCGGTAGGCGACGCCGGGTCGCGGATTCTGGTTCGCGGTCGCCTCCGCCGTCACGCCGACCGCCTGGCCGGCGGCGATGAGCGTGAGCCACTCGTCGACGCTGTGGGTGGCGCGGGTCCGGATCGGGCCCTCCCAGAGCCCCGGCGTGGTCGACCCGCCGCGTTCGTCGATCGCGATCGGATACCGCGCCAGTTCCGCTATTTTGAGGGAACGCCTTCGCGCCACCGCGCTGTCCGTCGCCACGGCCGCGTAGCGGGCCTCCGTCCCGACGGCCGCTACCGCGAAACGCCTGTCGCGCAACGGTTTGCGGAGCACGGCCACGTCGGCGGTACCCTCGCTCAGGCCGGCCGTCTCCGTGTTGGCGTGCGTGAAGACCAGCGGCGTGCCGGGGTGCGCGGCGGCCCACCGCTTCTGCAGCCGGCGGGTGTGCTTTCCCAGCGCGGCGAACGCGTAGCCGACGCGCAGTTCGCCCCGGGCGTCCTCGACCGTGCGGCGCAGGTGCGCCAGTTCGTCCAGGACGCGGCGGGCGTGGGTGAGCACGCGGGTCCCGGTGCCGGTGAGGGCCACGTGCCGGGTCGAACGTTCCAGGACGCGGGCGCCGAGCGTGCTCTCGAGCGCCGCGACGGCCCGGGAGACGGCGGCCTGCGAGACGCCCAGCGCGGCGGCCGCGTCGGTGAACGTTCCCGCGTCGACCACCGCCACGAGCGCCCGCAGGTGCCGCACCTCCACATCCATGCGGCCAGCGTATAAGTAGCGCGGCGCGCGCATTTCCGGACCGGGCGGCGCGGGCCGGATGCTCGACGCATGAAGCAGGGTGGGTCTCTGGCGGCCGGCGTGGCCACGCTGTTCGGCAGCGGCGCCAGCAACCAGGTCGGTGCGGCGCTCGGCGCGCTGGCGTTCCCGACGATCGGGACGGCCGGGGTGGTGGCGGTGCGGCAGTTCGTCGCGGCGGCGGTGCTGTTGCCGGTGGCGCGGCCGGACGTGCGCCGCTTCACCTGGGGCCAGTGGTGGCCGACGCTGGCGCTGGGGCTGGTCTTCGCGACGATGAACCTCACCCTGTACACCGCGATCGACCGCATCGGGCTGGCGCTCGCGGTGACGCTTGAGTTCCTCGGCCCGCTCGCGGTGGCGCTGGGCGGCTCGCGTACCCGCCGGGACCTGTGCTGCGCGCTGGCCGCCGGCGCCGGCGTGTACGTGCTCGTGCTGCCCGGCCCGTCCAGCGACCTGCTCGGCGTGGCCCTCGCGTTGACGGCGGCGTGCTGCTGGGCCGCCTCCATCGTCCTGAACGGCCTCGTCGGCGCGCGGCTGCCCGGCCTCCAGGCGCCGGCGGTCGGCACGTCGGTCTCCGCCCTGCTGTACGTGCCCGTGGCGGTGTTCCTGGTGCTGCACGGCCGCCCGAACGGCAGCGCGCTCCTCTACGCCGTGGCGGCGGGTGTGCTCAGCTCGGCGGTCCCGTACGCCGCGGACGTCGTGATGCTGCGTCGGGTCCCGAAGCGCCTCTTCGGCGTCCTGATGAGCGTCCACCCCGTGCTCGCCGCTCTGGCGGGTCTCCTGGTCCTGCACCAGACCCCGGCGCCGAACGTCTGGCTGGGCACCGCCGTCATCGTCACGGTCAACGCCGTCGCCGTCGGCACGCGAGGGCGCTGAGGTCGGGGATCTGCTCCACGCCGGGCGGGGCGGCCGCGCCGCGGCGGTTGACCCAGATCGCGCGGATCCCGGCGGCCCGCGCGCCGGCCACGTCGGTGCGCAGCGAGTCGCCGACGTGTACCACCTCGTCGGCCCGCAGCCCGAGCAGACCCAACGCCCGTTCGAACATGACCCGCGCCGGCTTGTACGCGCCGACGTCCTCACTGGCGACCACCGCCGCGAACGCCAGCCCGTGCCGCGCGATCGCCGCGTCGAGGACGGACCGGTCCGCGTCGGAGACCACGCACACCGGCACCGTCACCCGTTCCAGGAACGCCCGGCTGCCCGGCCGCAGCGGCAGCGTGCCCCGCCTCGCGAGGTGCTCCGCGTGCAGCGCCGCCGCGTCGCCCGCACAGCCGACGTCGCGCATCACGTCGGCGAGGCTGCGCACCACGCTCACCCGCAACGTCCGGAACGGCGGCCCCTCGGCGACCTCCGCGTACCGCCGCATCCACGCGTCGGCGACCTCGACGGCCGTCACGGAAGCGGCGGCGGAAGCGGCCACCCGTGCGGCAACGGCCTCCACGACACTGTCGTCGTCCTCCACCACGGTCCCGTAGAAGTCGAGCAGCAGACCCTTCACCACGGTCCGACACTACCGGCGACGCCGGTGGGGATCCGGCCGCCGGAGGCGCCGCGACCGCACGCGAACGTGGCAGCGTAGGCCCGAAGGGCCCAGCGGTGCAGCCCGGGAGGCAACGGTCGGGTCCACCACGAGCCCGTGAAAGATTGAAGCTCATAGATCTTTTGCGATACGGTCGGACTTCGCCGCAAGGAAACCCGTTGGAGGAGACCGCACATGGGTGTTGCCCACGCCTTCGTGTCCGCCGTCATCGCCGCGACCGTCCTCACCGGAGCGCCCCCGTCCACGACCGCCGTGCCGGACTTCCCCACCGCCGAGGCCGGAAACCCCATTGTGGACGGTTGGTACGCCGACCCCGATTCCGTCATCTACAACGGCACCTACTGGGTCTACCCGACATCCTCGAAACCGTACGACCAGCAGACCTACCTGGACGCCTTCTCCTCCACCGATCTGGTGAACTGGACCCGTCACCCGAACGTCCTCACGACCGCCGACATCTCGTGGGCGACCCGCGCGCTGTGGGCGCCCGCACCCGTTGCCCGCAACGGGAAGTACTACCTGTACTTCGGCGCCAATGACATCCAGTCCGACAGCCAGCTCGGCGGGATCGGCGTGGCGGTCGCGGACCGTCCCGAGGGCCCGTACCGGGACGCGATCGGCAGGCCGCTCATCGGCCGCTTCGTCAACGGCGCCCAGCCGATCGACCAGGACGTGTTCATCGACGACGACGGCCAGGCGTACATGTACTACGGCGGCTGGGGCCACGCCAACGTGGTGCGGCTCAACGCCGACATGACCAGCCTCGGCACGTTCGCCGACGGCAGCCAGTTCAAGGAGATCACGCCGGCGAACTACACCGAGGGTTCGCAGATGTTCAAACGCAACGGCAAGTACTACTTCATGTGGTCGGAGGACGGCTGGACCGGCCCCAACTACGCGGTGGCGTACGCGATCAGCGACTCGCCGACCGGGCCGTTCACGCGGATCGGGCGGGTGCTGGCGCAGGATCCGGCCGTGGCGAAGGGATCCGGGCACAACTCCGTCATCAACGTGCCGGGCACCGACATCTGGTACATCGTCTACCACCGGCGGCCGTTGAGCCTCAACGGGGCGAACGACCGGATGGTCGCCTACGACCGGATGACGTTCAACGCCGACGGCACCATCAAGCCGGTGACGATGCTCGTGAAGGACAACTTCGAGGACAACAACGCGGTCGGCTGGCGCACGTTCGGCGGGTCCTGGTCGGCCTCCGGCGGGAAGTACCGCACCGGTGCCTCCTACGGCGGGAAGTCGTTGCAGGACACCAACTTCGGCAACGTGCGCCTCGACGCCGACGTGAGCGTCACGAGCGGGCGCGGCGACGCCGGTGTGGTGTTCCGCGCGACGAGCCCGGCGACCGGCACCGACGCGTACAGGGGCTACTACGCCGGAATCACCACGCAGGGCCGGGTGATTCTCGGCAAGGCGGCGAACAACTGGACCCAGCTCGGTTCCGCGGCGCTGACCGTGACCGCCGGGGTGACGTACCGGCTGCGGGTCGAGGCCGTCGGTTCCGCGATCCGGGTGTACGTCAACGACACCCTGCGGATCAGCGTCACGGACACGTCGAACACCTCCGGCGCCACGGGCGTGCGGGTCTTCGACGCGGCGGCGGCGTTCGACAACGTGGTGGTGTCGAAGCTCTAGAGGCCCTGCGGCGACGGTCCGCCGTGCTGCGGATCGTCGCCGTTCAGCTGAGTCGGCGCTTGAGTATCTTTCCGGTCGCGGTCATCGGGAGGGAGTCGACGAGTTCGACGATGCGCGGGTACTTGTAGGCCGCCATCCGTTCGCGCGCCCAGTCGATGAGCTCCTCGGCGGTGAGCGTCGCACCGGCCACCGGGATCACGTGCGCCTTGATCTCCTGGCCGTGGGTCCGGTGCGCCACGCCGATCACCGCGCACAGCGACACGTCGGGATGGGCCTGCAACGCCTCCTCGACCTCCCGCGGGTAGACGTTGAAGCCGCCGCGAATGATCATTTCCTTGGCGCGGTCGACGATGAAGTACCAGCCGTCGGCGTCGCGGCGGGCCAGATCACCGGTGCGGAACCAGCCGTCCGCGTCGAGCACCTCGGCCGTCGCGTCGGGGCGTCCCAGGTAGCCCTTCATGACGTTGTGACCGCGGATCGCGATCTCGCCGACCTCGTCGGGACCCTCGATCTCCTTGCCCTGCGGCGTCACGAGTTTCATCTCGACGCCGGGAATCGGCACGCCGATGGAGCCGGGTCGCGCCGGTTCGCCGCGCCGGGAGAACGACGCGATCGGCGAGGTCTCCGACAGTCCGTAGCCCTCGAGGACGGTGACGCCGACGCGGCGCTCGAACTCGCGGTGCACCTCCACGGGCAGCGCGGAACCGCCGGAGACCGCCATGCGCAGCCGCCGGACGAGGGCCTCGAGGTCGGCGGCGCGCTCGGGCAGCAGTTCGTCGAGCACACCGAGCAGTGCCCAGTACATCGTCGGAACGCCGGCGAAGAAGGTGACCTTCTCGTCGAGCATCAGGTACGTGGCCGAACGCGGCTCGAAGCGGGGAAGCATCACGATGGTCCCGCCGTGGGCGAGCGCGCCGTTCTGGCACACGGTCTGCCCGAACGAGTGGAACAGCGGCAGGACGCAGAGGTACGTGTCGGGGTCGGACGGGTCGGCGCCGAGCAGCGTCCCGCTCGTCAGCGCGTTGTCGCGCATGTTGCGGTGCCTCAGTTCGGCACCCTTGGGCTGCCCGGTGGTGCCCGAGGTGTAGAGCACGACCGCCGTGTCGTCCTCGTCGGTCGCGACCGTCTCGAACGCCGGCGGCTGTCCGTTCATCGCCTGTGCCAGGGTTTCGGCGCCCTCGATCGGTGACGCGGCCGTGGGGTCGGCGGTGATGACGAAGAACTGTTCGCACCGCTGCGCCGCGCGGAAGCCCTCGTGGCCGTAGGCGCTCATCGGCAGCTCCGGCGTGCCCTCGAAGCAGAAGTACGCCTTCGCGCCGGAGTCGCGCAGGTGGTACGCGATCTCCGTGCCCTTGAGCAGAACGTTCAGCGGCACGACCGCCGCACCCGTCTTGAGGATGCCGAAGTAGACGATCGTGAAGTACGGCAGGTTGGGGCAGCTGAGTGCCACCCGGTCGCCCCGGCCGATGCCGCGGTTCCGCAGGAGGTTGGCGACCGTGGCGGCGTGCGCGTCGAGCGTCCGGTAGTCCAGCCGGGTGCGCTGTCCGTCCGGCCGCGGCATGACGACGGCGTCGCGTTCGGGGAACTCCTCGGCGGAGTGTTCCAGCAGGGTCGCCAGGTTGTACTGAGCGGCGCTCATGGGATCGTCCTTTCCCGGAAGGTGCGTTCCGCGAGGGGCACGGCCGTGAGCGCCACGCTAGTTTTGCTATAGCATCGCGGTCAAGCATGGCTTAGGAATTTGCTATCGCATATGACGGAGGTTCGAACGTGGAGAACGGCCCGCTGCTGCTGCGCCTCGGCGATCGCCGCCCGAAGATCGATCCGGCGGCGTTCGTCGCGCCGGGTGCCGTTGTCGTCGGCGACGTGACGATCGGCGCGCGGGCCGGGATCTGGTACGCGACCGTCGTCCGGGGGGACACCGCGCCGATCACCGTCGGGGCGGAGACCAACATCCAGGACGGCAGCGTGCTGCACGCCGACCCGGGCGCCCCGCTGGTCGTCGGTGCCCGCGTGACGGTCGGGCACCGGGTCGTCCTGCACGGCGCCGTCGTGGCGGACGACGTGCTCATCGGGATGGGGTCGGTGGTGATGAACCACGCCCGGATCGGTGCCGGTTCCGTCGTCGGTGCCGGCGCGCTGATCGTCGAGGGGACCGAGGTGCCGCCCGGCTCCCTCGTGCTCGGCGCGCCCGGCCGGGTCGTCCGGTCGCTGACCGCGGAGGAACGGGCCGGCATCACCGAAGCTGCGGGCCGATACGTGCGACGGGCGGCGGAACATCGTGCAGCACTGGTGACGCACCTGCAGTTCTGACCGGCACGGGTCGGGCATGACCGCCTAGGCGGTACGGTCGGCGGATGGAGGGACTGCCGTCGCGGTTGCTCGCCGACAGCGCCGGACTCGGGTGGCGCACCGTCGACGCGTCCTCCTACGCGGACCCGCCGGCGGCGGAGGCGTTCCGGACCGGGCCGGACCGGCGGCTGCTGCTGGTGCTCGTGACCGCCGGCCGGTACCGCATCGAGAGCCGGCACGGGAACACCTGGCGCGGCGCGGCGTACCGGGCGGGCTCGGTGGGCGCGACGGCTCCCGGCAACGAGAGTGTGCTGCGGTGGCGTTCCGGCGGGGCGGCACCGATGCGGTCGGTGCATCTGCGCCTCGATCCGTCCACTGTGGAGCGACCGGTCTTTCCGGACGCGCTGACGGTGCACGACGAGTTCGTCACCGCGGGGGCGTGGGCGATGGCGCGGGCGCTGGACGGATCGGCCCCGGCGCTCTACGCCGACTCGGTCGCGCGGGCACTGGTGGCGCATCTGGCCCTGCGACCACCCCCGGAAGCCGGGGCGGCGACCGCCACGCTCGGCCGGCACGAGGTGGCCCGGATCGACGAGTACATGCGGGCGCATCTGTCCGGCGACGTGTCGATCGACGAACTCGCCGCCGTGGCGAACGTCAGCAAGTTCCACTTCATCCGGGTGTTCGCGGCGACGACGGGGCTCACGCCGTACCGTTACCTGCGGCGGATGCGCCTGCGCACCGGCGCGGAACTGTTGCGCACCACCGGTCTCGACGTCGCCCGCGTCGCGGGGGAGTGCGGCTACCGCAGCGCCGGCCAGTTCGCGGCGGCGTTCCGCAAGGAGTACGGGATGACGCCGAGCGCAATGCGCCGCGCGGATCGCGCAATACCGGGGACATGACCCGTCCGGCGCGCGGGTACCTACGCCTCCAGTAGATCTTGAAGGAGGTAGGACATGCCCGACACACGCGTCGCCATCGTCACCGGTGGCTCCGGTGGGATCGGACGCGCGGTGGCCGAACGTCTCGCGGCGGACGGCATGAGCGTGACGGTGCACTACGCCGGCAACGCCGCCCGCGCCGACGAGGTCGTCAAGGCCATCACGGACCAGGGCGGTTCGGCGTTCGCGGCACAGGCCGACGTCGCCGACGCCCAGCAGGTCGAGACCCTGTTCACCGAGACGGAACGCCAGTTCGGCGGCGTCGACGTGGTGGTGAACACCGCCGGCATCATGATCCTGAAGCCGCTCGCCGAGTTCGACGTCGACGACTTCGACCGCATGCACCGCACGAACGTGCGCGGCACGTTCCTGGTCAGCCAGCAGGCCGTGCGGCGGCTGCGCCCCGGCGGCGCACTCGTCAACTTCTCCACCTCGGTCGTGCGGCTGGCCCCGCCGACGTACGCCGCGTACGCCGCCACCAAGGGCGCGGTCGAGGCGATGACGCTCATCCTCGCCAAGGAACTGCGCGGGCGCGACGTCACCGTCAACGCGGTGGCGCCCGGCCCGACGGCGACGCCGCTGTACCTGCAGGGCAAGGACGAGGAGACGGTCGCGCAGGCGGCGAAGGCGCCGCCGCTGGAGCGGCTGGGGCAGCCGGCGGACGTCGCCGAGACCGTGGCGTTCCTCGCCGGGCCGGCGCGCTGGATCAACGGCCAGGTCATCTACAGCAACGGCGGTGTGGCGTGAGAAAAATTATCGTGGTCACCGGGGCGTCGAGCGGGTTCGGTGCGATGACGGCGCGGGCGCTCGCCGACGCCGGGCACGCCGTGTACGCGGGGATGCGCGAGACCGACGGACGCAACGCCGCGGCCGCCAAGGAGTTCGAGGAGTACGCCGACACGGCGCGCACCGTGGAGCTGGACGTGTCGCAACAGTCCTCTGTAGACGGTGCGATCGCGCGGATCGTCGACGAGGCGGGGCGGCTGGACGTCGTCGTGCACAACGCGGGCCACATGACGCTGGGCCCCGTGGAGTCGTTCACCGTGGGGCAGCTCGCGTCGGTCTACGACACCAACGTGCTCTCCACGCAACGGGTCAACCGGGCGGCGCTGCCGCACCTGCGCGCCCAGCGCGACGGGCTGCTGGTGTGGGTCGGGTCGAGCAGCTCGCGCGGCGGAACGCCGCCCTACCTGGGGCCGTACTTCGCGGCGAAGGCGGCGATGGACGCGCTCGCGGTCAGCTACGCCGCCGAGGTGGCGCCGTTCGGGATCGACTCGTGCATCGTCGTCCCGGGGTCGTTCACCACCGGCACCAATCACTACGCGCACGCCGGGCACCCCGACGACGAGGCGACCCGCGACGCGTACGAGACGGCGACCCCGGGCATGATGGACACGCTGCTCGCCCGGCAGGCCGCGCTGTCGCCCGAGGACGCCGACCCGCAGGAGGTCGCCCGGCAGATCGTGCGCCTGGTCGGGCTGCCGAAGGGGAGCCGCCCGTTCCGGGTCTACGTCGACCCCGCGCAGGACGGCGCCGAGGAGGTGTTCCGCATCGGGGATCGGGTCCGGCGGGAGTTCTACCGCAACGTCGGCTTCGAGGAACTGCTCAGCCCCGCGCGCTGACGCGGGCCAGGAAGCGGCGCGTGCGTTCCTCGCGCGGCGCGTCGAACAGCTCGGCGGGCGGGCCGGACTCCAGGATCCGGCCCGCGTCGAGGAAGCAGACCCGGTCGGCGACCTCGCGGGCGAAGCCCATCTCGTGCGTGGCGATCACCATCGTGATGCCCATGCCCTTCAGTTCGTGGACGAGCGCGAGCACCTCGCCGACGAGTTCCGGGTCGAGGGCCGAGGTCACCTCGTCGAGCAGCAGCAGCCGGGGGTAGCTCGCCAGCGCGCGGGCGATCGCGACCCGCTGCTGCTGCCCGCCGGAGAGCCGGTCCGGGTAGGCGCCCGCCCGGTCGGCGAGGCCGACCTGGTCGAGAACCCGGCGGGCGTGCTGTTCGGCGTCGCGGCGCCGCCGCTTGTGCACCCGGCGCAGCGCCAGCGTGATGTTGTCGAGCACGGTCAGGTGCGGGAACAGGTTGTAGGACTGGAAGACGACGCCGATGTTCCGGCGCACCTCGTCGGCGTTCACCCGCGGGTCGGTGATGTCCCGGCCGTCGAGGTGGATGGTGCCGTCGTCGACCGTCTCCAGGAGGTTGACGCAGCGCAGCAGCGTGGACTTGCCGGAGCCGGAGGCGCCGATCAGCACCACCGCCTCGCCCTCGTCGACGGTGAGCGACACGTCGTCCAGCACGACGTTCCCATGGAAGACCTTGCGCACGGAGTCGCACGCCAGAACGGGGGTCATACGGCTCCTTGCCGGCGCGCGGCGCGCACGGTGATCCGGTCGGTGATCGCGACCAGCGGGACGGCCAGCAGCACGAAGAGCACACCGGCCACGATGTACGGCGTGAAGTCGTAGGTCTCGGCGGTGACGATCTGCGCGGCGCGGATCGCGTCGACCGGCCCGGCGAGCGAGATGAGCCCGACGTCCTTCTGCATCGCCACGAGGTCGTTGAGCATCGGCGGCGCGACCCGCCGAACGGCCTGCGGCAGCACCACGTGGCGCAGCGTCTGCCGGTACGTGAGGCCGAGCGAACGCGCCGCCGCCCACTGCGACGGGTGCACCGACTCGATCCCGGCGCGGAACACCTCGGCGAGATAGGCGCCGTAGACGAGGACGAGCGCGATGCCGCCGAGCACCAGCACGGACGGCGTTCCCGACAGGCGCAGCCCCGGCACCCCGAACGTCATCACGTACAGCACGATGATGAGCGGCGCACCCCGGAAGACGTACGTGTACGAGGTGGCCAGCGCCCGCAGCGGGAAGAACACCGCCGGCCGCAACGTGCGCAGCAGCGCGATGCCGAGCCCGAGCGCCAGCGCGCCGACGGCGCAGAACACGAGCAGCCGCAGGTTCAGCCACAGTCCACTGAGGACACTCGGCAGCGCCGCGCGGGCGACGGAGGCGTCGAGGAAGCTCTCCCGCACCCGTTGCCAGCCGGGCGAACCGGTGACGCCGAGCATCAGCGCCACGCCGAGCACGAGCGTCGAGACGGCGGCGATCGCCACGGACCGCACGCTCTGCCGCCGCCGGTAGGCGATCCGCTCGCGCTGCCGCGCGCTCGGCGTGTACCCGTCGGGTCCGGGGGTGAGGCTCACGAGAGCACGGGCGCGCCGCTGACCCCGGCGAGCCACTGCTTCTCCAGGCCGGCGAGCGTGCCGTCGCCCCTGAGCGCGATGACCGCCTGGGAGACGCACGCGGTCAGCGCGGATCCCTTGTCCAGCACCAGACCGAACTGCTCCGGCGTCCCCGACGGTTGCGGCAGCTGCCCGACGATCAGGCCGTTGTCGAGTTCCGCCGAGGTGATGTAGAACGCCGTGGGCAGGTCCACCACGAGCCCGTCGATGGAGCCGTTCTGCAGTGCCTGCTTGGCGTCGTCGTTGTTGTTGTAGACCTGGGGTGCGGCCGTCGGCTGCACCGATTCGTTGATCGCTTTGAGGCTGGTCGTGCCGACCTGGGCGCCGAGCTTCGCGCCGCGCAGGTCGGCGATGCTCTTCGCGCCGGCGACGCGTGAGGATTTCAGGGCGACCACCGCCTGCGTCACGTCGTAGTAGGGCGCGGAGAAGTCGACCGCCTGCTTGCGTTCGTCGGTGATGGAGAACTCGTTGATGTCGATGTCGTACGTCTTGGCGCCCGGCGCGATGGCGGTGTTGAACGGCACCCGCACCCAGACGACGTTCTCCTTGGTGTAGCCGAGCTTCGTGGCGACGGCGAGCGCGACGGCGCCCTCGAAGCCCTGGCCGTTGTCCGGCTTGTTCTCCACGAACCAGGGCGGATACACCGGATCGTCGGTGCCGAACGTCAGCTTGCCGGCCGTGAGCGTCTTGAGGCCGCCGGGTGCGCAGCCGGCGCCGGAGGCCTGGGGGTCGGGTTCGTCCGCCGGTGCGCATGCGGCGAGCGCGACGACGAGCAGCAGTGTGTAGCCGAGCCGAGGGGAGCGCATGCCGCCACCATAACCTAGTGATCAAGTAGGTTGATCGGCTGAAAGGTCATTCACGGGGGCTTGACGACTGTCGATGTGCGCGTTAACAATCGGGCACCCCCGTCTCGGCCGGAAGATCCGAAACTGTCGCTCGGAATGTGAACGCTAACAATCCTTCCCCGCCAGGAGGTTGCGTCATGGTCCGCAGGCGCCTCGTCGCCGTGCTCACCCCGTCCTGCTGCTGCTCGCGAGCCGGGTCGTCGTGGCCCGCCCCGCGGAGGCGGCCACCGGCCACACCAATCCGATCAAGTCGTAGAAGGGCGCGCTTCCGCACCGTCATCACCGACGGCACCGACGTGCGGCAGTGGTCCTGGCTCAACAACGCCTGCCAGCAGTGGACTCTCACCCCCGTCTAAGGAGAATTCACGTGCGACACCTCCTCGCGGTCGCGGTCCTGCTCGCGACCCTCGTCAGCGCGCCGGCGAGCGCGGCCGCCCCGCCCCCCGGGCAGATCTCGCGGTACACGATGACCGCGTTCACCAACAGCAGCGAGTCGAACATGTACGTCTACGAAGCCAATGACGCCACCGGCTACCGGCTGCTGCGGGGTCCGGCGTTCACGCCGCCGAGCGGGCTCATCCGCGACCCCAGCATCATGAAGCACACCGACGGCTACTACTGGATCGTCTACACCACCAACTGGAACGGCGACACGATCGGCTTCGCGCGCAGCACCGACCGGCTCAACTGGACGTTCGTGCGCAACGTGACCATCGGGTTGAGCAACATCAGCCAGACGTGGGCGCCGGAGTGGTTCAAGGACACCGACGGCAGTGTCAACATCGTGTTCTCGCTGCAGTTCGGCAACACCGGCGGCTTCCGGCCCTACCGCATCACCGCCACGAACAGCGCGCTGTCGGCGTTCAGCAGCCCGACCGTGCTCAGCGGCATCCAGCCGAACTACATCGACACGTTCATCGTGAAGCAGGGCTCGACGTATCACGCGTTCACCAAGAACGAGACGACGAAGTACATCGAGTACGCCACGGCGTCCAGCCTGACCGGCCCGTACACGTTCCGGCGCACGGGCAACTGGGCCGGCTGGGGCGGGCCGAACGAGGGCCAGTCCCTGGTGCAGCTGGACAACGGCGGCTGGCGCATCTACTTCGACGCCTACACCTCGGGCGCGTACTACTACTCGGACAGCTACGACGGGTTCACCACCTGGACGGCGCGGACCGCGCTGCCCGGGCTGTCCGGCTTCGCGCGGCACTTCACGGTGCTGAAGGAGACGGTCTCCGGCGGGGTGACGCTGCCGACGAGCGCGCGCCGCTCGTTCCGTTCCGCGAACGCCACCGACCGCTCGATCCGCCACCGCAACAACCTCGGCTACGTGGAGCCGGTGAGCGCCGGCAGCGACGCCACCACCCGACAGGACGCCACGTTCACCGTCGTGCCGGGGCTCGCCGACGCCAACTGCTACTCGTTCCAGGCGGTGAACGTCTCCGGATACCTGCGCCACTACGACCGGCGGATCAGGCTCGACGCGAACGACGGCACGGCGACCTTCCGCTCCGACGCGACGTTCTGCGCGAAGCCGGGCCTGAGCGGGAGCGGTAACGTGTCGCTGGAGTCCTACAACTATCCGGGCAACTACGTGCGGCACTACAACTACGAGCTGCGCATCGATCCGTTCGCGGACAACGCCACGTACCGCGCGGACGCGTCGTTCGCCCCGATCAACCCGTGGGCGGCGTGATGAGACGCCTCCTCGCGGCCCTGCTCGCCGTCGGCCTGGTCCTCGTGGGGACACCGGCCGTCGCGTCGCCGGCCGTCACGTTCACCAACCCGCTGATCGCGCAGCGGGCGGACCCGCACATCTTCAAGCACACCGACGGCTATTACTACTACACGGCCACGGTGCCCGAGTACGACCGCATCGTGCTGCGCCGCGCCACCACGCTGCAGGGGCTGGCGAGCGCCGCGGAGACGACCGTGTGGCGCAAGCACTCCAGCGGCGACATGGCCGCGCACATCTGGGCACCGGAGATCCACTTCATCAACGGCAAGTGGTACATCTACTTCGCCGCCGGCCGTTCCGACGACGTGTGGCGCATCCGGATGTGGGTGCTGGAGAGCAGCAGCGCCAACCCGCTCACCGGCACCTGGACCGAACGCGGCCGGATCGGCACCGCCTGGGACACGTTCTCGCTGGACGCCTCGACGTTCGTCCACAATGGAGTGCGCTATCTCGTGTGGGCGCAGTCGGAGCCGGGCATCTCCACCAACTCCAACCTGTACATCGCCCGCATGGGGTCGAACCCGTGGCAGATCACCGGCACCCCGGTGCGCCTGAGCGTGCCCACGCTCGCCTGGGAGACCCGCGGCTACAGGGTGAACGAGGGCCCGGCCGTCATCGTGCGCAACAACCGCGTCTGGCTGACGTACTCGGCCAGCGCCACGGACGCCAACTACTGCCTGGGCCTGCTGAGCGCGTCGGCGAGCGCGGACCTGCTCAACCCGGCGTCCTGGACGAAGCACCAGAACCCCGTCTTCACCAGCAACGCGGCCACGAGCCAGTACGGGCCGGGGCACAACTCGTTCACGGTCTCCGAGGACGGGCAGAGCGACATCCTCGTCTACCACGACCGCAGCTACCAGAACATCACCGGCGACCCGCTGAACGACCCGAACCGGCGCACCCGCCTGCAGAAGGTCTACTGGAACGCCGACGGCACACCGAACTTCGGCATCCCGGTGGCCGACGGCATCTCGCCGGTGCGGCTGCGCTCGTCCAACCATCCCGACCGGTTCGTCCGGCACTGGGAGTACCGGGCACGCGTCGAGGCCGACGTGACCAACCTGGCCGACTCGCAGTTCCGCGTCGTGACCGGGCTCTCCGGCAGCGGCACGGTGTCGCTGGAGTCGACCAACTTCCCCGGCTACTACCTGCGGCACAGGAACTTCGAGGTGTGGGTGGAGAAGAGCGACGGCTCGGCGGCGTTCCGGGCCGACGCGTCGTTCTACCGGCGGGCCGGGCTCGCCGACAGCAGCGGGGTGTCGCTGGAGTCGGCGAACTACGCGGGCCGCTACGTGCGGCACGTCTCCGGGTCGCTGCTGTACGTGCAGGCGGTCAGCGACGCCGCCGGACGGGCCGACGCGACGTTTTACCTGGACTGAGGCCGCCTACCGAGGAAGCCCACCAGTCGGTCCACGGCGGGGGCGTGCGCGTCGACGGGAACGATCTCGCCGAACGGCATGCCCTCGCCGCGGTACTGCGCCGGCACGGTCGCCTCGGCGCGGGCCAGCGTCTCGGCGGCCTCCTGCTCGGTGTACGGCACCGGCTGACCGGTCGCGACGGCGAGGTCCCAGCCGTGCACCAGGTACTCCATGAGCGTCATGTTGAACACCATCGCGCCCGGCAGTTCGGAGCCGATGAACGCGACCTGCCGGTCGGTGCCGTACTTCTGCCACCCGGACACCACCCCGTCGGCGGCGGCCCGGAACTCGGCGGCCGGGTCGGCGCCGCACCGGTAGTGTGCGGCCTCGCCGCTGACCGGCCGCCCGTGCGCCGCGTCCTCGAACGCGAGCACCCAGCCGACGATGTGGTCGACCAGGGTCGAGACGTCGTAGTCGGGGCACGGCGTCGGTCGTTTCGCCTGGTCGGTGGCGACCCCGCCGATGAGGTCGCCGGTGCGGGCGAGCACACCCGACAGAAGCGCGATGTCATCCATGGAGCGCAGCCTATTGAGCGGCGCGCTCCGCCGGATTGAACAAACGCGACGTCACCCGCTAGGGCGACACCAGGGGCCTGAGCACCTCTTCGCACCACTGCCGGAACGTGGTGGGCGTGGCGGAAGCGGGCGTGCGCGTGACGCCGAAGTCCAGGCCGCCCTCGCGCTTGGCGCGCACCATGTCCATGATGGCGTCGGCCACCGCCGGCGAGGCGCCGCGGGAGACCAGGACGGCCCGGTGGGCGTCGTCCGGGGTCCGTTCGAAGCGGACCGGCTTGCCGAGCACCTCCGACAGGACTTCCGCCCGCTCCTCGAACGTGACGTCGGCGGGGCCGAGCAGCGGCACGTCGCCGACGCCGTTCCACGAGGAATCGAGGAGCAGCCCGACGGCGGTGGCGGCGACGTCGCGGGTGGCGACCGTCGGCGCGGAGTGGGTCGCCGGGAACGGCTCCCGGTAGACGCCGTGCTCCCGGATCGGGACGACCTGGCGTTTCACGTTGTCCATGAAGGACGGCAGGGCGAGTGAACGGTAGGCGACCCCGGCGTCGGCGAAGAGCGCGTCCATCGCCAGCGAGGCGCTCACCATGCCGGCACGCGCGGCCATCGGCGTGCCCCGGCCGAGGGCGGAGACGGCCACGACGCGCTGGCCGCCGTGCGCCGCAAGGGTCGCCGCCGCGCGGGAGAAGTCCACATAGGACTCGACGACGTTCGTGGCGGCGAAGTTCGGCGGCGCCAACCAGAAGACGGCGTCCGCGCCGGCGAACGCCTTCGCCACCACGTCGGGATTCCCGTGCGAGCCGGCGACGACGTCGACGCCGTCCGGTACGCGCGACGGGTCGCGGGCGATGACGCGCACCGGCGCGCCCCGGTCGAGCAGCCCGGCGAGCACCTGGCCGCCGATGTCGCCGGTGGGTGTGGTCACAACGATCATGTCCTCCAGTGAAGACCCGCTCCGGACCGTTCTGAAGGACCGATCCGATCCCGATTGATACCCTGCGGATATGAGTGACCTGGAGGTGCGGCAGCTGCGGTACTTCGTGGCCGTCGCCGAGGAACTGCATTTCGGGCGGGCCGCCGACCGCCTCGGCATGGCCCAGCCGCCGCTGTCGCGCGCCATCCGTGACCTCGAGCGCCAGCTGGGCGTCACGCTCCTCGAACGCACCACCCGCAACGTGGCCCTCACCGCCGCCGGCGAGGCGCTGCTGTGCGACGCCCGCACCGCCCTCGACGCGGTGAGCGCCGCCGAGCACCGGGCCCGCAACGCCGGCCGGCCGCGTCCCGCGCTGCGGCTCGCGCTGAAGGCCGACTACGACGCCGGGCTGCTGCCCGGGATCCTCGCCGCGTTCGCGCGGGAGGAGGCGGCGCTTCCGGTCGAGCTGCTGATGGGCAACCGGGGCGAGCAGGCGCCGGCGCTGCGGGACGGGCGCGCCGACGTGGCACTCGTCTGGCAACCCTTCGACGACCGGGGGATCGACACCGTGCCGCTGCACACCGAGTCCCGCTTCCTCGCCGTCGCGGCGACGGATCCGTTGGCGGACAAGGACTCCCTGTATCTCGCGGACCTCTCCGGCCGGCTGCTGCCGTACGGCTCGCCCGCCGAGGAGGGGAACTCGTCGCCGCCGGCGGGCGCCATGCTCTTCGACCTGCCGCAGCTGCTCAACCTCATCGAGCTGGGCGAGGTGGTGTGGTTCGCGCCGGAGTCGGTGGTGCGCCGGCATCCCCGGCCCGGCATCGCCTACCGGCCGGTGCACGACCTGACACCGTCCACAATGGTCGTCGCGTGGCCACGCGAGTCGCGTTCCCCGGCCGTCGCCGCCTTTGTGCGCACCGCCGTCGCGGTGGCGGGGGCCGCATCATGAGTCTCTACGACAAGCTGCTGGCCGCCGCGCTCGACCTCGCCACCGCGCCGCGCCCGGTCACGATCCCGTCGCTGCGTTCGGTCGCCCGGGCGTGCGACGTCTCCGCCACCGCCGTCTACCGGCACTTCCCGTCGCAAAGCGCGCTGAACAAAGCACTTCTGATGGGCATCGACAACTCGTTCGCCGCCGCCGTCTCCGGCGCCGACGCCCCCCATCTTCTTCCGCGGGAACGTCTTCACCGCATCGGGCGTGCCTATCTCGACTGGGGCATCAGGAATCCCGGGCTGTACCAGCTGCGCTTCGAGAGCGCCGACGCGCTCGGGGACGACTACGTGCGCGGCGACGTCGCCGACCGCGTCATCGAGGGAATGGACGCGTTGCTGAAGGCCGCCGGCCGCGAGGCGGTGCGCGGGCAGGACCTGTGGATCGCCGCGCACGGCCTCGTGTCGCTGCGGATCCACAAGCCCTTCCTGCCCTGGACCGACGACCTCGACGCGGAGGTCGAACGCCTACTGACCCTCTGGGGCATCGAGTGAGATGTCCAGCAGCAGGTCGCGCACCTCGGTCGCCTCGATGCGTTCCCGCGCGTAGCCCGCGTCCGAGCAGATGAAGACCGGCGCGTCGTCCACTGTGGACGGCAAGCGCCCGTGCGAACCCTTCACCGCGCGCGCCCCCGCGTCGAGGCCGACCACGTTCATCAGGTAGCGCATGCCCATCTTCTTGCGCAGCAACGCCTTGCCGGCCCGGGCCTTCGCGGCGCCCGGGTTGGCCGGGTCGAAGAAGAGCTCCGCCGGGTCGTAGCCGGGCTTGCGGTGGATCTCCACGAGCCGCGCGAAGTCCGGCGCGCGCGCGTCGTCCAACCAGTAGTAGTACGTGAACCAGGAGTCCGGCTCGGCCACCAGCACCAGGTCGCCGGCGCGGTCGTGGTCGAGCCCGTGCTCCCGCTTGCCCTCCTCGCCGAGCACCTCGGCCACACCCGGCAGCGCGCCGCAGATCTTCTCGACCGCCGGCAGGTCGGCCGGGTCGCGCACGTACACGTGCGCCACCTGGTGATCCGCCACCGCGAACGCCCGCGACGTCCACGGGTCCAGGTACTCCATGCCGGCCTGGGTGTGCACCCGCAGCAGCCCCTCGGCGCGCAGCGCCCGGTTGACGTCCACCGGCCGCGACACGTCGGTGATGCCGTACTCCGACAGCACGACCACCGTGGCGGCCTCGGTGTCCAGCAGCGGCTCGAGGACGGCGTCGAGTTCGACGGCCGCGGCGATCGCCTCCGGACCCGACGGGCCGTAGCGCTGCAGGTCGTAGTCGAGGTGCGGCACGTAGACGAGGTTGAGATCCGGGCGGTGGGTGTCGAGGATGTGCTTGGCGGCGGCGACGATCCACTCCGACGAGGCGATGCCCGCGCCCGCGCCCCAGTAGGAGAAGAGCGGGAACGTGCCGAACTTCGCCTCCAGTTCGTCGTGCAGCGACGGCGGATCCGTGTAGCAGTCGGGATCCTTGCGCCCGTCCGCGTGGTACACCGGGCGCGGCGTCACGGTGAAGTTGACGTCGGCGCCCATCGCGTACCACCAGCACACGTTCGACACGGTGAACCCGGGCTGCCGCTTGCGGGCGGCGTGCCACAGCTTCTCCCCGCCGACGAGGCCGTTGTGCTGGCGCCACAGGAACACCTCACCGAGGTCCCGGAAGTACCAGCCGTTGCCGACGATGCCGTGCTCGGTCGGCAGCGCGCCGGTCAGGAACGTCGACTGCGCCGAACAGGTCACGGCGGGCAGCACGGTGCCGAGCGGCGCCTGGAACCCCTTGTCCGCCACCGCCCGCAGGCGCGGCATGTGCGCCAGGAGACGCGGGGTCAGGCCGACGACGTCCAGCACGACGACAGGTTTCACGGCGCTCACGGTCATTCCTCCTTGAGCCCGATCGCTTTGAGGGCTTCCCGGGCGTAGGCCAACTCGGCGGCGATCCCCTCGGCCAGGCGCGCGTCGGTGTCGGGGCGGTGGCCCTCGGGCAGCACGTGCCAGGTGTAGGTCTCGACGTCGAGATGGTCACATCGAGCCCTGTCGCTGAGCAACGCTTCCAGCGCGGTTCCGAGGAAGTCCACAGTGGACCTCAAGGGCGGCTCCGGTTCGGCGTGCAGCGGCACGTGGTAGTGCACCCGCCACGGCTGCGGCGCGCTCCCGGTCTCCAGCGCCTCGAACGCCTCGTCCAGGTCGTCGGTCGACAGTCCCGCGCGGCCGCGCGTCTGGTGCAGGAACCGCGGTTCGACGTAGCGGCCCAGCGCCTCGGCGTCGGCGTGCGGGTCGGCGCTCTCCAGGGCGGCCGAGACCTGGGTCTTCACGATCGGCAGGCCGGCGTTCGCCAGTCGGGCCAACGCGTCGACGGGCTGCTCCCACGCCACGGCCAGGTGCGCCAGGTCCACGCAGACGCCGACCCGTTCGGTGTCCACGCCGGACAGCAGCGCCGCCGCCTGCGTGGTCGTCTCGACGACGCAGCCCGGCTCCGGCTCCAGCGCTACGCGCACGGGGCGCTCCAGTCGGGCCAGTTCGGTGGCGAGGGCGTCGAGGTTGCGCCGGGCCGCGTCGGCGCGCTGCACGGTCCACGGGGTGCGCCAGGCGAGCGGGAGCGTGGAGATCGAGCCGTGCGCCGCGTCGTCCGGGAGGAGGCTCACCAGCACCCGGGCCAGGTCGAGGGTGTACGACAGGCGCCGCCGGTCCGTCCAGTCCGGCCGGTACACGTCGTACTTGACGACCGGGCTCTGGAACGCCGCGTACGGGAAGCCGTTCAGCGTGACGACCTCCAGCCCCCGCTCGGTCAGCGCCCGGCGCAGGACGTGCCGGGCGGCGGCGTCGCGGGCCAGGTGTCCGGCGACCGGCGCGGCGAGCCACAGGCCCAGGCCGAGCACGTCGGCGTTCAGGCGTTCGCGCACCGGGACGGCGAACGTGTCCAGCTGCGCGAGGATGCCCTCCAGATCCTCGGCGGCGTGCACGTTGGTGCAGTAGGACAGGTGCACCAAGGTCCCGTCGCGATGGCGCAGCCGCATCAGCTGCCGCCCCGCGCGATCGAACTCCCGGCGAAGGTGCCCTCCGGCTTCGGCACGTCGGAGAGGTCCAGCTTCCCCGACTGCCCGTAGAACTCCACGGGATTGCGCCACAGCACCAGGTCCACGTCGTCCTCGCTGAACCCGGCCGCCAGCATGGCGTTGCCGGTGACGACGGTCAGCAGCGGGTCGGAGTGTCCCCAGTCGGCGGCCGAGTTCACCAGCACCCGTTCGGGGCCGTACTCCTTGAGGATGGCCACCATGCGATCCGGCGACATCTTCGTCTCCGGATAGATGGAGAACCCCGTCCAGCAGCCGGAGTCGCGCACCTGTCGCACGGTCACCTCGTTGAGGTGGTCGACGAGCACCCAGCCGGGGTCGATGCCGGACTCGGCGACCACGTCGAGCGTGCGCTTCGTGCCGACGGCCTTGTCCCGGTGCGGCGTGTGCACCAGTGCGGGCAGGCCGTAGCTGCGCGCCAGGGCCAGCTGTGCGGCGAACACGGTGTCCTCGACCGGGGTCATCGAGTCGTAGCCGATCTCGCCGACCGCCACGACGCCGTCCTTGTCGAGGTAGCGCGGGATGAGGTCCAGCACGGCGCGGCAGCGCGGGTCGTTGGCCTCCTTCGGGTTCAGCGAGATGGCGGAGTGGTGCCTGATCCCGAACTGCGCGGCCCGGTACGGCTCCCAGCCGATGAGCGAGTCGAAGTAGTCGGCGAACGAGCCGGGGTTGGTGCGCGGCTGCCCGAGCCAGAACGCCGGTTCGAGCACGGCGCGCACGCCGGCGGCGGCCATGTTGCGGTAGTCGTCGGTGGTGCGTGAGGTCATGTGGATGTGCGGGTCGAAGACGCGCATGGCAGTCGCCTCCTCTGTGGCGGTTGTTCGCGACGGCGGTGCTCGCAAGCTGCGCTCCTTGCTGCTCTCAGGAAGCGCTCTCGGTGAGCCGGTGCAGCAGGGCGAGCGCGTCGTCCGGGACGGCACGGCCGGCGGCGGTGCGTTCCTCCGCCAGGGCCGCGAGCATCGCGGCGAGCCCCGCGTCAGCCCGCTCGTCGAGGCGGTCGACCGCGTCCAACGGGATGCCCATGAACACGCATTTGACGACGCCCTGCCGCCAGGACGGCTGGTCCAGGTGCGCGGCGTACGGGCCGAGTGCGGCGGCGACCAGGCGGGCGTCGTTCGTGCGCAGGGCGTCGTGCAGCAGCGGGGCCGCCGCCGCGCCGATCGGCAGCATGGGCAGCGCCTGCAGGACGGCGATCCGTTCGGCGGTGTCGCCCTGGGTGTACACGGTGGTGATGCGGTCGACCCGGTCGGGCGTGCGGGCGAGGGCCACGAGCAGCAGTGCGCGTCCGGCCCGGCCGCTGGTCCACTGTGGACGGCCGGGTAGCGGGTCGCGGCCGAGGGTGCGTTCGGCGCGGGCGAACAGCGTCGCGACGGCGTCGGGGTCGGCCCGCACGTGCGCCTCGGCGGCCACCAGCCAGTCCCACTTCGGATGCCCGAGCAGTCCCGCCCGCAGGTCGTCGGGGGTCATGCGGCGATCTCCACCCGCGCCTCGGCCGCCTTCAGGAACTCCAGCGACCGGCGGGCGACGTCCGGGGCGGCATGCGAGTGGCGGGGGAGTTCGACCGCCACCAGGCCGCGGTAGCCGCCGTCGGCCAGGGCGGCCAGCACCGGCGGGAAGTCGATCTCGCCGTCGCCGAACTCCAGATGTTCGTGCACGTGCCGGCGCATGTCGTCGATCTGCACGTTGACCAGGTAAGGCGCGACGGCGGCCACCACCTGTGGGACGTCCAGGGGCTCGAGGCAGCGGCAGTGCCCGATGTCGAGGGTGAGGCCGAGCCCCGGCGGTTCGCCGAGTGCGGCGCGCAGCCGGTGCCAGTCGGCCACGTCGGCGACGAGCATGCCCGGCTCCGGCTCGAACCCGATCGGCACGCCCACCCGCTCCGCGGCGGCCAGCACCTCGGCGAGGCCGTCGATCAGGCGCGGCCACGCCGTCTCGGGCGGCACGTCGGGCGGCCGCACGCCGGCCCAGCAGGAGACCGCCTCGGCCCCGAGGTCGGCGCCGATCGCGACGGCCCGGCGCAGGAAGTCCACCCGGCGCGCCCGTTCCTCGTGCAGGAACGTCGGCGCGTGCTTGCGCCACGGGTCCAGCAGGTAGCGGGCGCCGGTCTCGATGACGACGGCCAGTCCGGTCTCGCGCAGCAGGTCGCCCGTCTGCGCCACCTCCCGCGCCAGTCCCGGGGCGAACGGGTCCAGGTGGTCGTGGTCGAGCGTGAGCGCCACGCCGGAGTAGCCGAGGTCGGCGATGACCCGGAGCGCGTCGGGCAGGCGGTGGTTGGCGAAACCGTTGGTGCCGTAGCCGTAGCGCAGCATCGGGGGAACCTCCTCAGGTGGGGGAGACGAGCCGGGCGAGGATCCGGCCCGCCGGGGCGGCGAGCGCGACGGCGAGGCCGGCCAGTGGCGCACCGGCGCGGGCGGTCAGTGCTCCCTGCAGGGCCGGCAGGGAGGTGATGCCGGCGCCCACGGCCGAACGCACCCGGGGCGCCTGCGGGTCGGCGAGCACGCGCTGCTGCGCCTTGCCGTAGCGGACCGCGTAGCCGGCGGCCAGCGCGGCGGCCACCGCGACCGTCCCGACCGGCGACCGTCCACCGAGGACGGAGCGGGCCAGACCGCTCAGCGAACGCCTCCGCGGGCTCTTCGCACGTGC
Organism: Virgisporangium aliadipatigenens; assembly: GCF_016863615.1. GTDB lineage: Bacteria > Actinomycetota > Actinomycetes > Mycobacteriales > Micromonosporaceae > Virgisporangium > Virgisporangium aliadipatigenens. The sequence goes on along the minus strand of NZ_BOPF01000009.1, from coordinate 59,692 downwards.
CGGGGCGGGGGAGGTGAGCGCGCGGGTCGCCGCGGCGGCCAGGGCTCCGGCGGCGACCGTGCCCGCCACGATCCCCGTCGTGGCGCGGGTACGGCGCGCGACGTCGCGGACGGCGCGTTCGCGCGTGGGCGGCGGCAGCGGCGCGGCGACCTCGTGCCGGGACAGGGCGGTGACGGTGTAGGTGTGCACGCCGACGGTGAGCGCCGCGGGCAGGGCGCGCGCCGGCCGTCCCGTGCTGGCGCCCAGGAGCACGTCGAGCGCGCGGCAGGTGGCCATCGCCAGGGGGCCGGCGGGACCGTTCTTCGCGGCGAGGTCGTAGGTCCAGACGGTGGCGGCGAGCGGCACGGCCACGGCGAGGGCGCGCTTGCCGCCGGCGGCCCCGGCGAGGGCCACACCGGCGGCCGTGAGCCCGGCGGCGACGCCGAACGCGGCCTCCGGCGACACCCGCCCGGAGGGGATCGGCCGGTGCGGGCGTTCGACGGCGTCGACGTGGCGGTCGGCCCAGTCGTTGGCGGCCATGCCGGCCCAGTAGAGGCAGACCGACGCGGCGGAGAGCCCGACGGCGTGCCGTACGGGAACTCCCGCGGCGACCGCGCCGGCGATCACGTCACCGGGCACCGACAGTGCGGCGGGCGCCCGCACCAACTCGAAGAGAGCGTTCACAACGTTCCTACAAAAGTCACGAGCCGGTCCCACTGCGAGGAGAGGTCGGAAGGGCCGTCGCCGAGCGGGTCCTTGAAGAAGAAGCCCAGCTCCGGCAGCGGGCCGACCCGCCCGGCCCGGTGCGCGGCGGCGGTGATCCGCGCCAGGTCGAGCACCAGCGGGGCGGCCAGCGCCGAGTCGCACCCGTGCCAGGTGAACTCCATCCGCATCGCCGTTCCCATGAAGCCGCTGAACGAGATGAGGTCCCACGCCGTCTTGAAGTCGCCCAGTTCGGGCACGTAGTCGATGCGGCTGGTGCCCTGCGGCGCGTAGCCGAGCGAGTCCTGCAGCACGCGCTGTTTGCTGGCCACCTTGGCGGCGTTGGCACCCGGGTCGGCGAGGTTGGCGCCGTCGCCGCCGCCGAGCAGGTTGAGCCCGGACCAGGAGTGCACGCGCAGCGCCCGCAGGGCGAACATCGGCGCCAGCACCGACTTGACCAGGGTCTCGCCGGTCTTGCCGTCGTGGCCGGCGTACGGCACCCCGACGCGGTGTGCCAGGGCGTCGAGCGCGGGCAGGCGGGCGCCGGTCGAGGGGGTGAAGTCCACATAGGACGCTCCCGCCCGGAACGCGGCGTAGGCGGCCAGCGCGCTGGGCGGAAGCGGATCGTGCAGCAGCCGGGACGGGTCGTCGTGCTCGGGTAACCACGACGGCACGGGCTCGGTGGTGGCCACGTTGACCACTACGAGTCGTTCGACCGAATGACGCTGACGGAACGACCGCAGATCGGCCTCGATCGCCTCGACGAGCTGCGACTGCGTCGCGGCGTGGGGGAGCGGGCGCAGTTCCTCCTCGACCGCGGACAGCTCGTCGGCGACGGCGGTGGCCACCCGGGCGGGCAGGACCCCGGCGGCGGCGAGCGCGTCGGCCTTCTTCGGTAGCGGGGTGGTGTCCAGGTCATGGCCCCCGAGGACCAGGTCCGACCAGCCGGGTAGTGCGGGACTGCGTAGCGGTGGTAGCTCGGTGACGCATCCGATGGGGTCGATCAGTCGGGCGCGTAGGGCGAGCGCCCCGACCGTGGCGGTGGTGGCCACCGATCCGCGGGCTCCGAGGAACCACACCCCGGTTTTTTCGGCTGTCATCCCTGGCCCCCTTTCTGGTGCACGGGGAACCCGTCGTGACGGTGGGGTAGTCGGCGTCTACCTCACCGTCACGAGGTTGGTAGTGCAGGACGCTAGACGGGCCAGGGGCGAAAAGAAAGAGCGCGCGGGCACGAACTTCTATATGGATCGCCAGAACTTTTGCTTGGAACATCCGAAAGGGGGGTAGACATCGATACCATGCGATCCCTACTCTCTGGCATCACAGCCCGTGACTTTTCGGCGGAGTCGACGGTCTACCACCCCTTCACCGCCAGGAGTCATGCCCATGAACCGCTGGCATCGCCGTGCCTTCACGGCGACCGCACTCGTGCTCGCGGCCGTTGCCGCGACCGCACCGGCCCCCGCCAAAGCCGCGATCCCGCCCCAGGAGCCCGGCGTCACGCTGCGTGTCTTCGACCTCCAGCAGAGCCTCAGTAAGCTCTGCACCCTCAAGCCCGGACAAACGCCAAATGTGGACAAACTTATGTCCACAGTGGACTGGAACAGCGCCACCCAGTTCGGCATCGAGGACAACTTCGCCGCGCAGGCCCTCGGCTACGTGAACATCTCCACCGCCGGCACCTACACGTTCCGGCTCTCCAGCGACGACGGCTCGCGCCTGCTCATCGACGACCAGCTCGTCATCGACCACGACGGGCTGCACGGCGTCTCGTCCAAGGACGGCGCGATCGCCCTCACCACCGGCCCCCACGCGCTGCGCATCGACTTCTTCGAGGCCACCGGCGGCCAGCAGCTGACCCTCCAGTGGCAGCCGCCCGGCACCTCGGGCTTCGTCACCGTCCCCAACTCGGTGCTCAGCACCGACGCCGGCGTCGTGCGCGTCACCGCGCCCGGTCGCAAGGAGTGCGAGGCCACCGGCGACTCACCCGGCGACGGCCTCCCGCTGACCGGCGTCAACCCCGGCTACAACCTCACCAACCTGCGCCCGTCCGGCTTCGAGCCGCAGGTCACGGGCATGGACTTCTTCCCCGACGGCCGTCTCGCGATCTCCACGTGGGGCAAGAGCGACCAGATCGCCGGCGAGGTCTGGATTCTCGGGAACGTCACCGGCAACACCTCGCCCGGCAACGTGACACGCACCCGGGTCGCCACCGGCCTGCGCGAACCCATGGGGCTCAAGATCGTCGACGGGATCGTCTACGTCAGCGAGAAACAGCAACTGAGCGAGCTGACCGACAGCAACGGCGACGGCTCCCTGGACCGCAAGCGCACCGTGGCGACGTGGCCGTTCGACGGCAACTTCCACGAGTTCGGCTTCGGCCTGCTCTACAAGGACGGTTACTTCTACCTGAACCTCTCCGTCAGCATCAACCTCGGCGGCGCCACCACCGACCCGCAGGGCTCGCCCAACCGCGGCACCACCATCCGGGTGGAACGCAGCACCGGCGCCGTCACCTACCTCGCCGGCGGCCTGCGCACCCCGCACGGCATCGGCTGGGGCGCCGACGGCGACATCTACGTCACCGACAACCAGGGCGGCTGGCTGCCCTCCTCGAAGCTGCTGCGTATCAAGCAGGGCCGCTTCTTCAACCACTACACCAACCCGGTCGGGCCGTTCGACGACCGGCCGGTCACCGCACCGGTGCTGTGGATGCCGCAGAACGAGATCGCCAACTCGCCCAGCACGCCGCTGCTGGTCAACAACGGCCCCTACGCCGGGCAGACGCTCATCTCCGACGTCACCTACGGCGGCATCCAGCGGGCGTTCCTGGAGCAGGTGAACGGGCAGGACCAGGGCGCGCTGTTCCGGATGACGCAGGGCATGGAGGCCGGGCTCACCAAGCTGGCGCTCGGCCCCGACGGGGCGATCTACGCGGGCGGCCTCGGCGCCGACGGCAACTGGGGCCAGGCCGGCAAGCTCCAGTTCGGCCTGCAGAAGCTGACCCCCAACGGGACGACGCCGTTCGACATGCTCGCGATGCGCGCCAAGCCGAACGGCTTTGAGATCGAGTACACCCAGCCGCTGTCGGCCGACACGATCAGCGGGCTCGCCGCGAAGTTCACCGTCAAGCAGTGGCGCTACACGCCGACCGCGGCCTACGGCGGCCCGAAGATCGACGAGCAGACCCTCGGCGTCTCCTCGGCCACCGTGTCGGCCGACGGCAAGAAGGTCACGCTCGTCATCAACGGCCTGCAGGCCGGCCGGGTCGTGTACATCCGTTCGCCGAAGCCGTTCTCCTCGAGCAGCGGCCAGTCGCTGTGGAGCACCGAGGCGTGGTACACGCTGAACTCCATCCCGGGTGCCCCGGCGCCGACCAACCTCGCGCTCGGCGGGGCCGCGTCGGCGGACTCCTCGTGCGCGGCGGCCGAGAGCCCGGGCCGGGCGTTCAACGGCACCGTCACCTCGGGCAACCTCGACAAGTGGTGCTCCACCGGCGGCACGAAGTGGCTGCAGGTCGATCTCGGCGCCACCAAGCAGGTCAACCGCATCGTGCTCAAGCACGCCGGTGCCGGCGCCGAACAGACGTCCTGGAACACGCGGGACTTCACGCTGCAGGCCAGCACGAACGGCTCCACGTGGAGCACGGTCGCCACGGTCAGCGGCAACACCGCCTCGACCACCACGCACGACTTCACCGCCACCCAGGCCCGCTACCTACGACTGAACATCACCACCCCGTCGTCCGACGGCAACACCGCCGCGCGCATCTACGAGTTCGAGGCGTACGGCTCGGACGGGACACCACCGGCGGCCAACATCGCCCTCGGCGCACGGTCCACATCGGACAGTTCGTGCGCGGCAGCCGAGGGGCCGTCGAAGGCGTTCAACGGCACCATCTCCGGCGGCAACACCGACAAGTGGTGCTCCGCGGGAACGACCAAGTGGCTGCAGGTCGACCTCGGCTCCAACCGTTCGGTGAGCCGGTTCGCCGTGCAGCACGCCGGCGCCGGTGGTGAGACGGCCACCTGGAACACCCGCGACTTCTCCATCGCGGTCAGCACCGACGGCAGCACGTGGAACACCGTCGCGACGGTCACCGGCAACACCGCCAACAGCACCAACCACCCGGTGAACGCCGTCACGGCGCGATACGTGCGGCTGAACATCACCACCCCGGCGCAGGACACCAACGGGGCGGCGCGCATCTACGAGTTCGAGGTGTACGGCAGCGGTGCCGCCAACCGGCAGGTGCTCTTCGACGGCACCAGCCTCGCCGACTGGCAGCACACCAACGGGTCGGCGTCGACGTGGCCGATCTCCGACGGTTCGGCCGAGGTGCTCGGTGGCGACCTGCGCACGCGGCAGAGCTTCGGCGACTTCCGGGTGCACGTGGAGTTCAAGATTCCGCAGCTGCCGGCGGACGTGACCGGGCAGGCCCGCGGCAACAGCGGCGTCTACCTCCAGGACCGCTACGAGTTGCAGATCCTCGACTCGTACGGCGACACCACCCCGGCCAACGACGAGTGCGGCGGCTTCTACCAGAAGCGCGCGCCGGACTCGAACCGTTCGACCGCACCGGAAACGTGGCAGACGTACGAGATCCTGTTCCGCGCGCCCCGCTACAACGGCACCACGAAGACGGAGAACGCCCGCACCACCGTCGTCTGGAACGGCGTCGTCGTGCACGACTGGGTCGAGATCGACGGCTCCACGGGCGGCGGCGCCGCCGAGGGCCCGACGGCCGGCCCGCTCCGGCTGCAGGACCACGGTGACGCCGGCGCGAACGTGCGCTACCGCAACATCTGGCTCGAGCCGATGACCCTCTAGTCAGCACACCGCAGGACAGCGGCGGCCGCGTGGGGAGGCTCGCGGCCGCCGCCCCTGTGCTCTAGTGGGCGATCAGCACCGGGCTGTCGGCGTGGTGCAACAGCTGCAGCCCCACCGAGCCGAGCAGCGTCCCGGCCGTCACCCCGTGCCCGCGCGAACCGACGACGACCAGCCCCGCGCCGTGCGACCGGTCCACCAGCAGGCGCGCCGCGCTCCCGCCGCCGACCACCACCTCGACCGGCACGCGCGGGTACTTCTCCCGCCACGGCGCGAGAGCCGTCTCCACCTCCTCGACGGCCGCCTCGCGCACCTCCGCCGGGTCGAACGGCACCGCCGCGAAAGCCGCGCTCCACGCCGTCACCGGCATCGGATAGGCGTGCACCGCGACCAGTCCGGTCCCGCGCACCCCCGCCTCCGCGAACGCCGCCTCCAGCACCGCACTGTCTCTCGTGGACAGATCCAGCCCGGCGACGACGGCCCCGCCGGCGGTGTCGGACCCGCCGCGCACCACGATCACCGGCACCCGCGCGTGCGTCGCCACGTACCCGCCCACCGAACCGAGCAGCAGCCCGGCGAATCCGCCGAGCCCGCGGTTGCCGACGACCAGCAGCCGCGCACCGTCGGCCGCGTCCACGAGCACCCGTCCCGGAACGCCCTCCAGCGCGGCGCCGGACGCGACGACCTCGGGCACCATGTTCGCGACCTCGCGCAGCGCCTCGTCGACGATGCCCACGTACCGCTCGCGCACCAGCGACCGGACCGGGCCGAACCGTTCCGCGCGGGCGTCGATCTCGTAGGCGGCGACCACGCGCAGGGCGGCGTCGTGGCGATCCGCCTCGGCGGCCGCGAAGCGCAGCGCCACCCGGCTCCGGGCCGAACCGTCGACGCCCACGACGATCTCGTTGCTTCTCATGCGACCAGCGTCTGCCCTTCCAGCGGCGCCGGCCCAGAGGCTTCGGTCCCGTGCCGTCGGGACCCGTCGGGGGACCTTCGGCTCTGCCCGTTCGCCCGACGCGGGAGCGACGCTGTGGATGTCACCACGAGGGACACGAGAACGAAGGGACAGTGAGTCTGATGGCGACCATCGCCCACGGCACGCTCGCCACGACACCCCGCACCGAGGCGGCCGTCACGGCCCGCACCGCGACCGCCACCCGCTACGTCTTCGCCGGGCTGCGGCTCGCGCTCGGCTGGGTCTTCCTGTGGGCGTTCCTGGACAAGACGTTCGGGCTCGGCCACGAGACCGCCGAGAAGGCCGCCTGGATCAACGGCGGACACCCGACCGAGGGCTTCCTGGCGCACGCCGCGAAGGGTCCGTTCCAGGGCGTCTACAACGACCTCGCCGGTCAGGCGTGGGCCGACTGGCTGTTCATGCTCGGCCTGCTCGGCATCGGCCTGGCGCTCATCCTCGGGGTCGGCATGCGCGTCGCCGCCGCCGCCGGGGCCACCCTCCTGGTCCTGATGTGGACCGCCGTGCTGCCCCCCGAGAACAACCTCTTCATGGACGACCACCTGATCTACGCCGGCCTGATCGTCGCGCTCGCCCTCGTGGGCGCCGGCGACACGCTCGGGCTCGGCCGGTTCTGGAAGAAGCTGCCGATCGTGCGGACCAACGCCTGGCTGCGGTAGCCCGATCGGGGAGTGCGGGGCGGTGGGAAACCACCGCCCCGTCGCCGTCGGTGAATGTTTCAGCGCCCGCGCGTCGCGGCCCGACGAAGGCCGTGCAAGCGAACTTTGAGGAAACTCCGAGGTTCGAATCCGTGGACACCGGGTGAATCGCGCCTAACCTAGCCATTCGCGCCCATCGATGGCGCAATCGGCATTCGGGAAGGGGCGCGCATGGCGCGATATGCATCGATCGGCGTCGACCTGATCGCGGTGAGCCTGCTCGTGTTCGGCCTGTACTTCCCGCGGCACCGCCGCCGGGACCTGGTCGTGGCCTACCTCGGGGTCAACGTCGGCGTGCTCGCCGTGGCCGCCTCGCTCAGCGCGAGCAACGTCGGTGCCGGCCTCGGGCTCGGCCTGTTCGGCGTGCTGTCCATCATCCGGCTGCGCTCCACCGAACTGGACCAGCACGAGGTCGCCTACTACTTCTCCGCGCTGGCGCTCGGCATTCTCGGCCCGCTCAGCGGCTCGGTGCACATGGCGGCCGCGCTCATGACGCTCGTGCTCGTCGTGATGTTCCTCGGCGATCATCCCCGGCTGCTGCGCACGTACCGGCGGCAGATCGTCGTCCTCGACACCGCCGTCACCGACCGGGTCGCGCTCGTCGCCCACCTGGAACAGGTGCTCGGCGCGCGGGTCCACGCCGCCACCGTCGAACGCGTCGACCTCGCCAACGAGACCACCACGGTCGAGGTGCGCTACTCCGAGGGGACCCGCCTCGCCGCCCGCGTCGGAGCGCACAAGTGAGCGAACTGGCCGGCCTGCCCGGGATCGGCCTCGCCGAGCTGATCGAACGCGCGGCGCTGCTCACCCGCATCGACCGCAAGTACGTGCTGTCCCGCGCCGGCGCGTTCACCCTGGTGCAGCAGCTCGGGCCGCTGACGCGCGTGCTCGACGTCGACGGGCTGCGGCAGTTCCGCTACGCGTCGGTCTACTTCGACACGGCCGAACTCACCTGCTTCCGGCTGGCCGCGCACCGCCGGCGGCGCCGGTTCAAGATAAGAACCCGCACCTACCTCGACTCGGCCGAGTGCTGGCTGGAGGTCAAGACCCGGGGCACCCGGGCCGGGACGGTCAAGAACCGGCACCCCTACCGGGCCGACGACGGCGCCACGATCGCCCCCGGGCGCGGCTTCGTCGACGCGGCCCTCGCCGGACTCGCGGCCCCGCGGGACCTCGCGCCCGTCCTGGTGACCCGCTACCGGCGCGCCACCCTCCTGCTGCCCGGCGACGCCGGCCGGCTCACCGTCGACGTCGACCTCGCCTGGGAGGACGCCGACGGCCGGCGGCTGGACCTGCCCGGTGTGGCCGTCGTGGAGACCAAGTCCCGCTCCGGCGCCTCACCGGTCGACCGGCTGCTGTGGGCCCGGGGCAACCGCCCCGTCGCCCTCTCCAAGTACGCGACGGGCCTGGCCGCGCTCCGGCCCGACCTGCCCGCCACCCCCTGGCGACGCACCCTGCGCCGCTGGTTCGTTCCCTCGGAAGGAAAGGAACCCTCGTGCCTCGCACCAGACGAGTACTCCTCAGCGCGGTGACGGCCGTGACCACCGTCGCCGCGACCGCCGCCGGCATCACGGTCGCCGAGGCCGACGCGCAGCCGCTCGTCGCCGGTCCCGCGGCGGCCGCCGCCCTCGCCGCCAACCAGCCGAGCCACGACTCGACGGCCGACCACTCCTGGAACAGCGCGGACGTCCACGCCGTCACCCTCACCGGCTCGGGCGCCAGCACCACCGCGCCCGGCGTGACCGTCAGCGGCAGCACGGTGACGGTGACCCAGGCCGGCACCTACCGGTTCAGCGGAACGCTCACCGACGGCCAGATCGCGGTGAACTCCACCGGCACCGGCATCGTGCGCCTCATCCTGAACGGCGTCACGGTCACCAACAACACCAACGCCGCCGTGAACGTCATCGCCGCCGACGAGGTGATGGTCGTGGTGGCCGACGGCACCACCAACACCCTCACCGACGCCACCACGTACACGCCCGTCGCCGACGACCCGAACGCCGCCCTGTTCAGCGCCGCCGACCTCACCATCACCGGCGGCGGGACGCTGACCGTCAACGGCCGCTTCAACGACGGCATCGCCGGCAAGGACGGGCTCGTCATCGACAGCGCCCGGATCACCGTCACGGCCAGGGACGACGGCATCCGCGGTCAGGACTACGTCATCGTCAACAGCGGCACGCTGAGCGTGACCGCCACCGGTGACGGCATCAAGTCCGACAACGACGAGGATGCCACGCGCGGCTACGTCTCCCTCGTCGCCGGCACCGTCGGCGTGACGGCCACCGGCGACGGCGTCACCGCCACGACCGACGTCATCAAGTCCGGCGGCACGTTGAGCGTGAAGTCCGGCGGCGGCAGCACCGTCCAGCCGCCCGCCGACGGTTCGGCGAAAGGGCTCAAGGCGGGTGTGCTGCTGATCCTCAGCGACGGGCAGTCCACTGTGGACTCCTCCGACGACGGGGTGCACTCCGACGCGGCGATCGTGGTCGAGGGCGGCACCACCACCGTGGCCACCGCCGACGACGGCGTGCACGCCGAGTCCACATTGGACGTTCGGGCCGGCACCGTCAACGTGACGAAGTCGTACGAGGGCTTCGAGGGGCTGAAGGTGACGTTCAGCGGCGGCAGCGCGAGCGCGGTCGCCTCCGACGACGCGGTCAACGCCGCCGAGGAGGGTGTGCCGGAGATGCAGGTCGCGCCGAACGCGTTCATCCGCGTCACGGGTGGGACCGTCGTCGCCGACGGCGGCACCGACGGCCTCGACTCCAACGGCACCCTCCAGCTGACCGGCGGCACCGTGGTCGTCGCCGGCTCCGGCACCCGCGGCGGCGGCGAGGGCGGCCTGGACTCCAACGGCGCGCTGACCATCACCGGCGGCGTCGTCTACTCCACCGGCATCAGCGCCTCGACCAGCACGCTGCCGGCGTCCGGCCAGGGCTGGCTGCGGGTGACGTTCGCCGCGAACCAGCCCGCCGGCACGATCGTGCACCTGGCGACCACGTCCGGCACGCAGATCGCGGCGTACCGCTCGACGAAGGCGTTCCGGCAGGTGGTCTTCTCCTCGACCCAGATCACCCGGGGCACCAGCTACGACGTGTACACCGGCGGCAGCGTCAGCGGCACCGCCGTCGGCGGGAACATGTACACCGGCGGCACGCTGTCGGGCACCAGGGTCTCCACCGTGGTGGCCGGCAGGTAGCGGCCCGGTCCGCGCCGGGCGGGCGCCCTCGACGGGGAGCCCGCCCGGCTGTCACTCCCGCGGCGCGGCGTACCGGCCGGCCAGCTCCTGGTACTCCGTCCGGGCCCGGGCCGCCCGCGCGCGCAGATCCGGTGGCGTGCCGGGGATGTCGGTCGCCCGCACCACGTAGTCGGCCAGTTCGAGGTAGCGGCGGTGGGCGTACTCGCGGCACGGCGGGCAGGTGACGGAGTCCGGCTCGGTGGAGGTCTCCACGTACGGCACGCGGATCCCGCAGCCGGTGGTCGCCTGTGCGGGCAGGCTGCCGACCAGACCGAACGTGGCCGCCGTCAGGTTACGGACGGCCACCTCGGAGTGCAGGTCGGCATCCACGTGAGTGTGCATCCCTCATGTATACCGGCGTTCCCAGGCCGCCGCCGCGCCGGCCGCGTACTCGGCGAAGCTCTCCGCCGGCCGTCCCGTCACGGACTCCACGACGTCGTTGCCGATGCCGTAGGCGCCGCTCGTCAGGGCGTGCACGTAGAGGTCGCTGACCGGCTCCACCAGTTCCCCCGGATAGCCGGCGGCGACGAGGCCGGCGCGCACCGCGGCCCGCCCGGACTCGACGTAGCCGATCGGCCGTCCGGCGGCGGCCGAGATCCGGGCGGCGACCTCCGGCATCGTCAGCGGTTCCGGCCCCACGACGGTGTATCCCCTGCCGCCGTGGCCCTCCTCGGTCAGCGCCGCCGCCGCCACGGCCGCGATGTCCACTGTGGACACCCACGACACGCGCCCCTCGCCGCCGGGCATGACGATCTCGTCGCGGTCGCGGATGCCCTCGCGCAGGCGCATCCAGTGCGGCTCGGAGAAGTTCTGGGCGAAGGCCCCGGGACGCAGGATCGTCCACGGGATGCCGGCGGACTCGACGGCCAGTTCGACGCGGCGCAGCGGGTCGTCCGGCGGCGCCTCGCCGGCGCCGAGCGCCGAGAGCAGCACGACCCGCCGCGCGTCGGCGCCGTCGAGCAGTTCGCGCACCCGGTCGGTGGGGTCGCCGCTCGCCGGGAAGTCGGTGACGAGATAGATGGCGTCGGCGCCCTTGCGCGCCGCCGCGTAGGTGCCGGGATCGGTCCAGTCGAAGGGAATCCCCGCGCGGGTGCGGCTCGCCGCGCGCACGACGGCGCCGCGCCGCAGGAGTTGCGGGACGAGGCGGCGGCCGGTCTTCCCGGTCGCGCCGGTCACCAGGATCGTGTCGGTCATCGCTCCACGATGGAACGGCTTTCTGCGACGATCCATGACACTTCACCGCCGAAACATGTCCGATCGGCTCATCGGCGTACGCTGGCGCGCATGGTGCTGCTCGCCGGTGCTCCCGCGCGCGACCTCGTGGCCGACCTCGTCGCGGACATCGTGGCGACCACCCGGCGGGGCACCGCGCTGTACTCGCGCAACCGGTTCCACGCGCCGTGGGGCATCCGTGTCGACGGCGGGCACGTGGCGAGCTGCCACGTCGTGACGGCCGGCGCCGGCTGGCTCCTCCCGGACGGCGCCGCGCCCGTGCGGCTGAGCCGCGGCGACGTGGTGCTGGTGCCGTTCGGGGCGGGACACTCCCTTGTGGACAGTCCGGGGAGCCCGGTGCGGCCGTTGACCGAGCTGATCGGCGGGCCGCTGGGGGAGACGCCGCCGCGCGACCTCGTCATCGACGGGCCGGGGCCGGCCACCGTTCTGCTGTGCGGGGGCTATCTGCTCGACGCCGGGCCCGCGCACCCGCTCACCGCCGCGCTGCCGCCCGTGGTGCACGTCGCCGCGGCGCGTTCCCGGGACTCCGGGCTCGCCGCGGCCGTGGACCTGCTGTCCGACGAGGTCGAGCGCGCGGACCCGGGCGCACCGGCCGTTCTCACCTCCCTGGTCGAACTTCTCTTCGTCTACGTCCTGCGGGCCTGGCTCGCCGAGCGGGGAGGCGCCGCCGACGGATGGATCCGCGCGCTGCACGATCCCGTGGTCGGGCGGGCCCTCACGTTGGTGCACACCGAGCCGGGGCGCCCCTGGAGCGTCGCCGCGCTCGCCCGTGCGGTCGACTGTCCACGTGCGACGTTCAGCCGCCGGTTCACCGCGCTCATCGGGCAGCCGCCGATGGCGTACGTGACGGCGTGGCGGATGGCCGTCGCCGCCCGCCTGCTGCGGGAGGAACGGCGGCCGCTGCGCGAGGTCGCCGCACGGGTGGGCTACGACTCGGAGTTCGCGTTCGCGCGGGCGTTCAAGCGGACGGTGGGTGTGGCGCCGGGCCGTTACCGCACCTCGCCGGGCGCTTGACCTTCACCCTCGGGGAAGGCCAAGGGTGGCGGTTGCCGGTCACCCGACCGGCGCGAGGAGGACGGTGACGTGGCGCTGCTGACGATCGGGGCGTTCGCCCGCGCGGCCCGGCTCACCCCCAAGGCGCTGCGCCTCTACGACGAGCTGGGGCTGCTGCCCCCGGCCGCCGTCGACCCGGAGAACGGCTACCGGCTCTACGACCCGGCCCAACTGGCCCGGGCCCGGCTGATCGCCGCGCTGCGTCGGGTCGGCATGCCGTTGGCGGACGTGCGTGCCACGTGCGACCTGCCGCCGGCCGCGGCCGCCGAGGCCGTCGACGCCTACTGGCGGCGGGTCACCACGCACACCGCGGCCCGCGCGCAGCAGGTCGCCGCCCTCGTCGCGGAACTGACCGGAAGGAGCACAGCCGTGTCCGACAACGACTCCGGTGTGACCGTGCGCCACGCCGCCGCCTGCGTGACGGGCCGCGGGCGGGACAGCAACGAGGACAGCGCGTACGCCGGTGACCGCCTGTTCGCCGTCGCCGACGGCGCGCGAGGGCCGGGCGGCGCCGCGGCGAGCGCCACCGCCGTCGAGGCCCTCAAGCCGCTGGAACGGGCGGACGCGCCGCCGGCGGAGCTGCTGGCCCTGCTCGCCGACGCGCTCGGCCGGGCCGACCGGGACGTGCGCGCCTCGGCCACCGGTGACCACCGGCCGGTCACCACGCTCACCGCGATCCTGCGCAGCGGCCCGCGGCTGGCCCTGGTGCACATCGGCGACACCCGCGCGTACCTGCTGCGTCGGGGCGAACTGGCGCCGCTCACCCAGGACCACACCTGGGTGCGGACCGAGGTGGACCAGGGCCGGATGACGGAACAGGAGGCCGCCGCGCACCCGCGCCGGGCGCTGCTGGTGCGCGCGCTCGGCACCGGTGCGGCCGCGGTCGAGGCCGACCTGGCGCTGCGCACCGCGCTGCCGGGGGACCGGTACCTGCTGTGCTCCGACGGACTGTCCACTGTGGTGGGTCGCGACGCGCTGCGGGAGACCCTGCTCGCGGCCGAGGAGCCCGAGGACGCCGTGCGGCGCCTCGTGGAACTCGCCTACGCCGCCGGTGCGCCCGACAACGTCGCCTGCGTCGTGGCCGACATCGTCGCGGCCTGACCACCCGCCGAACGGCACCCCTGCGGGCGCTACCGCGGCTCCCCGCGGTCGGTGAGGCGGGCGCTCGCGGCGACGGTCTCCTCGGCCGGCGGGCGGCGGCGGGCCGCGTACGCGGCGAAGGCCGCGGCGGGCTCGGCCTGCTCGTGCAGGGCCTCGGCCAGGGCGACGGCGTCCTGGACCGCCATCGACGCGCCCTGCGCGGCGGCCGGGGAGGCGGCGTGCGCGGCGTCGCCGACCAGCACCATGCGGTCGTCGTGCCAGTGCGGCGTCGTCGGGATGTCGTAGGAGTCGCCGCCGACGACGTGCTCGCCGGTCGCCCCGATGATCGCCGCCGCCGGGCCGTCGTCGACGCGGGCCGCCGCCAGGGCGAGGTCCCGCCACTGCGCCGGCGTCGTCCCGGCCGGCCGGCTCTCGCCGTTGATCCGGGTGAACCACCAGGTGCGCCCGTCGCCCGGCGCGGTGAATCCGAAGAAGGCGCGGCTGCCGAAGACCATGTGGTACGCGTCGGGTGCGCTCGGCACCGGCTGCCCGTCGGCGTAGCCGTAGACGACGTGCTGTCCGGTGTAGCGCGGCGACGGGGCCTGCGGGTCGATGAGCCGGCGGGTCAGCGAGTGGATGCCGTCGGCGCCGACGAGGAGGTCGCCGTCCCGACGGCTGCCGTCGGCGAAGCGCACCTCGACACCGCCGCCGCCGGTGCGCGTGGCGTCCACCATCCGCCGGCCGTGCGCGATCTCGATTTCCCGTTCGACCGCCAGCTCCTGAAGTGCGCGGTACAGCGCGGCGCGGCTCAACGTCCGGGCCGGACCGGCGATGTCGCCGTGCTTGAGATGCGTGCCGTCGGCGGTGAACGTCTCCACGGCGGCGGCCGGGTAGGAGACCGCGACGACGGCGTCGGCGGCGTCGATCGACGCGAGGGCGGACATGCCACCGGCCATCACGGTGAGGAACGCCCCCGCGTCGTCGCCGCCGGCGCCGTACGCCTCGAAAACGGTCGACGGTATGCCGTATCTCCGCAGCGCCAGTGCCGTCGCCGTACCGGCCACGCCGCCGCCCACCACGAGCACCCGCATGCGACGAACGCTACCGGGCGCCGAGGATCTGCTCGCGGAGGATATCGGCGTGGCCGCAGTGCTGGGCCAGTTCGCGCAGCATGTGCAGGTACACCCAGCGCAACGGGAGCGGCCCGCGCCGGTTGCCGCGCAGCACGTCGTCCAGGGCGAGGCCGGCCGTCGCCCGCCGGGACGCCTCGCACGCCGCACGGTGTGCCGCGCGCACGTTCGCCACCGTGTCGGCCGCGTCGAGCGCGAACGACTCGTCCGGCGAGGCCGGGATGCCGATCTCCGCGCGCGGGCGGCACGTGATCGCCTCGTCGAACCACACCCTCTCCACGAAGGTCGCGTGCTTCACCAGCCCCAGCAGGGTCGTGCGGGACGGCACCAGCGAGCGCCGCGCCTCCTCCTCGGTGAGCCCGTCGAGGGAGGCGTTCAGCGCGGCGCGGTGCTCGTCGATGAACACCTCGAACTGCGTCCTGGCGCTCTCGGCGATGACGTCGTCGGCGAAGGTTCCCGGGAAGCCGGTCGGTGCGTCGGTCACCGGTGGAGCATCGCAAACGCGCGCGGGTCGGCGGTACACGGGATACGGTGGCCCGATGAGCGGGATCCAGACGAACGCGCCCTTCTACGCCGGTTTCGCCGTCGACGACCTCGACGCGGCGCGGGCGTTCTACGCCGACGTCCTGGGTGTGACCGTCGAGGACGCCGGCGGCCTGCTGTGGCTGCGCGCCGGCAACGGCGCCGGGGTGCTGGTCTATCCCAAACCCGGCCACGTGCCGGCGGCGCACACGGTGCTCAACTTCCCGGTCGCGGACATCCGGTCCACTGTGGAGCGTCTGACGGCGGCCGGAGTCGTCTTCGAACGCTACGACTCCGGCCCCATCGCCACCGACGAACTGGGCATCGCGCACCCGGGGCCGTGGCAGGCGTGGTTCCGTGACCCGGCCGGCAACATCCTGTCGGTGCTCCAGGAGTAGGCCTCAGGCGGCGGGTGCGCCGAACCAGCGGGCCAGGTGCGCGTCCAGCTCCCGCTGGTCGTCGCCGATCCAGGCGACGTGGCCGTCGGGGCGCAGCAGGACGGCCGGCGCGTCCAGCGCCGCGGTGGGATCCCCGAGCCGGTCGACCCGGTCCGCGAAGCGGCCGACGCTCAGGCGTTCGGTGCGGTCGAGCAGCAGCCCGCGGCCGCCGTGCAACAGGCCGTAGAGGGTGCCCGCCCGCACGTCGATGTCGCGCAGCCGCCGGCCCAGCAGCTCCGGGCCCGGCCCGAAGTCGTAGCGGACGCCGATGCCGGCGATCTTCTCGATCAGGTGGCGGTTCACCTCGTTGAAGTCCATCAGCTCGGCGAGCAGCCGGCGAACGGCCCGCGCGCCCGGTGCGGTCGAGGAGAGTTCGGTCTGGGCGCGGGTGTTGTCCAGGACGTCCGCGGCGACCGGGTGGCGTTCGGCGTGGTAGGTGTCCAGCAGCGCGTCCGGGGCCGTCCCGTCGACCTGTGCGGCCAGTTTCCAGCCGAGGTTGAACGCGTCCTGCAGGCCCAGGTTCAGGCCCTGACCGCCGATCGGTGGGTGGATGTGTGCCGCGTCGCCGGCCAGCAGCACCCGCCCGACGCGGTAGCGTTCGACCAGCCGGGTGGCGTCCCCGAAGCGGGACATCCAGCGCGGGGAGTGCACGCCGAAGTCCGTTCCCACAAAGGCTTTCAGTTGCATTTGGAAGTCCTGAAGGGTCGGGTCGTCGGGGCCGGCGGCCGGGACCACGACGCTGAAGACGCCGACGCCGGCGGGCCGGATCCAGAAGCGCCGGTCGGTCGGGCCGACCCGGGCCATCGCGGCGCCGAGCTCCTCCGGCGGCACACCGATCTCCATCTCGCCCATCAGCGTCCAGTGGCTTGCGGGCTCGCCGGGGAAGCCGACGCCGAGCAGTTTGCGCACGGCGCTGCGGGCCCCGTCGCAGCCGACCAGATAGCGCGCCCGCAGCCGCTCCCCGTCGGCCAGCTCGACGCGCACGCCCTCGCCGTCCTGCGCGAGGCCGGTCACCGCGCACCCGCGCCGGACCCGCGCGCCCATCGCGATCGCGTGCTCCTCCAGCAGCCGCACCAGATCCGGCTGCCGGATGCCGAGCAGGTAGGCGTGCGCGGAGTCGAGCCCCTCGGGCACGGGCTTGTCGATGGCGGCGAAGAAGCCGCCGGCGGGACGCTGCCGCCCGTGTGCCCGGACCCGCTCCAGCAGCCCGCGCATGGCCAGCAGCTCGAGGCTTCGCATGTGCAGGCCGACGATGCGGGCGGACGACGTCGGCGCGGTGTCCCGCTCCAGCACGAGTACCCGCACGTCGTGCAGCCGCAGCTCGGCCGCCAGCGTCGCACCGGTGGGTCCGCAGCCGACGATGATCACGTCATACATGTGGTGTTGCCTTTCGGGAGTGCCGTGTGGCGGGGCGCTCCCGGCGACACCTACGTCAATCGCCCGACCGTGACGGCAGGGGGAGCACCCACTTCGCTGTGACGTTCATGGGTCTCACCTCCTCGGGCGGTGTCACGGGCCACCGAAGTTACCGCCCGGAGATCATGCCGTCCAGCGGTTTCGCGAACCGGCGCCGGTAGGCGGTCGGCGTGACGCCTACGACCCGCAGGAACGCCCGACGCATCGTCTCGGCGGAGCCGAACCCGCAGCGGTGCGCGACGGCGGTGAGCGTGGCGGCACCGGTGTCCAGCAGCGCCTGTGCCGTCCGGACCCGCGCGTGCTCGACGTATCGGGCCGGCGTGGTGCCGAGTTCGCGGCGGAACAGCCGGGTCAGGTGGCGTTCGCTGACGGCGGCGCGCACCGCCATGGCGGCGAGGCCGTGCCCGTCCGACGGCCGTTCGCGCACCGCGTCGAGCACCCGCCGCAGGGCCGGGTCGCGCGGCTCCGGACCCGCCGCGCCGAACTGCGCCTGACCACCCGGCCGGTGCGGGAACACGAGCAGATACTTCGCCACCGTGCGGGCCCGGTCGAGACCGTGGTCCTCGGACACCAGCGCCAGCGCGAGGTCGATCCCCGCGGTCACGCCGGCCGAGGTGAGCACGGCCCCGTCCCGCACGCAGATCGCGTCGGGCCGCACGGCGACCCGGGGGAACCGGGCGAGTTCGGCGCAGGCGGCCCAGTGCGTGGTGGCCCGCCGGCCGTCCAGCAGGCCCGCCCCGGCCAGGACCAGCGCGCCGGTGCAGACCGAAGCGACCCGCGCCGCCGATGCGCCGAGGCGCCGGACCCCGTCGACCACCGCGGCGGGCGCACCGGTGTGCGCCGGGAACGGGCGCCCCACGACCAGCAGCGTGTCGACCGGTGCGGTCACCCGGGCCAGCGCCACGTCGGCACGCAGGCGCACGCCGACGTCCGTCAGCACCGGCCGTCCGCCGGGCGACGCCAGGCGCACCCGGTAGCCACCGGCGACGCCCAGCACCTGGAGCGGTCCGGCCACGTCGAGCAGCACCACGCCGTCGTGCACCACGACGACGACGTCATGCGCGGGTTGTCGAGCCACGCGGAGGTAGTCCCCGGCCCGGCCGCGCCGGTTCCCACACATCCGATCCGGACCGGAACCCGGCACATCCGGACCGGTCCCGACGGGCCGGGAACCGGTGCCCCGCCACACGTCGACCACCCTCACACCGATCCGGACGGAGACTCCTGTGCACACCGAGAACATCGACCGACGCACGATCCTCAGGGCCACCGCGGCCGCCGGCGTGGCCCTTCCCGCAGCCGCGCCCACCACCGCCGCCGGGAGCGCGGGCCCGCGCATCGCGCTGCTGCTCTTCGACGGAATCACCGCGATGGACGCGATCGGCCCCTACGAGGTGCTGAGCCGGATCCCCGGCGCGTCCGTGCTGACCGTCGGCAAGCGGCGCGGCGCGGTCCGCACCGAGACCGGCGCGATCACCCTCGGCGTCGCGCGTGCCCTGCGCGAGGTCGATCGGGCCGACGTCCTGCTCGTGCCCGGCGGAGGGGTCGCCGACGTCCAGGCCGACCCGGAGACGATCCATTGGATCCAGCGGCTGCACCGGCACACGACGTGGACCGTCGCGGTCTGCACCGGCGCCCTGATCCTCGGCACGGCCGGCCTGCTGCGCGGGCTGCCGGCGACCACGTACTGGGCGTTGACGGACCGGCTCGCGAGTTTCGGCGCGACGTACGTGCCCCGGCGGTTCGTCGAGGCGGGCAAGATAATGACCTCCGCCGGTGTCTCCGCCGGCATCGACCTCGCCCTGCACCTCACCGCCCGGCTGACCGACGAGCGGACCGCCCGGGCCGCGCAGCTCGTCGTCGAGTACGACCCCGATCCGCCGTTCGACAGCGGCAGCCCGGACAAGGCGGGTCCGGACCTGCGGCGGTATGCGTTGGAACTGTTGCAGGGCAGCATCCGCCCGTGACATATGTCAGTTCTGTTGATGACGGCGGTCGGCCGCGGGACGGAGGGTGGCGTCCGACCCGCGGCCGACTCGCGGCGCGCATCGAATCGTGACGATGGGACCATGTCGAAACTCTCACGTTTGCGATCGACCGTCGCCATCGCCGTCGTCGCGGCGCTCGTACCCGCCACTCCCGTGCGGGCGCAGCCCCCACAGTCCATCCGGTGGGGGCCGTGCGCCGACGTCACCGACACCCGCACGGAATGCGCCGACCTCTCCGTGCCGCGCGACTACCGGGCCATGGGCGGTGCGCACCTGACCGTCGCCGTCTCCCGGGTGAAGGCGGCCGATCCGCGCAAACGTCGCGGGATCCTGCTCGTCAATCCCGGCGGTCCGGGCGGCAGCGGGATCGAACTGGCCGCCCACCTGGCCGACGCGCTGCCGGCCGAGGTTCGCGAACGCTACGACCTGATCGGGTTCGACCCGCGGGGTGTCGGGCGCAGCACGCCGATCAGTTGCGGGATCCCGGAAGACACGCCGCCGGACCTGTACCTGCCGTACCCGGCGCCGGACGGTTCGATCGACCGGAACATCGCCTTCGCCCGGGACACCGCGCGGCGCTGCGCCGAGTCCGTCGGGGACCTGCTGCCGCACATCACCACCGCCAACACCGCCCGGGACATGGACCGCATCCGCGCGGCGCTCGGCGAGCCGAAGCTCTCCTACCTCGGGTACTCCTACGGCACGTACCTCGGTGCGGTCTACGCGTCGCTGTTCCCGCAGCGGACCGACCGGATCGTGCTGGACAGCGCGGTCGACCCGACGAGCGTGTGGTACGGCCTGATCCGCAGCAAGAGCGAGGCGTTCGCGTTGCGGCTGCCCGACTTCACGAAATGGGCGGCGGCCCGCGACGACGTCTACCACCTCGGGGCCACCCCGGACGCGGTGGAACGCACCTACTACCGCATCGCCGAACAGTTGGACCGCGCGCCGGTCGCCTTCCCCGAGCTCACCGTCAACGGCAATATCTTCCGCCAGCTGAACCTCCGCACGCTGGAGCACGATCGGGCCTTCGGCGACCTCGCCGAGTTCTGGCACGTGCTGTCCGACCCGGCCGCGCCGCCCGCCACCCGGTCCGCCGCGACGGTCCCGCTCGCCGCGCCGGCACCGGACAACGTCACCTCGGTGCTGTACGCGGTCGTCTGCGGCGACGTGAGTTGGCCGCGCGGGATCGGGCTGTACGCACGCAACTCCGCCGCCGACCGCCGCGCCTACCCGGGGCTGGCCGGCATGCCCGGCAACATCTGGCCGTGCGCGTTCTGGGCGCAGCCGGTCGAGCCGCCGGTCGCGGTGACCGGTCGAGGCCCACGCAACGTGCTGATCCTGCAGAACCTGCGCGACCCGTCGACCTCGTGGCGCAACGGCTACGGGCTGCGCCGCGCGCTCGGCGACCGGGCGGCGTTCGTCAGCGTCGACGCCGGGGGCCACGGCATCTACGCCCTCCGCTCCGGCCCGTGCACCGACGCCGTCACCACCGGATTCCTGGTCGGTGGCGTACTGCCGGCACAGGACCGGTTCTGCCGGGGACCGTCGCCGGAGGAGGTGTCGACCTTCGCCGAGCGGCCCCGCCTCTGGACCCTCTAGGGCGGGCGCATCCGCCGCAGCGTTCTTGACAGGTGTGTGTAGATCCGCACATGCTCGTGCTAAATCAGTTTAGCGATCGTCGCTGAGCGTCTCGGTTCGACTCGCGGGTGGCGGGAGAGGACGGCGAAATGCACCTCGGCAGGCGGGTCGCGGCGATCGCCTCGACCCTGGCGTTGGCAACGACGGGACTGGCGTACGGCGCCCACAACGGCGGCGGAGGCGGTGCGGATGAAGGAATCCGCGGCATCACCCCCATCACCACCGTCTACACCTACGGTCAGAAGGTCTCCGCGGTGGCGGTCGAGTACGGCGACATCGTCAATCACCGGATGCTCGACAACGCGACGTTCTCCGTCCGGGACACCCGCTACAACTTCCGCTTCAATCCCGTCGAGGACCTGCCCCGGCTGGTCGACCGGACGGTGGTGCGCACCTACACCAACGACGCCGCCACCACCCGGGCGGACCGTCGTTCGATACCCGGGCGGTACGTCATCGTGGAGCTCGATCCGGACCAGAACGCCGGTTGGACCGTGGTCGTTTCCAAGTGCCCGACGTTCCTGTGCACGGTGAAGGTCAACCCCGAACTGCCGACCCGGGTGGCCCAGCGGAAGACCGTGTACGGCCTGCCCCGCTTCGGTGCCGGCAGGGGTCCCGTACTGGCCAGGGGAAATCCGCAGCAGGACCGGAAGATGACCGGAAAGCCGGTCAACCTGCTGGTCGACGAGTTCCGGTACGGCTCGTTCCTCGATCGTGGAACGGTGCTGCCGTACCACTACCACCTGCCGGCGAACTACGACCCGGCCCGCTCCTACCCGCTGATGGTGGTGCTGCCCGGGCACGGCATGGGGTGGGACGGCGACAACTTCCTGGTGCAGGTGGCCGCCGACATACCGGCGACCGCGTGGCTGCAACCGCAGCGGACCGGCACCACGGAGGACGTCATCATCCTCGCTCCGCAGCACCAGCGGGTGGGCGGCCCCGCCGAGGCGGACCTGCTGGTGAAGCTCCTGGACCGGTTCGTCGCGGACTTCGCCGTCGACAAGCGGCGGGTCTACGCGACGACCGTCTCGTACGGCTCGCAGCTGCTGTGGAACGCGTTCGCCAAGCGGCCCGACCTGTTCGCCGCGGGGCTCGTCACCGGTGGCTTCGCGGTGAACGCCGACCAGGCGGCGGCCATCGCGGCGGCCGGGATCCCGCTGTGGGTGACCCACGGCGTGCACGACCACCTGTTGAACATCTCCCTCGCGCGCAACACCCGCACGGCGTTGCGGGACGCGCACGCCGCCCGCGGCAGGACACCCCAGGAGATCGAGGAACTGCTGCGCTACACCGAGTACGAGGACGCCTCGTTCGCGCTGCCGGACTACCACGCGGCGTTCGGCCCGACCTACGAGGACGGCTCGATCCTGCGGTGGCTGCTCAGCCGGACCAAGCCGCAGGCCTGATCGGGCCACCCCGTACGCGCGGTCTCCCGCAGCCCGGCGCTCAGGCGGCGGGAGACCCGATCGAACTGCGCCGCCGCATCGTCATCGGTACCGTGGTGGGCCCGGTCGCCTTGCCGTCGAGGAGAAGTTCGACGGCGCGCCGGCCCATCTGTACGTGCGGCAGGCCGATGGTGGACAGCCCGGGGCGCAGCCAGGCGGCGATCGGGTCGTCGTCGAACGAGACCACCGAGACGTCGTCGGGCACGGCCAGCCCGGCCTCGGCGAGGGCCTGGTAGACGCCGAACGCGAGACGGTCGTTCATGCAGATGACCGCGGTCGGCCGGGCTGACCGGCGCAGTATCGTCCGCATCGCCTTGAACCCGTGTTCGGGCAGCCATTCGTGGCAGAACGCCTCGCGGCAGAGGGTGGTGCCGGCCTCCGCCAGCGCGTCCTGGATGCCGCGCAGGCGGGCGTGCGCGGCGAGGGAGATCTCGGGGTCGTTCTCCTTGGGGCGGTTGCGGCCGATCAGGGCGATCCGGTCGTGATGGCCCCGGTCCAGCAGCGCGGCGACGGCGGTGCGCCCGGCCCGCTCGTTGTCGGGCACCACGCACGGCAGGCCGTCGGAGCTGGTGGCGTTCAGGAGCACGACGGGACCGGTGCGCAGCGCCGGCGGCACCGTGAGCCGGCGGGTGGCCATGGCGGCGTAGATGACGCCGTCGACCTGGCGGTCGAGCATGGCGTCGATGGCGTGCTGCTCGAACGCCGCATCGCCCTGCGTCTCGGCGATGAGCAGCACGTGGTCGCGTTCGCGGGCCGCGTCGAGCGCGCCACGGATGAGGTCTCCGGCGAAGCGGGTGGTGGCGACGACGTCGGAGACGAATGCGATGGTGGCGGTCTTGCGGGTGCGCAGGCTCCGCGCGGCGACGTTGGGCCGGTAGCCGAGTTCCTCCGCGGCGGCGAAGACGCGCTGGTGCGCCTCGGCGGAGAGGCGGGTGCCTTCCCGTCCGTTCAACACCATGGACGCGGCCGTCTTGGACAGTCCGGCGCGGCGCGCCACGTCCGCCAGGGTCGCTCGGTTGTGCCTCATCAGTCCTCCGCAGCGGCGGTCAACGGGCCGCCTCGCCCAACATCATGCGCCGTCCCGGGCCGTGCGAGCACGGTGGGTGTGGTGAATACGCCGTTTCCGAGCTGTTGCCGGACGGTTCTTGACACGGTCGGCCGAACACGCGCATGCTCGCGCTAAATCAGTTTAGCAATGGGTCAACGGACAACGTCGCCATGGCGGAACCCCCCGGAACGCGCGGCCGGTGACGTAGCGAGGAGCCACAGATGACTGAATCGACGGCAGGACGGTTGTCGCGGCGAAGCGTGGTGCTGACGGTCCCGCTCGTGGCCGCGGCCCTGGCGAACGCGGCGTGCAGCGCACCGGGTGCCGACGAGTCGTCGCCGACGCAGAACGCCGAGCCGGTGCGCACCGACCTGGGTGATGCGCCGATCACCCTGGAGATGTACGCCGAGACGGGATTCCCGCTCGCGAAGGCGCTGGCCGACGAGTTCGGCAAGCAGCACCCGAACGTCAAGTTCAACGTCCGCGAGGACCAGTTCACGGTCATCGTGGAAAACGCTCCACGCGTGCTGGCCTCGGACAAGGCGCCGGACATCATCCGGTTGCCCACGATGGTCGACCTGGTGAAGGACAACCTGCTGCGCAACCTCGACCCGTACTTCACCGCCTACGGCTGGAACAGGTTCCCCGCCTCGCAGCTGGTGCAGTTGCGTGTGGGTGACGGGGGCCGCCCGCGCGGCATCGGCTCGCTGTACGCGATGGGGCTGGGCTACAGCGTCACCGGCGTGTTCTACAACAGGTCCCTCGCCCAGCGGATCGGCATGTCCGGACCGCCGGCGACGGTGGCCGAGTTCGAGGATCTGCTGGCCCGGGCGAAGACCGCCGGGGTGCAGCCGATCATGCAGTTCAACAAGAACACGGCCGGCATCAACTTCGCGCACCAGGCGCTGCAGAACCAGTTCGGTGACCCGGCTCGGATCGCCGACTGGATCTTCCAGAAGCCGGGCGCCACGTTCGACACGCCGGCCGCGCTGCGGGCGAGCCAGACGATCCAGAAGTGGGCCCAGGCCGGCTATTTCCCCAAGGACGCGAACGCCATCGACTACACGACGATGGTGGGCGAGTTCCAGAAGGGCAACGGCCTGTTCATGTTCAACGGTGACTGGGAGTCGGCCAACCTCGACAAGAACATGAGCGGCAACGTCGGATTCTTCCTCTTCCCCGGCGAGACCGCCGGCGCCAAGCACGTGGCCATGTCCGCCCCGAACACGTTCGGCATCGGCGCCAAGGCGAAGAACCCGGGCGCCGCCGCGTTCTTCCTCAACTGGGTGCACACCGACCCCAAGGCGCGCGAGATCACCGTGACGGTCGGCGGTTCCAGCCCCGGCGGCCCGCCCGACCTGCCGGTGCCACCCGCCGCCGCCGGCACCGTGCTGGCCGAGACGCTCAAGGCGGCACAACAGCTGGGCGCCGAGAACGGGGCGGTCGACTTCACCGCGAACGCCACCGGCGCCATCTTCGCGTCCGCGATCACTCCGGAGATGCAGAAGCTCGTTGCCGGCCAGCAGACCCCGGAGGGGTACGTGAAGGCCGTCCAGGCGGAGTACGCGAAGGAACTGTCTCGGTGACCCGCGCAGCCCGCTGGAGCGGCTGGCTCTACGTGCTGCCCGCCCTGGCGATGTACGCGATCTTCGTGCTGCGCCCGCTCGGCCTCACGTTCCAGTACTCGCTGTACCACTGGAACGGCATCGGGGTGGCGCGCTGGGCCGGCCTCGACAACTACCTGACCGTCTTCACCGACGGGGACCTGCTGAAGATCATCGGCAACGCGTTCGTCCTGATCATCTTCTTCAGCTTCATCCCGGTCGGGTTGGGCCTGCTGGTGGCGAGCCTGGTCCGCAGGGCCAGCGGCGGGCCGTTCGGCACCGTCGTGCGGACCATCCTCTTCCTGCCCCAGGTGATCCCGCTGGTGGCGGCCGGCATCGCCTGGAGCTGGCTGCTCTCCTCGAACGGCGTGATCAACCAGCTGCTCAGGGCCGTGGGCCTGGGCGGGTGGGCCCGCGCGTGGCTCGGCGAGTTCGACACCGCCCTGCCGTCGGTGGGGATGATCGGCGCCTGGGTCCTGCTCGGCCTCTGCACCATCCTTCTGGTCACCGGGATGAGCAAGATCGACCCCGCGCTGTACGAGGCGGCCCGCATCGACGGTGCCGGTCCGATCCGTGAGTTCCTCGCCGTCACCCTGCCCAGCCTGCGGCGGGAGATCGGCGTCTGTCTCACCGTCACCGTGATCGCCGCGCTGGCCAGCTTCGACATCGTCTACATCGCCACCGCCGGCGGTCCGGGCCTGCAGACCACCGTGCCCGGCCTGGAGATCTACCGGCTCGCGTTCGCCCAGCGCCAGGTGGGCCTCGCCTCCGCGCTCGCCATCGTGCTCATGGTGCTGGTGCTCGTCTGCGTCCTGCCGATCCAGCGGCTCACCCGGGGGGACAAGGCATGAGGCTGAGCCGCCGCGAACGGCTCACCGGGCGCGCCTTCCTGGTCGCGCTGGCGCTGATCACGCTGCTGCCCTTCGTCAGCATGCTCTCCGCGGCGCTCCAGCCGCGCGGCACCGTGCCGACCGGATTGGCCTGGCCCGCGGATCCACAGTGGAGCAACTTCGTCGACGCGTTCACCGTCGCGAACATGGCCGCGCTGCTGCGCAGCAGCCTGTTCATCACCGTCGGCGTGGTACCGGTCTCGGTCGCCATCGCCACCATGGCCGGTTTCGGCCTCGGTCACCTCCGGGTACCGGGCGGGCGGATCGCGTTCGGTCTCCTGCTCATCGGGCTCACGCTGCCGTTCGAGGCCGTCGTCACGCCGATCTACTACCAGATGCGCGATCTCGGCCTGCTCAACACGCGCTGGGCGATCGTGCTGCCGCTGATCGGTCTCTACATGCCGTTCGCCGTCTTCTGGATGCGCGCCCACTTCACCAACGTCCCGCAGGAACTGTCCGACGCCGCCCGCGTCGACGGGAGCACCACCTGGCAGCTCTTCTGGCGCGTGCATGTCCCGTTGGCCCGGCCCGCGATCGCGTCCCTGACCATTCTGCTGTTCCTCTGGACCTGGAATCAGTTCCTGCTGGCCATCGTCCTCGTCGACGACGCGACCGAACGCACGATGGCCGGTGCCCTCGGCGCCTTCCAGGGCCAGTGGGGCACCGACCAGGTCCTGCTCTGCGCCGGCTCGCTGCTGATCCTCACGCCGACCCTGGTCGTCTTCCTGATCTTCCAGCGGCATTTCATCAGCGCGCTCCTGCAGGGCTCGCTGAAGGGCTGACCCGGGCCCGCCTGTTCGTCGGCGGGCACGCGCACGATCGCGGGTGGAAGTGTCATTTGACCCGGATGCGCGACCGGGCACGCTACCGAACATTTCACGAAACTTGCACGGGTATTTTCGCACCCTTCCCGCGGCGGGACCTGGCACCGGGCGTCGAAAGTCCGCCCCGCAACCGGGGCGCGCGGTTGTATTCACGGCCTCCGATGGACATTCTTTGGACCACTTTCCGTTCCCCGGCGGATACCTGCCGTACACCGAAAGTCTGCGTACCGAAGGGTGGACCGCATGCCCCAACTGTTGCTCTTCGGGAGCGACCTCGTCGCCGTCACCGTGCTCGTCTTCGGCCTCTACGTGCCCCGCCACCGCCGGCGCGACCTCGTCGTCGCCTACCTCGGGGTGAACATCGGCGTGCTGGCCGTCGCCGGATCGCTCGGCGCGGCCGGTGCCGGAGCCGGGCTCGGCCTCGGATTCGCGCTGTTCGGGGTGCTGTCGATCATCCGGCTGCGCTCCACCGAGCTGGATCAGCAGGAGGTGGCGTACTACTTCTGCGCGCTCGCGCTCGGCATCCTCGGCGCGCTCGACGCCACCCCGCTGTGGCGGCCGGTGGCGATGATGGCGTTGCTTCTGGCGGTGATGTATGTCGGCGACCATCCGCGACTGCTGCGCGGGCACCGGCGGCAGGTGATGGTGCTCGACACCGCCGTCACCGACGACGCCGCACTCCTCGCGCACCTGCAACGGCTGCTCGGCACGCGCGTCTACTCCGCAAACGTCGAACGCGTCGACCTGGTCAACGACACCACCGTCGTCGACGTGCGCTACGCCGGACCGTCCCGGGTCGTCACCCTCGACCGCGACAAGGTGCTGCGATGACGGCCGCGGCCACCACGCTCCCCGCGATCGAGCTCGCCGAACTGGTCGAGCGCGCCGCGTTGCAGTGCCGGTTCGACCGGAAGTACGTGCTGCCGGTCGAGGCGGCCGACCGGCTCGTGGAGGCGTTGTCCGACAGGGCGTTCGTGCTCGACATCGGCGGCGTGCGGGAGTTCGGCTACGAGTCGGTGTACTTCGACACCGAGGCGCTCTACTGCTACCGGCTGGCCGCGCGCCGCCGCCGGCGCCGGTTCAAGATACGCACGCGGCTCTACGTGGACTCCGCGGAGTGCTGGCTGGAGGTGAAGACGCGCGGCGGCCGCGGCGACACGCTGAAGAACCGCCTGCCGTACGACGTCGCGCACCGCGGCACCATCCACCCGGGACGCGAATTCGTCGCCGGTGTGCTCTCCGGCGAACGCATCGCGGTGGGCCACCACGACTTCGCGCCGGTGCTGGTGACCCGCTACCGGCGCACGACGCTGTTCCTGCCGGAGACGTCCAGCCGGGTCACCGTCGACGTCGACCTCACCTGGGAAAGCACCGGCGGTCGGGTGCTGCGGTTGCCGCACCTGGCGATCGTGGAGACGAAGACCGGTTCCACCGCCTCGGCCGCCGACCGTCTCCTGTGGACACACGGGCACCGGCCGGCGCGCGTGTCGAAGTTCGCCACGGGGCTCGCGGCCCTGCACCCCGGCCTGCCCGCGACGCCCTGGTGGCGCACGCTGCGCCGGCATTTCCCGCGCACCGAAGGAGTGTCCACATGAGACGCCTCGTCTGCGGTGTCCTGCTGGCGGCCGCCGCGCTGGTCGTGGTCACCGTGCAGGCACCGGAGTCCGCCGCCGACACGGCCGCCGGCGCCGGCGCCTACACGCCCGCCGACATGACCGACGCCGACCGCGCCAAGGCGGCGGAGTCGAGGACCGAACTGCTCGGCGACATCGTGTTCACGCCGCCGAGCGGCACCTTCGCCACCGCGCAGAGCGTCGCGCTGAGCACCTCCGTCGCCGGCGCGCAGCTGCGCTACACCACCGACGGCACGCTGCCGAACGCCTCCTCACCGGTGTACTCGGCGCCGATCGCGCTGACCCGCACCACCCAGGTGCGGGCGCAGGCGTACGTCAACGGGGCCGCGTCCGGGGCGCCCGGCACCGCGCTCTACGTGGCGCGCGGCTCCGTCGGCACGAGCCACGACCTGCCGCTGCTCGTGCTCGACGCGTACGGGCGCGGGGCACCCGGGCGGGACTACGTCGACGCCGCCGTGCTGGAGATCCAGCCCTCCGGCGGGTCCGCGACGCTCGCCACCGCACCGGCCGTCGCCACCCGCGCCGGCATCCACCTGCGCGGCCAGTCCAGCGCGACGTTCCCCAAGGCGCCGTACCGCCTCGAGTTGCGGGGGAACGACGACGATGACGCCGACTACCCGTTGGGCGGCATGCCCGCCGACTCCGACTGGGTGCTGCGCGGCCCGTATCCGGACAAGACGCTGATCCACGACGCGTTCGCCTACGGGCTGGCGCGCGACATGGGCCTGCAGGCGCCCCGCTTCGCGTTCTTCGAGGTGTACCTCAACACCGACGCGCAGCCGATGGCCGCCAACGACTACATGGGCGTGTACCTGCTCACCGAGACCATCAAGAACTCCAAGAACCGGCTGAACCTCAAGCAGCTCGACGAGGACGACGTCGACCCGGCGAAGATCACCGGCGGGTACATCTGGAAGTTCGACTGGATGGCGGCCGAGGAGCCGATCCTGCCGTGTGCCGGCAACGACACCACCTGCTGGCACTACCTGGAGGTCGACGACCCGGACCCGCTCAACGCCACCCAACGCACCTGGCTCACGCAGCATCTGCAACAGTTCCACGACATGCTGCGCTCACCCGGCTTCGCCGACCCGGCGACCGGCTATCCCGCGTACATCGACGTGGGGTCGTTCATCGACCGGACGATCCTCAACGAACTGGGCCGCGAGATGGACGCCTACGTGCGCAGCGCGTACTTCTACAAGGACCGCGGCGGGAAGATCACCGCCGGGCCGGTGTGGGACTACGACCTGTCGTTCAACACCGGCGGCTTCTTCAACAACCAGTCCACCAGCGGCTGGCAGTACCAGCAGACCCGCAGCCCGTCCGCGAACGACTGGCACCAGCGCCTGCTGCAGGATCCGTCCTATGTGGACCAGGTGCGGCGCCGCTGGCAGAGCCTGCGCCAGGGCCTGCTCTCCCCGACGGCGTTGAACCAGCGCGTCGCCACGCTCACCGCCCGGCTGGCGAACGCCGCCCAGCGCAACTTCCAGCGCTGGCCGATCCTGACCCAGGCGCAGGTCGGCTTCTTCGTGACGCCGACGGCGGCCACCTGGCAGGGACAGCTCACCGTCATGCGGGACTGGATGGCGCAGCGGGCCGCGTGGCTCGACAGCGCGGCGGGCTGGGGCGGAACGGTCTCACCGGCGCCGTCCTCACCCGGCCCGTCCTCGCCCCGGCCGTCTTCGGCGGGGCCGTCGAGTGCGGCGCCGTCCAGCGCGTCGCCGTCGGTCCCGGCCGGTAGGGCGTGCACCGCCACCTACACGGCCCGCGGGCAGTGGCCCGGCGGCTTCCAGGGCGAAGTCCGCGTCGCCGCCGGCACGGTCGCGATCGGCGGCTGGACGGTGACGATGACGTTCCGCAACGGCCAGACGGTCACCCAGATCTGGGAGGCGAGCGCCACGAGCTCCGGTGCGACGGTGACCGCCCGGAACCTCTCGCACAATGGCGCCGTGGCCGCCGGGTCCAGCACCACGTTCGGCTTCCTCGGCGCGTGGAACGGCACCACGAACGACCCGCCGACGCTCACCTGCGCCGCGACGTAGCGACGCCGGCAGGTACTGGCGCGAAACGCGGGTTGTCGCTGACCTTGACCCGCGTTTCGCGCCGTCGCATGCGTAAGCTTCCACCCGTGTTCGCGGGGTTGGGGGAGAGCGCCGTCCTGGACTGGATGACCGGCGTGGCACCGCCGCCGGCCGCGGTCACCGGCGAGGTCGCCGCTCAGCTGGAGCGCATGATCGCCGCGCTGCGGGCGGACGCCGCGGCGCCCGGTGCGACGTTCACCGCGACCGGGCGGCCGACGGTGGTGTCCGGGCACCGCGACTACACCCGGCAGGAACGCATCTGGTCCCGGAAGTTCGACTTCGAGGTGGGGGTCGGCAGGTTCGGTGCGATCACCGACGAGGCCCGCGCCGCGTTCCCCGCGCTGGGCGCCGCCGTCGAGTGGGACACCGCCGACGACACCCACCGCACCTGCTGGGAGGGGCTGAGCGCCGAGGAACGGGGCAGGGAGATCATGCGCACCTCCAGCGGCCCCGGCATCTCCCGGCACCACTGGGGCACCGATCTGGACCTGTGGAACACCTCGGCCGTGCACTACGCCGACGGCGGAAGCCTGGCGAACGAATACTCCTGGCTGACCCGCCACGCCGCGGCGTTCGGCTTCATCCAGCCCTTCACCGCCCGGTCGGCGGCCGTCGCACACGCGTACACCGAGGAACGCTGGCACTGGTCGTACCGCCCGGTGGCGGAGCCGATGCTGGAGTGGGTGGACGCGCACCGCTCCACAGTGGACACCCGCCTGCGGACCCTGTGGGGGAACTCCGCCCGGTACGCCTTCCTGCGGGCGCACTGGGCGGAGTTCGTGTTCCACGTCGAGCGTTAGACGCGTCCCGTCCCGCCGACCGTGCCGCGCGGAAATTGTCCGGCGGGAGCGGGCAACCGAACGCCCGGCCGACGGGCACCTTGGAGCGAGGAGGTGCCCATGCGGGGCGGCGAGACCGAGGATCAGAGACAGTTCCGGGAATACTTCACGGCGCGGCGGGACGCCGTTCGGCGCACGGCGTACGTGCTCTGCGGCGACTGGCACTGGGCGGACGACCTGACGCAGAAGGCGTTCATGCGGTTGGCGGTGCGCTGGAGGAAGGTGCGCGACCGGGAGGCGCTCGGTGCCTACGTGCGCACCGTCCTGGTGCGAACGTACCTGGCCGACGTGCGGCGGGTGTGGCGGCGACGCGAGCGGAGCGTGGCCGCCCTGCCGGAGCGGGCTGCGCCCGACGATTCCACCGAGGGGGCGGCGCGGCGGCTGGCGTTCGAGGAGGCGCTGCGGCGGTTGCCGCCACGGCAGCGGGCGGTGCTCGTGTGCCGGTTCTATCAGGATCTCGACGTCGCGGAGACGGCCGCGACGCTCGGGTGTGCCGAGGGGACGGTGAAGAGCCAGACGGCCAAGGCCCTGGCGAAACTGCGCGCGGAGCTGGGGGACAACGGCGCGATGGCGATGACCGAGGGGACGCGATGAACGGGCTGCGGGAACGCTTCGAGGACCTGGCCGGCACGCCGGCACCACCGAGCCGGCTGACCGCCGACGCCGTGTACCGGGCGGGTTGGCGGCGCCGGCAGCAGCGGCTGGCGATGGGTGCCGCCGCGCTGCTGGCCGTGATCGGGCTGACCGCCGGCGCCGGACTGGCGGTGGTGTCGGCGGCGCGGAACGACCCCGCGGCGCGGCCGTCACCGGACCCGACCGCCGACGGCTGGCCCGCCGACACCCGCAACGGCACCGTCATCTCGGCGGTCGCCACCGACGCCGAGCACGTCTACGCGGGCGTCAATTCCTGCGTCCTGGACGGGGGCGGGCAGCGCGCCTGCGCGGCGACGCTGATGGGCTCCGACGACGGTGGGCGCACCTGGACGCTGCGCCAGGCCGAGTTCGGCGACGGGCGGGTCAGCTCACCGGCACCGGGTGTGCTGCTGCGCCTCGTCGAGCAGCCGCCGGCCGACGGCGAGCGGAGGTCGAGCACGCTGTACCGCACCAGCACCGACGGCGGCCGCTCCTGGGCCGAGCTGGAGCTGCGGACCGAGCCGGTCGCCGAGGTGCCGGCCGGCGGGTGGGCGGAGTGCATGAACACTTACGACGGCGGGTTGCCCCCGCAGCCGTGCGTCGTGGGGGCCTTCGACCCGGCCACGCGCCGCGCCGCGCCGCTGGCCACGCAGCCGCCGGTCGAGAATCTGCGCGTCGTGCCGGTGCCCCCGTCGGTGGGGTTGTGGGTCACCGGGTTCGACGACGCGGGGGTGCTGACCGTCGCGACCAGTCACGACCGCGGCCGCAGCTGGGTGCGGAACACGCTCGGGGCCGGTGCGGCCGACGTGCCGCCCGGTTCGGCGCTGGGCTCCCTGGCGGTCGGGGCCGAACGCGGCATCGCCTACGCGTTCATCGCGGTGAACGGTCCCACCGGGCGGCGGTACGTCGTGTACCGCACGAACGACGGCGGGACGACCTGGTACCGGGACGAGCCGGGGCCGGCCATGACCGAGCCGACCCTGTACAGCGCGCACGCCTACGTCGCCGCCGACGGCACGCACCGGCTGAGCCAGAACGGGCGGCAGTGGTGGGTCGGCGGCGCCGGCCGTTCGGGCTACACGCAGGAGACCCCGGACGTGCTGGCGAAGCTGGGCGACCGGGCGATGGGGCGGGGCCCGCTGGTCACGAATCCCGCGCCCGGGGTGTTCCTGGCGTTCGACACCGAGGCGGTGTACCGCTCGAGCGACGGCATCCGGTGGACGCGTCACCCGGTGCAGGCACCGCCGCGTTGAGCGACGTCCCGGTGTCCGGTCAGCGCCTGCGGGCGGCGCCGGGCACCGGGTCCGTCTCGTCCTCGAAGTCGCCGATCAGTTCCTCCAGCAGGTCCTCCAGGGCCACCAGACCGGCGACGCCGCCGTCCACAGTGGACACCACGGCCAGCTGGGCCTGCCGGTCGCGCAGCTTTCCCACGGCGGTCGCCACGGGCGTGTCGACGGGAATCGAGAGCGTAGGCGTTGCCAGTTCCCCCGCAAAGGCCTGATGACCGGCGGTGGTGGCGCGGATCGCGTCGCGCAGGTGGACGATCCCGGTGATCCGACCGTCGTCCGAGACGGCGAGGCGGGACAGGCCCGCGCGGCGGCACGCCAGCTCGACCTCGCGGGCGGGCGTCTCGGGCGCGACCGACACGATCCGCTCGGCCGGCGTCATGACCCGGTCGACGGTGATGTCGGAGACGGACAGCATCGCGGTGAGCAGGTCGTGGTCGGGGTCCGGGAGCGTGCCGTGCTCCTTCGAGGCGGCGATCAGCATCCGCAGCTCGTTGGGGCCGTGGGCCTGTGCGAGCTCGTCCTGCGGCTCGACGCGGACCAGTCGCAGCGCGGCGTTGGCGAGGCCGTTGAGGGCCGCCAGTGCCGGCCTTGTCATCCGGGTGAACGCCCGGAAAGCCGGCGCGAGCAACACCGCCGAGTCCTCGGGATGGCTGATCGACCACGACTTCGGCGCCATCTCGCCCACGACGACGTGCAGGAACCCGACGACCGCCACGGCGAGCACGAACGCCACACCGTAGGCCGCCTCCGGCGGCAGCCCGACGGACTCGAACGCCGGCTCCATCAGGTGCGCCACGGCCGGCTTCGCGAGCGCGCCGAGACCGAGGGTGCACAAGGTGATGCCCAGCTGCGCACCGGCGAGCATCATCGACAGCTCCCGCACGCCGGCCAGGGCGGCCCGTGCGCCGCGGCTGCCCTCGGCGGCGGCCTGCTCGAGCCGGTGCCGCTTGGCGGCGACGAGCGCGAACTCGGCCGCGACGAAGAAGGCGTTGAGCGCCAACAGGATCAGCGAGAAGAAGAGCGTCACCGCGACCCTCCACCGTGGATGGTGACCGACTCGGGTACGTGCCGGCGCACACTCTCGACGCGCAGCCGCACCTCGCCGGCGGGTCCGTCCACAGTGGACGGCAGCGCGACGGTGACGGTGTCGCCCGGAACGGCCACCCGGCCCAGGCTCTTGAGCACCAGCCCGGAGAGCGTCCGGTAGTCCTCGTGCTCCGGCAGCGTGACCCCGGTCGCCTCCTCGACCTCGTCGAGCCGCCAGCGGGCCGGCAGGCGCCAGGAGCCGTCGTCCTGCCGGGCGGCCTTCGGCGCGGGCGGATCGTCGGTGTCGCGGATGTCGCCGACCAGTTCCTCGGCGATGTCCTCCAGCCCCACCACACCGGCGAAGCCGCCGAACTCGTCGATGACGCAGGCGAGCTGGGTGCGTTCGGCGCGCAGGCGTTCGAGCACGGCCGGCACCGGCAGCGTCTCGGGAACGAGCACCGGCGGCGCGGCGAGCGTGAGCGCCGGCACGGTGTGCCGCTGCGCGGGCTCGACGTCGACCACGTCGGAGATGTGCACGACGCCGATCAGCTCGTCGGCCGCGCCGTCCACGACGGGGAACCGGCTGTGGCCGGTGTCGAGCAGCTCCACCACGCGCGTGGCCGGGTCCTCGGGCCGAACGGTCACCACGTCCACGCGCGGCACCATGACGTCCGCGGCGGTGCGCCCCCGGAACTCCAGCCCGTGCTCGAGCAGCCGCGACGTCTCCGCGTCGAGCAGCCCCTCGGAGCGGGACGTGGCGATGATGCGGTCGAGGTCCTCGGGGGTGGCGCCGTGCGGCAGCTCCTCCACCGGCTCGATCCCGAACGTCCGCAGCAGCCGGTTGGACGCGGCGTCGAAGAGCCGGATCAGCGGCCCGGCGATCGCCAGGTACATCAGGGTCGAGCGGGCCAGCGCGCGGGCCAGCGTCTCGGGGCGGGCGATGGCGAGGTTCTTCGGTGCCAGTTCGCCGAAGACCATCTGGATGACGGTGGCGAACACCAGCGCCAGCGCCACGCTCACCGAGAGGCTGACGGCGGTGGGTACACCGGCGGCGCCGAGCAGCGCGGCGAGGCCCTGCCCCAGGTACGGCTCGGCGACGTAACCGGCGAGCAGCGCGGTGACGGTGATGCCGAGCTGGGCGCCGGAGAGCATGAACGACAGCCGCGCCGTCACGGTGAGGGCGCGTTCGGCGGCGGCGTCACCGGACTCGGCGAGGGCGCGCAGGCGGCCCCGGTCCACGGCGACGTAGGCGAACTCCTGCGCCACGAAGTAGCCGGTGGCCACGGTCAGCAGCGTGATCGACAGCAGGCCGATGATGATCAACATGTGGCGGCCCGTGGGGCGGGAAGGGGAGGCCGGTCAGTGACCGGCCCGGTACTGCACCCGTCGTCGGAGCGTGACATGTACCCAAACTAGCACGTGCGACTGTACGGTTTCGCTGAGAGTTTCCCCAGGTGACATCGGGATTGCCGGGTCAGCGCCACCGCCGATCAGCGGAACTCGTTCCACTGGACGTTGCGGTCGCCGATCTGGACGCCGTGCGCGTTGGTGATGGTGACGTGGTACTTGCCGCCCTCGGCGCCGGCCGTCGGGGTGACGTCCTCGTCCGCGCCGCCCTCGGCCGGCCTGCCCAGCCGGTCCAGCAGCGCGAAGAGGACCTCGGCGGAGGCCGTCGCCGCGAACTCCTTGAAGCGGTCGTCCTTGTCCCCGTCGGCGTGATCCATCACGCCCTTCACCACCACCCACTCGGGAACCTTCTGCGACTGCGCCACCGTGGCGAGCGCCGCGCCCTCCATCTCCAGCCCGACGATCGAACGCATCCCCATGGCGGCCAGTTGCTGCCACGCCCGGCCGTCGGCCCGGACCGCGCTGCCGCTTGCCATCGGCCCGGTCACCACCGCGAACGGCAGTCGCGACGGTCCGTCGACGTCGTCGAAGAGGACGCGCTCGACGTACTCCCGACCGTCGGGCGTGAGCGAGTATCCCGAGCCGTCCCGGACGATCAGCCCGTCCGCCGCGATCGCCTCGAGCCGGGGCGCCCACGTGTTGCGCGGGAAGTACCGCGCCCGGGCCGGATGCTTCGCCGGGTCCTGCCCGCGCAGAAGCCTTTCCAGGAACCAGATCGCGGCGTCCATCACCGTGGCGGCACCGTGGCTCGGCAGCCCGTCGGGCTCGAAGTCCTGCGCCGCGAACAGCCACCGCTCGTTGAGCTTGTACTGGCGGTGGTCGCCGCTGAACTCCGTCTCGCCGAGCTTTCCCTCGCCGTAGTCGTAGGCGACCTCGGCCACGATGACGTCCCCGAACGCGGTACGTTCCGGGTGACCCGCGCAGACCCCGGTCATCGCGAGACAGCGCGGCCTCAGCAGCCGGGTCAGCTCCGTCGCCGGGCCGATCAACGAGCGGCTGCCCATCCGGGTCGGGCGGGCCAGCGCCACCGACAGCTTCCGGCCGTCCCCGCAGAGAAGATCGCCGCGCCAGTACGGGCTGTCCGTGTAGCGACCCTCCTCCGACCACGACGCGATGCCGGCCTCCGCGCCGGCGGCCTTCGCCGCCTTCAGCTCCTTCGGCAGCGCCGTCAGGATGAGGACGTCCGCGTGGGTCATGGGGGTGCTCCGATCGTGGGGGAACGGCGACGCGGCCGATTCTGCACCGCCCGACGTCGCCGTAGGTGTCCCCGTGCACAAAAGGCGTGTCGTTCACCCGTCAGGCGCACGGATCGCCGGATCGGTCTCCGGGATCGGCCCGCGGAACTGCCGCGCCACCGCCTCGACCCAGCCGAGATGGAACCGGTCGCCGTCGGCGTCGAACGCGGCCCGCAGTTCGTGCCAGCGCAGCCCCGGCGGAGCTGGCGCGCGGCCACCCGTTCCAGGAGCTCACGGGTGACGGTGTCCGGGCTGTCCCACCGCGCGGCGAGGCGGTACCACGCGCGCCGCGGCAGCACGGCCAGCAGAACGGACGCCGCTTCCGACAGGTACAGCCCGCCGAGGAGTCTCACGTAGTACAGCGGTGCCGCGCGTGTTCTCGTGGTGCGCGTGGGGTCGAAGACCTCGGTGCGCTCCTTACGGGTGCGGCTGTAGCGGTGGTGCAGCAGATGCCCACCCTTGAGCAACACGAACGGCGCGCCGTAACCGACGGCGAGCGCGCGGCCGCAGCGGTCGTTCCACCGACGATCGGCGGAGAGTGTGCCGTGGATCGCCTCGTGCACCAGGGACCACAGCGGCATCGTCGTCGCCGCGACGGGCACCAACACCAGTCCCCACCAGGCGCCGCGCACGAGCAGCAGCAGGGGGACGAACAGCAGTTGCAGGACGAGCCCGCCGGCGACGATCGCGGCCGCGACGGCGGTCAGGGGGTTGCGCACCTTACCGAGGCTGAGAACGTCGAATGACGTCCGTGGCAGCGGTGGTCGCACATCAGGCGTGCGACTGATGAATTGCCGGCGGCGGCCGCCGTCGAACCCGCCACACCAACGGCAGCGGGCCGACGCGGCATCGACCGCAAGCTACTTCTTCTTGTCCTTCTTCTTGCTCTTCTTGTCCTTCTTGTCCTTCTTCGACTTCTTGGCCATGCTGCCCACCTCCGTCCGTTCACCGGTGTTAAACCCTGCGTACCATTTCACGCCATCGACCCTTACGGGAAGGGGCAAACGGAGAAACGTGCGAGCCGTCACCTCGAACCGACGCGGCGGCCGTTGCGGCGTAGGGGTTGCAGCGCGTGGGACGGCCGGTGCCGTTGCGGCTGACGGCCACGGCGTGGCGGGCGCGCTCGACCCGTTGTGCGTGCCGGTGTTCATCGTGGTGGATCTGATGACGAGGGGGGCATCGACCGTCCTGTGTGGACGGTCGTGGGAACGATCTGCGCACACCGTCGCCGACGCGCTCCTTACCCGGGGCGGCAGCGGCGCGATCGGGCGGGTCAGCGGCTTGTGCCGTGGTAGAACAGGTCGCCGAGCCCGACGGTGAAGATGGCGACGCCGTACAGGGCGTGTTCGACGCAGACCGCCGCGAGCGAGTGGGTCCGCCGGTACCTCCGCGCGAACATCCACCCACCGACGAGCGTCGCCGCGACGGCGATCACGTTGCCGAAGATGATGTGCGCGAAGCCGAACGCCGCCGCGCTGGCGGCCACCACGCCCCACCCGGAGCCGAACACCGGCGCGTACCGGTGCAGCAGGAAAGCCCGGAACAACACCTCCTGCGGATACACCGACACCAGCGGGTAGAACGCCATGATTGCCAACCACAGCAACGGTTCCTGGCGCGGCAGCTGGAACAGCCGCTGCGGCTCGACCAGTGTGACGACCACGAGCGTGGCGGCCGTCGCGACGGCCCACAGGGCGAGGATCCGGGGGAGCGCCGGCCGCACGGCGGACCACCGCCACAGGTCCCGCCGGTCGAACTCCGGCCGCCGCCGCAGCCACCACAGGGCCGCCCCGCAGAGCAGCACGAGCGGTGGGACGGGCCCGCCGGGCGGCCGGAGCCAGGCGTATCCGCCGACGAGCACGAAGAAGACGAGGACGTACTCGGCGGCGAGCCGGACCCGGACGGTGCGCATCCTCGTGATCGAACGCCATCCGCGTGTACGGGAGGCGGCGTGCGGGCGAAGTCCGGCGGCCGAGTTGTTCAGCGCGGCGCGGCGAGGCCGTGACCGTCCACAGTGGAGTCGAGGAGCGCGACCTTCCCGCCACGCCTGACGGCCCCGTCAGGGGCGGTTGTGCACGCCGTCGAGGTGCAGGGTGGTGGACTCGTCCCGGTGCCTGCCGGTGGTCCCCACGTGCCTGTCGCTGGTGTCGAGGTATGCCTGGAAGCTCATGGGGGTGCGGAGCGATTCTCAGGTGGTCGACGGGCCGTCGGCGAGCAGGAGGTAAAGCGCCTTGCGGGTGTCGGCGAGGATCCGCGCGGCGGCCGCGATCTGGTCCTCGGTGCCGGTGCGCCCGACCTGGCGCACGGCCTCGTGCACCTGCCGGACGGCGCCGTGCAGGTCGACCGGGCGCCCACCGTCCGCGAACGACGCGAACGGGTCGGTATCGCCGAGCGCGGCCACGTGCTCGCGGCCGGTGTCGGTGAGCGCCACGAGCTTGCGCCCGGCGTCGGCCGTGATGGTCACGAGGCCCTCGTCCTCGAGCTGGTTGATGGTGGGGTAGACGGCGCCCGGGCTGGGGCGCCACTGGCCGCCGGTGCGGTCGGCCACGGCCTGCATGAGCTGGTAGCCGTGCATCGGCTCGTCGGCGAGCAGGAGCAGGACGGCCGTGCGGACGTCGCCGCGGGGCATGCGGCCGCCGTGCCGACGTCCGCCGCGACCGCGACCGTGCTGGATGCCCCCGTGCGGGGCGTCCGGGTGATGGTGGCGGCGCTCCGGCCGCCCTCTGAAGTGTGTTCTCATGGCGGTAACGATATATCGCTACTGTCTTATCTGCAAGGGTGGTCAGGTGTGACGCAGGTTCTGCGCGACCCCGGAGCCGCGGAAGACGTTGACCCCCAACAGTCCCGAGCCGAACGCGGTGTCCGTGGCGTCGATGACCGGAGCGGCGCCACCGTCCAGGAAGACCTGGAGCCGCGCACCTGTCGCCACGACCCGCAGGTGGTACGGGCGACCCTGCCGGATCGGCGTCGCGTACGTGGCGATGTCGCGGCCCGGCCGCCACAGCTTCACCAGCCCGGCCGCGTCGATGTTCGCGGTGTAGTGCTGGGAGGCGTCGGCGTTGGCGCGGAACGTCAGTGCCGCCGCGGTGCCGTTGACGATGGTGAGGTCGCCCTCGTAGGTGAGATCGGCCCGGCTCGTGGCGCTGAGCGCGAAGGCGTCCGAGTGGGAGAGCCCGTGCAGGCCGGGGCGGGCCACCGGCACCGTCCACGCGCCGCTGACCGGCGTCCACGGGCCGGCGAGGGTGCTGACGAGGCCGGGGCCGTTCAGCATCAGGTTCTGCACCGTGGCGATTCCACTGTAGACGTTCGCGCCGAGAAGACCGGTGGCGTAAGCCGTGTCGGTCGCGTCGATGACCGGCCGGTGGTCGAGGTGGACCCGGATCCGCGGCCCCGTCGCCTCGATCTTCAGATGGAACCAGCGGCCGCTGAAGATCGCGGCGCGGGCGGTGGCGATGTCCCGGCCGGGGCGCCACAGCTTCACGATCCCGCCGGAGTCGACGCAGGCGGTGTAGTGCTGTCGGGCGTCCGCGCTGGCCCGGAACGTGAGCGCCACCGCCCGGG
This sequence comes from Virgisporangium aliadipatigenens, assembly GCF_016863615.1. Classification (GTDB taxonomy): domain Bacteria; phylum Actinomycetota; class Actinomycetes; order Mycobacteriales; family Micromonosporaceae; genus Virgisporangium; species Virgisporangium aliadipatigenens. The sequence goes on along the minus strand of NZ_BOPF01000009.1, from coordinate 19,247 downwards.
CCGTCTCCAGGCGCACGTCGCCCTCGTAGACGAAGTCCGTGGCGCGCGTGGCGCTCAGGTAGAAGCCGTCGCCGCCGGCGTTGCCCTGCTTGCCGTTCCGGGTGTCGGACCAGACGGCGCCGACCGCTGTCCACGGCCCGGCGAGGTTGCCGTCCAATGTGGACTCGCCGCGACCCCACGCGGAGCCGAGCCGGTGCAGGGTCGCGCTGACGACGCGCACCGCGCCGCCGGTGGCGAAGAGCCGGATGCCCTGGCTGTCCGCCGCACTGTTGAACGCGACGGTGTCCGTCCAGGAGAAGAGCCCGTCGTTGCCGAAGATCTCCAGCTGCCCGCGGTCGACGAGCAGGCGCAGCTCGAGGAGGTTGTCCACGGCCGGCAGCGGCCTGCCGTCGAGGGTTCGCGCGGCGACGTCGTAGGTGAGCGTGCGATCGGCCGTCCCGTCGGGCCGCCGGTGCAACTGGAACCCGAACTGCCGCGCCGTCGTCCGCGACAGGTCGAACTCGGCGAGAATCTCGTAGGTGTCGGCGTGCTGGCCGGCGAAGGGGTCGCCCGTGCCGTCGGCCGGCACCGTGCGGTCCCGCCAGGTCTGCGAACCGGTGCGCAGCAGCGCGATCTCGGCCACCGGTGTGCGGGTGAGGCGGATCCCGTCCGGGGAGCTCACCAGGCGCAGTTCGCAGGGGAAACTCGCGTTGCCGGTCCAGGCGGCGCCGCGCACGTCGCCCTGCTGCCACACCAGTTGCACGACCCGCCCGTCCGGCACCCCGCCGAACGTCTGCCCGGCGTAGAAGGTGCCGCCGGCGAAGTTGGTGCCGTGGTCCATCCGCTGCGGGGACGGCCACTCGGGCCGAAAGGTGGTGCCGTCGAAGGTGCCGATGACGTAGTCGCCGCCGGCGTGGGTCAGCACCCAGCGCGTGCGGGCCGGGTCGCCGTCGACCGGCAGGCGGAAGAAGTCCGGGCACTCGAAGAACCAGTCGGCGCCGAAGCGGCTGCGGTAGGTCCAGTTCAGCAGGTCGGGGGAGGTGTAGAAGGATCCGCCGTTGCCGCCGCCGTTCGACCACACCACCATCACCCACCGGCCGCTGCCGGGATCCCAGCGCACCACCGGGTCGCGGCTCTCGGTACCGGGCGGCACGACGAGCTTGCGGCCGTTGTCGTAGTTCTGGAACGTCCGCGCGCCGTCGGTGCTGTACGCCACCGCCACCCCCTCGGTGGCCGTGAAGACCAGCAGCGCCCCGGCACCGAGCCCGGACACGTCGGCGGTGTCGACGACGCCGTTGCCGGACCAGAGCCGGTTGGGATGGGTCCCCGGTTGCAGCGCCATCGGCTTCTGCGTCCAGTGCACCAGGTCCGGACTGGTGGCGTGGCCCCAGTGCATCTCCGCCCACTCGAGCCCGTGCGGGTTGTGCTGGAAGAAGAGGTGGTACTGCCCGTCGTGGTACACGAGCCCGTTGGGATCGTTCATCCAGCCGTAGCGCGCGCTGAAGTGGAACTGCCCGCGCAGCGGCTCCCGATAGTCCGTCGGCGGGTACGGGAACTCGGGATAGCCGGGCAGGTCGTCGGCGGCCACGGCGGGCTCCTCCAGCGCGGGAACGGCCATCGAGGCCACACCCGCCGCGAGGCCGGTCTTGAGAACGGTGCGACGGTCCATGGTGCCACTCCTCAGGATGCTGAGATCTCTCCGGAACCGCGCACGATCAGCCGCGTCGCGAGAACCGTCGTGCGGGCCCGGCCGCGATCGCCGTCGAGGCGGGCGAAGACGCGTTCGGCGGCGGCGGTGCCGAGCCCGTGCGGGTCCTGCGCCACGACGGTGATGCCGGGGTCGAAGACGTCGGCGAGCGTGAAGTCGTCGAAGCCCACCAGCGCCACGTCGCGGCGGCGGGCCCGGGCCAGCGCCATCATGGCGCCCATGCAGGCGAGGTTGTTCGCCGCGAAGACCGCCGTCGGCGGGTCCACAGCGGACAGCAGCCGAACGGTCGCCTCGGCGGCGTCGTTCTCGTGATGGCCGCGGTCGACCAGGGCGGGATCCACGGCGATCCCCGCCTGCGCGAGCGCGGAACGGTAGCCGCGGAAGCGTTCGCGGCGGGTGTAGAGCGTCGTGGGCCGGTCGCCGATGAAGCCGATCCGCCGGTGGCCGTGCGCGAGCAGATGCGTGACGGCCTGGTGCGCCCCGTCGGTGTTCGCGCTGACGAACGCGTCCGCCGCGAGGCGGTTCGGCGGCCGGTCCAGGAACACCACGGGCAGGCCGCGACGGCGTTCCAGGCGCAGGTACGCGTGGTCGTCGCCGGAGGGCACCACGACGAGCGCCGCCACCTGCCGGCCGAGCATGTCGGTGACGACGGCCCGTTCCCGCGCCGGGTCCTCCTCCGACGACGCGATGACGACGTACAGGCCCCTGGTGCGCAGCGTTCGTTCCACCGCCGCCGCGACGACACTGAAGAACGGATTGGCCAGGTCCGGGATGACCAGGCCGACCGCGGAGTCCCGGGCGCCGACGCGCATGTTGCGGGCCATGGCGTTGCGCCGGTATCCCAGGCGGGCCACGGCTTGCAGGACCCGTTCGCGGGTGGGTGCGCTGATCCGCGGCTCGTCGTTGAGGACCCGGGAGACGGTGCGGGCGCTGACCTGCGCCTCCCGGGCCACGTCGTGCAGGGTGGGACGCGAACCGTGGGCCCGCGTCCGGGCGTTCACGCGGAATCGTCCTCTGTGGACAGACCCGCGGCGTCGGCGGCGGCCCGGTCCACGACGGTCGCCGCGCCGCCGTCGACGGTGACCGCTCCGGTCATCACGGCGACCACCTCGGCCATCGAGTACTCCGACGGTTTGACCACCGCCACGCGCTTGCCGAGGCGCTGCACGTGGATCCGGTCGGCGATCTCGAAGACGTGCGGCATGTTGTGACTGACCAGCACCACCGGCAGGCCGCGGTCGCGGATGCGGCGGATGAGGTCGAGCACCTGCCCGGACTCCTTGACGCCCAGCGCGGCGGTCGGCTCGTCCATCACGAGGACGCGGCTGCCCCACGCCGCCGCGCGGGCCACGGCGACGCCCTGGCGCTGGCCGCCGGAGAGGTTCTCCACCGGCTGGGTCAGCGTGCGCAGGCCGATCCGCAGCTCCGCCATGTGCCGCGCCGACTCGGCCCGCATCCTTGGCGTGTCGAGCATCCGGAAAACGTTGCCCAGCAACCCTTTTCGGCGCAGTTCCCGGCCGAGGTACAGGTTGCTGGCGATGTCCAGGGCCGGCGCGACGGCGAGATCCTGGTACACGGTCTCGATGCCCTGCCGGCGGGCGTCGAGCGGGTTGCGCAGGTGCAGCGGCCGGCCGTCGAGCCGGACCTCACCGGCGTCGGGACGTTCGGCGCCGGTGAGCACCTTGATGAGCGTGGACTTACCGGCGCCGTTGTCGCCGATGACCGCGAGGACCTCGCCGGGCTCGAGGTCGAAGTCCGCGCCGTCCAACGCCGTCACGTGCCCGTAGCGCTTGAACAGCCCGCGGGCCTGAAGAATCGGCTCGCTCACGAGGCCCTCCCGCGCAGGCGCGCTCACGATGCCCTCCGGCGGGAGAGCTGGTCGACGGTGACGGCCAGGATGACGAGCACGCCGGTGATGAGCGTCTGGTAGATGGACTGGACACCCATCAGCTGCAGGCCGTTGCGGAAGATGCCGACGATGAGCGCCCCGATGAGCGTGCCCAGCACGGCGCCGCGGCCGCCGAAGAGGCTCGTGCCGCCGAGCACCACGGCGGTGATGCTGTCGAGGTTCTCCGTCTGCCCGGCCTGCGGGTCGCCGACGCTGGTGCGCGCGATGAGCAGCAGCCCGGCGATCCCGTACACCACACCGGCGACCGTGTACACGCTGACGAGCACCCGCTTGGTGGCGATGCCGGTCAGCCGCGCCGCCTCGGGGTTGTTGCCGGTGGCGTAGACGTGCCGGCCCCACGCCGTCTGGCTCAGCACGTAGGCGAAGAGCAGGAACAGCGCGATCGTCACGATGGACCCGTACGTCACGTCGGTGCCGCCGAGCGTGAACGTGTTACCGAGCGCGGTGAGCGCTCCCGGAAGGCCGGAGACGGTCTGGTCCTTCGAGTAGATGTGCGTGAGCGCGAAGGCGATGTTGAGCATGCCCAGCGTCACGATGAACGGCGGCAGCGCGATCCGCGTCACGAGCAGCCCGTTGGCGGCCCCGAACGCGGCACACACCAGCACCCCGAGCGCGACGGCTAGCACCGGCGGCAGCGAACCGTCCACGGCGAGCTTCGTCATGACGATCGTCCCGAACGCCATCACCGCCCCGTTGGACAGGTCGATGCCGGCGGTCAGGATGACCAGGGTCTGGCCGAGCGCGAGCGTGCCCACGACCATCACCTGCTGGATGATGAGCGAGAAGTTGCCCGCGCTGAGAAATTGTTCGGTCCGGATCGAGAAGAACGCGCCCGCGATGAGCAGCGCGGCGAGCGGCCCCAGCGTGGAGCCGGTCACCATGCGCCGCCACAGCGGCGGTCCGGTCAGCGGGGCGGCGGCGGTTTCGGTCGACATCCGCCGCTCAGCCCCAGCAGTTGGCGAGGCCGAACGCGGTGTCCTTGGTGTCCTGGCCCGGCATCGGTTTGTCCGTCACGAGCGTGACCCCGGTGTCGGTGTAGCCGGTCGCCTTCGTCCCGTCCTTGGCGAACTTCACCACGGCCTGCACGCCCTGTTCGGCCATCTTGAGCGGGTACTGCTGGGAGGTGGCCGCGATCTGTCCACTTTGGACGCCGCGGACCCCGGCACAGCCGCCGTCCACGGAGACGATCATGACGTCCTTCTCCCGGCCCTTCGCCTTGAGCGCCGTGTACGCGCCGAACGCCGAGGGTTCGTTGATGGTGTAGACGAGGTTGATGTCGGGCGCCTTGGTGAGGCAGTTCTCCATCGCGGTCTGGCCCTTGGCCTGATCGCCCAGGGTGTCCTGGGAACACACGATCGACGGGTCGCCGTCCTTGAGGCCCATGCCCTGCAGGAAACCGTTGTGCCGCAACACTCCCACGGTGATGCCGGGCGCCAGGTCCAGTGTGGCGATCTTCGGCGTCCGGCCGGCCATCGCGCCCTTGGCGTACTGTCCGATGAGGACACCGGCCTTGAGATTGTCGGTGGCGAAGAGGGCGTCGGTGGCGTCCTGCGGCTCGGTCGGCGTGTCCAGCGCGATGACCAGAACGCCCTTCGCGCGCGCCTTCTGGATGGTCGGCACGATCGCCTTGGTGTCGCTGGGCGTGATCATGATGCCCTTCACGCCGGCGGCCACCATGTTCTCCACGGCGGTCACCTGACTGGCGTTGTCCCCGTCGTTCTTGCCGGCGGCGGTCATCAGCTCGACGCCCGCCGCGTCGGCGGCCTTCTGCGCGCCCTCCTTCATCTTCACGAAGAAGGGGTTGGTGTCGGTCTTGGTGATCAGTCCGATCTTGACCTTGTCGCTCCCGCCGTCGGAGTCGCCGCAGGCGGCCGCCCCTAACGCGGAGCCGAGCACGATGGTCAGGAACAGGGTCGTCGTCCTGCGGTCGGCCACGGTCGCACACCTCCCTGGAGCAGAGATCAACGTGTGTCAACGTTGACATGCTTCTATGGATATTGGGCGCGTGGCCCGCGTCACGTCAAGATGTCGCGCGTGTTTCGTCCGATGCCGGCGCACCGGCGGTGGCCGGTGCGCCGTTCGGGTCAGGCCTTGGTGTGTGCCGCCGAGATCGCGTACACGTAGGGGACGAAGAACGGGTGCAGGCCGGAGTTGTCGAAGTAGCTCCAGATCTGGTAGTTCGAGCAGGTCGGGTCCGTCGCCGAGCAGGCCATCGCGTAGAACGACCCACCGCTCACCGTGAAGTTGAACGTCGTGGCGAACTGCGGCGTCGAGTACACCCGGCAGGCCGCGAAGAGGAACGGGCTGTACACGTGGACCTGGATCGAGACCGTGTTGGAGCCGCGCCACCAGGCCAGTTGGGTGCGTGCCTGGCAGCTCCCGTCGTAGTACTCCCAGCCGCTGTCGTAGGTGCAGTACCCGGCGGACTGCGGGCAGTCGGCGAAGTACGCGCTCGTCCGCACGGTCACCTGCGGTGCGGTCTCCGGCCGGGGCATCTGTTCGACGGTCGCCCGTTCGGCGCCGGCCGGTGCGGACGCCTGCGAGCCGGACGGTTCCGCCCCGGCCGGCGCCGCGGTGAGCGCCACGACGGCCAGGGTGGTGAGGACGGTGAGACATCCGGTGATGATTCTGCGCATGTGTTCCCCCAAGGGACGTGGCCCGCCGGGGTGGCGGTGCACGGGAACACCGTTCACGGGGACCGGTCCCGCCGTCAGGGGAGCGGTGTCCCCGAAACGCGGGACGTCCCCGCCGGGTTCACCGGCGCGTCACCGAGCCGAACGGAGCCGGCCCATGCCGGCCTCCCGGGCGCGGACGATCGCGTGGGCCCGGTCGGGCACCCGGAGCTTGGCGAAGATGCAGGAGATCCGATTGCGGACCGTCTTCGGGCTGACGATCAGGCGCCGGGCGATCTCCGGATTGCTCAGGCCGGCGGCCATCAGGTCGAGCACCGCCCGTTCGCCGGCGGTCAGTTCGGGGAACGCCGCCGCGCCGGGCGCCGCCGCGAAGAACCCCGACAGCCGTTCGGCGACCGCCGGGCCGAAGAACGCGGCGCCGCTCGCCACGGTGCGGACCGCCTGCGCGACCCGACCCGCGTCGGCGTCCTTGAGCAGGTACCCGCGCATCCCCGCGCGCAGCGCGGCGAAGACCGACGCGTCGTCGTCGGCCAGGGTCAACGCGATCAGGCCGACGCGCGGAGCGCGGGCGCGGATGCGTTGTGCCGCCTCGCATCCGCTCACGTCGGGCAGGCCGAGATCGAGGACGGCGACGTCCGGCCGCAGCGCGTGCGCCAGTTCCGCGGCCGCCGCACCGCAACCGCTGCGCCCCACCACCGTCAGATCCTCGAACGCCTCCAACAGCGCGCACAGTCCGTCCCGGAAGACCGGGTGGTCGTCGACGACCAGCACCCGGATCGGGTCGTCCGTCATCGGGCCGGCAGCGGGAGCCGCACCCGTACGCGGGTGCCCACGCCGGCCACCGATTCGACCCGGCAGGTGCCACCGAGCGCCCGCGCGCGAGCGGCCATCGACCGCAGGCCCACACCGGGCCGGGGAACCCCGTCCGGCATGCCCACGCCGTCGTCGCGCACCTCCACCTCCAGCGCCTCCCCGCGGGTGATGCGCACCGCGCAGCGGCCGGCGCCGGCGTGTCGCAGGACGTTCGTCAACGCCTCGGTGACGATGAGGTACAGGGCGTCGCCGACCGTCGGTGGCACCGCCGGTCCCGGGGGCGCGTGCACGGTGATCGCCGGCCCGGGTGTGCCCGCGAGCCCGTCGACGAACGCCCTGATCCGGGCGACCGGGCAGCCCCGCGCACTGTCCGATGTGGACGGTCGCACCCCGTCGACCAGTTCGCGCAGGGCGCGTTCGGCGTGCCCGACGCCGGACCGCAGCGTCAGCAGCACCTCCGCGGCCCGGTGCGGCTCGCGCTGAACGATGACCTGCGCCGCCTCCAGCCGGAACGCGAGCGCGGCCAACGCCGGCCCGAGCACGTCGTGCAGGTCCCGCCGCAACTGCGTGCTCATGACACCGCCTCGCTTCGCTCCGCGGCGTCACGAGACACAAGCACGCAGTGCCCCATGATTCGCTTCCGCAGGCGTCCGCTCATCCGGGCGCCGCCCCGACACCGGCCGAGACGAGCACGTACGGCGCCCAGTGGTACGGGTGGGCGAACGGCGCGGACGTACGCGACCACCCGCCGATCTCCCGGGCCCGGTCCAGCCGCGCCACGAGGTCGCCGTCACCGCTGCGTTCGGCACCGGCGCGCAGCCCCTCGAACGCGGCCACGGCCTCCTCCCGGGAGAGCGCCCGCAGGTAGCCTCCCGCCGCACGCAGTGCCCGCGCGTCGGACTCCCCGGCGAGCCGCCGCCGGTGGAACTCGCTCATGAACAGCGTCGCGGACAGGTCGCTGATCGACCAGAGCGTCACCACCACGGAACGGGCACCGGCGGCCAGCACCGCGCGGCCGAGGCCGAGCAGTTCGTCGCCGCGCACCACGGTGCCGGTGCCGGTGCGGCAGGCGCTCAGCACCACGAGATCGGCGTTCAGCCGCTGCCCGAACAGTTCCGCGGCCGTCAACGACTCCCCGGAGGCCAGCAGGACGGCGGTCGCCAGGGGCGCGTTCGGGTCGAGGACCCCGTGCGTGGCGAGATGCACGACGGCCGCGTCGGGCAGGAGCGCGCGCACCCGCGCCTCGGTCGCGTCGTCGCCGAGCAGCAGGTCCACCGCGCCGCCCAGCAGGCCGGCGACCCGCCACGCCTCGACGCCGGCGGCCGGCAGCGCGGGCTGCGGGATCGGGACCGCCGAGCCCTCCGGGACGTAGGCCATCCCGGACGGGTCGCCCACCACCAGCGAGCGCCCACCGGCGGGTCCGGCGGGCCGCGCCGTCGCCGATGCGCTCGCGCTCGGCAGCACCGTGAGCGGCACCGCCGCGCCGAGGGTGGAGCCGTTCCAGGGCAGGGCCGCGAACGGCAGCCGGGCCAACGGCCCGGAGGGCACCAGCAGCAGCGCGGTGGCCGCCTCGACGACCGGGCGCAGCGGCTCCAGCAGGAGATCCGCGAGGCGTTCGGCCGGTGCGGCGTACTCGTCACCGGTGGCGCACGCGTCGAGCATCCCGGCGACCAGCCCCTGGATGCCGTGTTCGCCCTCCGCCCGGTGCGCGGCGACCATCCCGTCCCGGGTCACCGCCCAGGAGAGCAGGTCGTAGCGCCCGACGGCGTACTGCAGGACGGCCACCCCGGGCGGCAGCGCGGCCGCCACGTCGGCCAGGTTCCGCGTCTCCGCCTGCGGGTTGACCGTGCGCCAGAACCTGCTGTTGCCGGCCTGGAGTTCCGCCTCGACGGCGCGCAGCCGCTCGTCGGCCCGGTCGAGCCGGGCGCGCAGTTCGGCGATCTCCGCGCCGTCGGGCTCCGGCCGCTGCAGCGCCCGCGCCAGGCGACCGCGCGCGAGCGTCACGTCGGCGCCGGCCCATCGCCAGCGCCGGACCAGTTCCTCCGGGAGCCCGGCGTGGTCGACCCCGGCGTTCGCGGACAGCAGGTCGAGCAGCGCGCGGGCCCGGGCCCGTTCGGCGTACCCGAAGGCGCGGCCGTGCTCGCCGAGCCGCAGCGCGACGCGGATCGCGTCCAGATAGGTGTTCTGCACCTCCGCGCCCGAGAAGAACCACGTCTTCAGGTCGTCGCGATTGAGGCCGGCCCGGACCCCCTCGATCTCCTCGAGAGCGCGGTCGAACGCCTCGAGCGCCGCCGCCTCCTCGTGTTGCTGTTCGCGCAGCCGACCCTCCGTGCTCAGGTGCTGCCAGTCCGGTCCGAGCCCGGCCCACCAGGGCGTCCGCGCCGCGACGAGCGCCGCGTGATGGGCGGCGGCGCGTGCGGTGTGGCCGACGGTGAGCTGGAACGCCAACCCCGCCACGTGCGCCATGCGCCACTCCTGCCCGCCGGCGGGGAGCGGCGCCAGTTCCCGCTGCGTGTGGCGGGCGAACGCCTCCGACGCACCCGCGCGATCGCCGACGTGCGCCAGCAGCAACGCCTCGGCGAGGTCGCGCTCGCCGGACGGGATCAGTTCCAGATCGGCGCGGGCCTGCGCGACGAGGCTCCCGTCGACGTCGGACGCGCCGGCGTCGCGCGCCTCGCGGGCCCGGTAGAGCAGGTCCACGATGCGATGCCCGGGCGGGGTAGCGATCGTCAGCAGGTGGTTCGCGATCACGAGGGCGCGGCCGGTGTAGCCGGCCAGGCCGGTGCGCAACGGGCCCAGGGCGTCCTCCAGGTCACGGCTCGCCAGCCGCATCCCGTCGACGTCGCGCACCCCGCTCGCCAGGGTGTACAGGCGGCCCGCGAGCAGGGCGCGACGGATGCGCCGGTCGTCGGTCGGGTCGGCCGGTTCGACCAGCGGCGCCGCGTCGGCGGCCAGCGCGTCGCGCACCGCGATCCGCACCGCCGCCACGTCCCCGACGGAGGCCGCCACCTGGGCGATCTCCGCCACGGTCTGGCTGCGCAGCACGGGTTCGGCGATCCCGGCGAAGATCCGCTCCGCGAGGCCCAGCGCGGCGCGGGCCCGTTCGGGTCGGCGGCCGCGGGAGGCCCAGTAGCGCGCCATCCTGGTGCACAACAGCCCCAGTCCGACGGTGGGCGCGTCGCCGATCGTCGCCCGGCCGGCCGCCACGATCCGATCCGCGCCCTGCGCGTCCACCGCGAGCCGGTCGTCGGCGATCGCGGCCAGCGCGCCGTGGCAGGCGGCCACCGCCGCGTCCAACGGCCGGCCCTCCTCCGCGAACGCCGCCCCGGCCCGTTCGGCCAAAGCGATCGCGCCGGCCGGGTCGCCGTCGAGCAACGCCAGATAGCAGTGCCGCAGCGCCACCGCCGCCAGGCCGGCCACGCCGCCGGTCGCCTCGTAGCACTGCGCCGCCGTCGCGTAGGCGGCCAACGCCCCGGAACTGTCCACAGTGGACCCGTCGAACTCGGCCGCCTCGACCGTCTCGGCCAGCGCGCAGTCGGGCGAGGAAGGCTCCACGGACAGCACGCAGTTCCAGCCCAGGGGCGACATCAGCGGCGCGGCGCGCAGGTCGCCGAGCAGCAGCGCCGCGGCGGCCAGGCCGGACCGGTCGCCGGCATCGGTCAGCCGCCGCTGCGCCGCGGTGAGGTACTCCTCGGCCAGGGTGCGCTCGTCGGCGCGGGCGGCCAGGTCGGCGGCGAGCAGGTCCAGGTGTCCCAGCAGGTCGGGCCGGTCCGCGAGGCGTTCGCGCGCCTCGTCGATCGACGCGATCCCGAGACCGAGGTTCGACGCGGCGGTGCCGGCGGGGGAGGCGGACAGCAGCTGCGGCGAGAGCGTGGCGCGGGTGTCCCGAAGGTCGGTGAGCAGCCGGCCGACGATCCAGTCCTCCGCGCGGGTGACCCGTTCGCGACGCGGCCGGGGCGGCCGTTCGAACATCCGCAGCAGCAGGTGGCCCATCGGCCGGGCGTCGCCGTCGGGCAGCCCGAGCCAGCGCGAGTGCCACGTGTAGTGCTCCCAGGCGAGCAGCGACACGGGATCGCCGGCCCGCAACGCCGTCACCTCCTCGTGCGCCCGCACGAACGCACCCGCAGCGGCCGCGGCGCGCACCGGCGAGAGCCCGTCGGGGCCGGCCGTGGCGACGAGCCGGTCGAGCAGCCCGCCGGGAAGGAGTTCGACCGCGGTGCCACCCATCGCTCAGCCCACCCCGACGATCTCGTACGAGTAGGAGAAGTCCTGCGCGCGCAGCAGCCCGTCGCGCGGATGCCGGCCGATCCCGAAGTCCTCGCCGGCCAGGAACGACGTGCGGTAGATCCCGATGCTGTCGCCGACGGCCTCGGACAGCAGCCGGTACGCGGTGTTGACCACGATCGCCGCCGCTCCCACCGCCGCGACGGCAGCGGCGGCCTGCGGCGCGGCGACCGCCAGCCCGGCCAGTTGCGCGGCGGCGGCCGTGAACTCCGCGGCGTTGAGCCGTTCGGCCAGCAGGTCGCCGAGCGCGCGGCTCGCGGTGCGGTCCCGCGACACCCACCAGGCGAGATCGAGGTATCCGACCGCGGGGCCGTGGTAGACGAGCAGGTTGTCCAGCGGCAGCCGGTCGCCGTCGCGTACGTTGCCGAACCGCGCCGTTCCCGCCCGGTACACCGGGACGTCGCCGTCGCCGCCGCCGGTGACGATCAGGGCGTCGACCCGGATGTCGCTGCCGCCCCACGCGCGGTTGCGGTGCACGACCAGTTCGCGCAGGCGGATCGCCACCGGGGTGGCCGGTGCGGCGTCCCGGGCGCCCAGCAGCCGTATCGACCGCTCGGGCCGCTCGTCGACCAGGAACGTCGCGACCTCCGGAGTGGGCCGCGGCAACGGGCTCAGCAGGAACTCCACCCGCTGCGCCGCGTAGCGGACGACCGGCCGTCCGCGGGCACGGGCCACCTCGCGTTCGCCGCCGAGCACGATGTCGGCGAGCGCCCGTTCGAGCGCGGAACCGTCCCGCCTGATCTCCTCGAACCGCTTCGCGGACCCGGCGTCGGTGATCCCCTCCTGCTGCAGCACGGCCAGCTCCTGACGGGCGGCGGTGACCAGGACCAGCAGCGCCTCCGGTCGGGCCGCACCGGCCGGAACGGCCGCCGGCCAGCTCACCGCGCTGCCCTCGAGCACCCCGTCGCGGGCGCCGAGCACGTACTCGCGGCCCGGATCGATCCGCAGCCCGGACGGATCGTCCTGGGTGAGCAGGTCGATCACGCCCGACACCCCCAGATCGAACACGAAGAAGTACAGCCGGCGGTCGCTGTCGTTGCGCAGTCGCACATACACCGCGTCGCCCGCGTGCACCAGGGCACCCGACGGCGTCATCGGCACCGCCGCGCCGTCCACCACGCGTCCCCACTCGACGCCGAACTCCTCGTCCAGCACCTCGTCCGGGGCGGGCGCCAGCTCCCGCAGCGTGGCCGAGCGGGCCAGCCGGCCGAGCATGGTCACCAGCTGCCCGATGCCCGCGTCGTCGGCCGGCACCGGTCGGGTCAGCGGGCCGGCGGCGTCCCGGATGACCGCCGCGTCGCCGGTGAACTCGACATCGGCCAGCAGGACGCCGTCGTCCGGGCCCGCCGGCCGCAGCGTCGGCGCCGCCGCGAGAGCCGCCCGCAGCCGCTCGGCGAACGGGCCCGTCCCGCCGCTCGCGACCGGACGGCGGCGGGCGGCGGCGCTGAGCGGATGGGCCTGCGCGCCGATCGGCACCGCGGCGTGCCCCGGCCGGAACTCCAGAATCGCCTCGGCCGCGGCACCCCGGGCCGCCGCCACGGTCGCGACCGCGATCGTCGTCGCGTCGTCGACGCGCACCGCGCCGGCGGGCATGACGGCGAACCGGTCGCCGGCCCCGATGCCCAGCAGTGCCGCGCCCGGGATCGACGCCCGGGTGCCGGCGACCCAGGCGATCGGAACGGCGTCCGTCCGCTCCGCGGTCTCCACTTCGAAGAGCAGGCGCGCGGAGTTCCCCTCGACCTCCGGCCGCTGCTCGGGGGCGAGGGTCAGGGTGCGGTCCCGGATCCGGCGCATCAGCGTCGACCAGGTGACCGGCGCCGTGCCGGCCTCGCTCAGCGCCGCCCGGAACGCCTCGGTGAAGATGCCGGCGGTGACGCCGTCCCGGTTCGGGTACTCGTACGCGGACTGCTCGGGTGCGCATGCGACCAGTCGCACGCCCCGGTTGCCGAGCGCCGGCAGCAGGTCCACCTGGAGTCCCGCCTTCCGGCGGCGTTCGAGGTTGTCGGCGAGGTCCAGATAGGACAGTCGCGGCAGGGCGCGCGGCCGCAGCTGCGGATCGCGGGCCATGTGCGCGGCGTGGCAGCAGTCGAGCATGACGACGGCGTTCTCGGTGCGCTCGAGCAGCCTGGCGAGCAGGACCGCCAGCTCGGTGTCGAGGATTCCGAGAAAGTCCGCCGGGGTGGACGCCTCGATGTCGGTCGGCACGATGAACTGCAGGTCGCGCGGGATGTCGCCGGCCGGCGTCGCGGCGTCGGTCGCCAGCGGCCGCACGATCCCGCCGTGGCCGCTGTAGTAGACGAACGCGGTGTCGGGCGAAGCGCAGTCGGCGATCAATTTCTCGTAACCGTCGAGGATTCCCGCCCGCGTGGCGTTCGCGCCGGTCAGTTCGCGGATCTCGAATCCCCGGCCGTCGAGCAGTTCGCCCATGGATTCGATGTCGCGTGCGACACCGGTGAGTCCGCCGGTCGCCGATCCGATGAGAAGTGCCCGTCGTGCCATGGTGTGCCTCCGGGAGGAATGCGATCCGTTTCTGCCTAGGGATCGTAGGCGCGATTTCTAGGGTGGTCACCGCGTCGATCGTGCGCAGTTCTCCCCATGTTCGCGGGTCATTCGAAAGCGATGCTGGTCGCAGCGATCGCCGCGTTGTGTCGTCTTTTCATCGCGAACTCAAATGGAGGATTCGTGACAGCCGTGAACGTCGTCGAGCCGTATGATGCGGCCGTCGATCGTCAATTGGTCGAACTGCTCGGTGGGCCGGTCGAACCGGAGACCCTCCGTCTGCTGTGGACGATGGCGCGCGGGGATCTCGCCGTGGTGCGCGCCCTCGTCGTGGTCGGTGTCGAATTCGGGGTGCTGTCCCGCCGCGCGGGCCGCTGGGTCTGGGCCGGCGCGTCTCCCGCACCCTCGGCCGGGCCGGCTCCCGGCACGGACGCGCCCGTCGCGCCCCGGCTCACGCCCCGGGAGCGGGAGGTGCTCGGACTGCTCGGCGAGGGGCTCACCGCCGCGGCGATCGCGCACCGGCTGGGCGTCTCCCGGCGCACGGTGACCAAGCACCAGGAGAAGCTGTACCGCAAGATGGGGACCGCCGACCGGCTCGGTACCGTGCTTCTCGCGCAGCGCCTGGGCATGATGTGAGGCGCGGATGCCCCGGGGTCACCGGAGCATCCGCCCGCCATTCCTACGAGAACTCGGTCGGCCGAGGCCCGAGGCCTTTGTCGACCGCGTACGAATCGATCAGCGCGCCGTTCAGGTAAAGCGTCAGCCGGCAACCGTGGTCGTCGAGAACCGGAACCGACACGAACGCCCCGGAGCTGACCGCGGTTTCGATCTCCGCGAGCAGGGTTACCGAATCTTTTTCCGCACCCAGGTCGAGTGCGTAGTCGAAGCGTCCCACGTGCAGCCGGATCCCTCGCGGCGCCGGAGTCTTCTCCGCCGATGTCATTTTCTCGCCTTTCGTAGAATGGATTCACGGTGCCGGTCCCTCGTTCGGGCCGGAGTCATCGGGATCGAAAATGCCGAGCCGGTGGGCCGCGGCGGCCGCCTCGCCGCGACTCGTCACGCCCAGCTTCATCAGGATGTTCGACACGTGGACGCCGGCGGTCTTCTCCGCGATGAACAGCGTCCGGGCGATCCGGCGGTTGGTGCTGCCGTCGCAGATCAGGCGCAGCACCTCCCGCTCCCGCGCGGTCAACCCGAACGGGTCGGCCGGGCGTCTGCGCGGCGGCGGCGGTGCGGCCCCGGCACGCAGGTCCAGGCGGGCCCGCCGGGCCAGCGACTCGACCTCCGCCCGCAGCGCCTCGGCGCCGAGGCGTTCGGCCGCGGCGTGTGCGCTGCGCGCGGCGGTGGTCGCCACGGCGGAGTCGCGCCGGACGACCGCCGCCTCGGCCTGCCGCCACCGGGCGTACGCGGCGGGAAAGGGCCGGCCGAACGCGTCCCATGCGTCGGCCGCCGCGCCCCACTTCGCCGGATCCGGCGCGTCGGCGATCCGGTCCCGTTCGGCGAGGCAGAGCAGGTGCAATGCGCGGGCCTCGGGCAGCGGGGACCAGGCCGGCGAGTCGACCAACGCGTCGACCGCGCCGCGGTGCGCGACGATAGCCGCCTCCACCCGGGCCAGTTCCTCCGAACCGGCGCGGTGCAGGGCCGAGAGCCGCAGCCACCGGTCGGCCGCGCCGCGCAGCCCGAGCGCGTGCAGCCGCAGCAGCAGGACGAACTGCTCGGAGTCGCCGATCGCGGCCAGACCGGCGGCGACCGTTGCGCCGACGTCGTCGAACTGCCGCCGCCAGAGGGCGCACTCGGCCTCGCACGCGTGCCGCGAGGCGACGAACTTCGGCTCCCGCAACGAGTCGCCCTCCTCGCGAACGGCCGCGAGATGCCGTTCGGCGTCGGCGAACCGGCCCCGCCCCACCTCGATCTCCGCCAACGTCAGCCGTGGATACAGGCTCTCCCGCACCGGCCGTTCCTCGACCAGGTCGGCGAGGAGCGCGGTCGCCTCGTCCCACCGGCCGAGCGAGGCGAGCACGGCGCCGGCGTTGTTGGCGAGCACGCCGCCGCCCCGGGTGTGTTGCAGGCCGAGCCGGCGGGCGCGGTCCAGCCCCTCGAGAGCCACCCGCACCGACTCCTCCAACCGGCCGGCGTGTTCCAGGGCCAGCATCAGGTTGCCGTAGCCGCGGAAGAGTTCCTCGATCCGGTCGGTCGCCTCGGCGATCTGCAGCGCGGAGCGCAGCGCGGCGATGCCCTCCTCGACCCGGCCGGTCATCGTGCGCGCCACCCCGACGGTGTTGAGCGCCTGCCCCTCCTCGGCCTTGGCGCCGACCCGGCGGGCCAGTTCGACCGCCCGGACACCGATGCGCAGCCCCGCCGAGTAGCGTCCCGCGCGCACCTCCGCCGTCGCCTGGCCGGCCAGCACGCGGGCGGAGACCGCCGAGTCCGGTTCGTCGGCGAGGCAGCGCAGCGCCGCGGCGTACGCCTGCTGCGAACCGGCCGTGTCCGCGGCCTCCCACAGGTAGCGGCCCAGCCGCTCGCACAGTTCGCCCGCCTGGGCCCGGTCGGCGGCGTCGATCTCCGCCAGCGCCTCGCGGACCAGTTCGACCGCCTGCTCTGTCCGGCCCGACCAGCGCGACGCGTCGGCGGCGCGGGCGAGGAGACGGACATGGGTCGTGCCGGTGACGGCGGCCGGATCCGGTACCCGCGACCAGAGTCCGACCGCCCGCCGGTACTGCAGCTCGGCCTCGCGGAAGGCGCGCACCCGGATGGCGGTGTCGCCGGCCCGGACCGCGGCCGCGAGCGCCTCCGCATACGCACCCGCCTCGTACCAGTGGTAGGAGAGCTGGGCGCCGAAGGTGAGGTCCTCGGTGCGGCCGAGGCGCCGGTCGGCGGTGAGGACGGCGGCCACCGCGGCGTGCAGCTCCACCCGCTCGCCGGGGAGCAGATCCTGGTACACCGCCTCGCGGACGAGCGCGTGCCGGAACAGGTAGCCGTCGTCGTCGGGATCGGTCAGCAGCATGTGCTGTGCCACGCACTCGCGCAGGGCCGCCGTCATCCGGCGGGCCGGCAGGTCGCACACCCCCGCGAGGAGGCGATGGCCCACCCGCCGGCCGGCGACGGCGGCGATGCGCAGCACCTCGCGGGCGTCGTCGCCGAGCAGTTCGAACCGGGTCAGGACGAGGTCGCGCAGCGAGCCGGGCAGCCGGACGGCCGGCGCCGTGGGGTCGCCGCGTTCGATCACCCCTGCCATGACCAGCTCCTCGCTGAAGAAGGCGTTTCCGTCGGAGAGTTCGTGTACGTGGGCGGCCGTTTCCGGGGCGACCGGCGCGCCGGTCAACGTCGCGAGGAACGCCCGCAGTTCGGTGCGCGTGAACGGCACCAGGTCGAGCTGGTCCACCCGTCGGGCCAGCGCGAGTTCGGCGACCACCGCCCGCAGCGGATGCCGTGGCGGCAGGTCGCCGGTGCGGTAGCTGCACACCACCAGCACCCGTTCGTCGGTCTGCGCCGGGATGACGTAGGCCAGCAGGTCCAATGTGGACGGATCGGCCCACTGGAGGTCCTCCAGCGTCAGCAGCACCGGCCGGTCCGTGCCGAGCCGGTCGAGCAGCCGCAGCACCGCGCCGAAGATGCGCAGTTGCGAACGCGGCTCGCCGACCGGTTCGGGCACGGTGTCGCTGAAGTCCCGGATCAGGTCGGCGAGGTCGGCGTACGGCTGCGCGGCGAGCCGGAGGAGGGTGGGCTCGCCGACCTCGCGGACCAGCCGGCGCAGGGCGTCGATGAGCGGTGCGTAGGGCAGTTCGCCGGCGCCGAGCGGGACGCACGAGCCGCTCAGCACCAGGGCATCGGCGGCGCGGGCCCGCTGGGCGAACTCGCGCAGCAGCCGGCTCTTGCCGACGCCGGCCTCGCCCCGGACCAGCACGGCGTACGGCACGCCCGCGGCGGCCTGGGTCAGCCGCCGGTCCAGGTGCGCGAGTTCGTCCTCCCGCCCGACGAACGACGGGTCCGGCCGATGCTGTCGGGCGGGCAATCCCACAGTGCCCATGCTCCCGCGCGTGCCGCCCGGTGTCTGCCCGCCGGGACGGGTTCACACCAGTCCGAGCGCCCGGCGCACCCAGTCCCAGGCGTCCTCGAGCCGATCGAGCAGCCACGCCGCGGCGTGCGAGGCCCAGGCGGCGAAGTCGGCCCGGGAGATCGCCTGGCCGAGCGCGCGGCGGCGGCGCATGTCCCGCACGTAGCGCTCCATCCGGGCGATGTCCTCGTCGTCGAGGAACTCAGACGTGGTCATCGCGCACCTCCTTCATCGCCGCGTGGCCGCGTTCCGCCCGAAGGTTCCGGGCGATCCGGTCCATCCGGTCGAGTTCCTCCGTGGTCGGGACCTGGGTGCCGAAGAGGACCCGCCAGATGTCGGCGCCGAGCCGCATGACGCCGGGCGCAGCCCGTTCCCGTGCCGGAGCCGGCGTGGGCGTGGGCTGTGCCGCCGGGGTCGCCGGGATCCAGTCCTCGAGCCGGAAGTTGCGGAGGCCCTCGAAAATCCACTTCCGTCCCGGGGTGCAGGCCTCGAGCACGCCGGCGAAGAGCCATTCGAGGTTGAAGCCCTGATGGTTCGAGTAGGGGATCACCTTCGCCGGCCGGCCGAGCACGTCCCCGAGCCGTTCGGCGCGGTCCGCCCGGATCTGCTCGATGTGCCGTTCCTGGGCCTTGGAGGGCACGAGGGAACCGGCCTTCCAGTCGCGCGGTTCGACGAGGTCCACCTGGCTCAGGCCGAAGACGATCCGGTCGTGCAGGTGGGTGAAGTGGCGCAGGTACTGCTGGTCGAGGGCGACCGCCCGCTGCCGGGCCGTCATGACCCACAGGATGACGTCGCACTCCGGCAACGTCTCCTCGTACATCCGCAGATAGGCGGGATCCCTGCGGACGTCCTCGCCGAGCCCTGGCGCGTCACGCACCACCAGCCGGGCGTCCCGTCCGGCCCCCGGCCCGCCGGTGACCCTGACCCGCAGCGGCACGTCGGTGACCGCCTTCGTGCAGGCGACGGTGTGGCTGATCGGCAGATCGGTCCGGAACATCGTGTTGATGGTCGAACTCTTTCCCACACCGGAGACGCCGACGACGCCGATGGTCGGCGGCTTGCGGGTCAGTTCGCGTTCCCACTCCTGGCGTAGCCGTTCCTTGTCGCTGTCGCTCAGTCCTGCCATGACCTTTCCCAATCGTGGTGTGCCGTCCCGGTCAGGCCGGGCGGGGCGGTTCGAGGTCGTCCTCGACGTACTTGAGGCTGAGGACGCTGATGTGTTCCGGCCGGACGCCCGCCAGTTCCTCGTCGGTCATCGCATCTCCCTGCGGGTGTTTCTCCGACAGGTCGATGGTGCTTCTCCGAAACCGTTGCCGTACATGGGGAAAGGTGCGTAGGTATTTGTGTCGCGCGTCCGTCGTGCGCGCT
>NZ_BOPF01000008.1 GCF_016863615.1 Virgisporangium aliadipatigenens | reverse complement strand
GCAGGTCAACCGCATGGTGCGGGCCCGGCGCGACCTCGCCACCACCCTGGGTCGCGACCCGTCGATCAAGGAGATCGCGGCCGCGCTCGGCATGCAGGACTACCAGGTGCTCGAGCTCATCTCCTACGACCGCGAGCCGGTCAGCCTCGACCAGGCCGTCGGTGAGGACGGCGAGAGCGCGCTCGGCGACTTCGTCGCCCGGGTGGACCCGCGCGAGGAGCCGGCCGACAGCGTCACCAACGGGCTGCTGCGTTCCGAGGTGGAGATCGTGCTGGCGACGCTGTCGCAGCGGGAGCAGGCCGTGATCCGGCTGCGGTTCGGCCTCGACGACGGGCGTCAGCGCACGCTGGACGAGGTGGGTCGCGAGTTCGGGCTGTCGCGGGAGCGGATCCGCCAGATCGAGAAGGTGACGCTGCTGAAGCTGCGGCACCCGTCGCGCGCCAAGCGTCTCGAGGCGTACGCCTCCTGATCATTTCCTTGGAGAAAGGGACGGAGCTTCGCGCTCCGTCCCTTTCTCGTGCACAATCCGTGCGTGTTTTCGCACGCGGTGACGCTCGGCGAGATCTGGGATCCGACCGATGTGGTGCCCGTCGATCTGCTTCCCCTACTGATCACCACCGGGATCCGGCCGCCGGAGCGGGTGCTCGCACACGTGCGCCGGCTCGACGACCCGTGGGACGGCGCGATGGACCGGGCGTGCGCGATCTCCGCCGTGGCGGGTCACGTCGACCCCGACGAGGCCCTTGACCTCGCCGCCGGGATCGCGACCGAGCAGGCGCGGGCGAAGGCGTTGAGCGCGCTCGCCGCGCACCGGCCGGAGCGGGTGTTCGGGGCGGCGCGCGCACTCGCCGGCGTCGAGTGGCAGGCCCGGGCGCTGACGGCGGTGGTGCCGCACCTGCCGGACGCGCTGCGTGCCGAGGCCTCCGACCTGGCCGTCGCGGCCGCCGCCGACGTCCCCGACGAGCGCGGGCGGTTCCACGCCCTGCTCGCGCTGTTGCCGCATCCCGAGGCCGAGCGGTACGCCGTCGAGGCCGTCGCGGACATGAGCCCCGACGAGGTGCGCGCCGCGATCCGGCCGGACCCCGCGGCGTTCCGGACGCCGGCCCTCCTGGAGGCCGCCTGGTCGAGGGCGGGGGTCGTGTCGCGGGCACTGCTCGCGCCGCTGCTCTCCGCCGAGCGGCGCGCGGAGGTGCTGGCCGGGGCGCTGGCGCTGGAGGTTCCGCACCAGCGGCTCGAGGCGCTGGTCGCCCTGATCCCGCACCTGCCCGAGGAGAGTCGCGCCGCGGCGCTGGACCGGGCGTGGGAGGCCGCGGACTCCGTTGCCGACCACGCCGTCTGGGGCGCCATGTCGCGGGTCGAGTCCTGGCGGTCGCTGGTCCCGCATCTTTCGGGGGAACGTCGTGACGCGGCACTGCGCACCGCCCTGGCCGCGGTGGTGGCCGTCAACCGGGAGAACTTCGTCGTCTTCGAACTGCTGCGACTGGCTCCCCTGATGCCCACGGACCTTTTGGCCATGGCGGTGGCGAAGGTCGGTGCGACGCGGCGGCCGTGCTGGCGCGCGCCGGGCCTGTTCACACTGGCCCGACACCTGCCGGCCGAACTGCTGCCGCGGGCCGTCGAGGCGGCGACGGCGATGGGCGAGCCCTACTGGGTGGGGATGGCCATGGCCGGGATCGCGCCCCGCCTGTCGGCCGACGAGCGCAGGCGGCACCTGGCCGACCTGCGCATCGTGGAGTTGCTCTGAGGCGTGTGACTCAGACGGTGATCGCGAGCTTGCCCCGAACCTCGGCGGTGCGCAGGTAGGCGATCGCGGCGCTGGTGTCCGGCAGCGGATACGTCCGGTCGAGGGCGGGTGTCACCCGGCCCTCCTCGATCAGCCCGTGCAGCTCGCGCAGGGCGTTCTCGTCCTCGCTCATGAACAGCGGGATCAGGGTCTGCTTCGTCAACGGGTTGAGCAGCAGCATCCGGAGCTGGCGGGTGACGCCCTGCAGGAGCCGGCCGCCGAAGCCCTCGCCACCGACGAGCACGAGCGTGCCGGTCGGGGTCAGCGCGGCGCGCAGTCGGGCGACCGTGCGTCCGCCGGCGGTGACGACGACGCGGTCGAAGACGGCGCCCGGCGGCAGGTCCGCGTACGCCTCGTCGGCGCCCAGGCCGCGCGCGAACTCGTGCTTCGCCGGGCGGCAGACCGCGGTCACGTGTGCGCCGCGCGCCTTGGCGATCTGCACGGCGAAGCTGCCCACTCCGCCGCCGGCGCCGGTGACGGCGACCCGGTCGCCGGCCTTCAGGCCCTGCAGCGCCTTGAGGGCGGTGACGCCGGAGATCTGCACCGTGGCGGCCTGGGCCATGGAGAGCGCGGCCGGCTTGGGCAGGATGCGGTGCTCCCGGGTGCGGGCGAACTCGGCGTAGCTGCAATCGGCCGCCCCGTACACCTCGTCGCCGACGGCGAACCGGGTGACCTCGGCGCCGATCGCCTCGACCACGCCGGCGACGTCCTCGCCGATGCCGTGCACCTTGGGCCGGCGCAGCCCGAACCCGACGGCCCGCACGAGCAGCGGCAGCCCCGTGATGAGGTGCCAGACGCCCTGGTCGACGCCGGCCGCGTGGACGCGCACGAGCACGTCCGTCGGACCGACCGGGGGAAGGTCGACGTCGCCGTAGGTCAGCGCGTCGGGGCTGCAGTAATGGTCGCGGACGATTGCCTTCATGACGACTCCTCCGGGTACTGGAACACCTCGTCCACCCGGACCTTGAAGACCCGGGCGATCTGGAACGCCACCTCGAGCGACGGCGAGTACTTGCCCTGCTCGATGGCGATGACGGTCTGGCGGGTCACTCCGACGTGCGCGGCCAGGTCGGCCTGGGTCATCTCGCCGTTGGCGAAGCGGAGTGCGCGGATCGAGTTGGTGATCTTCGTGGGCTTGACCATGTGTCAGAGACCCCGGCGGTAAAAGACGATCTTCGCGCCGGCCGAGGCCACCGCAGCGACGCAGAAGCTGAGGTAGATCGCGTTGGCGATCCAGAACGGGTCGAACTCGGCCATCGCGAGCCCGAGCGGCACGACGGTGCAGACGCTCATGACGATGAAGCCGACGGTGTAGCCGAGTCGGTCGTAGGCCACGTCCCGCTCGTCGCTGAGCTGCGGCTCGCGGTGCGACACGACGACGGTCGCGATGACGATCACCATGTTGGCGACGATCGCGCCGAGGATGGTGACGATCATGGGCCCGACGTAGGCGACGTCGGTCAGTGCGCCGTCACCGGCGCGGCCGAGGACGACGGCGGCGTAGATCGCGGGGCCGACGATCCCCACGACCAGGTAGATCCAGGAGCGCTTCTCCTCCAGGGACACGGCGACCACTCTCCATGTAAAGAATTCTGTACATGGGAGTGTCAACTGCAGCAGACATCATGTCAAGAAATTTTGACCTGACTTCCCTTCAGTGAACCTGGCGCGGGCCGGTGTCGGGCCGGGTCGCGGGCGGGCCCACCTGGATCTCGGCGCCGAGGACGCTCAGGCCGCGTTCGTGGGCCAGCACCGGGTTGAGGTCCACCAGCGTGAGCCGTGGCTGGTCGGCCGCCATCCGGCCGATGCGCAGCAGCAGATCCGCGAGTGCCCGGGTGTCCACCGGTGGGGTGCCGCGGTAGCCGTGCAGGATCGGGGCCGCCTTCGGGGCGCGGAGCAGCCGGACGGCGTCCCGGTCGGTGAGCGGGGCCGGGCGCCAGGCCATGTCCGAGAGCAGGTCGGTGGCGACGCCGCCCAGGCCGAAGCCGACCACCGGACCGAACGCCGGATCGTCGATCGCGCGGATCGTGCACGCCACCCCGGGCGTCGCCATCCGTTGCACGGTCACCTCGACCGAGAGGCCGAAGCGTTCCTGGAGGTCGGCGTGGGCGCGGGCGACCTCGGCGTGGGTGGCCAGGTCCAGCCGCACCGCGCCCAGGTCCACGCGGTGCCGCCACGGTGCGGCCGCCACCTTGAGCGCCACCGGGAAGCCCAGGTCGGCCGCCGCGTCGGCCACGTCCTGCGGGTCGCCGGAGAGGCGCCGGCCCGGCACCACGGGGATGCCGTAGCGATCGAGCAGGCGGGCGGCGCGGTCGTCGTTCCCCGGTGCGGTGCCGGTCCAGCCCGCCGCCGACGAGCCGACCACCAGGGCCGCCCCGGGCGGGTCCACGTCGGCGAGGTCGGGGTGCTCGCCGACCGGTTCGCGGCGCCAGGCGGCGTAGGTGGCGACCCGGCCGAGCGCGCGGACCGCCTCCTCGACGGAGGGGTACACCGGCACCTGGCCGACCGGTTCGCCCGCCGGGTAGACGCCGAGCACGGGCTTCTCGCAGTCCCGGGCCGCCTCGGCGACCGCGCGCTGCCCCTCGACCAGATAGGGCGGCGGGTGTTCGGGGTCCTCCCAGATCGGGGCCGCCGGATCGGTCGAGGCCGCCGGCGCGTACGCCACCAGCACCGCGTCGACCGCCGGGTCGGCCAGCGCCGCGCGCACCGCGTCGGCGAGCACGGCCGGCGTCACGTCGTACGACAGCCGGCGGACCGTGGTGACCGACAGCCCCGCGCGCGGCGCCGCGGCGGCCGCCAGCGCGGCGAAGACCTCCGCGTCGCAGACCACGCCCAGCCTGTTCCCGCCGGGGAGGGGCTGCGTGCCGACCAGTGCGCCGACGTCGAACATCGCCGCCACCGTCTCCGTGCGGATCACGCCCGACGAGGCGAACAGCGCCGTCTCCGCGCCGATGTCCAGCCGCGTCCCGTGACTGCGCGCCGCCGAGGCCACCGCGACGACCGGCTTGCGGCTCGCCAGTTCGCGGGCGATGCGGGCGAACTTGCGCGGGTTGCCGAACGTCTCCAGGTACAGCAGCACCGCATCGGTCGCCGGGTCGTCGTGCCAGTACTGCATGAGGTCGTTGCCGCTCACGTCGAGGCGCTCCCCCGCCGACACGAACGTCGACAGGCCGATCCCCCGCCGTCGGGCCGTCGCCAGCAGCGCCGTGCCGAGCGCGGCCGACTGGCTGAAGAAGCCCACCCGGCCGGGATGCGGCAGGGCCGGTGCCAGGGTGGCGTTCAACCCGATGGCCGTGTTGGCCACGCCCAGTGCGGCGGGGCCGATCAACCGCAGGCCGTTCGACCGGATCAGCCGGACCAGGGCGCGGCGCCCGGCGTCGTCGAAACCGCTCGACACGACGAGCACCGAGGTCACCCCCGCGGCGGCGCACTCCGCGACCACGGCGCCCACGTTGGGCGCCGGCACCACGATCACGGCCAGGTCGACCTCCGCCTCCGCCCGCAGCACCGCAACGGCCGCCAGCCCGCACACCTCGCCCGCGCTGCGGTGCACCGGCACCACCCGCCCGGTGAACCCGCCGTCGCGCAGGTGCCGCAGCACCTGGGCGCCCAGTCCCGTGCCGTCGTGCCGCGCCCCGTAAACGGCCACCGCGCGCGGCGTCAGCAGCTTCGCCACCGAACGCGCCTCGGCCCGCTGCTCCCGCCGCCGCTGCACCTCCACGGAACGGTCGGTCGGCGCGATCGGGAACGTCAGGTGCACCACGCCGTCGGCGTACTGCCGGGCCACCTCGTAGCCGGTGTCGACGAAGACCCGGATCATGCGCGCGTTGGCCGGCAGCACCTCCGCCACGAACCGGTGGATGCCCACGGGCGCGGCGGCCGCCGCCAGGTGCTCGAGCAGGACCGAGCCGAGCCCACGCCCCTGGTGCGCGTCCTCCACCACGAACGCCACCTCGGCCTCGTCGGCGCCGGCACCGAGCCGTTCGTAGCGCGCGACCGCGATCAGTTCGCCGCCGACCTCCGCCACCAGTGCCTCGCGGTCGTGATGGTCCACGTTGACGAAGCGCCGCAGGTCCCGGGCCGGGATGCGCGGGTACGGCGAGAAGTAGCGCAGGTAGCGGGTGCGTTCGGAGAAGCGGCTGTGCATCGCGACGACCGCGTCGGCGTCCTCCGGCGTGATCTGTCTGATGTGGACGGTCGCACCGTCGGAGAGCACGACATCGGCCCCGGACACGGGTTCAGTCCCGGGGGTCGAACGGGTCGAGGCCGTGTAACGGGAACACCGCGTTGCGGGTGGCGGTGATGGTGCGGTCCAGGGGGTTCGGCTCGCCGTCAGGCTGCCACGGCGCGTAGGAGGCCTCCGAACCGTCGCCCATCGTCTCCGGCACGATCGCGTCGGGGACCCTGCGGTGGGCCAGTTCGCGCCACTCCGGCGGGGTGGGCGTGGCCGGGTCGACCGGCTCCCCCGTGGCGACCGCGAGCAGGTGCGTCCACGCCCGCGGGACGGCCTCGGCCAGCGCGTAGCCCCCGCCGCCGGTCGCGACCCACTTGCCGCCGCAGATCTCGTCGGCGAGCCCGCGCAGCGCGATGTACGTGGCGCGCTGGGCGTCGACGGTCAGTTCGAGCCGCGCCAACGGGTCCAGCCGGTGCGCGTCGGCCCCGCACTGCGTGAACAGCAACTGCGGCCGGAACGCCCGCAACAACGCCGGCACCACCGCGTGGAACGCCCGCAGCCAGCCCGCGTCGCCGGTGCCGCTGGGCAGGGCGACGTTCACCGCGCTGCCCTCGGCGCCCGGCCCACCGGTCTCGCGCGGGAACCCGGTGCCCGGAAAGAGCGCCATCGGCGTCTCGTGCAGGCTGATCGTGAGGACCCGCGGGTCGTCGTAGAACATCTCCTGCACGCCGTCGCCGTGGTGCACGTCCACGTCGACGTAGGCGACCCGTTCGGCCCCGTCGGCGAGGAGCTTCGCGATGGCCACCCCGGGGTCGTTGTAGACGCAGAACCCCGACGCCCGGCTCGGCATCGCGTGGTGCAGCCCGCCGGCGATGTTGACCGCGCGGGCCACCTCGCCCCGCCACACCGCCCGGGTGGCCCGCATCGTGGCGCCCGCCACCAGCGAACTGGCCTCGTGCATGCGCGGGAACACGGGATTGTCCGGCGGCCCGAAGCCGAAGCCGCGGAAGCGGGGGTGTCCGGGCGCCGCCTTGACCGCCGCGATGTACTCGGCGGTGTGCACGGCCGTCAGGTCGGCGTCGGTGGCGGCGACGGGCTTCTCCCGCACGACACCCGGGCGGTCCAGAACGCCGAGGCGGGTGGCGAGGTCGACGGTCAGTTCCAGCCGGACCGGGTCCAGCGGATGGTCGCCGAGGTTGTAGCCGAGCAGCGCCTCGTCCCAGAGGACCAGCGTTTCGTCTTTACCCATGTCAGGCCTTGTCGATCGGGCGGTTCTCGTCAGTGATCCAGTCGCTCCACGATCCGACGTACAGCACGGGCGTGTACCCGGCAACCGTCAACGCAAGCACGGTCTGCGCCGCCGTGACACCCGAACCGCAGTAGGCGCCCACCGGCCCCTCGTCCGGCTCCAGGCCCAGCGCCTCGAAGCGTTCGCGCAGCGTGCCGGCGTCCAGCAGGCGGCCGTTGTCGTCGACGGTGTACGCGGCCGGCTGGTTGAGCGCGCCGGGGATGTGCCCGGCGACCGGGTCGACCGGCTCCTGTTCGCCGCGGTACCGGGCCGGCACGCGGGCGTCGAGCAGCCGCCCGTCGACCGCGAACGCGGCGGCCGCCCCGGCGTCGATCACCGGCTCGTGGTCGGGCGCGACGGTGAAACCGCCCGGTGCCGGTTCCACCCTGTCGTCCGTGACCGGCCGGCCGTCGGCCGTCCAGGCGGCGTACCCGCCGTCGAGGATCCGCACGTCGGGGTGTCCGGCCCAGCGCAGCACCCACCAGGCCCGGGCGGCGGCCCCGGTCGGCGGCGTCCCGCCGGCGTCGTAGACCACGACCGGCCGGCCGGCGTCGACCCCCGCGGCGCGCAGCGCCTCCTGGAGCACGGCCGGCTCGGGCAGCGGGTGCCGGCCGCCGGCGCCGGGTGGTCCGGCGAGCGCGGTGTCGAGGTCGACGAACGCGGCCCCGGGCAGATGCCCCGCGGCGTAGGCCTGCGCGCCGTCGCCTTTCAGGGTCCACCGAACGTCGATTAGAGTGGGCGGCCGCGCCGACGCCAGTGCGACGGCCAGTTCCGCGACCTCGATGAGCGGGTTCACCACGTCAGTTTGTCTCATCCGACGGGTACCATCGGGCACCGGGAGGACCGCGGCTGTGAACGATCTCGTCGACACCACTCGCGGGAACAGACCTGCGGGAGGTGGTACCAGTGAATGACCTCGTCGACACCACTGAGATGTACCTGCGCACCATCCTCGAGCTCGAGGAAGAAGGGGTGGTGCCGCGGCGTGCCCGCATCGCCGAACGCCTGCACCAGAGCGGCCCCACCGTCAGCCAGACCGTCGCCCGCATGGAGCGCGACGGGCTGCTGATCGTCGAGGGCGACCGGCAGCTCAACCTCACGGACGCCGGCCGGACCTACGCCGTCGCGGTCATGCGCAAGCACCGCCTCGCCGAGCTGCTGCTGGTCAACGTGATCGGCCTGCCCTACGAGGAGGCCCACCAGGAGGCCTGCCGGTGGGAGCACGTGATGAGCGAGAGCGTCGAGAAGCGGGTCTACGACCTGCTCGGCCGCCCCACCCGTTCGCCGTACGGCAACCCGATCCCGGGCCTGTCCGAGTTCGACGGGCTGCCGCACAGCGAGCCGATGGACGGCGAACGCAACCTCGCGTTCCCCGGGCTCGACGGCGCCGTCGTGGTGAGCCGCATCTGTGAAAGCGTGCAGACCAACGCCGACGTGCTGCGCCAGTTGCACATCGCCGGCGTGGACCCGGGCGCGCGGGTGTCGGTGCGGCAGGAGCGCGACGCGGTGCGCATCGACCGGGGCGACGAGCAGGTGCGGTTGCCGCGCGAGGTGGCGTCGCGGGTGTTCGTGACGGTCGGCGCGGCCACCGTCCAGGCGGGAGCCACGAACTCCTAGGCGGGATCCAGGAACCTCGCGAGGTCGACCAGGCGTTCGCCCATGGTGTCGGCCTCGGTCTGCGGTGCCGGCTGCGGCAGTCGGCACCGCACGACCATGATCTGATTGGTCTTCGTCAGCCAGCCGAGTTCGGCGCCGGCGCCCGGGCCCGCCGGGTCGGTGCCGGCCGCCGGGCGCACGAGCCGGTACGCCGCCTTACCGATCCCGGGCAGCTCCGTCGCCCCCGGCGGCGTCGCGCTCGCCTTGAAGGACTCCGGGGTCGCGCCGGTCGGCGTGATCGCGAGCGTCAGGTCCGGATACCCCTCTTCCCGCTGCTGGAGAACGCACGTGAGCGCGCCCTCGCTCTGACCGGCCGCCGCGACGTCGAACCTGATCCCGAGGAGCGTCTCGACGGCATACAGGTCGAGCAGCTGGCACGCTCCCCCGGCCGCGGCCGCCGGGGCACGTTCCTCCGGGCGCGCCGGCACACCCATCGACTGCGCCTTCGGCTCGCTGGATCCGGCCGCCCCGTCCGAACATCCGGCGGGAGCCACGCAGACGGCGGCAATCAGGACAACGGCGCCTTGGCGTCGGATCCGCGACATCACGCGCAGAGGGTACGACCCGGTGCCCGCTTCGCGCACCCCGCCGTCGCCGGATAGTAACCACGCCCGTGTTACTTTTTCGCACGTCTTGATTGCCGGCGAGCGGAGAAGTCGATCGTGGCCGAAGCGGAGACCGCGATGACCGAAGCCGCCCGACCCTCTCCGTGGCGCGCGCGCCTCATCACCGCCGCCCGGTACCTCACGATCGCGGTCGTCGCCTACTTCATCGTGGCGACCACGGTGGACCAGTGGCCCGCCGTGCGCGGTACGTTCGCGAGCCTCTCGTGGGGCGTCATGATCGCGTCCACGTTCTTCGCGGTGCTCTCGATCGGCGCCGTCATGATGGGCTGGCGCAGCATCCTCGCCGATCTCGGGCATCCCCTGTCGGTGCGCGCCGCCGCCCAGATCAACCTCGTGGGTTCGCTCGGCAAGTACGTGCCCGGCTCGGTCTGGGCGTATGTCCTGCAGATGCAGCTGGCGCGCCGCTTCGGGGTGCCGCGCAGCCGGGGGTTCCTCGCGTCGCTGGTGCTGACCGCGATCGGCATCTCGTCGGGCGTTCTGGTGGGCTCGCTGGGGCTGCGGGCGATGGCCACGATGACCGGCCCCGACGCCCGGACCGGCCGGTACGTCATGTGGATCTCGCTGGCGCTGGTGCCGGTCGTCATCGCGTACACCAACCCGTGGGTGCTGTCCCGCCTGGTCGGCCTCGCCCTCACACTCACGCGGCGGGAGCCCCTCGAACGCCCGTTCTCCGCGCGCGGGCTGGCGATCACGTTCGGGTGGGGGACGCTGGGCTACGTCTTCTCGGGGCTGCACCTGTGGGTGCTCGCGGGCACCGTCGCCGGCACCGGGCTGCGCGGCCTCGTGATCGCCTCCGCCGCCATGGCGCTGGCGATCATCGCCGGCACGGTGGCGTTCATCCTGCCCAGCGGGCTCGGGGTGCGCGAGGTCGTGATCGGCGCGACGCTGTCGGGGGTCGGCGTTCCGCCCGGGCAGGCGTTGGGGCTGGCGCTGGTGTCGCGCCTGCTGATGACCGTGGCGGACGTGGGCGGGGCGGCGATCGCCACCGTCGTGGCGCTGCGGCGCTTCGGGCCGCCCGCCGCTCAGTCCCAGACCGACGAGTAGCGGTGCAGGTCGTCGGCGTACTCGATGACGTTCTCCCAATGGGAAGGCCAGGCGGGGAACCCGAGTGAGGCACCGGCGTAGGCCCCGGCGAGACAGGCGATGGAGTCCGAATCGCCGGACGACGTCGCACCGCGCGAGATCGCGGCGACCGGGTCCTCCGGGAAGAGCAGGAAACACAGCAGCGACGTCACCAGCGCCTCCTCGGCCACCCACGCGGAGCCGGTGACCAGGCACGGGTCGGCGTCCCGGTCGCCCGCGGCGAGGGCGGTGTCGAGCCGGTCCAGCGCGTCGAGGCACTCGTCCCACCCCGTCGCGACGAAGTGCTCGGGTGACGGGTGGTGCGACTGCTTCCACAGCCCGCCGAGCCAGTCCGCGCGGTACACGCGCCGCTGGGAGCGGGCCCGCTCGCGCAGCGCGGCCGGCAGCTCCTTCGGCGCGACCGCCCCGCAGCGCAGCCACCACACCGCGAACGCCGTCAGCTCGCTCGCCGCAAGCCCGGTCGGGTGCCCGTGCGTGAGGGCCGCCTGGAGCTGGGCGGCGCCGGCCCGGTCGTCGTCGGTCAGGTCGGGGACGAGGCCGACCGGGGCGACGCGCATGTTGGCGCCGCAGCCCTTCGAACCGACGATTGTCGCCTCCTGCCAGGTGACACCCGGGTCGCCGAGGTTGGCGCAGGCGCGCAGGCAGGTGTTGCCGGGGGCGCGATCGTTGTCCGGGCTGATCGCCCACGCGAGGAACTCGGTGCGCAGCCGCTCGGCGAACCCCACCGGCTCGAGCGGGCCGCCGGCCAGCGCGGCCGCCACCGAGATCGTCATCTGGGTGTCGTCGGTGACGCGGCCGGTCTCCAACTCGCGCGGGCCCCGGGGACCGTACCGCTCGGCGATCATCGTCATGGACAGGAACTCCGTCGGCGCCCCCAGCGCGTCCCCGTACGCCAACCCGAACAGTGCACCCTTGGCCCGCTGCGTCACCCGGCCATTCTCCCGGGTTGCCTCAACTCGTTTCGGCCCGGACCGATGACGTGCCTGGAGACTCGTTCGCGGTATCCCGTGCCGCGCACCGGCGTACGACAACCGGGTGACAGAGGTCGCCGGGACAGCACTAAAGCCGGACCCGCCGCTGCCGATCTGCCACACGTGATCGTCGCCCAGGCCAACTCCGTCACCGTCGGTGCCGTGCTCCGCGCGGTCATCGAGGTTGCGGACGAAGCACTCGACGTGGCGGCGAGCGAGGAACAGGTGCTGTGCGTCGGCGTCAACGGCGTCGGCTCCGTCCTGGGGGACCGCTGCTCGATCCGGGTCACCCCGCTGACCGGCGCCGAACCGCCCACCACCGCCACCAGCCACCCGGACCCGATCGAGGCCGAGGTCGACGAGTTCGTCTCGGGGCTGGCCGTCAGCGCGACCGTGCTGGTCAACACCGACGAATCCGGCGACGACAGCCCGCAGGCGCGGGCCGCCGCGACCTGGCTCTCCCGGCACGGGCTGCGCCAGGCGGTCGTGGCGCCGCTGCTGGCCCGGGGGCGCGCCGTCGGCACCATCGCGGTCACCCGGGAGGCCGACCGCCCCTCCTTCACCGACGACGACGTGAACTTCGTCACATCCCTGGCGGACATGCTCGGCATCGCCGTGCAGAGCGCCCGCGTGCGCAACGACGCGATGGTCACCGTCGAGGACCTGCGGCAGCAGGTGCAGGTCACGGACAGCATCTCCGACGCCCTGGTGGCCTGCGACTCCTCGCACCTCATCGTCAGCTGGAACACCGGCGCCGAGAAGATCTACAAGTACTCGCGCGACGACGCCATCGGCTGCCACCTGTTCACGCTGCTCGCCACGGAGTTCTACAACACCGAGGGCGGGCAGATGAGCCCCGACGACGTCTTCGCCGAACTGGCGGAGATCGGCCAGTGGAACGGCGAGTTCCGCGAGCGCCGGGCCGACGGCGAGCCCCTGGTCGTGCTCTCCTCGCTGACCCAGATCTACGACGGGGCCCGCCCGACCGGCCTCGTGGCGGTGGGCCGCGACGTGACGGCGCAGCGCCGCGAGGAGTACCAGGCGATGCACGACGCCCTCACCGGGCTGCCGAACCGCCGCCTGCTCAACACCCGCCTGTACGAGGCGCTGGCCCGCGCCGTGCGCACCGACCAGCCGATCGCCGTCCTCTTCATCGACCTCGACGGGTTCAAGCCGATCAACGACACCTACGGGCACGCCGCCGGCGACGAGGTGCTCACCACCACCGCCGAACGCCTGCTCTCAGCCGTGCGCCACAGCGACACCGTGGGCCGGCTCGGCGGCGACGAGTTCCTGGTGATCCTGGAGGAGGCGGGCGGCACCGAGCACATCACCCGCGCCGCCGGCCGGATCACCTCCGCGCTCTCCGAGCCGATCGAGGTCGACGGGGCGGTCGTCACGGTGCTGCCGAGCATCGGCGTGTGCGTCTCCGAGCACCCGGCCTCGGACGCGGCGCCCGCGGAGCGGATGCTCGACTCCGCCGACCGCGCGATGTACGCCGCGAAGCGCGAGAAGAGCGGAATCGTGTTCGTGACCCCGGACTGACTACCATTGCCGCGAAGCGGCCGTCCGGGCTTGGGGGGACACTCACGGTGACTGGTGGGACACCAGACGTCGGCCGGTTGTTGGCCGACGCGATCGCGGCCCTCGGCCAGGCCACCAACGGGACGGTCGACAGCGAGCTGCGCGGCGCGGGCGAGGCACTCGACGGGCGGATCACGGCCACCGCCAAGCCCCATGGCGTCGTCGACTCGCTCGTGATCAGTCCGGGCGCGCTACGACTCGCGCCCGAGGCCCTCGCCGAGGAGATCCTGCGCGCGGTCAACGGTGCGTTGGACGACCTCCGTTCCAAGATCGGGTCCGCGCTTCCGGGCGCGCCGGACACCGCCGCACTCTCCGCCGAGCTGCGGGACATTCAAGAGCGTTCGACGGAACGGATGT
This sequence comes from Virgisporangium aliadipatigenens, assembly GCF_016863615.1. GTDB lineage: Bacteria > Actinomycetota > Actinomycetes > Mycobacteriales > Micromonosporaceae > Virgisporangium > Virgisporangium aliadipatigenens. The sequence continues at coordinate 330,772 of NZ_BOPF01000008.1, read as the reverse complement.
CAGCGTTCCTGTCCGCGATCGAGACTGCCCGGACGGCGGCACGACCCGAGAAGCGCTGAGATGACGAAGCCGTTCAGCGTCGACCCTGACTCGGTGCACCGTTCCGGCGGTGAGGTGCTGGCCGCCGCGGATGCCCTGCGCAGCGTCGTGAACGCCGCGCGGGCTCAACTCAGCGAGTACACCGCCGCGTGCGGCGGCGACCAGATCGGCGCGATCATGGCGGAGACCGGCAACGGGTGCGCAGCGGTGATCTTCGACCTGTTCGACGAGATCGCCGATGCGCTGGGCGAGGACGGCACCGACCTCCAGGAGATGGCGGGCACCTACCTGCGCACCGACCAGGTCGCGGCGGAGACCATCACCGACGCCGGCCGTGGCCTGGCGGTGTAGCGCGCATGGGGCTTCAACTGCCGCCGCAACTGACGGAGCCGCTGAGCTGGATCGGGCTGGACTGGCCCACCGCCGACGAGGAGCACCTGTTCCGGCTCGGGCAGGGGTGGCTCGAACTGGCCGGCACCCTCGGCACCTCCGCGCAACGCGCCGACCAGGGTGCGCAGGCCGTGTGGACGGAAAACAGCGGGCCGGCCGTCGAGGCGTTCCGCAAGCACTGGGAGGAGGGCGGCGGCACCAAGGCGGTGCGCGGCGGGCAGGCCGCGGTCACGATCATCGGTGTCGGGCTGATCGTCTACGCCGCGATCATCCTCTTCCTCAAGATCAGCTTCATCGTGCACCTCATCGTCCTGTTGATCCAGGTGACCCAGGCGATCATCACGGCGGTGGCCACCTTCGGCGCCTCGCTCCTGGAGATCCCGGTCTTCCAACAAATCGCCCGTACCGCCGTGGACACGCTGCTCAACATGGTTCTCCTGGAAATCATCGGGTGACCGGGTGGGGCGGGGACGGCCACGCGGCGGACAGCGCGGACCGCGCAACTCACGCCTGGCGCGGGAGGTTTCCGAGGAGGTCGAGGAGACCGCCGAAAATCTCACCCGGCGCGGACGGCGGCGGCGCGGCAACGACGACGACACCGACACCGACAACACCCCGGAGACACCCGCCGGCCCGGTGAAGCTCTCCGCAGGCGGTCAGCGCAAGTTCGGCAATCTGCCGGCCGACATGAAGGACATGCCGGCCACCGAGGCGGTCAAGGCGCGCGGCGGCGGTCAGGCGCAGGTCAATATGATCGACAAGGAGTACCAGAACATGACCGTCGGCGAACTCGCCAACCGCGCGGCCGCCGGCGACGAGAAGGCCGAGACGGCCATGAAGATGGTCAAGCAGGCATCCTCGAAGGCCCAGAAGTACGGCCGCGGCGGCCACTGAGACGGAAAGAGCGATGACTCTCTACGACGACATCACCGACCTGACCGTGGACGCCGGACCGTTGCAGTACGTCGGATACCACGTCGACCCCGCCTTCCCGCGCGACGTCGCCGGCATCCGGCTGCGCTTCGCCCACGGTGCGTGGCTGGTCGGCGTCGACAGCGACGACGACACCGTGACGCTGCAGAAGGTCGAGGGCACCGCACCCGCCGGGGCAACCGTCGTGGATGCCGGCGGGCTCCTCCCGTGGGCGGCGGCACTCGGCAAGCATGTCCAGTGGCGATGGGTCCTGGAAAACCAGCAGGGCTACACCGACGCCCTGCAGATCGAGTTCACCGATCGCGTGCGCGTCGGCTCCGTGACGATCCAGGTGCTCGCGATCGGGTCCGCGCTGCGGGTGCACGCCGTGCTGCCGGTCGAGACACCCCTGCTGGTGCGCCCTCCGGCGGGCTGAACCCGGGCGGCGGCTACCGCACCGCCATGAGATACGCCTGTGCCGAGGACTCCATCGTCCCGGCGGGTTCGCGGAGCACCCGCGTGTGCACGGTCAGGCCGGCATCGTCGAGCATCCTCTCGACGAGCTGGGGCCCTCTCCGGTGGACCCGCAGTGCCACGGGGTGACCGTAGGCGCGGTCGAGGTCCCGCGGCTCATCGCCGGCCTGGAACGCCATCAGCAGTTGCCCACCCGGCCGTAGCACCCGCCGGAACTCGGCGAGGACCGCCGGCAGCCCTTCGGTCGGCGTATGGATGATCGAGTACCAGGCGAGCACTCCGCCGAGCGCGCCGTCCCCGATGTCGAGCGCCTCCGCCGAGCCCACGCGGAAGGGCAGGTCCGGGTGGCGCCTTCGGGCCTCCGCCACCATGCCCGGGGAGAGGTCGATGCCCTCGACGTCCGCGCCCAGGTCGCGCAGGAAGCGTGTGATTCTGCCCGGCCCGCAGCCGACGTCGGCGACCCGGCCGTCACCGACCTGCTCGGCGAAGGTCGTGAGCAGCGCGCGGTCGAGCGGCTTGCCGGCCAGTTCGTCCTCGAGGAGGGCCGCGTAGTCGACGGCGACCCGGTCGTACGACTCGCGGGTCGCCGTCACGTGCGCCGGGACGCCGGAAGCCGCAGCTCCCGACGCCCCGGTCAGCGGATCGATCAACTGCAGCCGCTGGTGCTGCCGCAGCCCTCACACACGTAGCAGCTCCCCGCGGGGCGCATCTTCGTGCCGCAGGTGAAGCAGAGCGGCGCGTCGGCGGCCTTGCCCTGCACCGCTTCGAGCAGTTCCGTCGAGGAACCGGCGGCGCGCGGAGCCGGCACCGACTCGGCGGCCCTGGCGGGCGCGGACGCCTCCTTGGGAGCCGACGACGCCAGCTCCGTCAGGTCGACCCCGGCCTCCGCCTCGGCCTCGGCCTTGATCTGCGCGGCCCGCTCCTTGGCCGTGAAGATGCCCAGCTCGGCGCGGTCGTCGTAGGGCAGGAAGTCCAGCGCCAGGCGACGGAAGATGTAGTCCATCACCGACGCCGCCATGCGAATGTCCGGGTCGTCGGTCATCCCCGCCGGCTCGAACCGCATGTTGGTGAACTTCGAGACGTACGTCTCCAGCGGCACGCCGTACTGGAGCCCTATCGAGATGGCGACCGAGAAGGCGTCCATCACACCGGCGAGCGTCGACCCCTGCTTCGACATCTTCAGGAAGACCTCGCCGAGCCCGTCGTCCGGGTACGACGACGCGGTCAGGTAGCCCTCCGCACCGCCGACCGAGAACGACACCGTCTCGCTGGGCCGCTTCTTCGGCAGCCGCTTGCGCACCGGGCGGTACTCGATGACCTTCTCCGGCTCCGGCTTGGTCTCCGCCTTCGCCTCTTCCTTCTTCGACTTGGCGGCCGACAGCGGCTGGCCGACCTTGCAGTTGTCGCGGTAGATCGCGAGCGCCTTCAGGCCGAGCTTCCAGCCCTCGTAGTAGATGCGCTCGACGTCCTCGACCGTGGCCGACTCCGGCATGTTGACCGTCTTGGAGATCGCACCCGAGATGAACGGCTGGATCGCCGCCATCATCCGCACGTGCCCCATCGGCGCGATGGACCGCTCGCCCATGGCGCAGTCGAAGACCGGGTAGTGCTCGGTCTTGAGGCCCGGCGCGTCGACGACGTGCCCGTGCTCGGCGATGAACTCGACGATCGCCTCGACCTGCTCCTCCTGGTAGCCCAGGGTGCGCAGGGCGCGCGGCACGGTCTGGTTGACGATCTGCATCGAACCGCCGCCGACCAGCTTCTTGAACTTGACCAGCGCCAGGTCCGGCTCGACACCGGTGGTGTCGCAGTCCATCATCAGGCCGATCGTGCCGGTCGGGGCCAGCACGCTCGCCTGCGAGTTGCGCCAGCCGACGCCCTCGCCGATCTCCAGGCACTTCTGCCACTGGGTGGTGGCCGCCGCGAGGATCTCGGTGTCGACGTCGCCCGTGGGGACGACCGCCGTGCTCGCCGCGGCGTGCTTGCGCATCACCCGGGTGTGCGCGCGGGCGTTGCGGCCGTAGCCCTCGTACGGTCCGACGACACCCGACAGTTCGGCGGAACGGCGGTACGCGGTGCCGGTCATCAGCGACGTGATCGCGGCGGCGAGCGAACGGCCACCGACGCTGTCGTAGGCGAGGCCGCTCGCCATGAGCAGGGCGCCCAGGTTGGCGTAGCCGATGCCGAGCTGGCGGTACTTGCGGGTGGTTTCGCCGATCTTCTCCGTCGGGAAGTCCGCGAAGCAGATCGAGATGTCCATCGCCGTGATGACCAGCTCCACCGACTTCACGAAGCGGTCGATCGCGAACGTGCCGTCCGAGGCGAGGAACTTCATCAGGTTGAGGCTGGCGAGGTTGCACGAGGAGTTGTCCAGGTGCATGTACTCGCTGCACGGGTTGGACGCGGTGATGCGGCCGGTCTCCGGGCAGGTGTGCCAGTCGTTGATGACGTCGTCGTACTGGATGCCGGGATCGGCACACTCCCACGCCGCCTTGGCCAGCTTGCGGAACAGCTCCTTGGCGTCGACGGAGGCGATCGCCTCGCCGTTCTGCCGCCCGCGCAGGTTGAACCGGGCGCCGGCCTCGTACGCCGCCATGAACTCGGCGTTGGTGCGCACCGAGTTGTTGGCGTTCTGGTACTGCACGCTCACGATGTCGGAGCCGCCCAGGTCCATGTCGAACCCGGCGTCCCGAAGCGCACGGATCTTGTGCTCCTCGCGCGCCTTCGTCTCGATGAACTCCTCCACGTCCGGGTGGTCGACGTCGAGGATCACCATCTTCGCGGCCCGGCGGGTGGCGCCGCCGGACTTGATGGTGCCCGCGCTCGCGTCGGCGCCGCGCATGAAGCTGACCGGGCCGGAGGCGGTGCCGCCGCTGCTCAGCAGTTCCTTCGAGGAACGGATCCGGGACAGGTTGACACCCGAGCCCGAACCGCCCTTGAAGATCAGCCCCTCCTCCTTGTACCAGTCGAGGATCGAGTCCATCGAGTCGTCGACCGAGAGGATGAAGCAGGCGCTGACCTGCTGCGGCGACTGCGTGCCGACGTTGAACCAGACCGGCGAGTTGAAGCTGAACACCTGGTGCAGGAGCATCCAGGTCAGCTCGTGCTCGAAGATCTCGGCGTCGGCCGGGGCCGCGAAGTAGCCGTGCTGCTCGCCGGCCGCCCGGTAGGTCTTCACGACGCGGTCGATGAGCTGCTTGAGGCTCCACTCGCGCTCGGGCGTGCCGACGGCGCCGCGGAAGTACTTCGTCGTGACGATGTTGGCGGCGTTGACGCTCCAGAAGTCCGGGTACTCGACCCCGCGCTGCTCGAAGTTGATCGAGCCGTCCCGCCAGTTGGTCATGACGACGTCACGGCGTTCCCAGGTGACCTCGTCGTAGGGATGAACGCCCTCAGTGGTCCACACCCGCTCGACACGCAGGCCCCGGGTGCTACCGCCGCCGTTCGTGCTCGCCGCGATCGCGCCACCTCCGTTCGCCGCGCTCGCGCGTCGTCCACCGGACCGCGCCGCCGCCACGCCGTTGCTCGCGCCGTTCGACGCCTTGGTCGTACTATCCCCCGCCATCAGGCCGGCCCCCTCACATACGCGGCATCTGCCGCGCTCCTCTGTAGCGGCCGTCGGACACCTGCCGACGGCCGTCGCGTTCAACGTCTTTCCGGCGGGGCGGTCGCGGACCTGCCTCGCCCTGGCACACCGGTCCGGGCGGCTTGTCAGCCCGGCACGTTCGCCTCTTCGCGCAGCGTCGCGATCTCGCGTTCGAAGTCCTCGATCGAGTCGAACGACCGGTACACGCTGGCGAACCTCAGATACGCCACCTTGTCGAGGTCCTTCAGCGGGCCCAGGATCGCCAGCCCCACCTCGTGACTCGGCACCTCTGCCGCCCCCCGCGCCCGGATGGTCTCCTCGACCTTCTGGGCCAGCAGCGCAAGCGCGTCATCGTCGACGGGACGGCCCTGGCAGGCCCTCCGCACCCCGGACATGATCTTCGTACGGCTGAACGGCTCCGTGACCCCGCTCCGCTTCACCACCGCGAGGACGGCCTCCTCGACCGTGGTGAACCGCTTCCCACACTCGGGGCACGAACGCCGTCGCCGGATCAGCTGACCGTCGTCGGCCTCCCGCGAGTCGACCACCCGGGAATCCGGATGACGGCAGTACGGGCACCGCATGACCGATCTCCTCCAACCGCCGAACATGCGCACGCGTCCGCAACGGTGAACCCGAAGGGCACCCCGCTGTGGATAAAGGTGTGCAGAAGCTGTGGGTAGGTGAACCCTACCTGTGGATACTTACACCGCTGTAACTACTAGATGTTGGGGTTGACGTTAGGCCGCGACCGACGCCGACGCAAGCCGAACGGCCGAATCCGGGCGGTTCGTTAGTCGTTTCACTCCCGCCCCGGCAGAACCAGTCGCTGACCGGGGTGAATTACATACCCTTCGAGGTCGTTGAGCCGCCGAATCTCCGCAATTGCGGCATAAGGGTCACGCCCAGGGAGGTTCCGCCGCGCGAACGCCCACAGGTCGTCGTCGGGCTGCACCACCGCGGTGCGCGGCGCGGCCGGCCGGTCGGCACGAACCGTCGAGGAGACGGCCAGACCCGCGCCGCCGAACATCAGCACCAACAGCACCAGCAGCACCAGGCGACCGCGCCGGGTCAGCCGGACCGGCCGGCGCCGCGTGCCGACCCGCCGTCCCGTGCCGCTCGCCCGGCGTCCGGCCGCGCCCCGCGACCGCGCTCCGATGGCCCCGGCGCGCGTCGACGCCGCTCCGCCGCGGGCGAACCCGTCCCGGCCGGACATCGATCCGACCGCCCCGTCGCGGGCGCCCCGGCCGGCCGCCCGGCGGGTCCGTGGGAGCGCGTCGTCGCCCGGGACGCGCACCTGCGGCGCATCGGGCGAGAGCGCCGCGTCCGGACCCCCCGGCCGGACGGCCGCGTCGCGGGAGGCCCACACCGGCACGCGGGCGTCCACGCCCGTCCCCGCGCCGTCGGCGGCGGCCCGCCCGGGGCGACCCGCGCCCGCCTCTCCCCGGTCGCCGGCGGTGCGCTCGCCGCAGGCCGCGCAGCCGCAGTCCCCCGGCCGCAGCGCCTCCCAGCCGACGATCCGGTCGCGACGGCACGCCGACCCGTCCCAGCCGGTGATCTCCGGCTCGATGGCCCAGTCGTGCGCGCCGTACGGGTCCTGGGAGACGTACGGCGCGTCGGCATCCGAGGCGTCCCGTGCGTCCCGTTTGTCCACAGAGGACTCAACGTCCGGATTCCGGGGTCCGCCGCCCCCAGATCCGAGCGCCGGCCCGTCGTCGCCCGGGTACCCGCCGGCGGTCCGCCCGTCCGCGACCCGCCCGTCGGCCACCCCCGGACCGCCCGCGTCCGACGTGCCCGGCCGCCGCTCGGCCACGTCGCGCTGGGCGGGTGGTGGAACGACACCGAGGCCGCCCGCCGTGGCGATCCCTGGGCCCGCCGACCCGTCGCGCCCCGGCGCCAGTGTGCGTCGGAACCCGGCGCGGCGCTCCGCCCGCCACGCCACGTACCGCTGCACGGATTCGTCAGAGGCCCACCGCGCCCGGCGGGATGCTGCGCCCCGCTCCGCCGAGACCAGGTTTGCCGCACATCGCCCACCAGTGGGCCTTCCCACGCCGCCCATGTCAAATACCTCCTCGGGCGTCGGCGAGTCGAACAGCCGTTCTATCGCACGGACGTACGATGGTGTACCAGACGGGTACGACAAAATCGAGCGACACGACGCGCCGCGTAGAACAGTTGTTTGAAACTGTCGGACCCGCCAGCTACCGTGCGAGCCACAGAAGATCACGGATCGTGCGCAGCACCACGCCGGGCGGTCGACGCGAATCGACCGGCCGGCCAGACAAAGGAGGGATGACGTGTCCGCCGACCAACGCGCCGCCGCGCAGAGCCGGAAACACGCAAAGGGTGGGCAGAGCGCCCCGGACGAGGCGTCCGCCCCGGCCGACCGCCCACCGACTTCCGCGACCGCCGGTGCGGCCGCCCGAGAGAGCACGACGACTTCAGCTTCCCCCGACGCCGCCTCCGCTCCCCCGGAGGAGTCCGAGCTGTCGGCCGCACGTTCCCGGCGCAGCGGCCGGCGTGCCAGCCGCCAGAAGGGCGGCGAGCCCGAGGTGCGCGCGGTCACGGCCGTGGTCAGCGCCTTCCCCGACCTGTTCGCCGCCGACCTGACGACGCGGCAGCAGCGGATCCTGGAGTTCATCCGGGGCTGGGTCGAGCGTTACGGCTACCCGCCGAGCGTGCGCGAGATCGGCGAGGCCGTCGGGCTGGTGTCGCCGTCGAGCGTGGCGTACCAGATGAAGCAGCTGGAGGAGAAGGGCTACCTGCGCCGCGACCCCAACCGGCCGCGGGCGGTGGACGTTCGGCCGCCGAGCGAGCTCATCGCGGAAAACGAGGAGGCCGTCCGGTCGGCGCGTCCCGCACCCGCGTTCGTGCCGGTGCTGGGCCGGATCGCCGCCGGTGGGCCGATCCTGGCCGAGCAGGCCGTCGAGGACGTGTTCCCGCTGCCGCGCGAGCTGGTCGGCGAGGGCACGCTGTTCCTGCTCCAGGTCAAGGGCGACTCGATGCTCGACGCGGCCATCTGCGACGGGGACTGGGTCGTGGTGCGCCAGCAGCCGACGGCGAACAACGGGGAGATCGTGGCCGCCATGCTGGACGGCGAGGCGACGGTGAAGACGTACCGGCGCCGGGACGGGCACGTCTGGCTGATGCCGCAGAACCCCGCGTTCGAGCCGATCGCCGGCGACGAGGCGACGATCATGGGACGGGTGGTGGCGGTCCTACGGCGGATCTGACGGACGCGCCGGGCCGGCCGGCGGGGCCGTCCCGGCACATCTCAGACCGTCATGCACGCGATCGGCACGAGCGCCGGTCGCGTAGAGGCGTCGCTCAGCGGCGCCCGTAGCCGCGCGGCTCGCCGTACGAGGCGTTGGGGTCGTCCCAGCCCGGCTCGGGGTCACGGCGGCCGCCGTACACGGCGCCCCCGCCGCCACCCTGCGGGGCACCGGACTGGCCGCCGCCCGAGCGGTACACGCCGCCCGTGGGCGGGTCCTGCAGCGACTCCCGCCGCCCGGCCCTCGGCATGCCCTGGCCCGGCGCGGGTGGGGCGTCGAAGTCGAAGTCGTCGCCGACGACCGGTGCCGGCGCACGCGCCGGGCCGTCGGGGCCGCGGCCGTCAGGGCCTCGGTTGTCGGTGCCGCGGTTGGCCGCAGCCGCGGCGCTGCGCTGTTTCCGGGAGCGCCGGATGCCGACGATCCCGACGACCACCAGCACCAGACCGAGGACCCCCACCCCGGCGACCAGGTACGTGATGTCGTTCAACGTGAGCTCGGACAGGCCGCCCGCCTCCTCTGTCTCCGGTGCGGCGCTCTTCTTGGTGTCGGCAACCGCCGCCGCCGGAGCCGCCGGCTTGTACTTGAGCAACGGCGTGGTCTTCGCCGTCACATCGGAAACAGTAACGAACGCCGATCCGTCCCGTGTATAGGTGATCGCCTCGCCCTGAGGCTCGTTGGGCAGGGGGGTGACCCGGGGCACACCCGTGGTGATGGCCTTGACGACGTCGCCGTCCGGAACGTCGTACTCCAGCGCGTCCGCGTACGTGCGCAGCACCACGCGCTTGTTGTCCGGCGCGTTGGCCCCGCCGGTGACGAGAGAGCGCCCGCCGATGCTGAACGGGTTGGGCGTGTCCGACGACGGCAGTTTGATCTCGCCGGCCTTCTTCAGCGGCACGCCCGCCTGGGTGTTCGGCTCCAGCTCCTTGGAGGGCACGAACACGCCGGGCGCCTTGCCGATGTCCTTCGTGATGATCATCGGGTTGCCGGCGGAGTCGAGCAGGATCGCCTCGGCGTCGTGCTTGCCGTCGGGATAGGTGACCCGGTACACGACCGGCGTCTGCCTGCCCGGTGAAAGCTTCCAGAACGCGACCGTGCGCCGCTCGGCGTTGTTGTCACCGATGTCGGCCGCCCAGACGGTGCCGTCGCCGGCGACCGCCAGATCCTCGACGTCGAGCGAGTTGGTCGGGTACTGCACGGAGGAGACGAGCTTGCACTGGTTGTCGAGCTTGAAGATGCGCTTCGCGGACTGGTCAGGATTGCTGTCGTTGATCACCCAATAGCCGCCGTCGATCGCGACTATCCCGGACAGTTCGGTCAGCTTGGAGTCGTTGATCGTGCACGCCGTCTCCGGGCCCGCGGCGGAGGGGGCCGGAGTCGGGGCATGGGCGGACGCCGCGGTCCCGGCCCAGGGAAGGGCCGCACACGCCACCGCGATGACCAAGGCAATCCGCCGCATCGGTCAAGCATTACAGAACCGCGCGACCACACCAGCGGCCCTACGGCCAGTTCACTCGGCGTGTTGCGGCTCCCACGCAAACGGCGCCAGCTCCGCCGCGAGCCCCTCGTCGACCCGCGCCCGCAGGACGGTGCCGCCCTCGGTGTGCTCGGTCGACAGCACCTCGCCCCGCCGGTGGGTCCGGGCGATGAGGTCGCCTCGGTCGTACGGGACGCACACCTGCACCTCGACGGCCGGCCACGGGAGGCGTTCCTCGATGGCGGCGCGCAGCTCGTCGACGCCCAGGCCGGTGCGCGCGGAGACGAACACGGCCGTGGGCCACAGCCGCTTGAGCCGCAGGACGGTCTCCTCGTCGGCCGCGTCGGCCTTGTTGATGACGAGCAGCTCGGGAACCTTGTCGGCGCTGACGTCGGCGAGCACCTCGTGCACCGAGCTGACCTGCTGCTCCGGGTCCGGATGCGAACCGTCGACGACGTGCACGACGAGGTCGGCCTCGGCCACCTCCTCGAGCGTCGAGCGGAACGCCTCGACCAACTGGTGCGGCAGGTGCCGGACGAACCCGACCGTGTCCGAGAGCGTGTACTGCCGCCCCTCGGCGGTGCGCGCCTGCCGGGTCGTGGTGTCCAGGGTCGCGAAGAGTGCGTTTTCCACCAGTACTCCGGCACCGGTGAGCCGGTTGAGCAGACTCGACTTGCCGGCGTTGGTGTACCCGGCGATGGCGACGCTGGGAACGGAGTTGCGCCGGCGGCCGCTGCGCTTGGTGCGGCGCATCTGCTCCATGTCGGCGATCTGACGGCGCAGGCGCGCGATGCGGGTACGGATGCGCCGGCGATCCACCTCGAGCTTGGTCTCACCGGGGCCGCGCAGGCCCACGCCGCCGTTGCCGCCGGCGCTACCACCGGCCTGGCGGCTCATCGCCTCGCCCCAGCCGCGCAGCCGCGGCATCAGGTACTGCAGCTGGGCCAGCTCGACCTGGGCCTTACCTTCCTTGCTCTTCGCGTGCTGGGCGAAGATGTCCAGGATCAGCGCCACCCGGTCGATGACCTTGACCTTGGTCTCGTTTTCCAGGCTGCGCAGCTGGCTCGGCGACAGCTCGCCGTCGCAGATGACGGTGTCGGCGCCGGTGGAGACGACGACCGAGCGCAGGTCGCCGACCTTGCCGCGGCCGATGAAGGTGGCCGGGTCGGGGCGCTGGCGCCGCTGGATCAGCCCGTCGAGCACCTGCGCACCGGCCGTGTCGGCCAGCGCCGCCAACTCGGCGAGGGAGTTTTCCGCGTCGGTCACGGTCCCCTCGGTCCAGACGCCGACGAGGACCACCCGCTCCAGGCGGAGCTGCCGGTATTCGACCTCGGTGACGTCGGTGAGCTCGGTCGAGAGGCCGGCGACCCGCCGCAGCGCGTTGCGCTCCTCGAGGTCGAAACCGCCGGTGCTCGTGTCCAGGTCGTCGTCGGTGACGGGGACGTGCTGTTCAGTAAGTCGCAAGATGCCCTCCAGAGCTTCGATCGTGACACGCCAGACCTACCCAGCGCATCCGCATTCAGGCCGCCGGAGGCGTGCGCCAGGATAGAAGCGCAGTTCTCGCCCGGGTCCGCCCGGGAGAACCCCTCATCGTCGAGTGGAGCGATCATGACCACACGTCGGCTTCCGAGTGCCGGCTTCTCCATCACCGTCCGGGTGTCGGTGCCCGCCGACGCCGCCGCCATCGGGCGGCTCACCACCGCCGTGGGTGAAGCGGGCGGGATCGTCACCGCCGTCGACGTCGTCGACTCCGACCCCGTCTCGGTGGTGGTCGACCTGACCTGTGACACCGCGGACACCACGCACGCCGACCAGGTGGTCGACATTCTCGAGGAGCTTCCCGGCGTCGACGTGCGCAAGGTCTCCGACCGGACGTTCCTGCTGCACCTCGGTGGCAAGATCGAGGTGAACTCCAAGGTGTCGCTGCGCAACCGCGACGAACTGTCCCGCGCGTACACGCCCGGGGTGGCGCGGGTGTGCCTGGCGATCGCCGACAAGCCGGAGGACGCGCGCCGGCTGACCATCAAGCGCAACACGGTGGCCGTGGTCTCCGACGGTTCGGCCGTGCTGGGACTGGGCAACCTCGGGCCGGCCGCCTCGCTGCCGGTCATGGAGGGCAAGGCGGCGCTGTTCAAGCGGTTCGCCGGGGTGGACGCGTGGCCGGTGGTGCTGGACACGCAGGACACCGAGGAGATCATCCAGGTCGTCAAGGCGATCGCGCCCGCCTACGGCGGGATCAACCTGGAGGACATCGCCGCGCCGCGCTGCTTCGAGATCGAGGCCCGGCTGCGGGAAATGCTGGACATTCCGGTGTTCCACGACGATCAGCACGGCACGGCGATCGTCGTTCTGGCCGCGCTGACCAACGCGCTGCGGTGCGTCGGCAAGCCGTTGGCCGACGTGCGGGTGGTGGTCTGCGGCGCCGGTGCGGCCGGCACGGCCATCGTCAAGCTGCTGCTGCGCGAGGGCGTGGGTGACGTGGTGGCGGTGGACCGCGCGGGCGCGCTGCACCGCGGCATGCCGGGGCTCAACGCGGACTGGCAGTGGCTCGCCGACAACACCAACCGCGAGGCGCGCACCGGTGACCTGCGCACGGTGCTGCGCGGCGCGGACGTGTTCATCGGGGTGAGCGCGCCCAACCTGCTCGTCGGGGACGACATCGCCACGATGGCGAAGGATCCGATCGTCTTCGCGCTGGCCAACCCGGACCCGGAGATCGACCCGCGGGAGGCGCGCGAGCACGCGGCCGTGGTGGCCACCGGGCGTTCGGACCAGCCCAACCAGATCAACAACGTGCTGGCGTTCCCGGGCGTGTTCCGCGGGATGCTGGACGGGCACGCCCGGGCGTACACGGACGAGATGGGCGTGGCCGCGGCGCGGGCCATCGCGGACACCGTGGGCGAGGACAAGATCAACCCGACGGTGATCGTCCCCAGCGTCTTCGACGCGCGCGTGTCGACGGCGGTCGCCGCGGCCGTCCGCGCGATCGCCCGGGGCGAGGCCCCGCCGAAGGCCGACTCATAACGTCGGGAGGACGTCGGCGGCGACCCGTTCCAGGACGGACTCGTCGCCGGCGTACCAACTCGACTCGCGGGGCCAGTGCGTGATCAGATCGGTGAACCCGCACTCGCGCGCCCGCCCGAGCGCGTCCACGAAACAGTCCACACCGGAGAGTGAGAACACGGGCGCGGCGTCGACGGAGAGGTGACGTTCCACTGTGGACGGATCGCGACCGGCGGCGGCGAGGATGTCGCTGAAGCGCGCCGACAACTCCCCCACGCCGCGCCACCAGTCGTCCCACGACGAGCCGCCGGCGCCGCTGGTGACCCAGCCCTGCCCGAGCCGGGCGGCGAGCCGCATCGTGCGCGGCCCGTTGGCCGCCACCAGGAACGGCACCCGCGGGTGCTGCACGCAGCCGGGGGAGGAACGCGCGTCGACGGCCGTGTACCACTCCCCCCGATGATCGACCCGCCCGCGCGTGAGAAGTGCGTCCAGCAGTTCCACGAACTCCACGTACCGGTCGGCCCGCCGCTTCGCCGACAGCGGCGGCACGCCCAGCACGTCGTTGTCGAACCCGGCGAGCCCGCCCGCCCCGACGCCGAGCGTGACCCGCCCGCCGGAGATGTCGTCGAGCGCCGTCACCTCCCGCGCGAAGTGCACGGGGTGCCGGAAGTGCGGCGACGCCACGAGGGTGCCCAACCGCATCGTGGAGGTGACCGTGGCGGCCGCGGTCAGCGTCGGCACCGCGTCGAACCACGGCCCGTCGACCAGGTCCCGCCAGCCGAGGTGGTCGTACGTCCAGCCGTGGTGGAACCCGTACGCCTCCGCACGCCGCCACCGCTCGCGCGCCACCGCCCACGGCTGGTCGGCCAGAATCACGATCCCCACTCGCACAGACGCATTCTCCCCGCCGGAACTGCCGCTTCGAGGAGCAGTCCGACGGGGAGAAGGTCAGCGGCCGACGAGCGACCAGGTGGGAACGACGGGCTTGTGGCGCAGCGGCATCCGGGCCTCACTCGGCGTCCGGTCACCCTTGCGCTGGTTGCACGCGTAGCAGGCGGCGACGGTGTTCAACCAGGTGTTGCCGCCCCCGCGCGAGCGCGGCAGAACGTGGTCGATGGTGTCGGCCTCGCGGCCGCAGTAGGCGCAGCACCGGTTGTCGCGCACCATCACGCCCGGCCGCGACCAGGACGGTCCGCGGGTGTAGCGCCACCGCGTCACGACGTAGCTGACCAGCCGCACCACCTTGGGCAGCGGGTACACGCCGATGAGGCGGTCGGGCTCGGCCTCGTGCACCACCGCGACCTGACGCAGCAGCATCCGGACGGCGTGCCGGAGGCTCACCCGGTGCAGCGGACCCAGGTCCGCGTTGATAACAAGAACCCCGGTCATCGGGTCCTCCTCCCCACAGCTCACAACCGAACGTCCCACGGACGGGGCGGTGGCAGCCGTGCTGGAGAAGCACCGCTATCCGGACCGGCCGACCGCGCCTGCCAACCGGGACCTACTCCGTCGGTGCGAACGCGGCACGACGGCGCCGCACGACCTGTGTCGCGCGGTGGTGCCGGCGTTGTGCGTCACGCGTGCTCCCGACGAGTAGCTGTCCTGGTTACGCCGACGATCGTAGATCGGCTGCGCCAGCGGGTCGACCGTTTTATACATTGCCAAGGGCCGATGGAGGGGGAACGCCGGTGCGGATCACGAAGTACACCCACGCCTGTGTGCGTCTGGAGGCGGACGACCGGGTCGTGGTCATCGACCCCGGCACGTGGAGCGAACCGCACGCGCTGCGCGGGGCGGACGCCGTTCTGGTCACGCACGCGCACTCCGATCACCTGGACCTGCTGCGGCTGATCGGGCTCGGGGTGCCGGTGTACGCGCCCGCCGAGGCGGAGATCCCGCGGCTGACCGTGCGGCGAGTGCATGTCGGCGAGGACTTCACGGCGGCCGGGTTCCGGGTGCGGGCGTTGGGCGGTCGGCACGCCACGGTCTACGACGGGCAGCCGGACTGCCCCAACCTCGGGTACCTCGTCGAGGACGCGCTCTACCACCCGGGGGACGCGCTGCACGTTCCGGCGCAGCGGGTCGACACGCTGCTCGCACCGGTGCAGGGGTCGTGGCTGAAGACCGCCGAGGCGCTGGACTTCGTAAGAGCCGTGGACGCGCGGCAGGTGTTCCCGATCCACGACGGGCAGGTCAACGCGCGCGGGCTGGCGAGCCTCAACGGCTGGTTCGCCGAACAGGCCTCGGGCTACCGCTGGCTGGCGCCGGAACAGTCCTCGATGGTGGCGACCTAGATCAGCACGTCGCCGTGCGCGACCAGGACCGCCGGGCCGGCCAGCCAGCAGCGGTCCGGCTCGATCGTGATCGTCAGCCGGCCCCCGGGAACCTCCACCGGCACCGTGCCGTCCGCGCCGCCGAGCACCACGGCGGCCACGGCGCACGCACCGGTGCCGCAGGAGAGCGTCTCGCCCGAACCGCGTTCGTACACGCGCATGCGAGTCAGCGACGCGTCGCCGGAGATCACCTCGACGTTGACCCCGGCCGGGAAGAACGCCGCGTCGAAGCGCGGGGCGTCGCGCAGGTCGACGATGTCGACGTCCGGCACCCGGCACACCAGGTGCGGGTTGCCGATGTCGACCGCCTGGCCGGCCAGTTGCAGGGCGCCCAGCATCGCGCTGCTCTGCCCCACGATCGCCGGCCGGCGCATCGCCACGGCGATCTCGTCCCCGTCGGCCACCGCCGTGATGACACCCGCCCGCGACCCGAACTCCAGCTTCGACCCGCCGGCCAGCCCCTGCTCCAGCAGGTAGCGCACGAACACCCGGGCGCCGTTGCCGCACATCTCGGCGAGCGAACCGTCGGAGTTGCGGTAGTCCATGAAGAACTCCGGCCCCTCGGGCGCGTCCGTCGCGGCGGCCGAACGCACGACCCGCAGCACGCCGTCGGCACCGATCCCGCGCCGGCGGTCGCAGAGGGCGGCGACCCGCTCGGGCGTCAGGTCCAGGGCGCCGTCGAGATCGGGCAGGATCACGAAGTCGTTGCCCGTGCCGTGGCCCTTCGTGAACCGCATTCAGCCCTCCCGGACGATCGCCAGCGCGGCGTCCGCCAGGTCCGGCCGGGCCGCGTCGATCCAGCGTACCGAGGGGTCCCGGCGGAACCACGAGCGCTGCCGACGCACGAAGCGCCGCGTCGCCCGCACGGTCTCGGCCCGCGCGGCCGCGTCGTCGCACTCGCCGTCCAGCAGGGCGATGACCTGCTGGTATCCGAGGGCGCGGCCGGCCGTGCGGCCCTCCCGCAGGCCCACCTTCAGCAGGGCGCGCACCTCGTCGACAAGCCCCTCGTCCCACATGGTGTCGACCCGTCGGGCGACGCGTTCGTCGAGGTCGGGGGTGTCGCGGTCGACGCCGATGAGCACCGCCGGGTACACCGGCGTCGGGTCCGGCAGCGACGCGGTGAACGGCCGCCCGGTCAGCGTCACGACCTCCAGCGCGCGCACGATGCGGCGGCCGTTGGAGGGCAGGATCCGCCCGGCCGCCTCTGGGTCCGCCGCCGCCAGCCTTTCGTGCAGGGCCGCGGGGCCGACCTGTGCGAGCTGGGCCTCCAGGTCCGCGCGCAGTCCCGGATCGGTCCCGGGGAACTCGAAGTCCTCCAGCACGGCCCGCAGATAGAGCCCGCTCCCGCCGACCAGCAGCGGTGTGCGCCCCCGGGCGGCGATGTCGTCGACCGCGGCCCGCGCCAGCCGCTGGTACTCGGCCACGCTGGCCGGCTCCGTCACGTCCCACACGTCGAGAACGTGGTGCGGCACGCCGCGCCGTTCGGACTCGCGCAGCTTGGCGGTGCCGATGTCCATGCCGCGGTAGAGCTGCATCGAGTCGACGTTGACCACCTCGCCGTCGAGCGCGTGGGCGAGGTCGAGGCTGAGCGCGGTCTTGCCGGCGGCGGTCGGGCCCACCACCCCCACCACCCGGGTCACGCCCCTCATCCCCAGCTCGCCACGAGGTAGGCCACGCCGTAGGGCGCGTCGTCGTAGTGCACCGTGCGCCGCGGGGGCGCCGCGTCGCCGGCCGCGCCCGCGAGCACCTGCCACGGCGCCCGGCCCGAACAGTGCAGCTCGTCCGCCAGCACGGGGTCGATGGCGGCCAGCTCGGCGACGTTCCCCCGGGAGAGCGCGGCGGAGACGGCGGCGTCGAAGGGGGCCGCGCGCGGGTCGAGGTACCCGGGCGCCTTCTCGGTGCGGCAGGTGGAACCGTCGCCCATCACGAGGAGCCCGACGGACGCCGCCGAGGCCGCGATCGACGCGCCGACGGCGGCGCAGCGCTCCGGCGGCGTGCCGGCGGGCAGTGACCGACCGATCACCGGACAGGGTGGCGAACCGAGCAGCCACGCCCCCACCGAAAGGCTCAGCGGCAGTGTCGGGTCTACGACACCCGACGGTGCCCCAAGGGTCACCAATTCCCGAACCCCCCACGGCGCGAACGACCCGACCGCGCCGGTCGGGTGATTCGCCTCGTCCGGACCGCACCCGACGACGACAATCAGATCCGGGGAACCGCCCAGCAAAACCGTGATCGCCGCACGGCACGCGGCCCGCAGCTCGTCGAGCTCGGGGGCCGCCGCACCGGCGAAAGCGGGCACGAGCAGCGGCGGATGGGGGCAGACGGCGGCGGCGACGAGGGACACGGACACACCGTATCGGGGCACAGGAATCGGATTGTCAGGCTGCTGAAGGTCACGAATTGGGCGCGACGGGTCGACGTAGCCCGGGGCCGACCTGTGAGAATGCCGGGCGGGGAACAATGCTGTGCGATGGCGGTGCCGCCGGGTGCGATCGACGATCCACTCCGGCGCCCGGGGAAAACGAGGATGGGCATGAGCGAGAGCGACCCGACGAGGTTCGGCCGGGTGGACGCCGACGGCACGGTCTACGTCAAGACAGCCGCCGGTGAACGGGCGGTCGGCTCGTGGCAGGCCGGTACGCCCGAGGAGGGCCTGGCGCACTACGCGCGCCGGTACACCGACCTGGTCATCGAGGTCGACCTGCTGGAGGCGCGGCTGGGCAGCGGAGCGGCCGACGCCGGTTCGACGCTGACCAGCATCAAGCGCCTGCGCGGCGGCCTGGACACCGCGGCCGTCGTGGGCGACCTGGACGGTTTGGCCTCCCGGCTGGACAAGCTGACCACCACCGCCGAGGAACGCGCCGGCGCGGCCAAGGCCGAGCGCGAGGCGGCCCGCGCCGAGGCCGTGGCCCGCAAGAACGCCCTGGTCGAGGAGGCCGAGCACATCGCCGCCGAGTCGACCGGCTGGAAGACGGCGGGCGATCGGCTCAAGGAGATCCTCGACGAGTGGAAGACCATTCGCGGGGTCGACAAGAAGACCGACTCGGAGCTGTGGAAGCGCTACGCGGCCGCGCGTGACGCGTTCGCGCGCCGGCGGGGTGCGCACTTCGCCTCCCTCGACCAGACCCGCAAGCAGGCCCAGACGCGTAAGGAGGAGCTGGTCGCCGAGGCCGAGTCGCTCTCGGACTCCTCCGAGTGGAACGCCACCGCCGACCGGCTCAAGCAGCTCATGGGCGAGTGGAAGGCCGCGCCGCGCGCCTCCAAGGAGTCCGAGCAGCGCCTCTGGGAACGCTTCCGCGCGGCCCAGGACGCGTTCTTCAGCCGGCGCAGCGAGACGTTCTCGGCGCGGGACGCGGAGCTGAAGGGCAACCTCGAGCGCAAGCAGGCCCTGCTGGCCGAGGCCGAGCAGATCGACGTGGACGCCGACCCGAAGGCCGCGCAGCAGAAGTTCCGCGAGATCCAGGGCCAGTGGCACGACGTCGGCCGGCTGCCCCGCGACGCGGGCGGCGGGCTGGACCGGCGGCTGCGCGCGGTCGAGGACAAGGTCAAGTCGGCGATGGACGCCGCGTGGCGCCGCACGGCCCCGCAGGACAACCCGCTGCTGGCCCAGATGCGGGAGCAGGTCGCCGAGGCCGAGCAGCGGCTGGCGCGCGCGCAGGCGGCCGGCGACCAGCGCCGGATCAAGGAGGCGGAGCAGGCGTTGGAGTCCAAGCGCCGCTTCCTGGCCCTGGCCGAACACGCGGGCTGAGCGCCGTAAGTAGTGGGGCCTTACGCAGGTCAAACCGGTTCGGTGACCTGCGTAAGGCCCCACTACTTGTGTACGCGGGCCTGGCAGCGGAGGCCCCCAGGGCCGGAGCGGTCCGCCGCGGGAGCAGCGGTCGTGCCCGCGACGGACCGTGGCAATGAAGCTCTTAGGCTTTGAGGCCGATCGTCGGCAGGCCGAGCAGGACGCCCTTGACCGGGGTCGCGGGCGGCGCCTCGCTCAGGTCCCCCGCCCGGGTCCGGCGGTGGGAGACCAGCGGGCCGTCGGCGTTGAGGTGGTGCGGGGCCGCGTAGGTGATCACGGTCTCGACCACGTCACCGGGGCGGACCTTCGCGTCGCCGGTGGCGAAGTGGACCAGGCGGCCGTCCCGGGCCCGCCCGGACATGCGGCCCGTCGCCGCGTCCTTGCGCCCCTCGCCGACCGCCGCGAGCACCTCGACCGTGCGCCCCACGAGGCGCTTGTTCTCGTCCCAGGTGATCTCTTCGAGGGTGGCGATCAGCCGGTCGTAGCGCTCCTGCACGACCGCCTTCGGGACCTGTCCCGCAAGCGTCGCGGCCGGCGTGCCGGGCCGCTTCGAGTACTGGAAGGTGAAGGCGCTGGAGAACCGCGCCGCCCGCACCACGTCCAGCGTCGCCTCGAAGTCGGCGTCCGTCTCCCCGGGGAAACCCACGATGATGTCGGTGGTGATGGCCGCGTCCGGCATCGCCGTCCGCACCTTCTCGATGATCCCCAGATACTTGTCGGAACGGTACGAACGGCGCATCGCACGCAACACGGCGTCGGAGCCGGACTGCAGGGGCATGTGCAGCGAGTGGCAGACGTTCGGCGTCTCGGCCATCGCCGCGATCACGTCGTCGGTGAAGTCCCGCGGATGCGGGCTGGTGAACCGCACCCGTTCGAGGCCGTCGATGTCACCGCAGGCGCGCAGCAGCTTGCCGAACGCCAGCCGGTCACCGAACTCCACGCCGTAGGAGTTGACGTTCTGGCCGAGCAGGGTCACCTCGAGCGCACCCTCGGCGACGAGCGCCTGCACCTCGGCCAGGATGTCTCCCGGGCGGCGGTCCTTCTCCTTGCCGCGCAGCGCCGGCACGATGCAGAACGTGCACGAGTTGTTGCACCCGACGGAGATCGACACCCAGCCGGAGTAGAGGCTGTCGCGCTTGGTCGGCAGCGTGGAGGGGAAGACCTCCAGCGACTCCAGGATCTCGACCTCGGCCGACTCGTTGTGGCGGGCGCGTTCGAGCAGGACCGGCAGCGAGCCGATGTTGTGCGTGCCGAACACGACGTCCACCCAGGGGGCGCGCTTGACGATCTCGCCGCGGTCCTTCTGCGCCAGGCAGCCGCCGACCGCGATCTGCATGCCGGGGTTGGCCGTCTTGGTCGGGCGCAACTGGCCGAGGTTGCCGTAGAGGCGGTTGTCGGCGTTCTCGCGCACGGCGCACGTGTTGAAGACCACCACGTCCGGCTGGTCCCCGTCGGCCGCGCGCACGTACCCCGCGGCTTCGAGCAGGCCACCGAGACGCTCGGAGTCGTGGACATTCATCTGGCAGCCGAAGGTGCGGACCTCGTAACTGCGGGGGTTCTCGTTCATGACGGTTAACCAGCGTAGCCGTCGACCGCGGGAACGCCGCCAACGGTTATCCCATCGAGCGGCACGGCGACGTCGAGCGCCTCCGCGACGGGCCGGATCGGCGTCACGGAGACGTACCCGCGGTGCATCCAGAACTCGTCCGAGTCGGCCTCCAGTTCGGCGTCGGTGTCGGTGAGCTGCATCCCGACATAGCCCTCCGGGTCCCGTTCCACCACGCCGAACTGCACCGCGCCGAAGTTCGCCAGGCCGCCGCGGCGCACGCCGCGCAGGTCCGCGTAAGGCAGGTCGGGCACGTTGACGTTGAGCACCACGCCGGGCGGCAGGTCCGCCACGACCGGCAGCAGGTCGGCGGCGACCACGCGGGCGGTCTCCCACTTCGGCTGCTGGCGCATCCGGATGCTCAGGCCGATCGAGAACGCCGCCGCGCGCCGGCCGTCCAGCGCGGCCGTGAGCGCGGCTCCCACCGTGCCCGAATGGGTGACGGCGCGGCCCGCGTTCGGCCCGAAATTGACCCCGGAGAGAACGACGTCCGGGACCGGCCCGAGCGCACCGTGCAGCGCGATCAGCGCGACGAACGCCGGCGACGCGGCGACCGAGAACGCCGGCACGCCCGGAAGTTCCGGCAGCTCACGCGCCTGCGTCAGGATCCGGCCGCCCCGCTCGACGGCGGTCAGCGCGGCACTCGCCCCGGAGAACTCCTGGCTCGGCGCGGCCACGAGCACCTCCCACCCGACGTCCTGCGCGGCGCCGGCGAGGGCCACCAGCCCGGGGCTGTCGATCCCGTCGTCGTTGGTGATCAGTACGCGCACCCGTGGCTCCTCTTGTCGGCCTTCTTCCGCTGTCGCTAGCCGGACCTTACGCGGCAGCCCCAGCGTTACCGTGCTGTGACCGCGCACCGTCTTTGCGCATGACACGCCGCCGTTAGAGTTCGGGCCACTGAGGCTCTTGACCATCCGCGTGGACAACTGAAGGAGGCGGAACCGCATGACGTCGCTCGACAAGGACGAGACCGGAGCCGCGGCCGGGCCCGAGACGCCGACCGGCGATCCGTTGATCGTGCTCGACGGCGTGAACAAGTGGTTCGGCTCGCTGCACGTGCTGCGTGAGGTCAACGTGGCGGTCGACCGTGGCGAAGTGGTCGTCGTGATCGGCCCGTCCGGTTCGGGCAAGTCCACGCTGTGCCGCACGATCAACCGGCTCGAGCCGATCAACTCCGGCTCGATCACGTTCGACGGCAGGCCGCTGCCGGCCGAGGGCAAGGCACTGGCGCGCCTGCGCAGCGAGGTCGGCATGGTGTTCCAGTCGTTCAACCTGTTCGCGCACAAGACCATCCTCGAGAACGTCATGCTCGGGCCGGTCAAGGTGCGCAAGGAGAAGTCCGACGTGGCGCGCGACCGGGCGTTCGCGCTGCTCGACCGCGTCGGCATCAGGGACCAGGCCGACAAGTACCCCGCGCAGCTGTCCGGTGGGCAGCAGCAGCGCGCCGCGATCGCCCGGGCGCTCGCGATGCAGCCCAAGGCTCTGCTGTTCGACGAGCCGACCAGCGCGCTCGACCCGGAGATGGTCGGCGAGGTACTCGAAGTGATGACGTCGCTCGCCCGGGAGGGCATGACGATGGTCGTGGTGACCCATGAGATGGGTTTTGCCCGGCATGCTGCCAACCGGGTCGTTTTCATGGCGGACGGCCAGCTGGTCGAGCAGGCCGCCCCGAACGAGTTCTTCACCAACCCGCAGAGCGAGCGGGCCAAGGACTTCCTGTCCAAGATTTTGACCCACTGAAATTCTCGGACCCGTTGTCCTCTGGCGACAGGTTCCTTTGGAGGGAGAGCAATGCGCGTGAAGCGTCTGGCCGCGTACGCAGCGGTCGCGGTACTGGCCCTCGGCGGTGTCTCCGCCTGTGGTGGGGACGACGACGACGCGGGTTCCGGCCCCGACGTCAAGAAGGACGTGACGTTCGAGGCCGGCACGACCATGGACAAGCTCAGCAAGGCCAAGAAGCTGCGCGTGGGCACCAAGTTCGACCAGCCGGGCTTCGGCCTCAAGGGCCTCGACGGCAAGCCGGCCGGGTTCGACGTGGAGATCGCCAAGATCGTCGCGGCCGAACTGGGCATCTCGGCCGACCAGATCGAGTACTCCGAGGCGCCGTCGACCGTGCGTGAGCAGGTCATCGAGCAGGACAAGGTCGACATCGTGGTGGCGACCTACACGATCAACGACAAGCGCAAAGAGCGGATCAGCTTCGCGGGCCCGTACTACGAGGCCGGCCAGACGATCCTGGTGCGCGCCGACGAGACCGGCATCACCGGCCCGGACTCGTTCAAGGCCGGCGGCAAGAAGGTCTGCTCGGTGAGCAACTCGACCCCGGCCGGCAACATCAAGAAGTACCTGCAGAACGAGGCCACCCAGCTGGTGCTCTTCGACACGTACCAGAAGTGCATCGACGCCATCAACAGCAAGCAGGTGGACGCCGTCACGACGGACAACGTGATCCTGCTGGGCTTCATCTCGACCAACGAGGGCAAGTTCAAGCTCGCCGGTGACACGTTCACCAAGGAGCCCTACGGCATCGGCCTCAAGAAGGACGACACCAAGTTCCGTAACTGGATCAACGACGTGCTCGAGAAGGCGTACGCCGACGGTCGCTACGCCAAGGCGTGGCAGGACAGCGCCGGCAAGATCAAGGACGCCAAGCTCCCGTCGCCGCCGGCCGTCAACCGGTACTGATCATCCCCGTCCCGCCCGGCGGTGCACACCACACCGCCGGGCGGGCCTAGGACTGGAGGCGGCAACCTCTCATGGGTGTGTTGTTCGAGAATTTCGGCGTCTTCCGGGACGGCTTCCTGCTCACGCTGCAGGTCGTCGTGCTGTCCGCCATCGGGGCGCTGATCCTGGGCACCATCGTCGCGGTCATGCGGATCTCCCCGGTACCGCCGCTGCGGTGGCTCGGCACGGCGTACGTGACGGTGATCCGTAACTCCCCGCTGACGATCATCTTCTTCTTCACCGCGTCGGGACTGCCCACCGCGCTCGGGTTCGACGCGTCGTTCCTGCGCATCCCGGGACTCGACGCGGTCTTCACCCGGCTCACGATCGACCTGCCGTTCTTCCGGTTCGCGATCGTCGCGCTGTCGGTCTACACCGGCGCGTTCGTGTGTGAGGCCATCCGCAGCGGCGTCAACGCCGTCAACCCCGGCCAGGCGGAGGCGGCCCGGGCGCTCGGGCTGACGTTCACCCAGACCCTGCGGCACGTGATCCTCCCGCAGGCGTGGAAGGCGGCGGTGGTACCCCTCGGCACCGTCATCATCGCCATGATCAAGAACTCCGCCATCGCCGGCTTCTTCGGCCTCGTCGGCGACCTGTCGCAGAGCGGCTACGACCTCGTCGTCCAGCAGGGCTACTCGGTGCTGCCGGTCTTCGTCGGCGTCTCCATCGGCTTCCTGATCCTCACGATGCCGCTGGGCCTGCTGCTCGACCGGCTCGAACGGAACGGAGCCCTGGCCCGATGAGCGAGGGATCGACGCCGCGGTGCGGCCTGGACCGGAGCGCAGCGGAGGGAAGGCCGCACCACCGGGCGGCGGCGAGCGCTGAGCGGGAAGCAGAGCGCGGACGCTTGCGGGAGCGAATCATGAAGCACTGCGCGCTCGCGTCTCGCGGCGCCGGGGAGCGAAGCGAGGCGGCGGCGTGAGCGAGCGATCGACGCCGCGGCGCGGCCTGGAGGGAGCGGAGCTTGCGGAGCGGAAGGAAGGCCGCGCCTCCGGGCGGCGGCCTGCGCTGAGCGGGGAGCACAGATGAGCGAGCAGACGGTTCTGTACGACGCCCCCGGGCCCCGGGCCCGGATGATCACCATTGTGTCGAGCGTGATCGCGGCCGTTCTCGTCATCGCCGGCGCGTACTTCTTCGTGTACCTGCCGATGGACGAGAAGGGGCAGTTCGACGAGGCGCTGTGGGGGCCGCTCCTCGACCCGTCCAACGCGGTCTTCGACCAGGTGTGGGAGCGCCTCGGTGAGGGCTTCCTCGCCACGCTCGAGGCGGCCGTTCTCGCCATCGTCTGCTCGCTCGTCGTCGGCACGCTCCTCGCCATCTGGCGGGTGCAGCTCAAGGCGTTGAGCAGGCGCCGGTTCCCCGGGGTGGCCGGTGTCCGGTTCCTGGTTGTCGCGCTCAACGTGATCACCCGGTTCTTCGTCGAGGTGTTCCGCGGCATCCCGGTCGTCGTGACGATCGTGTTCTGCTGGGCGCTGCTGCCGAAGCTCGGGATCGACCTCGGCGGCGACCTCGGCGCCCTGGTGCTCGGGCTCACGATCTACAACTCGGTGGTCATCGGCGAGATCCTGCGTTCCGGCATGGAAGGGCTCCCCGGGGGCCAGCGCGAGGCGGCCGACGCCATCGGGCTCACGACCGGACAGTCGATCCGCCTGATCCTGCTGCCGCAGGCGTACCGGATCATGTTGCCGGCGCTGATCAGCCAGCTGGTCGTGGTGCTGAAGGACACCTCACTCGGGTTCATCATCACCTACGAGGAGGCGCTGCGGATCAGCAACACGACGATCATTCCGGCGCTGCACAACCCGATCCAGACGTTCGTCGTGGTCGGCGCGATCTTCATTCTGGCGAACTACCTGCTGTCCAAGCTCGCGTCCTACACGCAGCGGCGGCTGGCCCGTGGCCGGAAGGCCCCCGGCGGCAGAGCGGCACCGCCCGCGGCATTGTCGGGTGAAATGCCCGGCGCCGTCGCGGTCCAACCGGCACCGGTCGGCGGACCACCGAAAACCGACGATTGATCTACCAACGGGCCACTCCGAACGGGGTGGCCCGTTATGGTTTTGCCGTTTGCCGTACGCATCACCGGGTTTGCAGGCTTGCATCGCTTGTTTACGCTGCCGGGGTGGTGGACAACGGCTTCCGTCTCAGCATCGATTTCGGGACCTCCAACACCGTTGCCGTGATCCGCTGGCCCGACGGCCGGACCAAGGCGCTGCTGTTCGACGGTGCCCAGCTTCTGCCCTCGGCCGTCTACGTCGCCGAAGACGGAAACATCCTCGCCGGACGCGACGCCGTCCACTCCGCGCGGCTGCATCCGCACCGGTTCGAGCCGTATCCCAAACGGCGTATCGACGAGACCACCGTCTATCTCGGCGAACGCGAGATCCCCTCCACGGAACTCATCGCCACCGTGCTGCGCCGGGTCGTCACCGAGGCGCAGCGGGTCGCCAACACCCGCCCGACCAACGTCACCATCACCCACCCCGCCGCGTGGGGCGCCCAGCGCCGCGACGCGTTGAGCCGGGCGGCCGTCGGTGCCGGACTGCCCGCTCCGCTGCTCGTCGCCGAGCCCGTCGCCGCCGCCTCCTACTTCGTCGGCACGGTCGGCGCGCACCTCCCGATCAACGGCCACGCGGTGGTTTACGACTTCGGCGCCGGAACGTTCGACGCCACCGTCGTTCGCCGCACCGCCGGCGGCGGTTTCGACGTGCTCGCGACCGAAGGGCTGACCGACGCCGGTGGGCTCGACGTCGACGCCGCCATCGTCGGATACCTCGGCCAGCAGCTCGCCACCAGCGCACCGGAGGAGTGGCGGCGCCTGTCCCAGCCGGCCGACGACAGCGATCGCCGCGCCGCGTGGCAGCTCTGGGAGGACGCCCGCCAGGCGAAGGAGACGCTCAGTCGGGCCGCGACGACGTACATCCACGTGCCGCTGGTCAACGACAGCGTTCCGCTCGGGCGCGAACAGCTCGAACAGCTCGCCCGCCCCATCCTCGACCGCACCGTCACCTCCACGCAGCTCGCCGTCTCCTCCGCCGGCCTGAACATCCGCCAGGTCGCGGCGATCTTCCTCGTCGGCGGCTCCAGCCGGATCCCGCTCGCCGCGACACTGCTGCACCGCGGCTTCGGCATGGCGCCCACCGCCATCGAGCAACCCGAACTCGTCGTCGCCGAGGGTGCCCTCCAGTTGGCGCCCCGGGCCGGACGCGCGATCGTCGGCCCGGGCGGCTCCATCGCGGGCGGGCCGAACCCGATCGCCCCGGTGTCGGGGCCCGCCGGCGGTCCGGTGTCCGGGCCGCCGGTCTCCGCGCCGCCGATGGCCGTCTCGGGGCCGCCCGTCTCGGCCCCGCCCGGTGTCCGGCCCGGCATCGCCGGGCCGCCGGTTTCCGCGCCGCCTTCCGGCTATCCCGTCTCGGGGCCGCCGGTCTCCGGGGCCGCGCCGGGCTACGGACTTCCCGGCGGGACGCCGTCGGCTTATCCCGCTCAAGCCGGATCCGTGGGAACTCCCGGATCGCCGGCCGTTCCCGGACATCCCGGATACGGGCGGCCGGGGTCGCCGGCTGTGCCCGGATCGCCGGGGGTGGTCGGTGCCGGGCAGCCGGGACAGGGTGGTGTGCCTGGGCAGCCGGGGTACGGCGCGCAGCCGGGATCGCCGGCGGTGCCCGGACAGCCTGGAGTCGCGGGAGCGGGCGGAGTGGCCGGGCAGCCGGGATACGGCGGAGCGGCCGGCGCGCAGGGCGTACCGGGGCAGGCCGGATACGGCGCGCAGCCGGGATCGCCCGCAGTGCCCGGACAGCCCACAACCGGCGGGCCCGGCGGAGTGCCCGCGCAGCCGGGATACGGCGCAGCGGCCAGCGCACAAGGCATGCCAGGGCAGGCCGGATACGGCGGAGCGGGCGGCGCACAAGGCATACCGGGACAGGCTGGATACGGCGCGCAGCCGGGATCGCCCGCAGTGCCCGGGCAGCCGGGATACGGCGCAGCGGCAGGCGCGCAGGGCGTACCGGGGCAGGCCGTAGCCGGCCAGCCCGGGGGCGTGGGACAGGCGGGGTACGGCGGGCAGGGTGGCGCGGCCGGCGCACCGGGGCAGGCCGGCGTTTCGGCGCAGCCCGGAGCGGCGGGTCAGCCCGGCGTCGGCGCGCCCGGTGCGGCGGGAGTCGGCCAGTACGGGCAGCCGGGGATTCCGGCGCAGGGGGCGGGCCAGTCCGAAGCGACCGTGCAGATCGGAGCGTTCGGTCAGCCCGGTGTGCCCGGCCAGCCGGGCTACCCCGGCGGCCAGCCCGCGATCCCGGGCCAGCCGAGCGCGGCGGATCAGTCAGGAGCTTTCGGCCAGCCGGGCGCAGGCGGGCAGGGCGGCGTGACGGGTGCGGCGGCGCAGCCCGGTGTCGGGCCGGCGGGCGGCGCGGGACAACCGGGCGCCCTCGGGCAGACCGGCGGCCAGCCGGCCGGCGTCGGACAGCAGGGCAGCGCCGGGCAGCCGGGCGTCATCGGCCAGGCCGGCGGCGTCGGACAGCAGGGCGTCGGGCAGCAGGGTGGAGTCGGCGGTCAGGCCGGCGGTGCGGGGGCGGCCGGAGTCGCTGGACAGCCGGGTGCCGTGCCGACCGGCGGCGTGCCGGGAGTTCCCGCTCAGGGTGGTGCTCCTCAGACGGGTGCCATGGCGGCCCCCGGCCAACCTGCGCAGGGGCTGACTCCGGGCTTCCCGACCTGGCCGCAGCAGGGCCAGCAGGGCATCGACCCCACGACCGGCCAGCACATCGTCATCCCGATGCCGGCCGGGCCGTACGCCGCCGGCCAGATCGGGCCGCAGGTCACCGGCCCTCAGGTCACGGGGCCGCAGGTCACCGGGGCTCATGCCATGGGGCCGCAGATCTCCGGCCCGCCGATCCCCGGGCAGCAGGTCAGTGGTGCGCCAGTTCTCGGGCAGCAGGTCGGCGGTCAGCCGATTCCTGGGCAGCAGCCGATCACCGGGCAGCAGCCGACGGTGCCGGTTCCGGGGCAGACGACGGGTCCGCAGGGCGTGAGCGCGGTAGGTCCGGGCGGGCCGCTCCGGCCGGTGTCCGGGCCGGCGGGTGGCGTTCCGGTGTCGGGGCCGGCGGGGGTCGTGTCCGGGGCGGCGACCGGGGCGGTTCCGACGCATCCGT
Source organism: Virgisporangium aliadipatigenens (assembly GCF_016863615.1). Classification (GTDB taxonomy): domain Bacteria; phylum Actinomycetota; class Actinomycetes; order Mycobacteriales; family Micromonosporaceae; genus Virgisporangium; species Virgisporangium aliadipatigenens. Next base: position 302,031 of record NZ_BOPF01000008.1, on the reverse strand, counting down.
TCGCGCGGACGGGGGTGACCGGTGCCGTGCCCGTGCAGTCGGGTCCGGCTACCGCCAACTGGCCGGCCGGTGCGCCGGGTGGGCCGGCGGTGCCGCCGGAGCGAGGCCGTTCGCGGGGGAAGCTGTGGGCCGGGGTCACCGCCGGTGTCGTGGTGCTGGCGCTGCTCATCGGCGGCGGCATCTACCTGTCGCGGGATCCCGATCCGAAGAAGCCCGGGCCGTCCGTGCCCGTGGCGGCCTCTCCGGCGTGCGGCTACAAGATCGCTTACCTCGGTGTGCTGAGCGGGGACGCCAAGGCCGACAGCGAGGCCGCGCGCAACGGCGTTCAGATGGCGATCGACAAGTTCAACCGGGAACACTCGGGATGCGCGGCGTCGCTGCAGGAGTTCGACACGAAGGGCGAGGCCGAGACCGCTGCGCGGCTGGCCAATGAGATCACCGCTGATCCCAAGATCCTGGGCGTGGTGGGGCCGTTCTGGTTGGACGAGGCGGAGCGGGTGCTGCCGATCCTCGACGCCGCCGGCATTCCGGTGATCTCCCCCGCTCTGTCGATGTCGGAGTTCAGCGGCAAGTACAAGTCGTTCCACCGGACTGTGGCATCGGACGCGGACCAGAACGAGGCGGCGGTCCGCTACCTGCTGAACGATTTCCGGGCGCGGAAGGTCTTCGTGGTCGCCGACAAGGACGACCGGACGCTGGACATGGCCGCCGAGGCGCGGCTGAAGCTCAACACGGCGTTCGTCGGCCGGGCCGACATCGAGACGAACCAGACCGACTTCGGCGGCATCGTCAACCAGATCACCTCGGCGACGGCGGACGCGGTCTACTACCTCGGCTACTCGGTGGCCGGCGGCGAGTTCGTGAAGCAGGTACGCGCGGCCCGCAAGGACATCAAGATCATTGGTTGGGACCGGATCTTCCGCTCCTCGTTCGTCGAAAAGGCCGGCAAGGAGAACGCGGAGGGCGTGGTCATCACGTGCCCGTGCGTGCCGCCGTCGGAGGCGGGTGAGAACTTCGGCGAGGACTACAAGAAGCGGTTCAACGCGACCGGCTACAACGCGCCGGAGGCGTACGACGCCGCGAACGTGCTGCTCAACGCGATGGCCGCGGGCAAGGCGACGCGGGCCGACGTGGAGAGCTACGTGGATTCATACGACAAGGCGGGTGTGTCGCACCGGATCAAGTTCACCGACAAGGGCGACCTCGATGCCACCACGTCGACGGTGTGGGCGTTCAAGGTGAAGGACGGCCAGATCAACGGCGAGAAGCTGATCGCCAAGTAGCCCTCGCAGATCTTGACGGGCGGTCGCTCACGCGTGTTCTCGAACGAGTTGACCTACATGAGCTACCGCTCGTCAAGATCCGTCGCGCGGATCAGCGGGCGATCTCGGTGACGCGGGATTCGCGGACGACCGTCACGCGGATCTGGCCCGGGTAGGTCAGCTCCTCCTCGATCTGCTTCGCCACGTCGCGCGCCAGCACGGCGGCCCCGATGTCGTCGACGTCGTCGGGTCGCACCATCACGCGGATCTCCCGACCGGCCTGCATGGCGAACACCTTGTCCACGCCGCCCTTGGTGCCCGCGATCTCCTCGATCCGTTCGAGGCGCTTGACGTAGGCCTCCAGGCTCTCCCGGCGCGCACCGGGACGGCCGCCCGAACACGCGTCGGACGCCTGCGTCAGAACGGCTTCGATCGTCTGCGGCGGCACCTCGTTGTGGTGCGCCTCGATGGCGTGCACGACATCCTCGTGCTCGCCGAACTTGCGGGCCAGATCGGCGCCGATGAGCGCGTGACTGCCCTCGACCTCGTGCGTGAGCGCCTTGCCGATGTCGTGCAGGAACGCGCACCGCTTGATCAGCGTCGGGTCGACGTGCAGCTCGGCCGCCATGATCCCGGCGATGTGCGCGGTCTCGACGAGGTGCTTGAGGACGTTCTGGCCGTAGGAGGTGCGGTAGCGCAGCCGGCCGAGCAGGGTCACCAGCTCCGGGTGCAGGTCGGTGATGCCCACCTCGACCAGGGCGTCCTCGGCGGAGCGGAGGCAGAGGCGTTCGACCTCGTGGCGTGCCTGGTCGAAGACCTCCTCGATGCGGTGCGGGTGGATCCGCCCGTCCAGCACCAGCTTCTCGAGGGTGAGCCGGCCGATCTCGCGCCGGACCGGATCAAAACACGACAGCAACACCGCCTCGGGTGTGTCGTCGATGATCAGGTTGACGCCGGTGACGGACTCGAACGCGCGGATGTTGCGGCCCTCGCGGCCGATGATCCGGCCCTTCATCTCGTCGCTGGGCAGGTGCAGGACGCTGACGACGCTCTCCGCCGTCTGCTCGCTCGCCACCCGCTGGATCGCGTCGACCACGATGTGCCGCGCCCGGGTCTCCGCCGTCGAACGGGCGTCGTTCTCGATGTCGCGAACGAGCAGCGCCGCCTCGCGCTTCGCCTGCGTCTCGATCGACTCGACCAGCTCCGAGCGGGCGGTGTCGGCGGTGAGGCCGGCGATCCGTTCGAGCTCGCGGCGGCGCACCTCCTCCGCCTCGGCCAGCGCCTGATCGCGCTCGGCGTAGGCGGCCTCGCGGGCGGCCAGGTCGGTCTCGGCGGCACTGATCCGCCGGTCGCGCTCGGCGAGGCGTTCGGCCTCGGCGGTGAGGAGGCGTTCGCGCTCGTCGAGGCGGTGCTGGCGACGGTCGGCGTCCTGCGCCTGCTCCTTGGCGGCGGTGGTCAGCTGGGCGATCTCGCGTTCGCCGGCCTTGCGGGCGGAGGCGCGCGCCTGCGCGGCGTCCTGCTCGGCCTGCTTGTGCGCCTTGTCGAGGATCACGTCGGACTCGCTGCGCGCCTCGGCGAGGATGCGCCGCGCCTCCTCGCGGGCGGCCTTCGCCTCGGCCTTCGCGGCGGCGGCCTCCGTGCGGGCGGCAGCGGCGGCCGCCCGTGCCTCGTCGGCGGTCGCGACCGCCTCGTCCGCGGCGAGCCGCAGCGTGTCCATCGTGGACTGGTCGACCGAGGGGGCGGCGGGTGCGGTCGCGGTCCGGGTCGCCAGCGCCGGCTCGCCCGTCGGAACGCCGGCCGGTGCCGGGGACGACAGGGTGCGCAGCAGCTTGATCCCGAAGACGAGTGCGCCGAACACGAGCACCGCCAGGAGAACAACGGCACCGGCGAGCAGTATCTCCACCGGGTTCATCGTCGCCTCCTCCCGACGTACGCCGGAGTTCGGCGCACGTACCGGTACCTGGAGACGCACGTTTGCGCGGCAGCACAAATCCCGACGTGCCGAACGCGGTATCCGTGCGTCCGACGGTATGCCGGGAACCGGTCGACGGGCCGCCGACCGGTAATGCGGACCCGTCGCCAACGGGCCCGAAATTGATGTCTTTCCGTAATGCGATCTATGTTGTGCGGTAAACCCGCGGTGGTTGTGCTGTCTCCATCCGGTAACGCCGAGGCTAGGTTGTCCGGACCCGTTCGGTCAAGGACTCATGATCGGAGTTGATCGAAGTCTGCTTCCTCGGCGCCGAAAACATCAGGGTCGAGAAGCTCCACCGTCTCAGCGTTGTCGATCTCCTCGGAGAGCGCGTCCTTCACGATGCGGAAGGCCATTCCCGCCGGATACCCCTTGCGCGCGAGCATCCCGACGAGCCGCCGGATCAGCGCCTCCTGCGCTTTGCGGAGCGCCGCCGGGTCGTCGTCCCCGTCGCCTTCCCCGGGGGAACGCCGTGGGCGCCGCTGCGCGGCCCGCTCCTGCTTCAGCCGCCGCGCGACGAGTTCGCGGGCGGTCGCCTCCTCGGTCTCGTCGTCCAGCTGCTCCAGCGCCGCGCCGCTCTCGTCGTCCGTCACGCCCTTGCGGCGCAATTCGCCGGCGAGCGCGCGTTTGGCGAGGCCCTTGCTGTGGTGCCGGCTGGTGACCCACGCCTTCGCGAACGCCGCATCGTCGATCATGCCGACGTCGGCGTACCGCTCCAGCACCTCGGCGATCACGTGGTCCTCGACCCCGCGCCTGCGCAGCGCCGCGTCCAGCTCGACCCGCGTCCGCGGCCGGACGGAGAGCAGCCGCAGGCAGATCTCGCGGGCCGCGCTCGCCGGATCGGGCGGCGGCGCCTGCCGGCGGGCACGATCGCCGGTGGCCTCCTCGGCGGCCCGCCGCTTACCGCGAGTGCGCTTTCCCGAACCGTCGCCGTCGTATTCGGAACCGTAATTCGAACCGGCCGCCCCGCGCCGTCGCCTTCCCGGACGCCCATTCTCCGGTGAATCGTCGACGGAATCCGGCGCGTCCCCGGTGGAATCCGCTGCGGATATGAATGCGTCCGGCGCCCATTCCGTCGGGGAATCCGGGGTGCCGCTCTTGCGGCGCCGCGCACGGGTGGGGCGCTCCGCCGCCGCGTCGTCGGCCCACGGGTCGGCGGCACCGCCCCGGCGGGCCCCCGAACGGCGTCGCCGCGGCGCGTCGGCCTTCGCCCCGGAACCGCCGGGACCGCCGGAGCCTCTTGCGGACGCCGACGGCTGACCGGCCGAGGCGCCGTCGAGCATGGCCCGGAGGCGTTCGCGGACGGCGGCGGCCGGATCGGCGGAGGAGGTCGCTGCCGTCGATGGCAGACCGCCGCGGGCGCCGCCCGGCGGGCCGGCATCGACGGGCGCGACCGAGGCGCCGGACCGGTCACGGCCACCGGACGGGTCCGAGCCGCCAGGACCGTCGAAACCGGCGGGGCGGCGTGGGTCGTCCGGATCGGCGGCGTCATATGAATCCGGGAGATCCGGCCGATGGGAAGCGCCGCGTCGGCCGGCACCGATGGGCCGATCGGGCCCGGACCGGTCGAAGTCGCCCGGGACGGGGATGTCGCCCGGGACAGACTCGCCCGGGATCGGATCGGTGAGGCTGCCGCGTCGACGAGACAACCGCGGCGGCCGGGCGTCAGCCGGATCGACCCCGTCGGCCCACACATTGGGGCCGGCACCGAACTCCGACGCCGCCGCGGGATCCGGGTCCTCCGACCCGCGCCAGCTGACCGGCGGCGGCGCCGCACCGGCCCACACGTTGGGGCCGGCACCGAACTCGCGGTGCGGGGCCGGCCGGTCGTCGTCGGCCCCGCCTCGCTCGTCGGCCATCGTCAGAAGTCCACCGGAGGCAGTGCGGGACCGGAGCCCTCGTCGCTGATGGCGACGCCGACCCCGAGCTTCTCCTTGATCTTCTTCTCGATCTCGGCCGCCACGTCGGGGTTTTCCTTCAGGAAGTTACGGGCGTTTTCCTTGCCCTGCCCCAGCTGGTCGCCGTCGTAGGTGTACCAGGCGCCGGCCTTGCGAATGATCGACTGCTCGACACCGACGTCGATCAGCGAACCCTCGCGCGAGATGCCCTTGCCGTACATGATGTCGAACTCGGCCTGCTTGAACGGCGAGGCGACCTTGTTCTTCACGACCTTGACGCGGGTGCGGTTACCCACGACCTCGGTGCCGTCCTTGAGGCTCTCGATGCGGCGCACGTCCAGGCGCACCGAGGCGTAGAACTTCAGGGCCTTACCACCGGTCGTGGTCTCCGGACTCCCGAACATCACGCCGATCTTCTCGCGCAGCTGGTTGATGAAGATGGCGGTGGTGCCGGAGGCGTTGAGCGCACCGGTGATCTTACGCAGGGCCTGGCTCATCAACCGGGCCTGCAGACCCACGTGGCTGTCGCCCATCTCGCCCTCGATCTCGGCGCGCGGCACCAGCGCGGCGACGGAGTCGATGACGATGATGGACAGGGCGCCGGAGCGCACCAGCATGTCGGTGATCTCGAGCGCCTGCTCACCGGTGTCCGGCTGGGACACCAGGAGCGCGTCGGTGTCGACGCCGAGGGCGCGGGCGTACTCGGGGTCGAGCGCGTGCTCGGCGTCGATGAACGCCGCGATGCCGCCGTCGCGCTGGGCATTGGCGATGGCGTGCAGCGCCACCGTCGTCTTACCGCTGCTCTCCGGCCCGTAGATCTCGATGACCCGGCCGCGGGGAAGCCCGCCGATGCCCAGGGCCACGTCGAGCGCGATCGAGCTGGTCTGGATCACCTGCATCTGGGTGACCGGCCGCTCGCCGAGCCGCATGATGGAACCCTTGCCGAACTGCTTGTCGATCTGTGCGAGGGCCAGGCTGAGCGCCTTCTCGCGGTCGGGCTGCCCTGCTGCCATGTCTGCCACTCCTGAGTTTGCCGTCTTCGCGGATGCCCGTCTCGTCGTCACGCCCGTCACGTTAGAGGTCGGGTACGACAGAAACGCGGCTGGTGGACGGGGTTCAACCATGCGGACAATACCCGAACATGTGTACGAGTAAAGGCGACACGCCCGTATCCGCAGGCCAGATGACGCTCAGTGCAGCCTGGACGGCACACGGTCAGGATAGGTGGCTACCACTGCTCGCCACACGGTCACCGTCTCCACACCCTGCGCGAGCGCTTCCTTGATCGTCCGGCCGTCGAGACCGATCAGCACCTGGTCCTCCGCGACGCTGGCCGCGTAACCCGCGCCGAAGACCTGCTCGAGGCGTTCCCAGAAGTCGGTCAGTCGCACCGGTCAACGCTACCGCGCGGGCGTCGGGGCCAACCGGGTCCGGGCCGCCTGGGCGAGCAGCGGCAGGGCCGCGATCGCCGCGATCAGCGCGAGCGTCGGGTAACCGCTGTACTCCAGCACCACCCCGGACAGCGCCCCGGCCGCGGCGCCGGCGATGCCCATGACCAGGTCGTTCAGGCCCTGGGCGGCAGGGCGCACGGCCAGCGCCACGGACTCGGACAGCAGCGTCGAGCCGGCGACCGTGGCCGCCGACCAGCCCAGCCCGAGCAGGGCCAGCCCCACCGTCAGCCGCGCCGTGTGGAACCCGGCCGTCCCCGCGACGGCGCACGCGGCGAGCAGCAGCGCCACGCCGGTGACGATGACCGGCCGACGGCCCACCCGGTCGGTGAGCCAGCCCATCACCGGCGCGAACGCGTACATCCCGACGATGTGCATGCTGAGCACGAAGCCGACCACGGTGAGGACGCGTTCGCGGTCGTGGATGCCGTGCCCGAGGTGCACCGGCGTCATCGACATCACGCCGACCATGACGAGGTGCGCGACGGCCACTGCGGCCATCCCGAGCCGGGCGGCCGGGTTGCCCGCCACCACGCGCCAGCCCACCGCCAGCCCGTCGGTCCGCTCCGCGCCTCCGGATACCGCCGCGCCACCGGAAGCCACCGCACCACCGGAAGCGGCCGCGCCACCGCGGCCGGCCGCTTCGCCGACAGCCACCGCGTCGTCGGAGACCACCGCGCCTCCGCCGACCCGGCCGGCCTCCGGAGCGCCGCCAAGGCCGGAAGCGCCGCCGACCGACGAAGCAGCACCACCAAGGCCGGAAGCGCCGCCGACGGAAGAGGCACCACCGACCACGGCAGCGCCGCCGACCGGGGAAGCGCCGCCAGGAAAACCAGCGCCCGAAGCGCCGCCGACCGGCAAAGCGCCGGCAGAAAGAGCAGCGTCCGAAGCGCCGGCAGGAGGAGCAGAAGCGGCGGCCACCTCGCGCGCCACCCGCAACGGATCCGGCCGCATCAGCAGGAAGAGCAACCCGGCCGCCAGCCCGAACGCCATCGCGCTGAACGCGAACGGCCCCGCGTACTCCCGGATCCCCCAGCCGTGCACGGCCCGGTCGGCGAGCGCCGCCACGTTGGGTCCGGAGACCGCGCCGACCGTCGTGGCGGCAACCACGATCGACAGCTGCCGCCCCCGCGTGGCCGGCGTCGCGAGGTCCACGGCGGCGTACCGGGCCTGCAGGTTGGCCGTCGAACCCCCGCCGAACAGCGCCATCCCGAGAATCACGACGGGCAGCGAGCCCAGGCCGGCGCCCGCCACGACGATGACGGCGCCGAGCGCTCCCACGAGGTACGCGAAGACCAGTCCCGGCCGCCGCCCGCCGACGCGCATGAGCCGGGTGGCCGGAACGGCGAGCGTCCCGCCCCCGATGACCGCGGCGCTGGAGGCGAGTCCCGATGCGGCCGACCCGCCGAGGTCGGCGGCGAGCAGGGCGCCGACGGTGATCCCGATGGCGACGCCGATGCCGCCGATGATCTGGGTGCACACGAGCAGTCCCACGGCCCGCCGCTGCACCCGGGAGACATCGACCAGCGGCTCTGACTGAACGACCATGCGGGCACCTCGGCGTAAGGGGCGGTCAAGCCCCCAATCCTTGCCCACATGTCAATACGTGAGAAGGACCCAGGTCACGCCTGGAGGATGTCGTACACGGCGGCCGGCGGCTCGACCGCACCGGCGGGCTTGTCGATCGGGAACTTCCCGCCGTGCTCGCCGTACGTCAGCTCGAACGGCGTCTCCTTCTCCGTGCCGTGCGCCGGGATGGTCATCTTCCAGGTCGCGAGCTTGCCCTGCGCGTTGACGGTCGCCTCGAACGGCACCGCCTTCGCCTTCTCCCCCAGAGCCTTGGCGGCGGCCTCGTCGAGCCCGAACGCCGTGCTGCCCTTGGTCAGGTCGAGGGTGCCCTTGTAGGAGCGGTCGCCGGTCTTCTGGATGGTGGCGATGGTCTTGGAGAGGGTCTTCACACCGCTCGGGTCGTCGACGTCCTGGATCCCCAGCGCCGAGAACGACTTGATCTTCGAGCGGTCGATCTTCAGCCACTTCTGCCCGTCGAGCCCGGGCAGCGGCAGCCCGGAGATGCGCACGTAGAGCTCGGTGTCCAGGATCAGCACCTCGGTCTTGAAGTCCTCGTCGGCGTCGATCGTGACGGTGAGGCTGGACTGCTTGACCGACGGGTCGACGGTGCCGCCGCCGGCCGCGTCGCCCGCCTTGAGCGTGTACCGGTAGCTCGTCTTCGTGAGCTCCTGCACGGCGGTGTTGAGGTCACCGGTGGCGACCGCGGCGGCGGAGGAGGCCACCGCGGCGGCCTGCGCCGAACGGCTGGCCCTGGCGGCCGGGCTGCCGCCCTTGTCGTCGTCCCCGGAACAGCCCGCGGTGGTGAGCAACAGACCCGTGACCAGCCCGATCACGACGACAGCCTTCACTGGAACCTCCCGGGGGCACCGAACTCCCCGCGACCCTACAACGCCTCACCGACAACCTTCAGGTCGGCCACCAGTCCGGCAAATGCCGCTTCCCGGTCATCCGAACGGAGCACCGCCGACGGGTGAATCGTCGCCACGGCGAAGCCGTCGCCGGCCAGTTCGGGGGGCCAGGGCAGGAGGGTCCCGCGCGACTCGGTCACCTTGAACGACGGCCCGAACAGCGCCTTCCCTGCGGTCGCACCCAGTGCCACCACGGCTCGCGGCGTCAGCGCGGCGAACTCGCCAACCAGCCACGGCCGGCAGGCGACGATCTCCGAACGCACCGGCGTGGCGTGGATGCGCCGCTTCCCCGAAGGCCGGAATTTGAAGTGCTTGACGGCATTCGTCAAATAAAGACGGGAACGGTCGAGTTCGGCCGCTTCGAACGCCCTGTCCAGCAGCTTTCCGGCGGGTCCCACAAAGGGTTCTCCCCGCCGGTCCTCGATGTCGCCGGGCTGCTCACCCACCACGATGACCTCGGCGTCGGGCGGCCCCGCGCCGAACACCGTCTGCGTGGCGTCCTTGTACAGGTGGCAGCGTTCGCACGCGGCCGCCTCCTGGCGTAGGGCCGACAGGTTCATACCCCGGCGGATACCCGGTTGGACGCGGCCAATGCGTCCACCAGAGGTCCCACCATCGGGGGACGCAGCGCGCCGACGCTGATCCGCACCGCCGGCGGGGTGGCGATCCGGTACATGCCACCGGGCGCCACGGCGAAGCCCGCGTCGCGCAGCCGGGTCACGGCAACGGTCTCGTCGGCCACCGGTACCCAGACGTTGACGCCGCTGCGGCCGCGCGCCGGGATCCCGCGCGCGGTCAACTCCTCGACGAGGGCACGACGGCGGTGCCCGTATGACCGGGAAGCCTTGGAAACGGCCGCGGACACGGCGGGGTCCGACCACATCCGCACGACGAGCGTCTGGAGAATCGTGGACACCCAGCCGGCGCCGAGCCGCATCCGCCCCTCGACGCGGGCCACCGTGGTCTCGTCCCCGGCGAGGACCGCGAGGCGCAGGTCCGGGCCGAAGGGCTTCGAGCAGGAGCGGACAAACGCCCAGGACTCGGTGGCGCCGACGAGTGGGTGCAGAGGTTCGTCGGCCAGTTCCGCCGCATGATCGTCCTCCACGACAAGCACTCGGGGGAACGTCTTGAGCACCCCACGCAGCCCTCTCGCCCGGCCGGCCGTGACGGTCGCGCCGGTCGGGTTCTGCGCGCGGCTGGTGACCACGAGCCCGGCCGCCCCGGCGGAGAGCGCGCGGGCGAGCCCGTCCACCGTCGGCCCGTCGTCGTCGACCGGCACCGGCACCGGGTGCAGTCCGAGGACGGCGACGAGGTCGAGCAGATTCGCCCAGCCGGGGTCCTCGACGGCGATCCGGTCGCCGGGGCGCAGGTGCGCGGCGAGAACGCGTTCGATGCCGTCGAGCGCGCCCGAGGCGACGGTGAGGTGCCGGCCGTCGACGGGGCGCAGCCGCTCCCGGGCCGCCTCCCGCAGCTCGGGGAGAACGCCCTCGCGCAGGTAGTTGCGTCGCTGCGGGGTGCCGGCGGGGATGCGGGGCAGCAGGTCGGGATCGGGCTCGCCGCTGGAGAGGTCCACGAGGTGCCCGACCTCCGGGCGCAACGTCTGCCGCCGCGCGGCGACCGGCGGCCGGCCGCGGACCCGGGTGCCGTTGCGGCCGGCGGTCTCCACCAGCCCGCGCTCCCTGAGCAGGCGGTACGCGGCGGCGACGGTCGCCGGGCTGACGCCCACCTCCCCGGCGAGGGTGCGCACGGGCGGCAGCGCCGCGCCCGGGGCCAGTGCGCCGCGCCGGATGCCGGCCTCGACGCTGGCCGAAATGGCGGCGGAGGTCGTGCCCTCGATCTGGTAATGTACTGCCACAGTTCGCCGATTGTACTAGGACAAACGATGTACACACAAACCCCTCGCACGACGCCCTCCCGGTCCCGGGAGCGGGCCTCCTACGACGCCGACGTGGTGCACGCGATCCTGGACGAGGCGCTGGTGTGCCACCTGTCGTTCGTGGTGGACGGGATGCCGCGGGTGCTGCCCACGCTGCACGTGCGGATCGACGACACGTTGTACGTGCACGCGTCGACCGGTTCGCGGCCGTTGCTGCTGGCGCGCTCGGGCGGGCTGCCCGTGTCGATCGCCGCGACGCTGATCGACGGGCTGGTGCTGGGCCGCTCGCAGTTCCACCACAGCGTCAACTACCGCTCGGTGGTCGCGCACGGGCTCGCCACCCTCGTCGAGGAGGAGGCGCACAAGCGCGCGGTGCTCACGGCGCTGGTGGAGAAGGTGGCGACCGGCCGGGCGGCGGACAGCCGGGAGCCCGACGCGCAGGAGCTGGCCAAGACGGCCGTGCTCGCGCTGCCGCTGGTCGAGGTGGCGGCGAAGGTGCGCACCGGCGGCGTGGTCGACGAGCCCGAGGACTACGCGCTCCCGCACTGGGCCGGCGTGATCCCGCTGCGCGTCGAGCGCGGCACCCCCGAGCCCGACGAGGGCGTGGTCGGCGTGCCCGCCTACCTGTCCTGAGGCCGCCGACGCAGCGCGACCGGACCGTGCGACTTCGAGCGCGATCCACTCCACGAGCAGCCCGACGAGGGCGTGGTCGGCGCGCCCGCCTACCTGTCCTGAGCTCCCTCGCGCAGGGCGGCCAGGCCGGACTGCGAGTCCTCCAGCGCGATCCGCTCGGCGGCGGCGGAGTCGCGGGCCCGTAGCGCGCGGACCAGGGCGCGGTGCATCGTGTACCGCTCCAGCCCGAACGTGTCGTCCGCGCCGATCCGCCGCAGCAACAGCTCCCGCCGCTCCGGACGGGAGAAGACGCGGCTCTGCTCCAGCATCCGCACCAGCACGGGATTGTGCGCGCACGCGCTCACCGTGTCGTTGAACTCCTGCATGGTGTCCAGCAGCGCCACCAGGTGCCGGTCGATCGGCTGGCCCTGGTGGCGCCGTTCTTTCACCAGGATCAGCAGGTCGTCGGCGCGGTCCAGGATCGCGTCCAGGGCCTCGAGCTGCCCGTCCGTGGCGTGCCGCGCGGCGAACCGGGCGACGAGGCCGCGCAGGCCGACCTCCACCTCCGCCAGATCGTCGATGGCGGCGTCCCGGATCGCGGCGACGAGCACGGTGCGCGGGCCGATGCGCTCGATGAGCCCGTCCAGTTCGAGCCGGCGCAGCGCCTCCCGAACGGGCGTCGGGCTGATCGCCAGCCGTTCGGCGACCCCGCGCTCGGTCACCTTCTCCCCCGGCGCCAGTTCGCCGCTCGCGATGGCGGTGCGGACGTGCCGGTACGCCTGATCGGCGAGCGTCTCAGCGGCTGGCATGCGCGCACTCTACCGCATGCCATGGCGCCAAATGTTTGCAACTGTTGACGATTTTGCTACAGCAAATTAACGTGACGCCGGACACATGAGGGGGCCCACATGCCCGACCGGCGCATCATCTTTCTCATCGCCCTGGCGCTGTTCGCCCAGGAGTCGACCTGGAACTTCTACGACAACCAGGTGCCCGCCCTCCTGCGGGAACACGTCACGAGTGCGGCCATCATCGGCGCGCTGATGGGCATGGACAACCTCCTCGGCATCTTCATCCAGCCGTGGATCGGCAACCGTTCGGACAACACGCGCACCCGATGGGGCCGGCGCATGCCGTACCTGGCGGTGGGCATGCCGGTGGCCGCACTTCTGTTCGTGCTGCTGCCGTGGGCCACGTCGCTGGTCGCGCTGGTCGCCGTGATGTTCCTGTACGCGCTGGTCGCCAACACGATGCGGCCGCTCGCCGAGTCGCTCGTGCCGGACTTCCTTCCGCCGGAACGGCGCGGCCGCGCCAACGCCGTCGTGAAGATCGCCACCGCGCTGACCATCATCGTGGCGTCGCTGATCAGCCTGTTCCTGGTGGACGACCATCCCCGGGGCGCGTTCGTCGTGCCGTCGGTGATCATGCTGCTCGCCACGTTCGTGCTCATCGCGAAGGTGCGCGACAGCGAATCGCCGGCGTACAAGGCCGCCACCGAGGCGCAGTCGGTCGACAAGGCCGTGCCGCTGCGGGAGGTCGTCGCCGAGCTGTTCACCCATCCGGACCGGCGGCGGGTCCTGCTGCTGCTCACCGTGTTCCTCTTCGGTGGCGCGTGGTTCGCCTCGCGGTCCCTCGTCACCCCGTACGGGATGCAGGCGCTGGGGCTGACCCGCGGCGAGGCCGGCGGACTCACGCTGCCCAGCGGCGTCGCGTACGTGCTCGCCGCCTACCCGGCCGCCCTGCTCGCCGAACGCCTCGGCCGGCTGCGGGTGATCGCCGGCGGGATGGCCCTCTTCGCCGCCGCCATGGTCGCCGGGACACTCGCGCGCACCGCCACCGGCACCGTCATCGTCTTCTGCGTCGCGGCCGTCGGCGCGGCCGGTTTCACCATCAACGCGGCCGTGGCGCTGTGGAACCTGGCCCCGTCCAGCCGCGTGCTCGGCACCTACACCGGCCTCTACGCCGTGACCTGGTACCTGGGCGGCTTCGGCGGTCCCGCACTCATCGGCGGGGTAGTCGACCTCACCGGCTGGGACCTGATGCTGCTCGACGTGGCGGTACTCGCCGCCCTCGCCGTTCTCGTCATCGTGCTGCTCGAGCGGATGCAGCGCAGGCATAGAGAAGGAGTAGTCAGTTGAAGACACGTGCGGTACTGACCGCGGTCCTCGCGACCGCGCTCGTGGCCACACCGGCAAGCGCGGCCCCCGCTCAGCCGCGCCCGGACCGGCCCACACCCGTCGACTGCCCGGAGCGCCTCGCCGGCAAGGCGACCTGCTACACGGGCCGCGACGCCACCGGCGCCTACTGGACGGCGGCCGTCCCGAGGCGCTGGAACGGCGCGCTCGTCGTGCACGCGCACGGCGGCCCCGACCGTTCCGTCGAGGCCGGCAGCACAGTGGCCGACCTGGCCGAATGGGCGGTGATGGTCGAGCAGGGGTACGCCTGGGTGGCCTCCTCCTACCGGCGGGGCGGCTACGGCGTCCGGACCGCCGCGGCCGACACCGAGAACGTCCGCAAGCTCTTCGTCGCGACGTTCGGCCGGCCCGCGCGCACCTATCTGCACGGCCAGTCCTACGGCGGGAACGTCGCCGCGAAGGCCGCCGAGATCTACGGGCGTTCGTACGACGGGGTGCTGCTGACCAACGGCCTGCTGGCGGGCGGCTCGCGCGGCTACGACCACCGGGTGGACCTGCGGGTGGTGTACCAGTACTACTGCCGCAACCTGCCCCGTCCGGACGAGCCGCAGTACCCGCTCTGGCAGGGCCTGCCGGCCGACTCCGAGATCACCCCCGACGACCTGCACGAACGCCTCCAGGAGTGCACCGGCATCGACTCCGCGCCGGCCGCCCGGACACCGGAGCAGCAGCGCAACCTCGACGACATCCTGGCCGTCACCCGGCTCCCCGAACGCACGCTCGAGACGCACCTGCAGTACTCGGCGTACCTGTTCCAGGACATCGTGTTCAACCGGCTCGGCGGGCGGAACCCGTTCGGCAACGAGGGGGTGCGCTACACCGGTTCGCACGACGACGCGGCCCTGAACGCCGGCGTGGCCCGCTTCGCGGCGGACCCGACCGCGCGCCGCGACCTCTCCTACGACAGCGACCTGACCGGCCGGGTGTCGGTGCCGGTGCTCACGCTGCACGCGATCGGCGACCCGTCGGTCTTCGTCGAACACGAGGCGGCCTACCGCGCCACGCTGCACGCCGCCGGCCGCGGCGGGAACCTCGTGCAGACCTTCACCACGGAGTCGGAGCACGGCGAACTCGCCACGGCCGAGTACGCCGCCTCGATCAACGCGCTCGACGCGTGGGTCCGCACCGGCCGCAAGCCGACGCCCCGGGCGATCGCCAACGCCTGCGGCGGGACCTGCTTCTACGCCCCGGACTACCGGCCGGCCCCCTTCGCCACGCGCATCCGCCCGAGGCCCGGCGGCACCGACTGGCCGGCGATGACCGCCGCCCAGGAACGCGCCTGGAGCCACATCCCCGACGTGGGAATCGCCCCGTAGGACAAACCGCCGAACCTGTGTGAGCTCACGGAGGTCAACAAGCTAGTTGATATCCGTGAGCTCACACACGTCCGCACCGAACTCACACCCGTGTGAGCCGGCAGCGGAGTGGTCGGTCACGCCGAAGGCGGATCGACCCGGAGCGGTGCGCGCGGGAGCATACGGTCGTGCGCCCGACGGACGCGCGTAAATAAAAGCTCTAAAGCTCTTTTGTCCAGGTCTCGGCGATCAAGCCCGCGCCGAAGTCCGAATGCGGGGCACGCGATACGCACTCGAAGCCGCGCGACGCGTAGATGTGTCGCGCGGCTTCGAGGATGTCGTTGGTCCAGAGCGTCATCCGCGCGTAGCCGGCGTCCCTGGCGAACCGCACGCACTCGTCGACCAGCCGGCCGCCGACGCCCCTCCCGCGCGCCCACGGCTCGACGAGCAACAGGCGCAGCTTGGCCGTCGTGTCGTCGTGGCGGACGCAGAAGACGCAGCCGGCGGGAGCGCCGCCGACCTCGGCGATCCAGGCGGACTCGGTGGCCTCGTCGTGCTGCCGCCCGTAGTCCGCGACGATGCCCGCCACCAGCGCCTCGAACGCGAACCCCCAGCCGTACTCGGCGTCGTAGACCGCGCCGTGTCGGGCGACCACCCAGCCGAGGTCTCCCGGCCGCAACGCGCGCAGGGTGACGGTCGCCTCGACGGGTGACAGCAGGCTGCGGATCGTGCTCATGGCGTGACCGAGGCGTTCCCGGTCGGGGTGCGGCAGGCGGTCCAGCAGTGCGGCGATCTCGCCGGCCGAACGGCTGTCGAGCGTGGCGTAGGCGGCCCGGCCCGCGTCGGTCAGGCGCACCACCTGGCGCCGCCCGTCCGCGGCCGAACGCTGCCGGGCGGCGAGGCCGGCCGCCTCGAAGCGGGCGAGGATGCGGCTCAGGTACCCCGCGTCGAGGCCGAGGGTCGAGCGGAGCGTGACGACCTCGGTGTCGTCGCGTTGGGCCAGTTCGAAGATGACGCGGGCCTCGGTGAGCGTGTACTCGGTGCGCAGCAGCCCTTCTTCCAGCACCCCGATCGTCGCTGTGTAGAACCGGTTGAACTCCCGGACCGCCGCCACCGTCATCGCCGGCTCCAATCCTTTGACTGAGTCAAAGAACACAGCTTAGCGGGAAAGTGTCAGACCTGGGGGGCACCATGGATCGCATGACGTTGGAGCGGTTCGGGGCGGCGACGCGGGAGTGGTTCACGGCCGCGTTCGCGGCACCGACGGCCGCCCAGTCCGGTGCGTGGGACGCGGTGTCGGCCGGCCGGCACGCGCTGGTCGTGGCGCCGACCGGCTCCGGCAAGACGCTCGCGGCGTTCCTCTGGTCGCTGGACCGGCTGGCGCAGGCGGGGCCGCCCGCCGACAAACTGAAGCGGTGCCGCGTGCTCTACGTGAGTCCGCTCAAGGCGTTGGCCGTCGACGTGGAGCGCAACCTCCGGGCTCCCCTGGCCGGCATGCGCCAGGCGGCGGCCCGCATCGGCGCGCCGATCCCCGACATCACCGTCGCCATGCGCACCGGCGACACGCCCGCCGACGAGCGGCGGCTGTTCACCCGCACCCCGCCGGACATCCTCATCACGACGCCGGAGTCGCTGTTCCTCCTGCTCACCTCCGCGGCCCGCGAGTCGTTGCGCGGCGTCGAGACGGTGATCCTCGACGAGGTGCACGCCATGTGCGCCACCAAGCGCGGCGCCCACCTCGCCCTGACCCTCGAACGCCTAGACGCCCTGCTGGAGCGGCCGGCCCAGCGGATCGGGCTGTCGGCGACGGTGCGCCCGATCGAGGAGACCGCGCGCTTCCTCGGCGGCGCCGCGCCGGTGACCGTGGTGCAGCCGCGCACGCCCAAGACCATCGAGGTCTCGGTGCAGGTGCCCGTTCCGGACATGACGCGGCTGGACGAGTCCGACGACGACGGGTCCGAGGAGGGCACGCGGCAGGCGTCCATCTGGCCCGCCGTCGAGGAGCGGGTGCACGACCTGATCGCGAGCCACCGGTCGACGATCGTGTTCACCAACTCGCGGCGCGGGGCGGAGCGGCTGTGCGCCCGGCTCAACGAGATCGCCGCAGAGAAGGCGGAGGTCGAGCCCGTCGAGCAGAAGCGGAAGCTGCCCGCCGAGATCATGGCGCAGTCCGGGGCGGCCGCCGGCGCGCCCACCGTCATCGCCCGCGCGCACCACGGCAGCGTCTCCCGCGAGGAGCGCAAGCACATCGAGGAGGCGCTCAAGTCCGGCCGGCTGCCGGCCGTGGTCGCCACGTCCAGCCTGGAGCTGGGCATCGACATGGGCGCCGTGGACCTGGTGGTGCAGGTGGAGGCGCCGCCGAGCGTGGCGGCCGGGCTCCAGCGGGTCGGCCGGGCCGGCCACCAGGTGGGCGCCGTGTCCCGCGGGGTGGTCTTCCCCAAGCACCGCGGCGACCTGCTCTCCTGCGCGGTCGTGGCCCAGCGCATGGTCGACGGCGGCATCGAGGAGATGCGGATGCCGCGCAATCCGCTGGATGTTCTCGCCCAGCAGATCGTGGCGATGGTGGCCATGGAGCCGTGGCAGGTCGACGACCTCGGTGCGCTGGTGCGGCGGGCGGCGCCGTTCGGGGAGCTGCCGGCATCGGCCCTGCATGCCGTGCTCGACATGCTCGCCGGGCGGTATCCGTCGACGGCGTTCGCGGAGCTGCGGCCGCGGCTCGTGTGGGACCGCGGCACCGACGAGCTGACCGCCCGGCCGGGTGCCCAGCGGCTCGCCGTCACCAGCGGCGGGACCATCCCGGACCGCGGGCTCTTCGGCGTGTTCCTCGCCGGTGCGGAGAAGCCGATCCGGGTCGGCGAGCTGGACGAGGAGATGGTCTACGAGTCGCGCGTCGGCGACGTGTTCCTGCTCGGCTCGACGTCGTGGCGCATCGAGGACATCACCCCGGACCGGGTGCTCGTGTCGCCGGCGCCGGGGCAGGCCGCGCGAATGCCGTTCTGGAAAGGGGACTCCCCGGGACGGCCGATCGAGCTGGGGCGCGCGATCGGAGCGCGGCTGCGCGGCCTCGCGAAGGCGAAGGACACCGACGCGCGGGCGGCGCTCACCGCCGGCGGCCTCGACGAGTGGGCCGTCGACAACCTGCTCGCCTACCTGCGCGACCAGCAGGAGGCCACCCGCCACGTGCCCGACGACCGCACCGTCCTGGTCGAACGCTTCCGCGACGAGCTGGGCGACTGGCGGCTGACCGTCCACTGTGTACTCGGCGCCAAGGTCAACGCGCCGTGGGCGCTGGCGATCGGCAAGCGACTCACCGAGCGGTACGGCGTCGACGCGCAGGTGGTCGGCAGCGACGACGGCATCGTGGTGCGGCTGCCCGACGTGGCCGACGAGCCGCCCGGTGCGGACCTGGTGACGTTCGACGGGGACGAGATCCGGGCGCTGGTCGAGGACGCCGTCGGGACGTCGGCGCTGTTCGCGTCGCGGTTCCGGGAGTGCGCCGCGCGGTCACTGCTGCTGCCGCGCCGCGATCCTCGCAAGCGCCAGCCGCTGTGGCAGCAGCGCCAGCGGGCCGCGCAGCTGCTCGACGTCGCACGCGAGTACGGCGATTTCCCGGTGACGCTGGAGGCGGCGCGCGAGTGCCTGCAGGACGTGTTCGACGTGCCGGGCCTCGTCGGGCTGATGGGCGAGGTCGCCTCCCGCAAGGTGCGCCTGGTGGAGGTGGAGACGCAGCGGCCGTCGCCGTTCGCGCGGTCGCTGCTCTTCGGCTACGTCGGGGCGTTCCTCTACGAGGGGGACGCGCCGCTCGCCGAGCGCCGGGCCGCCGCCCTCGCCCTGGACTCCACCCTCCTCGGCGAGCTGCTCGGCCGGGTCGAGCTGCGCGACCTCCTCGACCCGGAGGTCGTCGCCGAGACCCACCGCCGCCTCCAGTGGCTCACCGGCGACCGGACCCCGCGGGACGCGGAGGACGCCGCCGAGCTGCTGCGGCTGCTGGGCGACCTGACCGACGCCGAGGCCGCCGAGCGCGGCGCCGATCCACAGTGGATGGTCGAGCTGGCCGCCGCGCGCCGGGCGATCCGGGTGCGCATCGGCGGCGAGGAGCGCTGGATCGCCGTCGAGGACGCCGCACGGGTGCGCGACGCGCTCGGGGTGGCGCTGCCGGTGGGCGTTCCGGAGGCGTACCTGGCGCCGGCCGCCGACCCGATCACCGACCTGGTGAGCCGCTACGCGCGCACCCGTGGGCCGTTCACGGCGGCGGCGTGCGCGGCCCGGTTCGGGCTCGGTGCCTACGTGGTGGAGCAGTGCCTGCGCCGGCTGGCGGCTACCGGGCGCGTGGTCGCGGGCGAGTTCACGCCCGGCCCCGGGGTCGCCGAGTGGTGCGACGCGGAGGTGCTGCGGCTGTTGCGGCGGCGTTCGCTCGCGGCGCTGCGCAAGGAGATCGAGCCGGTCCCGCAGCGGATCCTCGCGCGCTTCCTGCCCCGCTGGCAGCAGGTCGGTGGCAGTGGACGCGGCGTGGACGCCGTGGCGGCGGCCGTGGAGCAGTTGCAGGCCGTGCCCATTCCGGCCTCCGCGTTGGAACGTCTTGTGCTCCCCGCCCGCGTCGCCGACTTCACTCCGTCCTATGTGGACGAGCTGTGCGCCTCCGGCGAGCTGCTGTGGGCGGGATCCGGCGCGATCGGCAGCGGCGACGGCTGGATCGTGCTCGCGTACGCCGACGTCGCCCCGCTGCTCCTCCCGCCGGTCAACCCGGACGCGGTCGCCACTCCCCTGCACGAGGCGGTGCTCGGCGCGCTCGACGGCGGGCAGGCGCTCTTCCTGCGCCAGTTGACGGCGCTGCTGCCTACTGTCGGGAGCGAGGCCGAGGTGCTGGCCGCCGTGTGGGACCTCGTGTGGGGCGGCTACCTGAGCAACGACACGCTCGCCCCGCTGCGCGGCCTGGTCAGCAGCGGTTCGGGTGCGCACCGGGCCAAGGCGCCGCCGCCCCGTTCGCGCTACCGGCGGCCCGGCCGGCCCTCGCTGAGCGGCGCGGGAGTGGTGCGTTCGGGCCCGCCGTCGGGTGCCGGCCGCTGGCACCGGCTCCCCGATCGGGACCTCGACCCGACGCGTCGCGCCGCGACGATCACGGATCTCCTCCTCGAACGCCACGGCGTCGTCACGCGCGGCGCCGTCGCCGCCGAGGGGATCCCGGGCAACTTCGCCGGGGTGTACCCGGTGCTCGCGGCGCTGGAGGACCGGGGCTCCGCCCGGCGCGGGTACTTCGTCGACGGGCTGGGCGCGGCGCAGTTCGCGATCCCCGGCGCGGTCGACCGCCTGCGCGGCATGGCCGACGGCGCCGACAGCACGGCGCTGGTGCTGGCCTCCACCGACCCGGCCAACCCGTACGGCGCGGCCCTCCCCTGGCCCGAACGCGTCGTCGACGAACTGGCCACCGGCCACCGCCCCGGCCGCAAGGCGGGTGCCCTGGTGGTGCTGACCGGCGGCGAGCTCACCCTGTACGTCGAACGCGGCGGCCGCACGCTGCTGTCCTTTGTGGACGATCCGGAGACGCTGACGGCCGCGGGCAAGGCGCTGGCGGATGCCGTCCACAGTGGAGCGTTGGGTGCGCTGTCGGTCGAACGCGCCGACGGGGAGGCGATCCACGCGAGTCCGCTCAGCGATGCGCTGCGCGCGGCCGGGTTCCGGGTCACGCCCCGCGGCCTCCGCCTCCGCGGCTAGCGCCCGTCATCGCCGTACTGATCAACGATTTTGGCCTGGTACTCCGGCGAAATGATCGCCGAGTGCACTATCTGCCCGAATCCGGGCTCGATACCCATGACGCCGCCGGGCTCGGGCAGCCAATCGGCGGCCGCGACGCCCGGAACGCAGTTCAGAACGACAGCCAGAAACTCCGGATCGATGAACCCCTCGGCGACGACGGCGATGTACGCGTCGCCGTCCCTCGCCCGAACGAGCACCGAAAGCTCATACCTGTCAAGCAATGCCGCCCATTGCCGGCCGTCACGTATCGAGCGCTACGCGCGGGCGACCACCGGGTGCGTCAACTCATGCAGCGGTCGTTCAAGGTGCGGGAACGTGATGCCGAGATCATCGAGGCAACGCTCCGATCCACCCGACAGGGGTCAGCCGGTCGGGTCCTCGAAGCCACCGATTTCGTCGAGCTCGGCGCGGGACATACCGGTGAGCAGCGAAACGGCACCGGCGACGCTGCCGTCGAGCTGCTTGAGCGCGCGTGCCACGGCCTCCTGGATCTCCGCCCGATGGTTTTCGATGTACTCGCGCACCGCCATGTCGACGACGTCCTTCTTGGCGTGCCCCAGAAAGTGGGCAGCGTGCGAGATGAGCGACGTCAGTAGCCGGCGGCGAGTTCGACGGCCGCGGCGGCCCCCGCCAGGTACCCCGACGCGACCGCGGCCGCCATCGACGGCGGCACCGGCGTCGCCGCATCCCCCGCCGCGTACAGACCGGGCACACCGGTGCGCCCCATCGGATCCACCGCGATCGCCTCCACGCTCAGCATCTCGTCGGGTGCGGTGAGCGTGGCGCCGAGGTCGCGGGCGAGCGTGCCGCGCTGGTACAGCGTCGACTTGACCAGCATCGCCGTCACGTCGAGCGCGCCGCCGTCGGCGAAGACCACCGCGCTCAGCCCGGCACCGGGGCCGTCGAAGCCTGTGCCAGGGCCGTCGGAGGCAGCGCGAGGGCCGTCCAACGCCGCGACCGGACGCTCGTCCCACGCCACCCCGCCGGCGGTGAGCAGGTCGCGTTGCCCGTCGGTCAGCGGCGTGCCGTTGGTCAGCAGCGTGACGGAGTCCGTCCAGCCGCGCAGGTTGAGTGCGCCGTGCACCCCGACGGCGCCGGTCGCCAGCACGGCCATGGGCCGCTCGCGCAGTTCCCACCCGTGGCAGAACGGGCAGTGGAACACCGATCCGCCCCACCGCTCCGCGAGCCCCGGCACGGGTGGGATGCGGTAGTCCATGCCGGGCGCGAGGATCATGGTGCGGGCGTGCTCACTGCTCCCGTCGCCGAACGTCACCACGAAACCCCCGCCGTCCTGGCGAACCGCGGTGACGGCCTCGCCGCTGCGGAGTTCGACCGAGGGGTAGGCGGTGAGGTCGGCGCGGGCCGCGGCGTAGTACTCGGCGGGTGGTCGTCGGTCGTGGCCGAGCAGCCCGCCGATGGTGGCGGCGGCCAGGTTGCTCTGCTGCCCGGCGTCGACGACGAGGGTGGAACGGCGGGCGCGGGCCAGGGTGAGGCCGGCGCTCAGACCCGCGGGACCCGCACCGATCACGATGCTCTCCTTCATACCGTCGATCCCACCCCCGGCGAGACCGCGCGACCATACCCGCCCGACGCGCCGACATACGCGATCGCGCACCCCGCCGGCCGGCTACCATCGGCCTCGATGGACGAACTCAGCCGCGCGATCTCCGCCCTCCGGGTGGGCCGCGGCACGGTCCGCCGCTTCCGCCGGTCCGCCCCGTGGGGGGTGCGCTTCTCCGGCCTCACCGGCAGCGGCTTCCACCTGGTCCTGCGCGGCACCGGTTGGCTGTTGACGCCCGACGCGCCGCCGGTCCCGCTGCACGAGGGCGACATCGTCCTCATCACGGCCGGCGCCGATCACGGGCTGAGCGCCGCGCCGCGGCCGCTGCGCGGTCTCCCGCCGGTGGTGCTCGGCGTGGCCGACACGACGCCGGGGCCGGCCGAGTTCGAGTTCCTGTGCGGGGCCTATCGGCTGGAGCGTGGGCCGGTGCACCCGTACCTCGCCGCGCTGCCGGACCCGATCGTGGTGCCGGCCGACGCCGGGAGTTCCCCGCTGGTCCGGCTCCTGGACGACCACGAGTCGCAGCCGGGGCCGGGCGTCGCGGCGACCCGCGCCGCGCTGCTGGACCTGGTGCTCGCGCACGCCCTGACCCGCTGGCTGGCGACGGCCGACCGGCGGGTCACCCCCGATCCGGCCATCACCGCGATCCTGCGCAGCGTCCACGACGACCCGCACGCCGGGTGGACGGTCCAGGCCCTCTCCCGAGCCGCGGGACTGTCGAGGTCCGCCTTCACCCGGCGTTTCACCACCGCGACGGGCCGCACCCCCGCCTCCTACCTTCTGGGGGAACGCCTGGAGCGTGCCGCCCGCCTCCTCCGGGAGACCGACGCACCGCTGTCGTCGATCGCCCGGGAGGCCGGATATTCGACGGAGTTCGCATTCGCCGGGGCGTTCCGGCGCGAGTACGGCATCGCACCCGGCCGCTTCCGCACCGCCCACCGCACCGGCTAATCGAGGAAGTCGCCCAGGTGGCGCAGGGTCTCCTCGGGGCGGGCCTCCAGCACCATGTGCCCGCAGTCGACGTCGACCACCCGCACGTCGCCGTCGCGCGCGCACGCCGCCAGGAACCCGGGCCGCACCACGCCCGCCGACACCGAACGCAGCAGCAGCGTCGGCACTTCTTTCGGCGGGGCCACGGCGGGGCGCGCCATCTCCGAGTAGGCCGTCACGACCACCGTCGGCCGCCACCGTGGGCGCCATCGCCCGTCGGTCGCGTCGCGCACCAGGTTTCCGGTGAGCTCGTCGTCCACAAAGGACGGTTGCGCGTCCGGCCAGCGGACGGCCCGGTCGGCGCGGGCCTCCTCGACCGAGCCGAACGACGGCACCACGAGCGACTTCGCCGCCTCGTCCCGGGCGGCCCGGCGGCTGATGCCAACCGCCGGGTCGAGCAGAACGAGCCGGCGCACCCGGCCCGGCGCGGCGCGTGCCACGTGCACGGCGACGCACCCGCCGAACGAGTGCCCCACGAGGTCCACTGTGGACAGTCCAAGAACGTCCATCGTGGACAGCACGTCGGAGGTGTGCTGCTCCAGCGTCCACGGCGCCACGTCGGGCGAGTCGCCGTGCCCGCGCAGATCGAATCCGTGGACCCGGCGGCCGAGTTCGGCGAGCCGCTTCCACCGCCCGCCGAATCCCCGCACCCCGTGCAGCGCCACCAGCGGCGCACCGCCCTCGGGCCCGAACGCGTACCCGTGCAGCGTCACAGCAGCGGCGCCACGTCGGAGGCGATCACGTCCAGGTGATCGAGGTCGGAGAGGTCGAGGATCTGCAGGAAGAGGCGTTCGGCCCCGATCTCGGCGAACTTGCGCAGCCCCTCGGCCACCTGCTCGGGCGTGCCCGTGATGCCGCGCGCCCCACCGATCGCGTCGGCGCGCCGGGCGACCTCGGCGTCGGTGCGCCCGCACACGACGGTCTGCGCCGCCGAGTACACGAGCTTCCGTTCCGAGACCGCCCGCACCCGCTCGAACTGCGCCGCCGTCTCCTCGAGCGAACTGAACGCCACGTTGAACTCCGTCGCGTACTTCGCCGCCAGCGCCGGGGTCCGCTTCGGCCCGCGGCCGCCGATGATGATCGGCACGCCGGGCCGCTGAACCGGCTTCGGCAGGCCCGGCGAGTCCTCCACCGCGTAGTGCCGCCCCGTGAAGGAGAACGACTCCGCGTCCGACCACAGCCCGGTGATGATCTCCAGCTGCTCCTCCAGCCGGTCGAACCGCTCCCGCACCGGCGGGAACGGCAGCCCGTACGCCCTGTGCTCGGCCTCGAACCAGCCGGCGCCGAGCCCCAGTTCGACGCGGCCGCCGCTCATCCGGTCGACCTGCGCGGCCGTGATCGCCAGCACGCCCGGCAGCCGGAACGTCGCCGAGCTGACCAGCGTGCCCAGGCGCACCCGGCTGGTCTCCCTGGCCAACGCGCCGAGCGTCACCCACGAATCCGTCGGGCCGGGGAGGCCGGACCGCTTGCCCATGCTCAGGAAGTGATCCGCACGGAAGAAGCCGTCGAAGCCGCAATCCTCGGTCCGTCGGGCGAGGGCGAGCTGATCCTCGTAGTCGGCACCCTGCTGAGGTTCGATGAAGACGCACAGACGCATGGTGAAAACCCTACTGACGCTCCTCGCGGGCCTGTACCAGGACGGCCGTCAGCAACATCACCGTGCCGAGAACGGCGGGCCGGCTGAGACGTTCCCCCAACAGAAGAACGGCGGCGACGGCGGCCGTGACCGGCTCGATCAGGGCGACCACCGACGCGGTCGTGGCCCTGACGACGGTGAGGCCGGCGAAGAAGAGCCCGTACGCGAGCGCCGTCGGCACCAGCCCCAGGAACGCCAGCAGCCCCAGCGTGACGGCCGGATCGCCGCCCTCCGGCAGCAGCCCCTCCGCGAACGCCAGCGGCGCCAGCAGCACCGTCCCGACGGCGAAGCCGCCCGACGCCCGCGCCAGCGCGTCGTCCGCATCGGTCGCGCGCCGCCGCGTGTGGAGCGTGACCGCCGCGTACCCGAACGCCGACAGCAGCGCCAGCGCGATGCCGAGCGCCGGCCGCGGCCCGCTCCCGTCGGCCCCGACCAGCGCGCAGAGCCCCACGACCGCGAGAACGACCGCCGTCCGGCCGCCCCGCTCGGCGCCGGTGAGGCGGCCGCCCACGGCGATCAGCACCGGCCCCGCCCCCAGCGTCACCACCGTGGCGACGGCGACACCGGTGCAGGTGACGGCCGCGTAGTAGGCCGCCTGAAAGACCGCCAACCCGAGCCCGGTCCAGCACAGCGAACCGTCGATCCGCGGCAGCCGCCGCAGGTAGAGCGCCAACAGGGCGGTCCCGCCGACGAACCGCCAGAACGTCACCGCCAGCGGCCCGAGGCCGGCCCGCGTGTAGAGCAGTTGGGCCGCGATCGCGCCGGCACCCCAGGCCACCGCGGCGAAACAGACATAACTCAGACCCCGTCCGACGGACAGGGTGGAAGAAGGACGCGTCAAAGGAAGGTCTCCCGACCGGTCGTGATCGACAAAGGACCCGGACCGGGCGGCAACCGCCTGCTGTCGGAGTGTCGCCGCCCGTCAGGCGGCGGGTGGCGGACAGATCACGAGATGACGCACGAGGGGGAACGGTATCGGTACGGCATCAGGGTTTCCACCGGATTGCCGGCCCCGCCGGCGGGTGACATCTTTGGATGGCATGTCGACCGCCGCCCCCGCGCCTGCCGTTCAGAAGCACGGCGAGCGCAACCGATACGTCGACTGGCTGCGCGCGCTCAGTCTCGTCGTGGTGGTGATCTGGCACTGGGCGTTCACCATCGTCGACTGGCGCGCCGACGGGCCGCACGCCACCAGCCCGCTCGGCTTCACCCGCGGGTTCTGGCTCGTCACGTGGCTCTTCCAGGTGATGCCGCTCTTCTTCTACATCGGCGGCTTCGTGCACCTGCGCTCCTGGCAACGGGTGCACGCCCGCGGCGTCACGCTCGGGGCGTTCATCGGGCGGCGGCTGCGGCAGTTGGCCGTTCCGGCCGGGGCGCTGCTCGTCGTCTGGATCGCGCTCGGCAGCTGGGTCGGCTGGTACTACGACGCCGCGTGGGCCGGGCGGGCGACCCGGCTGGTGGTGAGCCCGCTCTGGTTCCTCGCCGTGTACCTGATGCTCATCGCGCTGCTGCCGGCCGCGCTGTGGCTGCACCGGCGCTACGGCGTTCTGGTGCTCGTGTGGCTCGCCGGCGCGGCCATGTGCGTGGACGTGCTGCGCTTCAACTACAAGGTGCCCGGCGTCGGCTGGGCCAACATGGTGATCGTGTGGGGGCTGGCGCACCAGGCCGGGTTCTTCTACGAACACCTCGCCGGCGCGCCGCGGCGCATCCACTGGGCCGTCACCTGGGGCGGGCTCTTCGGCCTGGTGGGACTGGTCTTCTCGGGGCTCTACCCGGGATCGATGGTGGGGGTGCCGGGCGACCGCTTCTCCAACATGGCGCCGCCGACGTTCGTGATGGTGGCGCTGCTGATGTTCCAGGCCGGGGTGGCCCAGCTCGTGCGCCCCGCCACCGAACGCGCCCTCGAGAAGCCGCGCTTCCGGACGGCCAGCGATCTGGTGAACCGGTTCGCGCTGCCGCTGTTCCTGTTCCACATGACCGGCATGGCCATTTCGCGTTTCGTGCAGTGGGCCGTCTTCGACCCCGAACTCGACGACCGCATGCCGCCCGACGCGATCTGGTGGTTCTCCCGGCCATTGGCGATCATCGGTCCGCTGCTGTGCACGCTGCCGGTCATCTGGCTCTTCAGCCGACGCCGCAACGGGA
This sequence comes from Virgisporangium aliadipatigenens, assembly GCF_016863615.1. Lineage (GTDB taxonomy): Bacteria > Actinomycetota > Actinomycetes > Mycobacteriales > Micromonosporaceae > Virgisporangium > Virgisporangium aliadipatigenens. Next base: position 274,910 of record NZ_BOPF01000008.1, on the reverse strand, counting down.
AAGAATGAACGGATGCGATACGACTGGATCTCGATCACCACGGACTACGGGCTCTCCGACGGGTTCGTGGCCGCGTGCCACGGAGTGCTGGCCCGCCAGGCGCCGCACGCGCGGGTCATCGACGTCACCCACCTGGTGCCGCCCGGCGAGGTGTCGCAGGGGGCGACGGTTCTCGCGCAGACCGTTCCGCACCTGCCGGAGTCGGTGCACGTGGCGGTGGTCGACCCGGGCGTGTGCACGGCGCGGCGCGGCATCGTCGTGGTGGCCGCGGGCGGGCTGCTCGTCGGCCCCGACAACGGGCTGCTGCCGGCGGCGGCCGAAGCCCTGGGCGGGATCCAGCGGGTGATCGTGCTCGACGATCCGGAGTGGCACGCCGACACCGTCTCGCCGACGTTCCACGGGCGGGACGTGTTCGCGCCGGTGGCCGCGCGGCTCGCGGGTGGCGCCGACCCCGCCACCGCCGGCAGCGAGGCCGACCCGTCGACGCTGGTGCGGCTGCCCGATCCGCTCGTCACGGTGGGCACCGGTTGGCTGGAGGCGGAGGTGACCGCGGTCGACCGATTCGGCAACGTCCAACTCGCCGCCCCCGGCGGCACGCTCGACGAACTGGGCGAGGACATCCTGGTCGGCGGCCTGCGCGCGACCCGGGTCCGCACGTTCGGCGACGCCGGCGCCGGCACCCTGATCGCCTACGTCGACTCCGCCGAACGCGTCGCCGTGGCGGTCAACGGCGGCCGCGCGGTAGTAGCGCTGGGCGTGGCCCCCGGCGACACCCTGAGACTCGCCAAACGCGCCGCGACGAACTGACGCCTGCTCCTTCTCAAAGGCTCATCTCGAGGGTGACGGTGTGCGGGTGGAAGCCGACGCGCTGGTAGAAGGCCTGCGCGCGGACATTGCCGCTGTACGCCGTCACCTGGGCCAGCTCGGCCCCCTGGTCCCGCGCCCACGCCAGGAACGCCCGCACCAACGCCTCACCGGCGCCGCCGCTGCGATGCCCCTCCGCCACGAAGACGCTCTCCAGGTCCGCCACCGACACCGGCCGGGTGCTGTACGGCCCGCCCAGCTTGCCGGTGGCGTACCCGATCGGCTCGTCGCCCAGCTCCGCCAGCCAGATCGCGGACGCGTCGCCGGCGATCAGCTTGCCGAAGTAGGTCTCCCCGTCACGGGCCGGCCATTCCTGGTCGGTCCACGGGTCGAATTGACCGGCGTCGATCGCGAACAGTCCACCGGACAGCCGCGCGAGCGCCGGCAGGTCCGACGCGGTCGCCGGTCTCACCGTGACAGTCGACATGGTGAGAGATCGTACAAAGAAGGATTAAAGGTGTCAGTACGTCGCGGTACTTTCGTACATTCGCGCGCCGCGCCGGGGGCGGTCCGTAGCGGTTGAGGGCAGTATGGGCTGATGCCCGAAGGCGACACCGTCTGGAACACGGCGCGCGTGCTGGACCGGTTGGTGGGGAAGACGCTGACCGGGGCCGAGTTCCGCGTCCCCCGCCTGGCCGCCGCCGACATCATCGGATGGAACGTCGTCGGCTCGGCGAGCCGCGGCAAGCATCTCCTGACGCGCTTCACCGACACCGCGGGCGCACCTTGGACGCTCCACTCGCACCTGCGGATGGACGGCACGTGGCGCGTCTTCGGCCCCCGCGAACGGTGGAGCGGCCGCCCCGCGCACCTCATCCGGGTGGTCCTGCGCACCGACGACTGCGTAGCCGTCGGCTACCACCTGCACGAACTCGACCTCGTGCGCACCCCGCACGAGGACCGGCTGGTCGGGCACCTCGGCCCCGACCTGCTCGGCGCCGACTGGGACCCCGCCGAGGCGGTCCGCCGGCTGAGCGAACGCCCCGACCGCGCGATCGCCGACGCCCTCCTGGATCAGCGCAACCTGGCCGGGATCGGCAACCTCTACAAGGCCGAGACGCTGTTCCTGCGCGGGCTCAACCCGTGGACCACAGTGGACGGAGTCGCCGACCTGCCGGCCGTGGTGGCCCTGGCGCATCGGCTGCTCGCCGCCAACCGCGGCCGCTGGAACCAGGCCACCACCGGCTCGCTGCGCCGCGGCGAACAACACTGGGTCTTCGAACGGGCCGGCGCGCCGTGCCGGCGCTGCGGGACCACGATCCGGCGCGCCGCCGAGGGCGACCACAACCGGATCACGTACTGGTGCCCGCAGTGCCAGCCCGGCGCCGTTCCGGAAGGCACGGTGTCGCGCCCCACCCTGGCCCGGGATTAGGTCCTAGTTTTCGAGGGCCGCCATCATCTCCAGGGAGAGCAGGCGGGCGTTCTCCAACGCCACCACCACCCAGCGCTCCTCCCGCCACACCACGACGAACAGCTGCATCGAGAAGCGCGTCGCCGGCGGCTCCGCCTCGCCCGGCATCCGGATCCCGACGCGGCTGTGCACCACTCCCACCCCGGGGCTCACGAGCCGGGCGAAGTGCACCTCGCCGCGCTCCAGCCGGGACCCCTTCAGCACCGTGTCGAACAGCGTCTCGTGCGCCGCGATCATGTCCTGGCGGCGCGTGTAGATGGTCCCCTCCAGCTCCGCGAAGACGGCGTCCTCGGCGAAGTCGGCGAAGAAGCCGGGGACGTCACCGCGATTCCAGGCCTCGTACATCCGGGTCGGAATCGTGCTCATCGCCTCGACCGACTGCTCCATGCGCCCACCTTTCCGCGTTCCGAACGCCACCATCCTCACCGGGCGGAACGCCTGGCGCGTTGACCGTGCGCGCACGGCCGTTGAACCTCAGCGCCGAGGCGCGCCGGCGGGCGATGCGCACTCGGACGCGTCGGCGGGGCCGGTGCGCTCGCCGGCGGTCAGCGTCGCCGCGTTGTACCCGAACGTCGCCTTGAACAGCCGGCTGAAGTGCGCCGGATCGGCGAACCCCCACCGCGCGGCCACGGCCGTCACCGTGCGGTCGCGGCGCATCAGGTCGGCACGGCACCGTTCCAGGCGGCGCCGGCGGATCAGTGCCGCGACGGTCAACGGCTGATCCTCGAACAGCCTGTGCAACCGGCGCAGCGAGATGTGGTGCGCCGCGGCGATCCCGGCCGGTGCGAGTTCGCGATCGGAGAGCCGCGCCTCGATGTAGCCGACGATGCGCTCCCGCAGCGCCTCGTCCGGCCCCGGGCGCGGGTCGCCCAACTGGGCCTCGAGCGCTACCGAGACCAGTTCGATGACGGCCGCCGCCGACCGGTCCGCCGCCCCCGCCCCGAACCCGCGCAGCGACCGCGCCATCTCCCGGGCGAGGGACGCCACCAGGGCCCACGGGCCGTGATCTCCCGGGAAACGCACACCCGCCAGGCGTTCGGCGTCGCCGGTGCGCAGTCGCAGTTCGCGGCGCGGCACCAGCAGTGTCACGTGCGTGGAGGCCGTACTGGCGAAGCGCACCGGGCGCGCGGGATCGATGAGAACGACGTCGGCGGGGCCGAGTTCGGCGGCCCGGCGGCCCTGCTCGACGCGGGCGTGGCCGCGGGTCATCAGTTCGACCTGCCAGAACCGCTCGTCGGCCTCGCGGGCGCATCGGGCGTCCCGGAAACACTCGCCGGCGGGGGTGTTCAACGCGATCAGCCGGAGCGGGCCCAGTGCCCGGGCCACGACGCCGGCCCGGAATTCACCGCTGTCGTGGCGGCCGCTGAGCACGGGCGGCAGGCCGCTGTCGACCAACGCGTTGCCGAACGCTTCGATGTCCGTGAACACGCGCCTCACGCTAGCGCCGCATGCCGCAGCCGCCGGGACGGCGTCCTCGGTGAGCCCGGGGGCCACCCGGGGAGCCGCCCGCCAAGCAGAGCCCTACGGGTGCTGCTGACGCAACTCCGCCAGCCCGGCCGCGATCCCCCGCAGCAGATCCGTCGCCTCGGTCAACCGCGCGGTAGCCGTGTCCAGGTACTTCGCCCCGAGCCGCCCGTCCTCCGCCACATAACCCGCGGCGGCCGCGACCAGCCGTTCGAACGCGGTGACCCCGTCGGCCAACTGCGAAACGAGATCATCCAGCGCCGCCTGCAACGCGGGCCGGCTCTCGGCCGGAGAGATCCGCAGCGCGCGTTCGACGTCGGCGCCCCGGGCGGCCAGTTCCCGCAGCCCCTTCTCGACCACGAACGCCTCGAGCACCGCATCGGAAGCCGGCCCGCTGAGTCGCCCGGCCAGCCCGGTCAGCGTGACCGAGGCCCGGTCGAGCCGCTGCCAGTAGGGCGCCACGGCGAGCCCCCGCAGCCGCAGCCGCGAACGTTGCCGCCGCAGCTCGTCCAGCGCGCTCTGCCCGGCCGGCAGCGCACCCACCACCCCGGTCAGCCGGCGCACCATGTCGTCGGGCGTCGGCTCGGGAACGGGAAGTGCCGCCAGCGCGCGATAGTCCCGCCACCGCCAGACGGCTGCGATGACCGAACCCCCGGCGGCCGCCACCCACGCGGCGTCGGGCAGTCCGATCCCCGCGTAGGGAACGAGAATCGCGCTGGCACCGGCGAGCGCACCCGCCTGGATCGACCAGCGGCGGGCACCCCGCAGCCCGCGACGGACCTTGCGTAGATGCTTGGAACGGGCGTCGGCCATCGGGGCGCCCCCGCCCTTACGCGGCGCCGCCGGCGGGCGGCTGCGGCTTGTTCATGCTCGCGCGGATCTGGTCCAGCCGGGCCACGCTCGCCCCGTCGGTGGCGGCCGCGGCCTGACCGTTGCCGGCCGCCACGGCGGGCTGCTGCGGCGCGGCGCTGACCGCGGGACCGTGCATGCCGGCCCGGATCTGCTCCAGGCGCGAGGCGCCCGCCATGTCCAGCGTGGACTTCTGGATCTCCAGCATCCGGCCCTCGACCGAGTTGCTCGCCAGCTCGGCGCGGCCGAGCGCGCGGGCGTACTGGCCCTCGATCTTCTCCCGCACCTGGTCCAGCGACGGCGTCGTGCCGGGCGCCGTCAGCGAACTCATCGACTCCAGCGACTGGGCGATGGTCTCCTGCATCCGGGCCTGCTCGAGCTGGCTGAGCAGCTTGGTGCGCTCGGCGAGCTTCTGCTGGAGGATCATGGAGTTGTTCTCCACCGCGCGCCGTGCCTGAGCGGCCGCACCGAGCGCCTGGTCATGGAGGGTCTTGAGATCCTCCATGCTCTGCTCGGCGGCGACGAGCTGCGTGGCGAACGCCTGCGCGGCGTTCTCGTAGTCGGCCGCCTTGGCCGGGTCGTTCTGCGCGCGGGCCTGGTCGGACAGCACGATCGCCTGACGCGCCGAGTTCTGCAGCTTCTCGACCTCGCCCATGGTGCGCGAGAGCTTCATCTCCAGCTGGCGCTGGTTGCCGATGACAGCGGCTGCCTGCTGGACCAGCGCCCGGTGGGTGCGCTGCGCCTCCTCGACCGCCTGCTGGATCTGCACCTTCGGATCGGCGTACTCGTCGATCTTCGCGCCGAACAGCGCCATGAGGTACTTCCAGCCCTTGACGAACGGACTCGCCATGATGTCGCGGTCTCCTCTCCCCCAGCTACGGCCGGCTCGTTATCGGCGGAGCCGCCCCGCAACGTCGACGCGGGTTCCATCGTGGCAGGCGACCGCCATCTCCGTCACCGGTCCTAGGGGTCATTCCAGGGACCTCACCCATTAACCGGGATGCGGATCAGGCCGCGCGGATGATGTCGCGCGTCCGGGTCGCCTTAAGAGTGGTCCGCAGCGGCCCGTCGCGGCGCACGGCCACGGAGACGCCACCGTCGCCCACGAAGTTGGTCACGGAGCCGTCGCGTGGGGCCGGGGCCGCAGCGGGCGCGAACGCCTCGCCGTCGCTGCCGACCGGCACCGGGCGAAGGCCCTCGGCGGCCGTCAGCTCGGCCAGCTCCAGGGTGTCGCTCACCTCGCGGAGCACCTCGGACAGCTGCGCACCGAGGGCGTCGCAGATGGACGAGAGCAGCTCGCTGGACGCTTCCTTCTGACCGCGTTCGATCTCGGACAGGTAGCCCAGGCTCACGTTGGCGGCGCCGCTGACCTCACGCAGCGTGCGGTGCTGGGCCTGTCGCCGCGCCCGCAGCGCGTCGCCGAGGACCCGACGAAGCAGGATCATGGCACCTCCCGGCTGCCGAAGGGATATGCCTACGGCACTGCCACCGTACCCGCTGATCGCCCCAGCGGCATCCTCCCCCGCACGGTTGCGCCCTAAGCGAAGCCGGGAATCGACACCGCGTTCGCGATCAGCGCCAGGACCTGCGAAACCGTGCCGGATCGGATCTCCGCGCGGCTCCCGGCGAGTGTGAGCCGCCGCACCTCGTCGACCCCCGGACCGCGGACCGCGACATAGACCGTCCCGACCGGGTGGCCGTCCTGCGGGTCGGGGCCGGCGACGCCCGTCGTGGCGAGGCCCCAGTCGGCCGCACAGCGTTCGCGCGCGCCGGCCGCGAGCGCCCGGGCCACGTCCGGATCCACCGCTCCGCGTTCCCGCAAAAGCTGCGGGGGAACGCCCGCCAGCACGGCCTTCAACTCCGTCGCATACACGACGAGGCCACCCCGGAAAACGGCACTGGCCCCGGGCACGTCGACGAGCGTCGCCGCGAGCAGCCCACCCGTCAGCGACTCCGCGACGGCGAGCGTCTCCCCACGGGCGCGCAGCGCCGCGAGAACCTCACGCGCCGGCGCTGCCACGACTCAGCCGGATCGCGCGGATCACGTAGTCCACACCGGTGCCGACGGTGATCAGCATCGCGGCGTACATCATCCACAGCCCCACCACGTCGACCGGTTCGGGCATGGGCCACAGCAGCCACCCGATCGCGAGGCTCTGCAGCAACGTCTTCAGCTTGCCGCCCGGGCTGGCCGGGATGACGCCGTGGCGCAGCACGAAGAAGCGCATCAGGGTGATCCCGATCTCGCGCACCAGGATCAGCGTCGTCACCCACCACGGCACCACGTCGTAGTAGGAGAGCAGCACCAGCGCCGTCCCGATCAGCGCCTTGTCGGCGATCGGGTCGGCCACCTTCCCGAACGACGTGACCAGGTTGTGCCGCCGCGCGATCCACCCGTCGACGTAGTCCGTGATCGACGCGACCCCGAACGTGAGCGCCGCGGCGATGCGCAGGCCCGGCGAGGTCAGGGCGGAGTTCACGGTCAGCGTGGCGAAGATCGGCACCATGAGGATCCGGGCGAACGTGAGCGCGTTGGCGACGTTCCACAGCGAAGGCTCGACCACGACGGCGCCCGAGGAGTCCGGTGGCGGGGCGGCGGTCACGCGGAGGACGGGGCTCGTGAGACGACCTCGACGGGGGCGGCGACCAGGTCGACCCCCTCGCTGGCCGTGACCTTGGCGCGGACCAGGTCGCCGGGGCGCAGCACGCCGCAGTCGTCCCCTTCGAGGAGCGTGGTGCCGTCGATCTCCGGCGCCTGGTGGGCGGCGCGGCCCTCGACGCCGTCCTCGCCGATCTCGTCGACGAGCACGATCACCTCGCTGCCGACGCGCTCCTCGGCGCGCTGCGCGCAGAGCATGTCGGCGAGCTCCGCCATCCGTTCGGTGCGGCGGCGCACCGTGGCGGTCGACACCTTGCCGGTGAACCCGGCCGCCTCGGTGCCGTCCTCGTCGCTGTAGCCGAAGACGCCGATCGCATCGAGCCGCGCCTCGGTGAGGAACCGTTCGAGCTCGGCGACGTCGGCCTTGGTCTCGCCGGGGAAGCCGACGATGACGTTGCTGCGCGCACCCGCCTCCGGGGCCAGCGCGCGCACGTTGCCGAGCAGTTCGAGGAAGCGTTCGGTCGAGCCGAACCGGCGCATCCGCCGCAGCACCGGCTCGCTGGAGTGCTGGAACGACAGGTCGAAGTAGGGCGCCACGCCCGGCGTCGTGGCGATCGTCTCCAGCAGGCTCGGCCGCAGCTCGGCCGGCTGGAGGTAGGACACGCGCACCCGCACGATCCCGGCGACGGCGGCCAGCTGCGGCAGCAGCCGGTCCAGCGCGCGGGTGTCGCCGAGGTCCTTCCCGTAGGAGGTGCTGTTCTCGCTCACCAGCACCAGCTCCCGCACGCCGGTCGTGGCCAGCCACTCGGCCTCGGCGAGGATCTCGTCCGGCGTGCGTGACACGAACGCCCCGCGGAACGACGGGATCGCGCAGAACGCGCACCGCCGGTCGCAGCCGCTGGCGAGCTTGAGCGAGGCGACCGGCCCCTTCTCGAGCCGCTGCCGCATCACCTTCAGGTGGGCCGGAAGCCCCTCCTGCGATGCGGCGGAGCCGTGCCCCGGCAGCGAGACGGCCACCTCACGCCGCTGGACGGGCGTGATCGGAAGAAGTTCCCGCCGGTCGCGCGGCGCGTGCGACTCGACCCGCTCGCCGGCCACGATCGCATCGAGCCGCGCGGCGATGTCCGGGTAGTGGTCGAACCCGAGCACCGCGTCGGCCTCGGGCAGGCTGCCGGCCAGCTCCTTGCCGTAGCGCTCGGCGAGGCAGCCGGCGGCGACCACCTTCGCCCCGGAGTCGGCCGCGGCGAGCAGCGTGTCGATCGACTCCTGCTTGGCGTCGGCGACGAACCCGCACGTGTTGACCATCACCACGTCCGCGCCGTCGGCCTCGGTGCCGACCGACCAGCCGCCGGCGCTGAGTCGGGCGGCCAGTTCCTCGGAGTCGACCTCGTTACGGGCGCAGCCGAGGGTGATCAGCGCAACACGGCGCGTGGAGTCAGCGGGGTCGGACACCCAACGAGGGTACCGGTTCGCCCGCCCACGTCACGCCGCCAGCGTGCCCGGTCGCGGGAACGGCGCACGGAACGTGAACGCCTCCGGCGTCGGCCCGTGGACGCGCAGGTGCTCGAGGCGTTCCCCGGCCTCCACGACCGACGGGATGTGACCGGCGGGGACCCACCACATCGCCAGGTACGGCCCGTCCGCGGCCTTGAACCACTGTCGCCGCGACCGCATGAGTTCCAGGTGCCCGGTCCGGTAGGTGAACTCCCGCAGCGACTCGAGGGACTCCCACACGCTGAGGTTGACCATGACGTCCGGCCCGTAGGGACGCAGGCCGGTGGCGTCGTCCCCGTCGTCGCCGACGAGCCGCCAGACGAAGCCGGGCGAGCGGTCGGCGAGGGCGTTGATCTCTTCGAGCCGCGACATGAACCCCTCCAGCTCGGGGCTGCCGGGCGGGGCGACGGGGGTGGCGATGTTGAGCTGCGCGAGATGCATGCCCCGCACTTTAACTAATCGCCGTTGTTTTTAGAAAGCCTGATCGCCACGCAGCATCCCTCGGGCCGCGGATCCAGCCGGGGCGCGCACCCCGACCCGTCCAGCACCCCCTCGATCAGCGCCAGGTTGAGCCCGCACACCAGCGGCGGGAACGCGGCGGCCACCGTCCCGAAAGGACAGTTGCGCAGCCGCACGTCTGCCCCGTCGAGGTATGGCTCGTAACCGAGCTCGGTGAGCAATGCGACCGGGTCGGCGCCGTCGTCCGGGGCCAGGCCGCCCCTGATCGCCGCGGTCCGCGCGGCCCCCTGCCGGCGGGCCGACGCGGCGGCCGCCGCGTCGGCCCCGCTCTCCTCCACCGCCTCCGCGAGGATCTCCGCCAGCGCCCGGTACTCGCGCGGCGGCACGCTCAGCAGGTGCTCGCCGACCGCGCGCCGGTACAGCTTCGCCGGCCTGCCGGCTCCCGGCCCGGTCCGACCGGCCGGACGCGCGTACGTGACCTCCAGCAGTCCTGCCGCCGCCAGCTTGTCCAGGTGGAACGCCGCCAGCGTCCGGCCGATGGACATCCCGCCCGCGACGGCGTCCCGCCCCACGGGCGCACCCTGCGCGGCGACGAACTCGTAGACGCCCCGCCGGACGGGATCGTGCAGGACGGCAAGGGGCGAAGCGGTCATGCCCCCAGTGTGCCGCTACTCCGACGCCTTCAAGGAGGTGAGCACTTCCTCCAGCTCGTCCGGCTTGATCAGCACATCGCGCGCCTTCGAACCCTCGGACGGCCCGACCACCCCGCGCGTCTCCATGAGATCCATCAGCCGGCCCGCCTTCGCGAAGCCCACCCGCAGTTTGCGCTGCAGCATCGACGTCGACCCGAACTGGCTCGTCACCACCAGCTCGATCGCCTGCAGCAGCAGCTCCAGGTCCTCACCGATGTCCTCGTCGACCTTCTTCTTCGACGACTCCGGGGCGACCGTGACGTCGGGCCGGAACTCCGGCTCCCGCTGCTCCTTGCAGAACTTGACGACGTCGGCGATCTCCGACTCGTTGACCCAGGCGCCCTGGATGCGGATCGGCTTCGAGGCACCCATCGGCAGGAACAGCCCGTCGCCCCGCCCGATGAGCTTCTCGGCACCCGGCTGGTCGAGGATGACCCGCGAGTCGGCGAGCGACGACGTGGCGAACGCCAGCCGCGACGGCACGTTGGCCTTGATCAGACCGGTGACCACGTCGACCGAGGGGCGCTGCGTGGCGAGCACCAGGTGGATGCCGGCGGCCCGGGCGAGCTGCGTGATGCGCACGACCGAGTCCTCGACGTCGCGCGGCGCCACCATCATCAGGTCGGCCAGCTCGTCCACGATCACGATGAGGTACGGGTACGGCCGGATCACCCGTTCGCTGCCCGGCGGAGCAGTGACCTTGCCGGCGCGCACCTTCCGGTTGTAGTCGTCGATGTGCCGAACGCCCGACGCGGCCAGGTCGTCGTAGCGCATGTCCATCTCGCGCACGACCCATTCCAGGGCGTCGGCCGCCTTCTTCGGGTTGGTCACGATGGGCGTCACGAGGTGCGGGATCCCCTCGTACGCCGTCAGCTCCACCCGCTTCGGGTCGACCAGCAGCAGCCGCACCTCGTCCGGCGTGGCGCGGGTCAGCAGCGACACCAGCAGTGTGTTGAGGCACGACGACTTACCGGCACCGGTCGCACCGGCGATCAGGATGTGCGGCATCTTCGCGAGGTTGGCCGTGACGTAGCCGCCCTCGATGTCCTTGCCCAGCCCGACGACCAGCGGGTGGTGGTCCGACGTCGCGGCCCGGGAGCGCAGCACGTCGCCGAGCGTGACGTTTTCCCGGTCGAGGTTGGGGATCTCGATGCCGACCGCCGACTTGCCCGGGATCGGCGACATGATCCGCACGTCCGGCGACTTCACGGCGTAGGCGATGTTGCGGGTCAGGGCGGTGATCCGCTCGACCTTCACGCCGGGCCCGACCTCGACCTCGTACCGCGTGACCGTGGGGCCGCGGGTGAAGCCGGTGACGGCGGCGTCCACGTTGAACTGCTCGAAAACGCCGCCGAGCGCCGCGATCACCTCGTCGTTGGCCCGGGTGCGCGCCTTCGGCGCGTCGCCGGCGGCGAGCAGGTTGGGTGGCGGGAGCTTGTAGTCGGCGTCGGTCAACGCCAGCTGCTCGGCCCGGGTCGGCAGCGGCGAGTGGTCCGGCGGCGGTGGCGGCGGAGTCTTGATCTTCGGCGGCTTGCGCACCGGAACGTCCACCGGCACCGGCGACACCGGCTCGATGTCCACGATGGACGGATCCGCGTCGGCGTCGGCGAGGGCGGCCTGCCGGCGACGCGACGGCGCCCGCTTCTTCGGCGGCACGGGCGCCTCGTCGAACTCCTCGTCGTACCCGTCGACCCCGTCGAGATCCTCGTCGTCGTACTCGCCGTCGATCTCGCGCGCGCCCCGGCCCAGGGCCAGGTCCATCAGCTCGCGGAACCGCTCGGGCACCTTGTTGATCGGCGTCGCCGTCACCACGAGCACACCGAAGAGGGCGGTCAGCAGCAGCAGCGGCCCGGCCACCCAGCCGGTGACCCAACCGGCGAGCAGCCCACCGGCGAGCCCGCCCAGCAGCCCGCCCGCCTTGTCCAGGCCGAGCGGCTGCGTCGGCTGCCCCATGGCCAGGTGCAGCAGCCCCGCGACGCCGATGAACAGGGCGCTCCAGCCGACGATCCCCCGCCCGCGGTGCGCGTCCTCCTCCTCGACCGGCCGGCGCATCATCCGCACGGCGCCGAAGACCAGCAGCACCGGCAGCACGGCCGAGATGCCACCGAGCAGGAAGCGCACCTTGTCGGCGATCCACTCGCCGACCTGACCGGCGGAGTTGAACCACACCCCGGCGGCCAGCAGCACCGCCAGCCCGATGACGGCGAGCCCGGCACCGTCGCGGCGATGCTCGGGGTCCAGGTCCCGCGCGTGCGCGGCCTTGCGCCCGATGGCCCGCACGACCCAGCCCAGGGTGTTGGCGAGGCCCATCCAGGTGGCGATGATCAGCCGGCCGAACAGGGCCAGCGGGTTGAACGTGACCGCGCTCGCCGGCCGCCGCGCGACGGGACGGGCGGCGGGGCGGGCCGCGGTTTTCTTCGCCGCGCGCGCGGGAGCCTTGGCCGGAGCCGCCTTGCGGGCACGCTGAGCGGGCCGTCGCGCCGGCGTCGTGGACGACGTGCGACGGCGGGGAGTCTGCGCCGGTCGGCCCGCCATGACTCACACGGTAGCGGGGAGCTACGACGAAACCTCGGTTTTGGTGGCCGTGTTGGCCGTCCTGTTCCGACGTCGGCGCAGCAGGTAGGCGCCGGCCCAGGAGCCGAGCACCACCACGCCGACCAGGATCTGCAGCGCGAACGTGTACCGCTCGGGATAGAGCACGCCCTCGATGTACCGGTCGATGAAGCCGGCCGTGGCGCCCCGCCCGCCCGCCCGCCGCCGCGCCCAGTACTCGGCCTCGGTCAGCGGACAGGTGAGCGGAACGCCCACCACGGCCACCCCCCACGCACCCGCGAGGAGATGCGGCCAGATCAGCTTCGGCCAGCGCCACGCCAGGAACCCGCCGAACACCACGTAGCCCAGGTAGGCGAAGTGGAGTCCCAACAGGACGGTGACCAGGGTGTGCCAGCCCACGTTCTAGAAGATAAGGCTCTCGATCGGCGCACGCAGGAAGTAGACGACGAACAGCGCCGCGGCGACCCACATCAGCACGCCCACCTCGCGCGCCTTGCCCCGAACGGCCTTGAGCAGCACGAACGCGATGAACGCCGCCCCGATCCCGGCCGAGATCGAGTACGTGAACGGCATCAGCACGATCGCCAGGAACGCCGGGATACCGATCTCGTAGTCCGTCCAGTCGATGCCCCGCACCGAGGTCATCATCAGGAAGCCGACCACGATCAGCGCCACCGACGCCGCCTCGAACGGCACCACCGTGACCAGCGGGGAGAAGAACATCGCCAGCAGGAACAGCGCACCCGTGACGAGGTTCGCCACGCCGGTGCGCGCGCCCTCGGCGACCCCGGAGGCCGACTCGATGTAGGAGGTGTTGCTCGACACGCTCGCCGCGCCGCCGGCCGCAGCCGCGATCGAGTCCACCAGCAGGATCTCCCGGGTGCGCGGCGGCGTGCCGTCCTCCCGGATCAGCCCGCCCTCGGGACCCGCCTCGTAGCCGACCGCGACCATCGTGCCCATGGTGTCGAAGAAGTCCGTCACCAGCAGCGTGAAGACGAACATGACCGCCACCAGCACACCGGCCGACTCCCACGCCCCCAGCACGCTGAACTTCCCGAGCAGCCCGAGATCCGGCAGCGCGAACACCTTGTCCGGCCAGCTCGGGACGTTGAGGCTCCAGCCGTTCGGGTTCGCCTTGTCCGGCGGCGTGAACGACGGCCCCACCTTGGCGAGCGCCTCCACGACGATCGCCAGCACCGTCCCGAACGCGATCCCGATGAGGATCGCCCCGCGCACCTTCCGGACCACCAGCACGAGCGTGACGAGCAGCCCGGCCACGAACACCACGGCCGGCCACCCGGTCAGCATGTTCGCGGTGCCGAGCTGCAGCGGCGGCGACGCCTTCCCGCTGGAGCGCACGACCCCCGCGTCCACGAAGCCGATGACGGTCAGGAACAGCCCGATCCCCACCCCGATGGCGATCTTCAGCTGCGCCGGCACCGCCCGGAACAGCGCCTCCCGCAGCCCGGTCAACACGAAGATCGTGATGAGCAGGCCCTCGATGACCACCAGGCCCATCGCGTCGGCCCAGGTCATCTTCGGCGCGATCTCGAGCGCCACCAGCGCGTTCACGCCGAGTCCGGCCGCCAGCGCCAGCGGGAACCGCCCGACGACCCCCATCAGGATCGTGACGACACCGGCGACCAGTGCCGTCGCCGCCGCCAGCTGCGTGATCGGCAGCGTCGCGCCGGTGCTGTCCTTGGCGTTGGCCAGGATCAGCGGGTTGAGCACGACGATGTAGCTCATCGTGAAGAACGTCGCCAGCCCGCCCCGGATCTCCCGCGCGAGCGTCGAACGCCGCGCGCTGATCTCGAAATAGCGGTCGAACGCGTTGCGCGGCGCATGCGGCGCCTCGGGCGGGGGCCCGGGCGGGATGTCGGGGGCGGGGGTGTCAGTCGCGGCCATGGATGGACGCTAAAGAACCCCCGTTACAACCGCATGTCGAGGTCGATCCCTCTTTCAGACCTCGACAACCGTGGGAACGATCATGGGGCGGCGGCGGTACTTCTCGTTGACCCAGCGGCCGACCGTGCGGCGCACGATCTGCTGCAGCTGGTGCGGATCGGTGACCCCGTCCCCCGCCGCGCGCAGCAGCGCCTCCGTGATCAACGGCAGCACCGCGTCGAACGCCGACGGGTCCTCGGAGAACCCCTTGGCCGACACCGTGGGCCCACCGACGACCTTGCCGTTGACTGAGTCGATCACGACCGTCGCCGAGATGAAGCCGCCGTCGCCGAGGATGCGGCGCTCGGTCAGCAGCGACTCGCTCACGTCGCCGACCGCGAGCCCGTCGACGTAGACATAGCGCGAACGCACGTGCCCGACCAGGCTCGCCCGGCCGCCCACCAGGTCGACGACGTCGCCGTCCTCGCACAGCACCACGCGGTCCGCCGGCACCCCGGACTCGATCCCGAGCTGGGCGTGCGCCCGCAGGTGCCGCCACTCCCCGTGAACGGGCATGAAGTTGCGCGGCTTGACGACGTTGAGCAGGTAGCGCAGCTCACCGGCCGGCGAGTGGCCGGAGACGTGCACCTTGGCGACGTCCTTGTGCACCACGACGGCACCGGCCCGGGAGAGCCGGTTGATCACCCGGTAGACGGCGCTCTCGTTGCCCGGCACCAGCGACGACGCCAGCACCACGGTGTCGCCCGGCGCGATCGTCACGTGCCGGTGGTCGCCGTTGGCCATGCGGCCCAGCGCGCTCATCGGCTCGCCCTGCGAACCGGTCGACATCATCACGATGCGCTCCGGCGGCAGGGACATCGCCTCGTCCATGCCGACCACGAGACCGCCCGGGATGTGCAGCAGTCCCAGGTCGCGGGCGATGCCCATGTTGCGCACCATCGACCGGCCGATGAACGCCACCTTCCGGTCGTGTTCGTGGGCCGAGTCGAGCACCTGCTGCACCCGGTGCACGTGCGAGGCGAACGACGCGACGATGATCCGCCCGCGCGCCTTCGCGAAGATCCCGTCGAGGACCGGCCCGATCTCCTTCTCCGGCGTGACGAAGCCCGGGATCTCGGCGTTTGTCGAGTCGGAGAGCAGCAGGTCGACGCCCTGCGCGCCCAGCCGGGCGAACCCGGCCAGGTCGGTCAGCCGCCCGTCGAGGGGAAGCTGGTCCATCTTGAAGTCGCCGGTGTGCAGCACGGTGCCGGCCGGGGTGGTGATCGCGACGGCCAGCGCGTCCGGGATCGAGTGGTTGACCGCGAAGAACTCGCACGTGAACGGCCCGAGCCGCTCGGTCTGCCCCTCGCGCACGGTCAGCGAGTACGGCTCGATGCGCCGCTCGGCGAGCTTCGCCTCCACCAGCGCGAGCGTGAACTGCGACCCGACGACCGGGATGTCGGGCTTGTGCGCCAACAGGTACGGCACGGCACCGATGTGATCCTCGTGCCCGTGCGTGAGCACGATGGCGTCGATCGCGTCGAGCCGGTCCAGGATCGGTGCGAAGTCCGGCAGGATCAGGTCCACGCCGGGCTGCTCGACGTCGGGGAAGAGCACCCCGCAGTCGACGATCAGGAGCCGCCCGCCGAACTCGAACACGGTCATGTTGCGACCGATCGCGCCGAGCCCGCCGAGCGGGGTGATGCGCAGGCCTGAGGCGGCCAGCGGTGGCGGCGGACTGATCTCCGCCGGAGCGTTCGTCATGCAGTTATCCCTGTGTGTGAATATGCGCCATCTGCTCGGCACTGCCGAGGGTGTATCCCGCCTCGGCGCAGTCCTCGCGCAGGCGCGCGACCTCGGCCGCCGTGGCGTCGAGCAGCGGCGGCCGCATCGGCCCCGCGGGAAGCCCGGCGAGGTTGAGTGCCGCCTTGGTCAGAATGGCCCCCTGCGTGCGGAAGAAGCCGCAGTACGCGGGGAGCAGCTCGTGGTGCAGGCGCAGCGCCTCGGTGACGTCACCGCGCTCGAACGCCTCGATCATCCGCTTGGTGGGCGGCCCGAACAGGTGCGTCGGCACCCCGACGACACCCACCGCGCCGACCGACAGCAGCGGCAGCGTGAGCATGTCGTCGCCCGAGTAGTACGCCAGGTCGGAACGCTTCGTGACCCACGCCGTCTCGGCCAGGTCGCCCTTGGCGTCCTTCATCGCGACGATCCGCGGGTGCTCGGCCAGCCGCACGATCGTCTCCGTCGCGAGCGCGACACCGCTGCGGCCCGGGATGTCGTAGAGCATCGCCGGCAGGCCGGTCGCCTCGGCAACCGCCGTGAAGTGGCGGACCAGCCCTTCCTGCGGCGGCTTGTTGTAGTACGGCGTCACGACGAGAACGCCGTCCGCACCGGCCTTTTCGGCGGCTCTCGCCAGTTCGACCGAGTGGTTTGTGTTGTTGGTCCCGACGCCCGCGACGACGCAGGCCCGGTCACCGACCGCCTCGACCACGGCGCGCAGGAGGGTGTCCTTCTCCGCGTCGGAGGTGGTCGGGGACTCCCCGGTGGTGCCACTGATCACCAGGCCGTCGTGCTCCTGGCTGTCCACCAGGTGCGTTGCCAGACGCTGCGCTCCCTCGACGTCGAGCGAGCCGTCGGCACCGAACGGGGTGATCATCGCGGTCAGCAGGCGCCCGAAGGGCCGCTGGGGATCCGAACCGGTGCGGGTCATACCGAACAACCTAGCGAACCGCACACCGGGTCCGCCGCCGGAGGTGTCACGACTCCCAGGTGTACGCGCTTGCCGCGATCTCCGACCCGTCGGCCAGCGTGGAGATGGTGAAGTCGGCGAAGACGTTGGCCGCGATCTTCTGCAGGTGCCGCAGGCACTCGACGGCCAGGGCGCGGATCTCCACGTCGGCGTGCTCGGTCGCGCGCATGGCGATGAAGTGCCGCCAGGCCCGGTAGTTGCCGGTCACGACGATGCGCGTCTCGGTGGCGTTGGGCAGGACGGCGCGGGCCGCCTGGCGGGCCTGCTTGCGGCGCAGCGTCGCGTTCTCCACGTCGGCGAAGCGCTCCTCCAGGCCCTGGAGCAGCTCGGTGTACGCCCGGACGCTCGCCTCCGTGGCGGCGACGAACTTGGCGTGCAGCTCCGGGTCCTCCGCGATCACGTCCGGCTCGACCATCGCGGCGTTCTTCTCGGGAACGTAGCGCTGCGACAGCTGCGAGTACGAGAAGTGCCGGTGGCGGATCAGTTCGTGGGTGAACGACCGGGAGACACCCTCCATGTAGAACGTCACCGTCCCGTGCTCCAGCACGGAGAGGTGACCCACCTCGAGGATGTGCTTGAGATAGCCGGCGTTGGTGGCGGTGGCCGGGTTGGGCTTGCTCCAGGACTGGTAGCACGCGCGCCCGGCGAACTCGGCCAGCGCCTCGCCGCCCTCGGCATCGGTCTCCCAGGGGACCTCCGGCGGATTCGAGAAGTGCGTCCACGCGATCGGAGTGATTGTCGGGCGCACCATCTCAGCCATGGCCGCCACCCTAGATCCGCCGCTGGTCGGGGGGCAAACCCGCATACCCGCACGGAGCGACATCATGATGACATCACCACATCGTTGCCATGACGCCATCTGTGACGTCATAGTGGCGTCATGGACCTGACCCCGTACCTCGAATCGCTCCGCCGGGAGCTGCGGGCCAGCGCCGCCCCGGCCGGTGAGGACGCCGCGCGCACCGCCGAACTGTTGGGCAACGCCCTGGACTCCGCCGCACGCCTGTGCCTGCTGGAAGCCCTCTCCGACGCCGCCGCCGAGATCACCTCGAAGCTCAGTTCCGCCTCGGTGGAGGTGCGCCTGCGCGGGCGGGAGGCGGAGTTCGTGGTGACCGAGCAGACGCCCGAACCGGCCGCCGCCCCGCACGCCACCAAGATCCCGGACGGCGGCGACACCGCCCGCATCACGCTCCGCCTGCCCGAGCAGCTCAAGGAGCTCATCGAGAACGCCTCCTCGACCACCGGCGCCTCGGTCAACTCGTGGCTCGTGCACGCCGTCGCCGGCGCCCTCAACGGCATGCCGCCGGCGCCGCCTTCACCGCCGTTCCCGCCACAGCCGCCGCACGGTCGGGGCAAGGGCCGGCGGATGACCGGTTACGCCCAGGCCTGACCCACCCACCCAGGAGGAATGACGATGCATGAGTTCCCGGTCAGCGGACCGATCCGCGCCTCGATCACGATCAGCGCCGGCGACGTCACCGTGACCGCCGAGGAGCGCGACACCGCCACCGTCACCGTCGAGCCCTACGACAGCGGCGGCGCCGCCCGGGAGGCCGTCGAGCAGACCCGGGTCACGTTCGACGACGGCGAACTGCGCGTCGAGACGCCGCAGAGCGGCTGGATCTGGCGGCGCGGCTGGCGGGTGCGGGTGCACGCCCGGATCCCGTTCGACAGCGAGCTGCGGGTCAGCGCCGGCGCCGCCGACACCCGCGCGAACGGCCGCTACTCCACTGCCCAGGTGGCGCTGGCCAGCGGCGACCTGATCCTCGACGACGTCACCGGCGCCGCCAACATCACCACCGCCAGCGGCGACGTGCACGTCGGTACGGTCGGCGGCGACCTGCAGGTGCAGAGCGCGGCCGGCGACGCCCGGGTCGGCGCGGTCGGCGGGGACGCGCTGCTGCACAGCGCCAGCGGCCACCTGCGCGTCGGCACCCTCGCCGGCTCGGTCACCGCGCGCAGCGCCGCCGGCGACATCGAGCTGCGCGAGACCCGCCAGGGCGAACTGCGCCTCTACAGCGCCTCCGGTGACATCGCGATCGGCGTCGCCCCCGGCACCGCGCTCCGGCTCGACCTCAACACGCTCTCCGGCCGCACCCACAGCGACCTGCCGGTCGGCGACACACCGCCCACGGGCCGCGGCACCGACCTGGAGATCAACGCCCGCTCGCTCAGCGGCAACGTGAGCGTCTTCCGGGCGGCCGCGCCGAAGGTCTCGACCGAGAAGGCCGCCTGATCAGACGTAGAAGAGGGTGAAGGGCGCGAACGGCAGGTTGCGCAGCACCGTGAAGACGGCCCACGCGCCCAGGAACCCCCACACGAGCGGCATCGACAGCCGCGGCATCGGCAGCCGCCGGTGGAACACCACACCCGCCACCCACGCCACGTACGCGTAGGCGATGAACGGCACCATGAACACGAACAGCAGGTGGTGCTGCGCGGCGGCGGCCAGATCGCCGTGCGCCAGGAACCACGCCGCCCGGGTACCGCCGCAGCCCGGGCAGTCGAACCCGGTCGTCAGCCGCACCAGGCAGGCGGGAACGTCCGAGGCCCCGCCGTCGGTCGGGTTGAGCGCCAGCACGTAACCGGCGGTGGCCAGGCATCCACCGGCGACGGCCGCCGGGCCGAGCCACTTCGGCAGCCGGGCGAGGAACCGGTCCAACCTGCCCTGCGGATAGGCGTGGCCGCCGTACGCACCGGCGGCGACGGGGGCGCCGTATCCGTCCGGCGGGGCCGGATACTCGACCGCCACAGGCTGCTGAACGGGGGACGGGGAGGTCACACCGTCACGGTACACGCAGGCCGGTAACGGCACCGACCTCGACGGACGGCCGCAGGGCATCGGTGAGCGCCGTCGCCAGGTCCCCGGACTCCGGCGCGGCGACCTCCCTCAGCCCGAGCCATCCGGCCAGCCGGTACAGCTCCGCCGCCAACGCCTCCGCGACCTCGCCCGGCCCTGGGTCGCGGCGCGTCCGCGGCGGCTCCACCCAGGCGGCCGGCACCCGCAGTACACCCGCCTTACGGTCGGCCTTGAGATCCACCCGCGCCACGAGCCGGTCCCCGAGCAGGAACGGCAGCACGTAGTACCCGTGCACCCGCTTCGGCGCCGGCACGAAGATCTCCAGCCGGTAGTCGAACCCGAACAGCCGCGCCACCCGCGCCCGCTCCCACATCAGCGGGTCGAACGGGCTGACCAGCGTCGCCCCGGTGATCCGGCGCGGCAGCCGGGCTCCCTCGTACAGGTAGGCCGGCGCGCTCCACCCCTCGACCCGCACCGGGCGCAGCTCCCCCGCGTCGACCAGCTCGGCGACGGCCGTGCGGGTGCCCTCCAGGGAGAGCCGGAAGTAGCCGCGCAGCTCCGGCTCCGCCGCCACACCCAGCCCCGCCGCGGCGACGCGCACCAGGTCCCGGTGGGCCTCCTCGACGGACGGTGTCGGCGCGGCCAGCACGGCGGCCGGCAGCACCCGCTCCGGAACGTCGTACAGCCGCGCCCACGCCGTGTTGCGGCCGGCGGCGGTCACCTCACCGGTCCAGAACAGCGCCTCCAGCGCGGTCTTGACCTCGGACCAGTTCCAGCCCCAGTTCCTGCGGCGGGGGCCGGTGTCCTCGATCTCCCCGGCCGTGACGGGACCGCGCTCGCGCACCTCGGCGAGCACCCGCTTGACCAGCTCCGGCTGCTCCTGCGCGATCCGGCCCGGGGCGCCCCACGCGTGGCCGCGTGCCATCCGCCAGCGCAGCGCCGGGTGCAGCCCGACGGGCAGCAGCGACGCCTCGTGCCCCCAGTACTCGAAGAGCTCGCGCGGGGCGCGATAGGCGGCACGGTCCAGCAGGGCCGTCGGGTAGGGGCCGAGCCGGCTGTAGAGCGGCATGTAGTGCGCCCGCATGAGGACGTTGACCGAGTCCATCTGCAGGAGGCCAACCCGGCGGATCACCCGCCGGAGGTGCCGCACGTCGGGCACCCCCGTGGGGCGGGGATCGGCGAACCCCTGCGCGGCGAGCGCGATCCGCCGCGCCTGGGCGAGCGAAAGGAGATCCTCAGTCATCACCCGGCACGCTACCGGCCGGGTGTGACAGAAGTCGGCCCGCTTACTGCTGGTCGGCTCCGACCAGGCGGCGCGCCGGGGCCGGCACGGTGACCGTGGCGGCCGGCGCCGGCAGCTCCGGCTCCGCCTCGATCTTCTCCGCCGAGGCGGCCTCCGACTTCGGGCGCGCCACCGGCGCCAGCGGCAGGACCACCAGCAGCATCAGCGACAGCCAGACGTAGGCGTTGCTGCCCACCCAGCCGGCGAACGTGTCGAACTTGCCGTTGAACGCCCACACCAGCCGGCTGCACATGATCATGTACGTCACGGCGGCCGTGCCGATCAGCCAGTTGCGCCGGCGCTTCGACACCCCCGGGTCGAACGCCCGCACCACGAGCAGCACCAGCGCCGGCATCACCCACACCAGGTGGTGCACCCACGAGATCGGGCTGATCAGCACACCGAGCGCACCGGTGAACGCCAGCCCGCTGGCCTCGTCGCCGCGCTGCACCGCCCGGTGCGAACGCCACGCCCACACCGCCAGCACGGCCAGCACCAGCGCGATCCAGACCAGCTTCGACGGCTGGGACGGGTCCCACCGGTTGGTCAACCCGCTCAGCGCCTGGTTGGAGACGAACGACTGCGACCCCACGCGGCTGGTGTTCCACAGCGCGTCGGTCCAGAACTCACGGGTGGCGTCCGGGGCGACCGCGCCCGCGAACAGCGTCGCGGCGGCCGTGGTGCCGCTGGCGACGACCGCCGCCCGGTACCGCCGGGTGACGATCAGGTAGACGATGAACACGCCCGGCGTCAGCTTGATGGCTGTGGCGATGCCGATCCCGACACCGGCCACGCTGCGGTTGTTGCGCACCAGGAGCAGCAGGTCGCCGGCGACGAGCACCAGCAGCACCGAGTTGACCTGCCCGAAGAGGAACGTCTCGCGCATCGGCTCGAACGCCACCGCCAGCGCGGCCGCCACGCCCAGCACGAACCAGGCCGGCTGCCCCAGGCGCTTGGCCAGCGGCTTGGTGAGCCAGTACAGGACGGCCACGGCCCCGATGACCGTCATCGACACGCTGATGAAGACGGCGAGGTTCCACTCCAGGAACGCCATCGGGATCATCAGCAGCGCCGCGAACGGCGGGTACGTGAAGCCGTACTTGGTGTTGGTCAGCAGGTAGTCGTAGATCTCACCGGTGCCGTCGACCCAGTAGTTGAGGGCGCCGTAGTACACCTGCATGTCGAACCAGGCGTGCCGGACGGCGAAGAACGCGTCGAACACGAGGGCGCAGAGGAACAGCGCCGCCACGACGCCGATCCGCTTGGCGGTCGGGCTCGGGTGGCGCAGGCGCATGACGGCGCCGGTCCGGCCCGCGTCGACACCCTCCGGTGCCGGCACGCGCTGGGTCGTCACTCGTCCTCGCTCTGCCACGCTGACGTTCCTCCCGATCGATACCGCGGACCCACGTCTACCCGTAAACGCGAGATCCAACATCCAACACGCACAAGGGTGACGGCCGTACGTGCCACCCCGCACTCCTCGTTACGAAACCGGTACGTACCCTTTGCTGTTATGGCGCTGGGTTACGTCCGGGTTGCGCGCCCCGACGACGTCGTCGACATTGCGCGGATCCAACTCACGACCTGGCAGGTCGCTTACCGTCGGTTGATACCCCGCACGGTACTGGATCAGCTCAACGTCGAGTGGCTGTCGGAGCAGTGGCACGGCGCCGTAACGGCGCCCCCAACCCCGGAGCACCGGGTATTGATGGCGATTGAGCAGGCCGAACGGGAATCCGTCGCCGAGCCGGCACCAGCGTACCGTGTCGGATTTGCGGCGTCAGGCCCCGCGGACGCGACCACTCTCGCGCCTGACGAGAATCACAATGCGTTGAGTGACCGCGTGGTTGCGATCACTGAACTGTTGGTGGAACCCCGTTGGGGGAGGCGCGGCCACGGAAGCCGGCTTTTGGCCGCGAGCGTGGACCACTGGCGTACAGACGGTTACGAAACCGCGGTTACATGGGTGTTCCGTGACGATGTCGCGACGGTCAAATTTCTGACGTCCACCGGCTGGGCCCCGGACGGTGCCGCCCGGGCCCTCGACGTCGACGATCTCCTCGTGCCCCAGATCCGGATGCGGACCGAGATCTCAGCCGAGTAGGGGACCCAGCCCCACGGTCAGCCCCGGCCGTCCGGTCACGGCGCGGACCGCCAGCAGCACACCCGGCATGAACGACGACCGGTCCAGCGAGTCGTGCCGCAGGGTCAGCGTCTCGCCGACGCCGCCGAAGAGCACCTCCTGGTGCGCCACGAGGCCGGCCGAGCGGATCGAGTGCACCGGGATCCCCCGCACCCGTCCGCCACGCGCGCCCTCCAGCTCGTCCTTCGTCGCGTCCGGAACATCACCCAGCCCGGCGGCCTCACGGGCCTCAGCGATCAGCTCAGCGGTCCGCAGGGCGGTGCCGCTCGGCGCGTCGAGCTTCTTCGGATGGTGAAGTTCGATCACCTCGACCGACTCGAAGTACCGCGCGGCCCGCTGGGCGAACTCCATCATCAGCACCGCGCCGAGCGCGAAGTTGGGCGCGACGACCACGCCGACCTCGGGCCTGTTGCGCAGCCACGCCTCGACCCGGTCCAGCCGCGCCGGCGTGAACCCGGAGGTCCCCACCACGGCGTGGATGCCCTGCTCGACACACCAGTGCAGGTTGTCCATCACGACGTCCGGGGTGGTGAAGTCGACCACGACCTCGGCACCGGCGTCCTGCACGGCGAACAGCCCGTCGCCGTCGTCGACCATCGCCACGAGTTCGAGGTCGTCGGCGGCGTCGACGGTGCGGCAGACCTCGGCACCCATCCGGCCGCGGGCGCCGAGCACCCCGACCCGCACGGGTTCTCTCTCTTCGGACACGGGGGTAAGCCTCTCAGGCAGCGACGGCGGCGGAGAAGTCCCGGTCGCCGAACGGTCCGAGGACCGCCAGCGAGGGCGTACAGGTGAGCAGTTCGGCGGCCACGCCCGCCACGTCGTCCGGGGTGACGGCGTCGATCCGGGCCAGCAGCTGGTCGACCGTGAGCAGGTCGCGGTGCAGCAGCTCGCCCTTGCCGATGCGGCTCATCCGGGACCCGGTGTCCTCCAGGCCCAGCACCAGTGCGCCCTTGAGCATGCCCTGGCCGCGGGCCACCTCGGCGTCGGTCAGGCCGGTCGCGGCGACCCGGGACAGTTCCTCGCGGGTGATGGCCAGCACCTCGTCGGCCTTGCCGGGCGCGCAGCCCGCGTACACCGCGAAGATCCCCGCGTCGGCGTAGAGGGAGGTGTAGGAGTAGACGGAGTACGCGAGGCCGCGCTTCTCCCGGATCTCCTGGAACAGGCGGCTCGACATGCCCCCGCCGAGCACGTTGTTGAGCACGCCGAGCGCGAACCGGCGTTCGTCGTCGCGCGGGATGCCGGCGCAGCCGAGCACGAGGTGCGCCTGCTCGGTGTCCTTGTCCACCACCGACACCAGCCCCGAACGCACCGGCACCAGGCCGCCGCTGCGCGGGGCGACCGGGGCCGCCGGGCCGCCGACCCCGGCGAGGGCCGCGGTGACCTGGGCGACCACGGCGTCGTGCCGCAGGTTGCCGGCCGCGGCCACCACGATCGACGGCGGCGTGTACCGCGAACGGTAGAAGTCGTTGATCCCGTCGCGGGTCAGCGCGGAGATGCTCTCGACGCTGCCGCTGATCCGCCGGCCGAGCGGGTGATCACCGAAGACGGACTCGGTGAAGACGTCGTGCACCTCGTCGCCGGGTTCGTCGTCCTGCATGGCGATCTCTTCGAGGATCACGCCCCGCTCGGTCTCGACGTCGGCCGGCGCGAGGACCGAGTTGGCCACCGCGTCGCACAGGATGTCGACGGCGAGCGGCAGGTCGGTGTCGAGCACCCGCGCGTAGTAGCAGGTGTACTCCTTGGCGGTGAACGCGTTCGTCTCGCCGCCGACGGCCTCGATGCCGGCCGAGATGTCCAGCGCGCTCCGCTTCGGGGTGCCCTTGAACAGCAGGTGTTCGAGGAAGTGCGAGACGCCCGACTGCTCGTCCGTCTCGTCGCGGGAGCCGATCCCGACCCAGATCCCGACAGAGACACTGCGCACGCCGGGGATGTCCTCGGTCAGCACACGCAGGCCGTTGGGCAGGACGGTGCGGCGCACCGTCCCGCCCAGGGCGTCGTCAGTCATGTAGCGCGTTCCTCGGGGGTGTCGAAGGATCAGCTGTGCCGGTTGCGACGCCGGCGGAACTCGCCGCCGCCTTCGCCACCCTCGCCGCCTTCGCCGCCGCCCTCACCTTCCGGGCGGGTGCCGCCCTCGGCGCGCGGCACCTCGCCACCGGCGTCACGGCGCGGGCCGCGGTCGCCACGGTCGCCGCGCGGGCCGCGCTCACCGCGTTCCCGGTCACCACGGTCGCGGGGGCCACGGTCGCGCGGACCGCGGTCGCCACGGTCGCCACCGCGCTCGCCGCCCTCGGCGGCCGGGGCCACCTCACCGTCGGGACGCACCTTGTCCAGGTAGATCTTGCCGCGGGCGTCGATGTCCGCGATCTGCACCTCGACCTTGTCGCCGACGTTGAGGAAGTCCTCGACCTTCTCGACCCGCTTGCCGTCGCCCACCTTGGAGATGTGCAGCAGGCCGTCGCGGCCGGGCAGCAGCGAGACGAACGCGCCGAACGCGGCCGTCTTGACCACTGTGCCGAGGAACCGGTCGCCCACCTTCGGCAGGGTCGGGTTGGCGATGGCGTTGATCCGCTCGACGGCGGCCTGGGCCGACGGCCCGTCGGTGGCGCCGACGTAGATCGTGCCGTCGTCCTCGATGGTGATGTCGGCGCCGGTCTCGTCCTGGATCGCGTTGATCATCTGACCCTTGGGGCCGATCACCGCACCGATCTTGTCGACCGGGATCTTCACCGTGGTCACCCGCGGCGCGTAGTCGGACATCGACGCCGGCTCGGCGATCGCCTCGGCCATCACGTCGAGGATCGCGTGCCGCGCCTCGTGCGCCTGCTGGAGGGCCGCCGCCAGCACGTCCGACGGGATGCCGTCGAGCTTGGTGTCCAGCTGCAGCGCCGTCACGAAGTCACGGGTGCCGGCGACCTTGAAGTCCATGTCGCCGAACGCGTCCTCGGCCCCGAGGATGTCGGTCAGCGTGACGTACTCCGTCTTGCCGTCCACCTCGTCGGAGATGAGCCCCATCGCGATGCCCGCGACCGAGGCCTTCAGCGGCACGCCGGAGGCGAGCAGCGACATGGTCGACGCGCAGACCGACCCCATCGAGGTCGAACCGTTGGAGCCGAACGCCTCCGACACCTGCCGGATCGCGTAGGGGAACTCCTCACGGGTCGGCAGGACCGGGATCAGCGCACGCTCGGCGAGCGCCCCGTGCCCGATCTCGCGCCGCTTCGGCGCACCGACCCGGCCGGTCTCACCGACCGAGTACGGCGGGAAGTTGTAGTTGTGCATGTAGCGCTTGGACTTGGCCAGGCCCAGGGTGTCCAGGGTCTGCTCCAGGCGCAGCATGTTGAGCGTGGTGACACCCATGATCTGGGTCTCGCCGCGCTCGAAGATCGCCGAACCGTGCACCCGCGGCAGCACGCCCACCTCGGCGGTCAGCGGCCGGATGTCGCGCAGCCCCCGGCCGTCGATGCGGATCTGCTCGCGGAGCACGCGGGCGCGCACCTCGTTCTTGGTGACCGAGCGCAGCGCGGCACCGATCTCCTTCTCGCGCCCCTCGAACCGGCCCGCGAGACGCTCGGTGGCCAGTTCCTTGATCGCGTCGAGCCTCTCCTCGCGCTCCGCCTTGGGGGCGATGGTCAGCGCCTCGGCGACCTCCGCGCGAACGGCCTCGGCGACCGCCTGGTACACGTCGTCCTGGTAGTCGAGGAAGACCGGGAACTCCTGGACCGGCTTCGCCGCGACCTCGGCCAGCGCCGACTGCGCCCGGCACAGCTCCCGGATCGCCGGCTTCGCCGCCTCCAGGCCGCTCGCCACGACGTCCTCGGTGGGGGCCGTGCCGCCGCCGCGGATCAGCTCGATCGTGTGCTCGGTCGCCTCGGCCTCGACCATCATGATCGCGACCTCACCGTCGGGCAGCGCCCGACCGGCGACGACCATGTCGAACGTCGCCTTCTCCAGCTCCTCGTTGGTCGGGAACGCCACCCACTGCCCTTCGACGTGGGCCATGCGGGTCGCGCCGACCGGGCCGCTGAACGGCAGCCCCGAGAGCTTGGTCGACATCGAGGCGGCGTTGATCGCGACGACGTCGTACGGGTGCTGCGGGTCGAGCGCGAGAACCGTCTCGACGACCTGGACCTCGTTGCGCAGCCCCTTGACGAAGCTGGGCCGCAGCGGCCGGTCGATGAGGCGGCAGGTGAGGATCGCGTCCTCGCTGGGCCGGCCCTCGCGGCGGAAGAACGAGCCGGGGATCCGGCCCGCCGCGTACATCCGCTCCTCGACGTCGACCGTCAGCGGGAAGAAGTCGAACTGCTCCTTCGGGTGCTTGCTGGCCGTGGTGGCCGACAGCACGACGGTGTCGCCGAGCTGCGCGATGCACGAACCGGCGGCCTGCTTGGCCAGCCGCCCGGTCGAGAAGATGATCTCGCGGGTACCGCGCTCGCCGTTGTCGATCACGGCGCGGGATTCCTGGGTGCCGAGCGCGTTCTGCTCAGTCATGTTCTTTGAAACTCCTTCGGTCGGGTAGGCCCGTGTTCTCGAGCCGTCCGCGACCGGTCTTCGATCGAAGCTCGCGGTCCGCGTCGAACCGAAAGCCACTACCGAGGACCGGGGCAAGGACGCGCCCACGGGCTCAGATGTTCACCAAGTGTACGTGTCGACCGTCTTGCCGACACTTAAGCAAAGGGGAGCGGCGCCCTCGCCGCTCCCCTTTGTGTGATCACTACCGGCGCAGGCCGAGCTTTTCGATCAGCGCGCGGTAACGCGCGATGTCGGTGCGCTGGAGGTAGTTGAGCAGCCGGCGGCGGCGGCCGACGAGCAGCAGCAGGCCGCGGCGGCTGTGGTGGTCGTGCTTGTGCGTGCGCAGGTGCTCGGTCAGGTCGAGGATGCGCTTGGACAGCATCGCGACCTGGACCTCCGGCGAGCCGGTGTCGTTCTCCGAGGTCCTGTGCTGCGACATGATCTCGGTCTTCTGGGCAGAGTCGAGCGCCATGATCTCCCTTTGATTTACTGCTGAAATGTCCGCACCCCGCGGCGTCGGGCAGGCGTGCGGCCGGGTTTCTCACCCAGTGGACGGCTCCACCTTATCAGGCCCACCGAGGATCACCCTGGTCGCGGCCACGTCGTCCGTTATCTGGGCGATCAACGGTTCGATGCCGGTGTATGCGCGCTGCTCGCGCAGGCGGGCCACGAAATCCAGACCGACGCGTTCGCCGTAGAGATCTCCGTCGAAATCGAGGGCGTACGCCTCCACGCGTCGTTCCTGTCCGTGGAACGTCGGATTGGTGCCCACGCTGATCGCCGCCATCAGCGGTGCGTGGCCGGTGCGCAGGAGCCGGCCCGCGTACACGCCGTCGGCCGGGACGGCCGCCCACGGGCCGGTCAGCAGGTTGGCCGTGGGGAACCCGAGTTCGCGGCCGCGCCGGTCGCCCCGCACCACCACGCCCTCCAGCCGGTGCGGCCGGCCGAGCGCACGCGCCGCGGCCGGCATGTCCCCCGCCGCCACCAGCGAACGCACGTAGGTCGACGAGAACACCGCGTCTGTTGAGGCAAGCAGGGCCTCGTCGCTGACCAGGTCCGCCGCCTCGACCCCGAACCCGAACGTGCGGCCGAGCCGGCGCAGCATCGTCACGTCGCCCGCGGCCCGGTGCCCGAAGCGGAAGTTCTCCCCCACCACGACGGTGCTGGCGTGCAGCCGGTCGACGAGCACGTCGTGCACGAACACCTCCGGCGCCAGCCGCGAGAAGTCCAGCGTGAACGGGATGACGCACAACGCCTCGACACCCAGCGCGGCGACCAGGTCGGCCTTGCGGCCCGGTTCGGTCAGGACGGCCGGGTGCGAGCCGGGCCGCACCACCTCCGACGGATGCGGGTCGAACGTCACCACCACCGCCGCCACGCCCTGCTCCGTGGCCCGCTTCACGGCGTGCCCGATGATCTGCTGGTGCCCGCGGTGCACCCCGTCGAACACCCCGATGGTCACCACCGAACGGCCCCACCCGGCCGGAACGGCCGACAGCCCCCGCCACCGCAGCATGCCCACTCCTTTACACGAGAACGATCTCGGGGCGCGCCTTGCCGTCGCGTTCGGAGACCACGGCCAGCACCTCCCCGTCGGGGTCGAACACCGCGTAGGGCCCGCTGATGCCCACGCTCGACAGCGGACCTCCGTGGCTGAGCGTCTTCGCCTCGGACTCGTCCGCGTCGCGCCGGGGCAGGAAGCGCGCCGCGGCCTCGCTCAGGGTCAGCGTGACGGGGTCGTCGCGCTCCGCCAGTTCCCCCAAAGTGGCCGACTCGGCGAGCGTGAAGGCCCCGACGGAGGTCCGGCGCAGGGACGTCAGGTGTCCGCCGACACCGAGGGCGGAGCCGAGGTCGCGCGCGATGGCCCGGATGTATGTACCCGAGGAGCAGGCGACGTCGACGTCCACGTCGACGTGCGGCCCGGCGCGGCGCACGTCGAGCACGTCGAGCCGGGAGACCGTGACCCGGCGGGCGGCCAGCGCGACCTCCTCGCCCGCACGCACCATCTTGTACGCCCGCTGTCCGTTGACCTTGATGGCGCTGACCGCGCTCGGCACCTGGTCGATCTCGCCGGTGAGCGCCGCGAGGCCGGCCCGCACCGCCTCGTCGGCGACGCCGCTCGCGTCCGCCTCGGCGGTGACCTCCCCCTCCGCGTCGTCGGTCACCGTCGCCTGTCCCAGCCGGATCGTCGCGGCATACGACTTGTCGGAACCGATGATGTAGGTCAGCAGTCGGGTCGCCCGCTCGACCCCGAGCACGAGAACGCCCGTGGCCATCGGGTCGAGCGTGCCGCCGTGCCCCACCCGTCGCGTCCTCGCCAGCCTGCGCACTCTCGACACCACGTCGTGCGAGGTCATGCCTCCCGGCTTGTCCACCACGACCAGTCCACCGCGTCCCACCGTGCCTCCTGTTCGCGACTGCGGTGCTCGCAAGCTGCGCCCTTGCGTGCTCACGGGGGATAAGCGTGCCATGCGGCGTTCACCGGCTGGCGCCGACCACCGCCCACCGCCCGGAACGCACCCGCCACAGCATCGCCACCAGCCGCACCAGGATGAACAGCGTCAGCGCCGCCCACACGCCGCCCAGCCCGAGGTCGAGCCAGCGCGCCACGAGCGCACCCGGCAGGTAGGCGCCGAGCGCCGCGGCGATGGTCAGGTTGCGCAGGAACACCGCGTCGCCCGCGCCGAGCAGCACCCCGTCGAGCGCGAACACCACACCGGCGGCCGGCTGCATCGCCGCGAACCACGGCCAGGCCGTCCACGCCTGCGCGTGCACCAGCGGATCGGGACTGAACAGCTGTGGCAGGAACGGCGCACCCGCCCCGATCACCGCCGCGAAGGCGAACCCGGTCACGAGCCCCACGCCGGCGACCCGCCGCGCGACGGCCTTGGCGCCGGCGACGCGTCCGCCGCCCAGTTCGGCACCGACCAGCGACTGCGCGGCGATCGCCACCGCGTCCTGCGCCAACGCGGTGAACATCCACAGCTGGAGGGCGATCTGGTGCCCGCCGAGGGCCGCCGCGCCGAACCCGGCCGCAACGGTCGTGGCCCCCAGGAACGCCCCCTGCATCGCGGCCCCGCGCACGACGAGATCGCGCCCGAGCACCACCTGCTGCCACAGCACCGCCGGATCGGGCCGCAACGACACCTTCTCGCTGAACAGCGCCCGCGCGAAGAGCACACCGGAGACGGTCTGCGCGACGGCGTTGGCGACGGCGGAGCCCACCAGCCCCAGCCCGAACGGGTACACCAGCAGCGGGCACAGCAGGGCGGAGAGCCCGCACGCGCCCAGCACGAAGAAGAGCGGCCGGCGGGTGTCCTGAACGCCGCGCATCCAGCCGTTGCCGACGGTGGCGAGCAGCAGCCCGGGAACGCCCAGCGACGCGACGCGCAGCCAGTCGGCGGCGGCCTCGGCCACCCCGGCTTCGCCGCCCGCCATGAGACGGGTCAGCGGCGGTCCACCGACCTGCAGGACAAGAACGATCACCAGGCCGGCCGCGAGGGCGAGCCACGAACCCTGGACGCCCTCCGCGACGGCCGCGGCGCGCTGGCCCGCCCCGAAGCGACGGGCCGCACGCGCGGTGGTGCCGTAGGCGAACACGGTGCCCAGCCAGGCCGCAACGGTGAGGACCGCGCCCCCTAGTGCGAGCGCGCCCAACTCGGTCCGGCCGAGGTGTCCCACCACGGCGGTGTCGACGAGTACGTAGGTCGGCTCGGCGGCGAGCACGACCAACGCGGGAACCGCCAGCGCCGCGATCCGGCGCAGCCCCGGCAGCTCGGGTGATGCGGTGTGCGGACTCAGCCCCGGCGGTCCATCGACATCTGCAGGGCGGCGCGGGCGCGCTCGGCCGGCGTGGACTGCTCGGGCTTCGGCTGCGGCTTCGGACGATCGGACATGACAGGTCTCCCCTGACGGTGCTGCTGGTGATACTGCGATCCGGAGGGCGCCGACCGGGGTCACCGGCTCGTGGTACCGACCGTGGTGGTCACGTGGTTGGAGACCGCTGTTCACTCCACGCTAGCCCCGCGTTCCATCCTTTGGAGCGGTCATCCCGGCCACTGGGAAGCAAGCCGCGTGTCAGAAATTTGCTACCTGGCAAAATCTGCTATCTGGCAAAGAAATGCCAGCCGACCCACCACCAGAAGCCCAGCAGCGCGATGCGGCCCACGGGCAGCCGCCCCACCCGGTACGACAGCACGTGCCCGCACAGGTCGCCGAAGGTCGGCAGGTCGGCGTCGGGCCGCCGGGCCCGCCACTCGAGGATCGCGAGACAGGCCAGCGCCGCCAGGAACGCGGCGATCGTCAGCACCCGGGTCATCGCCGCACCAGCCCCCAGAACGCCAACAGCCACCCCAGGAACCCCGCCGCGCGCACCGGGTACCGCTCCAGCCACGGGTCGGCGAGCAGCGAGAGCGTGGGATGTTCGGGCGTGGAACCGAGCACGAAGGAGACTGCCTCCATGCCGGCGAGCACCCCGGCCGGCAGGAGCCACCGGGTGGACCCCTTCGGCCAGCGGCGGGCCGGGGATCGACCCGTGAGCGGCCGGTACGTCACCCCGGCCCAGAAAAGCGCGCCGCCCACGCCCAGAACGAGCAGGTTTGCGGCGAGGGAGAAGGACGGCAGTCCACCGGCCACCAGTGCGATCGGAACGAACGCCCCGGCCACCAGCAGCCGGGTGCGGGTGTCGGCGGGTGCGGCCGCCGTCACGGATGAGCCGTCACCAGCCTCCATCCATCGATTGTGACCATAGGGTCACCCCGACGGAAGGGGATTACACCCTGAGACGGAGCCGGGGAGATCACCCGACTCCGCCCCAGGGTCATGGATCGGTTGTCCGGTCAGCGGTCCCTGGACGCGACCGAATCCAGATCGACGGTCTCCGATTCCTCGTCCTCGTCGTCGTCCACCTTGTACGGCTGCGGGTCGCCGGCGTAGTGCGCGCCCGCCGCGAGCCGCTGCACCTCCGCGTCGGCGGTTCGGGCGGCCGCCAGCAGCTCGTCGATGTGCTTCGCCTGGTCCTGCACGTTGTCGAGCACGAACGTCAGGCTCGGCGAGTGTCGCAGGCCGAGGGCCTTGCCGACGGTGCTGCGCAGCAGCCCCTTCGCGCTCTCCAGCGCCGCCGCCGTGCCCGCCTCGGCCTGCGCGTCCCCGAGGACGGTGTAGAAGACGGTGGCTTCCCGAAGATCGGCCGTCAGCCGCGCGTCGGTAATGGTGATCATGCCAAGGCGGGGGTCCTTGATCTGGGTCCGCACGACGGACGCGACAAGTTCGCGTACGCGCTCGGCGTGGCGACGCACCCGTGCCGGGTCGGACATCTCCCTCACCTCCCACAGTTCCGCCCACCGGAAGGGCGGACGTTTTGACATTACCCGCCCTCGCGAGCGCGATACCTTGCGGCCGTGGGCGTCAGTCGTCGTCGCCGTACAGCCGGCGCTTGACGGAGAGCAGCTCCGTCTCGGGGCGGCCGGCGATGAGGCGTTCACACGAGTCAAGGACGGTGCCGACGTGGGCCGCGTCGGGCGCGACCACCGCGACCCCGATCTCGGACCGGCCGTGCAGGTCCAGATGACCCACCTCGGCGACCGACACCTCGAACTTGCGCAGCGCCGCCACGATCGGCCGCACGTAGGCGCGCTTGGCTTTCAGATTCCGGGAGTCACCCGGCAGCAACAGGTCGAAAACAGCGGTACCAGTGAACATCAACCACCCTCTTCCTAGATGGAACGAGGGTCCGACCCTGACGGCCGGACCCTCGCACACTTCAGGTACTACGAGCGGGGCTTCTCCCGCATCTCGAACGTCTCGATGACGTCCCCGACATTGATGTCGTTGTAGTTGCCCAGGTTGATACCGCACTCGAAGCCCTCGCGGACCTCGGTGGCATCATCCGTGAACCGACGCAGCCCGACCACCGTGAGGTTGTCGGCCACCACGGCACCGTCGCGGATGAGCCGCGCCTTGCCGTTGCGCCGGATGAGCCCGGAGCGCACCAGCGAACCGGCGATGCTGCCGAAGCGGGACGACTTGAAGACCTCGCGGACCTCGGCCGTACCCAGCTCGACCTCTTCGAACTCCGGCTTGAGCATGCCCTTGAGCGCGGCCTCGATCTCCTCGATGGCCTGGTAGATGACGGTGTAGTACCGGATCTCCACGCCTTCGCGCTCGGCCAGCTCGCGGGACTTGCCCTCGGTGCGGACGTTGAACCCGATGACCACCGCGTCGGACGCGCTGGCCAGCATGATGTCGCTCTCGGTGATGGCACCGACGCCACGATGGATGATCTTGAGCTGAACCTCGTCGGACACCTCGATCTTGACGAGGGCGTCCTCCAGGGCCTCCACCGAACCGGACACGTCGCCCTTGAGGATGAGGGTGAGCGAGGTCTTCTCGCCCTCCTTGATCTGCTCCATGAGCGTTTCCAGCGTGGCGCGACCGCGGCTGTTGGCCATCTGCGCCGCGCGCCGACGGGCCTGCCGCTGCTCGGCGATCTGCCGGGCGGTGCGGTCGTCATCCGCCACCAGGAACGTGTCACCCGCGCCGGGCACGGCCGTGAGGCCGAGCACCAGCACCGGACGGGCCGGACCCGCCGACGCCACCGGCTTGTGGTGTTCGTCGAGCATCGCCCGGACGCGGCCGTAGGCACCACCGGCGACGATCGCGTCACCGACGTTGAGCGTGCCCTTCTGGACCAGCACCGTCGCCACCGGACCGCGACCGCGGTCGAGGTGACCCTCGATCGCGATACCCTGCGGCGCACCGTCGGCCGGCGCCCGCAGGTCGAGCGACGCGTCCGCGGTGAGCAGCACCGCTTCCAGCAGTCCGTCGATGTTGATCCGGCTCTTCGCCGAGATGTTGACGAACATCGTGTCGCCGCCGTACTCCTCGGCGACCAGGCCGTACTCGGTGAGCTGCTGGCGCACCTTGTCCGGGTTGGCGTCCGGCTTGTCGATCTTGTTCACCGCCACGACGATCGGCACCTCGGCCGCCTGCGCGTGGTTGAGCGCCTCGATCGTCTGCGGCATCACGCCGTCGTCGGCCGCCACCACCAGCACCACGATGTCCGTGGCCTGGGCACCACGGGCACGCATGGCGGTGAACGCCTCGTGACCCGGGGTGTCGATGAACGTGATCGCACGGTCGTTGCCGTCGTGCTCCACGTGCACCTGGTAGGCACCGATGTGCTGGGTGATGCCACCCGCCTCACCGGCGACCACGTTGGCCGAACGGATCGCGTCGAGCAGCTTCGTCTTACCGTGGTCGACGTGGCCCATGACGGTCACGACCGGCGGGCGCGCCACCAGGCGCTCCTCGTCGATCTCGGCGTCGAGGTCGATGTCGAACCGCTTGAGCAGCTCGCGGTCCTCGTCCTCCGGGCTGACGATCTGCACGTCGAAGCCGAGGTGCTCGCCGAGCAGCAGAAGCGTCTCGTCGGAGCACGACTGCGTCGCGGTCACCATGTCGCCCAGGTTGAACATCTCCTGGACCAGCGAACCCGGGTTGGCGTCGATCCGGTCGGCGAAGTCCGACAGCGAGGCACCACGCGGCAGCCGGATGACCTGGCCCTGACCGCGCGGGGCGCCCGAACCCATCGTCGGTGCCGACAGGTTGTCGAACTCTTGACGCCGCTGCTTCTTCGACTTGCGACCCCGCGTCGGACGCCCACCGGGACGCCCGAAGGCACCCGCGGCACCGCCGCCACGACCGCGACCGCCGCCACCACCGGGACGACCGGCCATGCCCCCACCTGCGGGAGCACCACCGCCGCCACCGGGGCCACCGCGGTAACCGCCGCCGCCACCACCGGGAGCGCCGCCGCCGGGTCGGAACCCGCCGCCGCCACCACCGCCGGGACCGCCGCGGAACCCGCCGCCGCCACCACCGGGACGACCGGCACCGCCGCCGCCACCGGGACCGCCGCGGAAGCCTCCGCCGCCACCACCCGGACGACCGGCACCGCCACCACCCGGACCGCCGCCCGGACGCGCCGGACGCTGGCTGGGCATCTGCGACGGGTTCGGCCGCGGGCCGCCCATGGAGGCCGGGCTCGGCCGGGGCGGCATCGAGGCCGGGTTGGGCCGCGGGATGGAGTTCGGCGTCGGGCGCCCGCCACCGGCAGCGGCGGGGTTGATGCCGAACGGGTTGTTGCCGCCGCTACGCGCCGGCGGACGCGGCGTCGCGCCACCGGCCGGGCCGGGACGCGGACCCGCGGGAGCGCCACCCGCCGGACCGGGCCGGGGGCCGGGGCGCGGACCCTGCGACGGGCCGCCCTCGGCCGGCGGCTGGCGCCGGGTCTGGGTGTCGCGCTGCTGCGCCGCCCGGGCCGCCTTCATCGCGGATTCCTGGTCGGCCTTGAGCTTGGCGGCCCGCTCCTCGGCGGCGGCCACCTCGATGTCGTGCGCACTCGTCGGCTTCATCACCGGGGCGGCCGGCGCTGCCGGCGTGGCGGGACGCGGCGGTCCGGGGACCGGACCACGGGAGCCACCGCCACCGCCACCGGCCGGCGGGGAGACCCGCTTCGGCGGCGGCGGCCCGGGACGGGCACTGGTACGGGGCGGAGCCGGACGGCCCGGCACGGCGGCCGGGGTGGCCGGTGCGGACGGAGTGGACTTCGCCTCGGCGGGCTGCGCCGACGGGGCTGCGCCCGCGGCATAGTGTGCGCGCAGACGCCGGGCGACCGGCGCCTCCACCGTGCTCGATGCTGATTTGACGTACTCGCCCAGCTCCTGAAGCTTGGCCAGAACGGTCTTGCTCTCGACCCCGAGCTCCTTGGCGAGCTCGTGTACGCGGGCCTTTCCTGCCACTGCACTCCTCATCTCGAGGCCGGCAGCAGCGGTTGCCCGCGCGCCGACCTCACTCGTGCACTTGAAGCCTGATCATTTCGGCGACTTCATCGTGTGCTCATGCCGGTCGTCCTACCTTGCGAGTCCGGGTGGGGCTGGACGCTCCCACCTCTGGCGGTGCCGGTCTCGGCGGCCATGGGAACCGCCTCGGCCAACTCACCGATGTCGACGACACCGGTGACGCGCAACGCACGCCCGAAGGCGTTTCGTCGCTGCGCCAACGCGAGACAAGCCTGGTCGCGGTGCAGATGAGCACCCCGCCCGGGCCTGATGCGGCGCGGATCAGGAACCGCCAGATATCGATCCGGCGCGACCCGACTCGCGACGATCCGCAACAACTCGGAGGCTGGCGCGCGCTTCCGGCATCCCACGCAGGTGCGGACGGGTTGCCCCGGCCACTCCGACGGGATCGCCGGTCGTGCACGACGTACCGCCAAGAAGTCTACCCCGCAGTCTCGGCCCGCGCGCCGCCCGGTGTGGGCGCCGTTCCACCGCCGGCTTCGTTGTCGGGCCTGATGTCAATGCGCCATCCGGTCAATCTGGCGGCAAGCCGGGCATTTTGCCCCTCGCGCCCGATCGCCAAGGAGAGCTGGAAGTCCGGCACCGTCACCCGTGCGGTGCGGGTGGCCGCGTCGACCACTTCGACGCGCAGCGCCTTGGCGGGCGACAGCGCGTTCCCGACGAACGCCGCGGGGTCGTCCGACCAGTCGATGATGTCGATCTTTTCGCCGTGCAGTTCGCTCATGACGGCGCGGACCCGCTGGCCCATCGGACCGATGCAGGCGCCCTTCGCGTTGACGCCGGCGGCGGTGGACCGAACGGCGATCTTCGTCCGGTGACCTGCCTCACGCGCGATGGCCGCGATCTCCACCGTGCCGTCCGCGATCTCCGGCACCTCCAGCGCGAACAACCGCTTCACCAGGCTCGGGTGCGAACGCGACAGCGTGATCTGCGGGCCGCGGAAGCCCTTCGCCACGTGCACGACGATGCACTTGATGCGCTGGCCGTGGTCGTACCGCTCGCCCGGCACCTGTTCGGCGGCGGGGAGCATGGCCTCCACCTTGCCGAGGTCGACGGTGACGATCCCCTTCTCGGTGCGCGCCTCGTGCGCCTGGATCACGCCGGTGACCAGGTCGCCGTCGCGGCCGGCGTACTCGCCGAAGTGCGCCTCGTCGGTCGCCTCCCGCAGCCGCTGGAGGATCACCTGCTTGGCCGTCATGGCGGCGATCCGGCCGAAGTCGTGCGGGGTGTCGTCGTACTCGCGCACGATCACACCCTCGTCGTCGACCTCCTGGGCGAAGACGGCCGCGAACCCGCTCTTCCGATCGATCTCGACGCGGGCGTGCGGGTTGGCCCCCTCTGTGTGGCGGTACGCCGTCAGCAGCGCCGTCTCGATCGCGGCGAGGATCGTCTCGAACGGGATCTCCCGTTCGCGCTCCAGCGCGCGGAGGGCCGCGAGGTCGATGTTCACTCCTCGTCCTCCTCCCAGTCATCGTCAGCGTCGTCTACGTCGGTGAACTCGTCATCCGTGCCGACGTCCTCGTCGGGCAGCTCCGACAGCCGGTTGAACTCCAGCTGCACCTTGCCCGGGCCGAGCGCGTCGTAGGAAAAGCTGTGCGCGGTGCCCTCGACGTCGAGCGTGACCCCGTCCGGGCCGGCCTCCGTCACCCGCCCCGTCACCTGGCCGGCGTCGCCGGCGCGCACCTGCACCAGCCGGCCGGTGTTGCGCCGCCAGTGCCGCGGCTCGGTCAGCGGCCGGTCGACACCGGGGGAACTGACCTGCAGCTCGTACTCGCCGTCGAGCACCTCGCCGTCGCGTTCCTCGGCCTCGTCGAGCGCCTTGGAGACCAGGCGCGACACGTCGGCGACCCCGTCGAGGTTGATCGCCTCGTCCCCGTCCACGGTCAGCCGGACGAGGTAGCGCCGGCCCGCCCGGGACAGCGCGAGGCCCTCCAGGTAAAAACCGGCTTCGCTGATCACCGGCGTGATGATCTGTCGTAGTTTGGTGCGCTGGGCGGACAGATCGCGCCCCGCGGGTGGGCGCCCAGGGGCACCGACCGCGGGTCGCTGGCTCCGGCCGCCGGTCCGGCTGCCCGCGCGGCCGCCGGCGCGGTTACCCCGCCGCTCCGCCATGGTGGGCCACCCTCTCGATTACATGCCTGAACGCCGCCCGAGAACACTTTCGCCGGGCGGCTCGCCGTGAAGCCTAACGCGACGTAACGACGTACGGCGTCGCGGCGCTCCGACTGGGACCCCGTGCACCTATGGTGTTCACTAGTCCCGGTGCGGAGCGGACGGGCGTATTCACGCCGGGTAGTTCTCGTGGCCGGAGCGTCCGGCCTGCTCAGCGGGTGTGCGATGCCCGGATTTCCCAGACTGGCCGGTCCGGCCGTGATGGCCGACGCCGACCTGTTGCGCGGCGTGCTGGCCGAGTCGGCGCGGCTGGCCGCCCGGTACGAGGCGGCGATCGGCGCGCTGCCCGCCGAGGCCGAACGGCTCACGGTCGTTCGGGACGCGCACCGGGCGCACGCCGATGCGTTGCTGCGCGCGCTCGACACCGCCACGGCACCGGCCGATCCGTCCGCGTCGGCGGCCCCCGGGGGCACCGTCACGCTCAAGACCCTCGCCGAGGACGAACGCGCCGCGTCCGGCCGCGCGGCGACCGCCTGCCTCGGCGTCCTGTCCCATCACGCCCCGCTGGTCGGCACCATCGCCGCCGCGCGGGCGACCCACGCCGAGAGCCTAGCCGGAGCGCAGCAGTGAGCCTGACGGACGCGCTCGCCGCCGAGCACGCGGCGATCTACGGCTACGGCGTGGTCGGGGCGTTCCTCGACGCGCAGCGCAAGGGGCTGGCCATGGAGGCCGAGGCGGCACACCGGGGTCGGCGCGACGCGTTGGCGCTGCGGCTGGCCGCCCTGGGGGCGAGCGCGCCGGCGGCCGAGGCGCGCTACGGGCTGCCCGAGCCGGTCACGGATCCGGCGTCGGCGCTGCGGCTGGCGATCGTGCTGGAGGAGCGCACGGCCGCCGCGTGGCGTGCCGCGCTGCTGGCCGCCGAGGGGGACGACCGGCGGCTGGCGGTGGACGCACTGACCGACTGCGCCGTGCGGGCCACCCGGTTCCGCAGGACGGCCGGGGTCGCGCCGGCGATCGTGCCCTTCCCCGGGCGTTCGTAGGGGTCCGGGGGTCGACTGCATACCCGGTATGGACATGTGAATACCCGGTATGCATACTCGGTAGCCATGTCAGTCAGGTACGGCCTTCTCGCCCTGCTCCGTCGCGGCCCGATGTACGGCTACCAGTTGCGCAGCGCGTTCGAGGAGTCCACGGGGGGCACCTGGCCGCTCAACATCGGGCAGGTCTACACCACGCTCTCCCGGCTCGAGCGGGACGGATTCGCCCGCGCGCTGCCCGGACAGGACAGCCAGCGGCCGTACGAGATCACCGAGGCGGGCCTGGCCGACCTGGAGAAGTGGTTCACCACGCCGGTCAGCCGGACCGAACGCCCCCGCGACGAGCTGACCATCAAGCTCGCGCTCGCCGTCACGACGCCCGGCGTCAACGTCACCGACGTGGTGCAGCGGCAGCGTTCGGCGACCATGCGCGCGCTCCAGGAGTTCACCCGGATGAAGGCCCGGGAACACGGGCCGGGCGACCTCTCCTGGCGCCTCGTGCTCGACGCCATGGTCTTCCAGGCCGAGGCGGAGATCCGCTGGCTGGACCACTGCGAAGCCACCGTCCTGCGGCACCGGCCGGCCCATCCCACGCCCACGAGCCCGGCAGCGCCCGACCCCTCGACCCAGGAGGCGCACTCCCGATGACCATGCTCGAACTCGACGCCGTGCACCGCACGCACGGCACCGGCGACACGGCGGTGCACGCCCTGCGCGGCGTCACGCTCGCGGTCGCCACCGGCGAACTCGTCGCCGTGATGGGCCCTTCCGGCTCCGGCAAGTCCACGCTGCTCAACCTCGCCGGCGGCCTCGACGCGCCCACCGGCGGCACGGTGCGCGTCGACGGGCAGGCGCTCGGCGGGCTCTCCCGTCGCAAGCTCGCGGCGCTGCGCCGCCGCCGCATCGGCTACGTCTTCCAGGAGCTCAACCTCCTGCCCAGCCTCACCGCCCTGGAGAACGTCGCCCTCCCCCTCGAACTCGACGGCACCTCCATCGGCAAGGCCCGCCGGCTCGCTCTCGCGTCCCTCGGCGACGTGGGCATGGCCGACCTCGCCGGACGTTTCCCGGAGGCGCTCTCCGGTGGACAGCAGCAGCGGGTCGCCATCGCCCGCGCCCTGGTCGGCGAACGCCGTCTCGTACTCGCCGACGAGCCCACCGGCGCGCTCGACTCCACCACCGGCGAGGCCGTCCTGCGGGTCCTGCGCGCCCGGGTCGACGCGGGGGCGGCCGGGGTGCTCGTGACGCACGAGGCGCGGCACGCGGCCTGGGCCGACCGGGTGGTGTTCCTGCGCGACGGCCTCGTCGTCGACACCTCCGGCCCGCTGGCCCAACCCGAGGAGCTGCTGGCGTCGTGAAGATCGTCAGCAACTGGCGCTCCGCGCTGCGCATCGCGTGGCGGGAGACCCGGCGCGCCAAGGGGCGCAGCGCGCTCGTCGTGGCCCTGATCGGGCTGCCGGTGCTCGGCCTGTCGTTCGCGGCGGTCGCGTACGACACGTTCAAGCTGCGGCCCGCCGAGATCGCCGAACGCCGGCTCGGTGCCGCCGACGCGCTCGTGCACTGGGAGTGGGAGGGGCCGGTGCGGCAGGCCCCGACGGAGTTCGCCGGCGGCCCGGTGGGCGAGGCGCTGCCGTTCGCGCCCACGGCCGAACAGCTCGTCGCGGCGCTGCCGCCGGGCAGCCGGGTGCTGCTGGACCGCAGGGGGGAGCAGACGTTCCGCACCGCGCACGGGCGGGGCACGCTCCACGCCCGCGAACTCGCCTACGCCGACCCGATGGCCCGCGGCATCCTGCGCCCGCTCTCCGGGCGCGCACCCGCGTCGACCGACGAGGTGGCGCTCACCCCGGTGGCCCGCGAACGCCTCGGCGTCGGGCTCGGCGGCACGGTCACGCTGGCCGACGGCAGCCGCACGTGGCGGGTCGTCGGGCTGGTCGAGGATCCCTCCCAGCTGAAGATCGCCCAAGTGATCATGGCGCCGGGGACCTACCCGCCGCCGACGGTCAAGGACCGCAGCGCCATGTACCAGTTGCACTGGCTGGTCGACACGCCCACGCCGCTCACCTGGTCCGCGGTGCGCGCGCTCAACGCCAAGGGCATCATGGCGATCTCCCGGGAGGTGCTGCTGCACCCGGAGGGGCCGTTCGAGGGGGCGGTCGAGGAACAGCGAAGCGACGACTCGTTCAGCGTGCTGACCGCGGTCGGCGGTTCGCTGGTGCTCGAGGTGGTGCTGCTCGCCGGGCCGGCCTTCGCGATGGGTGCCCGCCGCCGGCGGCGCGACCTGGCGCTCGTGGCCGCCACCGGTGGCACGCCCCGCCAGTTGCGCCGCATCGTGCTGGCCGACGGGGTGCTGCTCGGCGCCGCCGCCGCCGGCACCGGGCTGGTGATCGGCACGATCGCCGCGTGGTTCAGCACCGGCCTGCTCGCGGGACTCGTGTACTCCACCCGGCCGGGGGCGTTCCGGCTGTACCCGGCGGCCCTGGCGGGACTGGCGTTCGTGGCCGTCGCGTCCGGGGTGCTCGCGGCGCTCGTCCCGGCGTGGATGGCCGGCCGGGTACCGGTGACCGCCGCGCTCAGCGGGCGGTTCGCGCCGAGCCGGCTCCGGCACCGGTGGACCGTGCTGGGGGTGCTCATGGCCGGTGGCGGGGTGGCGCTCGCGACGCTCGGCGCCCGGAGCGAGAACTCCAACGCGACGATGTTCGGGCTGGTGCTCGGCCAGCTGGGGCTGGTGCTGTGCACGCCGGCGCTGGTCGCGCTCATCGCCCGCCTGGGCAGCCGGCTGTGGCTACCGGTCCGGATCGCGCTGCGCGACGCCGGGCGCAACCGTTCCGCCACCGCCTCGGCGATCTCGGCCGTCCTCGGGGCGGTGGCAGTCAGCGCGATGATCGCGACGCTCGTGGCCTCGACCGACAGCCGTTCGATGAAGTCGACCAGCCCCGGCATGCTGCCGATCGGCTACGCCACCGCCCTCGTCGACACCTCCGGGAGCGACCCCGACTCGCCGATCGTTCTGCCTCCGCCGGAGGCCGCGCCGGCCCTGGAGAGGGCGCTGCGCGACAGCCTGCCCGCGGCCGATGTCGTGCCGGTGCGCACGATCACCTGCGTCCCGGCGGAGTCCACCAAGTGCGGGGTCTCGGTCGACATTCCGCAGGACCGACGCTGCCCGTACTGGGAGCGCACCGGCCCGCTGTCCAAGGCGGAGCAGAAGGCCGCCCGGCGGGACGAGCGCTGCGCGGTGGAGGTCAACAGCTTCGGCAACTCCGTCTACCTGTACAACCTGGTGATCGAGCCGGAACTGCTGAACCGGGTGCTGAAGCTGGACCGCGCGACGGTCGAGAAGGCCGTTCAGGTGCTGAACGCGGGCGGGGTGCTGGTGCGCGACGACCGGTACGTGGTGGACGGGCA
Organism: Virgisporangium aliadipatigenens; assembly: GCF_016863615.1. Taxonomy (GTDB): domain Bacteria; phylum Actinomycetota; class Actinomycetes; order Mycobacteriales; family Micromonosporaceae; genus Virgisporangium; species Virgisporangium aliadipatigenens. The sequence goes on along the minus strand of NZ_BOPF01000008.1, from coordinate 231,743 downwards.
CGTGACGCTTCGGGTGCACGGGCTGCCCGACGCCGTGCCGACCGAACGCGGCCAACCGGAGGGCAAGCCGGTGCGCGTTCCGGCGATGGTGTTCCCCGAAGGGGCGGAGGTGCCGACGCTGGTGATGACGCCGGCCACGGTCACCGCGGTCGGCCTGTGGAGCCGGCCGAACGGGTTCGTGGTGGCGACGACGCGCATGCCGAGCCAGGCCGAACGCGATCGGGTGCTAGACGCCGTCGCGCGGGTGCCGGGCAGCTACCGGATCGACGTCGAGCGGCTGCCGCAGCCCGAACGCGGAAACCCGTTCCTGCTGGTGATCGCGGTCGTCGCCGGGTTCATCGCGCTGGGCGCCGCCGCCATCGCCACCGGCCTGGCCGCCTCGGAGAGCAGGGCCGACCTGTCGACGCTCGGCGCGGTGGGTGCCTCCCCGATCGTGCGCACGCTGCTGTCGGCCAGCCGGATGGGGCTGATCGCCGGGCTCGGTTCGGTGCTCGGCATCGTCGCCGGGGTGGCCGCCGCCATCGCGGTGATCAACGGAAACAACCACGCCTATGCCGAGTCGTGGCCGCCGCAGCCGTTCGTGATCCCGATCGTCATCCCCTGGTCGAACGTGGCGATTTCCCTGGTCGCGGTGCCCGCGGTGGCGATCGGCCTGGCCGTGCTCTTCACCCGCGCACGCCTGCCGATCGAGCGCCGACAGTAACGGACGCGACACACTCCCGGACTCGTGCCACCCCTGCGCCCGCTGCCACCACCCCGGCAGCGGGCGCGGGATGATATAGCTCCACAGGAAAACACACAAACTGAGGAGCCAAAGATGCGTTGGGCCGGTCCTACCTAAGAGATCCACATTCCGATGAGATAGGTCGCCGCGGCGGCCCCCGACCCCAGCACCAACTGCCGAAGGCCACTGCGCCACCACGGCCGTCCGGTGAAGCGGGCCACCACCGCACCAGCGGTGAACAGCCCGAACCCACCGGCGACCAAGGCAGGCCACAACACCGTGGCACCGAAGAGATACGGCAGCACGGGCACCAATGCCCCCACCGCGAAGCACACGAACGACGATCCCGCCGCCACCCACGGGCTCGGCACCTCGTCCGGATCGACCCCCAACTCCTCCTGGGCGTGCACCCGCAGCGCCTCCCGCGGATCGCGGGCCAACGACCGCGCGACCTCCAGCGCCAGTTCCGGGGGCAGGCCCCGGCCCTCCCAGATGGCGGCCAGCTCGGCGGCCTCCGCGTCGGGATGCTTCTCCAGTTCGCGGCGTTCCTTGGCGACCTCGGCCTGAATCTGCTCGTTTGACGTGCGCACGCTGGTGTACTCGCCGAGCGCCATGGAGATCGCGCCCGCCACGAGCCCGGCGACCCCGGTCAGCACCACGGTGCGCGGTGCGACGGCGGCCCCACCCACACCGGCGATCAGCGCGATGTTGCTGACCAGCCCGTCCATCGCCCCGAAGACGGCCGCGCGCAACCACCCGCCGGCGACGTCGGCGTGATGATCCGGATCGAGCGCGGCCGGTACGGTCTCCACCATCAGTGCCTCATGGTTCGCGACAGCGGTCCTCGCAAGCTGCGGTCCTTGCTGCTCACGGCAGCGTCAGGATCTCGTACCCGTCCTCGGTCACCACGATGGTGTGCTCGAACTGCGCCGTCCACTTGCGGTCCTTGGTGACCACGGTCCAGCCGTCCCGCCACATCTCGTACTGGTGCGTGCCGAGGCAGATCATCGGCTCGATCGTGAACGTCATCCCCGGCTCCATGACCGTCGTCAGGTCCGGCTTGTCGTAGTGCGGGATGTACAGGCCCGAGTGGAACGACTCACCGATGCCGTGCCCGGTGAAGTCGCGCACCACCCCGTAGCCGAACCGGCGCGCGTAAGCCTCGATGACCCGCCCGATGACGTTGATCGAACGCCCCGGCGCGACGGCCTTGATGCCCCGCATCATCGCCTCGTGGGTGCGTTCGACGAGCAGCCGCGCCTCCTCGGAGACGTTGCCCACGCAGAACGTCGCATCCGTGTCGCCGTGCACCCCGCCGATGAACGCGGTCACGTCGACGTTGATGATGTCGCCGTCCTCGATCACGGTCGTGTCAGGGATGCCGTGGCAGATGACCTCGTTGAGCGAGGTGCAGCAGGACTTGGGGAAGCCCTTGTAGCCCAGCGTCGACGGGTAGGCCCCGTGGTCGCAGAGGAACTCGTGCACGATCGCGTCGATCTCGTCGGTGGTGACGCCGGGCCGGCAGTGCTCCCCGGCGAGCTGCGTGGCCTGGGCCGCGAGCCGCCCGGCGATCCGCATCTTCTCGATCGTCTCGGGGGTCTGGACGTCGGAGCCGCGGGACCGCTTCGGGCCGCGCTTGCCGACGTACTCCGGTCGCGTGATGTGCGCCGGCACCTCCCGCCACGGGGAGAGCGTGCCTGGTCGAAGCGGAGCGCGGGTCTGCATTCCCCGAGACTAACTCTTCAGTGCGGGCAGGCCGTCGATGCTCCGGGCGTTCTTCTGGGCCCGGTATTCGTCCAGATCGGACTCGCTCTTGCGCTCGGTCCACCGGGTCAGCAGGTCCCGGTCGCCGACGTACTCCATGAGCGGCACCTGGAAGCCGCACGAGTCGCTGACCCGGTCGGCCGTCACCTCGATGACCGACCGCAGCCCGTGCCTGTCCGGTGCGTCGAATGCCGCCAGGAGGCCGTCGAAGTCCGGATCGGTGGGCAGCACCGCCCGGCCGGTCCCGTGCACGCGCACGATGTTCGGCGGGCCGGCGAAGGCGCACCACATGAGCGTGATCCGGCCGTTGTCGCGCAGGTGGGCGATGGTCTCGGCGCCGCTGCCGGTGTAGTCGAGGTACGCCACCCGCAGCGGGTCGAGGACGACGAGCGTGCCGCGGCCGCCCTTCGGTGAGACGTTCACGTGGCCGTCGGCGCCGGCGGGAGCGGTGGCCACGAAGAACATCGGCTGCGCGTCGATGAACTCCCGCAGCCGCTGGTCGATGGACTCGTGCAGCTTCATGCCGCCGATCCTGCGGCGCCGTCCCCGCGGGCCACAACCGTTATCCCAGACTCGCCTCGACCAGCGCGGCGAAGGGGCGGGGGTCGCCGGCCGTCTCCGGGTGCCACTGCACCCCGAACACGAACCGCAGCGACGGGTCCTCCACCGCCTCGACCACGCCGTCGTCGCAGCGGCCGGTCACGGTGAGCCGCCCGGGGTCGTCGACCGCCTGGTGGTGGTAGGAGTTGGTCTCCGCCCGTTCGCCGAAGATCTTGGCCGCCCGCGATCCCGCGACGAACCGCACGTCGTGCGAGCCGTAGACGCCGGGCGAGGGCTGGTGGCGGGTGGTGCCGAGCAGGTCGGGCAGGTGCTGGTGCAGCGTTCCGCCGTAGGCGACCGCCAGCAACTCCATGCCGCGGCAGACCCCCAGGACGGGCCGGTCGGCGTCCAGGGCGGCCGCGAGGACCGCCAGTTCGCCGGCGTCGCGGTCGGGGCGGGTCACCGTGGTCGCGTGCGCCTCGGCGCCGTACCGCGCCGGTTCGATGTCGGCGCCACCCGCCAGGACCAGGCCGTCGAGCCGCGCCACCAGATCGGGGGCATCAAGAGCATCCGGGGGAACGACCACCGCACGGCCACCCGCCTCGTGGACCATGCGCACGTAGGTCTCGGGGATCAGCACGGCCCGCTGGTCCCACACCCCCCACGCCGCCTGCTCCACGTAGGCGGTGATCCCGATCAGCGGCCTCATAGCGGTGTGACGTAGGCGCCCGTGATGCCCCCGTCGACGACGAACGTGTTCGCCGTCATGAAGCTGCTGTCGTCGCTCGCCAGGAACGCCACCGCGGCGGCGATCTCCTCGGGCTTGCCGAAGCGCCCCATCGGGACGTGCACGAGCCGGCGGGCCGCCCGTTCGGGGTCCTTGGCGAACAGCTCCATCAGCAGCGGCGTGGCGATCGGGCCCGGGCACAGGGCGTTGACCCGGATGCCCTCGCGCGCGAACTGCACACCCAGTTCGCGGGTCATCGACAGCACCGCGCCCTTGCTCGCCGTGTAGGCGATCTGCGACGTCGCCGCGCCCAGCAGCGCCACGAAGCTGGCCGTGTTGATGATCGAACCCTTGCCCTGCCGCTGCATGTACGGGATGGCGTACTTGCAGCAGTAGTAGACGCTCGTGGTGTTGACGGTCATGACCCGTTCCCAGGCCTCGATGCCGGTGGCGAGGATGGAGTCGTCGTCGGGCGGCGAGATGCCGGCGTTGTTGAACGCGACGTCGAGCCGGCCGTGCCGTTCGACCACTCCGTCGAAGAGCTCCCGCACCTGCTGCTCGTCGGCGACGTCGACGGTGACCGCGTCGCCGCCCACCTCGTCGGCGGTGGCCTTCGCGGCGTCGCCGTTGAGGTCGGCCGCCACGACGCGCGCCCCCTCGGACGCGAACCGGCGCGCCGTGGCGAGCCCGATCCCGCTGCCCGCCCCGGTGATGACGGCGACCCGTCCCTCCAACCTGCCCTGCACTGTGCCCTCCGGCTCTACTCGTCGCTGCTGAAGAAGATGTTCTTGACGTCGGTGAACGCGGCGACCGCGTCGGGTCCGAGCTCGCGGCCGAACCCGGACTGCTTCATGCCCCCGAACGGGGTCCAGTAGCGCACCGAGGAGTTGGAGTTGACGCTGAGATTGCCGGTCTCCACGCCCCGCGAGACGCGGATCGCGCGGCCCAGGTCCCTGGTCCAGACGGAACCGGAGAGCCCGTACTCGGTGTCGTTGGCGAGCCGGATCGCCTCGGCCTCGTCGTCGAACGGCAGCACCGACAGCACCGGCCCGAACACCTCTTCGCGCCAGTGCCGGTCGTCGGTGCTCCCGGCGCTCAGCACGGTCGGCGGGAACCAGAAACCCTTGCCGGACGGCGCTTCCCCGGCGAACGCGACGTCGGCACCGTCCACATAGGACGCCACGCTGTCCCGCTGCGCCGCCGAGATGAGCGGGCCCATCTGCGCCGCCTCGTCGGCCGGATCGGTGCAGCGGAACCGCTTCACTGCGGGCTCCAGCAGTTCCATGAAACGGTCGTAGACGGCGCGCTGGACGAGCATCCGCGAGCGCGCGCAGCAGTCCTGGCCCGCATTGTCGAAGACCGCGCCCGGGGCGGCGGCCGCGGCGCGCTCGAGGTCGGCGTCGGCGAACACGATGTTGGCGCTCTTGCCGCCCAGCTCCAGCGTCACCCGCTTCACCTGATCGGCGCAGCCGGCCATGATGCGCTTGCCCACCCCGGTCGAACCGGTGAAACAGACCTTGCGCACCGAGGGATTCGTGACGAAGCGCTCCCCCACCACCGAGCCCTTGCCCGGGATCACGGTGAACACGCCCTCCGGAAGGCCGGCCTCCAGGGCCAGCTCGGCGAGGCGGAGCGCGGTGAGCGGGGTCAGCTCGGCGGGCTTGAGCACGACGGTGTTGCCGGCCGCGAGCGCGGGCGCGAACCCCCACCCGGCGATCGGCATCGGGAAGTTCCACGGCACGATGACGCCCACCACGCCGAGCGGCTCGTAGATCGTCACGTCGAGCCCACCGGCGACCGGGATCTGCTTGCCGGACAGGCGTTCCGGGGCGGCCGCGTAGTAGTCGAGGACGTCCCGGACGTTGCCCGCCTCCCAGCGCGCGTTGCCGATCGTGTGGCCGCTGTTGCGCACCTCCAGCGCGGCCAGCTCCTCGATGTGCGAGTCCACTGTGGACGCGAAGCGGCGCAGCAGCCGCGCCCGATCGCCGGGCGACACCGCCCGCCACGCCGGGAACGCCGCGGCGGCCCGGGCGATCGCCGCGTCGGTCTCCTCGACGGAGGCGGACGGGACGGTCGCGACGACCTCCTCGGTCACCGGACTGATGACGTCGTGCACGGTGCTTTCCCTTTCTGTTCCCCGGGTTTGACGAGGGCGGCCCACCACCCCCGTCAAACCCCCTTACAGGCGCTCGAAGCCGCGGACCAGTTCCCAATCGGTTACCGCGGCGTCGAACGCGGCCAGCTCCACTCTGGCGTTGTTGGCGTAGTGCGCGACGACCTCGTCGCCGAACGCCGCCCGCGCGATGTCGCTCCCCTCCCACAACGCGAGCGCGTCGCGCAGGTTCGCCGGAACGTGCGGGGCCGACTCGTCGGTGTAGGCGTTGCCGGTGTACTCGTCCTCCAGCGTGAGCCCGTGCTCGATGCCGTGCAGCGCGCCGGCGACCAGCCCGGCGATGGCTAGGTACGGGTTGACGTCGGCGCCGGGGACGCGGTTCTCGATGCGCAGGGACGCCGGGCTGTGGCCGACGAGGCGCAGCGCGCAGGTGCGGTTGTCGGTGCCCCAGCGAACCGCCGTCGGCGCGAAACTGCCGGCCTGGTAACGCTTGTAGGAGTTGATGTTCGGGGCGAACAGCAGGGTGAACTCGCGCATCGTCGCGATCATCCCGGCGACCGCGCTCGCCATCAGCGGCGACATGTGGCCCGGCCCGTCGCCGTAGCCCACGTGCGTGCCGTCGAGCCCCTGCAGCGAGAAGTGGATGTGGCAGGAGTTGCCCTCGCGCGCGTTCGGCTTGGCCATGAACGTGATGGAGACGCCCTCCTGCGCGGCGATCTCCTTGGCGCCGTTCTTGTAGATGACGTGGTGGTCGGCGGCCGTGAGCGACTCGGCGAAGCGGAACGCGATCTCGTGCTGGCCCAGGTTGCACTCGCCCTTGGCGCTCTCCGGGGTGAGCCCGGCCCCGTACATGTCGTTGCGGATGCGGCGCAGCAGCGGTTCGATGCGCGCGGTCTGCAGGAGCGAGTAGTCGGCGTTGAACTGGTTGGCCGGCACCAGGTCGCGGTAGCCCTTGCGGTAGGCCTCCTCGTAGGAGTCCCGGTAGGCCACGAACTCCAGCTCGGTGCCGGCGAACGAGCGGTAGCCGGCGTCGGCGAGCCGGGCCAGCTGCGCCTGCAGGATCTGCCGCGGCGACGCCGGAACGGGCGTGTGGTCCAGCCACTTCAGGTCGGCGATCACGAGCGCGGTCGCCGGGAACCACGGGATCCGCCGCAGCGTCGAGAAGTCCGGGATCATCGCGAAGTCGCCGTACCCCCGCGCCCACGACGACATCTCGTACCCGTCGACGGTGTTCATCTCGACGTCGACGGCGAGCAGGTAGTTGCAGCCCTCGGTGCCGTGTTCGAGCACCTCGTCGACGAAATGCCGGGCGTGGAACCGCTTGCCCTGCAGGCGCCCCTGCATGTCGACGATGGCCACGATCACGGTGTCGATCTCGCCGCGGTCGACCGCGGTCTCCAGGTGTTCGACCGTCAGCATCCGCCCTCCTCATCCGTTAAATGGTCTACTCCAGAACCATTCACCCGAGCAACCCTCGCAACAGTTCCGCGGTCCCGTCGCAATGCTCCTCCATTACCCCGCGCGCCGTCTCCGGATCACCCGCGAGGATCGCGTCCACGATCCGGGTGTGCTGCGCGTCGGAGTGGTCGAGGTTGCGCCGGATCACCGGGATGGCCGCCAGCAGCTGGTCCAGCCGTAGCTGCACGTCGGCGACGGCCGCCGCCACCGACGGGCTGCCCGAGGCCGACGCGATCGCCAGGTGCAGCCGCGAGTCGTGCACCCGCCGGTTCTGCTGCCGGTCCCGGGAGGCGACCAGGCAGGCCACCAGCCGGGACCGCTGGGCCGCCGCGAGCGGGCGCGCCGCCGCCAGGGCCGCCGCGCCCGGTTCGAGCACGCGGCGGAAGTCCAGCGCGTCGGTCAGCTGCGAGCCCATCTCCCGGGCCAGCGTCGTGGCGTCCGACGTGGCGCCGTCCGGCGGGCCGGAGTGCACCACGAAGGTGCCGCCGGCCCGCCCCCTGCGCGACTCCAGGTACCCGGCCTCGCGCAGCGCCGCGATCGCGTCCCGCAGCGTCACCCGCGAGACGCGCAGCTGCTCCGCCAGTTCCCGTTCCGGCGGAAGACGCTCACCGACCACGACGAGCCCGAGCCGGATCGCCTGCACCAGCCGGGCGACCGTGATCTCGAACGCGTTACCGCCGCGGACCGGACGCCACGTCGGGACCTCGGGCAGCTCCACCCGCTCCACTATTCGCTCACGTTGCTGCGCATCCCCGTGAAGTGCTTGCGTCCGCTGGCGAACCAGTACGCGGCCACCGCAAGCAGCACCACGCCGACCGCGATCGGCGCGTAGTTGACCGCCTTCCAGTCGAAGTCCGCGTTCCCCGGCACACCCGCCGGGCTGAACGGCAGGATGAAGTACACCGACACCACGATGATCTCGATGGCGGCGATCCAGCCGATCACCTTGTACTTGCGGCCCAGCGTCCACGGGCCCGGCTGGAAGCGGTCACCCATCCGCAGCCGCAGCAGGATCGGGATGAGGAACGCGAGGTACAGCCCGATGACCGCCACCGAGACCACCGCGTAGAACGCCAGCGGCGCGCCGTTCGGCGCCTCGTACAGCGCCGGCAGCGTCAGGAAGAGGCCGGCGACCGTGCCGAAGATGATGGCGTTCACCGGGGTGCCGTTGCGGTCCACTTTGGACAGTACGCGCGATCCCGGCAGGCCCCGGTCGCGGGCGAACGCGAACGTCATCCGCGACATCGACGTCACGCAGCTCATCCCGCAGAAGAACTGCCCCACGGTGGAGATGATGATGACGGCCTTGAAGAACCCGCTCGACAGCGACGTCTCCAGAACGGCGCCGCTGAACCCGGCCGCCTCGTTGATGGCCGGCACGTCGGTGGCCGCGAAGAGCAGTGCCAGCAAAAGGATCCAGCCGCCGACGGCCGAGTACGCGATCGACTGCCAGAGGCCGTTCGCCGCCGCGCGGGAGGCGCCGACGGTCTCCTCCGACACGTGCGCGCAGGCGTCGAAGCCGGTGATCGTGTACTGCGTCAGCAGGAAGCCGAGCGGCAGCACGTACAGCCAGAACATGCCGCTGCTGTTGGAGCCGTCGGCGAAGCCGCTGTTGTTGAACGTCTCCGTGAAGACCCACGACACGCCCTGGTGCTTCTCCGGCACGAACATCAGGATGAGCACGATCACGGCCGCACCGAAGACGTGCCACCAGACGGAGACGTTCTGCAGGGTGTGGATGATCGGCTGGCCGAACACGTTGATCAGCCCGTGCAGCACCAGGATGATCACGAAGAGCAGGAAGACCTGGTTGAGCGTCCCGTCCCAGCCGTCCACGGTGTTGGTCAGCACCAGGTTGAGGAACGTCGCGCAGCCGTAGTCGACCGACGCGGTGACGGCGATCAACCCGATGAGGTTGAGCCAGCCGGTGAACCAGCCGTGCACCGGGCCGCCCATCTTCGAGGCCCACCAGTAGATGCCGCCGGCCGTCGGGTACGCCGACACCAGTTCGGACATCGCGAAGCCGATCAGCAGGATGAAGATCGAGATGAGCGGCCAGCCCCAGGAGATGGCGACCGGGCCGCCGTTGTTCCACGCCTGGCCGAACGTGGTGAAGCAGCCGGCCAGGATGGAGATGATGCTGAAGGAGATGGCGAAGTTGGAGAACGCGCTCCACTTGCGCTTCAGCTCCTGCTTGTAGCCGAGTTCCGCGAGTCGTCGTTCGTCATCGTCGTGAACTGTCGGGGATGCCGTCATGAGGCACCTCCCTTTCTCAACGGGGAGGAAGAGGGGTTACTGCGGGAGGGGGTGCCGCGGGCCTGTGGCCCGCGACCGTGTCGAGCAGGTGGCCGAGTCCGGGGGACGTGAGGTCACGCACCGCCCGGTCCCACTTGTCGGCCGCCTCCCCGGCGTAGTCGAAGTCGCCTCCCCGGCTCAACAGTCCCGAGTGGACGGTGAACCAGAGCGTCCAGGTCACGTTGGAGGCGACCAGAAACAGCCGGACCCGGGCCAGCAGCGCCGCGTGGTGCTCGGATCCGAAGTACGCCGAGGCCAGGCGTTCCACCCCGTCGGGGTCGAGGTCGGCCTCGGCGGCGATGTCGCCCAGCTCGAACGCCGGGTCGTTGTTGCCGGCCAGCTGGTAGTCGATGATGCGAACCTCGCCCGAGGGGGACTCGACGAAGTTCTCGGCCAGCAGGTCGTTGTGGCACGGCACGCTCGGGAGGGGCGCGACGGCGAGCGCGTCCCGGATGCGGGCCACCGTGGTGGTGTGGTCGGTGTAGCCGGGCGGCAGCGGGAGTCCGTGCCGGGCGCAGACGCCCAGGAGTTCCTCTCGCTTGGCGAAGATGTCGAAGTCGGTGACGAAGCGCGGCCCGCTGTGCAGCCGCCGGCAGGCGGCGGCGATCGGACCGGTCCGGCCCGGGATGTCGGTGGCGGACAGGGTCCGCCCGGGCAGGAACTCCAACACGATCGCCTCGTCGCCGAGGGCCTCGACCACCCGCGCGCCGACGCCCTCGGCCCGCCTTGTGTTGGCGATCTCGTCCGCCGGCGGGAAGCCGAGCCCGACCTCCGCGACGGCCGGGTCGAGGATCCGCAGCACAAAGGTCTCCCCGGCGGCCGCAACCCGGTAAATGTGGTGCGAAAGGCCCCCGGCCAGCGGAGATACCCGGACGGGCAGCCCTTCCCAGGCGCGAACGCGGGCCACCGTCTCATCGACCGCCGCCGCCCCAGCGCCCATCGCGCGCACCCTCCGGCCCCGCGCACCCACCCCGCCGCCACATGTCAGGTAGGCGACAGTGAGGTGATCAGCGCAGTGTGTGCCGCCGGAACGCGGGGCGTCAATACTCGGTGACCCTCACGTTTGGAAACTGTTCAGACCTTTTCCGCGCGGGTCCCCGGGTGGTAGACCGAGCCATGTCGATCAGCGACGTGTCCGCCACCGCGGGCACATCCCTCCCCGCACGGGCCCGCGCCGTCGTGATCGGCGGCGGGGTCGCCGGCTGCAGCATCGCCTACCACCTCGCCCGGCTGGGCTGGACCGACATCGTCCTGGTCGAGCAGCACGACCTGACCGAGGGCACCACCTGGCACTCGGCCGGCTTCGTCGGGCAGCTGCGCGGCACCGTCAGCCAGACCCGCATGATCATGTACTCGTCGGGCCTCTACGCCGAGCTGCGGGAGCGCACCGGCCTCGACCCCGGCTGGCACGGCGTCGGCGGCCTGCGCCTGGCCACCACCCCGGAACGCGTCGCCGAGCTGCGCCGCCAGGCCGGCACCGCCACCACTTACGGGCTCGACATGGAGCTGCTCGACCCCCGGGCCACCGCCGACCGCCTGCCGATGCTCGACGTCGGCGACGTGCTCGCCGCGGGCTGGCTGCCCGGCGACGGCTACCTGGAGCCCGCGCCGCTGGCCCGCGCGCTGGCCGCCGGTGCCCGTTCGCTCGGTGCCACATTGCTCACCGGCGTGAAGGTCACCGGCGTCGACGTGGTGCGCGGCGCGGTCACCGGCGTCGTCACCGACGTGGGCCGGATCGAGACGGAGACGGTGGTCAACGCGGCCGGTGTCGGTGCCCGGCTGATCGGCCGGCTCGCCGGGGTCGCCGTGCCGGTCGTCCCGATCAAGCACCAGTACTGCGTGTCGGCGCCGCTGTCGGTCGACACCGCGCCGGTGCCGACCGTTCGCGACCCGGACCGGATCGTCTACTTCCGGGGCGCCGAGGGCGGTCTCCTGGTGGGCGGCTACCTGCGCGACACCGAGACCTGCTGGTCCGCCGAGGGCCTTGCTTCTCCGCGGGAACTCTTCGAGCCCGACCTCACCCGCTTCGCCGAGTCCTGGGGGAACGCCCGCCATCGGGTGCCCGAGCTGCGCTCCACCGAGATCGCCCGGGTCGTGCACGGGCCGGAGGCGTTCACGCCCGACGGGGAGTTCCTGCTCGGCGAGACCGCCGTGCGCGGGTTCTGGGTGGCGGCCGGGTTCTGCGTGCACGGGTTGGCGGCGGCCGGCGGCGTGGGCAAGGTGACGGCGGAGTGGATCGTCGACGGGCAGCCCGAGTGGGACATGTCCACAATGGACATCCGCCGGTTCGGGGCGCACGCGGCGAGCCGTTCGTGGGCCACCGCCACGGCGCTCGACGCGTACTCGAAGTACTACGACATCGTGTACCCGCACCAGGAATGGCCGGCGGGTAGGCCGTTGCGGCGTTCGGCGACGTGGCCGCGTCTGTCCACATTGGACGCCGCACTGGGCGCCAAGGCCGGCTGGGAGCGGGTGAACTGGTTCGGCGCCAACGCCTCCGGCAGCGACGTCGCGCGTCCCCGGGGATGGGCCGGCCGGCACTGGTCGCCCGCGATCGCCGCCGAGTGCCGCGCCACCACCGAGCGCGCCGGTCTGTTCGACCAGTCCTCGTTCGCCAAGCTGGACGTGCGCGGTTCCGCCGCCGCTTCGTTCCTCTCCTACGTGTGCGCCGGCGACGTCGACCGTCCACCCGGGACGGTCACCTACACGCAGCTGCTGAACGCCCGCGCCGGCATCGAGGCCGACCTGACCGTCACCCGTCTGTCGGAGGAACACTTCCGGGTCGTCACGAGCACCGCCAGTGGCGTGCGGGACGCCCACTGGCTGCGCCGCCACGCGCCCGACGGGGTGTCCATCGTGGACGTCACCGGCGGCTACGGCTGCCTGTGCCTGTGGGGCCCGGCCGCGAAGCGGATCCTGGCGCCGCTGACCGACGACGAACTGGACTTCGGCTTCCTACGGGCGCGGGAACTTTCCGTGGGGCCGGTACCGGTGCTGGCACAGAGGGTGACGTTCGTGGGCGAGTACGGGTGGGAGCTGTACGCACCGACCGAGTACGTGCTCACGCTCTGGGACCTGCTGCTCGCCGACGGGACCGCCACCCCGGCCGGCTACCGCGCGATCGACTCCATGCGCCTGGAGAAGGGGTACCGCGTGTGGGGCAGCGACATCACGCCGGAGACGACGCCGGACGAGGCCGGCCTGTCGTTCGCGGTGCGCGCGTCGGGGGACTTCCTCGGCCGCGAGGCGCTGATGGCGGCGCGGGCGGCCGGTGGGCCGTCGAGGAGGCTGCGCTGCCTCGTGCTCGACGACCCGGGGGTGGTGTGCCTCGGCACCGAGCCGGTACGGGTTCCCGGTGAGCGGCCCGTCGGAAGGGTCACGTCAGGCGGGTTCGGGTACCGGGTCGGTGCCTCGATCGCGTTCGCCTACCTGCCGTCGGACGTTGGGGACGGGACGGCACTCGAGGTGGGCGTCTTCGGTGAGTGGACGGGTGCCCGCGTGACACCCGAGCCACTCTTCGATGCTCGGAACTACCGGGTAAGGGGTTGAACGGTTCAGCCAACGGAGGCGCGACGACGCGCGGTGCGGATGCCCTGGAAGACACCGCCCAGAAGGAACACGCCACCGACGCCGGCCATGATGTAGCCGGTGCGCTGGTTGTCCTTCTTCTGCTCGTCGTAGCCACGATCCGTGGTCGAGCCGTTGCTTGTGGTCTGGCAGACGTCACCTTGCGACATCTTCTGACCGCCACAGTCCACGTCGTCGGAAACGGCTTGCGTGATGCCGAAAATGATCAGGCCGCCACCGATGATCAGAGCAAGAATTACCTGCAGAATGCCTCTCACGACGCGGCACATTAGCGCCTGGTCGCAACTCCCCGCAGCCCCTAATCGGAGCCATTACTCCGGTACCGCGAGCAGTAACGGATCGTGACGACCGCGCCGGAGCGGCGAGAGCCACGCGGTGAGCGCCGCGGCCGCCTGGAAGGCCGCCGACGCGTAGAGCGCCACCCGCGCCCCGTACCCGTGCGAGAGGAACCCGCCGAGCATCGCGCCGAGCGGCGTGCCCAGGCCGAAACCCAGCATCCGCCCCACCGTGTTGACCCGCCCCTGCAGCCGGTCCGGCGTCACCAGCGCCCGCGTGGTGATGGAGTTGAGGATGCAGGTCGTCACCGGCACGCCCCACAACGCGATGGCCAGCACCGCGAACATCCAGTGCGAGGTCCTCGACACCATCAGGCCGGCGATCGCGGTGCACGGCAACGCCAACAGCAGCACCCGCACCGGCCCCAACGTGCGGGACAGCCACGGGTACGCCGTGCTCGCCACCAGCCCGCCGACGGCCCACGCGGCGTACACCGCACCGAGCCGGGCGTCGTCGGGCGGCACCTCCAGCTCGGTGTCGGCGAACGGCACCACCTGCCCGAGGAACGCGCCGAAGGAGACGTTCATGATGATCGCCACGATCGTCTGCACGCGCACCACGGGATGGCGGATCAGGAACCGCAGGCCCTCCCCGATCTCGCGGCGCAGCCGGCCGCCCGGTGCCCGTTCGCCCAAGGGGCCCAGCGGCTTGGTGATCGCGCGCACCAGGTACGCCGACGCCAGGAACGACACCACGTCGACGGCGAGCAGCGGCGCCGGTGCCATCACCGCGACGGCCGCGCCCGCCGTCACCGGCACCGCCATCTCCAGCACCGTCGACGAGCCGTGCACCAGGGAGTTCGCGGTCGTCAGGCGGTCCCGCCCGGCGACGGCCGGCAGCGCCCCGAAGTTGGCGCCGTCGAAGAAGACGAAGAGCGTGTGCACGCCGAGCCCGGCAAGCACCACATGCACCGGCGTAAGAACCCCGACCAGGTGCGCCACCGGGATCGACGCCAGCACGAGCGCGCTCAACACGTCCGTGACCACCATGGTGCGCCGCCGGTCCAGCCGGTCCCCCAACGCGCCGGAGATCAGCCCGAAGCACAGGTAGGGCAGCGACTCCGACACCGTCACGAGCGCGGTCCACCGGGCGTCGCCGGTCATCCGGTACACCAGCACCGGCAGCACCAGATACGTCACCAACGAACCGCCGAGCGACACCACCCGCGCGGCCCAGTAACGCCGGAAATCGGGATCGCGCCGCAGGGGAATCATGCGGCCAACCTATCCGTCGACGGCGGAAATTCGGTTGGGGCCAGACCATTCACCCGGCATAGTCGTCAGCGGGTACCCACCGCGGCGGACGCCCGAAGAACCGGACGGACCTCCGGCGAATCGGTTCCCGCCACGGATGCCGCGCCGCCCGACGCGGGACGACTCGCTTCCCGTCCCGCGTCGGCGGGCGCTCCCTGCTACGCCATCACGCCGACCACGGACACTCACAAAAGCGTGTCGGCGGGCGCGCAACAAAGGTCGAACGTGTGTGAGCTCACGGAGGTCAACAAGCTAGTTGATATCCGTGAGCTCACACACGTCCGCACTGAACTCACACCCGTGTGAGCTCTCAGCGGGTTTCGACGGCCGGCACCCGACGATGCTTGGGGGATTCGTAGCCGAGCCGCTCCCACAACATCGTCCCCTGGCGGGCGAGCGAGCCCAGCACCGCCGGCACCAACGGCATCACCCAGTCCGCGATGAACCCACCCGGCGGCAGCGCCGCCACCAGCACGGCGATGACCCCCACCCCGGCCCCCTCGGCGAACCCCCGCCACATCGCCCGCCCGGTATGGGTGGCCACGGCCCGACGGTCGGCCGGATCGGGAAAGCGGGACAGCGCGCGGGCGTCGCGGCGGCCGAAGTTGACGCCCGCCATGACGGCCGTCACCGACGCGCCGCAGACCCCGGCGCCGAGCGGGCTGCCGCTGAGGGTCCCGATCAGCGTGAACGCCATCGCGCCCGAGCCCAGCGCCAGCGCGGCGCGCGCCCATTCCTTCTTGTCGCCGGGATACCAGTAGTAGCGCGTGGTGTGTTCCGACACCTGTCTCGCGATGCGACCCACTCGGGTGATCTTGAGCTACCGATCGGGCGTACGGGGCCGAAACGCGAATATCTGTGAGCACGCTAGGGCGCAGCTTGCGAGCACCGCTGTCGCGAACCGGCAGGCTCAGAACAGGACCGTCGCGAAGGTGCCGACCTGGCGGAATCCGCACCGCGCGTACGCCCGGCGGGCCGGTTCGTTGAAGTCGTTGACGTAGAGGCTGACCGTCGGCGCGACCCGTTCGAGCACGTCGGCCACGACCGCCGCCATGCCGGCCGTCGCGAGACCCCGCCCCCGCCAGTCGGGCGCCACCCAGACGCCCTGGATCTGCGCCGTGTGCCGGGTCGCGACCGCCACCTCGGCCTTGAAGATCACCCGGCCGCCGAGCACCCGGGCGTACGCGCGCCGGGCCCGCACGAGGTCCGCCACGCGCTCCCGGTACGACGTGTCTCCCGCTCCTGCCGGGGGAACGCCCACCTCCTCGGTGTACATCGCGACAGCGGCCGGATACAGGATGTCGACCTCGCCGGCGTGCACCAGCCGCACATCCGGATCGGGGCGCACCGCCGCCGGCCGATCCAGCGCCAGCAGCGGCTGGCAATCCCGAACGTCCCGGGCCGGCCCCCAGTGCGGACGCAGCCGGTCCCACAGGTCCACCACGGCTTCCGCGGGGCCGACGATCGAGGAGCAGCCGCGCACCTCCCCCGCGATGAGGTCGGCGAACGCCGCGACGGCGGCCGGTCCGGCCCGCACCGGGATCAGGTTGGCCCCGAGCCAGCACAGCGCGTCGATCCGCTTGCCGTTGCCGTACCCGAACAGCCGCGCCTCGTGCCGCCACCAGGCCAGCCCGCCGGCGGCGACGCGTTCGGCGATCTGGGCGCCCGCGTACGGTTCGCAATCGAGGAGACGCTCGACGGCGGCCACATCGGCATCGCCGAGCAGTCGCACGGGCACCGTCAGCATTCCTCTAGCCTGCCAGATCGGCTCCTGTCGCACAGCGCGACGATACGGCCCCGCACCGATCGTCGTCGCGGGTCGACCACAAGGCGGAAAGTGCGCTACTCGGCGGCGGCGCGGTACTCGATGGCCCCGGCGACGTTCCCGTCCGGGTCGGCGAAGAAGAACAGCCGCCCGACGCCGGCGATGACGCTCTCCGGCAGGACGATCCGCCCGCCGGCGGCGATGACGGCGGCGGCCGTCGCGTCCAGGTCAGCGACCTCGACCGTGCACTCGAACCCGACCGTCGGCCGGCCCGGCACCAGTTCGCGGCGCCGCTGGATCGCCCCGCCGGGGCCGCCGTCCGGCGTCTCGATGCGGTAGAAGTCCGGCGGCCCGAACGGCGTGAAGCGCCAGCCGAAGACCCGTTCGTAGAAGCGTCGGGTCGCCGGAACGTCGTCTGCGTTGATCGCGAAGTGCGTGATTCCGTTCATCGGCTCACGCTAGGCCGGGCGACGGCTGGCGCACCGTCGACAACGCGGCGCAAACTCTCGAACGTGCGACACGCATCCGACGAGCCCGACGTGCGCGGCTACGCGGTCACCCATCCGCGGGGGCTGGACGCGCTGCCGCCGGCCGACGGCTGGGACCAGCTCGTGTACGCGACGGCCGGGGTGATGACGGTCCACACCGACGTCGGTACCTGGGTGGTGCCGCCGGACCGGGCGGTGTGGGTGCCGGACGGCACGTCCCGCCGCATCACGCTGACCGGCCCGACCAGGATCCGCACGCTGTACTACCGCGCCGGGGCCGCACCGGGAAGCCGCTGCCGGGCGATCGCCGTGTCGCCGCTGCTGCGCGAGCTGATCGCGCACACCGTGCCGCGCTGCCCGCTGTGGCACACCGACCCGCATCACGAACGCCTCGCCGGCCTCGTCCTCGACCTGCTGGCCGACGCCCCGGAGATCCCGCTGCGGCTGCCGCTGCCGGCCGACCCGCGGGCCCGTGCGGTCGCCGCGGCCATCGCACGCGAGCCGGCGTCGGATCCGGCCGCGTCCGCGCTCAGCCGCCGTTCCCTGGAAAGGATCTTCCGGGCGGAGACCGGACTGACGCTCGGGCAGTACCGCGAACGGGCCCGGCTGTTGGCGGCGCTCCCCCGGCTGGCGGCCGGCGAACCGGTGGCCCGGGTGGCGGCCGACGTCGGCTACGCCACCCCGAGCGCGTTCGGCGTGATGTTCAAGCGGGTGCTCGGGACGAGTCCCGCCCGCTACTTCAGTGGACGGTGACGGTCGGGCCCAGCCCGGCCAGTTCCTCCGGCAGCTCGACGCCCATCTCGTCGGCGAGCCGCAGCGCCTCCTCGACCAGCGTCTCCACGATCACCGACTCCGGAACGGTCTTGATGACCTGCCCCTTGACGAAGATCTGGCCCTTGCCGTTGCCGGAGGCGACGCCGAGGTCCGCCTCGCGCGCTTCGCCGGGCCCGTTGACGACGCAGCCCATGACGGCCACGCGCAGCGGCGCCGGGAACCCCTCCAGCGCGGCCGTCACCTGCTCCGCGAGCGTGTAGACGTCGACCTGGGCGCGGCCGCACGACGGGCAGGAGACGATCTCCAGGCCGCGCTCGCGCAGTCCGAGCGACTCGAGGATCGCGTTGCCGACCTTGATCTCCTCGACCGGCGGCGCGGAGAGGGAGACCCGGATCGTGTCACCGATCCCCTCCGCGAGCAGCGCCCCGAACGCGACCGCCGACTTCACGGTCCCCTGGAACGCCGGCCCGGCCTCGGTGACCCCGAGGTGCAGCGGGTAGTCGCACTGCTGGGCGAGCAGCCGGTACGCCCGGATCATGACGACCGGGTCGTTGTGCTTCACCGAGATCTTGATGTCCCGGAACCCGTGCTCCTCGAAGAGCGAGCATTCCCAGAGCGCGGACTCGACCAGCGCCTCGGCGGTGGCCTTGCCGTACTTGGCGAGCAGCCGCTTGTCGAGCGAACCGGCGTTGACCCCGATCCGGATCGGCGTGCCCGCCGCGGAGGCCGCCGCCGCGATCTCCTTGACCTTGTCGTCGAACTGGCGGATGTTGCCCGGGTTGACCCGAACGGCCGCACAGCCGGCGTCGATCGCCGCGAACACGTACTTCGGCTGGAAGTGGATGTCGGCGATCACCGGGATCTGCGACTTCTTCGCGATCGCCGGCAGCGCCTCCACGTCGTCCTGGCTGGGTACGGCGACCCGGACGATCTGACAGCCGGACGCCGTCAGCTCGGCGATCTGCTGCAGTGTGCCGTTGATGTCGGCCGTGTTGGTGGTGGTCATGGATTGCACCGACACCGGTGCGCCGCCGCCGACCGGCACATTGCCGACCATGATCTGGCGGGACGGGCGGCGCGGGGCGAGAGCGGGCGGCGGGATGGTGGGCATCCCCAGGCTCACTGCGGTCATAAGAGAAATCTACCTACCGAAGATCGTGACCGGGTTCACAATGTCCGCGGCCACTGTCAACAACGTGAAGCCGCCGAAGATGAGGATCACCACGTAGGTCAGCGGCATGAGCTTGAAGTAGTCGACACGGCCGGGGTCCGGCTTCTTGAACCAACCGTAGACCCACGCGCGCACCTTCTCGAACCAGATGATCGCGATGTGACCGCCGTCCAACGGCAGCAGCGGCAGCAGGTTGAACACGCCGATGAAGAAGTTGAGCGTCGCGAGGATCAGCAGGAACAGCGACCAGCGGTCCCGTTCGACGGTCTCGCCGCCGAGCCGGCTGGCGCCGACCACGCTGATCGGGGTCTCCGGGTCGCGTTCCTCGCCCATCAGGGCGTGCCACAGCTTGGGCAGCTTCTCGGGGATCTTCTTCATCGACTGCCAGGTGCCGACGAACGCGTCGCCGGTGAACCCGATCGCCTCGCCGAACCCGTCGACCGGCCCGTAGGTCACCTCTTCGGGGATCGTCAGCTTGAACCCGACGCCGAGCGCGGCGCGCTTCTTGAGCGTGCCGTCGGTCTCCGGCCGGTCCACCTCGACGAGGTCGACCTGGATCGGCGGGAGCAGCTGCCCGTTGCGCTCGACCAGCAGGGTGGCCGCACCGGGCCGGGTCGAACGCAGCGCGAGGAGCAGCTCCTCCCAGGTCGCCACGGTGTTGCCCTCGACCTTGACGACCTTGTCGCCGTCCTGGAGGCCGGCCTTCTTCGCCGGCGAGACGGGGTCGCTGTCGCTGCACTCGACCCGCTGGTAGTCGGCGATCACGCACGGCTGCACGGTGATGACGGCGGGCTGCGGGTCGGCGAGGGCCGGGTTGGGCATGCCCACGAACGACGCCGTGATCCACAGCAGCAGGAAGCCGATGATGAAGTGCATGATCGAGCCGCCGGAGAGGACGATCGTGCGCTTCCACACCGGGTAGCGCCACATCGCACGGTGTTCGTCGCCGGGCTCGACGTCGTCGTCCTGCGGCGTCATCCCGACGATCTTCACGAACGCACCGGCCGGGATCGCCTTCAGGCCGTACTCGACACCCTTGCGCCGGAACGCGAAGAGCGTCGGCCCGAAGCCGATGAAGTACCTGGTGACCTTCATGCCGAACGCACGCGCCGGCCACATGTGCCCCGCCTCGTGCAGGGCGACGGAGATCAGGATCCCCAAGGCGAACAGCACGATGCCCACGGCGTACGCCATCAGGCTCCCTCCCCCAGTGCCACCGCGAAGTCGGCGGCGATGATCTCGCGCGTGTAGGCCCGGGCCCAAGACTCGGCCGCGAGCACCTCCTCGACGGTACCCGGTTCGGGGTAGTCGGGTGCGGCCGCGAGGACCCGCTCGACGGTGTCGACGATGCCCAGGAACGGTAGCCGCCGGCCGGTGAACGCCGCGACGCACTCCTCGTTGGCCGCGTTGTAGATCGCCGGGCGGCAGCGCCCCTCCCGACCGGCGGCCTTGGCCAGCGCGATGGCGGGAAAAGCCGACTCGTCGAGCGGCGCGAACGTCCATTCGTGCGACCGCGTCCAGTCGACGGCCGCGGCCGCGCCGGGCACCCGGTCCGGCCAGCCGAGAGCGAGCGCGATCGGCAACCGCATGTCGGGCGGGCTGGCCTGCGCCATGGTCGACCCGTCGGCGAACTCCACCATCGAGTGGATCATCGACTGCGGGTGGACGGTGACCTCGATGTCGTCGTAGGGGATGCCGTACAGCTCGTGCGCCTCGATCACCTCGAGCGCCTTGTTGACCAGCGTGGCGCTGTTGATCGTGATGACCGGGCCCATGTTCCAGGTGGGGTGGGCGAGCGCCTGTTCGGGGGTGACGTCGGTGAGCTGGTCGCGGCTGCGGCCGCGGAAGGGACCGCCGCTCGCGGTGAGGATCAGCTTGCGGACCTCGGCCGGGGCGCCCGCGCGGAGGCACTGCGTGAGGGCGGAGTGCTCGGAGTCGACCGGCACGATCTGCCCCGGCCGCTGGAGCGCGGCCTTCACGAGCGGGCCGCCGGCCACGAGCGACTCCTTGTTCGCCAGCGCGAGGGAACGCCCGGCGCGCAGCGCGGCCAGCGTGGGTGCGAGCCCCAGCGAGCCGACGACGCCGTTCAGCACGATGTCGCACTCCCACTCGGCGAGCCGCGTCATCGCGTCGGGCCCCGTGACGATCTTGGGTATCGGGTAGCGCCCCTCGGCGTATCCGCGCTTCTGCGCCTGCGCGTAGATGGCGAGCTGAAGGTCCTGTGCGGCGGTGGCGCGGGCGATGCCCACCACGTCCACACCGAACTCCAGCGCCTGCGCGGCGAGCAGGTCGACGTTGCCGCCGCCCGCCCCCAGCCCCACGACGCGGAACCGATCCGGGTTGTCCCGCACGACGTCCAGGGCCTGCGTGCCGATGGAACCGGTCGAGCCGAGCAGCACGATGTCACGACGAGTCACGGCCCCATTGTCGCCTACGGCCCAGCGCGTCAGCGCACAACCGTGAATAGATATCGATAGCGATCTATTACCGATTCGGCACTGGTGATTCTGCCGATGCGTAACAACGCCGTAACACGGGACAGTTTGCCGCATCCCACACATCCTCCTCACCCCCAAGGAGCGACGTGCACACTCAGCAGGAAGTCCGGAAACCCAGGCGGTTCCGCCGCGCCTGGACGCTCGGCATCGCCGGCATGACCCTCGCGCTCGGCGCGGTCGGCGTCGTCGTCGCACCGTCCGCGTTCGCCGACGAGATCGGCCAGGCCCCCACGTCCGCCAACATCACCGGGAACGGCAGCTTCGCCACCACCTCGGCGGCGATCACCAACGCCAGCGGCTTCGGCGGCGGCCGGGTGTACTACCCGACGACGGCCGGCACCTACCCCGTCCTCGCCGGCTCTCCCGGGTTCACCGCCTCGTGGTCCAGCATCTCCTGGCTGGGCCCGCGCCTCGCCTCGTGGGGCTTCGTGGTCGTCGGCATCGAGACCAACAGCACCCTGGACCAGCCCGCCAGCCGCGGTGCGCAGCTCCTGCGCGCGCTCGACTGGGCGACCACGTCGTCGCCGACGGCCGTTCGCCAGCGGGCCGACGGCAGCCGTACCGGCGTCTTCGGGCACTCGATGGGCGGCGGCGGAACGCTGTCGGCGCTGTCGAGCCGTTCGACCGTCAAGGCGGGTGTGCCGCTGGCGCCGTGGCACTCCGACAAGACCTGGTCCGAGGTGCGCGCCCCGGTACTGATCTTCGGCGGGGAGAGCGACTCCGTCGCCGGTGTCTCGTCGCACGCGATCCCGTTCTACAACAGCCTCGGCTCCACCGAGAAGGCGTACGTCGAGCTGAACAACGCGAGCCACTTCTTCCCGCAGAGCGCCGACGCCAACGTCTCGAAGGGCGCCGTCTCCTGGTTCAAGCGGTTCGTCTCGGGTGACACCCGCTTCAGCAGCTTCGCCTGCAGCTTCAGCGGAACGGCCATCTCGGACTTCCGCAGCACCTGCCCGGTCTAGCCCCACCCCCACTCCCGGACGGCGGTCTGCCATTGCGGCGGCCGCCGTCCGGTGTGTCTGATGGATCGATGCGGGTGACGGTGCTGGGCGGATGCGGGGCGTGGCCGGCCGCCGGCCAGGCCTGCAGCGGCTACCTGGTCGAACACGACGGATACCGGCTGCTGGTGGATCCCGGCTACGCCGTGCTGCCCCGGCTGCCGGCATCGGTGCCGGCGCGCGAGGTCGACGCCGTGTACGTCACGCACGGGCACCCCGACCACTGCGCCGACCTCAATCCGCTGCTGCGGGCGCGGGTGCTGGACGACTCGCCACCGCCGCCGCTGCCCGTGTACGCGCCCGCCGGGGCGCTCGACGCGGTTCTCGCGCTGGACGGCGAGTGGGTCACCGCGGGCTGCGTCCTCCGCGAGATCGGGGCGGGCGCGTTCGACCTCGGCCCCTTCGCGGCCCATGCTGTGGCCCTGCCGCACCACCTGCCGAACCTCGGCATCCGGCTCACCGCCGACGGCCGCACCCTCGCCTACACCGGCGACACCGGCCCGGATCCCGCCGTCGTGGAGCTGGCGCGCGACGCCGACGTGTTCCTCGCCGAGGCGACGTATCCGCACGAGGCGCCCCCGCTGCTCACCAGTGCCCGGGACGCCGCCGCCCAGGCCGCCCGGGCCGGGGTCGGCCGGCTCGTGCTGACCCACCTGTGGCCCGGTACCGACCCGGCCGAGGCGCTGGAGGCCGCCTCAGCCTTCGACGGCCCTGTCTCGGTCGCCCTGCCCGGGGTTCTTCAGTAGGAACGCCTCGCACTCCACGCCGTACCAGCGGGTGGTGGTGCCCAGCGGCGTCATGCCCAGGCGGCGGCACACGGCCATCGAGGCGTCGTTGCCGGGGCGCACGACGGCGTACACCTCGTCGATCCCGTGCGCGAAGCCGTTGCGCACCACCGCGCGGGCGGCCTCGGTCGCGTAGCCGTGCCCCCAGGAGTCCGGATGCAGGTGCCAGCCGACCTCCACCTCGCCGTCCCCGTTGGGCAGCCGGACGAAGAGCACCGATCCCGCGACGACGCCGGTGTCGCGCACCTCCACCGCCCAGACCCCCAGACGCGGATCGGCGGCCGCCCGGCTCTCCCACCGGTCGACCGCCTGTTCCGCCTCGCCGCGTTGCGCCATCGCCCTGGGGGTGGCCCCGAGCCAGCGGGCCACCTCCCAGCGCGAGTAGATGTCGAAGATCCGGTCGATGTCCTCGTCCGTGCGACGCCAGGGCCGCACGATCAGCCGTTCGGTGGTGAACACACCGGCGACCTTAGACGGCGACGGGCACCCGTGCCGGCTCGGTCGCCGGCGCCGGCGGCTCCTCGTGGATGCCGTAGCGCTTGTAGAACCGGTCCAGCGGGCCGGGCAGCCACCAGTTCGCCCGGCCGAGCAGCCGCATCGTGGCCGGCACCAGCAGCGCCCGCACCAGCGTCGCGTCCACCACGATGGCCACGATCATGCCGACGCCGATCATCTTGATGAACGAGATCCCGCCCGTCGCGAAGCCGCCGATCACGATCACCAGCAGCAGCGCCGCCGAGGTGATGATCCGGCCGGTCCGCTGCAGCCCACCCGCGACCGCCTGAACGTTGTCGTGCGTGCGGTCCCACTCCTCGCGCACCCGCGAGAGCAGGAAGACCTCGTAGTCCGTGGAGAGCCCGAAGAGGATGGCCAGCATCAGGATCAGCTGGGTGGCCTCCAGGTCCCCGGTCGGCGTGAACCCGAGGAAGTCCGACAGGTGGCCGTCCTGGAAGACCCACACCACCGCGCCGAACGAGGCGCCGATCGAGACGACGTTCATGACGATGGCCTTGATCGGCAGGACGAGCGAGCCGAACGCCAGGAACAGCAGCAGGAACGTGGTGCCCGCGACCAGCAGCGCCATCCAGGGCAGCCGCTCGGTGAGGCTGTCGAGCAGGTCCACCAGTTCGGCCGTGGCGCCGCCGACCAGCACCTCGCCGCCGGCCGGGGCCGGCAGATCACGCACGCCGGCCACGATGTCGCGCGCCCGCTCCGAGGCGGAACTCCCGTCGTAGGCCACGGCGAGCACCGTCGAGGTGCCCTCGGCCGCGGTGATCTGCACACCGGTGACGCCGTCGAGCCCCTTCACGCTCTCGGCGAACCCGCCGGCCGCCGCCCCGTCCACGCCGGTCACGAGCACCTTGACGGTGTTTCCGGCACCGGGCGGGAAGTCCGACGCGAGGCGTTCGGTGGCGACCCGGCTGGCCTCGCCCTCGGGCAGCACCCGCTCGTCGGGCCCACCGAACTGCGCCCCCGCGAAGGGCAGCGCGAGCAGCGTGAGGATGGCGAGCGTGCCGGCGATCACGGGCAGCGGACGGCGCATGACGGCACGCGCGAGGCGTTCCCACAGACCGGTGGAAGCGGGCGCGGACCGGCGGGGCAGACGGACCTTGAGCGCGTTGATCCGCGGCCCGAGGACGGCCAGCAGCGCCGGCAGAACGGTGACCGACGCGAGCATCGCGACCAGAACGGCGCTGACCCCGCCGAGCCCCATCGAGCGCAGGAACACCTGCGGGAAGAGCAGCAGGCTGGCCAGCGCCACGGCGACCGTGACCGCCGAGACGAACACCGTGCGGCCGGCGGTGTCCAGGGTGCGCTCGACCGCCTCCGCGGTGCTGCGCCCACCCGCCAGCTCCTCCCGGAACCGGCTGACGATGAAGAGCGCGTAGTCGATCGCCAGGCCCATGCCCAGCATGGTGATGATGTTGATGCTGAAGACCGAGATGTCGGTGACGTAGGTGAGCGCCCGGGTCGCCGCGAACGCCAGCAGCACCGCGATGCCGCCCACGAGCATCGGCATCCCCGCCGCGACGGCCCCGCCGAAGACGAACAGCAGCAGCACGATCAGGACCGGCATCGACATCGTCTCGGCGCGCGCGATGTCGGCGCTGATCCGTTCGGTGATGTCGGCCTGGATCGCGGTGCCGCCGGCGACCTGCGTGCGCAGGCCGGGGGCGTCGAGCAGCGGCTTGACCGCGTCGTACTGCTCGGTGCTCTCCGCCTTCTTGAGCGTGACGGCGACGAAGGTCGCGTGCCGGTCGTGCGACACGAACGCCGGCGACTGCGTGTCGTAGAAGGAGACGGCGCCCGCCACGTCGGCGTGCTGCCGCAGCTTCCCGACCGTGCCGGTGACCGCGTCCCGGAACGCCGCGTCGGTCACCTCGGCGCTGTCCGAGGAGTAGATGACGACGAGGTCCGCGTCCTGCCGCCCGACCTCGGCGACGATGCGCTCGGCCGCCTTGGCCGACTCGCTGCCGGGGTCCTCGAAGCCCCCGCCGACCACCGATCCGAAGAGCCCGAGCCCCCAGACACCACCGGCGACCGTGACCACGAGGCCCACGATCAGCACCTGCCATCTCGCCCGTGCGACCGTGCGGCCCCACCATGCAAACATTCCCGGTCCCCCTAAGCTGGTGATACGATCAGCACTCGTAAACACCGTAAACTTTTACAGCACCGTTCACTCTAGTCAAGGGGGTATACGTGACATCCGCCACGACAGGGCCGAGCCGGCGGGAGAGACTGCGGGCCGCGACGGTGGCGGAGATCCTCACCACGGCCCACCGGCTGCTCGTGACGGACGGGCCCACCGCCGTGACCCTGCGGGCGATCAGCCGGGAGATGGGCATGACGGCACCCGCGCTGTACCGCTACTACCCGAGCCTCGAAGACCTCATGGAACACCTGCGCGCGCAGCTCTCCGACGAGTGCACCGCCTACATCGCGGCCGAGATGGACAAGGCCGGCCCGGTCGACAGCCCCGGGCGGCTGTACCAGGGGGCACGCGCCTTCCGCACCTGGTCGAAGGCGCATCCGATCGAATTCGCGGAGATCTTCGCCGCGCACGAACACGGGGCCGGGGACGGGCACCCCGAGGACGGGCCGTCGCACGAGGCCGGCATGCGCTTCGCGGCCGTGTTCCTCAACGAGTTCATCGCGCTGTGGCAGCGCCAGCGCTTCCCGATCGCCGAACACGTCAGCGAGGAGCTACGGGTACAGCTCCAGCCGTTCCTCGACCAGTTCGGGGTGCCGCTGCCGGTCGGCGCGCTCCAGGTCTTCCTCTCCGCCTGGATCCGCCTCTACGGCGCCGTCGCCCTGGAGATCTTCGGGCATCTGCACTTCGGGATCGCGGACGTCACCCCGGTCTTCGAGGCCGAGCTGGCCGACGTCGCGGCCCGGCTCGGCGTGGAATATCAGGCGCCCTGAGGCTCGATCCGCTCGGCCCGGACCTTGTGGCCCACGCTCGTCAGGCAGCGGCCCGACGGCAGGTCGAAGCGCCACCCGTGCAGCTGGCACGTCAGCGTGTTGCCGTCCACGATCCCGAACCGGGTCAGGTCGGCCTTCAGGTGCGGGCAGCGCCGCTGCACCTTCCACCCGTCGAGCGTGATGTCCTCCGCCTCCACGGCGCGCTCGTGCTCGTCGTACCAGCCCTCGGCGTACTGGAGGCGTTCCTCCGAGAGGCACTTGAAGAACGAGTAGACGAACTCGTTGTACTGCCCGATCCGCGCCGCGGAGAACCGGCACGACAGGAACAGCGAGTTGACCCAGTCCACCTCGTCGATGTGCAGCAGGTGCTCGATCAGCGCGCGCCCGGTCTTGAAGCGGTAGCGCACCTTCTCGTCCGCGGCCCGCCGGACCTCCTTCGCCGGGAAGTCCACCAGGACCGACTCGATCACCTCACCGGCGTCGTCGGTCAGGTCGAAGCGGACCGGCCCGCCGACGCCCTTCGCCATGTAGATCGACTCGTCGAGGAGCGGCTCGATGCGCTCCTTCATGCCCTTCAGGACGTCGATCTCCGGGTGCTTCCAGGACGCCTTCGCCGCCGCGATCACCGGCCGCATCCGGGCCTGGTAGTCGCGCAGGTGCTCCTCCTTGCGCGCGAAGAACTCCGCCACGTCCGGCACCGGGTGCACCGTCGTGCAGCCCTCGGTCGTCACCTCGGAGACCGTCCCGGGCAGCAGCACCACCCCGTTCGAGCCGCCGACCTTGGCGTACTCCTCCATGAACACCTGCTGGTCCGGGAAGATGTTGCCCTCGTCGCCGTGGATGTCGTTGAACTGCCACAGCTCGTCGTCCAGGAAGCAGGGCGGCCCGGCGATCGGGAAGACGTGCGAGGCCTTCAGGTCGTCGATGTAACGCCACGTCCGGTCGAACTGGCGGTCCCGCTTCTGCTTGCCGAACGCCGTCCTGGCCGCCTGCGGCAGTTCGTAGACCATCGGGTACCAGATCGCGCCGGAGAACTGCAGCATGTGCGCGTGCACGTGGCCCAGTTCGGCGAAGATCGACAGGTCCGTGGGGCGGGCGTCGTTCTGGTTGAGCAGCCGGACGCCGTCGTACTCCACCCACAGCGCCGAGTCGCCGATCGGCCCGTCGGTCGGGCTCGTCAACGCCTGGATCATGATCTTCAGGCCGCCGTCGAGCTCGTGCACCTGGTCGGAACGCGTCGCCAGGAACTTCGTGAAGCCCAGCGCCTCCAACTCGTCGCGCAACTCGCTCGTCGGGTACTCCGGCAGCAGCACCGTCGCCTTCTTGCTGATGAACCGCTTGAGGTGCTCGGCGTCGAAGTGGTCGCGGTGCAGGTGCGACACGTACAGGTAGTCGACGTCGCCCAGCGTCTCCCAGTCCAGCTGCGAGTTGTCCGGGAACGGGAACCACGAGGCGAAGTACGCCGGATTGACCCACGGGTCGGTCAGGATGCTGCCCGCCGGGGTGTCGATGCGCATGCTGGCGTGGCCGGTCCCGGTGATCCGCACTGTGCTGTCCCTCCCGAACGACGTTCGCACCGACGCTACCGCAGCGCGTTCACGGGGCGGCGGGGTGGCCGCTACCCCTGCGTGCCAGACTGGGGCCGTACTTCTGGCGTAGAAAGGACGCGCACGTGGCAGGCAACGAGCCGGTGACCTCTCCCGACCAGCACAAGGAGCCCAACCTGCGGCTGGTCCGCACCGCCGCCGTCGTCAGCGCGCTGATCACGCTGACGCTGGTGTTCGGCAACCACAAGCCCGGCGTCGAGTCGGTGTGGATCGGCCTCATCGCCGGCCTGATGCTGCTGGCCGTCATCGTCGACTGGATGCTGCGCCGCAACGGCCTGCGTTCCTGAGACCCGGACGCGAAAAGGGCCGCCCTTTCGGACGGCCCTTTTTCCATGTCCACTCAGCGGCGACCCAGGATGTCGCGCGCCTCCTTCAGCGCGGCGTCGACCTCGGCCTCGAAGTAGCCGCCCGGCACCAGCTCGAACCGGTTGGGCGCGAGCGCCCCGCTCGGCGGCAGCGGCCCCCGCCCGGCAAGGCCCATGATGAGGTCCTCGAAGAGCTGGTCCACCTGCGCCCGGTCGTACCCGCTGCCGAAGCGCCGCAGCTGGAACGTCCGCCGCAGCACGTCGAGCCGCTGCGCCTCGGGCGGCATCCCGGGGCCGGCCGGACCACCGCCGCCGCCCATCGGCGGGCCGGGGCGTGCCGGCGGCTGCGGAACGACCGGAATCTGGCCGGTGTGCCCGCCGTAAGTCGGCTCGTTCATCCGGATCTCGGCGGTCATGTCGGGACGCGCACGCCGGCCGGTGGTCTCGTACGGGTTGTCGACCCCGCCGTAGGTGGGCTCGTCGTAGCGCGAGTACCCGGGAGGCGCGGACGTCGGCATGGCGGCCGACGGCCGAGCCGGCGCGGGCAGCGAACGCTCGGGCGGCCCCATGCGCTCCGGCGGGCCCATCCGGTCCGGGGGACCCATGCGGTCCGGCGGCCCCATGCGCTCGGGCGGGCCCATGCGCTCCGGCGGCGGGCCCATCCGGTCCGGGGGACCCATCCGCTCCGGCGGGCCCATGCGCTCCGGCGGCGCCATCCGGTCGGGCGGGCCCATCCGGTCCGGCGGCGCCATCCGCTCCGCCGACGGGACCCGCTCCACGGCGCGCTGCTGCTGCGGCTCGCGGCTGAACCCGCCGCGGTCCTCCAGCTCGGCCAGCTGGCGCTCGACGCGGTCGAGGTGCAGGTCCACCTGCCACTCGTCATAGCCGCCGAAGCGGACGCGGAAGACGACGTCGTGCACTTCCTGCGCGGTCACCGGCGCGCCGATCGGATCACCGGCGAGAGTCGCCTCGACGCGGTCAAGAAACGCGTCGACCTCGTCCACCTTGTATCCACGACGCAGCGCCCGCCGTCGGAACCGCTGGCCCTGACTCGTCACTGTGACTCCTGGTTCCCTCGCCCGGCGACGCTCGGCCGCGTCGCCCCCACGCAGTCGATCGATGTGTCCCGAACACCGCCGTCGTCGCGGCGCACCGACACAACCCTCGCGCGCATGATGCCACCCTGAGTCCACGCCCGGTGGAACGCAAGTTCACGTTCCGTTTCCCAACCGGACGACCAGGTGAAAGTCATGACATTTCCTCCGCGGCTGCGAGCTGACCGCAGGCACCGTCGATCTCCCGGCCCCGGGTGTCCCGGACCGTCGTCGCCACCCCGGCCGCACGCAGCCTACGCGCGAACTCGCGTTCGACGTCCTTGGGGCTCGCGTCCCACCGGCTGCCCGGCGTCGGGTTGAGCGGGATCAGGTTGACGTGCGCCAATCGGCCGGACAGCAGGCGGCCCAACAGGTCGGCGCGCCAGGGGTGGTCGTTCACGTCCCTGATCATCGCGTACTCGATCGAAACCCGCCGTCCCGTGCGGCGCGCATATTCGTCCGCGGCGTCGAGAACCTCCGCCACCTTCCACCGCTGGTTGACCGGAACCAGTTCGTCGCGCAGCTCGTCGTCCGGCGCGTGCAACGACAGCGCCAGCGTCACCGACAAATCCTCGTCGGCCAACTTGCGCATCGCCGGCACCAGGCCGACGGTCGAGACCGTGATGTGCCGCTGGGACAGGCCCAGCCCGTCCGGGGCCGGATCGGTCAGCCGGCGGATCGCCGCGATCACCCGGTTGTAGTTGGCCAGCGGCTCGCCCATGCCCATGAAGACCACCCGGGACAGCCGGTCCGGGCAGCCGGGCAGCGCGCCGCGCGCCGTCTCGCCGGCGAACCACACCACCTGGTCCACGATCTCCGCCGTCGACAGGTTGCGCGTCAGGCCGGCCTGCCCGGTGGCGCAGAACGGGCACGCCATCCCGCAGCCCGCCTGGCTGGAGATGCAGACCGTGACCCGGTCCGGGTAGCCCATCAGGACGCTCTCCACCAGCGCGCCGTCGTGCAGGCGCCACAGGTTCTTCCGGGTGGCACCGCCGTCGCACGCCAGCTCGCGCACCGGCGTCAGCAACGAGGGCAGCAGCGCGCCCGCGATCCGCTCCCGACTGGCGGCCGGCAGGTCGGTCATCTCCGCCGGGTCGCGCACGAGGCGGCCGAAGTAGTGGGTCGACAACTGGCCCGCACGGAACTCACGCTCGCCGAGGTCCTTCACCGCCTGCCGCCGCTCGGCGGGGTCGAGGTCGGCGAGGTGCCTCGGAGGCGCGGCACGGCGCGGGCCCGAGCGGGCGGGAACCAGTGGAAGAGCGGATGAACCGGTAAGTTCGGGCATCGTAGTCATGACGTTTACCAGTGTCCCACGTCGAAGCCCCGGTGCAGAGTCCGTGCGCCCGGCACGCACGGATGGTCCGTTCAGCCGGGTGACGCCAGCAGCATGAGCAGGCCGTACGCCACCGGAGCGGCGAACAGGATCGAGTCCAGCCGGTCCATCAGGCCCCCGTGGCCCGGCAGCAGGCTACTCATGTCCTTGATTCCGAGATCGCGCTTGAGCAACGACTCGGCGAGGTCCCCGAGCGTGGCCGAGGCCGCCACCGCGACCCCGAACAGCAGGCCGCCCCACCAGGGCACGTCGAACATGAAGAACAGCATCAGGGCGGCCCCGACACCGCTGGCCAGCAGCGAACCCCCGAAGCCCTCCCAGGACTTCTTCGGGCTCACCCGCGGCGCCATCGGATGCTTGCCCAGGAACACCCCGGCCACGTAGCCGCCGGTGTCCGACAGCACGACGGTGACGAGCGTCGCGATCACCCGCCAGTGCCCGTCCGGCGGGTCGATCAGCAGCGCGACGAAGCAGCCCAGGAACGGCACGTACATCGCCACGAGCAGCCCGGGAACGACGTCCCGGTTGTAGTGCTCGGGCCCGTCGCCGAGCCGCCACACGAAGATCGCGATCACGGTGCCCAGCAGCCCGTACAGCACCGCGTCCGCGCCGCCCAGCACGGTCAGCCCGACCATCGCCGGCCCGCCCAGCAGCAGCGGCAACATCGGCGGCTTCGGACCGCTGGTGTGGATCGCGCGCACCATCTCCCACGTCGCGACCAGCACCGCGGCAAAGACGATCACGTAGAACGCCGGCTTGAACAGCAGCAGCGCCGCCAGTGTGCCGCCGCCGAGCACGACCGCCACCCCGAACGCCGCCGGCAGGTCGCGCCCGGCCCGGCTCTTCTTCTCCGCGGGTGCCGCGTGCGGCACCGACTCCGGGGCCGGCTCCTCGTACGCCGGCGGCTCCCCGGGCTCAGCCGAGACCCGCACCGCCGGCTGCACCACGGTCCGCGCCTCTGCCGGATCCTGATATCGCTCCGCGGCCGGGTCGGGGTAACGCTCCGCCGCCGGGTCGGGGTCGCGGAAGCGCTCCGCGGCCTCGCGACGCGAGTACAGCTCCTCGGTCTCGGCCGCGAACCCCGTCGTCTCCGACGCGTAGCCGTTCTCGGAATAGCCGTTCGACGCCCAGTTGCGTCCCGTCCGGCGCCCCTCGGGCTCGAAGTCCGGTTCGGGCGCGGCATGGGAGTGCCGCGCCCGATGGGCCGCGCGAAGGGACGGCGGCGGGCGCTCAGGAGCGGGATCGGACGGGCGCATCAGACCTCGAGAAGCTCCGCTTCCTTGTGCTTCAACAGTTCGTCGACGTTGGCGACGTACCGGTGCGTGACGTCGTCCAACTCCTTCTCGGCGCGGCGGCCGTCGTCCTCACCGGCCTCGCCGTCGCGCACGATCCGGTCCAGCTCTTCCTTGGCCTTGCGCCGGACGTTACGGATCGCCACCTTGGCGTCCTCGCCCTTGTGCCGGGCGACTTTGATCATCTCCCGGCGGCGCTCCTCCGTCATCTGGGGAAGCACGATCCGCAGCTGGCTGCCCTCGTTGGAGGGGTTGACGCCGAGGTCGGAGTCGCGGATGGCCTTCTCCATGGCGGACAGCTGCGACGCGTCGTACGGCTTGATGATCGCCATCCGGGGCTCCGGGGTCCCGATGGACGCCATCTGCGGCAGCGGCGTCGGCGATCCGTAGTAGTCAATGACGATCTTCGAGAACATGCCGGCGTTCGCCCGCCCGGTGCGGATGGCGGCGAACTCCTCCTTGGCGTGCTCGATCGCCCGCTCCATCTTCTCCTCGGCTTCGAGAAGAGTGTCGTCGATCACTCGGTCCGTCGCCTCCTTCTGACTCGTGTGGACGTTTGGTCACGCGGTGGTGATGAGTGTTCCGATTTTCTCACCACTGACGGCGCGCATGATGGTGTCGGTACCCTCGGCCGCGAAAACCACCATGGGTAGACCGTTGTCCATGCAGAGGCTGAACGCGGCCGCGTCCACGACCCGCAGGCCCTGGCGCAGCGCCTCGGAGAACGTCACGTTGTCCAGCTTCTGGGCGTCGGGATCCGTGCGCGGGTCGGCGGTGTACACCCCGTCTACGCCGTTCTTGCTCATCAGCACCGCGTCGGCGTGGATCTCCAGCGCACGCTGGGCCGCCACGGTGTCGGTGGAGAAGTAGGGCATCCCGGCGCCGGCGCCGAAGATCACGACGCGGCCCTTCTCCAGGTGCCGGATGGCACGGCGCGGAATGTAGGGCTCGGCGACCTGCGCCATCGAGATGGCCGACTGGACCCGGGTGTCGATGCCCTCCTTCTCCAGGAAGTCCTGGAGGGCCAGGCAGTTCATGACCGTGCCGAGCATGCCCATGTAGTCGCCGCGGGCCCGGTCGATCCCGGCGCGCTGCAGCTCGGCGCCGCGGAAGAAGTTACCGCCACCGATCACCACGGCTACCTGGATGCCGGTGCGCACCACGCTCGCGATCTGCGCGGCGATCGAGCGCACGACGTTGGGGTCGACGCCGACGGCTCCGCCACCGAACACCTCACCCGACAGCTTCAGGACCACCCGGCGCCGGACGTGGTCAGTGATCGTGGCGGAACTGTATTCCATCCTCGGCCCTCTCCTGTCGGTTCCCGGTCGTCAACAACCTACGACGAGGGGGCCGCGGCCGCCCGGTGACCGGACGTGGCGACCCCCTCCACCAGCTATCAGGCCTGGCCGACCTCGAACCGGACGAACCGGGTGACGGTGATGCCGGCCTCCTCGAGGACCTTGCCGACCGTCTTCTTGTTGTCGGTCACCGACGGCTGCTCCACGAGGACGAAGTCCTTGAAGAACGCGCCCACGCGACCCTCGGTGATCTTCGAGATCGCCTGCTCGGGCTTGCCCTCTTCGCGGGCGGTCTGCTCGGCGATGCGCCGCTCCGACTCGACGATCTCGGCCGGAACCTCGTCGCGGGTGACCCACTTGGGCCGCATCGCGGCGATCTGCATGGCCACGCCGCGCGCGTCGGCGACGGCGGCCTCGTCGTCCTTGCCGGCGAACGCCACGGCGACCCCGACGGCCGGGGGCAGCGACGGGTCCTTGCGGTGCATGTACACCGCGAGGTTGCCGTCGAGCACCTCGAACCGGTTGACGACGAGCTTCTCGCCGATCCGGGCCGACTCGGCGTCGACGGTCTCGGCGACGGTGCGCCCGTCGGCGAGCGTGGAGCCGAGCAGCGACGCGACGTCGGCCGGCTTGGTGGTGTCCACGTGCTCGGCGAGCCGCTGCGCCAGCGCCACGAAGTCGGCGTTCTTGGCGACGAAGTCGGTCTCGCAGTTGAGTTCGAGAAGGGTGTTGCCGGCGTGGGCCACCAGCCCGTTGGCGGCGGTCCGGCCGGCGCGCTTGCCGACGTCCTTGGCACCCTTGATCCGCAGGATCTCGACGGCCTTGTCGAAGTCACCCTCGGCCTCGGTCAGCGCCTTCTTGCAGTCCATCATGCCGGCACCGGTGAGGTCGCGGAGCTTCTTGACGTCCGCGGCAGTGAAGTTGCTCATGACTCTCTCTTCGAATCGGACGGTTCCGACGGCAGATCCCCACCCGCCGGTCGAACGGGCGGGGATCGCGACGTCAGGTCAGGCGGTGGCCGGTTCCTCGGTCTTCGTGCCTTCGAGCAGCTCGCGCTCCCACTCCGGAAGCGGCTCGCCGGCGGCGACGGTGCCCGGCTCGGGCTTCTCGTCGGCGCCGCTGGTGCGGGCGTGCTTGCCGGAACGGGCGATCAGGCCGTCCGCGACGGCGTCGGCGACCACGCGGGTCAGCAGCGCGGCGGCGCGGATCGCGTCGTCGTTGCCCGGGATCGGGAAGTCGACCTCGTCGGGGTCGCAGTTGGTGTCGAGCACCGCGATCACCGGGATGCCCAGCTTGCGGGCCTCGTCGACGGCGATGTGCTCCTTCTTGGTGTCGACGACCCAGATCGCCGACGGCACCTTCTGCATGTCACGAAGGCCGCCCAGCGTGCGGGACAGCTTGTCCTTCTCCCGCGACAGCTGGAGGGTCTCCTTCTTGGTGTAACCCACCGCCGTGCCGGTCAGGTCGATCGACTCCAGCTCCTTCATCCGCTGCAGCCGCTTGTAGACCGTCTGGAAGTTGGTCAGCATGCCGCCGAGCCAGCGGTGGTTGACGTAGGGCTGGCCGACGCGGGTCGCCTGCTCGGCGATCGCCTCCTGGGCCTGCTTCTTCGTGCCGACGAAGAGGATGTGCCCACCCTCGGCGACGGTGCCACGGATGAAGTCGTAGGCCTTCTCGATGTAGTCGAGCGTCTGGCGCAGGTCGATGATGTAGATGCCGTTACGCTCGGTGAAGATGAAGCGCTTCATCTTCGGGTTCCACCGCCGGGTCTGGTGTCCGAAGTGGACGCCGTTCTCCAGCAGTTCGCGCATGGACACTGCCATGGTGGTGCTCCTCGGGTGGCCCTGGTTGTCGCGACGGACCCGTTGCCCGTCGCCCTGGCGCCCGGTCGTCGGCCACGCTTACCCGCTGCGTGAAGTGCACCGGGACCAAGGGGACCGCCGTCTCCACCCGTGCGGATGGGGAAGGGCGCGCGAGGTCGACCACACAAGGTGGTCGCCGGTCGTAAAGTGTACGCCGCGCGCCGCTGGGGCGATTAATCGGCTGGTCAGCCCGCTGCCAGGGCGGCGCAGAGGAACAGGACGATCCCGACGGGCAGGTACGCCAGTGGCGTTCGGCCCCACAGCCGCAGCCCGCCCGCGCCCGAGGCCGCTCCGCTCAGCAGCCCGTAGACCCCGGCCCCGAACGGCGGCAGCCCCGCCACCAGGAACACCCCGGAGATCGTCCCCGGGATGATCATCACGTCGCTCATGATCGAGGAGAAGAGCACCAGCAGCGCCGGAATCTCGAAGAGCACGACCAGCACCGCGATGCCGAGCTGCAGCCCGGTCTTCTTCGTCTGATAGACGTTCTGCCCGCCGACGCCGCCCACCATGTTGACCGCGCTGGTCGGGGCGTTGAACGCGCTCGGCGGCGGCGTGCCGTACGTGGTACCCGCGCCAGGCCCGTAGGCGGCGAGGCTCGGCGCCGCGAGAACCGGGCCGGTGGGCGCGGCGGAGACGTTCGACGCGGGCTCCGGCTCGTACTCGCCCGGATACTCGCGGGACGGCGCCGAGGACGGGTAGTCGCGCGGGGGCGTGGAGGTCGGCTCCGGGTCACCGAACGCCCGGAACTCGCCGCTCGGCTGCGGCCGGCGCAGCGGCCCCACGTCGATCGACTCGACCGTGCGCCGGGACGTCTCCCCCGGATCGGTGCTCGGGCCGGAGTCACCGGGCAGCGGCGGCAGCGGTTCACCCGAACGGGGTCCGAGGGTGTCGAAGGAGCCCGACGTCGTGGCCCAGGCGGGACGGTCGTCGCTCGAACGCGGCTCGGGAGCACCCGCCCCGCCCCGGCGACCGGCGTCCCACTCGCCGCCGTACCAGGTCTGGTCGTCGTCCGAGTACCTGCGATGTGGCTCCACGGTCCTGCACCGTAGGTGATGGGCGCCGCCCCCGCTACCCACCGGGGACGTCCTGGCCCGATACCTCCCCATCCTGGGACGCAAAGTCGCGTCTCGAAGTGGTCGGTCGAGCGGCGTCTGAGTCCGCCGCAGGCCGGCCAGCCACTTCGAGACACGACTTAGTCTGTCTTCATGGGCGATCCACTGGTGGCGCGGATGCGCCCGTTCGGGACGACGATCTTCGCCGAGATGTCCGCGCTCGCGGTCCGCACCGGGTCGATCAACCTCGGCCAGGGTTTCCCGGACACCGACGGCCCGCGCGAGATGCTCGACGCGGCCGCGCGGGCGATCCACGACGGTCGCAACCAGTACCCGCCCGGCCCCGGGGTGCCCGAGCTGCGCCAGGCGCTCTCCGCCCAGCAGAAGGCCTACTGGGGGCTGGACTACGACCCCGACGGGCAGATCGTCGTCACGGCCGGGGCGACGGAGGCGATCGCCGCCGCGATCCTCGCGCTGTGCGAGCCGGGCGACGAGGTCGTCTGCTTCGAGCCCTACTACGACTCCTACGCCGCCTCGATCGCGCTCGCCGGTGCCGTGCGCCGGCCGGTCACGCTGCGGCCCGCGGACGGGCGTTACGCGTTCGACCCCGGGGAGTTCCGCGCGGCCTTCGGCCCGCGTACCCGCATGGTCCTCCTCAACTCGCCGCACAACCCGACCGGCAAGGTCTTCACCCGTTCCGAGTTGGAGATCATCTCGAACGCCTGCCGTGAGCACGACGTTCTCGCCGTCACCGACGAGGTCTACGAGCACCAGACCTTCGACGGGGAACATGTGCCGCTGGCGACCCTGCCCGGCATGTGGGAGCGCACGCTGCGGATCTCCTCCGCGGGGAAGACGTTCTCGTGCACGGGCTGGAAGATCGGCTGGGCGAGCGGGCCGGCGCCGCTGGTCTCCGCGCTGATGCGGGTCAAGCAGTTCCTGACGTTCGTCAACGCGGGGCCGCTGCAGCCGGCCGTCGCCGTCGCCCTGGGGCTCGGGCCCGAGTACGTGGAGTCCGCGCGGCTGGCCCTGCAGGGCAAGCGGGACCGGCTCTGCGCGGGGCTGCGCGAGGCCGGCTTCGAGGTGTTCACCCCCGAGGGCACCTACTTCGTCACCGTCGACATCACGCCGCTCGGCGGCACCGACGGGGTCGAGTTCTGCCGCTCGCTACCCGAACGCTGCGGCGTCGTGGGCGTTCCCACACAGGTTTTCTACGACCACGCCGACGAGGGGCGACGGCTCGTGCGGTTCGCGTTCTGCAAGAAGGACGAGGTGCTGGACGCGGCCGTGACCCGCCTCCGGACGCTGCGCTAGTCAGGCGGGGGCCGCCTTTTTCTCGGGCGTCGGCCACCACTCGTCGTCGGACTCCTCCACCGGCCAGGTGCCGAGCACGCGCACGTCCTCCACCTCCTCCAGCAGCTCCACCAGGCAGCCGCCGACCACCGGACCCGGCACCGCCACCACGAACTCGTCGGTGGCGTGCGCGCCGTCGCGCGCCAGCACCCGGACCTGGTGGATGTCGACCCCGAGCCGGCCCATCAGCATCGTGACGCGGCCCAGCGACCCGGGGCGGTCCGGCAGGCGCAGCAGCACCCGTTGCAGCAGCATGCCGAACATCCTGGACATCCGGTGTTTCCCCGGCGTTGCCGTAACAGATCGTGAGCGTTACCGCCACCCCGTCCACAACCGCCCCCGCTGTCCACATGTGGATCATCGGCGCGTTGTACCAACGGATTGCGCCGTCGACTCTCGGCACATGACGTCGGTCAAGAACGCGGTCGGGGCATACGGAGAGCGACGAGCCGTCGCCTACCTCACGGCCGAGGCGGGCATGTGGGTGCTCGAGCGCAACTGGCGCTGCGCCGAGGGCGAGGTCGACCTCGTGTGCCGCGACGGCGACACGATCGTCTTCGTCGAGGTGAAGACGCGGCGCTCCGGCCGGTTCGGCGCACCCGTCGAGGCGCTCGTGCCGGACAAGGTCGAGCGGCTGCGCCGGCTGGCCTCGCTCTGGCTCGCCGAGCACCGGCCCGGCCGGGTCGACGTGCGGTTCGACGTGGTGAGCGTGTGGCGGCCGTTGCGCGGGCGGGCGCTGGTCGACCACGTGCGCGGGGCGTTCTGAGATGGGCTACGCCGAGGTGCGCGCCGTCGCGCTGGTGGGCATGGTCGGGCAGGTCGTGATCGTGGAGAGCGACGTCGCCGACGGGCTACCCACGGTGATCTTCTCCGGGCTGCCCGACACCGCGCTGAGCCAGTCCCGCGACCGGGTCCGCGCCGCCGTGGTCAACTCCGGCGAGAGCTGGCCGCAGCGGCGGATCACCGTCAACCTGCGCCCGGCCAACCTGCCCAAGCACGGGTCGTCGTTCGACCTGGCGGTCGCCGTGTCGATGCTCGCCGCGTGCGGCACGCTGCCGCTGGATCCGTTGCGCGACACGGTGATCCTGGGCGAGTTGGGGCTCGACGGCGCGGTGCGGCCGGTGCGGGGCGTGCTGCCGGCCGTGCTCGCCGCGATGCGGGCCGGGCTGCGGTACGCCGTCGTCCCCGCCGGCAACGCCCTGGAGGCGCGGCTCATCCCGGGCATCGTCGTCAAGGCCACGGACACGTTGCGGCGACTGATCGACTTCCTGCGTTCCGGCGGGCCGCTGCTCGATCCGGAGGAGCCCGCCGCCGCCGTCCCGCCCGCCGGTCCCGACCTGAGCCACGTGCTCGGTCAGGAACGCGGCCGCCGCGCCATCGAACTGGCCGCCGCCGGCGGGCACAACGTGGCGCTGTTCGGGCCGCCCGGCGCCGGCAAGACGATGCTGGCGCAGCGGCTGCCGACCGTTCTGCCGGCGCTCGACGACGAGGCGGCGCTGGAGGTCACCGCCGTGCACTCGCTCGCCGGCGCGCTGCCCTCCGGGAGCCCGCTGATGCGGCGGCCGCCGTTCCAGGCACCGCACCACACGACCTCGGTGGCGGCGCTGATCGGCGGCGGGTCGGGCGTTCCGCGGCCCGGCACCGTATCGCTCGCCCACCGGGGTGTGCTGTTCATGGACGAGGCGCCGGAGTTCGCCGTCGCCGCGTTGGAAGCGCTGCGCCAGCCGCTGGAGGACGGGCTCGTGCGGATCAACCGGGCCCGTGCGCAGACCGTGTATCCGGCCCGCATCCAGCTCGTTCTGGCCGCGAATCCGTGTCCCTGCGCGAAACCCGGGGGCGATCACCTGTGCGAGTGCCCGCCGTTGCGGCGGCGCCGGTACCTGTCCCGGCTCTCCGGGCCGCTGCTCGACCGGGTGGACCTGCGGGTGATGTTGCACGCCGTTCGGGTGTCGGCGCTGCTCGACGACGTCACCGGCGAGCCGTCCACCGCCGTGGCCGCACGGGTGGCCGCCGCCCGGGCCGCCGCGCAGTCCCGCTGGGGGTCGTCCAACGCGGCCGTTCACGACCAGGTGCTGCGCGGGTCGCGGTTCCGGCTGCCCGGCGTGGTGACCAAGCCGCTGGTGCGCGAGTCGGACCTGGGCCTGCTGTCGGCCCGCGGGTTCCAGCGGACCGTGCGGGTGGCGTGGACCATGGCCGACCTCGACGGCCGCACCGTGCCCGACGCCGGCGACGTCGGCGAGGCGGTCGAACTACGAAGGGGCACCCCGCGATGAGCACCGTTGGAGGATCGATGACCGACCGCAGAATCGCCTGGCTGGCGCTCGGATCGCTGGCGGAGCCCGGCAACCGCGAGATCGGCGAACTGGTGCGCGCGACCGGCCCCGTCCACACCCTCGAACGCGCCTGCGCCGGCCGGCTCTCCGAGACGCTCACCGGCGCGATGACCGCCCGCCTCGGCAGCGCTCTCACACCCGAGTCGATCGCCCGTCACACCGAACGCCTCACCGCCGAAGCCGACCGCCTCGGCGCACGGATCACCTGCCCCGACGACGCCGACTGGCCGCAGTCGCTGGCCGACCTCGCCCGGATCAGCCGCGTGCACACCGGTGCGCCGGTCGAGCGCGACACCGACCCGCCGTTGACGCTGTGGGCGCGGGGTGCCCTGCCGCTCGCCGACACCCTGCAGCGGTCCGTGGCGATCGTCGGGGCGCGGGCGGCCACGTCGTACGGCGAGTTCGTCGCCGGGGACCTCGCGCACGCGCTGGCCGCCCACGACTGGACGGTGGTCTCCGGCGGCGCGCTCGGCATCGACGCCGCGGCCCATCGTGCCGCCCTGAACGCCGGCGGTCGCACGGTGGCGGTGCTCGCGTGCGGCATCGACCGGCCCTACCCGGTGAGCAACACCGGTCTCTTCGAACAGATCGGCGAGAGCGGGCTGCTGCTCACCGAGTGGCCGCCGGGATCCCCGCCGCACCGGGTGCGCTTCCTCGTGCGCAACAGGGTCATCGCGGCCCTGTCGGCCGGCACGGTCGTCGTCGAGGCCGCGCGGCGCAGCGGTTCCCGGCAGACCCTGCACCGGGCCGCACAGCTGGGCCGGATCCCGATGGTGGTGCCGGGCCCGGTCACCAGTCCCAAGTGTGCTTAGACACTGTTGATCTAGCGATGGTGACGAATCCGCCTGTCAGATCGAGGACAGACGGCGGGGCTTTAACGGACACGAGGCGCTTCAACGCGGTTCACTGACGGAGCCGCTTGGCACTCGCCGGCCGCGACCGAGCGTAGCGGCGGGACGGACGTCAATCCGGTTGCCCCTTGCTAGGCAAGATCAAATTGAATCACTCAGAATGTGACCCTGTGTTATTAAAACTCCGAAGCCGAGACCCTTACCCGTGGACGGCTTACCTAACAGAAACCTAGTAG
Organism: Virgisporangium aliadipatigenens; assembly: GCF_016863615.1. GTDB lineage: Bacteria > Actinomycetota > Actinomycetes > Mycobacteriales > Micromonosporaceae > Virgisporangium > Virgisporangium aliadipatigenens. Next base: position 190,418 of record NZ_BOPF01000008.1, on the reverse strand, counting down.
GAGTAAGGGATACAGGGTAATTGAAACGCCGATCGATGGCCGGTTTCGTTTGCCGATCGTCGCTCTCCGCGCATAGGCTGTCGGGCGACCGGAGAAGCACCACGGGACGATGCCTGTCGGCATCGTCCCGCTCAGATGAAACCAGATGCGACCGAGATCGCCACCTGGGTCCGGCCCTGTGTCACCAGGCCCGGACCCCTGAACGGTAACGACACGACTTGCCTCGTTACAAGTTATCGGGGCAAGTCGTGTCGTGCCGCCGAAGGTGCCGGTCGAGGTCGCCGATCTCGAAGGAGGTGGCCTGTGGCCGCTTCGAATCCACCGGCGCCCATGAGCCGGCCCACGGAAATCTGCTTCGTCCTGCTCTTCGCGCTCGTGCTCGGTGCGATCGCGTTCGGGCTCGCGCTGCTGCTCGGCTGCCCGCCGGACATCGCGACGGTATGGGCAGCGAGCACGTTCGCGGTGACCATCGGGCTCTGCTTCACGGTGCTGACGTACCTGCGGCGCTGAGCGGGTACGCCGAGCCCGACGGTGACATCCGCGTCGGGGCTCGGCTCGGCGGTTCCTCCGGGGCGGCAGCGGTACGTGTCCGCTGCCGCCCTCTGACCTGCGGTCAGCCCTAGCTTTTCTCGATCTTGTGGCTCAGACTTGCCCGTGACTTAACCGGTTAAGGAGGGTGCCGTGGGAGCACGTGGCGCTCTGCCCGAGGTGCCGGACGCGGTGCGGTTCCGGCTGTCGCCCGCCGACCTCGCGACGCTCGACTTCCTCGCCGCGCGGCGCGGCGGCAACCGATCGCAGGTGCTGCGCGACCTCATCCGAGCGGCGCTCAGCCCGACCAGGAGCAGGAGCAGGAGCAGGAGCAGGAGGAACGATGCGACACAGGCACTCGCCGGTCGGTGACCGGATGGCGGCCCTCGAAGAGCTGTCCGAGGCGATCCACGCGTGCCGGCGGGAGATCCAGCGGGCCGAGGAACGGGACACCGACCTCAACGCGCCGACGCCCGAGGTCGCCAAGCTGACCAGCGTCCTCAACGGCGGCGCGGTCCTGAACGGCGGTGCGTGATGGCACCGACCTATGAAGGGCTCAACGTCCTCGACGTCTCGATCAGCGACCTCGGCCAGATGCAGGAGCTGGCCGCCGACGCTGGCGAACTGCGGATCAGCCGCGACGAACGGCGAGTTCTGCAGCGCGCCGTCGCACGGGCGACCCGCGAATGGAGCGACAAGCACGCCGAGATCTACCGCGCGCAGCTGGCCGTCCGCGACGAGCAGCACGCCGAAATCATGCAGGCGATCCGAGGTGAGTCCACGATCGACGAGGACACCCCCGGCCTGATCGACGAGATCGAGAACCTGACCGCGCGGGTCAGGCGCGGCACGCTGACGCCGGCCAAGGCCCGGGCGAAGCTGCGGGACCTGAACGCCCGGCGGAGGCAGCTCGTCGCGCTGCACGAGGCCGTCGAGCGGATGGACGAATCCCTGGCCGACTTCGCGCAGGTGACGCCCGCCGAACACCAGCGCGACTTCTACACCCAGTTCGCCGAGGTCTACACGCAGGTCGGACGGCGGGACCTCGGCTGGTACATCCGCGAAGAGATCGCCGAGGCCGACCGTGGCTAGCGGCAAGGTGTTCCCGAACTACCCCGCCGCGATCGCCTCGACGCTCGTCGAGGGCTGGCTGGAAGAGGCGGCACAGCGCATCCGCCCCGAGTTCGACCCGCGCGTGTACGGCGACCTCGACGGCGATCCGCACGCCGCGATTCAGGCAGCCATCGACGCCGCGTCCGAGCGGCCCACCGGCGGCTGTGTCGTAGTGCCGTCCGGCCGTTTCCCGCTGTCGAACACGCTGAGCATCACGGCGTCGAACGTGTCGCTGGTCGGCCAGGGCAGCAGCACCGTCCTCGCGCTCGACTCCCCCGCCGCCGGCAAGCACATCGTCTCCGTCACCGGCACGTCGAACGCGCCGCTGACCGGCGTACGCGTGTCGAACCTGCGCATCCAGGGCCACGGCGACGACTCAGGAGCGACCGCCGACCGGCACGGTATCTATGTCCGCTGGTCGGACGGGATGAAGCTGTCGCGGCTGTGGGCGTCGGACTGCACGTTCTGCGCCATCCGCGTCGACGACTCCGAGCACGCCGTCATCACCGACATCACCGTCGAGGCCGGCACGCGCGGCGCGACCGGTGGCTGGTACGGCGTCCAGGTCGCCAACTTCACCAAGGGCCAGGGCCCGCGCGGCTACTCCGGGCATCACGTCCTGGCCGCCGTCAACGCGCACGTGCCCGAGCACGCCGTCTCTGTATATCTGTGCGACGACGTCACCGTGACCGGGCTCGTGTCGACAGGCGCGCAGAACGACTACGCGGTCAACTGGACCGGCGCGCGCCGCGTCATCATGAGCGACTTCACGCTGTCGACGGCTGGCGGCGGCTACATCTACGTCGAGCGGGACGACACGCTGGGCACGCTGCGCGAGTCGGCGGACTGCTCGTTCATGGGCGGCCAGTGCCGAGGGCTCGTCACCGCGTCGGCGGTGCAGGTGCGCGACCTCCACGGCGTGTACCTCACCAACGCCCCCGACACGTCGCTGACGAACGTCACGCTCGACTGCTCGACGCAGACCGGCACCACCCACGGCGTCGAGATCGCCTCGACGTCACCGCGCAGCCGGCTCACCGACGTGCGGGTCGTCGGGCCGGTCAAGTCGGGCGTGCGCGTGTCGGCCGACGACGTGTCGCTGACTCGGGTCACGGTCAGCGGGGCGCGCGGCAACGGGGCGACGAACGGCGGCATCGAAGCCTCCGGCGCCCGCCTGGCCGTCGCCGGGTGCCGGGTCGACGCCGGGGCGGGAAACGGGATCTACGCCGCCTCGCAGTACGGGTCCATCATCGACAACTTCGTGACCGGCTGCGCGATCGACGGCGTTGTCGCGGCCAGCGCCGATATGACCGTCGCCCGCAACCACAGCACCGGCCACACCGGCGTCGGGTTCCGCTCCGGGGCGTCGGCGGCCCGGCTCCGACTGCTCGGCAACCTGGCCCAGACCAATACCGGCGGCAACTTCTCGTTGCACGCCAGCGCCACACAGCCGAGCGTCGACCGGTTCAACAAGGGGCTCACCAATGACGTCCAGGCGCGCTCGTCGAGCTTCACCGTCGGCCTGCTCGACCTCGTGAACGTGGTCGACGCGTCGGCCGCCGCCCGCACGGTGACCCTGCCGGCGGCGTCCGCCGTGCCCAACGGCAAGCAGTACATCGTCAAGAACAAGGCCGGCTCGGCGAACGACGTGACGGTGCAGCGCGCCGGGACCGACACGATCGACGGCGCCACGTCCAAGACGCTGACGGCCGGCCAGATCCTGCGGCTCGTCTCCGACGGAACATCACTCTGGAACGAGGTCTGACATGCCCGCACGACCTGGAGCACGCAACGGCAAGGCACAGCGGCCAGCCACCCGGGACGCGGTCATGAAGCGCCTCGCCCGGCGCGGTCGGGATTCGATGGCCGACCTCGAAGCGCTCTACGCCACCGGGTACCCGCGACTGGAAAACTGGGACCTGGAGGAACTGAGCCGAGGCCAGCCGCGCGACAAGAACGGCACCTTCACCGGCACGCCACCGAAGCACATCAGGAAGTACGTGCTCGACGAGGCGATCCGGCGCGGCGCCGACCTGACCCGACACGAGATCTTCGGGTGCGTCGGCTCGGCGGTGCGCGTCATCCGGGACCTGATCGAGTCGCCCGACGTCGATCCGAAGGTACGCGCCGACCTCTCGAAGTTCGTCGTCGAGCAGATCATCGGTCGTGCCGCGCTGACCGTCCAAGCACCGGGCATCGCTGACAAAGCCACGACGTTCCTCGCCGACCGGGTAGTGCTCGACGACGGGACCGACGCGCATCCCGTCGTCACCGGCGAGTGGAGCGAGGGAGACGACGACTGATGGCCGAGACGAACACCGGACCGAAGCGCGTACAGATCGTCGGCGGCCAGGTACCCCGGCGACGTTCTCAGCCGCGTTCGATCGCCGCCTCGGCGCGGTCGAGGTAGTCCCACCAGTTCTCCGGCTTCGTCCGAAACCCGGAGAGCAGGACGCCCGGAACGATGAACGTCAGCATCGTCGCCGTGTCTTGCGGCAGTGCACCGGCGAGCGGTTCACCGGCCACCACTCGCGACAGGAACGTGCCGATCTCTTCAGCGCTGAAGCCTGCCCACTCCTCGATGCGGGCCATGTCGTCGGCGATCACCCGCAGCTGCTCGTCGGTCGGTTTGCCGCCGTGGACGTCGAGGAGCACGTACCCGGTGACCGCGATGGCCAGCTCGACAGCCTTGCGCACGGCGTCGTCGCTGCCCAAGGCCTGGATCTGCGTAGTGATCTGCTCAGGATCGCGGCGAACCGCTCCAGCGAACAGCTTGCGGAGGATCGGCTCCACCTGGCCGTCAATCTTCACGTCGGCTCCTCCGCTGCTCTTGCCGTTTCATGAACCAGGATTGTCCAGCACTGACCGCGCCGAGGAACGCCAGCGCCACCCCTACGCCGATTTTCGCCGCCAGGGGCAGGAACTCGACGAACGGCGAGGCCAACAACCCGGCGCCCGCTCCGGCCAACCCGATTCCCTCTGGGCTGGGCATCCGGCGGGCGGGCGGGTCGGCTGGACTGTCTACTTCATCGGCCCTGCTGTCGCCGGACAGGCGCGGCGTCCTCTGCGGTGACGGCGTGCCGTCCGACGCGCTAGTTGTTGGCGGCGAACTCGTCGAGTCACCGCCGGCTCTTCAACCGCCGACAGCCTTGACCGCGTTGACAGCCGCGTTGGCGAGTTCCGTTCCGCCGGCCAGGTAGGCGCGGTACTTGTCGATCTCGCCCTTGGCGACGTTGAGAGCCGCCGCCTTGTCGCGCACGCCGAGGGCGGCGAGCTGTGCCTGAAGCTGGCCCGCCTTCTGGTTCGCCCCGGCCGCCGCCGCGACGGCATTGGTCATCGCGGTCTGCGCCTGAGCCAACGTTCCCAGAATCTCCTCGATCGATGCCACGCCTGTTCGCCTCCCTGATCGTCCACAAGGTCGGCGCCACGATAGCGGTCGATCGCCCACGTCGGCTGACCGGGCTCGATGTCTGCCGGGAACGCGACAGCGGAGCCCGCACTCCGCTTAGCGCGTCGGGACAAAGGCTGGCGTCGCATACCCTCCGTCCGTGAGCTTCACCGACTGGTTGGGCGCGATCGCAACCGCGCTGGCCGCAGGCGCTGCTTTCGGCTCGTGGGCGGCGGCACGCAAGTCGAACCAGACCGCGAGCACTGTCGCTGCGATCGAGCACGAGCGGCACCACGCGGACCGCACACCACAATTCACGGCGACCATCACGCAGGATGGACGCACGCTCGATCTGGTGCTCGTCGGCCCGCCCGGGTTTGCGCGACTGGACGACGTGGAGATCTCGGTCCGCGACGCTGTACCGGACTTCTGGCCGAGCCGGCTCGATGATCCGGCCACGACGCGGCACGTGGAGCGTGAGCACGTCTTGGCCTACCGGTGCTTCGTCCTGGAAATCTCGGAGGGCGGCAAGGGTCGCACCATGCGGCCGGGTGGCATGAACGTCGGCGACCTGTTTCGCTTCCCTATCCAATTGCCGGATCACGGCACTGCGAGTGAGACATACAGAGTGCGGATGGCGACCGCGCACATCCCGATGCGCCTGCGGATTACCGCTCGACGCGGCGAGCAGGTCTGGACGATCTTCCCCGTGGTCCACGACCCGTACCGGACGACGGAAGCGGTCGAGTAGCGGTTGGCTGGCGGTGCCGTCAGCGATGGTGTCCGTACACGATAATCACTCTTATCCGGACCCCCACTCGGCCATGCAGGCAGCATTGTCCGGTTTTGGGTATAAAAATGGGCCGACAAGCGGCCCTTTGGAAGTAAATACTTACTCATTCTATATTTACTTCTTGTCTCGATCTTTCCAAAGGTGATATATCGCGAGAGACAATCCCACAACCTCAAGAAGATCAGATAACCACTGCGGCACTTCATCCCACCTTTCGGGAGCCAACACCACCGCACAGATGTGCAGCGACGCTCCGCTTTTGCGGAGATGAAGGCTCACGACAGGTGAGACTTGTCCAAGGTAGTGCCCGGATCTGCGCGTGCAACCGCTAAGTCGGATTTCTTACAAAGCAGTGCGACTGGGCCGTTGATCTAGTATGACCGTGAGTCGCGCGGGAGGGCCGCCGGGGCGGGCTACACAAGAACACCGTCCCGAGACGATCGAATCGACCGGCGCTGAGACGTCGTCAGCTATTGCGAAGGGCTCCCGGAAGCCGATCGGCCGCCGCTCTTTGCGACCCGTTCGCCCCAATCCGCTGCAGTATCGCTGCCTTCACAGTGCTGATACACGGAAAGCCAGGCGTCCTCTGGCACCGTGCTGATTACGTCGCCGACGCTGAGGTCCGGCGCGATCAGCAGGAACGGGCTCCCGGTGATTCTGCGAGCGGAGGCGATATCTTCCCCGTTGCGCCTGACGGTTGCGTGCGCTCCTTCCGCCGGGCCGATCACCCACAGGATGTGGGGCCCGCCGATCCTGATCGTGTATGAACTCATGCTTCCGCCCTTCGGGTCAGGCTGCGATCTTCACGCAGGTCAGGACGATCAGCGTGTCGCCCGGCAGTTGCTCGCCCGCCTTGGCGCTCTGGTCGGTGACCTTCCAGTTGGCGGCCAGCAGCACGACCGACGAGTTCGGGTCGCCGCTGGCCATCTGAATGTTGGTGAACCCGGCGCGCTTCAGCTCGTCCTCGGCGACGGCGGCGTTCTTGCCGACCAGGTTCGGCATCGTGGCGACGGCGGCGGTCGAGGGTGTCGGGCTCGGCGCCGCTTCCGTGGTTCGTGCGGGAGCCTCGGGCGGCGCGGCGCCCCGAGTGGTGGCCACCGGGGGGACGGCGGCGGTCGTGACGGTTGTCGAGGCGGCGTCCTTGCCGTCGTTCCCGTTGATCGCGGTGACCATCGCCCCGAGGCAGCACAGGAGCAGGAGGACCCCGGCGACGCCGCCGCCAATCAGCAGCGGCTTCTTGTTGCGCCCGCGCAGCGCCTGGCCGCCCTGTTGCCAGTTCGGCTGGCCTCCGTACTGCGGAGGCGGACCGTAGCCGCCGGGCGGCGGCGGGGGCGGGGGCGGCGGCATGTCGTGAGATCCGCTCATGCCGTTCAGCCTGCGCGCGCTCGCGTCGTGCAGTCTCGCGTTTCTGTCGATGTCGATGCGGTTCGACGGCAACCGCCGCACCCCCGCACCCCCGCAACCAAATCTTGAGGTTGACACATATCGAAGCGCGTCGCCTGAGCGTCGATCACTCTACGTATAAGTCTGACCTTCGGTCCCGGGGGTGCCGGCCAGGGCACTTCTCAGAACTTCCGACGGGAGAAGTGTTGCTACGTAAGGCTTCCGCGAAGTTGCCTCGGCTATTGTCTTTACTATCAAGGGATCCATCGAGCTGGTGACGCGAACACGCCAGACGCCAGCGTCTAGCGTCGCGACTGGTTCTTCTGCGAACGTCTGGATTCGGCGCCTTGATGGAACCACCTCTTGCTAAACGCATCCACAATGCGTGACGCTGTCTCCCACGCAGCTAGCCCCGGAGCCGTCCGGCTAGGTCAGAGGCCTACCGCACGGAACTGGAAGGGCACATCCCGGCGCACGGAACCCGGGCGTTCGACGACAGAGGGCGTCGGGCGGGACGCGGACCTTCATCGTTTCGAGCGAGCAGGAGACTGCCGTGTCCGACGTAGCTACTCAGACTCCCGACAGGCCACGCCCCCGTCGCCGCAACTACTCATCCGAGCAGGCCCGAGCCGCCGCCAGGGCACGCTGGGCGACGAGTGAGAAGCAGCGCACCGACATCGCCATCCAGAAGCTGGTCGATCGCGCGCCGGCACTCACGCCCGAGCAGATCGCGAAGCTGCGCGGCCTGTTCTCCGCTCCCGAGTCCGGGACGGAGGCGAACGGGTCATGAGAGACGAGAAAGCCGCCCCCGGCGAAGAAGGCGGCGATCACGAACTGACTGCAGGTCAGCCCGATTCTACGGGTCGGCGCGCACCTCGCAGTAGTCCGGAAGCCGGGCTGTTCGGGCCCAGCGCGCTGGGCGACCGAGTGTTCCTCGACTCGACCGACGAGTGCCTGCGCGCTCGCCTCACGCCGGCCAGCTACGCCAGCTCGGCTGCGGCATCGGGTCTGCAGCTGTCGGTCGCTCGTCTGCGTCTGTTCGGCTTGGGGGCGCCGTACCTCCTCGAACGCGGCAACGGCCGGTACTGGTTCTCGTGCGCTGTCATCGCGCGCCTGGCCGGCTTCGCGGACAGCGACGGCATGTTCCGTCACACCGGCGTGCCGCGCTCCGAGACTCCTGGTCGCGGATGGCGAGGGCCGAACGACGAGCCGCTGTTCGGTGAACTCGTCTGCCTGCTCTGGGCCGGTGTACGTGGCCCGTGGCGCAAGGAGATCGGTAACCGGTTCGTCGAGGCCGGCTGGTTCGAGCACCGGGGACCGTTCGACGTCGAGCTGCTCGGCCCGCCGCTCGTGCCGCTGGCCGGCAACGACGGGGCGGTGCGGCCATGAGCGCGCCGACGACCGTCCTGCCCAACCTGGCGGAGCTGGAGTGGTTCGTTCGCCTCGTGTATGCCGACGCCCCGCCGTCCTCGATCTTCGGCTACGGGTCACGCGTAATCGGGGAGGTCAGGGGATCGTGGGGCAGCGCGACCTCCCTCGACGCCTACGTGGCGCAGTTACGGGCCTTGGCCGAGTGCCCCGGCCTCGACTCGGTATGGCACCGGAACACGACGCTGCGAGCGCTCCCAGGTGCTGGCGAGCGCGGCAAGTCCGTGCACAGCCTCTCGATTCCATGCCTGAACCTCGACGGCGACATAGCCGGACCGAGGCACAAGCGGGAACCGTTCAACGCCAACGGCGAGCCGCAGGACCCGCTGCCGGCCAGCGCTGACGAGATCCGCGCCCTGTTCGCCGAAACGGGCCTGCCCGAGCCGTCCTACTGGGTCGACAGCGGCGGCGGTCTGAACCCGTACTGGCTGCCCGACAAGCCGATCCCGCTGGCGACACCCGAGGAACTGGCGTACGGCACCAAGTTCGCCGGACGCTGGCATGCCGTCGCGCACCACGTGTGGCAGAAGAACCGGCGCCACCTCGACACGACGAGGGATCTCGCGCGGGTGATGCGCGTGCCGGGGTCCGTGAACCGCAAGTGCGTCCAGGAAGGGGTGCAGGAGGCGCTATGTCGTGTTGTCGGGGGCGGCGGACGCAAGTACACCTACCAGGAGTTGGAGGACGCGCTGACGGCGGCCGAGGCGCGTTGGAACATCACGGGCGGGCGGCCGTTCGCCTACATCCCCAGTCAGGCGAGCAGCGGCGGCACTGCTCTCCCCTGGCTGACCCCGCCGACGTCGCCACCGACGGCTGGCGGTGTACCTGCGGCACCGGTGGCGGCGGACGGGTCGCCATTGCCGGCTCCGCCCGGCCTACCCGCCATTCCACTGGTGGAAGACGCTGAGCGGCGTTTCACGATGGCGGAGGCCGAGGCTTTCTGCGCCCCGACGCTGGAGAAGCTGGCGAACAGCCGACATGGACACGGTCGCAACAACCTTCTGAACGACGCGGCGTGCGTGATGCGGCGCTTCCGAGGCAGCCACTGGACGGACGAGCAGATCGTCGAGCGGCTGATGGGCCTCGCCCAGCAGTGCGGCACCCTAGCCGACAAGGGCGAGGAGCAGTGCTTGGCGACGATCCGTTCCGGACTAAGCACGCCCGCTGACTGGATGGCGACACGAGTTCCCGACGCGCCCCCTGCGACGGCGCCCGGGATACCGCAGCAGTGGACACCCGGACCACAGGTCGATCCTGTCGACGCGCTGATGGCGAAGATGCTCGACAGGGATGCGCTGGATCATGTCCCGCTGCCGAAGCACCTGATCCGAGACGTTCTCGCGCTTGAGTCGGAATGCTGGTGCATCGGGGTGCCGGGTGGCTTCAAGTCGTTCGTTGCCCTCGACTGGGCGTGCCACATAGCCACCGGCCTCGACTGGCGCGGCAAACCGGTCCATCGGGGCCGCGTGGTGTACGTCGCGGCTGAAGGGCGTCGGGGTTTGCCGCTTCGGGTGAAGGCGTGGGAGGCGACCTACGGGCGGCGGGTCGAGGACGTGCGCTTCCTGCCCGAGCCCGTTCAGGCCGGCGACCCGAGCGCCTGGTCCGTACTGATCGAGGCGTGCCGACGACTTATGCCGGTGCTGATCGTGCTCGACACGCAGGCGCGCATCACTGTCGGCCTGGAAGAGAGCAGCGCGACGGCGATGGGCCTGTTCGTAGAAGCGGTGCGCAAGCTCAAAGAGGCGACCGGCGCCTGTGTGCTGGTCGTCCACCACATAGGGCGTAACGGCGAGGATGCCCGCGGATCGTCGGCCCTCGACGGTGCACAGGACACCGAGATCCGTGTGGACCGGCCGACCAAGAAAAAAGAGCGGTCGGCGCTGACGGCCACGATCAGCATGGACAAGCAGAAGGACGACGACGAGACGACGAGGTTCCCGATCCAACTGGACGTCGTCGACCTCGGCACCGACCCGGATACCGGTCGTCCGCTGTCGTCGCTGGCGCTTCGGCCGTGGAACCCGTTCGTCGACCCGACGCCGGTCCACACGCCGGACTTCGTGGCGAACCTGGCCACAGCCCAGCACGACGCCCTGACCGCTCTCCTTGATCACGGGGACGAAGCAGACGGTGCTACGAGGACGGAACTGCGCGCATGGATCAATGAAAGACGCAAGGAAGTCGACCAGAAGCCCATCCCGAAGGGCACCTTGGCGTCAGCGCTCGTCAAGCTGATCGACAACGGCCTCGTGGAGAAGCTATCCCTGAATCGCGTGATGGCGACCGACCTCGCCCGGCAGTGGACACGGCCGAAGTCGTCGTGAACGGGCGGCCAGGTGAACGAAGTTCCATGATCAAGTTCGTTCGGCCCTGCTTGACGTACGAAGCGAACGAAGTGCGCACGAACTTGATCATGGCTTTGACCTGCGGTTATACGACGTGAACGAAGCCGAACGAAACGAACGAAACGAACGAACGAAGTGGCCTTCTAAGGAAGGCCACGAACGTCGTACGAACACCGACCAGCACCCCCTCTGGCCGCTCAACGAGCAACGAAATGAGGCCGACGTGAGCAACCGGCGACGCCCGAAGATGACGCCCGCGCAGCGCCTGGCCGCCAAGCGTGCCGTGCGCTGCCCCGACTGCCGTTCCGACGTCGAGCTGCGTGGCCGGCGTGTCGAGGTGCGGCACGACGACGGCTGCCCGGCGCTGGCAATACTGGCCGGCCGTGGACTGACGGACAGCGCCATGATCGTGTCGCGGAACGGCTCCACGGCGTCCGTACGCCTCGGCCAGATCGGCGGCATACCCGCCATAGGGATCCTCGGCGCGACGCCGTACGAGCGCCTGTACGACGGCTGACGCCGACGGAGGCGTAGGACTCCCTCCGTCGACAAAGAATCGCGATCCGTTGCATCGGCGCAGGTCATCGTCATGTTTCCGGCGTCGGCGCCTAGACGTACGTGTGACAGGAGCAGAGGTGTTCGGACCCGACTTCGAGCGATTCGTGCGCGACCGCAACCACAGGCTCGGCATCTTCAAGCAGACCTGCTCAGGCGGGTCGGCTCGGTGCGCCGGCTGGTTCTGGCCGTACACCTACCGGCGCGTCACCGCCGACCGGTGCCACTCGTGCCGACGCGCTGAGCGCAATCGCAAGGAGGCCGAGCGGCAGGCTCGCAAGCGCGTCGAGAACCGCGCCGCCCGTCTGGCCGACGCCGCCCCCTGCTCGGTGTGCGGCGGCCCGCTGTGGCCCGATGGGGCGCCGACAACACGCGTTCGCTCCGACCGCCGGACGTGCTCGGCCAGGTGCCGCAAGGCGGCCAGCAGGACGAGATTGTGATGCCGCGCGGCGTGGTGCGGTTCAGGCGTTCGACGCCGAGCACGACGCGCTCGCCTTACCGTCGAGGGAGATCAACGCCGCCGATGGGCAGGAGGCGAACGCCGTGAACCCGACCCCTGAACTCCCCGACGGCAAGCTCGACTTATCAAAGCCCGTGATCCTGGTCGACTGGCTGCGTGCCAACCTCGGACGGACGGGCGCCGGACCGCTCGCGCACGTCTACCGGATCGGCCGAAATCTCGTCCTCGCACAGCCCGAGGCAAGCCGGTGGGACAGCGCCGAAGAAGTGCCGAGCACGTTCCGACCGCCGCCCGTCAAGCTGACGAACGACCTGTTCGCCGTGACGATCGAACAGCACTGGTCTTGCGTCAGGCGGGTAGGTCAGAAATGGGAGCGCGCGCAGTTCCCCATGAACAACACGTTCGGTCGGGTTCGCGCGGACTTCAGCCTCTGCCCGAACTTGCGCGAGTACCGGGAGGCGTTTCCGCCTGAACGCCCGGACGGCTGGGATGAGTAGGCGCCCGGGGCCGGTCGTGCACCCCGGGCGGGTCGAGCGTCAGGGCCCGGCGAGGAACGTCAGCGCGGCAAGGCCGACGCCGACGATCCCGAGGAGCGTCCCGCCGAACCATGCGGCGGCGACCGCCAAGCTCTGGCCGAGAGCGAGCGCCACACCGGCCGCGATCACGGCGGAGATCAGCGCGAAGAGGAACAAGAAAAGGAACTGCGTACTGCGGCTCACGTCGCCGCCTCCCAAACGGGCGACGGCACAGTGCGGTTAGGCAAGGGCGTCTCCTTTGACGCACTCGATGCCGAACCTGATCCGGAGTCACGGCTTCACTTTCTTGCGCGAAAGCAAGTCACCTAGCTACCGTCGGAGCGATCTGCCGACGTGCCAGCGTCAGCAGATCGGAACCCTGGACTCAGGTTCGGCGTTCAACCTTCGGAATGGGGCGGACCTGATCAGGTCCGCCCTGTTTACTCTCAGCTCCTGGATCACAGGCGCCACGCGGGACCCTAGCCGTAGATGTGACTCCGTGCAACGGTGGCAAGCCACCCAACGATCCAGAACGCGTGTTCGAATTCGCTCTCCTATGCGAGAGCTGGCAAGGACTTCTACGGCTCCAACCCGCGCTGGACGGCTCTGGACAGCAGGCAAAATTGCCGCTGCGGAAGTAACCACGAGTAATCAACTTCCGCTTGTACAACTGGCCCCAGATGGCTACGAGAACAAGTCGCTGGTCAAGCCACAACAGGCCCCGTCGGGGCCGCTCTAGAGCGGCATGATCGCTGGTGACGCTCGGTATCTCCTGATCAAGGAACGATCAGGCTCCAAGCTGAACACGAGGCCATCCGCCCGTCGTCGCTAGCGGGCTCATACTGACGGGTAACTGTCGGCCTGAGGTGAGGCACCTCACGTCCACTCGATCCGTACTCGATCTTCGACGGGCCCGTGGTTCGCGCGTGTCGCCCGCTCCACCCTGACCGCCATGAGCGCCTGCACCGCCATCCGACGTCCCGCGAGTGACAGCCCATCCCACCACTGACGCGGCCGCCCGACGTCGAGCGCGGCCAGCTCCGGATGCACCGGTACCGGCTTGGCCTGACGCTCCGCCTCGGCGATCTTCGGCGCCAGCTCCGACTCGACCCGCGCCAGCATGCCCGGCGTGAGCCGTCCAGCCGCCGCCTCCGCCACGAACCCGTCGAGCCGGGACCGCAGCTTGGCCAGCTCTTCCGCCGCCTCCACGGCGCGCTCAGCGGCTTCGTTTCCCCGCGTGAAGATCCCGGCCGCGTCGGGCCGCGACACGCGCTCGATGACCAGCCTCTCGATGAACGACTCAAGGCTCTCGACGCGAATCGACACGCAGTACCCCGACGAGCAGACGTACGCCTGGTAGGTACGGATCCGCTTCACCCGCATCCGCCCGTCGCAGATGCCGCACCTGGCCGCGCCGGTCAGCATGTGCTTGATCGACGGGTCGCGCACCGTCTTGCGGCGCGGGTCGGTGAGCAGCGCCGTCAGCCGGTCGAAGTCGTCCTGCTTCAGGATGGCCGGCCACAGCGCTTCGCCCATCACCTTGCCCTGGTGCACGCGCTTGCCGACGTAGGCCGGGTTCAGCAGCACGCGCCGCACCTCGTTGGACGTCCACACCGAGCCGCCCGGCGACACGACCTCCCGGGCGTTGAGATCGGCGACGATCCGCTTCAGCGACTCGCCGGCCAGCACGCGTCGCCCGAGTTCGACCACGACCGGTGCCTGCAGTGGGTCGGGGAACTGCTCGACGAACTGCCCCCGGTCGTCGTACCGGCGCCCGTACCCGTACAGCAGCTTGCCGTGTGGCCGGCCACGGGCGGCGTTGCCACGCACCGCGCGCAGGATCCGTTCGCTCGTCTTGCCGGACTCGTGTTCGGCGTCCACGCCGTCATCCTGCAGTGAGCGCATGTCCCGGGCCCGTCGAGGGTCGTATGTACGCCCGTGCGTGACGACGTGGACGTGCATGCCCTGATCGCGAACCAGGTCGAGCAGCGCCGCCCACTCGGCCAGGCGGCGCGAGCCACGCGAGGACTCCCACAGCAGCAGCACGTCGGCCTCGCCCGCTTCGAGGTAGGCGAGCATGTCGGCGAAGCCGGGGCGCTTCTTGCGCGCGTAGCGGCTGGCCGACCTGTCGTTGTCGACGAACGCCGCGTTCTCCGCGACCGTCCAGCGTTCGCGTTCGGCGACGGCGCGACACTCCGCCTCCTGCTCGCCGACAGAGCGCCCCTGACGCTCATCGTCGCTGCTCACGCGGCTGTAGATCGCTGCTCTCATGATCGGAAGGTAGCCCCTCTAAGCAAACTTCGGAAGCGCCATGTCGGTCGGCTGCCACGAGGAACTGCGCCGCGAGTACACCCGCGCGGTCGCCACGGCACAGGACGTCCTGGAGGAGGTGGGCCGGATCGGCGACGACCTCGCTCCCGTGGATCTCGGCCAGGAACGCCCGCACGACGCCCTCGACCCGGTCAGCGCGCAGGTGCTGGAGGGCGTGCTGCCACGCAGGGCGCGCGACGCCGAGGAGGTGGCCGCCGCGGCCGGCGTCAGCGGGCGGGCCGCCCGCAGGGCGCTGCCGCTGCTGGTAGCGACGGGCTTCGTGGTGGCGGCCGGCGACGGGTACCGGCTCGCGCAGACGCCGCGCGCGACGATGCCGCCGGCGGACCGCACGAACGGGCCGGATCACGCCCCGGATCCGCCATGAGCGGGCTCGCCCGCCTTCGGGCCTCCCGTGGCAGGAGTGGCCTCGGGTAGCCCGTGAGCCGGCCGGATCCGGCGGCGCCCGGGACCTCCCGTCCGGACCGTCGGATCCGGCCCCGGGCCGCCCTCCCACTCGGTGACACGGGCCGAGCGATCAGGCCTCGGATCCGGCCCCGGGCCGCCGTCCGACTCGGTGACACGGGCCGAGCGGTCGAGCCGAGTGGAGCCGCGCCGCCGCGGGACCGCAGTCACGCACGGCCGCCGAAAAGCCGGCGGCGCCCGCCGAGGGCCGGCGGGCGCCGCCCCTGAACCGCCCGCCCGCCGCTTCGCCACGCGACCTGTTCCCCGCCACGGGTCCGGCGACGGCGGGCGGGCCCTAGGGTCTCGCCGTTACGGTGTGAGCCGTGGGGCAGCGTCGGCACAGCACGCAGGAGACCCGGGACGGGTTGCCGGACGGGATGCGCCGGGCGGTGGAGGCGTTCGAGGAGCATCTGGGGGCCGAACGCAACCGCTCCGCCAACACCGTGCGGGCCTACGTCGGCGATGTGGTGGCGCTGCTGGATCACGCCGTGCGCATGGGGTGCGCCGGACCGTCCGATGTGGACCTGACGGTCCTGCGGAGCTGGTTGGCGCGGGTGCGCACCGCCGGGGCCGCGCGCACCACGTTGGCGCGGCGGGCCGCCGCGGCGCGGACGTTCAGCACGTGGGCGTACCGGTCGGGGCTGGTGCCGCAGGACGTCGGGCAGCGGCTCGCCAGCCCGAAGCCGCATCGGGACCTGCCGCAGGTGCTGCGCGCCGACCAGACCGTCGGCCTCATCGACGCCACCGCCGCACCCGCCGAGGACGAGACCGGGCGGGCCACCCGGCTGCGCGACCGGCTCGTGCTGGAACTCCTCTACGCCACCGGCATCCGCGTGGCCGAACTGTGCGGCCTCGACCTGGACGACGTCGACCGTGGGCGTCGGGTCGTGCGGGTGCTCGGCAAGGGCGCGAAGGAGCGCAGCGTGCCCTATGGCGTTCCGGCGGAGGAGGCGCTCGACGCGTGGCTGTGCGACGGACGGCCGGTCCTCGCCGGCACGGGCGCGCCGAGGGCGTTGCTGCTGGGCACCAAGGGCGGACGGCTGCATCCGACCCTCGTGCGGCGGCTCGTCGCGGAGTACTCGCGGGCCGCGGGCCTGCCGCACACCACGCCGCACGGGCTGCGCCACGCGGCCGCCACGCACCTGTTGGAGGGCGGCGCCGACCTGCGCAGCGTTCAGGAACTGCTGGGGCACTCGTCGCTGTCGAGCACCCAGATCTACACGCACGTCTCGATCGAACGGCTACGGGCCGCGTACCGCCAGGCGCACCCCCGGGCATGAACGGCCGATTCGTGCCTACGATCACGGTGTGCCCCAGGCCAAACCGCCGGATCCGATTCCGGGTGCCCGCCTCCTGTTCAGCCTCGACCCGGGTGTCAGTCACCTGAACCACGGCTCGTTCGGCGCCGTTCCGGTCCCGGTGCAGCGGGCCCAGCAGCGGCTGCGGGACGAGATGGACGCCAACCCGATGCGCTTCTTCACCGCCGGGCTGCACGAACGGGTCGCACACGCCCGGCGGCATCTGGCGGCGTTTCTGCGGACGGACTCCGACGGCACCGAACCCGAGGGCAGCGCACTCGTCGCCAACGCCACCACGGCGGCGTCGATCGTGCTGGACACGCTGCGCCTGAAGCCCGGCGACGAGATCGTCAGCACCGATCACGGCTACGGGGCCGTCTCGATGGCGATCGCGCGTTCGTGCCGGGAGTCCGGGGCGGTCAGCCGGGTGGTGCCGGTGCCGCTGGTGTCGCGCGACGAGGACGTCGTGGACGCCGTCAGGGCGGCCGTCACGAGCCGCACCCGACTGGTGATCATCGACCAGATCACGTCGCCGACGGCCCGGGTGCTTCCCGTCCGGGCGTTGATCAAGGCGCTGCGCGGCACGGGCGTGGCGGTGTTCGTCGACGCGGCACACGCTCCGGGCAGCGTGGACGCCGTGCCGGGGGCCGACTTCTGGGTCGGCAACCTGCACAAGTGGGCCTTTGCGCCGCGCGGCACGGCCCTGCTGTCCGTCGCCGAGCGCTGGCGCGGGCGGATCCGGGTGCCGGTCGTCTCCTGGGAGGACGGCACCGGCTTCCCGGGCGCGCTGGAGGGCATCGCCACCACGGACTACACGGGCTGGCTCGCCGCGCCCGTCGGCCTGTTCGTGCTGCGGACGCTGGGCGTGGCGGCGGTCCGCCGGCACAATGCCGACCTCGCGGCGTACGGGCAGCAGGTGGTCGGTGCGGCCCTCGGGCTCGACCCGGGCGCGCTGCCGGAGCCGGGCGGCGACGACCCGATCCCGATGCGCATCGTGCCGCTGCCGGCGCGCACGTGCCCCGACTACGAGGCGACGGTCGCCCTGCGGCAGCGGATCTCCGACGAGCTCCTCGCCGAGGTGGCGATCAACTTCTGGAACGGTCGTGGCTACCTGCGCCTGTCGGGCCAGGTCTACAACCGGGCCGAGGAGTACGAGCGGCTCGCCGAACGCCTCCCCGCCCTCCTCCGCCACATGTAGCTCCATATACGCGCGTCCGCCGTGGGCGCGACCGCTCGCTCCCGCGCGCCCCGCTCCGGGCCGGTCCGCCTGCGGCGTGACCGGCCGCTCCGCTGCCGGGTCCGAGTTCGCAAGTACTGGGGCCTTACGCGGGTCATCGATGCCGTTTGACCTGCGCAAGTCCCCATCACTTGCGCCGGTTACCCCTGGCGGGTTACGCGGCCACCCGTCGCAGTGGCAGCAGGCGGACGCGGGCCGTGCCGAACAGGGCGAGCGGGTCCAGATAAACGTCGCCGCGCCGTAGCCCCCAGTGCAGGCACGCCTCGACGGGACACCCCTCATGGCCGGCCAGGAGCGTCCCCAGCGGCGCGCCGGCCTCGACCGCCTGCCCGGCCACAACGGTCACCACCAGCGGCTGATAGGTCGTGCGCAGCCCGCCCGGATGCTCGACGCTCACCACCCCGACCCCCGCGACGTTGCCGGCGAAGGTCACGGTCCCCGCACCGGCGGCCCGCACCACCGCGCCCGGCGCGCCGGCCAGGTCGGCCCCGCGGTGCCCCGGCAGCCACGGCTCGGGCGGCGGCGCGAACGGCCGCACCACCGTCGGGGTCCCGTCGAGCGGCCACCGGAAGGCTCCGCCGGGCCCTCGCCGGAAGGAGACCGAAGCGGCCGGATCAGCAGCAGGGAGGGGCGCCGTTTCCGGCGCCCCTCCCGAGGCCGACGTGTGCGACACCGGAACGGCCACGGCCGTCCCGACCGGAGACGCGCGACCCGTGTGCGTGAGCCCCGGTAGTTCCACCAAAATCAAGAGCGACAGAACGATGAGAAGGCGCATACGACGAGCCTCGCGGCCCGACGGACGCCGCGGCAAGAAGCACTTGCCGCCTGTGGATAACTCCGGCTACGAGCCGAAGCCGCTGTCCGGCAGCGCGATCTCCGGCTTCTCCAGCTCCTCCACGTTGACGTCCTTGAACGTCATGACGCGAACGTTCTTGACGAACCGCGCGGGGCGGTACATGTCCCAGACCCAGGCGTCGTGCATCTCGACCTCGAAGTACACCTCGCCGTCGGAGTTGCGCACGTGGAGGTCCACCCTGTTCGCCAGGTAGAACCGGCGCTCGGTCTCGACCACGTACGCGAACTGGCGGACGATGTCGCGGTACTCCCGGTAGAGCTGGAGCTCCATCTCGGTCTCGTACTTCTCGAGATCCTCTGCGCTCATGCTTGCCCGCCCTCCATGCCGACATTGTCCCCCAGCGCGAGCGGGGAACGCGCGGCCACGCCGGAGACAGCCACGGTACCTCCCCCGGACGCGTCGCCGAGCGCCGCCGCCACGTTCGCGTACGAGTACCGGTGAACGGGGCTGGGGCCGTGCGACCGCAGCGCGGCCTGGTGATCCGGAGTGCTGTATCCCTTGTGTTCCGCGAACCCATACTCCGGATAGCGTTCGTGCAGGTCAACCATGATGCGGTCGCGGGTGACCTTCGCGACGATACTGGCGGCCGCCACGCACGCGGCGACCCGGTCACCTTTCCAGACGGCCAGCCCCGGCGCGGACAGCCCGTCCACCCCGAACCCGTCCGTCAGCACGTACTGCGGCGACACGGCCAGGGAGGCGAGCGCCCGGCGCATGCCGGCCAGGTTGCACACGTGCAGGCCCCGGCCGTCGACCTCACCGGGCTCGATGATCACCACGGACCACGCGACGGCGCGGGCGACCACCTCGTCGTAGAGGCGTTCGCGGGTGGCGGCGCTCAGCAGCTTGGAGTCGGTCAGGCCGGCGATCTCGCCGCGCTTGCCCTCCGGCAGGATCGCCGCGCCGACCACGAGCGGCCCCGCACACGCGCCGCGGCCGGCCTCGTCGGCCCCGGCGACGATCCGGAAGCCGCGCCGCTGCAGGGCCCTCTCGAGGGCGTACAGGCCGGCGTCGCGCTGCACGATCGTGCGGGGCGGGGCGAACATCAGCCGACCCCCAACCGGTCCAGCAGGTCCGGCAGGTCACGCGGGTAGATCGGCTCCGGCGCGGTGCGCAGCTCGGCGGTCGTCCACCAGCGGTGCATGTCGACGCTGGCGTGCTCGACCTCGCCGGCGCCGCTGTGGTCGACCTCCCACGACGGCACCCGCAGCAGGAAGAACGTCTGCTCCTGCCGGTAGCGCCGCCCGTTGAACGAGAACTCCGACACGTCCTCGAAGACGGGCTCACCGAGCGCGGCCGGCTCGACCCGCAGGCCTGTCTCCTCGGCCAACTCCCGCGCGGCGGTCTCGGGCAGGGTCTCGGACGCCTGGGCGCCACCGCCGGCGGTCAACCAGAACCGGACCTCGGGATGGGCCGGGTCGCAGCCTCGGAACATCAGCACCCGTTGGGTCTCGTCGACCACGAGCACCCGGGCGGCCCGGCGCGCGATGACATCAGACATGGCGCGCCAAGCGTACGCACCGCCGCACCGTCTACTGCTTGGCGGGGGCGGGAACCTTGTCGAACTGCTCCGGCACGCTCAGCCATCCGGCGCGCCCCAGTGGCCAGAACACGACGAACGCCCGGCCGACGATGGCGTCCTCGGGGATCGTGGAGCCGTTGATGTCGCGGGAGCGCACGTAGCGTTCGCGGGAGTCGCTGGAGTGCGAACGGTGGTCGCCCATCATCCAGTAGCGCCCGGCCGGCACGACGATGTCGAACGGCTGCTCGCTCGCCAGGTCCGGCGTGCCGTCGGAATCCTTGTAGATGTACGGCTCGTCCAGGGCATAGCCGTTGATCATCAGCCGCTGGTTGGAGTCGCAGCAGACGATGCGGTCGCCCGGGATGCCGATGACGCGCTTGATGAAGTCCTCGTCCTCGGCGCCGCTGCGCCAGTTGGCCGGGGCCTCGAAGACGATGATCTCCCCGCGCTGCGGCTCACGGAACGCATAGACCAGCTTGTTGACGAGCACCCGGTCGTTGATGTTGAGCGTGTGCTCCATCGACTCGGACGGGATGTAGAAAGTCTGGAGCACGAAGGCCCGGACCACGACGGCCACCACGATGGCCACGACCAACAAAATCGGCAGTTCCTTCCAGAAGCTGCCGCGCTTGCCGGTCGTCTCGCCCTGCTCGTCAATCACTCCAAGAGCGTACGCGGCCGCAGCGAGCGACGCCGTCGGGAACGCGCCGACGCGTGCAAAGAGGCCACAAACGGACCCGTGAGGGCGAACGCGTCAGGGAGATACGCATTGGCGGGTATCGGCATCAGCTCGCCGATCGCGTTCGTTTTGGGCTGTTTAGCCAGTTGTTCCGGAACGGGCAGCCCGTTCCACCGGTCGCTCGGCCACACGATGACGAAGGCGCGACCGATGACGTTGGCGATGGGGACCGGCCCCTGGCAACGGGAGTCCTGCGAGACCCGGCGATGATCGCCCATGACGAAGATCTCGCCCGGCCCCACGGTCACCGGCGCGAACGTCCGCGAGCCGCACTGACCCGCCACCGCCGGCACGTCGCGCGGCGAGTTGCGCTCCTCCGGCAGGTAGGCGGACTCGTCCAGCGGCACCGAGTTGACCGTCACGTTGCCGCCGATGTCGCAGCACGCCACGGTGTCGCCGGGCAGCCCGATGACCCGCTTGATGAAGTCCTTCTCCCCGGGCTGGCCGAAGCCGACCAGTTCGCCGACGGTGCGGCTCATCCGCGCGATGAAACCGTCGGACTGGGGCGCCCGTTCCTCGCTGGCCCACGTGTCGGGGCCGCGGAAGACGACGACCTCGCCCCGGGTGGGTTCGCGCACGTCGTAGACGATCTTGTTGACGAGCACCCGGTCGTTGATCAGGAGCGTCGTCTCCATCGAACTGGACGGGATGAAGAACGCCTGCAACAGGAACGTCCGGATCAGCACCGCCAGGCAGAACGCCACGATCAGCAGCAGCGGCAGCTCCTGCCAGAGCGGCATGGCCTTGCGCCGCTTGCCGCGCCGCCGGAAGCGCGGCGACGTCTCGTCGGACTCCTGCTCGGCGGCCGGGCGACGGCCCGTCGCGCGGCCGCTCGGTGGCCGGTCCCGGTCCTCCGGGTCGGAGAAGGAGCGGTAGCGGCTCGACGAGTCCGCGGGCAGGGCGCGGTAGCCGCGGCCGTCGGTGCGGTCGCCCGGTCGCTGTCGGGAGGACTGCTTCTCGTCCGGGTCGATGGGGAGCGGGAGCCGCGCCCTGCCGTACCCGTTGGTGGATTCGGGGGAACGCGGCCAGCCGTCGGCCGGCTCGCGTCCGGAGCGCGTGGACCACGGATCGGCGGAGCCGCGGCCGCGCCTGCCGGTGGTCGTCTCGCCGGGCACCCGCCCGATGCCCCGGCCGTCGGTGGAGCCCGGGTCGATGCCTCGTGGGATGCCGCTGACGGGCTCGTCCGGCACACGCCCGATACCGCGCCCGTTGGTGGCGTCGCGCCCGGCGCCGCGCGGGATACCGCTGACCGGCGCCCCCGGCGTGCGGCCGATGCCGCGCCCATCGGTCGCGTCGCGGCCGATACCCCGGCCGTTGATGGCATCGCGGCCGAGCCCCCGGCCGTTGGTGGATCCCGGGTCGGCACCGCGCGGGATTCCACTGACCGGTGCGCCCGGCGTCCGGCCGATACCGCGGCCGTTGGTGGACCCGGGGTCAACAGGCCGCTGCCCGTACCCGTTGGTCGCGCCGGGCTCCGCGCCGCGCGGGATACCGCTGACCGGTGCGCCGGACGTGCGGCCGATACCCCGGCCGTTGGTCGCGTCGGGCGGCACCCGCCCCGCGCCGCGGCCGTTGGTCAGCCCGGGATCGACGGGCCGCTGCCCGTACCCGTTGGTCTGCTCACGGCTCCGGCCGCTCCACGGCTCCCGGTCCACCGGAGCCGGCCGCCCGCCGCGCGGGTCCCGCCGTCCGCGGTCGTATCTGCCGCGGGCGGGCTCCTCGTCGAGGTACTCCTCTTCGGGGGAACGACCATGGCGACGGCCGTTCCCGTGGGAACGACCGTTGCCGTTTGCCGATGGAGCCTGACCGATGTCCCACTCCGCGGAGGGGATCGGCGGAGGCGGTGCTGCCGCGGGGCGCCTCGGCCGGCCACGCCGACGAGGCGGATAACCGCCGCTGCGCTCGACCGAATCTCCGTCCATTGACGGGAAGCCTAGCGCCAAGCGCGGGTTACAGCCTCATAACGGAGGCCGGAACCTTCTCAGCCACAGCTCAGCTGTACTGCTTCTCGCGCTTTTCCTTGATCTTGGCGGCCTTACCGCGCAGCTCACGAAGGTAGTAGAGCTTTGCGCGGCGCACGTCGCCACGGGTGACAACCTCGATCTTGTCGACCGCGGGGCTGTTGATCGGGTAGGTCCGCTCGACACCGACACCGAAGCTGATCTTGCGAACGGTGAAGGTCTCGCGCAGCCCGTCGCCGTGCCGGCGGATCACCACGCCCTGGAACACCTGCACGCGGGACCGGCTGCCCTCGACGATGCGGACGTGCACCTTGAGCGTGTCTCCGGCGCGGAAGGCCGGAATGTCGGTCCGCTTCGACGCGGCGTCGAGTGCGTCCAGGGTGTTCATCGCTTGCTACCTCGCGACTGCATGGCACGCTGTTGGCGCGCGGTGAGAAAGTTCGGAAGCGCCGGCCGAGCCGGCAACCTCCCTACTCTGCCACAGCCGACCCGGGAAGGCGAAATCCGGCCTCGTTCAGCACGTCGAGGTCGCGCTTGTCCAGATCGGCCGCCGCCAGCAGGTCAGGACGCCGCTCCGCGGTACGCAGCACCGCCTGCGCGCGCCGCCATCTGGCGATCCGCCCGTGGTCACCCGAACGCAGGATCTCCGGCACGGGCTGCTCCCGCCACACCGCCGGCTTCGTGTACATGGGCGCCTCCAGCAGGCCGCCCGTGTGCGACTCCTCCACCAGCGAGTCGGCGTTGCCCAGCACGCCGGGCAGCAGCCGGGTGATCGCCTCCACGATGACCAGCACGGCGACCTCGCCGCCGAAGAGCACGTAGTCGCCGAGGGAGACCTCGCGGACGTTCATGCGGGTGGCGGCGTGATCGAGCACACGCTGGTCGATGCCCTCGTACCGGCCGGGCGCGAAGATCAGGTGCGGCAGGTCGGCGAGTTCGTGCGCGACCCGCTGCGTGAACGGCTCCCCCGCCGGCGTCGGCACGATCAGCGTCGACTCCGGCGTGGCCACCTGGTCGAGCGCCCGGCCCCACGGTTCGGGGCGCATGACCATGCCGGGGCCGCCGCCGTACGGCGTGTCGTCGACGGTGCGGTGCACGTCGTTCGTCCAGGTGCGCAGGTCGTGCACCTGGAGTTCGAGGATGCCGAGCCCGCGCGCCTTGCCGATCAGCGACAGTTCGAGCGGCGCGAGGTACTCGGGAAAGATCGAAACGACGTCGACTCTCACAGGTCGAAGAGCCCGTCCGGCGGGGTCACCACCACGCGGCCGGCCGGCACGTCCACGGTGGGCACGATCGCCTTGACGAACGGCACCAGGCCCGTGCTCCCGTCGGGCCGGCGCAGCACGAGCAGGTCCGACGCGGGCGCGTGGTCGATCCGGACGACCTCGCCGAGCTTCTCGCCCGCGGCGTCGACCGCCGTCAGGCCGATCAACTGGTGGTCGTGGTACTCCTCCGGGTCCTCCGGAGCGGGCACGTCCGCGCTGTCCACGCAGAGCACGACGCGTCGCAGCGCCTCGGCCAGTTCGCGGTCGTGGATGCCGTCGAACTGCACGATGAGCCGGCCCTGGTGCGCCTTGGCCCACTCGATCGTGAGGGTCGGCGGCGGCTTCCACGCGCCTGCGGGCAGGTCGCCGGGAGCCGGCCTGGCATGGGTGCCGCGTGCGCCGGACAGCACGCCGCCCGGGTCGGTGACCAGCACCGACCCGGGCGCGAAGCGCTGCGCCGGCTCGTCCGTCCGGACGTCCACCACGACCTCGCCCCGGACGCCGTGCGGCCGGACGATCTCACCGACGATCAGGAGCATCGACGGTCAGTACGAGTCCATGATGTCGACCCGGACGCCACGCCCGCCGATCGACCCCACCACCTGCCGCAGTGCCTTGGCGGTACGCCCGCCGCGGCCGATCACGGTGCCGAGGTCCTCGGGGTGCACACGCACCTCGAGGCGGGCCCCACGGCGCGAGTCGACCATGCGCACCCGGACGTCGTCGGGATTGTCGACGATGCCCTTGACCAGGTGCTCCAGGGCGGGACGCAGGAGGTCGGACTTCTCCGAACGCCGTGCGGCGCCCGCGTCAGCTCGCCGCGTCTGCGCCGGCACCGGCGGGTTCCTCGGCCTTCGCGGTCTTCTTCGGCTCGGCCTTCTTGGGCTCCGCCTTCTTGGTGTCCTCGACGCCGGCGGCAGCCTTCGCCTCGGCCTCGTAGACAGCCGTGCGGTCGACCGCGGCGGCCTTGACCTTGAGCGGCTCCGTCGGGGCCGGGAGGCCCTTGAACTTCTGCCAGTCACCGGTCTTGGAAAGGATCGCCACGACCGGCTCGCTCGGCTGGGCACCGACGCTCAGCCAGTGCTGAACGCGGTCCGAGTTGACCTCGATGCGCGACGGCTCTTCCTTGGGGTGGTAGAGCCCGATCTCCTCGATCGCGCGCCCGTCCCGCTTGGTGCGGGAGTCGGCGACGACGATGCGGTACTGCGGGTTGCGGATCTTGCCCATCCGCAGAAGCCGGATACGTACGGCCACGGTGTGCTGCTCCTACGTCAATTGAGGTCGAGTGGAATGGGCCGCACGTGGGGCTTGCGCGGCGAGGTCCGCTCGTGGGTTGGTCGAACGCCCGGGTTAGAGGGCGCGGGCGCCCGCCGGATACCAGCAAGCCATTCTGCCAGATCCCCCACCGCGACCGCGAACTCACCCCGTCACAACGAGGCGGGCGGGCCGCGGCGGACTACCGGCCGGCTTTCGGGCGGTCCCACCCCTCGGGAACGGCGGGCACGAGTTCCCACGCCGGATCGGGCCGGAAGTCGCACCAGGTGCCGTCGAACGGGAACGTCCCGCTCTCGATCGCCGGGACGACCCGCCGCCCCTCGGCCCACACCGACTCCGGGTGCGGGACCCAGTAGTGATCGGGGAAGCCGAGGCGTTCGGCCAGCTCGTCCTCGTCCTTCCACTCCCAGTGGCGGTTGGGCCAGACCCAGATGTCCAGGTCGAAGTCCGTGAGGTCGAGGCCGGCGACGTCGCCGTCGTCCCAGCGTTCACTGGGGGACTCGAGGTTGACGTACCAGGCCGCGAACTGCTGTCCGGGCCCGAACAGCCACCAGACGGAGTGCGCGCCGTCGGGCGGCACGAGCTTGAGGATGTCGGGCCCGCGGTGAACGTCCATGACGATCCGCTTCTCGACCCGGATCCAGTCGGCGAACGACATGTCCCGCAGCCCGGCGCCGTCGGCCGCCAGTTCGCGGATGACCGGGGTCCCGTGCGGCATCCACAACAGGAGCCCACGCTCGTCGTCGGAGACAACTCGGACAACCGGCGCGAACACCAACTTGTCGCGCGCGAAATGCCGGTGCAGCAACACCCTGCCTGCTGCGAACCGCACCCCTCCCACGCCGCTCATGCTAGTCACGTCCGTACCACCGGTTACCGATGAACATCAACTCGCGCGATCATGGTGCTTCCGTGACCGTTCGCAATCGCGCACGGACCAGGGCCACGACACCGGCCGGATCACGGTAGATGTCGCCGGGGCCGAACCGGAGCACCTCCCAGCCGGCCGCGCGCAGTGCGTTCTGGCGGCGCAGGTCCACCTGGTACCGGCGGGCGTCCCGGTGGTGCGCGCCCTCGTACTCGATACCGAGCCGCTGTTCGGGGTAGGCCAGGTCCAGCCGGGCGACGAATCGGCCCGCGCCGTCGTACACCACGTGCTGGGTCACCGGGCGGGGCAGTCCGGCGAGCACCAGCACCAGCCGGGTGCGCGACTCCATCGGCGACTCCGCTCCCGCGTCGGCGAGTTCCAGCACCGGAGCCACCCGCGCGGCACCCGGCCACCGCCGCCGATCGGCCGCGTAGTCGGCGACCTCGCCCACGCCCACCAGCCCGGTGTGCAGCAGCGCGTCGACCCGCACCACCGCCTCTGTCAGAGACCCCCGGCGCGCCAGGTCGAACGCGGTGCGCACCGCGCTGGTCACCGGCACGCCCCGCACGGGAGACACGTCGCCGCGCACGAACGCCGACCGCACCACCACGAGCCGCGCCCGCGCGCGCAGGTGCGTCCGGCCGGGGACCGACACCTCCACGGGCTGCGCGTCGGCGACCAGGTCCACCCCGTGCAGCAGCGCGGCGGAGAGCCCACTGATCGCGCCCCGCCCGCGGAGGAACAGCGCCGCCGCCCGGCACAGCAACTGGTGATCCAGTGGGACCCCGGACGCCACGTACACGTCCGGAAAGAGCCGCACGAAGCGCGTTCCGGCCAGCTGGCGCCGGGTCAGCAACCCGCGCGTGACCGCCACACCGCCACGAAAGGGACCGTCCACCGGTCGAGCCCAGCAAAGCGCGGCGGTGGCAACCAGGCCCTGTTGTCAGCTGTGGATAACTCAGCCGCGGAACGCGTGGCCGCGCAGCACGATCACCCGCGGCGCCTGCAACACCCGCAGGTCCTCGCGCGGATCGGATCCGTAGACGACCAGGTCGGCGAGCCCACCCTCCACGAGACCGGGGAACCCGAGCCACTCCCGGGCCCCCCACGACCCGGCCTTCAGGACGTCGAACGCCGACATCCCGGCGGCGTGCAGCCGCAGCATCTCCTGGGCCGCGAGCCCGTGCGTGATCCCGCCGCCGGCGTCGGTACCCACGTAGATCGGCACGCCCGCCTCGTACGCGGCCCGCACGACCGCGGGGAAGCCCGCCTGCAGTGCGCGCATGTGCGCCGCGTACCCCGGGAACTTCCCGTCGGCCTGCGCCGCGATCGACGAGAACGTCTCCACGTTGATCATCGTCGGGACGAGCGCGGTGCCGTTGAGGGCCATCGCGTCGACGTCGTCCGGCGAGAGCCCGGTGCCGTGCTCGACCGAGTCGACACCGGCCCGCACCAGCGCCGCGACGGATTCCTCGCCGAACGCGTGCACCGCCACCCGTGCACCGGCCGCGTGCGCCACGGCGACGGCACGGGCCATCTGCAGCGGCCCCCACGAGGGCGCCAGGTCGCCGGCCCCGCGTTCGATCCAGTCGCCGACGAGTTTGACCCAGCCGTTGCCGGCGGCGGCCTGCCTACGCACCTCGGCGTCCAGCTCATCGCCGTCCACCTCGACGGCGATGCCGCGCAGGTACCGCTTGGGGGCGGCGATGTGCTGCCCGGCCCGGGCCAGCCGGGGCACCCGCGGGTCGTCGTCCAGCTCCGGATACGGGTAGGGCGACCCGGCGTCCCGGATCGCCAGAACGCCCGCCTCCCGGTCCAGGTCGGCGAGCGCACGCGCCTCGTCCAGCGACGAGATCGCGCCGCTGCCCAGCGGCAGTCCGATGTGGCAGTGCGCGTCGACCAGCCCCGGCAGGATGTAGCCCCGGTCGGCGACGGTCACCGCGCCCGGCACCGGCTCCAGGGTCACCCGGTCGCCGACCAGCCACAGGTCGCGCACCTCGCCGTCGGGCAGCAGCACGCCTCGGACGTGCAGAGGCGGACCAGGGCGTGTCCTAGCGGCCGTCACGGTCCCGCCGCTGGAGCCGCGAGAAGTCCAGGTTGGGCAGCTTGAACCCGGGCGGCAGGCCCTGGCCCGAGGCGGGGTCGAGGCCCGGCGGGAGCTGCGGCATCTGCGGCATCTGCTGCGGCTGCGGAGCCTGACGCTCGGCGTCCCGGCGCCCCGGGTGGCCGCCGCTGCCCCGCCCGCCCTTGCGCTTGTTCTTGGGCGACTTGGTGGCCTTGCGCCCGCGCCCGCCGCCCATCCCGGGCAGGCCCATCATGCCGCTCATCTGCTTCATCATCTTCTGCGCCTCGGTGAACCGGTTGAGCAGCTGGTTCACGTCGGTGACGGTGGTGCCGGAGCCGTTGGCGATCCGGACCCGCCGCGAGGCGTTGATGATCTTCGGGGTGGTGCGCTCGGCCGGCGTCATCGAGCGGATGATCGCCGCGACCTTGTCGAAGTGCTTGTCGTCGACGTCGTTGAGCTGGTCCTTCATCTGGCCCATCCCGGGCAGCATGCCCAGGACGTTGGCGATGGGGCCCATCCGCCGCACGGCGACGAGCTGCTCCAGGAAGTCCTCCAGCGTGAAGCTCTCGCCGCCCATGAGCTTGGCGGCCATGCGCTCCTTCTGGTCCTCGTCGAAGGCCCGTTCGGCCTGCTCGATGAGGGTGAGCATGTCGCCCATGTCGAGGATGCGCGACGCCATCCGGTCCGGGTGGAAGACGTCGAAGTCCTCCAGCTTCTCGCCGGTGGAGGCGAACATGATCGGCTGTCCGGTGACCTCCCGGACCGAGAGCGCCGCACCGCCGCGCGCGTCACCGTCCAGTTTGGAGAGAACGACACCCGTGATGCCGACCCCGTCGCGGAACGCCTCGGCGGTCGACACCGCGTCCTGACCGATCATCGCGTCGATCACGAACAGCGTCTCGTCCGGCCGGACGGCGTCGCGGATGTCGGCGGCCTGCTGCATCATCTCCTGGTCGATGCCGAGCCGGCCGGCGGTGTCGACGATGACGATGTCCCGCATCTGACGCCGGGCGTGCTCGATCGAGTCCCGCGCGACCCGAACGGGGTCACCGACGCCGCTGCCGGGCTCCGGCGCGTACACCTCGACCCCGGCCCGCCCGCCGAGCACCTGCAGCTGCCCGACCGCGTTGGGCCGCTGGAGGTCGCAGGCGACGAGGAGCGGCTGGTGCCCCTGCTCCTTGAGCCACTTCGCGAGCTTGCCGGCGAGCGTGGTCTTACCGGCACCCTGCAGGCCGGCCAGCATGATCACCGTCGGCGGCGTCTTGGCGAACTCCAGCCGCCGCGCCTCGCCGCCGAGGATCGCGATCAGTTCCTCATGAACGATCTTGATGATCTGCTGGGCGGGGTTGAGCGCCTTCGACACCTCGGCGGTGCGGGCCCGTTCCTTGACCTTGAAGATGAAGGCCTTGACGACGGGCAGCGCCACGTCTGCCTCGAGCAACGCCAACCGGATCTCGCGCGCGGTGGCGTCGATGTCGGCGTCGGACAGCTTGCCCTTGCCGCGCAGCTTCGTGAAGATGCCGGAGAGGCGGTCGCTCAGGGTGTCAAACACTGTACGAGGGTACCTGGCCTACGTGCCCTCCCGCCCCGGCAGGGACGCCAGGACGGCCTTCTCGATGGCGTTGCGGCGCGCGGGGTCGTCCCACTCGCCCTCCAGGTAGAACGCGTCGACCACGTCGGCGCCGAGCGTGGAGATCCGGGCGGCCCGCACGTCGGCGCCCGCCTCCTCCAGCGCGCTCGCCACCCGGAACAGCAGCCCGGAGGAGTCCGTGGCGCGCAGTTCCAGAACGGCCGCGTCGGTCGCCGGGTGCCACATCAGCCGGGGCGCCGCGCCGCCGCTCGGCGGGCCGCCCCGCCGGGCGAGCTTGTGCGCGACGGGCAGCTCGCCCAGGACCGCACGGCGCAGGTCGGCGGCGAGCGCCTCGAGATCCGTCCCGCCCCCGAACCGGGGCTGCACCGCGCACGAGACGTAGGCGAGCCTGTCCACAGTGGACGTGTCGGCGGTCATCACGTCGAGGCGGTGCAGCGCGAGGGTGCCGGCCACGGCCGCCAGGAGTCCGCGCCGGTCCTCGGCCGTCACGGTGACCCGTTCCTCCGTGACCCGGACCGCGGGCAACGGCCCCTCCGGTTTCGGCGGCGCGGCGGTGGGCGGCTCGGGCGCCTGACCGGATAGGGCGGCGCTCACCCGACGGGCGAGGTCGGCGACGAGCCGCCCCTTCCACGCGGACCAGGCCGCCGGCCCGGTCGCGGCGGCGTCGGCGCGCGCGAGCGCGTACAGCAGTTCCAGCGTGGTGGTGTCCCGAACGGCCTCGGCGACGGCGTCCACGGTCACCGGGTCGTCGAGGTCGCGGCGGGTGGCCGTGTCGGGCAGCAGGAGATGCTGGCGCACCACGCGGGTGACGATCTCGACGTCGGCCTCGGGCAGGCCCACCCGCCGCGCCACGCTCGCCGCGATCGGCGCGCCGACCACGCTGTGGTCGCCGGGCAGCCCCTTGCCGATGTCGTGCAGCAGCCCGCACAGCACCAGCAGGTCGGGACGGGAGACCTCGCGGGCGTAGGTCGCCGCCGCCGCGGCCGTCTCCACCAGGTGCCGGTCGATGGTGAACCGGTGCACCGGATTGTGCTGCGGCGCGCTGCGGATCCGGGCCCACTCGGGCAGCCAGCCGGTGACGAGCCCGTAGCGGTCGCACGCCTCCCAGATCGGCACGAGCCCCGCACCGGCGCCGAGCAGCGCGAACAGCGCGTAGCGCGCCCCGGCCGACCACGGCTGCTCCGGCGGCGGCGCGTAGCTGGCGAGCCATTCGAGGGTGGGCCGCGCGATCGGGCGTCCCGCGCGGGCGGCCGCGGCGGCCACGCGCAGCGCGAGCGCGGGGTCCGGCCGGGCGCTCACGGCGGTGCGGGCCAGCACGGCCTCGCCGTCCTGTTCGATCACGTCGCGCGCGAGCGGTCGGCGCGTGCCGGAGCCGCCGCTCGCGGT
Source organism: Virgisporangium aliadipatigenens (assembly GCF_016863615.1). Taxonomy (GTDB): domain Bacteria; phylum Actinomycetota; class Actinomycetes; order Mycobacteriales; family Micromonosporaceae; genus Virgisporangium; species Virgisporangium aliadipatigenens. The sequence goes on along the minus strand of NZ_BOPF01000008.1, from coordinate 159,075 downwards.
GAGCCAACGGTTCACGGCGCGCCACGCGTCGTCGCAGGCGTGCGCGACCGTGCGGGCGGAGTCGGTGATGCGGCGCAGGAGCGCGTCGCCGTCGGGCAGTTCGACGAGGTGGGCGACCTCGGCGCGGTCCTGCGCCATGAGCCGGTCGCCGCGCCGCCCGCGCGTGAGGTGCAGGGCGTCGCGCACGTCGAGCAGGAAGTTGAGGGCCGCGTGCACGGCCGGGCGGGTCCCGTTGGTCAGGCCGGTGTAGCCGAGTGCGCGCAGCACGCTGACGTCGCGCAGCCCGCCGCGGGCCTCCTTGAGGTCGCCTTCGAGCAGGAACGCCAGTTCGCCGTGGCGTTCCCAGCGCTGCTCGGTGAGCTCGCGCAGAGCGGGCAAGGCCGTGCGGGCGGTGCGCCGCCAGCGGGTCACGACGGCGTCGTGGAGCTTCTTCGCGAGGACCGCGTCGCCGGCGAGCAGCCGCGCGTCGAGCAGTCCCATGAACGCCTTGACGTCGGAGTCGACCACCTCCAGCGCCTCGTCGACGGTGCGCGCGGAGTGGTCGAGCTTGAACTTGGCGTCCCAGATCGGGTACCAGATCGACGCCGGGTCGACGGCCGACCCCTCGGCGGTGACGAGCACGAGGTCGAGATCGCTGTACGGCGCGAACTCCCCTCGCCCGAGCCCGCCGACGGCGACCAATGCGGCGCCCGGCTCCGACGACGGGAAGAGGCCGGCGAGCCACACGTACAGGGCGGCGGCGCGTTCGGCACGCGCCGCGGCGCCCACCCCCGAGGCAAGCTCAGGAGCGGGCGCCGCAGATGTGGTCTCCACGCCTACAGGGCGTCCAGGCCGCGTTCACCGGTCCGGACCCGGACGACGTCGTCGACCGACGTGACCCAGACCTTCCCGTCACCGATCTTGCCGGTCCGCGCGGCGGTGACGATGGAGTCGACCACCTTCTCCACGTCGAGCTCGTCGGTGACGATCTCGACCCGGATCTTCGGCACGAACTCCACCGTGTACTCGGCGCCCCGGTAGACCTCCGTGTGGCCCTTCTGGCGCCCGTACCCCTGCACCTCGCTCACGGTCAGGCCGCTCACTCCGAGCGACGACAGGGCCTCCTTCACGGCGTCGAGCTGGTAGGGCTTGATCACCGCGGTCACGAGCTTCATGGCCATCCCCTCCATTCCCCGACGTTACCGAGTTGCCTGCTGCGCCACGGGGGCGCCGTCCGATTCCGCCGCCACCGGCGCGCCGCCCGCGGGGGCGATCCCGGCGAGGGCGAACGCGCCACCGGCGCCGCTGCCGCTCGCGGTCGACAGGTCGTAGCCGCTCTCGGCGTGCTCCGCCAGGTCGATGCCCTCGACCTCGGCCTCGGTGGAGGCGCGGAACCCGATCGTCTTGTTGATCAGGAAGCCGAGGCCCAGCGCGACCGCGAACGAGAAGACCGTGACGATGCCGCTGCCGGCCGCCTGGCGACCCAGCTGCGTGATGCCACCACCGGCGAACAGGCCGTCGGAGGCGCCCACCACGTCGCTGATGTAGGCGTTGAGCGAGCTGTCGGCGAACAGGCCCAGCCACAGCGAGCCGATCCATCCACCGACGAAGTGCACACCGACCACGTCGAGCGAGTCGTCGTAGCCGAGCTTGTACTTGAGGCTGACGGCCAGTGCGCAGAGCACACCGGCGACGAGGCCCAGCAGCACGGCCGACCAGGGGGCGATGAAGCCACAGGCCGGGGTGATGGCGACCAGGCCGGCGATGGCACCGGAGGAGGCACCGACCAGGGTCGGCTTCTTGTCCCGGATCCACTCGACGATGATCCAGCCGAGAACCGCCGCGGCGGTGGCCACCTGGGTGTTGATGAACGCCAGGCCGGTGACCGAGTCGACGGTCAGCTCGGAACCGGCGTTGAAGCCGAACCAGCCGAACCAGAGCAGCCCCGCGCCGAGCGCGACGAACGGCACGTTGTGCGGCTTGAACACCTCACGCGGCCACCCGGCACGCTTGCCGAGCACGATCGCGAGGGCCAGGGCCGCCGCACCGGCGTTGATGTGCACCGCCGTTCCACCGGCGAAGTCGAGCACGTGCAGCTTGGCGCCGACGAAGCCGCCACCCCACACCCAGTGCGCGACCGGGAAGTACACGATCGTGGCCCAGCCGACCATGAAGACCAGCCAGCCGGCGAACTTCGCGCGGTCGGAGATCGCGCCGCTGATCAGAGCGACCGTGATGATGGCGAAAACCATCTGGAAAACCATGAACACGTAGGTCGGAACGCCGATGCCGTTGGGCAGGTCCTCGGTCACGCCCCACACGTCGGTCTCGGACAGGAATGTCTTGGTGCCGAGGTAGTCCCCGATATTGCCGACCAGACCGCCCGCCGTGTCGGTGCCGAACGCCATCGAGAAGCCGTAGAACAGCCACAGGATGGACACGACGCCGATGGCCGAGAAGCTCATCATCATCATGTTGAGCACGCCCTTGGACCTGTTCAGTCCTCCGTAGAACAGGGCGAGGCCGGGGGTCATGAGCAGTACGAGAGCGCTCGAGACCAGCAACCAAGCGGTATTGCCGGTGTCGATTTCAGGCACGCTGGCCTCCTTGGGTGTGAGAGTCCCTCCTCCCAACCCACGTCGGCTGCACTGCTGCGTAGGTCGGAATGCGCGCAGCTTGCCGGGGCGCTGTTTCACACCCGGCGCGGCGTCATTTCCGGGTCGTCACGACGTGTTTCACACGTGTAACGGAGTACCGATCCGGACCGAACGACTGGGGAGTCCCCCACCGATCGGTCGACGGACCCTCACCGAAGCGCGTACTCCAGGATGTGCCGCTCGTGGTCGATCAGGCGCAGGTCGCGCACCGGCCGGCGGAGGTGGCCCTTGTGCACGATGCGCACGAACGCCGGGTCCCCGAGGGCCGACATCCGCTTGATGCCCTCGATGTGGTCGACGATCCGCTTGCGGATCACCCGCACGAGCCGGTGCCGGTCGCGCGGGGTCAGACCGTAAGCGTCGGCGAACATCCGCAGCCGGCGCGGCCGGTTGGGTCGCTTCCACCCGAGCGTGTACGAGTCGCGGTCGGAGAAGAGCGGCGTCCAGGTCCAGGCGGCGTACGCCACGTCGTAGATCCGCGCACCGGGTGAGGCGAGGTCGAAGTCGATCAGCGCCAGGGTCCCGTCCGGCCGCCAGATGACGTTGTGCGGGGCGGCGTCGTGATGGCAGATGACCTCGGTGTCCGGCGGCGGCGGCCCGAACGAGCGCCACACCGCCCCGGGCGGCGGCCGGTAGCCGTACTGCGCGTCGTGGAACAGCCGCAGCATCTGGGCGACGGTGGTCAGCGCCTCGTCGGTGGTCCAGTGCGGGGCCAGCGGGTACTCGCCGCACTCGCCCTCGATGTAGGAGAGGACCTCGCGGCCCTTCTCGTCCCGCCCCAGCGCACGGGGCGCACCCGTGAACCCGACGTACTCGAGGTGCCGGAGCAGGGAATGTACGGCGGGAGTCCACGGGCCGGCGTTGCGCCGCACCGTGTCGCCCGCCTTGTGCACCACGGACGTGTTGCCGCCGTGCAGCGGGACTTCCTGCTCCGTCACCGATCCTCCACGTTCGACGTTCTTCCGCCCGAGGCTACGCGGCGCCCGCCAACAACGCCTCAACGAACTGGCCCGGATCGAACGGGGCCAGGTCGTCGGGGCCTTCCCCGAGACCGACGAGCTTCACCGGGATACCCAGATTGCGCTGCACCGCAATCACGATTCCCCCCTTGGCGGTGCCGTCCAATTTTGTCAGCACCACGCCGGTGACGTTGACGGCCTCCGTGAAGACCTTCGCCTGGGTGAGGCCGTTCTGGCCGGTGGTGGCGTCGAGGACGAGCAGGGTCTCGTCGACCGGGCCGTGCCGCTCGATGACCCGCTTGACCTTGCCCAGTTCGTCCATCAGGCCGACCTTGTTCTGCAGGCGGCCGGCCGTGTCGATCAGCACCGCGTCGACGCCGGTCTCCTTGCCGCGCTTGACGGCGTCGAAGGCGACCGCCGCCGGGTCCCCCTCCTCGGGGCCGCGCACGACCTCGGCGCCGACCCGGCTGCCCCAGGTCTCGAGCTGGTCCGCCGCGGCGGCGCGGAAGGTGTCGGCGGCGCCGAGCAGCACCGTGCGCCCGTCGGCGACCAGGACCCGGGCGATCTTGCCGCAGGTGGTGGTCTTGCCGGAGCCGTTCACGCCGACGACGAGCAGGACGGCGGGGCGGCCCTCCGCGGTGCTGGCCAGCGAGCGGTCCATGCCCGGGTCGAGGGCGGTGGTCAGTTCCTCGGCGAGGAGGGCGCGCAGCTCGGTGGCGGAGGCCGTCCCGAGCACCCGGGAGCGCTCGCGCAGCCGCCCGACCAGCTCGGTGGTGGGTTCCACGCCGACGTCGGCGCCGATCAGGGTTTCCTCGATCTCGTCCCAGGTGTCGTCGTCGAGCTTGTCGCGCGAGAGCAGCGCGAGCAGGCCCTTGCCGAAGAGGTTCTGCGACCGCGACAGTCGGGCCCGGAGGCGGACCAGCCGGCCCGCGGTCGGTTCCGGTGTCTCCAGTTGGGGAACGGGCGGAGCGGCGGGCTCCTCGACGATCACCGGCGGCGCGGTGGGCTCCTCCACCACCACCGGTGCCGCGGGCTCCTCGACCGCCGGCGGCGTGGACGGAGCCGCCGGCGGCAGCGGCCTGCTCCGGCGGGGCACCACGTAGGCGACGGCGCCGCCGATCGCGAGGATCAGCAGGACAACGGCGATGACGACGTACTCCATGGACGAAATCCTCCCAGACGTCGGGCGTTCGCGACCGGCGACTGGCACCGCGCGGCGGTGTCACAGATCATGGGGGTCGTGTCAGACACCCCTGCACCGGACACCGAGGACCTGATCCTGGGACCGGTCCTGCGCCGCGTCGAGGACGGACGGGCCACCGTCTGGGTCGAGGCCGCGCGCCCCGGCACCGTCGAGATCCGCGCCGGCGATTCCACAGCTTCCGAGGGAACGTTCACCGCGCACGGCCACCACTACGGCTTTGTCCTGCTCGAAGGGCTGCCACCGAAGGCGAGCACGCCGTACTCGGTGTACCTCAACGGCGAGAAGGTGTGGCCGCCGGTCGGCTACAACTATCCACCGCCGGTGATCCGCACGCGGCCGGACGAGGCGCCGGTGCGCGTGCTGTTCGGGTCGTGCCGCGAGTCGTCGCCGCTGCACACCGCCGACCGGCTGCCACCGGACGCGCTCGACGCGTACGCCGTGCGCCTGGCCGCCGCGTTCGACTCGGCGGGGCAGCCGCCGGACGAGTGGCCGGACCTGCTCATGCTGCTCGGCGACCAGGTCTACGCCGACGAGGTGTCGCCGACGATGAAGCGCTACCTCGACGCCCGCGAGCGCGGGCCGAACGCCCCCGAGACGCAGGTCGCCGACTTCCACGAGTACACGCAGCTGTACGTCGACTCGTGGACCGACCCGGACATCCGGTGGCTGCTCTCGACCGTGCCCAGCGTGATGATCTTCGACGACCACGAGATCATCGACGACTGGAACATCAGCGGCGCCTGGCGGCACGACATCGCCCGGGAGCCCTGGTGGGCCACCCGGATCAGCGCCGGGCTCGCCTCCTACTGGGTCTACCAGCACCTGGGCAACCTGCGCCCGGACGAACTGGCCGGCGACCCGGTGCTCGCCGCCGTGCGCGCCAGCCCGCAGGACGCGTCGGCCGTCCTGGACGCCTTCGGGCGGGACGCGGACGCGCGCACGGTGCCGTACCGCTGGAGCTACGCCTTCGATCTGGGGCGCACCCGCATCGTGGTGCTGGACAACCGGGCCGGCCGGCAGCTGAGCGAGGGCAAGCGCTCGATGCTGGCGCCGGAGGTCTGGGACTGGTTCGACAAGCAGGTCGAGGGCGACTACGACCACCTGCTCGTGGGCGCCTCGCTGCCGTGGCTGATGCCGCCGGCCGTGCACCACGTGGAGGCCGCCAGCGAACGGTTCGCCGAGTCGCCCCGGCCCCGGGTGCGGCGCTACGCCGAGAAGATGCGCCGGGCGGTGGACCTGGAGCACTGGGCGGCGTTCCACGACGCGTTCGACGCGCTCACCGGCGTGCTGAAGCGGGTCGCCGACCGGCCGGACGGCCCCGCCACCGTCAACGTCCTCTCCGGCGACGTGCACCACTCCTACGTCGCCCGCGCCGAACTCGGCACCCGCAGCCCGGTGTACCAGCTCACCTGTTCGCCGGTGCACAACAAGCTGCCCGGGTTCATGAAGCCGGCGATGCGCTTCGCGTGGAGCCGGTTCGCCGCGCTGATGGGGCGGGGGGTGGCGCGCGCCGCCGGGCTGGCGAGGCCGGACTTCCGGTGGACCCGGCTGGCCGGGCCGGTCTACCTCAACGCCATCTCCGAGGTCTACATGGACGGGCGCCACGCGCGGGTGCGCATCGAGGGCACCAAGCCCGACAAGCGGCTCCAACAGGAGGCCGAACTCACGCTCTCATAGCGACGCCTCGCGCGCGGCGATCGCCGCCTGCACCCGGGTGCGCACACCGAGCTTGCCGAGCACGCGACTGACGTGCGTCTTCACGGTCGACTCGGCCATCCCGAGCGCGGCGGCGATCTCCGCGTTCGACTGTCCGCGACCGAGTGCGCCGAGCACATCCCGTTCCCTCGAGGTCAGGCTGGCCAGGGCACCCGGCTCGACGGGCGGGACCGCCTGGGCGAACGCGGAGATCAGTCGGCGGGTCACCGCCGGGGCGATGAACCCGTCGCCCCGGCCGACGGTCCGCACGGCCTCGACCAGCCCCGGCGCGTCCACGTCCTTGAGCAGGAAGCCGGCGGCGCCGGCGCGCAACGCACCGAAGACCACCTCGTCCTGGTCGAACGTCGTCAGCACCAGCACCGACGACACCCCCGACGCGACAATCTCGGCCGTGGCGGAGATGCCGTCCCGCCCGGGCATCCGCACGTCCATGAGCACCACGTCCGGCCGCAGCTCGTGGGCGAGCGCGACGGCGCGGTCCCCGTCGGCGGCCTGGCCGACCACGGTCAGGTCCGCGACGGCGTCGAGGATCAGCACGAGGCCGGCCCGCACCGCCTCCTGGTCGTCGGCCACCAGCACCGTCAGCGTCACGTGACCCCCTTCCCGGTCGGTAGCACGGCGCGCACCCGCCAACCGTCCCCGTGCGGCCCGGCCGCGAACTCCCCGCCGAGCAACGTCGCCCGCTCCCGCATGCCCACCAGCCCCATCCCCCCGCCGCCCGCGCCGTTGACCGGGGCCGCCGCGGCGGTCGAGTCGACCGTCACCACCAGGCGTTCCGGCGACGGGTCCAGCGTCACCGCGACCGTGCCGCCCGGGGCGTGGCGGGCGGCGTTCGTCAGGGACTCCTGCACGATGCGGTAGGCGGCCAGGTCAACGGCCACCGGCAGCTCGGGCAGCTCCCCCGTCTCGACCAGCCGCGCGCGCACCCCCGGCGCCGTGCGCACCAGCGCCGCCACGTCGGACAGGCGCGGGCGCTGCGCCGCCTCGCCGGGCGTGCCGTCCGGGTCCCGCAGGAACTCCACCAGCTGCCGCATCTCGCGCAGGCCCTGGACGCTGTTCTCCCGCATGACGCCGAGCAGCTCGGTGAGCTTCGCCCGGTCCAGGTCCAGCGACTGGGCCGCCGTCGCGTGCAGGGCGATCGCGCTCAGGTGGTTGGCGATCACGTCGTGCAGTTCGCGGGCCATGCGGGTGCGCTCCGCGGCGACCGCGTGCCGGCGGTCCAGCTCCGCGAGAAGCGCCACCTGCTCCGCGCGTTCCCGTTCCAGATGGGCCCGGGAACGGTAGCGGCGGACCGGAACGGCCGTGACCGGCGGGCCCACGAGGATCAGGGCGAGCTGGAGGACGACCGAGACGCCCCAGGTCGAACGCCACACCACCACGGCCGCGACCAGCCCGGCCGCGGTGGCGAAGATGGTGACCCGCAGGATCCAGGTGAGCAGCCACGGCCGGCCGTAGAGCGCGGCGTCGTAGAGCAGCTGGGTGAAGACCAGGATCGTGCCGAGCGACGGGCCCAGATTCAGATCCGCGACCAGCACGCCCAGGCCCACGGCGATCGCCGGGATCGGCGCGATGCGGCGCAGCAGCAGCCCGGCGCAGCCCACCGCCAGCGGAACGACGTGCGCCAGCGCACCGCCCCGGTCGTCGTTGAACATGTGCAGCCGCAGCGCCACCAGCCCGCCGACCAGATAGCCCAGCGCCAGCAGCAGGTCGCGACGGCGGCCGGTCGGGTGCCGCCACTCGGCCGGCTCCGCCCCTGTCCAGGTCACCCCGTCATCTCAGCATGCCGCGCCGGACCCCGGATCCGCCTGCGGAGCCGCCCGGATCCGTCGAAGGATGTACGCCCGATCTCCTGCCGGGCGCCGAGGAAACCGCGGCTCGGGGCCGGCAGCGTGGAACGCATGATGCTCGCCTTCATCGTCGGGGCCGAGATCGCCTTCTGGGTGGTGCTCGGGTTGGGGCTCGTCTTCCGGTACCTGATCAAGATGCGGCGCACCAGCCTGGTGCTGCTGGTGTCCGTTCCGCTGATCGACGTCGTGCTGCTCGCGGCCACCGCCGTCGACCTGCGCGGCGGAGCCGAACCGGCGACCGGGCACGGGCTGGCCGCGGCGTACCTCGGCTTCTCCGTGGCGTTCGGGCACAGCATGCTGCGCTGGGCCGACGAGCGTTTCGCGCACCGGTTCGCCGGCGGGCCGCCGCCGTGGAAGCCGCCGAAGGGCGGGTGGGCGCGGGTGCGCTACGAGTGGCGCTCGTTCGGGCTGGCCGTGCTCGCCGTGGCGATCTCGTGCGCCATCCTCGGCGTGATGTACCTGTACGTCGGCGCCGACCGGGGCGTCATGCTGCTCGCCTGGATGGGCCGGCTCGGTGTGGTCCTGGTGTTCTGGCTGGTCTTCGGGCCGCTGTGGCAGACGATCTTCCCCGGAAAGGCGGAGCCTCAGGACGCCGGAGCCGGGGCCAGCGCCGCCCGCAGGTAGCCGAAGTCGTCCGGCCCGCTGTACCGGAACGCCGACAGGCCGGCCACCCGCGCACCGCGCACGTGCCGGTCCTCCTCGTCGAGCAGCAGACACCGGTCCGGCGGCGTCGCCACCGCGGCACACGCGGCGTGCAGGAACTCCTTCGACGGGCTGTACGCGCCCAGCACCGCCGAGTTGACCACCGCGTCGAAGTCCTCCGTCAGCCCGAACTGGGTCAGGTCGAGTTCCAGGTCGTCGGCCGCGTTGGCGACCAGCGCCACGGGCACCCCGGACTGCCGGGTCTCCCGCACGAACGACAGCAGCGTGTGGTCGACGGCCCCCCGGTAGGAGTCCCACTCCACCACCAGCGAACGCGCGTCGTTGAGCCCACCGACGCGGTCGGCCAGCGCCTCGGCCACCCCGGTCAGCCACTCCGCCCGGGTCACCCGGCCGGTGATCAACGCCTGCAGCCGCGGCCACTCCAGCGCGATCGCCCGCACGGTGCCGGGCGGCAGCCCGTGCCGTTCCTCCGCGGCGGCGGTGACGTCGGGGTCGTAGCGACGCAGTGCGCCGAACGAGACCAGCAGGGCCGAGGGGCGCGGGCGGGGGCGACTCACGGTTTTCGACCCTAGCCGTTGAGCGAGCGGGAGGGTCGCGCGGTGCCGCCTGGACTGAGGAGCGCAGGGAGCGCAGCGACCGGAGCGACGAGGGAAGGCGGCGCCACAGGCGCGGCCCGGACGCTGAGCGGGCAACAGTTGAGCGAGCGGGAGGGTCGCGCGGTGCCGCCTGGACTGAGGAGCGCAGGGAGCGCAGCGACCGGAGCGACGAGGGAAGGCGGCGCCACAGGCGCGGCCCGGACGCTGAGCGGGCGTTCAGTACCTGAACCGGCTTACGACCGCCCGCAGGTCCGTGGAGACCTGGGCCAGTTCGTCGGCCGCCGCGCTCACGCCCTCGATCTGCCCCGTCGTCGTCTGCGCGGTGCCGGCGACCGCCGACACGTCGTCCGCGATGGAGCCGCTGACCTGCGCCGCCTCGGTGATGCTGCGCGCGATCTCCGCCGTCGTGGCCGTCTGCTCGTCGACCGCCGAGGCGATCACCGCCTGCAGGTCGTTGACCCGGGTGATCACGCCGGTGATCCGTTCGATCGCGCCGACCGCCTCCGAGGTGCCCTGCTGGATGGCCGCGATCCGGGCCGAGATGTCCTCCGTCGCCCGCGCCGTCCCGCCGGCGAGATCCTTCACCTCGCTCGCCACGACGGCGAACCCCTTCCCGGCCTCACCGGCCCGGGCCGCCTCGATCGTGGCGTTGAGCGCCAGCAGGTTCGTCTGCTCGGCGATGCCGCTGATCACCTTGGCGAACTCGCTGATCTGCCGGCTGGCGTCGGCGAGCCGGTCGACCGTTCCGCCGACCTGCGCCGCCAACTCGACCGCCTCGGTCGTCACCTGCACGGCCTCGGTGGCGCTCTGCGCGATCTCGCGGATCGAGCCGCCCATCTGCTCGGTGCCGGTCGCCATCGCCTGCACGCTGCGCGACACCTCCTCCGCGGCCGTTCCGGCCGTGCCCGCGGCATCCGCCGAGTCCCGCGCCGAGCCCGCGAGCGTGGTCGACACCTCGATCAGCTGCGCGGACTTCGCGGCGAGGACGTGCGAACGCTCGTCGACGGAGCGCATCGCGCCGGCCAGCCGTTCCGCGAACCGGTTGAACGCCGCCGCGACCTCGCTCAGCTCGTCGCGCCCCTCCTCGCTGAGGCGGGCCGTCAGGTCCCCGTCCCCGTCGGCGATGTCGATGAGGCGCATCTTGAGGGCGTTCAGCGGGGCGGCGACGCTGCGCACGATCACCACGGCGCTGAGCACCGCCAGGAGCAGGCCGACGATGCCGATGAGCCAGGCCGTGCGTTCGCCGTCGACCGCGTTGTCCTGGGCGTCGGCCGAGGCCGCCTCGCCGCGGTCGCCGACCAGCGACGCGAGCACGTCCGTGGCGTCCGCCGTCAGCCCGAACTGCGTCAGCGACTCGCCGGAGGCCAGGTCGTTGGCCTCGGCGATCGACTGCGGCGTGCCGGCGCGGTACCCCTCGAAGATCCGCCCGTCGACCCGCATGAACGCCTCGAACGCCGCGCTCGCCGCGTCCAGCGCACGGCGCTCGTCATTGGTGAGGTGCTCGCGGGCCAGCGCCTGGAACGTGCTGCGCATCGCCTCGGCCGAGGCGAGGAACTCCTTGCGCTGCCCGTTCGACTCCGACAGGGCGTCCGGCACACCGCGCACGAAGTCGAACGCGTAGCCGGTCTGCCAACCCGCCACGTCGGCCGTGCGGAACTTCGCCTCCATCGCCAGCCGCGACAGCTTCACCGCGAACGACGCCTGCGCCGTGGCCTCCCGCTGGTTGACCAAGCCCAGGACGGCGGTCCCCAACAGGACGCCGGAGACGAGCAGGCCGACCGCGGCCATCGCCATGATCCGGGTGGTGATCCGCCAACCGCGCAGGACCGACATCGGATTTTGCCTCGCATTCGCTACCGAGCTGACCTAACGTCATCAATTCGGCAGGAAAGCGGGTCAATCAAGCGGCTTCGTCGTCCCGGCTGAGTTTCTGGCTGATGACCTCGGTCACGCCGCCGCGCATCGTGACGCCGTACAGCGCGTCGGCGACCTCCATCGTGCGCTTCTGGTGCGTGATGATGATCAGCTGCGACTTCTCGCGCAGCTGCTCGAAGAGGGTGATCAGCCGGCCGAGGTTGACGTCGTCGAGCGCCGCCTCCACCTCGTCCATGATGTAGAACGGGCTGGGCCGGGCCCGGAAGATCGCGCACAGCATCGCCACGGCCGTCAGCGAGCGTTCGCCGCCGGAGAGCAGCGACAGCCGCTTGATCTTCTTGCCGGGCGGCCGCGCCTCGACCTCGATGCCGGTGGTGAGCATGTCCTCCGGGTCGGTCAGCACCAGCCGGCCCTCGCCACCGGGGAAGAGCACGCTGAAGACCTGTTCGAACTCGCGGGCCGTGTCGTGGTAGGCCGCCGTGAAGACCTCCAGGATCCGGTCGTCCACGTCCTTGACCACGGTCAGCAGGTCCCGCCGGGTCTTCTTCAGGTCCTCGAGCTGGTCGGAGAGGAACTTGAACCGCTCCTCCATCGCCGCGAACTCCTCCAGCGCCAGCGGGTTGACCTTGCCCAGCAGCTGCAGGTCGCGTTCGCCCTTCGCCGCGCGCTTCTCCTGTGTCGGCCGGTGGAACGCGGTCGGCGCCGGCGGCTCCTTGCCCTCGGCCTCGGCGGCCGCCACCTCGGCAGCGGTCGGCGGCACGAGCTGCGCCGGCCCGTATTCGGAGATCAGGTGGTCCGGGTCGAGCCCGTGCTCCTCGGCCGCCCTGGCCTCCAGCTGCTCGATCCGCAGGCGCTGCTCGGCGCGGGCCACCTCGTCGCGGTGCACCGCGCTGGTGAGGCGTTCCAACTCGGCGGCGAGCCCCTTCGCCCGGCCGCGCACGACGGTCAGCTCCGCCTCCCGCTCCGAACGGGCGGCCGCCAGCTGATCGCGTTCCTCCGCGGAGATCTCCAACGACTCGGCGATCGCCTCCAGGGTCCGCTCGGCGCCCGCGACGACGGCCCGCGCCACCGCGGCGCCACGCGCCCGGGCGGCCCGTCGGGCGGCCGCGCGCTCCCGGGCCGCGCGTTCGGCCGCGGCCTGCCGGGCCAGCGCGTCGGCGCGGCCGGCCAGGGCACCGACGCGCTCCTCGGCGGTGCGCACCGCCAGCCGAACGTCCATCTCGTGCTGCCGCGCCTGCGGCACCGCGGCCGCCAGCCGGTCCCGTTCCTCGGTGGAGGGGTCCGCGTCCATCGGCGCGTCCTCGGCCAGGCGCAGCCGCTCCTCGAGCTCCTCCAGCGCCGTCAGCGCCTGGTCGCGCGACTGCTCGGCCCGGGCCCGGGCGGCGGCGAGCCGGTCCGACTCGGCGCGGGCGGACTTCAGGTTGGCCTGCAGCCCGGCCAGCTTGCGCGCGGCGGCGTTCTTCTGCCCCTCGGCCTCCCGGCGGGCGGCGGCGGCCACGTTGACCCGCTCCTTCGCCTCGGCGGTCACCTCGCGCGCGGCGGCCAGCTCCTCGCGCAGCCCGGCGGCACGCGCCTCGGCCTCGACCCGCTTGCCGCGGGCCTCCTCGACGGCGGCCTGCACCTCCAGGTAGCTGACCTGCTTCGCCGAACCGCCGGCCGCCGCGTAGGCGCCGATCACGTCGCCCTCGGGCGTGACGGCGCGCAGGTTGGGCGCGTAGCCCGCGATCTGGCGCGCGGTGGCCAGGTCTGGGGCGAAGACGACGTCGTGCAGCGCCCGCCGCAGGGCCGGCCGGAGATCGTCCGGCGCCGTGATCAGGTCGAACGCCCAGTGTGCCCCCTCGGGCAGCGCCGGCCGTTCCGCCTCGTGGAAGACGCCGGAGTCCCGGGAGGCCACGAGCAGCGCGGCGCGTCCGCCGTCCTCCTGCTTGAGCAGCTCCACGGCGGCCACGGCACCCTCGATGCCCGCGACGGCCACCGCGTCGGCCAGCCCGCCCAGCGCCGCGGCCAGCGCAGCCTCGTGCCCCGGTCGCACCGACAGCAGCGCGGCCACGCTGCCGAGCAGGCCGGGGATGCGGTCGCCGCGGGCCAGCAGCGCACCGGCGCCGTCCTTACGGCGCAGGCCCATCGCGAGGGCCTCCTCGCGGGCCTTCCAGTGGGCGCCGTCCTTCTCGGCGGCGCGTTCGCCCGACTCGATCTGTCGGGCCGCGGCGACGGCGGCCTCGTGCGCGGCCACCGCCTCCCGGTGCCGCGCGTCGAGGTCGGCGGTGTCGCGGTCGGCCTCGGAGGCGCCGTCGGCCGCCTCGTCGTACTCGAACTGCGCGGCCTCGGCGCGTTCGGCCGCCTCGGCCAGGGCCGCGGCGGAGCGTTCGATCTCGTCGGTGGCCGCCGCCGCGCGGGTGCGGGCCGAGCCAACCTGGCCGGCGAGCTTCGCCAGCCCCTCGCGCCGGTCGGCGATCGCCTTGTGGGCGGCGGTCAGCTCGCGCTCCGCCGCCGCGAGCCGCCGCTCCAGGTCCTGGCGCTGCTGCACTGCCTCGGACATCCGGGCCTGGTCGGCCGCGAGGGCGTCGCGCAGCTCTTCCTCCTGCTCGCGAACGGCCTCCGCCTCGGCGGCCAGCTGGTCGGGATCCCGCCCGGGGCGTTCTTCCTCGACGGCCGACAGGTGCCGGAGGCGTTCGCTCGCGAGCTGGTGCGTGGAGCGCAGCCGCTCCTGCAGGCCGGAGAGCTGGTACCAGGTGTCCTGCGCCTTCGCCAGCACGGGCGCCTCGGCGTTGTGCACCGCTTCGAGCTCGGCGAGCCGTTCGGAAATGGTCCCGTACTCCTGCTCGACCTCCTCGCGGCGGGCCCGCAGGGCGGTCTCGTCGGCGATCTCCTTGTCGAGCGCGGTGCGCAGCGTGGCCAGGTCGTCGGCGAGCAGCCGCAGCCGGGCGTCGCGCAGGTCGGCCTGGATGGTGGCGGCGCGGCGGGCGACGTCGGCCTGCCGGCCCAGCGGCTTCAACTGGCGCCGCAGTTCGGCGGTGAGGTCGGTGAGCCGGTTGAGGTTGGTCTGCATGGCGTCCAACTTGCGGATCGCCTTTTCCTTGCGCTTGCGGTGCTTGAGGACGCCGGCCGCCTCCTCGATGAACGCCCGCCGGTCCTCCGGCTTGGCGTGCAGCACACCGTCGAGGCGCCCCTGGCCGACGATCACGTGCATCTCGCGGCCGATGCCGGAGTCGGAGAGCAGTTCCTGGATGTCGAGCAGGCGGCAGGAGTTGCCGTTGATCTCGTACTCGCTCTCGCCGGAGCGGAACATCCGGCGGGTGATCGAGACCTCGGTGTAGTCGATCGGGAGGGCCCCGTCGCCGTTGTCGATCGTCAGGGTGACCTCGGCCCGGCCCAATGGCGCCCGCCCGGTGGTGCCGGCGAAGATGACGTCCTCCATCTTGCCGCCACGCAACGCCTTGGCGCCCTGCTCACCGAGGACCCACGAGATGGCGTCGACGACGTTGGACTTGCCTGAGCCGTTGGGTCCCACCACGCAGGTGATCCCGGGCTCCAGGCGGAGGGTCGTCGGGGCGGCGAAGGACTTGAAGCCCTTGACCGTGAGGCTCTTGAGATGCACGGCGCTCCGCGGTCGGGTCTCGGGGTCGAGGAACGATCCCCGGGAGAGTACCCCGAACACATGTCCATCAAGCGCACCGCCACACCCGCTGGCCTGCCATTTCACACCGCTACCGCAGGTCACGGGGCCGGTACAAGCAAGCGCGCCGTGCGCCCGGCGGGGGCGATACGGCGCGCGAGTTGTGTCTGTTCGGCGGTGGAACGTTGATTCAGTTGTAAATCTGTGGTCTGATCTGCGCGACCTGAGTGAAGGTCAGGCCATTGCCGGCTCGGGCAGCCGGAGCAGCTCCGATTCCGCCGCGGCGGCAAACCGGTCGTTTTCCGCACGGAGTCGAGCTACCTCGATCTCCAGCGCCCGTACCTTGGCACGCAGGTTGGTGACCTCGTCGAGCAGACGCCGGTCCGGCGCACTGCCGACGTGGCCGTAGAGGGCCTTCGCCATATCGTCTCCTTGTATTGCGCGACCGTCCCGCGGCCAACGCGCGCCCAGCGTGACGCAACCCTGTCCAGATAATCCCGCACCTGGACACATGCTCAGACATGAAAGTGGGCGCGACTTGGCGACGTTCCTATAGTCCGTCGACCGTGCCGGCTTCGTCAAGCGCCAGACACAGTCATGGCGCACGACGTTGACAAAATCACGCCGTTAACGCTCACGTAGCGTGGAGATTCACTACTTGGAGTGACCTAAGGCGTCCTTCAGGTTGTTCTCAACCTGATCGTGTGCTTCGGCCTTTGCTGGGCCTTCGCGGCCGCGTAGCGTACCGTCGGCAGACTTCTGGGCAAACTCTCAGGTATTTCGGAGATTCACGGACTCGGAGACTGACTGTGTCGCGGTACGAATCTGCGAGCTATCCGCCCTCGATGGGCTACCCGGACCAGGAGATCGGACCGGTGCCCTACCGACCGGGCACCCGACGCGCCCTGGGCGGCACCGAGACGGGCTGGCGCGGTCTCGTCGATCGGCTCGGCCCGCTCGGCATCGCCGCGATCGTCTCCATGCTGCTCTTCTCGTTCGGGGTGGCCGCGGCCGGTTACTCCCTGCTGTCGAGCGACAACCCCTCCTCCTCCGGCGCGGCACCGGTCGCCAGCGACGGGCCCACCGAGGTGCCGCCGCCCACCGAGGAGCCGCTGCCGAGCCCGGAGCCCCAGCCGAGCGCGAGCGTCACCGCCAGCGCCCGGCCGTCGGTCAGCGGGCGGTTCCGCACCGACCGGGGCCAGGAGTCCGCCGTCGTGACGCTGCTCAACCAGGAACGCCGCCGCAACCGCTGCGACGGCGTCCGCCACGACGGCAAGCTGCACACCGCCGCCCAGAAGCACAGCCTCGACATGGCCCAGACCGGCAACGTGAGCCAGACCGGCTCCGACGGCAGCAGCCCGTCCGACCGGATGCGCGCCGAACGGTTCAACGGCCAGCCGCTGGGCGAGAGCGTCGTTCAGGGCGGCCGGGGCGCGCGGGACGTGCTCAACGCCCTGCTCAACCGCTCGTCCGACCGCAAGTTCCTGCTCGACTGCGACGCGGAGAACGTCGGCGTCGGCCTGGTGATCAGCCCCGACGGCACCACGTACTGGACCATCGACGTGGCCGAATGATCAAGGGCTGAGCGCCGCCAGGGCCGGCGGCACGTCGTCGGCCAGCAGATCCGGCCGGAACACGGAGATCTCCAGCGCGAAGCGCGCCGAACCCCCGGGCGGCGCCACGACCCGCACCGTGACGCCCTGGCGTTCGTAGTGGCCGACCAGCGAGTCGACCAGGCGGATGCCGGCGCTGTCCAGGAACGACACCGCCGTGAGATCCAGCACGACGCCGTCGGGCGCACCGACCCGCCGGCGGATGTCGCTCTCCAGCGCCGACGCGACCGCCACGTCCACGTCGCCCTCCAACCGGACCACGCAGCCGCCGGGCACCGGCACCACCTGCACCGGAAGCTCCGCTCCAGCGGTCATGTCGCCCTCCTCGGATTCAGGCGGCGGCTCATGGTCACCGTCGTGCCGGCCAGCCGTTCGATCTCCACCCGGTCCATGAGCCTCTTGACCAGGTCCAACCCCCGGCCGCGGCCGGGATTCGCCACGGGTTCGCGCCAGGTGCCGCGGTCGCGCACGATCAGTTCCAGGGCGTCGGCGACCCGCCGGGCCAGCACGCTCACCACGCCCCGGCCGTCGCCCAGGTAGCCGTGCTCGATGGCGTTGGTGACGGTCTCCGAGCACACCAGCAGCCACGCGTCCCGGTCCGTCGACGACAGCGGCATCCCGCCCAGCCAGCCGTCGAAGTCGTTCCGGAGGGGGGCGAGCTGTTTGACGTCGGCCGGCACCTCCCGGGCGAACTCCCGCTCCGGCCCGTAGGCGACGCCGAGCAGGCACACGTCGTCGGGGTGCCGTCCGGCGAGGTCGTTCACCAGGCCGGGCAGCAGGCCGTCCAGCGGTGCCCGCCGGCGCGCCACCACCAGCTCCGCGAGCTGCTCCATGGCGTGCTCCAGCGGGCGGTCACGGCGTTCGACCAGGCCGTCGGTGTACAGCAGGAGGCGGCAGCCCGGCGCGAGGAGCACCTCGTCCTGGCCCCGGTCGGTGAGCCCCGCGAACGCGGCCAGCGGCGCGGACCGGCCGCCCCACAGGAAGCGGTGCCCACCGTCGCCGTCGACCAGCAGCGGGGGCAGGTGCCCGGCGCAGGCGTACACCAGACGGCCGGTGGCCAGCTCCAGCTCGGCGTAGGCGACCGTCGCCATCCGGCCCGCCTCGAACCGGTCCACGAAGCGGTCGAGCCTGGTCAGCAGCGCCGCCGGGCCGTGCCCGGCCGCCGCCAGGGCCCGGATCGCGCTGCGCACCTGGCCCATCGCGCTGGCCGCGCGGATCCCCCGGCCCACGACGTCGCCGACGACCACCGCGACCGTGTCCGTCCCGATCAGGAACGAGTCGTACCAGTCGCCGCCGACCTCGGCCTCGTCTGTCGCCGGCCGGTAGTGGGTGACGACGCGCAGGCGCGGGTCGCGGGGCGCCTGGCCGGCGAGCAGGCCCTGCTGGAGGATGTGCGCGTTCTGGCGTTCCTGGTCGTAGAGGCGGCCGTTCTCCAGGGCGAGGCCGGCCACGTCGGCCACGTCGGCGAGGAAGCCGAGCCACCCGTCCGGCAGCGGACGCGGCGGCACCAGGCCCAGGACCAGCACGCCGCTCGTGCGTCCCCGCGCCCGCAGCCGCAGGATCACCTTCGTCACGCCGCCGTCGGGGTCGGCGACCGCGCGGACCGCGCCGCCCGTCGCCAGTTCCTCCTGGGTGAGCGCATTCTCGGGAACGTCGCCGGAGACGCCGACCCGTTCGGTCGACTCCTCACCGAGCAGCTCCACGGTGGCCCACTCGGCCAGGGCCGGCGCCGTGCCACGGGCCAGCACCGCGGCCCTCCCCCGCAGGCCGGACGGCTCGTCCATCTGCCGGCCCAGCACCGCGACGAAGTCGCGGCGTCGACGGCTCTCGGCGGACTCCTCGGCGAGGCGTGCGCGTTCGAGCGCCTGCGCGCACTGGGCGGCGTACTGCGTCAGGAACAGCCGGGCCGCGTCGTCGAGCCGGCGCGGCGGATCCGTCTCCACCACGAGCGTGCCGAGGTGCCGCTTGCCGGCCGTGAGCGGCAGCACTGCCCCGTGATCCGGGTGCGACGCTTCGGCCGTTCGACCGGAGGCCGTTCGATCGAAAGACACCCGATCGGCGTCGGGGGTCCCGATCAGCTCGCGCACGGCGGCGTCGATCATCGTCTCGGTGTCGGTCAGCTCGGCGAGCACGGCGGTGATCCGTTGGAGGGTCTCGGCCCGGCGCCGCAGCCGCCGCTCGGTCTCGTAGAGCCGGGCCCGGGCGACCGCCTGGCCGGCCTGGTGGCCGAGGGTGCGCAGCAGCGCGAGATCGCCCCGGGTCAGCGGATCCACCGCGCCGAACGCGCACCCGAGCACCCCGAACACCGTGCCGTCCGCGCTCAGCGGCACGAACGCGAACGACTCGCCCTTGCGCTCCAGCCCGGCGGCCAGCTCGGGATAGTCCCGCGCCGCCTCGTCGGCGGTCATCGCCAGCAGGTCGTCGGTGCGCACCACGTCGGCCTGCGGCGCCTTCGCGTCCAGCGGTATGCGCCGCAGCACCTCGGGGACCACCCCGTCGGCCTCGCCGAAGATCACCAGGTCGCCGGAGTCCTCGCGGAGCCACAGCAGGCTGCCGTCGGCGTTGAACGCCCCCCGCGCCGCCCGCACCAGGATTCGCGCCAGGTCGGCCGAGGTCGGCGCGGCGGCCAGCTCGGCGACCATCTGCTGGAGCAGCGCCACCCGTCCCCGCGAACGCTCGGCGGCCTGCCGCGCGGTGAGCAGCTCCCGCTCGTACCGGCGCCGGGTGGTCGCGTCGAACACGGTCGTGCGGATCACCCGGCCGCCCGCGTCGTCGGTGATCATCACCGCGTTCACCAGGGCCGGCATGCGCGTGCCGTCGCGCCGCACCATCTCGACGGCGATCTCGCGGGCCGAGCCCTGCATGACCAGCAGCGGCCCGAGGTGGGTCTCGTAGTAGATCCGGCCGCCGATGTTGAGCAGTTCGGCGAAGGTGCGCAGGCCGACGAGTTCGTCGCGGGTGTAGCCGAGCCAGTCGAGCAGCGTTCCGTTGATCTTGATGATCACGCCGTCCCAGCGGGTGGAGAGATAGCCGCACGGAGCGCGCTCGTAGAGATCCTCGGCGCGCTCCTCCAGCAGGTGCGAGACGTCTGTTTCAGCGGTTCGCGACAGCGGTCCTCGCAAGCTGCGGTCCTCGCTGCTCACTGCTGCTCCTCCATGCGCTACGGCTTACCCAGGAACGCCTTCATCGCCGCCACCGTCTCCCCCGGAGCGCTCAGATTGGGGCAGTGTCCGGTCGCCTGCAAGATCACCAGTTCGCTGTCGGGCAGGTGGGCGTGCACGAACTCGCCGACCGACACCGGCGCGATCACGTCCGAGGAGCACTGCAGCACCAGCGACCGGGTCTGCACCTTGGACAGGTCGGCCCGGTTGTCCGACAGGAACGTGATCTTCGCGAACTGGCGGGCCACCTCCGGATCCGTGCGGCAGAAGCTGTTCGTCAGCTCCTCGCTCAGTTCCGGCCGGTCGGGGTTGCCCATAATCACCGGGGCCATGACGGCGGACCAGCCCAGGTAGTTGCTCTCCAGGGAGTCCAGCAACTCGTCGATGCCGGCCCGTTCGAAGCCGCCGACGTAACCCGCCTCCGGGTCGTTGAGGTACCGCGGCGACGGGCCGATCAGCACCAGCCGCGCGAACCGCTCCGGCGCCCGCTGCGCGGCCAGCACCCCGATCATCGCGGCGACCGAGTGCCCCACGAAGACCACGTCGCGCAGGTCCAACGCCTCGACGATCTCCAGGAGGTCGGTGGCGTAGTCGTCGAGCGAGGCGTACCGCTGCACCGAGAACGCCGTCACGTCGGAGCCCCCGTAGCCGACGTGGTCGTAGAGCACGATCCGATGGTCGTCGGCGAACGCCGGATGGACGAAGCGCCACATGTTCTGGTCGCAGCCGAAGCCGTGGGCGAAGACCATCGGTTGCCCGTCCGGCCGGCCGCTGACTGTCACGTTGTTCCGCTTCAGAACGTTCACGGATGGCTACCCTACGGAACGGACCCGCGTCTGTCGTGGGGCCGGTTGGCACTTCGGGCACGAATAGGATGATCGGTTCATGAATGCCTCCCGGCGTACCAATGCGGCACACCGGCGGCACGGCTCACCCGACCGTCCGTACACGTTCAGGGACCGGTCGAAGTACCCGCTCTCGCCGTTGACGTTGACGTAGAGCGCGTCGAACGACGTTCCGCCCTGGCCCAGGGCCTCGTTGAGGACGTCGCGCACGTGCCCGAGGAGGCGCCGCGCGGCCGGACGGGTGATCTTCTCGGTCGGCCGGTTGCCGTGCAGGCCCGCGCGCCACAGGGCCTCGTCGGCGTAGATGTTCCCCACGCCGGAGATCAGCGTCTGGTCGAGCAGTGCCCGCTTGACGTCGGTCCTTCTGCGCCGCAGCGCCGCCACGAACTCCTCGTCCACGAACAGCGGATCCATCGGGTCCCGCGCGATGTGCGCCAACTCGTCGGGCAGTTCGGCACCGCCCGGCGACACCGACAGCCCGCCGAACGTGCGCTGGTCCACGAACCGCACCTGCGGCCCGCCGTCGTCGAAGGTGAACCGCACCCGCAGGTGCGTCTCGTCCGGCGCCTCCGCAGGCTGCACCAGCAGCTGGCCCGACATGCCCAGGTGCCCGATGATCGCCGCGTCGTCGTCGAGCGGCAGCCACAGATACTTGCCGCGGCGGCGCGTGCCCGTGATCGTCCGGCCCTTGAGCTGATCGGCGAAGTCCTGCGCACCCGCGACGTGCCGGCGGATCGCCCGGGGGTGCAGCACCTCCACGGACTCGATCGTGCGGCCGGTCACGAAGCGGTCCAGCCCGGCGCGGACCGTCTCGACCTCGGGCAGCTCCGGCACGGTTCTCTCCCCCTCTAGATGGCGTACCGCCAGATGGTGATCAGGCACGACCCGTACCACATCCCGAAAAGGCCGACCGCGACGAGCACCCCGGCCGCGGTGCGGGGCTTGGCCCGGCCGAGCGCCACGGCGGGCGGCACGAGCGTCACCAGAACGGGCACCAGCAGGCGCGGCTTGGAATGGTAGTACCCCGCCTGCCCCAGAACGAGCGTGAGCGCGATCAGCCCGTACACCAGCAGCGGCGGCCACACGCCCATCCGGATCGCCAGGAACGCCGACACCACCACG
The DNA here is from genome assembly GCF_016863615.1 of Virgisporangium aliadipatigenens. Lineage (GTDB taxonomy): Bacteria > Actinomycetota > Actinomycetes > Mycobacteriales > Micromonosporaceae > Virgisporangium > Virgisporangium aliadipatigenens. Next base: position 137,222 of record NZ_BOPF01000008.1, on the reverse strand, counting down.
CCGATCACCAGGAACGCCACGCTGACCTGGATCCAGCCGTCGCCGTCGCGCAGGGCGTCGCGCACGAAGTAGAAGACCGAGTACCCGTAGTCGAACGTGGTGCCCCAACCGGCCGTCTGAATGGTGAACCAGGCGTTCAGGTCGCCCACCCGCCAGCCCACGAACGCCACGTAGCCGGGCACGCCCGACAGCGCCAGCAGCCCGGCGGCGATCGCCCGGCCGCGCTGCTCCCGACGGCGCACCACGTGGATCAAGGCGGCCAGCGCGATCGCCACCCCGAGCGCGGCACCGGTGGCCCGGGTCAGCCCGCCCGCCAGGCCGAGCAGCCCGGCCAGCAGCCACCGTTCCCGGTACGCCGCCAGCAGCCCGCCCACCACCAGCGCCACGAACAGCGCCTCCGAGTAGCCCATCGACAGGACCACCGACATCGGCTGCGTGCAGAACAGCGCGGTCAGCGCGATGCCCACCCGCCGGTCGTACATCGCCGTGCCCAGCGCGTGCACCAGCACCGCGGCGACGGCGGCCGCCACCCAGGAGACGATCAGCGCACCGGTGGCGTAGTCCGCCCCGAACACCTCGTGCACCAGCCGGATCAGCGTCGGGTACCCGGGGAAGAACGCGAAGTGGTTGCCCACCATCTCGCCCTCGGCGTTGTACGCGTAGCCGTGCGGGTAGCCCTCCTCGGCGACCCGCTGGAACCACGTGCTGTCCCAGATGAGCAGGCGCGAGCGGACCGTCCGACCGGGTGGGGCCATCCACGCGACGATCATCAGCTGGACGATGCGGGTGCCGGCGAAGATCGACAGCGGGATCACCAGCCAGGAGAGGCTGCGGTACTCCTTCTCCACCGCCCGGGCTTTCTCGTGCCCGTCGTCGACGTCGTCGAGGTCATCGGTGCCGCGCGCGTCGGCCGCCCCCTCCGCCGGGCGGTCGTTCGCGCGGCCCGGCCGGTCGTCGCCGGCCTCCGCGGATCCCTCGTCACGCGCCGCCGGCGCGTCCTCCGTCCCGACCCGGTCGCCCGGCTCGGGCGTGCCTAAGGACGTACCTGACGACGCCGCCCGGCGCCCGTCCGGCGCCGGGGCGTCCAGCTCGGTCACGGTGCTACCCGCTCAGTCCGCGGCGCCGCCTCGGGACGGCGACTTCCGTGAGCCGCGCTGTGGTCCGGACACCGCCGCGGCACCGTGGAAACGCTCACGGCTGATCGGGAGCCGCGTCGGCGCCGGCGGCACCCTCTGCGGCCACGCTCGCGTCGTCCGGCGCCGGGTCCGCCTCCGCGGCCACCGCGCGGGCGTTCAGCTCCCGCCAGGCCGTCGCGGCGGCCCGCTGCTCGGCCTCCTTCTTGCTGCGCCCGTCGGCGCCGCCGAAGCGTTCCCCCGCGACCACCACCCACGCGGTGAAGGTCTTGGCGTGGTCCGGGCCCGCCTCCTCGATCTTGTACTCGGGAACGCCCAGCGTCAGGCCGGCGGTCAGCTCCTGCAGGCTGGTCTTCCAGTCCAGGGCGGCACCGCGCCCGGCCGCCTCGCTCATCAGCGGGTCGAACACCTTGTGGATCACCTTGCTGGTGATGTCCAGGTCGTACTGCAGGTAGATCGCGCCGAGCAGGGCCTCCAGGGTGTCGGCCAGGATGCTCGCCTTGTCCCGCCCGCCGGTGGCCTCCTCGCCCTTGCCGAGCAGCAGGTATGGCCCGATGCCCTCGGGGCCCAGCCCACGGGCCACATCGGCCAGGGCGCGCATGTTGACCACGCTGGCGCGCAGCTTCGCGAGCTGACCCTCCGGCAGGTCCGGATGGTTGTGGTACAGCGCGGTCGTGATCACCACGCCGAGCACCGCGTCGCCCAGGAACTCCAGCCGCTCGTTGGTCGGCAGGCCGCCGTTCTCGTATGCGTAGGAGCGGTGGGTGAGCGCGCGTTCGAGCAGCTTGGGATCCAGCGCGACGCCGAACGCCGCTTCGAGATGGGCTACCGGGGGCCGGTTCTTCACGGGTGAACCTCCGCGACGGCGGGTGGGTGGAAGGGTGGCTCGACGGCGGCGGCGAGGTGGTCCGTCACGTCGAGGCGATGCAGCCGGGCAGCGAGCGCGATGCCGTCCGCCACGTCGGGCCCGGCGGCCGAACCGTGGCAGACGATGAGGACGCCGCGCACCCCGAGAAGGGCGGCGGCGCGCGGGACCGCGATCGGTGGACCCGCGCTGTCGGAATGGCCGGCGGCGAGCGCGTAGGCGCCCTCGATGCCTTTGAGCAGGATGTTCCCCGTGAAGCCGTCGGTGACGACGACGTCCGCGTGGCCACCGAGGGTGACCTCGTGCCCCTCGACCAGGCCGGTCCAGCGGGCTCCGGCGGGAAGGGCGGTGTCGGCGAGCGCGACGGCGCCGACGCGGCGCAGCTTGTCGCCCTTGCCGGGCTCGGCGCCGATCGACAGCAGGCCCACGCAGGGCGCGTCGATGCCGTGCACCCGGTGCGCGTAGATGGCCCCGAGAACGGCGTGCTGCGCCAGATCCGACGGGGCGACGTCGACGTTCGCGCCGACGTCGAGCAGCACGACCGGCCCGGTCAGGGCGGGGATCGACGCCGCGAGAACGGGCCTGCGCAGGCCGGGCATCCGGCCGAGGCCCACGACGGCGGCGGTGACGGCCGCGCCGCTCGCCCCGGCGGTGACCGCGGCGTCGACGCGCCCGTCGGCGAGCGCGGCGACAGCGGCCCGCACGGTGGTGTCGGTGCGCACCCCGCGGAACGGCGACTCGGACATGCCGACGACCCGGCGCACGGGGTCGACCTGGACCCGCGTGCGCCGGTCGGGTGGAAGCGCGCTGATGACCTCGTCGGCCACTTCTGGTGGTCCGACGAGGAGCAGCGAAAGGTCTGGATCGGCGGCCGAGGCGCGTAGAGCGCCGTCAACCACGACGGCGGGTGCGGCGTCCCCGCCGAGGAGGTCGACGGCGATCCGCGCGGCAGGGCGCCGCGTGGAGTCCGTCACCCTGTCCCGGGATCAGACCTCGAGGACCTGGCGGCCGTTGTACGTGCCGCAGACCGTGCACGCCGCGTGAGGCAGCTTCGGCGAACGGCACTGGGGGCACGCAACGGTGGCGACCGGGGTCGCCTTCCACTGGGCCCGGCGCGAGCGGGTGTTGCTGCGCGACATCTTCCGCTTGGGGACGGCCACTGTATTACTCCTCGGTCTTCAACTTGGCCAACGCCGCCCAGCGGGCGTCGACCTGCTGGTGGCTGTGGTCAGCCGGTACTTCGTCGAGATGCGCCCCGCACTCGGGGCACAGCCCTGGGCATTCGTCCCGGCAGAGCGGGTTGGTCGGCAGTGCGAGCACCACCGCGTCACGCACGGCCGGCTCCAGGTCGATCAGGTCGCCCTGCACCCGGCCGATCTCATCCTCGTCGGTGGTCTCGTCCGTGATGCTGTGCGGATAGGCGTACAGCTCCTGGACGGTGACCGACACCGTGTCGTTGATCGTGCGCAGGCAGCGCCCGCACTCCCCCTCGACCGGGCCGGTGACGGTGCCCGAGACGAGCACCCCCTCCGAGACGGATTCCATCCGCAGGTCGAGGTCGAGCGTGGCGCCGACCGGCACACCGATCATCTCCACACCGAGGCTCTCCGGTGCCGGCACGTCCCGCACGACTTTCCGCATAGCACCAGGTCGGCGCGGCAGGTCCCGGGTATCGAGGACCAGCGGCGACCGTGGGTTGAGGTGAGTCGTCTGTTCGCGCTGCATCGTTAAGCTCCGGCCGATGTCGAGGCCGACGCAAAATCGTACCCGAGGCGCGTGGCCTGCGTGAAATCAGAAGGGCAGCGGGCGTTCCTCGCCGGCCTCCTGGCCCCCGTAGGAGCCCATCTCGCGCAGCGCGTGCATCTTGTCGCGGCCGCGTTCGATCGAGGCGAGCGAACGGGTGAGCAGCTGCTCGAAGTTGGCCAGGGCGGTGTCGACATAGTCGTCGACCTCCTCGCGCAGGCGCTGGGCCTCGGCCCGGGCCTCACCGACGATGCGGGCGCTCTCGTGCTCGGCCGACACGACGATCTCGTTGATCGACACGAGGCGGGCGTGCTCGGCCTCGCCCTCGGCGATGATGCGTTCGGCCTCGCGGCGGCCCGCGTCCATGATCTTGTCGCGCTCCTCGAGCAGCGCCACGGCCCGGCGCAGCTCGGTCGGCATGTCGTCGCGCAGCTCGTGCAGCAGACCGATCATCTGCCCCCGGTCCACCACGCAGTTGGCGCGCGACATCGGCATAGCGCGCGCAGTCTCGATGAGCGAGATCAACTCATCGATACGATCGAGCGGATCCACCGCAGCCCTCTCCCGTCACTGACGGCCCGCCGGCCCTGCCCCGGCGTGCGCCGTACTTCATCATGCAGGCAAACGGCCGGATCGGCCGGATCGCGAAGCGGCGATTCGGCTGCGTTTGGCGTTACGTGCCTACGGACGGTGCTGGTCTCCGAGACGCTTTCGCAACCGGTTGGCCACGACGTCCGGGACGTGTCCCGAAATGTCGCCGCCCCACTTGGCGACGTCCTTGATCAGGCTCGACGAGATGAACGAGTACTGCGGATTCGTCGGCATGAACAGCGTCTCCACGCCGGCCAGGCCGTAGTTCATCTGGGCCATCTGCAGCTCGTAGTCGAAGTCGCTGGCCACCCGCAGGCCCTTGACGACGACCGGGATGTCGTTGGCGCGGCAGAAGTCGACCAGCAGCCCCTGGAACGAGCGGATCGAGACGTTGTCGTAGTCCGCCGTCACCTCGGACAGCATCTCCAGCCGTTCGTCGTGCGTGAACAGGCCGACCTTGGTGTGGTTGACCAGCACGGCCACCACCACCTCGTCGTAGAGCTGCGCGGCCCGGCCGATCACGTCCAGGTGCCCGTTCGTCACCGGGTCGAACGACCCCGGGCACGCGGCCCGGCGCGGCGAAGTGCTCATAAGGCGCGACCGTACCAAAGCGCGGTCTCCCCGTAGCGCTTGTCACGCACGGCCGCGAAGCCCTCGGGCCAGGTCAGGTCGCCGTCACGGGCCGAACGCTCCACCACGAGCACGGCCTCCCGGGCGAGCCAGCCGCCGTCGCGCAGGCCGGTCAGCAGGGCGCTGACCTCGGTAGTCGCCAGCGCGTACGGCGGATCGGCGAAAACCACGTCGTAGGGCTCCCCGGGCGCCGCCGCGACCAGTGACTCCACCTTCGCAGTGCGCAATGTCACGACCGCGCCGGCCGCGAGGGACGCGATGTTGGACCGCGCCACCCGGGCCGCCCGCGCGTCGGATTCCACGAGGAGAACGTGCGAAGCGCCCCGGCTCGCCGCCTCCAGGCCCACGGCGCCGGAGCCGGCGTACAGGTCGGCGAAGCGGGCACCGTCCAGTTCGACCAGGGTCTCCAGGGTGTTGAACAGCGCCTCCCGCACGCGGTCCGACGTAGGGCGAGTCCCGCGGCCGTCCGGGGTGGCGAGGCGCCGTCCGCCGAGCGCACCGGCGACGATGCGGGTCATCCGACGCCCGGCGGGATCTCGAACGTGCCGTCCGGCAGGGGCGGGAACGCGTGCACGGCGACGACGGCGGCCAGCGGGATCGGCCCGTAGACGTGCGGGTACAGCACGTCCGCGTCGGGCACGCCCGGCTCCCATTCGAGCGGCGCGGTCAGCCTGCTCTCCTCGATCTCCAGCAGCACCAGGCCGCTCTGCCCGCGGAAGCGCAGGTCGGCCGGGCGCAGCACCTGGTCCCGGCGAGACAGGTGGATGAAGCCCTCGGTGGCGAGCGTGTCGGCCGCGTACTCGCCGGCGGCGCGGGCCTCTAGCCAGGCGTCCCGTGGGCAGATGTGCAGGAGCGTCATGGTCAGCCCTTTTCCAGGTATTCGGCCCGTTCCTCGTCCACGAACCGGGCGAGCATGCGGGCCAGTTCGGGATAGGCGGTCAGCTCGGGGTCGTCGCCGATCGTCTCCTCGGCGGCCTGCCGCGCCTCGCGGATCAGGTCGGTGTCGCGCAGCAACGACAGCAGCCGCAGGTGCGAACGCCGTCCCGACTGCGCGGCACCCAGGATGTCGCCCTCGCGGCGCTGTTCGAGATCCAGTTCGGCGAGGCGGAAGCCGTCCAGCGTCGAGGCGACGGCGTCGAGGCGTTCGCGCGCCGGGGTGCCGGCCATCGCCTCGCTGACCAGGAGGCACAGCCCGGGCGCCTGCCCCCGGCCGACCCGCCCCCGCAACTGGTGCAGCTGCGACACCCCGAACCGGTCCGCATCCATGATCACCATCATCGTGGAGTTGGGCACGTCGACGCCGACCTCGATCACCGTGGTCGCCACGAGCACGTCGAGATCGCCCGCCGAGAACGACCGCATCACCGCGTCCTTCTCGTCGGCCGGCAGCTTCCCGTGCAGCACCCCGATCCGCAGCCCGTGCAGCGGCCCCTCCGCCAGCAGCGGCGCCACGTCGAGAACGGCCAGCGGCGCACGGCGTTCGCCGTCCTCGGCGCCGTCCGCGCCCTCGTTGTCGCCGATCCGCGGACAGACCACGTAGGCCTGGTGCCCCTTGGCGACCTCCTCCTTCAACCGGCGCCACGCGCGGTCCAGGAACGCCGGCTTCTCCGACACCGGCACCACGTGCGTCGCGATCGGCGAACGCCCCTTCGGCAGCACGTTCAGCGTGGAGATCTCCAGGTCGCCGTAGACCGTCATGGCGACCGTGCGCGGGATCGGCGTCGCCGTCATGACCAGCACGTGCGGCGGCTGATCGGCCTTGGCGCGCAGCGCGTCGCGCTGTTCGACCCCGAACCGATGCTGCTCGTCCACCACGATCAGCCCGAGATCCTTGAAGTCCACGCCGTCGTAGAGCAGCGCGTGCGTGCCGACGACGATGCCGGCCTCCCCGGCGGCGACCTCGGCGGCCACCTGGCGGCGCGCGGCGGCACCCAGCGAACCGGTGACGAGCGCGACCCGGGTCCCGTCGGCGGCGCCGTCCAGCTCCCCCGCGCGCCCGTGCGCGCCCAGCAGCTCCCGCACGCTGCGGGCGTGCTGTCCGGCCAGCACCTCGGTCGGGGCCAGGATCGCCGCCTGCCCACCGGCATCCACGACCTGGAGCATGGCCCGCACCGCGCAGAGCGTCTTGCCGCTGCCGACCTCGCCCTGCAGCAGCCGGTGCATCGGATGCGAACGCCCCAGGTCGGCCGCGATCTCGTCGCCGACGTCGCGCTGGCCACCGGTCAGCTCGTACGGCAGCCCCGCGTCGAACTTCGCCAGGATCCCGTCGTCCCGCCGCGGGCGCGGCACCGCCGGCCAGTCCTCGGCCCGCTTCTTGCGCTGCACCAGCGTCAGCTGCACCGCGAACGCCTCGTCCCACTTGAGCCGCCGCCGCGCGAAGTGCAGCGCCTCCTTCGTCGGCGGCCGGTGGATGTCCCGCAGCGCCTTCTCCAGCGTGCTGAGCTTCCGCTCGACCCGCAGGTCCCGCGGGATCGGGTCGACCGGCGGCTCCAACGTCGCCAGCACCACGCCGACGCACTTCGCGATCGTCCACGTCGGCACCGCCTGCGCGGCCGGGTACACCGGGATCAGCGCCCCGGCGAACTCCTCGATCTCCTCCTCCGCGCCGTCCTCGCTCAGCAGCACGTAGTCCGGGCCGTTGAGCTGGCGCTTGCCGCGGAAGTCGGTCACCTTGCCGGCGAACAGGCCCCACCGCCCCGGCCGCAGGTCCCGCTGCCGCCACGCCTGGTTGAAGAAGGTGCAGGTGACGAAGCCGCCCATGCCGTCGGTGACCACCACCTCCAGCAGGGTGCCCTTCGTCTTGCGCATCGGCCGCACGTTGACGATCTGGACCTGCGCCATCACGGTCACCTGGTCGCCGACCTCCAACGCGCGAAGGTCGGTGTGCTCGCCGCGTTCGTCGTAGCGGCGCGGGAAGTGGTACAGCAGGTCGCCGACGGTGTGCAGGTCGAGATGGTCGGCGAGGGCCTTGGCGGTCTTGCCGCCGAGCACCTTCGCCAGCGGGGTGTCCACTGTGGACTTCTCGGTCACTCGACACCCACCAGCAACGGGTAGTGCGGCTGTCCGCCCTCGTACACGTTCACCTCCACGAACGGCCACCTGCCCGCCACGTGCGCACCCAACTCCTCGACCAGCGCCTCCGTCGCGCCCTCGCCGGTGAGCAGGGTCACCAGTTCGCCCCCGGCACCCAGCAGGCGGTCGATCAGGTCCCGGCACACCGACGCGGTGTCGGCGCCGATCAGCGCCACCTCGCCGTCGATGAGCGCGATGACGTCCCCCGGCTGGCACGGTCCGGCGACGGTCAGCGCCGCCCGGGCCGCCACGGTCACCTCCGCGTAGCGGCACGCGCCGGACGCCTCGGCCATCTCGATGACGTCGTCCTCGAAGCGCCGCTGCGGGTCGCGCACCGCCAGCGCCGCCAACGCCTGCACGGGCGAGCGGGTCGGCACGACCGCCACCTGCTTGCCGGCCGCCCGCGCCTCGGCCGCCGCGGTGGCGGCCACGGCGGCGGCGTCCTTGTCGTTGGGCAGCACGACGATCTGTCCCGCGCCCGATGCGCGGATCGCGCCGAGGATCTCCGCCGGCGACGGTGTCGTGACGACGTGCGCGCCCTCGGCGGCGAAGATCCGGGCCAGGCCGTCGCCGGCGCAGAGCACGACCGTCGCGCGTTCGCGCTGCTCCAACTGGTCCTCGAAGCGGGTCACGTCGATCCGGTAGGGGCGCCCCGCCTCCACGCCGGCCTCGATCGCCGGGCCGATGGCGTCGACGTGCACGTGGACGTTCCAGGTGCCGTCGCCGGTGCCGACGACGGCGAGAGAGTCCCCGAGCCGCGCGAGTTTCTCCTTGAGCGGGGCCACCGCCTCGTCGGGAGCTTCCAGCAGATATTGAACTTCGTAAGCGAACGCCTCGCCGATCCCGTGCTCCCGGGCGGGCCGCTGCGCCTGCTGTGGCTGCTTCTGCGCGCCGGCGTGCGGCGTGCGCTCGGGGGCCTCGCCGGTGACGATCTCGGCGAGCGCGTCGAGCAGCACGCACAGGCCGCGCCCGCCCGCGTCGACGACGCCCGCGCGCGCCAGGGCCGGCAGCTGCTCGGGTGTGCGTTCGAGCGCGCGGGCCGCCCCGTCGGCCGCGTGGCGCACCACCGTGGCGAGGTCGTCGCTGCCCGCCCGCTCGGCGGCGTCGGCGGCCGCCCGCGCGACCGAGAGCACCGTTCCCTCCACGGGGGCGGCAACGGCCCGGTAGGCCGCATCCGCCGCATGCCCCAACGCACCCGCGAACGCCCGCCCGCCCGCCTCCGCCGGCAACGTATCGGCCAGCGCGCGCAGCATCTGCGCCACGATCACGCCGGAGTTGCCGCGCGCACCCAGCAGCGCACCGCGCGCCGCGAGGGTCAGCGGCCGGTCGCCGTCCTGCCCGGACAGCGCCTTCAGCGCCGCGTCGAACGTCAGCACCAGATTGGTGCCGGTGTCGCCGTCCGGCACCGGGTACACGTTGAGGTCGTCGATCTCGCGTTGGTGCCGGCGCAGCGCGTCGAGCCCGTGGGCGCACCACCGCCGCACAGCCGCCGCGTCGAAGCTGTCCAACACGCCCCGAAGCCTAGTGGAGCAGTTATCCACACCCCGTAACTGCACCTTGTCCACAGCTCGCGATTGCGTCTTGCTGCCGTCCGCGCGAAGCCCCCAGTGTTGCGGTGGTGATCCTGGGAAGCCGCGCGGTCGCCGCCGGCCACGTGACGCTCGCCCGCCTGAAGGGCCCGCACTACGTGCGCCTCTTTCCCGACGTCTACGCCCCGGCGGACCTGCCGCTCGATCATGCGGCGTGGTGCAGGGCCGCCGCGCTTCTCCTCGACGGGAGAGGCGCGCTGAGCGGCTACTCGGCGGCGCTCCTGTGGGGCGTGGACGTACTGCCGCGTGACGCGCCCGTCGAGGTGACGGTGCCCCGCAAGGTTCAGCTCGCCCGCCGGCCCAACCTGGTGGTGGTCCGTTCGACGCTGGCCGCGGGCGACATACGGCGCAGCCAGGGCCTACCCGTGACACACCCCGATCGGACCGCGTTCGACCTGGCCAGGCGCGCCGACGTGCACGAGGGCGTGGTGGCGGTCGACGCCCTGCTGAACGCACGCCGCATCTCGCACGAGTCGCTGCGGGCGTATGCGCTGACCCGACGCCGCTGGCCCAGGGCGCCGCAGCTGGCCGAGGTGCTCGCCCTGGCGGATGCGGGCGCGCAGTCGCCGATGGAAACCCGGACCCGCCTGATGCTTCTCGCCGGCGGGCTGCCGCGTCCGACGACGCAGTACGAGGTGCGCGACGCGGCGGGCACGTTCGTGGCGCGGCTGGACCTGGCGTACAAGCACTACAAAGTGGGCGTTGAGTACGAGGGTGCCCACCACCGCGACGGCGATCAGTACCAACGAGACCTGCGCCGGATCAACGCCCTCCACGCGCTGGGCTGGCTGATCATCCGCTTCGGCCCGGGCGACATCCTCCACACACCGGAGCGCTCGGTAGCACTCGTCCGAGCGGCCCTCGCCGAACGTGTGTGAGCTCACGGATATCAACTAGCGAGTTGACCTCCCTGAACTCACACACGTCCGCAGTGAACTCACACCCGTGCGGCGTCACGGCGGTTGGGGCCGCGGGAGGGGCCGGGCGGGCGTGCGAAATAGGCAATTAGGAGTGCGGGACCAGGCTCAGGTAGGGTGTAGCGGTTGTTCAACTAACACAAAGTGCAGGAGTATCCCGTGGCTAGCGTGTGCGACGTCTGCGGCAAGGGGCCCGGTTTCGGCCACAATGTGTCCCACTCGCACCGGCGGACCAACCGGCGTTGGAACCCCAACATCCAGAGCGTGCGCACCCCGGCGGGTGGCGGGACGACCCGCAAGCTGAAGGTCTGCACCTCGTGCATCAAGGCGGGCAAGGTCACCCGCGCATAAAGCGAGCGGTACGACGCCCGGGCGTGGTGCTCCACGCCCGGGCGTTTACGTGTGCCCGCTACAGGTCGCGCGCGTAGGCACGGTTGCTGGGGTAGTCGGCGTAGTAGCCGAAGCCCTCGATGCGCCCGTAGCCGGCCTTCTCGTACAGGGCCATCGCCTCCGGCTGGGCCGTACCGGTCTCCAGGACCATGCGCGTCATGCCGGCGTTGCGGGCGCTGTCCTCCAGCGCCCGGAGCACCGCCGTGGCGACGCCGCGCCGGTAGAAGCGCGGGTCGGTGTACATGCGCTTGATCTCGGCCGTGCCCGGCATGCCGTCCACGGTGCGCCATCCGCCGCAGCCCGCCGGCTCGCCGTCGACGTACGCGACGAGGAACGTCCCGCGCGGCGGCGCGAGGTCCTCGGGCGACAGCGGGCCGGAGTCGCCGTCCCCGCCGTAACGCCGGCCGAGTTCGGCCAGGGCGGCGGTGGTCAGGGCGACCGCGACGGGATCCGTGAACGGCACAGCCTCGATCTTCATGACCGGAAATGGTCCCATCCGGTGGCGCCGTCGCCGTAGGGCCGGCCGTCGACTGTTACGCCCGGCACGCCCTCCTGCACCTCGCCGACGACGAGCCAGTCGGCACCGATGCGCGCCTCCGGGGGGAACGTCGCCGCGAGCGCGTGATCGTCGCCGCCGGCGAGCAGCCAGGTGTACGGGTCGACACCGAGCGCGGCCGCCGCGTCACGCATCTGCACCGGCACCGGGAACGCGTCCTTGCGCAGGTCGACGGCGACCCCGGAGGCCTCGGCGATGTGCGCCAGGTCCGCCAGCAGGCCGTCCGAGACGTCGATCATGGAGGTCGCGCCGAGCGCCGCCGCCTCCGGCCCCGCGTGGTAGGGAACCTGTGGGCGGCGGTAGGACTCGACGAGGATCTTCGGCGAACGGAAGCCGCGGCACAGGATGGTGTAGCCGGCCGCCGCGTACCCGAGCCGGCCGGCCACCGCCACCACGTCACCGGGCCGCGCCCCCGAACGCCGCACCGGCGCGCGCCCGTCCAGGTCCCCGAGCGCGGTGACGGCGATCGTGAGCGTCGGGCTCGACGAGATGTCCCCGCCCACGACGCTCGCCCCGACCAGACCGGCCTCCTCGGCCAGCCCCTCGGCCAGTTCCTCCGCCCAGCGGACATCCAGGTCGGGAGGGGCGCAGAGGGCGACCAGCAGCGCGGTCGGCACGGCACCCATGGCCGCGATGTCTGCGAGGTTGGCCGCCGCGGCACGGTGCCCGACGTCCTCGCCGGTCGACCAGTCCCGCCGGAAGTGGCGCCCCTCGACCAGCACATCGGTCGACGCCACCACCCGGTTGTCGGGCACGGCGACCAGAGCCGCGTCGTCACCCGGACCGAGCAGGGCGGCCGGCCCGAGCGGCAATCGGGCGGTGATCCGGGCGATCAGCCCGAATTCACCGGCCTTGCCAACTTTCATGCTGCGTACCGTGCCTTTCCCGACCTGCGACGTGCGGTAGTTTCACGGGCGAGCCGCGCGTCGGCCGGCGGATTGGAGAGCGTGTCGTGGTTCAGGCGTACATCCTCATCCAAACGGAAGTCGGAAAGGCGCGTGACGTGGCCGCGGCCATCCGGGATGTCGCGGGGGTCGTGCGCGTGGACGCCGTCACCGGACCCTACGACGTGGTGGTGCTCACGGAGGCTCACAACGTCGATGAGTTGGGAAAGATGATCGTAAGCAAAGTGCAGCTGGTTCCGGGCATCACCCGCACTCTTACCTGCTCCGTGGTCCACCTGTAGTGGACCCGGCAGCACGTATCGCGACCGCCGTCGCCGTTCCGGTGGCTCTCGTGGCGGGTGTCCTGGTGTATTTCGGGATGCGGCCGGCCCCGGCGAAGCCGCCCCGCCCCGCCTCCACCGCACCCGTCGCGATGGCGGCGCCCGCGCTGGCCGAACGCACGGCCACCGTGTGCCGCGCGCTCTTCGCCAGGCTGCCCGACCGCCTCGGCGACCTGCAGCGGCGCCCGGTGACGGCCGGCCCGGAGCAGAACGCCGCCTACGGCGACCCGGCCGTCACGCTCGCCTGCGGCGCCCCCGTCGAGGAGGCCCCGCAGGGTGCCCAGCTGCTCGAGATCGAGCGGGTCTGCTGGTACGCGAAGGAGGGGCCGGACGCGGCGGTGTGGAGCGTTCAGGGCAGAGAGGTTCCGCTGGTCGTGACGGTGCCGAACCGGTACACCGGGCAGAATCTGGTCGATCTCGGCGGCCCGATCACCGCGGCGATCGCCGAAACCCGCTCCATCTGCGTGTGATCCCTGAGAGTGCTATCGTTAGCGCCGTTGCAGTGCCCTAGCTCCCACAAGATGTGCGCATGTCAGCCTGTGGCCTTCGGACCGCGGGCTTTTTGTTTGCTCCTGAGGCGGGACTTTGCGCAAGGCACGCTCCGCAGTGCTTGTGCGGAGAGTTCGTTTTCACCTGTCAAGGAGACAGACATGGCAGTAGGCACCGTCAAGTGGTTCAACGCGGAAAAGGGCTACGGCTTCATCACCCCGGACGGCGGGGGAGCCGACGTCTTCGCGCACTACTCCGCGATCGCGATGCGGGGCTACCGCTCGCTCGAAGAGAACCAGCGCGTCGAGTTCGAGATCGTCCCCGGCCAGCGCGGCCCGCAGGCCGCGAACATCACCCCCGCCGCGGAGTGATCGCGCGCGGGTCTTCCCCGCGCCACACCATAGAGATCGAAGCCCCGGCAGTGGTACGGGTCTTTGAGACCAGTACCACTGCCGGAAAGGCGTCAATGTCGTTCAGTCAGTTCCCTCTGCCCGCACGCCTTGTCAGCGCGTTGGAGGCAGACGGGGTAGTCACACCCTTCCCGATCCAGGCGGCGACGCTGCCCGACGCGCTCGCCGGGCGCGACGTGCTGGGGCGCGGCCGCACCGGATCCGGTAAAACCCTCGCCTTCGGGCTGCCGATGCTCGTGCACCTGTCCGGTGGGCGTTCGGCGCCCGGGAGGCCGCGCGGGATCGTGCTCGTACCGACCCGTGAGCTGGCCCAGCAGGTCGCCGGGGCGCTCATCACGTACGCCCGGGTGGTGGGCGTACGGCTCGCCACCGTCGTGGGCGGGGTCCCCTACCGCCGCCAGATCGAGGCCCTGCGCCGCGGGGTCGACCTGCTCGTCGCCACCCCCGGCCGTCTCACCGACTTGGTCGAACGCCACGAGTGCAGCCTCTCCGAGGTGGCCGTCACGGTGCTCGACGAGGCCGACCAGATGGCCGACATGGGGTTCATGCCGCAGGTCACCCAGATCCTGGACCTGGTGCCGGGCGGGCAGCGGATGCTCTTCTCCGCCACGCTCGACGCACAGGTGGACCGCCTGGTGCGGCAGTACCTGCACGACCCCGTCACGCACGCCGTGGACCCGATGGCGGCGACCGTGAACACCATGACGCACCACCTGCTGCACGTGGCGCGCCCGGACAAGTTCCCGTCGGCGACGCAGATCGCCGCGCGCGACGGGCGCGTGATCATGTTCATCGGCACCAAGCACCGGGCCGACCGCCTCGCCGACGAACTGCGCGCCGCCGGCATCTCCGCCGCAGCGCTGCACGGGGGCAAGTCCCAGCCGCAGCGGATGCGCACGCTGGACCAGTTCAAGAAAGGGCTCATCACGGCCCTCATCGCGACGGACGTGGCAGCTCGCGGGATCCACATCGACGACCTCGACCTCGTCGTCAACGTCGACCCGCCGAACGACGCCCGCGACTACCTGCACCGCGGCGGGCGCACCGCCCGGGCCGGCAAGACCGGCACCGTCGTCACGCTCGTGCTCCCCGAACAGCGCCGCACCATGCACCGCATGATGAGCGTCGCCGGCGTGCGGGCCGAGTCGACCAGGGTCGCACCCGGCGCCCCCGAACTGGCGGAGATCACCGGCGCGCGCACCCCTTCCGGCATCCCGGTGCCGGAGCTGACGACCCCGCCGCAGCGCAACCCCCGGCGCCGGTTCGGGCACGAGTCGCCGCGCTCGCACGAGGACCGGCGCCGCCCGGTCCAGGGTCGGCGCGGCCCGGCGCGGACCACCCGCGAGGGCAGCTTCCGCTGAGCACGTCGGGCGTGCGCCCGACCTGAGGCACGGCTTCGAGGCCGGTGAGGAAGATCTCGCCGGCCTCGTTCGCGTCCGGCGGCGCGGCCCGGAGGGCTAATCCTCAACACGGGGCGTGCACGGCCGATGGCTACGCCGTGACGGAGCAGAGAACCGACGTGACCCGCCTGGCGGTCGCGTCGACGCTGCTCCTCGCCTGTGCCGTCGTGCTCTACGCCGTCCGGAACGCCGTGGACCTCGGTCCCGTCGGCGCCGGTGCGGCGTGGGGCCTCGGGCCGCTGAACTTCGCGGTGGCCACCACCGCCACCTACCTCGCCGCGCGCCGGCCGGACCGGGTCGTGCGGCGGTTCTGGACGCTGCTCACCGCCACCACCGTGCTGTCGCTCGCCGGAACCACCCTGGGTGCGCTGCACCTCGGCGGCACCGCCGTCACCGGGTCGCTGTACCTGTGCGCGTGCCTGACGCTGCTCGTGGCGCTGCTGACGCTGCCGGTGCCGGGGCGGTCGCGGGCCGGGTGGCTCAGTCTCGGGCTCGACATCGGGATCGTGCTCGTGGCGTTCCTGCTGGTGGTCGGGTTTCTCATGGCGCGGGGCGCGGGCGAGGCGTTCCTCACCGGCGGCGGTTCGACGTCGACCCTGCTCGTCGTGCTGCTGCTGAGCGTCGCCGGGGTTACCGCCATCGCCAAGGTGCTGCTCACCGGCGCCGCCAACGTGGCGCCCGCCGCGGTGCGGGTCCTCGGCGCGAACGCGCTGCTCTGTTCCGTCGGCGGCGGGCTGGCCTCACTGGCCGACAGCCGGCCGGGCGTGACCGGCACGCAACTGCTCCTGCCGGCCGCCGCCTTCGGGTACACGGTCGCGGCCGCGCTGGACCTGCGCCCCTCCCGGGTCACCGAGGCGCAGCGGCCGCGGCGGGCGTTCAGCGTGCTGCCGTACGCCGCGATCGGCATCGTCGACGTGCTCCTGGTCATCGCCGTGTGGACCGGCGCCGACGGGCCGTCCGTCCACACCCTCTTCACCGGGTCCGTCGTGCTGACCGCCCTGGTGATCGTGCGCCAGATCATCGCTTTCCTGGAGAACGCCCATCTGCTCGCGCGCCTCGACGCCATGCTCGTCGAGGTGGGCCGGCACGAGCGCCGGTTCCGTTCCCTGCTACGCCACTCGTCCGACATCATCACGATCACCGACGCGGAGGGGCGCGTGGTGTACGCCAGCCCCGGCATCGAGGCGGTGCTGCGGGCCGCCCCGGAGGAGGTGGTCGGCAAGGCGATCGGCCCCCGGGCGCATCCCGACGACCGTCGCGTCCTGCGGGACCAGTTGCGGCGGGTGCTCGACAACCCCGGGCGCGCGCTGATGTTCCAGGTGCGGCTGGGGCGGCCGGACGGCACGTGGCGCTGGCTCGAGGTGGTCAGCACCAACCTGCTGCACGACCCGGACGTGCGCGGCGTGGTCAGCAACGCGCGCGACATCACCGACAACCGCCGCTACCAGGACGAACTCGCCTACCAGGCGGTGCACGACGAGCTGACCGGCCTGCCGAACCGGACGATGTTCGCCCGCGCCACCGATGCGGCGCTCTCCGGCGGCGATCCCCTGCGCACGGCCGTGGCGCTGGTGGACCTCGACGACTTCAAGTCGATCAACGACCGGCTCGGGCACACCGTCGGCGACGCGCTGCTGCGTGCCGTCGGCCAGCGGCTCGTCACCGGCGTGCGCCCGACCGACATCGTGGCCCGGCTCGGCGGCGACGAGTTCGCGGTGCTGCTGCGCGACGTCGAACCGGAGCGGCGGATGGCCCACGTCCAACGCATCGTCGACGAACTCTCGGTGCCGGTGAACGCCCGCGGCCACGACCTGCTCGTGCGCGCCAGCGTCGGCGTCGCCTGCGGCGGCCCCGCACTCGACTCGGGCGAACTGCTGCGCCGCGCCGACGTCGCCATGTACACGGCCAAGGAGAGCGGGCGGGGCCGCTGCGCGGAGTTCGACCCGGCGATGGACGCCCGGGCGCGGGAGCACGCGCGCCTCGCCGCCGACCTGTCCGTGGCCGTCGAACGCGGCGAGATCCACCTGCGCTACCAGCCGATCGTCGCGCTGCCCTCCGGCGACCTCGCCGGCCTGGAGGCGCTGATCCGCTGGAACCACCCGGTGCGCGGCCCGGTGTCGCCGGCGGAGTTCATCCCGGTGGCCGAGAAGACCGGCCTCATCGTCGGGCTCGGCGCGTGGGTGCTGCGCGAGTCGTGCCGGCAGGCGGCCGCCTGGATCGATCGCTACGGGGACCGCGCCCCCGGCAAGATGAGCGTGAACGTCTCCGCCCGCCAGCTGATCGAGCCCGACTTCCCGGCCACGGTGGAGGCGGCGCTGCGCGAGTCCGGCCTGCCCGCCGAACGCCTCACCGTGGAGATCACCGAGACGGCCGTCTTCGGCGGCGGCCCGGCGCTGGAGGCGGTGCAGGCCATGCGCGCCCTCGGGGTGCGGGTGGCCCTCGACGACTTCGGCACCGGCCACTCGTCGCTGGGCCTGCTGCGCACCTGTCCGGTCGACGTGCTCAAGGTGGACAAGTCGTTCGTGGACGGGGTGCCGCACAGCGTCGAGCAGGAGGCCATCGTCACCTCGGTGAACGAGATCGGCACGGCCATGCGCCTGCAGGTCATCGCCGAGGGCGTGGAGACCGCCACGCAGGCCGAACGGCTGCACGTGCTCGGCTACCGCTACGCCCAGGGCTTCCACTTCGACCGGCCGCTGACGGCCCAGGAGTGCGAGGAACGCGTCGCCGGAAGCCCGGTGCCGGCGGCGGTCTGAGCGATGCCCCGGCGGGCATTGCATCGACGGCCGGACCCTATATAGAGTACGGCAATGGGTGGCCCCGGGCTTCGGATGACGCTGCAGACGCGGCTCGTCCTCGGTGCCCTGCTCGCCGACCCGGCACGGGAGATCTACGGGCTGGAGATCGTCGACGCCACGGGCCTGCCGCCCGGCACCATCTACCCGATCATGGCGCGGCTGGAGTCGGCCGGCTGGGTGGTGAGCCGCTGGGAGGAGATCGACCAGCACGCGGCCGGCCGTCCACGCCGGCGCTACTACCGGCTCAGCAGCGGGCAGATCGACGGGGCGGCCCAGGCGCGGCTGGCCCTCGCTGAGGCGGATCAGCGTCGACGTCGCGGTGGGCGCGCCGCGATCGTCCCCAAGGAGGCCTTGTGAGCGGCGCACCGAGCCCTGTGAGTCCCGTCGGCGGGCAGCCGGACGGCGAATCCCCGAGCGGGCCCGGTGGTGTCGCGCCGCCGGGGGCAACCGTGACGGACGCCGCAGGCACCGTCGCAAGCCTGCCGCCCGGCAACGCGTCGCCGGTCGCCGATTGTGGACCGCCGCCGGCCGCCGCGACGGACGGAACACCGGCGGGCGCCGCCGCGAGCGGACCGCCTTCCGACGCCGCCCCCAGCGGACCCTCTTCGGGCGCCACCATAAGCGGACCGCCTCCGGACGCCCCCGCGAGCGGACCGCCTTTCGACGCCGCCGCGAGCGGGCCTTCGGCGGGCGCGGCCGTCAGCGAGCCGCCCGACCCGGCGGGAGAGGTGTCCTCGGCCGAGCGGGCGTTCGTGACCAGCGACCTGGCGCCCGTTCGTGAGGGGGACGACCCCGTCTCCGGGCCGCCGCCGGATGAGCGCGACGACCCGTTGAGCGCGCCGGCGACGTGGGGAGCCGTGCGCGGCAAGCGCCCCGCCAGGACCACGATCGGCCACCTGTTCCAGCAGGTGTCCGGCCTCACCGGCGACGACCTCCTGAATGACGTGGTGTACGGCGGCGGCTGGCTCGTGCCGGCCGAGCGGCGGGAGCGGTGGCGGGAGGAGACCCTCGCCGACCTGTTGCAGACGCACGGCCGGCGGCGGTGGTGGTTCACGCTCGACGCGCTGCTCAAGGCGCCGCTGCTGCGCGGCCCGATCGTGCTGCACGCGCCGGAGGTCGGTGCCGCGTTCGAGGCGGCCTGCCTGATGGTGCTGGCCGTGCTGCTGCCGGCGTCCGTGCTGGTCCTGCCGGCGCTCGCCGGTGAGGGCGTCTCCGGGACGGCGCTGGTGATGACGCCGTTCCTGCTGGTGCCGAGCGTCGTGCGGCATCACGCGCAGGCGCTGCGCACCGGAGGCCGTGCACGTCGGGCGGCGATCGCGATCGTGGCGTTCTGCGGGTTCGGGCCGCTGATCGGCGCTCTTGTCTCGTGGGGCACCCAGTACGTCGAGCCGCTGCGGGACATCGGGCCGGCGGTGGGGCTGGTGGCGTTCGCCGGGCCGGGGATGTGGCTGGTGTACACGTGCGTGACGGCGATGGCCCGGGCCACGCGGCCGTTCGTCCTGGCGGGCGCCGGCGCCAGTGCGGGCGCGTCGATGATCGTCCTGATCACCGGCCTGCTGCTGACCTACACGGACGCCGGCGGCGTCTGGCGGGACCTGGTGATCGTGTTCTCCATGTGCGGGGTCCTGTTCGGGCTGTCGTTCTGGGCGGCGGCGCAGGGCGTGTGGTTACTGCTCAGCGGGCCGCGTCAAGCGCCTGTGCCAGATCGGTGAGCAGGTCGTCCGGCGACTCCACCCCGCACGAGAAGCGGACCAGCCCCTCCGGCGTGTCGTCGCCCCACTGCGCCCGCCGGTCCGCCGTCGTGTGCAGCCCGCCGAACGAGGTCGCCGCCCGCACCAGCGCGCTCGCGGTGAAGAAGCGGTCCACAGCGGCCTTGTCCTCCAGCGTGAACGTCACCACCCCCGGAATCCGCCGCATCTGCCGGGTCGCCAACTCGTAGGAGGGGTCCACGGGACGGCCGGGCCAGCGCACGGAGCGCACGGCCGGATGGTGCGCGAGCAGTTCGGCGACGGCGGCGGCGTTGTGGGTCTGGCGGGACAGCCGCAGGTCCAGCGTGCCCATCGAGCGGTGCGCCAGCCACGCCTCGAACGGCCCCGGCACCCCACCGGTCAGGTTGCGCCAGTTGCGCAGTTCGGCGTGCAGGTCGGGGTCCCTGGTGCAGACGTAGCCGAGCAGCAGATCCGAGTGGCCGGTGAGCGCCTTCGTGCCGGAGGCCACCGAGATGTCGGCCCCCAGTTCCAGCGGGCGCTGGCCGAGCGGCGTCGGCGTGGTGTTGTCGACGGCGCTCAGCGCCCCGGCGGCGCGCGCACGGGCCGAGAGCACCGCGATGTCGCACACGTCGAGGCCCGGGTTCGCCGGGGTCTCCAGGAGCACACCGGCCGCACCGGCGTAGTCCGGCGCCGGTCCGGCCGTCGGGACGTAGACCACGTCGTCGGTGAGCAGGGCGGCGAGCGGCCGGGCCGAGAAGTAGCCGTCCGAGGGCATCACGAGCCGCGGGCCGCGCCGGACGAACAGGTGCAGCACGGCGGTGATCGCCGCCATGCCGCTGGCGAAGACGAGGCAGTCGCCGCCCTCCAGTTCCCCGATAGCGGCCTCCAGGCGCTGCCACGTCCGGTTGTCCGGACGGCCGTAGCCGGGCACACCCGGTCGGGGTCCCTCGATCGGATCGAGGTGGTACGGCGCCGCCAGCACCGGCCCGGGCAGGAACGGTTCACCCGGTACCGGTTCGGGTAGTCCGGCGTGCACACAGCGGGTTCCGTCCTGGTAGTCCATGGTGTCGATCGTGCCGCATCGAGGATCACGACCGGATGGCCGCTCCCCGGAACGTGGCTTTCGCACGCATAATCGCGCAGTGCTCCCTGATCAGTTGATCGCCAGCCTGTCCGCCGCCGTCGAGGCCCGCCCGGACGACGTTCCGCTGCGGCTGCACCTCGCCGGGCTGCTGCTCGAGGCGGGGCGGCAGGCCGAGGCGGTCGGACATGTCGCGCAGGCGCTACAACGCGAGCCCGGCAGCGCGGACGCGCAGGAGGCGATGCGGCGGGCGCTGGGCGCCCCCACGGCGCAGGCCGCTGCGCACCCGGCCCCGCCGGAGACCGGCGCATCCCCCGCCGGGCCGCCGCACGCCGCACGGCGCGGCGACGAGACGGACCACCGCGAGCGGGGCGTCGACGGGCCGGGCCGCGGAGAGCCGGGTCTCGACGGGCCGCCCGGCAACCCCGCCGACGATCTCAGCGCCTACGAGCGGGAGTTCGCCGACGTGGTCCCGCCGCGGTTCGCGCGGGCCGACCAGGAGGCGGACCCCGTCGTCGGCGACGCGGACCGGATCTTCGACGTCGAACGCACGGCCGTCCGGCTCGCCGACGTCGGCGGCATGACCGACGTGAAGCGGCGGCTGGAGATGGCGTTCCTGGGGCCGCTGCGCAATCCCCAGCTGCGCAAGCTGTACAACAAGAGCCTGCGCGGCGGGCTTCTCCTGTACGGGCCGCCCGGGTGCGGCAAGACGTTCCTGGCACGGGCCGTCGCCGGGGAGATGGGCGCCGCGTTCGTCTCGCTGGCGATCGTGGACGTACTGGAGATGTGGATCGGCAACTCCGAACGCAACCTGCACCAGCTCTTCGAGTCCGCCCGGCGCAACGCGCCCTGTGTGCTGTTCCTCGACGAGATCGACGCGCTGGGCCACAAGCGCAGTTCGATGCAGTCGAGCGTGATGCGCACCCTGGGCAACCAGCTGCTGGCCGAGCTGGACGGGATGGACGGCGACAACGACGGCGTGTTCGTCCTCGCCGCCACGAACGCCCCCTGGGACGTGGACCCCGCGCTGCGCCGGCCCGGGCGGCTGGACCGGACGGTCTTCGTGGCGCCGCCGGATGCCGAGGCGCGGGCCGCGATCCTGGAATATCACCTGCGGGACCGGCCGATCGCGTCGATCCGGTTGGAGCCGCTCGTCCGTTCGACCGCGGATTTCTCCGGCGCGGACCTGGCGCACCTGTGCGACAGCGCGGCGGAGTACGCCCTGGCCGACTCGATGAGCAGGGGCGAGGTGCGGATGATCGAGCAGCGGGACTTCGAGGCGGCGCTGCGCGAGATCAAGCCGTCGATCGCCGGCTGGCTCGGCACGGCCCGCAACGTCGCCCTGTACGCCAACGAGGGCGGCGCCTACGACGAGCTCGCCGGCTACCTGAAGAAACGCAAGCTGCTATGACGCCTGCGCGGGAAGCATCATGAGCGCGCGGCGGGGCGGCGCGGCGCCGTCTGGACCGAGGAGCGCAGCGACGAGGGAAGACGACGCCACCAGCGCCGCACCGACGCTTGCGCGGGCAGCATGACTACGGGACGGCTCGCCACCGCCGACCGGCTGATCGACATCGGGCGGGTCGACGACGCGACCGCGATGGTGCGCGACGTGCTAGTCGAGACCCCGCGCGACGTGCGCGCCCTGTGCACCCTGGCCCGCTGCCACGATCTCGCCGGCAACCACCGGCGCACGCTCGCCGCCGCCGACGCCGCGATCGCGGCCGACCCGCGCAGCGAATGGGCGTTCCGGCTGCGGTCGATGGCGCTGCGCAAGCTGGGCCGGCCGGTCGAGTCGGTGCCCGCGGCCGAACGCGCCGTCGAACTCGATCCGCAGTGGTGGGGCGGCCACCGCGCGCTGGCCCTGGCGCTGGTCGCCGCCGGCCGGGTCCCGGAGGCGTACCGGGTGGCGCAGCGGGTGCGCGCGATCGCGCCGCAGCGGGCGGACACGTTCTACCTGTTCACCGACGTGTACGAGGCGGCCGGCGAGTTGAGCGCGGCGCGCCGGGAGTACCTGGCCGGGCTGGCCGTGGCGCCGACGGAGCCGTGGCTGCTCGGCGGGCTGGCCTACCTGGACCGGTTGGCGCGCCGCGACGGCACGGCCGCCCGCCGCTACGCCGCGCTGCTGTCGGCCCGCCCGGCCGTCGACTGGTACCGGCTGCGCTGCCGGCAGGCGATCGTCGCGGCGCAGCGCCGGTGGGGACTGGTCGGGCTGCTGGTCGCGCTGCCGTTCGTGCTGTCGTGGCAGCCGGGGCCGGGCTCGGTGGCGCGGGCGTTCCTCGCGCTCGCGGTGGTGACCGGCTGGGTGGCGCTGGTGCTGCGCGCGCATCGGGGGCTGGGCCGGGTGTGGCGGGCCGAGGCGCGGCGGGCCGGGCCGGCGTTCGGGCTGGTGCTGCCGGTGCTGATGCTCGCGGCGGCCGGGCCGTTCGCGGCGTTCGTGGGCTTCGGGGTGCTGGTCGCGCTGTGCCTGCTGGCCCTGCCCGCGTATGCGCCGGCCGCCGTTCTGGTCGGCCACGACCTGCGCGAACTGGCGTTCCGCAGCAGGCGCCGGGCCGCGTTCCGCACCGCCATCGGTGGCCCTCCGCCGGAGCCGCGTTGAGCAGCGCACAGCGGCTGCGCCTGGCGCGGGACCTGATCGACGTCGGGCAGCTGGACCGGGCACACGCCGTCGTCGCGCGCGAACTCGCCGAGGCACCCGGTTCCGCCGACGCCCTGTGCACGCTGGCGTACGAGCATCTGGCGCGCGGGGAGTTCGACCGGATGCTGGCCGCCGCCGAGGCCGCCGTGGCCGCCAACCCGCGGCTGCCGTGGGCACACCAACTGCGCGGCGCCGCCCTGCTCAATCTCGGTCGCGCCGGCGAGGCCGTCTCCGCCGTTCAAGCCTCGGTCGAACTGGCACCGCAGGCCGCTCAGGTGCATCGTCTGCTGGCGCAGACGCGGTTGCGCGCCGGTGACCGGGTGGCCGCGTACCAGGCCGCCCGCACCGCGGTCGAACTGGAGCCGCACAGCCCCGAGTCGCACGCCGTACTCGCCACCGTCTACCACGCCAGCGGCGAACGGGCGCTCGGCCGCGCCGCCGACACGGCCGCGCTGCGCCTGGCACCGGACGCCGAGTGGCCGCTGCGTTCACTGGCCCAGTCGGATCTGCACCGGTGGCGGCTGCCGGCCGCGGCGCGGGCGTACCACGCGCTGCTGCGGACCCATCCGACGAGCCGTGAACTGCCGGAGGCGTTCGCGCTGACGCTGGACTGGCTGCAGGCGGCCTGGTGCGGGCTGGCGGCCGTCCCGGCGCTCTCCGCCGTGGCGCTGTACTTCTCCGGCGCCCGCCACAGCACACGGCTCACCGCCGTGGGCGTGATGCTCGTCGCCTGGCTGGCCGGCTACGCGTACGCGCACCGCGGCCTGGGCGCCGTGTGGTGGCGGCACATCCGCAGTTCCGAGACCGAGCGGCGGGAACCCCGCGCGACCGTGCTCTCCCTGGTGACCCTGCTCGGGGTCGCCGTCGTGTTCGGGGCGACCCCGGTGCGCCTGCACGTCATGGTGTTGATCGTGGCGCTGGTGTTCGGCGCCGTGGCGCTCGTGCTGCCGGTCGGCTTCGCCGGCATCCAGGTGGCGCTGCTGGTGCGCGACGCCGCGCTGCGCCGGGCGTTCCGGCGGGACCTTACTCGGGCTTCGTCTCGCGGCTCATC
Source organism: Virgisporangium aliadipatigenens (assembly GCF_016863615.1). Taxonomy (GTDB): domain Bacteria; phylum Actinomycetota; class Actinomycetes; order Mycobacteriales; family Micromonosporaceae; genus Virgisporangium; species Virgisporangium aliadipatigenens. Next base: position 112,935 of record NZ_BOPF01000008.1, on the reverse strand, counting down.
AGCGCCACCAGCGCCGCCTGCGGATCCACACCCTCGTGGCAGACCCGCTCCACCTGTTCGGTGATGGGCATCTCGACCTCGTGCTTGCGGGCCAGGTCCCGGATCGACAGGCAGCTCTTGACGCCTTCGGCGGTCTGGCGGGTGGCCGCCTGCGCCTGTTCGAGGGTTTCGCCGCGGCCGAGCCGTTCGCCGAACGAGCGGTTGCGCGACAGCGGCGAGGCGCAGGTGGCGACGAGGTCCCCGAGCCCCGCCAACCCGGCGAAAGTCAGCGGGTCGGCGCCCAGGGCCACCCCGAGCCGGGCCGTCTCGGCGAGGCCGCGGGTCACCAGGGTGGCGCGCGTGTTGTCGCCGAACCCGAGCGCCGCCGCCATCCCGTAGGCGAGCGCGATGACGTTCTTGACGGCGCCGCCGAGTTCGCAGCCGATCACGTCGTCGTTGGTGTAGGGCCGCAGGTAGCGGGTCGTCATCGACTTCTGCACCAGCGTCGCGCGGCCCGGGTCCGAGCACGCCACGACCGTGGCCGCCGGCTGCTCCTGCGCGATCTCCGGCGCCAGGTTGGGGCCGCTGACCACGACGACGCGGTCCTGCTCGACGCCGGCCACCTCGCAGATGACCTCACTCATCCGCCGGGTCGTGCCGAGTTCGATCCCCTTCATGAGGCTGATCAGCGTGGCCGCGGGACCGATCAGGTCGCGCCACTCGGCCAGGTTCGACCGCAAAGTCTGTGACGGGACGGCCAGGACGACGAGATCGGCGCCGCGGATCGCGGACGCCGCGTCGGAAGTTGCGTCGACCTGATCGGGCAGCCGGGTCTGCGGCAGGTAGTCGGGGTTGACGTGGCGCTCGTTGATCGCGTCCGCCACCTCGGGTCGGCGGGACCAGATGGTGACCTGGTTGCCGGCGTCGCCGAGCACCTTCGCGAACGCCGTGCCCCACGAACCCGCCCCCAGCACGACCGCGCGCTCGGTCATCTCGTCTCCTTCTTGCTCTCGGCCCGCGTGGGCGACCACAGCGGCGGGGCGGCCTCCCCGCGGATCTCCGCGAGCATGTCGCGCAGGCGCAGCATGATCTCGTCGGTCAACTCGTTGAGCGTCGCGGCGGTCGGCGGCACGCCGGTCCAGCGCGACAGGTCCATCGGCGGTCCCGCCACGACCGTAACCGGCCGGCGCGGCCGCACGCTGAACTTGTGGGTTCGGGGATCGAAGATGTGCTGCGGACCCCACATCACCATCGGCACGACGGGCGCACCGGTCGCGAGGGCGAGCCGGGCGACGCCGGTGCGGCCGCGCATCGGCCACAGGTCCGGCTCGCGGGTCGTCGTCCCCTCCGGGTAGATGATCACGAGGTCGCCGGACTTCACGGCCGTGACCGCCGCTTCGAGCGCCTTCGCCGCGTCGGTGCTGTTGCGGTACACCGGGATCTGGCGCACCCGCTTGAGCAGCGGCCCGATCACCGGCGCCGAGAAGAGGCTGGCCTTCGCCAGGAACTGCGGCCAGCGCTCGGCCGCGCTGTATATGAAGTGCGACGCCACCAGCGGATCCGCGTGCGACAGGTGGTTGGCCACGATGATCACCGGGCCGGTGGCCGGGATGTGCTCCGCGCCCCGCCAGGTGCGCCGGGTCCACATGATCATCACCGGCCGGACGATCACCGCGGCGAACCGTTGCCAGAACCCCATCCTGCCCCTGGCCACTGCCGCCTCCCCACCCGCGCCCCTGTGGCCCGACGGACGCATCATGCCTGCCCGACACTGCCCCCGGCCAGTCAGGCACTATCGGTTGGTGAATCCTTCCGGCCCGGCTGTGTCTCTTCCGGCGGTGCCCCAGTCGGCCGGATCCTTGCCGGCGCCGCCCCTGCCGGTCCGCTCCACGGCAGCCCGGGACGCCGACACGGCGGCGGCGCCCTTGCCGACCTTGCCGATCCTGCCCCTGCCGGGCGGGTCCACGGCGGGCCGGGAGCAGGCCGGGCGCTCGACGGCACCACCCATGCCCACCTTGCCGGTCCTGCCGCCGGCAGCCGGATCCCGCGCGGCTCCGGACGCCGACGGCGCCGGCGAGCGGGCCGGGCGCTCGACGGCGCCACCCATGCCCCCCTTGCCGGCCCCACCCCTGCCGGGCAGGTCCACGGCGGGCCGGGACGCCGACGGCGCCGGGGAGCGGGCCGGTGCCGGTGCGGGCGCGACGGGCTGGACGGTGCTGGTGCCGATCAAGCCGCTGGCCGACGCGAAGACCCGGCTGCGCGGCGCGGTCGACGCCGACCTGCACGCCGACCTGGTGCTGGCGATGGCGCGCGACACCGTCGCCGCCGCGCTCGCCTGCCCGGACGTGGCGACCGTCGCCGTCGTCACCGGCGAGCCGGCCGTCGCGGCCGCCGTCGGCGCGCAGGGCGCGGTCGTGGTTCCCGAGCCCGCCGCGCCGGATGCGGCGCGCACCGCCGGCGGCCTGAACGCGGCGCTGGCCCACGGCGCCGCGGCGGTCGGCGACGGTTGGGTGGCGGCGATGCCGGCCGACCTCCCCGCGTTGCGCCCGGCCGAACTCGCTGCCGCGCTGCGGACCGCCCGCGCCGCAGGCCGTCCCGGATACGTCGCCGACGCGGACGGCACCGGCACGGTGCTCCTGACCGCCGTCCCCGGAACGTCGTTACGCCCCCGCTTCGGACCCGGATCCGCGGAGGCGCACGCACGCGGCGGGGCCGCCACGTTCGGCGGGGACTGGCCGTCGCTGCGCCGCGACGTCGACACCCCGGACGATCTGGGTGCGGCCGCCGCACTCGGTCTGGGCGAGCACACGGCTTTCCTCATGAACGCCGTCCGCTAGCCGAACGACCGGCAATACGTGATCGGCCCGGGAATGGCCTGCGTCAGCACTCGCCAAGATCGGTGCTTGTCGGAAGAATGGCCGCAACGGGCACGGGGACGGGAGGTCGCGGGATGCAGGGCACAGTGAGCGAGTTCGATCCGGCGACCGGGGCGGGTGCGGTGCTGCTCGACGACGGGAGCCGGCTTCCGTTCGCGCCGCCGGCATTCGCGGCATCGGGGCTGCGACTGCTGCGGGTCGGGCAACGTGTGCGACTCCTGCGCGACGCCGAGAGTCAGATCACCCGTGTCACGCTGGTCACTATGTCCTGACATTGTGAGACCAGTTCGTGTTCGGCCGGTCGCTAGTGGGACATGATGGCGGGGTGACGATGAGCCAGCCACCTTCCGAGCAGACAACGGTGGTCCGGGACCACCAGAGCGACGGCGGGCTGATGGCGGCTCAGCGCAACGGTTCCGGCTCGCCGTCGGGCAGCCGCGCGGACGTTCGACGGGACCGCGGTTCGGAGCCGAACGGCGCTTCCGGTCGCGACGGCGCGGCACAGGTGGAACGCCGCCCGGCCGCCGCGACCACGGGTGCCGACGGCGGGGAAACGGCTTCGCGGAAGCGCACCGCCCGCAAGGCCGCGCCCGCGAAGGCGTCATCGGCGAAGGCTTCACCGGCCAAGGCTTCGCCGACCAAGTCGTCGCCGACCAAGGCTTCACCGGCCGAGTCGTCGCCGACCAAGGCCGCACGGGCAAAAGCAGCACCCGCCGCTGCCGCCGACGGATCCACCGCCAAGGCCGCACCCGCGAAGGCGCGTCGGACCGTGGCTCCGCGAAAGGCCGCCGGGGCCGGCTCCCCGACCGCAACGGAGACCGCTGCCGCCCAGAGCACCCCCGCCGCACGCAAGCGCACCGAAGCGTCCACGACCTCCGCCCGGGCCACCGGTGCCCGCTCCGCGGCCAAGTCCACCGGCCGCACCGCCGCCAAGTCCACCGGCCGCACCGCCGCCAGGTCCACGGCGGCCGAGACCACAACGGCTGGTGTCGTGGCGGCAAAGGCCACGCCGACGACGACCACGCCGACCAGGAGCACCGCCGCCAAGAGCGCGACCGCCACGACCCCGGCGACAGGCCGCCCGGCCGCAAGCGCGCCGACCCCGAGCAAGACCACCACGAGCAGTCCGGCAACCGACGAGCCGACGGCAAGCACGCGACCGACAGCCGGCCCCACCCGTCCGGCCGGCTCCGCCACAGCTCCGTCGGAAAAAGCCGACCGGACCGCCAAGCCGCGGACACCGACGAACGCCGAGCCCGCCAATCCGCGGACACCAGCGAAGGCGGAGCCCGCCAAGGGGGCGAAGGCCGAAAAGGCGGAGCCCGCCAAGGCGGCTAGAGCCGAAAAGGCGGAGCCCGCCAAGGCGACCGCCCCCACGACCAGCGTCCCCGCGCGCAGTTCCCGGGCGACGACCGCCTCGACGGCCGCGCCGGTGCGTTCGACGCGCAAGGGCGCGCAGACCACCCCGCCCCGCAGCACCCGGGTCCGCAACGCCCGCGCCCGTACCGCGACGGCCCGCCGCGCCACGACGGAGGCGACCCGCGCGCCGACCCCGGCGCCGCCGGCGATCGCGCAGCAGCGGACCACCCCGCAGCACCAGCCGCCGGTGCCGACCCCGCAGCCCGCGGTCGGCCTTCCCCCGGACCGCTATCTCAATCGCGAACTCTCCTGGCTCGACTTCAACGCCCGGGTGCTGACCCTCGCCGAGGACCCGGAGACTCCCCTGCTCGAACGCGCCAAGTTCCTCGCGATCTTCGCGTCGAACCTCGACGAGTTCTACATGGTGCGGGTGGCCGGCCTGAAGCGGCGCATGCAGATGGGCATCCCGGTGCGCGGCACCGACGGTCTGCTCCCGCGCGAGCAACTGGAGAACATCGCCAGCCGCGCCTCGGAGATGATGGACCGGCACGCCCGCTGTTTCATCGACGAGGTGCGCCCCGCGATGGAACGGGAGAACATCTGCTTCGTCCAGTGGAGCGACCTCGACACGGCCGAGCGCACCCGCCTGCGGGTCTACTTCCAGGAGTCCGTCTTCCCGGTGCTGACGCCGCTGGCGGTCGACCCGGCACACCCGTTCCCCTATATCTCGGGTCTGTCGTTGAACCTGGCGGTGGTGGTCCGCACGCCGGACGGCGGCCCGGAGTTGTTCGCGCGCGTCAAGGTGCCCAACAACGTGCCGCGGTTCGTGGCGGTGGACCGCGAGGCGGGCAAGGCGTGGCGTTTCCTGCCCGTGGAGGAACTGATCGCCGCACACCTGTCGCTGCTCTTCTCCGGCATGGAGGTCGTCGAGCACCACGTTTTCCGGGTGACCCGCAACGCCGAGGTGGAGCTGGACGAGGACCGCGACGAGGACCTGTTGCAGGCGCTGGAGCGCGAACTGGCGCGGCGCCGGTTCGGCCCGCCGGTGCGGTTGGAGGTCGCGGCGTCCATCTCCGCGCACGTGCTGCAGGTGCTGGTCGACGAGCTCGACATGGACGAGCACGACATCATCCGGGTGCCGGGCCTGCTGGCGCTGTCGTCGCTGTGGCAGGTGTTCGAGGAGGTGGATCGGCCGGATCTGAAGGATCGCCCTTTCGTCCCGGCGACCCACCCGTCCTTCGCGGAGGGCGAGGTCCCGCGCTCGGTCTTCTCACGCCTGCGTGAGGCCGACATCCTGGTGCACCACCCGTACCACTCGTTCAACACGAGCGTGCAGCGCTTCATCGAGCAGGCGGCCGCCGACCCGTTGGTGCTGGCCATCAAGCAGACGCTGTACCGCACCAGCGGTGACTCGCCGATCGTGGACGCGTTGAGCGCGGCCGCTCAGGCGGGCAAGCAGGTGGTGGTGCTCGTGGAGCTGAAGGCCCGCTTCGACGAGCAGGCGAACATCGGCTGGGCGCGGGCGTTGGAACGCGCCGGCTGTCACGTGGTGTACGGCCTGGTGGGGCTGAAGACGCACTGCAAGACCGCGCTGGTGGTGCGCCAGGAGGGCAACCACATCCGCCGTTACTGCCACATCGGCACCGGCAACTACCACCCGAAGACGGCCCGCATGTACGAGGATTTCGGCCTCCTGACGGCGGATCCGGACGTCGGTGTGGACCTGACGGACCTGTTCAACGTGCTCACCGGGTACAGCCGGCAGACGGAGTTCCGGCGGCTGCTGGTGGCGCCGCACGGCGTCCGGCACGGCATCATCGAGCGGATCCACGGGCAGATCGCGCGGGCGGAGGCCGGTGAGCCGGCGCTGGTGCAGATCAAGGTGAACTCGCTCGTCGACGAGGACATCACCGACGCGCTGTATCTGGCCAGCCGCGCCGGTGTGCGGGTCGACCTGGTGATCCGGGGCATCTGCACCCTGCGTCCGGGCGTCCCGGGGTTGTCGGACAACATCCGGGTCCGTTCGATCCTGGGCCGGTTCCTCGAGCACTCGCGGGTCTTCCGGTTCGGCGCCGGCCCGGCCGTCTCCCGTCCCGGTGATTTTGACGGAACGTCTTCCGAGTGGTGGATCGGCTCCGCCGACCTCATGCACCGCAACCTCGACCGGCGCGTCGAGGCCCTGGTGAAGGTGACCGATCCGGCGGCCCGGCAACGCCTGGAGGACATGCTGTCGTTGTCGATGAGCGACGACATCAGCTCGTTCGAGTTGGCGGGCGACGGCACCTGGGTGCGCCGCACCGGCCCGGACGGCGAGCGGCTGCGCGACTTCCAGGACGCGATGCTGCGCCGCACGATCGACCGGAACGACTGATGCTGGAGGTCGAGCGCAAGTTCGGCGTGGGGCCGGGCTTCGTGCTGCCCGACCTGACCGGCCACGTGCCCGAGGGCGGCACGCTGCTTCCGTTGCCGGCGCAGACGTTGCGCGCGACGTACTACGACACCGCCGACCTGCGGCTGACGCGGGCCGGGGTGTCGTTGCGCCAGCGCAAGGGCGAACCTGGCAAGCCGCCGTGGACGATGAAGCTGCCGACGGACGTGGTGGGCGCCCGGGCGGAGTTCAGCCGGGGGAGGCTGGACGAGTTGCTGCCGGTGCTGACGGCGTACCACCGCGGCTGGACGGTGGTGCCGGTGGTGTCGATCCGCACGCTGCGGCGGGTCTTCGAGGTGCGCGACGCCGCCGGCGAACTTCTCGTCGAGGTCTGCGACGACACCGTGAGCGTGCTGTCCGGGCGCGAGGTCGTCGACACGTTCCGCGAGATCGAGGCCGAACGCGGCTCCTGCGACGACGCGCTCTTCGACGCGATCGGGCGGACGCTGACGGAGGCGGGTGCGGTCGAGGACGCGTTCGTGCCGAAGCATGTGCGGGCGCTGGGCGAGCGCATCCCTGCGCCGGACGCACCGGCCGGGGAGACCGCCGGGGATGCCGTGACGGCGGCGTTCCGGGCGCACGTGGCGCGCATCGTCGGCGCCGACCCGTATCTGCGCCTGGGCACCCCGCAGCCGAACGGCGACAGCCCGGTGCACCAGCTGCGGGTGGGCTGCCGGCGGCTGCGCAGCGACCTGCGGACGTTCCGGCCGTTGCTGGATCCCGAGTGGGCGCGGGCGCTCGCCGACGAGTGCCGGTGGCTCGCCGGTTCGCTCGGGGCGGCGCGGGACTCGGAGGTGCTGCGCGTGCGGTTGCGGCGCACGGCTGCCGCGGATCCGGTGGCACCGTTGGACCCCGACGCCGTGGAACGCATCGACGCCGCGCTCGCCGCACGGCTGAGCGAGGCGCTCGGCGATCCGGCCGAGGCGGTCGACTCACCCCGTTACCTCGCGCTGCTGGAGCAGTTGAACGTGGCGGCGACCGCGCCGCCGTTGCTGCGTAAGGCGAAGCGGCCGGCGGTGGACGTTCTCCCGAAACTGGTGGCGAAACCGTGGCGGCGACTGGCCGACGGACGCGAGGGCGAGGTGGCGCCGGCCGAACTGGATCCGCTCGGTCCGGACGACGAGTGGCACGAGGTCCGGATCCGCGGCAAGAAGGCGCGGTACGCCGCGCAGTCCGTCGTGCCCGCGATCGGCGAGCCGGCGCGGGCGCTGATCGCCGGGTTGAAGAAGGTGCAGAAGCTGCTGGGCGAACACCAGGACGCCGCGATGGCCGCCGACGCGTGGCGCGCGGTGGCCGACGCGGTGCCGGCGGATCACGGCGTCGCGCTGACGGCCGGCCGCCTCATCGAACGCGAACGGGCGGCCGTGCGCGCTGCCCGGGCCGCTTTCCCCGAGGCGTGGGCGATCGCGACGGAACCGGAGCGGATTGCTTGGTTGAGCACATGATTGTTCAGGCTGCCGGTGGGATCGTGTGGCGGGACGGGCCGGAGATCCTCGTGGTGCACCGCCCGCGCTACGACGACTGGAGTTTGCCGAAGGGCAAATTAGAACCGGGTGAGCATCCGCTCGCCGCGGCCGTCCGCGAGGTCGAGGAGGAGACCGGGGTGCGCGGCGTGCCGCAGGTGCGCATGCCCTCGATCCGTTACCTCACCGGCGAACCGGGCGTCGAGAAGGTCGTCGACTTCTGGACGATGCGGGTGCTGCGCGAGACGCCGCGCGAGGCGGACGACGAGATCACCGACGTCGTATGGCTTCCCGCGCAGGAGGCCCGCGAACGCCTTACCTACACGCATGATCGCGGGCTGGTGACGGCGTTCACAACCCTGCCGGTGGTGGCGTCGGTGGTGGTGCTGGTGCGGCACGCGTACGCCGGCAAACGCAAGGAGTGGCGCGGCCCCGACGACGAACGCCCGCTCCAGGGCCGGGGAATCAAGGACGCCGAACGCGTGTGGCGGCTGCTTCCGTTGTTCGCCCCCGATTCGGTGCTCAGCGCGCCGGCGAAACGCTGCCGGGACACGGTTGCCGGGATCGGACTGCCGGTGCGCGTCGACGGCCGGTTCGCCGAGGACGGCAATGTCGAGGAGGCGGCGGCGGCCCTGCGCGAGTACGCCGCCGCGAACGCCTCGACGGTGGTGTGCAGCCAGGGCGGGCTGATGCGGCCGCTGCTGCCGCGCCTGCGGGCGGAGACGGGCGTCGCACCGGGCACCCGGGTCTCCTCGCCCAAGGGTTCGGCGTGGGTGCTGAGCTACGACGCCGACCAGAAGCTCGTGGCGGCCGACCCCCTGGATCCGAGACAGCCCTAAAACCCGCTGAGAACGCCGTAGGGCGCCCCCGGAGCTCTCGGGGGCGCCCTTGTAGCTACAGGCGACTCTAGGCCTTCTTGGCGGCCCGCGTCGTCTTCGTGGCGGCGGCCCGCGAACGGGTCGTCGTCGCCTTGGCCGGAGCGGCCGCGGCGGTGGTGGCGCGCGCCGTGGTGGCGCGCTTCGCCGGAGCGGACGAAGCCGCGCGGGTCGTCTTGGCGGCGGTCTTGCGCGCCGGTGCCGTCTTGGTGGCGGCCTTGGTGGCCGTCTTGGTAGCGGCCTTCGTGGCGGTCGCCTTGGTGGCGGTCGCCTTCGTCGCGGTGCTCTTCGCCGCCGTGGACTTGGCGGCCGTGCTGCGCGCCGTGGTCTTCGCCGGTGCGGCCGCGGCGGTCTTCTTGGCGGCGGCCGTCTTCTTGGCGGCGGCGGCCTTCGGCACCTTGCCCGCGGCGACCAGCTCACGGAACCCGGCACCCGGCCGGAACGCCGGCACCGAGGTCTTCTTCACCTTGACGGCCTCACCCGTCCGCGGGTTGCGAGCGGTTCTGGCCGCACGGACACGCTTCTCGAAGACGCCGAACCCGGTGATGGCGACCCGGTCGCCCTTCGTCACCGCGTTCTGGATCTCCTGGAGAACCGCGTCGAGTGCCGCCGTGGCGGCCTTCTTGTCACCGAGGCGAGCAGTGAGCGCTTCGACGAGCTCTGCTTTGTTCACGTCTGTTCCTCCCGAACACATTGGCTGGACTCGCGCGAGTCAACCTTCGCGCAACGTATGGCCCTTGTACGCAGGATACAAACATAAAGCCGAAAACAAATCCTTGTGGCGCAAAGGATTTGCCGCCGACCCCCGCGAGAGTGCTATGCAACGGCCGGAAACCAGCCTTCGCGACGGCTCTCGTAGGCGTCAATTTCGGCCTCGTGGCGCAGTGTCAGACCGATGTCGTCGAGCCCTTCGAGCAGCCGCCAGCGGCTGAAATCGTCGAGCGGGAAACTCCAGATGTGTTGTGCCGCAACGATTTCCCGCTTTTCCACATCGATGGTCACCGGCAGCTTCGGATCGGCCTCCAAGGCGTCCCACAGGATCGTGACGGCCTCGACCGGCAGCTCCACCGGGAGCAGGCCCTCCTTCAGGGCGTTCCCCCGAAAAATATCTCCGAAGCGGGGGCTCACGACGGCCCGGAACCCCCAGTCGCGCAGCGCCCAGACGGCGTGCTGGCGCGAGGAGCCGGTCCCGAACTCCGGCCCGGCGACCAGGATCGAGGCTCCCGCGTACGCGTCGTCGTTGAGTACGAACTCCGGGTCACCACGCCAGGCGCTGAACAACCCGTCCTCGAAACCGGTGCGGGTGACCCGCTTCAGGTACTCCGCCGGGATGATCTGGTCGGTGTCCACGTTGGAACGCCGCAACGGAACAGCGGTTCCGGTGTGGACGGTGAACTTGTCCATCAGTGTGAAAACCTTTCAGTGCGACAGCGCTGAGGAAGACGACCTAGGAGAGGTCGGCCGGTGCGGCAAGGTGTCCGAGCACCGCGGTGGCGGCGGCTACGGGCGGGGAAACGAGATGCGTGCGACCGCCGCGCCCCTGGCGCCCCTCGAAGTTGCGGTTGGAGGTGGAAGCCGAACGCTGGCCCGGCTTGAGCGTGTCGGGATTCATACCGAGACACATGGAGCAGCCGGCGAACCGCCATTCCGCACCGGCGGCGGTGAACACCTCGTGCAGTCCCTCTTCTTCCGCGGCGGCGCGCACCGCGGCGGAACCGGGGACCACCATCATGCGTACCCCTTGCGCCACAGTGCGTCCGCGCAACACCTCGGCCGCGGCACGCAGATCCTCGATGCGCCCGTTGGTGCACGAGCCGAGGAAGACGACGTCCACCTCGACGTCGCGAAGCGGTGTGCCCGCGCGCAGATCCATGTACTGCAACGCCTTCTCCGCGGCCGTCCGCTCCACCGGGTCGGCGAACGAGGAGGGGTCCGGCACCGCGGCGTCCAACGGCGCACCCTGTCCCGGGTTGGTGCCCCATGTGACGAACGGGCTGACGGTAGAAGCGTCCAGGAACACCTCCGTGTCGAAGACCGCGTCGTCGTCCGTGCGCAGGCTGCGCCAGTAGGCGATCGCGGCGTCCCAGTGCTCTCCCTTCGGCGCGTGCTCGCGTCCCTTGAGATATTCGAACGTCGTCTCGTCCGGCGCGATGAGCCCGGCCTTGGCGCCCCACTCGATGCTCATGTTGGAGATGGTCATCCGGCCCTCCATGGAGAGCTTCTCGATGGCCGGCCCGCGGTACTCCACGACGTGCCCGCGACCGCCGCCGGTGCCGACCTGGGCGATGAGCGCCAGCACCAGATCCTTTGCGGTGACGCCCTCGCGCAGTTCGCCGGTGACGGTGACGGCCATCTGCTTGGGCAGCCCCTGCGGCAGCGTCTGCGTGGCGAGCACGTGCTCGACCTCACTGGTCCCGATGCCGAACGCCAGCGCCCCGAACGCGCCGTGCGTCGCGGTGTGCGAGTCGCCGCAGACGATCGTCATGCCGGGCTGGGTCAGGCCCAGCTGCGGGCCGATCACGTGCACGATGCCCTGCTGCGCATGGCCGAGCGGGTGCAGGCGGATGCCGAAGTCGGCGCAGTTCTTGCGCAGGGTCTCGATCTGCGTGCGCGAGATCGGATCGGCGATCGTCAACAGATTGTCGGTCGGGGTGTTGTGGTCCTCGGTCGCGATCGTGAGGTCCGGCCGGCGCACCGGACGGCCCGCGAGACGCAGTCCGTCGAACGCCTGCGGGCTTGTGACCTCGTGCAGTAGATGAAGGTCGATGTAAAGCAGATCGGGCTCGCTGTCGGCCCGGTGTACGACGTGGGCGTCCCACACCTTCTGTGCGAGGGTGCGCCCGGAGTGTTCTCCCGCCATCTGGACATCCTAAAGTTTGGGAGGTAAGTTTCGGCTTGTGGGACACAGTATGAGCGGCGTGGGCGTGCTCGACAAGGCGGTCACCATCCTCGCCGCCTGCGTCGACGGCGCCAGCCTCGCCGAACTGGTCGAGCGGACCAAGCTTCCCCGGGCAACGGCGCACCGGTTGGCACAGGCCCTCGAGATTCACCGGATGCTCGTTCGGGACGCGCAGGGGCGTTGGCGTCCCGGCCCGCGGCTGGGCGAGTTGGCCAACGCCGCACCGGACGTGCTGCTGACCGCCGCCGAGCCGATCCTGTCCGCGTTGCGCGACGCCACCGGCGAGAGCGCACAGCTCTATCTGCGCCGTGCCGACGAGCGGATCTGCGTGGCCGCCGCCGAGCGCGCGAGCGGGCTGCGGGACACCGTTCCGGTCGGGTCGGTGCTGCCGATGACGGCCGGGTCGGCCGCGCAGGTGCTCCTCGCGTGGGAGCCGCCGGAGGCCGTCATGCCTTTGTTGCCGCGGTGCAAGTTCACCGGGCGCACGCTCGCGGAGGTGCGCCGGCGCGGCTGGGCGCAGAGCGTCGCCGAGCGCGAGCCCGGCGTGGCAAGCGTTTCCGCGCCGATCCGCGACCGCACCGGGCGGGTGATCGCCTCGATCAGCGTGTCCGGGCCCATAGAGCGTCTCGGCCGCCGCCCCGGAGACCGCCACGCCATGGCCGTCGTCCGCGCCGGACAACGGCTTTCCGGACTCTGAGCCTCCATCTACGCACGTTCCAGGTGCTGGCCGTCAGCCCACGGCCAGCACCGGGCGGTACGCCTTCCGCCAGCCCTCTCCGGCCCGGTGCCGCGCCACCTGTGCGGCGTCCCGGAAGGCCGACGCCTCCGGAAGCAGGTGGTAGAAGAGCGGCATCCCGCCGCAGCCGGCCACGCCGCCCTCGGAGCCACGCACCTCGTCCGGATCGGCGGTCAGCTCGTCGGCCTCGGAGCCGAGATACCGCAGCCCCAGCGCCTCGCCGTCGGTGCGATCCACCACACCCCCGCCGGGCAACCGGAACACCGGGCCGCGCGATCCGGGTGCCGGGAAGCGTTCACCCCACGGGAAGAGGGTGCGGGCGCCGGCAGCACGGGCGTGCTCCCACTCGTCCGGCGTCGGCAGCCGCATGCCCCGGGCCGCGAGGGTCCGTACGACGCCCGCGTGCGTCCATCCGGGCGGGCACCGGACGGGCTCCACCGCCACCAGCAGGGTCGGCAGCACCACCCGCCGGGGCGGCGTCAGGGCGCCTTTGAGGTACGCCCACAGGTCCCGCGGCGGCCCGGGGCTCGGCGGAGCGGCTCCGGGAAAGAGCGCCAGTTGCCCGGGCAGCACCGGATCCGGCGGGTCATCGGTCGGCGACTCCAGGGACCACCCGGCGAGCGGATCCGGCGCGGAGGGATCGTCGGCGCACCGGAAGGAACCCAGTTCGGCACGCGTGGGCGTGAAAGTCGCCGGGTCGTGGCCGAGGCCCACCTCCCCGCCGGGCACCAGCGCGAACACCGCGTCACCCAGCGCGAAGGTGGCGTTCCACAGCAGGCGGGTGCCGTAGCGCCGCCGGTGCACCCGCAGCGGCGCGGCACCCGTGCGTTCGGCCACCGCGGCCACGTGCGCCCGGACGGCCGCCCCGTCGGCCGACTCCCACCCGGCGAGGTTCACCGACGCGGCGTCAGGTAGTCCCGCAGTTCCTCCACCCGCTGCACGTCGTCGGCGAGCACGACCAGGTCGTCCTCGGTGAGCGGGATCTGGTCCAGGTCGTCGATCACGCGGATCGCCAGCTCCTCGTCGCCGATCCGCACGGCCAGGTCGGCGCGGAGCGTCAACGCCCGGAAGAGCAGCCCGTCCGGCACCGGCTCGTTGCTGGTCAGCGCGCGGTCGAGCAGGGTCGCCGCCCCGGGGTGGTCGCCCTTGCCCTCGCTGAGGCGCACGGCCGTCTCGACCGCCCGTTCGAGCCGGGACATCGGCGGCGGGCGGTCCCGGCCGCCGCGGACCACCTCGAGCTTGCGGCCCCCGCGCGGCACGACGGCGGCGGATCTTCCCCGCGGAACGGCCATGTCGTTGGGCCTGCCGCGCGGAACGTCGTCGTCGTCCGACACCCCCGGCGGCTGCCCGATGCGGATGAAGTTGCCGCCCGGGTCCACCACGATGAACTGGCGCACACCGTCGGAGGTCTCCTTGATCGGGTTCATCCGCGGCACCCCGCGCAACGGCACCCGCCCGTAGGCCTCCCGCAGCCCCGCCGTGAACGCCTCGTACAGCGACTCGACGTCGGTCGTCTCCACGTAACAGGTGCTGAACGACGACTCCGGGTCGAGCCCCTTCATCACGAACAGGTGCAGCACCATCCCGCCGCGCTGCACGACCGCGTACGTGTTGGGCCGCTCCTGCCGGTAGGTGGTGTCGAAGCCCAGCGCACCGTAGAACTCCAACGTCTCGTCGATGGACGTGCACGGAAGGATCGGGATCATCGTTTCCGCCATGTGGGCGATTCTCCGTCAGAGCCCCCGCCGGTGGGAGACCACCCCCGTTAACTGACGATGCCGAATCTCACGTGCACCAGGAGTTACCAGCCAATAACTGAAAATAGGCCTGGCGGGTCTGGCATACCGTGGGGCAGTGCGTGAACTGGTCGTTCTGGGTACCTCCAGTCAGGTGCCCACCCGTGTGCGTAATCACAACGGTTACCTGCTGCGCTGGGACACCGAGGGCATCCTCTTCGACCCGGGTGAGGGCACGCAGCGGCAGATGGCGTTCGCGGGGGTGGCCGCCACCGACCTGACCCGCCTGTGCGTCACGCACTTCCACGGCGACCACTGCCTCGGCCTGCCCGGTGTGATCCAGCGGCTCTCCCTCGACCGGGTGCCCCATCCGGTGCACGCGCACTATCCGGCCTCCGGCGCGGAGTACTTCGCGCGGCTGCGGCACGCGTCGTCGTTCTACGAAGCGGCGTCCATTGTGGAGGGACCGGTGCACGACGACGGGGTCGTCGCGACGGGTGCCTTCGGCACGCTGAGCGCACGGCGGCTGGACCATCCCGTGGAGACGTTCGGGTACCGGCTGGTCGAGCCGGACGGCCGGCGCATGCTCCCCGAACGCCTTGCCGCACTGGGCATCCGCGGCCCGGAGGTCGGCCGGCTGCAGCGGGAAGGCCTGCTGCACAAGGACGATCGCACCGTGACGCTCGACGAGGTGAGCGAACCCCGTGCGGGACAACGATTCGCGTTCGTCATGGACACGCGGCTGTGCGACAACGTGTACGCGCTCGCCGACGGGGCGGACATGCTCGTCATCGAGTCGACGTACCTCGACGCGGAGGCCGCCCTGGCCGCCGCGCACAGCCACATGACCGCTACGCAGGCGGGTCGGGTGGCGGCGGAGTGCGGCGTGCGGACGCTGGTGCTGACGCACTTCTCGCAGCGGTACGAGGACCTCGCCCCGTTCGCGGAGGAGGCGGCGCGGCACTTCGACGGCGAGGTCGTGGTCGCCACCGACCTGGCGCGGGTCAAGGTGCCCAGCCGCCGTCACTGACCCAGGGACGCCAGCGCGGCGCGCGCGAGCGGCACGTGGCGGAACGAGAAGTGCGGGTTGATCCGCAGCGCCTCGGTCAGGTCGGCCGCGGCGCCCGCCTTGTCGCCCAACGCCAGCCGGATCATCCCCCGGTGGTAGAACATCGTCGCGTTCTTCGTGCCGATGCTCAACGCCTTGTCCGCCAACGGAAGCGCCTCCGCGTCCCGCCCGGCGCTGTGCAACGCCCACGCCCGCGCGTCCGCGCCGAAGACGGACGGCCGCTTCGGGTAACCGGTCTCGGTGGCCTTCACCGCCTCGTCGGGCGCGCCGTTGTCGGCGTAGAAGAGCGCGAGGTCGATGTCGAGATCCACGCCCTGCGCGGTGAAGAGCGTCGCCGTCGCGCGCACCAGGTCGTACTGTTCCTGGGCGGCGGCCCGGTCGCCGCTGGCCGCGAGGAGGTCGCCGAGTTCGGCCACGTAGCCCGGGATCGGTAGCCGGCGCACCACCGCACGGTAGTCGGCGACGGCCGCCGCCACGTCGCCGCGGGCGGCCGCGATCCGGGCCCGCGCGACCAGCAGCGGCGGGTGTTGCGGCAGCCGGTTCAGGCCATCGTCCACAAGGGACTTCGCCCGGTCCAGATCCCCGGCGTCGAACGCGAACGTCGCCAGATGTTCGAGCGCGAAAGCGGCATCCGCCGGGCCGGGTGCGGCCTCCAGCGCGGCGTCCATCAGTTCGCGGGCCGCGCCGAGGTCGCCGCGCAGTTCGTACGTGTAGGAGGCGCGCGCGTAGGAGCCCGAGTCGGGCCGCAGATCCACCATGCGCTGGATCGCTTGGTACGCCTCGTCGTAGCGGCCCAGTTCGATCAGCGCGTCGCCGACGACCCCGTACGCCGCCGCCTTGAACGGATCGATCGAGACCGCGGTCTGTCCACTGTGGAGCGCGCCGGCGAAGTCGTGCCGCGCGGCGGCGAGCGCGCCGAGTCCCGTGTGCGCGAGGGCGTTGCCGTCGGGGTGCACCGCGAGCGAACGTTCCAGCGCCTGCTGTGCCCGTGGATACCCCGTCGGGTCGCCGGTGATGCGCGCCTGCTCGATGTAGGCCGCGCCCAGCTCCGCCCAGGCGGTCCAGTTGCCCGGCAGGCGCTCCACCCGTTCGACCAGAGTCTTGATGGCGGCCGCGACCTGATCGCGCGGGGCCACGGCGACCGGCGCGGACGCCGGCCCCGGATCGGTACCCCGGGGAAGAAGAGCGACCCCGCCCACGGCCAGCAGCGCCACGGCCAGGGCAACGACAACGAGCAACCTCCGCATGGTCAGGCATTCGGCACGGCGGCACATCCGGATGGGCCTGACACCGAATGTGGCCGCCGGCAATCCGCACTCCCCCGCGAACACGAACGGCGATCGAGCGCGCACCGCCGCGCGCCGCAGAGGGAGGATCAATGTCCAGACGAATTCGGCGGGTGGGAACGGCAGCGACGGTGCTCGCCGTCGGCCTGGCGTTACTGGGCCCGGGCGCCGGCAACGCCTCGTCCCACCGGGAGGCACCCATCGTCTCCGGCGAACCGCTGCTCGACAACACCGACGTCTACGCGTTCGTCAGCCCGGACAAGCCCAACCACGTGAACCTGATCGCCAACTGGATCCCGTTCGAGGAGCCCAACGGCGGTCCGAACTTCTACGGCTGGGGCACCAACGTCCAGTACGACATCAACATCGACAACGACGGTGACGCGGAGGCCGACGTCACCTACCGCTGGGTGTTCGAGGACAGGTGGCGCAACCGCAACACGTTCCTCGCCAACACCGGCCCGGTCACCTCGCTCGACGACAAGGACCTGAACTTCCGCCAGTTCTACAAGCTGGAGAAGATCGTCAAGGGCCGCACCGTGGCGTCCTACGACAACATCCAGGCCGCGCCGTCGTACACCGGCCGCGCCTCGTTCCCCAACTACGGTGCCGTCGCCGACTCGGCGATCAAGAAGCTGCCGAACGACTCGCAGACCTTCGCCGGCCAGGCCGACGACCCGTTCTTCCTGGACCTGCGCGTCTTCGACCTGCTCTACGGCGGCGACCTGAAGTCCGTCGGCCAGGACACCGTCAAGGGCTACAACGTCAACACCCTGGCCATCCAGGTCCCGAAGGCGGAGCTGGCGCTCAGGGGCGACGCCGGCCGCAACCCGGTCGTCGGCATCTGGAGCACCACCTCGCGCCAGCGCAAGGAGGTCGTGGAGGAGAACAACCGCCGCGACTTCGACGGCGGCTTCCGCCAGGTGTCCCGGCTCGGCATGCCGCTGGTCAACGAGGTCGTCATCCCCGTGGGGAAGAAGGACGAGTTCAACGCCACGCAGCCGAAGGACGACGGCAAGTTCCTGAAGTTCGTGACCGAGCCGGAGGTGCCGAAGCTGGTGCAGCAGCTGTACTGGATCCCGGCGCCGGCGACGCCCCGCAAGGACCTGGTGCAGGTGTTCCTGACCGGGGTCGCCAAGGGTGACGACGGCCCGGTGCAGGCGGACCTCAACTCGCACAAGCTCAACAAGGACGCCGACCCGAAGAAGATCCGGCCCAGCGAGCAGCTGCGCCTCAACATGGCCGTTCCGCCGTCGAAGAACCCGAACCGGCTCGGCGTCGTCGGCGGCGACCTGGCCGGGTTCCCGAACGGGCGCCGGCTCGCCGACGACGCGCTCGACGTGACGCTGCAGGCCGCCGAGGGTGTGCTCCTGCCGGGTCACCCGAAGGCCGTCGACGGGCTCGGCGACGGCGTGGACCAGAACAACGTGCCGTTCCGGCAGGCGTTCCCGTACGTGGCGCTGCCCAACACCGAAGCCGTCAACACGTACTGACCGTTGCGGCGGGCCGTGCTCCGGCGCGGCCCGCCCCCACCCCGCGCCGTCGCACCCCGCGGCGGTCCACCCGCGAAGGAGACCCCGATGCGTGCTCTTCCCTTTGTCGCCGCCCTGGCCGTGGCCGCCGCCGCGCTCGCCGCCTGCTCCGACGACCGCCCGCCGCTGAAGCAGCCCGCCGCCGAGAAGTTCAAGGAGGGTCCCTGCCGGGAGGCCGCCGACCCGATCCTCGCGCTCGGCCGGTTCACCTACGACCGGGAGGGTGCGAAGCGGCTCAAGGACGCCGACTACCCGTTCCTCGTGGCGAACGGCGAGAAGCTCATCGTCGTCAAGGAGAAGGCCCAGCCGGAGGTCGGCGACCGGATCGGCAACGTGCTGACCAACATCGGCTACCTGCGCATCCGCCCCGGCAAGCTGTACGACCCGGCGCTGCTGAAGGGCCTGGAGAGCGCCCGCGCCGACCTCCAGAACGCTTGCGTCGGGTAGTACCGTCGCGGCGGTGCCGGCGACCGTTCCCTCACACCAGGCGGCTGTCCTCCCGTTGAAGGTGCGCTTTCCGGAGCGGTTCGACGGGGTGGCGCTCGTGCTCGGAGCGGCGGCGCCCGACCTCGGCTACGTGTCGGCCGGGATCGCGGAGCCGCCGTCGCACGCGTGGCATTCGCTGCTCTGGTTCCACCTGCCGGTGGTCGTGCTGGCGACGGTGCTCGTGCGGCGGGCGGCGCCGGCCGTCGCCGCGCACCTGCCGTGGGCGTTGCGCGACTACGGGGTGCTCGCCTCGGTGCGCCATCCGTGGCGGGTGACCGCGTGGTCGGCGGTGCTCGGTGCGCTGAGCCATCAGGTGTGGGACGCGGTCACCCATCCGTACATGCTGTTCCTCTCCCCGTCGGCGTTCCTGCCGGCGTTGCACGCGACGGCGTTCGCGGGGCTGCCGTGGTGGCGGGTGGTGCATCTGGTGTCCGAGGTGGTCGGCACCGTCGTCACCGTCGCGGCGATCGTCCACATCGGACGGACCCGTCGACTCGTCGCGTGGCACGGCCCCGCGCCGTCCGTGGTCGCCCGACCCCTGGTGTTCTGGCCGGTTCTGGCCGTCGCGTTCCTCACCCTCTCCGCCGCCCTTCTCCTCTTGCCGGGGAACGACATCGGCATCTGGATCCCGCTCGCGCGCACCGGATTCGCGTTCGCGGTGGCCGTGCTGGCCGCGGCGGAAAGCGTCCGACGCGGCGGGTAGGTTTCGGATCATGTCTGTTGAGTTGGTGACGTTCGACCGGATCACCGAGGCCGCCGACGCGATCGCGGGTCAGGTGGTGCGCACGCCGTCGGTGCACAGCCCGGGACTCACCCGACTGCTGGGGGTCGAGACCTACGCGAAGTTGGAGATCCTGCAGCACTCCGGCTGTTTCAAGCCGCGCGGCATCAGCAACCTCATCCGCCTGCTGACCGCCGAGGAGCGCGCCGCCGGCCTGGTGACCGTCACCGGCGGCAACCACGGCATCGCGCTGTCCGGCATCGCCGGCGCCCTGGGCATCGACGCGACGATCGTGATGCCGGCGAACGCGCCGGAGCGTTCCAAGGAGACGGTGCGGGCCAACGGCGCGACGCTCGTCGAGGCGCCGGACGTGACGACGGCGTTCACGATCGCGGAGGCGGAACAGGCGAAGGGGCGCACCTACGTGCACGGCTACGACGATCCGCGGATCATCGCGGGGCACGGGACGGCGGGGCTGGAGTTCCTGACCGACGTTCCGCAGCTGACCGACGTGCTCGTGAGCATCGGCGGCGGCGCGCTCATCTCCGGGGTGGCGACGGCGGTCAAGGCGCTCGACCCGGCGGTGCGGGTGTGGGGCGTGGAGACCGTCGGCGCCGACGCGATGTCGCAGGCGCTCGCTGCCGGTGAGCCGGTGCCGATCAGGGTCACCTCCATCTCCACGACCCTGGGCGCGCCGACCGTCACCGCACGCACGCTCGCCCACGTGCGTTCCCTGGTCGAGGAGGTGTTCGTGATCTCCGACGCCGAGGCCGTCGACGGGATGGTGCGCGTCGCCGAGGAGGCCAAGCTCTGGGTCGAACCGGCAGCCGGCTGCCTCGTGCCGGCGGCCCGCCGGGTGGTGGAGAAGGTGGGCCGCGACGCCGTGCTGGGGCTGGTGCTGTGCGGCGGCAACGCGACTGTCGAAAACCTTCGAAAGTGGACGTCTGCCTGAAAGAACGCATCGCTCACCAAGCCACCGCAAGTGCCGTGAGCTGCGAAAGTTTCGTCCGCCGGTGCCATAGCAATCTATGGCCCGCGGCGGCGCGTTGACGACGGACGACGAGCGCCCCGAGCATCGAGCCCCGTCATTCCAACCCGCCCTTGGGGACGAGATGTCTAGATTTGTTGTCCACTCACGGCGCACCCTCGTCGTCGCCGTGAGCGCGCTGGCCATGCTGGCCACTGCCTTCGTCGCGCCGGCCGCCGCGCACGGCTCGACGATCGACCCGATGTCCCGCAACTACGGCTGCTGGAAGCGCTGGGGCAGCGACTTCCAGAATCCCGCCATGGCGACCCAGGACCCCATGTGTTACCAGGCCTGGCAGGCCGACCCCAACGCCATGTGGAACTGGAACGGCCTCTACCGCGAGGGCGTCGCCGGCAACCACCAGGGCGCCATCCCCGACGGCCAGCTCTGCAGCGGCGGCCGCACCGGCGGCACCCGCTACGCGGCGATGGACACCATCGGCAACTGGACGGCCACGAACATCGCCAGCAGCAGCAACTTCACGGTGGTCTCCCACGACCAGGCCCGCCACGGCGGCGACTACTACCGCGTCTACGTCACCAGGCAGGGCTTCAACCCGCTCACCACGGCGCTCAAGTGGAGCGACCTGGAGCTGGTGAAGGACACCGGGAAGATCCTCCCGGGCGTCGGCGAGACGACCACCGACCCGGTGCTCAACGGCGTCTCCGTCAAGATCCCGGTGAGCGCGCCGGGGCGCACCGGCCGGCACATCGTGTACACGATCTGGCAGGCCAGCCACTCCGACCAGTCGTACTACTTCTGCGCGGACGTCAACTTCGGCGGCACCGGCGGCAGCCCGAGCCCGTCGCCGTCCGTATCGCCGTCGCGCACCGCCTCGCCGTCCCCCTCGGCGAGCCGTTCCCCGTCGGCCCCGGCTTCCCCCTCCGGGCCTTCGACGCCGGGCTCCTGCTCCGCGACCTACACGCTGACCGGCTCGTGGAACGGCGGCTTCCAGGCCGAGGTCCGCGTGGCGGCCGGTTCCACGGCGATCACCGGCTGGACGGTGACGCTGGCGTATCCCAGCGGTCAAACGGTCAACCAGGCGTGGAACGCCACGGTCACGTCGAGCGGCAGCACGGCCACCGCCAAGAACGTCAGCTACAACGGCGCGCTGGCGGCCGGGGCGAGCACGACGTTCGGCCTGCTCGGCACGTCGACCGGCACCAACACCGCACCGGTGCCCACCTGCGTCGCCTCCTAGTTCCGGCGCGGACGGGCCGGGGCACTTCGGTGTTCCGGCCCGCCCGCATGTCCGGCTTGTCCAAGATGAACCTCATGGACCATGAGGGACAGCGGGTCAGCCGGCGCTCACTCTTCGCCGGCGTCACCTCGCTCGGGTTCGGCGGCGTGCTGGCGGCCTGCGGCGACGACGACGGCAAGGCGCGGCCCCGCACCGACCTGGTCGGCCTCTTCTCCGACGCGAACGTCTGCACGCTGACGCCGACCGTCACCCAGGGCCCGTACTACTTCGACGCCGACAAGGTGCGCGGCGACATCCGCGAGGACCGGCCCGGAAAGAAGCTGCGGCTCGTCATCCGCCTGCAGGACAGCGAGGGCTGCGCGCCGATCGGCGACGCGATCGTGGAACTCTGGCACTGCGACGCGGCCGGCGTCTACTCCGGCGCCGAGGCGCAGTCGACGGGCGGCGGCGGCGAGGGCATGCCCAGCGGCGCCCCCGGGGGTGCTCCGCCCGGCTCGGGCGCCCCCGGTCCACCCCCCGCCCCGCAGAACTCCCCCGGCGACCCCGCCGCCGGCCCACCCTCCGGGCTACCCGGCCCGAACGACGTTCTCCCGCCCGGTGCCGGTGCCCCGTCGGACGTGCCGGCGCCCCCGAACCCGGCCCCCGGCGTCTCGCCGCCCGGCGGCGTCCCGGGAGGCGCACCCGGCAGCCCACCGGCCGGCCGGCCGGGCGTCCCGGGCGCGTCGGGTGCCACCCGCGCCGGCGACGGCATGGGCGACCTGACGCCCACGGACGACAAGCGCTACCTGCGCGGCGCCCAGGTCACCGACCGGAACGGCATCGTCGAGTTCACCACCGTCTGGCCGGGCTGGTACCGCGGCCGGACCGTGCACATCCACGCGATGGTGCACATCGACAGCAAGCGCGTGCTGACCACGCAGATGATGTTCGACGAGACGCTGAACGCGAAGGTCTTCACCGAGGCGCCGTACGCGTCGCGCACGGGTCGGGACACGTTCAACGAGAACGACCCGATCTTCCAGGAGGTCATGCTGCTGAAGCTGACCGAGGACGGCGACGGCTACCTGGGCGTGATCGCCTTCGCCGCCGACGCCGACTCCGACGGCCGGTAGCGCGCCTTCGTCATGGCCGTGTTCATCGGGCTCTCCGCCGCGGGCGCACTCTGGTGTGCCGGCGTGGTGATCGGCACGCTCGTCGGATTCACGCCGCCGCCGGCCGTGGCGGTCGTGCCGGCCGCCGTCTACCGCGCTCGGCGTGCTGGGCGGGCTCGGTGTGGCCGCCGCGACGATCTGCGCCGCCCTCCGTGTCGGCCCGGGCGGAACCTACCGACCCGCGGGCGACTCCTCCTGAGCACCCGCCGTCACGATCAACGCGACGGCGCCGAGCACCAGCACCCCGCCGACGCCGGCGGCCAGGTCGAACGGGCTTCCGGGCGAGGTGACCCGGACGGCGACCAGATCGCCGGAGCTGGCGTCGGGCAAGGGAATCGCGGCGACCGCCAGCACCGTGGCCCGGTAGAGCCCGTACAGTCCGAGGAACGCCACTCCCACCACCGCCGGCCGGCGAGGCACCCGGGACAGCGCCTCCGCCACCGCGACGGCCAGGGCGGCGGCGGTGAACGCCGGCACCAGCACCGCCGTCACGCCCGCGACGATCGGGATGTTCATCCCGCTCGTGAGGATCAGCAGCACCGACGGTCCGAGCACGACCACCAGGGCCCCGATCACCGCGCCCGGATAATGGGCCGGCGCACGCCGCGGGAACGCCCGCAGCGCCGCGATCGTGGTCAGCGCCAGCCCGGCGAGCGCGTACAGCCGCGGCGACAGCGCCAGCACCGCCGCGCACACCAGGACGGCGAGCATCGCCACCCACGGCCCCGAACGCCCCCGCGCCAGCAGCCACCAGGCGAGCACACCGATCGCGCCGGCCGCGCCCGCGCCGGAGACGACGTCGAGATGGTAGGAGCGTCCCGCCGCGTGAACGGCCACGCCGACGCCGAACGCCGCGGCAGGTATCCGTTCCATGCGACGAGCATCACGCCGACCGGCACACAGCGTTACGGAATCGTCAACATGACGCGGGGATGTGGGTAAGAATGGGAAAAGCAAAAGCCCGCGCTCACGAAGAACGCGGGCCAGCTGTAGTCCCGATGGGATTCGAACCCACGCTACCGCCTTGAGAGGGCGGCGTCCTAGGCCGCTAGACGACGGGACCCTGGACTTCCTGCACCGCAGATGCTGTAGATCCACCTTAGTAGATCCACGAGCAGCCACAGTGGCTGGGGTACCAGGACTCGAACCTAGACTAACTGAACCAGAATCAGTTGGGCTGCCAATTACCCCATACCCCATTGGTGCTCGCCGCACCGGAGAGAAACTTTACCCTGCGGCCCACGGCAAACCAAATCGGTATCCCCGAACTCAAACCACCTTGTTGGTGAGGGTCCCGATCCCATCGATGCTCACCGAGACGGTGTCGCCGGAGTTCAGCTGCGAGACACCGGCGGGCGTGCCGGTCAGCACCACGTCGCCGGGCAGCAGGGTCATGATGTGCGAGACGTAGGAGACCAGCGTCGCCGCGTCGAACACCATGTCCTTGGTGCGGCCCAGCTGGCGCACCTCGTCGTTGACCTCGCAGCGCACCTCGCGGTCGGAGACGTCGAGGTCGGTGGTGATCCACGGCCCGATCGGGCAGAACGAGTCGAAGCCCTTGCCCCGCGTGAACTGCACGTCGGCGCGCTGCAGGTCACGCGCCGTCACGTCGTTGGCGCAGGTGTAGCCGAAGATGGCCTTCTCGGCGGCGGCCCGGTCGGCGTTGCGCGCGCCGGTAGCGCCGATGACGACCGCCAGCTCGGCCTCGTGCTCGACCCGCTTGGACTGCACCGGCAGCCGGATCGTGTCGCCGTGGCCGATCACCGACGTGGACGGCTTGAGGAACAGCAGCGGCTCCTTCGGCACCTCGTTGCCGAGCTCGGCCGCGTGCTCCACGTAGTTGCGGCCGACGCAGACCACCTTGCTCGGCAGGATCGGCGACAGCAGCCGCACATCGGCGAGCGCCCAGCGGGGCCCCGCGAACGTGATCGGACCGAAGGGGTGCCCCTCGATCGCCGCCACGGTGAGCCCGTCGGGCTCGCCTTCCACCACACCGAATGACATTCCGCCGCCATGGGCGAATCGAGCGATACGCACCCGTGCAATCTAGCGCGGGCCAGGGCACGCATCTCGGATGCACTCCGTCGATCCGACGGGGATACTGCCGGCCGCGGTCACGATGTGCGCCGCGACGATCCGGAGGGAGTGGTGAGAGTCATGAACGACGGGCTGCGTTCGCCCCGCGTCGAGGAGATCTCCTGGGGGCGCATGGTCGTCGCCGGTGTCGGCACCGGCAAGGACTTCAAGTTGTGGCCCGGCGGCGGCCGCGCCTGGGACTGGCGCGAGACCGGCACCGAGCACAGCCCCGGCATCCAACCGGCCGACGTCGAGGAACTGCTCGAGCACGGCGCCACGACGGTCGTCCTGTCGCGCGGCATGGAGGAACGCCTCGAGGTCCAGCCGGCGACCCTGAAGTACCTGGCGGAACGCGGCGTCACGGTCGAGGTCGCCGAGACGACGGAGGCGGTGGAGTTGTACAACGAGCTGGCCGAGCACACCCCGGTCGCCGCCCTCATCCACAGCACCTGCTGACCATTGGACCGCCGACAATATAAGCCTGACTTATAATCGGAGGTGTGGCAGATCAAGATCCATCCCGAGGTCGAGACGTGGTTCCTGGACCTGTGCCGCATCGACCCACGCACCGCCGATCTCGTATCCGAGGCCATCGACCTGTTGGCAGACCAGGGGCCGGCACTCGGCCGGCCACTGGTGGATCGACTCAAGGGCAGCCGCTACCACCACATGAAGGAGCTGCGGCCTGGATCAACGGGCTCCAGTGAGGTCAGAATGATCTTTGCCTTCGATCCGCTCCGCGAAGCGATCTTCCTGGTGGCCGGTGACAAATCCGGGCAGTGGTCGGCGTGGTATCGGACAGCCATTCCGCTGGCCGACGCAAGGTTCGAAGAGCTCATCAACGAGTTGGAGGGCGGGCGGCCATGAGCGAGACGTCGAATTGGCGTGACGTGAAGGCCAAGGTACGGGAGCTCGACCCCGGCTGGGACAGCCCGGACCGCACCGAGCGACGCGCCGCGATGCGGCAGGAGATGCTGGCCGCCGTGAGCGGCGCCCAGCTCGCCGAGATTCGCAAACAGCTGGGCCTGACCCAGGCCCAGCTCGCCGAGGCCGCCGGCCTTTCCCAGGCGAGAATCAGCCAGATCGAGAGCGGTACGGCGACCAGCCTGGAGTCCCTGCGCGCCTACGTCGCCGGCCTGGGCGGCCACCTCGACATCGTGGCGCGCATCGGCAACATCCAGCTCAACGTTGCTTAGCAGGCGTCGGTGAACGTGTTGGCGGCGCAGGAGTGGGCGGGGCGGATGGCGGAGCACGCCGCCCGGGCCGACGCGTTGACCGCCGCGCACCGCGCGCGCAGGGCCCGCCGCGAACGCCACGCCATCGAGGACTTCCTCTTCGACTACTACGGCACGCGGCCGGCCGCACTGCGCCGCTGGCATCCCGGTCCCGGGGTGGCGTTGGCGCCCGGCGGGGACGGGCCGGCGCCGCACGCGGGCTGGAAGTACTACGCCACGGACACCGACGGCGTGGTGCGGCTGGACCTGGAGCGGTACCGGGCCGAACGCGGCACCACGGTCGGGTTCATCGCGGGCCTGCTCGGTGCGACGGCGTCCCGGCCCGCACACCTGGGCTGCTTCGGGCTGCACGAGTGGGCGATGGTGTACGGGGCCGACGAGCACCGGCACCCGTTGCCGCTGCGGCTCGGGCGGGCGGGCACCGACGCGGTCGTCGAGGCGCACCAGATCCGCTGCTCGCACTTTGACGCCTTCCGGTTCTTCACGCCGCAGGCGCGGGGGTTCAACCGGTTGCGGCCGACCCGGGAGAGCCAGGTCGAGCTGGAGCAGCCGGGCTGCCTGCACGCCGCGATGGACTGCTTCAAGTGGGCGACGAAGCTGGGACCGGGCGCACCGGGCGGGTTGACGCTTGACTGCTTCGCGCTGGCCGGGGAGATCCGGCTGCTGGACATGCGGGCGTCGCCGTACGACCTGTCCTCCTACGGACAGGCGCCGGTCCGGATCGAGACACCGGAGGGCAAGGCCGAGTACATGGCGCGCCAGCGCGAACTCACCGGTCGGGCGGCCGTTCTGCGGAGCCGCCTGCTCGAGGCCTGCGCCGCCCTGGTTTAAGGCGTGTCCTGCCTTAGCCGCCCATCGCGCTGAGGCCGAACATCAGCGCCATTATCCCGAGCACCACCACGACCGGGATGCCGCTCCCCCAGCCGACCAGCAGGCCCAGGCCCAGTTCGCGGCTCTCCGGCCGGCCGTGCAGCACGGTCCCGCCGGCCACCGCCGCAAGGAACAGCAGCACCTGCAGCACGGCACCGATCACCAGCCACAGGCCTTCGCCGCCGCCGGTGGCGTTCCCCATGAAGAAGAGCGGGACCACGGCGGCGAGGACGTGACCGGTGAGGGCGAGTGCGACGCCGGCCGCGATCCGTCCGGCGCGCACCGGCGGCCTCGTCCGCGGGGTGCGGGCGACCGGCGGGGCTGCGGGAACCGTCCACTGTGACATCGCGGTTCACGCTACCGGGTGAGCGCGATGGCCACGGTTGACTACCGTGCCGACGGTGACGATCGATCCCGACCCGGCGCTCAACCCGCCCGACAACACCCGTCGGCCCGCGCGGTGAGGGTCTATCCCTACGCCGTGAGCGGTCTGATCGCCGCGCCGTTCGTGGTGTGGGCGGCGGTGCGCCTGACCGGCCTGGAGCCGGGGTGGCCCTGGGTGCAGCTCGTGGCGTTCACGCCGTACGTGGCGCTCTGCGGGCTGCTCGTGGCGATCGCGCTGCTCGGCCTGCGGCGGTGGGTCGCCGGCGGGGTGGCGGCGGTCGCCGCCGTCGCGCTCGTGGCGGTCGTGGTCCCGCGCGCGGTCGCGGACGGCGGCAGCCCGCAGGGGACTGCGCTGCGCGTGCTGACCGCCAACCTGCTGGCCGGCGAGGCCGACGAACGCGCCGTGCTCGACCTGGCGAAGCGGCTGAACGTCGACCTGGTGGCGTTCCAGGAGTTCACGCCCGGGGCGGAGCGGGAACTCGACGCGGCCGGCATCGCCGACGTGCTGCCGCACCGGGCGTCGTTTCCGGTCGAGGGCGTGGAGGGGTCGGCGGTGTTCAGCCGGCACCCGTTGCGCGATCCGGCGGTGCGCACGCAGAAGGGCGGGTTCCGGCAGGCGCGGGCGACGGTAGAGCTGCCGGGCGGGACGCGGGTCGAGTTCGAGTCGGTGCATCCGATGGCGCCGCACGCGCGCGCCACGACACCGCTGTGGCGCCAGAACCTCGACGCTCAGCAGCGCGCCACCCCGGATGGCCCGATCCGGGTGCTGGCCGGCGACTTCAACGCGACCCTGGATCACGCGGCGCTGCGCCGGCTGATCGACTCCGGCTACCGCGACGCGGCGAGCGTGACCGGCGACGGGTGGAGCCACACGTGGCCGTACGACGAACGCTGGTACGTGCCGACGGTGGCGCTGGACCGCGTGCTCGTCGACCGCCGCGTCGGCGTGCGGCGGGTCGAGACGCACCGCACGCCGCGCAGCGACCACAAGGCGCTCTACGCCGAACTGGTCATCGCGTCGTGAACTCGCCGACCAGTTCCTGCAGCTCGGAGGCCATGCGGGCGAGGTCCGTGGCGGCCCGTCGGGAGTCGTTCACGCGGGCGTCGGTGGTGCGGGCGGCGTCGGCCACACCGTCGATGTTCGACGCGATGTCGCCGGCCGCCGTGAACGCCGACTCCACGTGGCGCCCCATCTCGCCGGTGGTGGCGGTCTGCTGTTCGACCGCGCTGGCGATGGTGGCGGAGTAGCCGCTGACCCGTTCGATGACGGCGGAGATCTCGCCGATTGCGGCAACGGCCGCCTCGCTGTCGGACTGGATGGCGCCGATCCGTCGCGAGATGTCGTCCGTGGCGCGCGCGGTGGCCTGCGCCAGGTCCTTGACCTCGTTGGCCACCACGGCGAACCCCTTCCCGGCCTCGCCGGCGCGGGCGGCCTCGATGGTGGCGTTCAGGGCGAGCAGGTTGGTCTGCTCGGCGATCGAGGTGATCAGCTTCACGACGCTGCCGATCTCGCCGCTGGAGCGGCCGAGCTGCCCCACGGTCTCGTTCGCGGTCTCGACGAGGCCCACGGCGCTGTGGGCGACCCGGGCCGCGTCGGTGGCGCTGCCGGCGATCTCCCGGATGGAGGCCGTCATCTCCTCCGTGCCGGCCGAGACGGTTTCGACGTTGCGGGCGACCTCGGCGGCGGCCGTCGTGACGCGTTCGGCGCGGCCGCTGGTCTGCGCGGCGCTGTCGGCGATGTGCGAACTCACCGCGCTCAGCTCGTCGGCCGCCCGGGCCAGGGTGGCGCTGCTGCCGCCGATGCGGTTGACGATGGCGCCGAGCCGGTCGTTGGCGGCGTCGAGTTCGCCGGCCATGCGGCCGATCTCGTCCCGGGAGTCGATGTCGGCGTGCCGGGCGAGGTCTCCGGCCGCGAGCCCGGCCACCACCCAGGAGACCCTTTTGACGGAACGCACGATGCCCCGCGCCACGAAAAGCCCGAAGCCCACCGAGATCAGCAGCCCGGCGGCGAGGCTGGCGATGATGATCACGCGGGAGGAGCTGTACGAGGCGGCCGCCGCGTCGGCCCGCTGCTTGCCGTCGGCGCTCTCGCGGGCGATCAGCTCCTTCACAATGGCGACGGCCTTCTCGTAGGCGGGGTCGGCCTGCTCGTCGCGGAGCCGTTCGACCAGGGCCCGGTCGCCGGCGCGGCCGGCCGGGATGACCTCGTCGCGGCAGATCCGCACGTAGGCGGACCAGGCGGAGCGCAGCGGGTCGATGAGTTCGGGGGCGGCGGTCTCCCGCACGTAGGCGTCGAGCTTGTTGTTGAACGTCGCGTGCGCCTCGTTGACGTCGCCCTCGTACTTCTGCTGCGTGACGGGATCGCTCGACAGCGCGTGGTTGAGCATCGCGACGCGGGTCGCCGCCATCACCTCGTACACCTGGGAGATGCGCTGCACCGGCACGAGGCCGCTGCGGTACAGCTCGTCGGCCTCGGCGTTCAGGGCGGCCATCCGGGTGATGGAGAGGCCGCCGATGAAGCACGAGAAGACCGCGAGGACGCCGACCACCGACAGGATCTTGACGTTCAGTGACCGGTCCCGGGTGAGCCGGGTCAGCAGTCGTCGCGGGGGTGTCGATGCCATGCCAGGCCGTCGGCGGCACCAGCGTGTGCTTGAGCACATTGAGCCTTTGCTCATCTTGAGCGGTCGCTCAAACGGCGCTACCTTCTTGAGCAGTCGCTCAAAACTCGGGAGCACCCATGATCCACGTGGAAACGACGATCCGCGCCGACCTCGACGCCCTCTGGCGGCACACCCAGGACCCCGCCGCGCACCGGCGCTGGGACCTGCGGTTCGGCCGCATCGACCCGCTCGCGGACGGCCGGTTCCGCTACGCCACCCGCGTCCTGCCGGGGGTCACCGTCGCCGGCGACGGCATCGCGTCCGGGACCCGGCACCGGGCCGACGGCACCGCCGTCTCCGCGCTGCGCTTCTCCTCCGACGACCGGCGCTCGATCATCCGTTCCGGGGCGGGGTACTGGCGGTACGAGCCGACGCCGGACGGCATCCGCTTCCACACCGGGTACGACTACCGGGTGCGCTGGGCGCGCCTCGGCCGGCTCGCCGATCGCGCGTTCCGGCCGGTGTTCGGGTGGGCGACGGCGTGGTCGTTCGACCGGTTGCGGCTGTGGCTGGAGGAGGGCGTGCCACCCGAGCGGGCGCTGCGGCACGCGCTGATCGACCTCGGCGGGCGGATCGGGATCGTGGCGGTCGTGGCCCTCGTCTCCGGGCCGGCCGAGACCCTGGTGGCCGCCGGACTCGTCGCCGTGGTGCCGCCGTGCCGCCGCACACCGGCCGCGCGCCGCTGCGAGTGGTCCGCGTGAGCGTGGTGCGCGTGTCGGACTCGATCTTCGCGCGGGCGCTCGGCGCCGATTTCGACAGACTGCATCCGCGGCTGCGTCGCCGGTTCGGGTTCGCGGCCGCCGACGGGATCGCGTGCATCGGTTCCGGCTCGATGGAACGGATCTGGCGCGGCCGGGCGTTCACCCTCCCGTTCCTCCACGTGGGGTCGGCGCGGCACATCCTCTTCCCGGAGACCGGGCACGACGTGCCGTTCACCATCGAGAACTGGGCCTACCGCGACCGCTACGGGCGCGACACCATGACCTTCGTGCGCACTTTCGAACTGGCGCGGCGGCGCCGCCGGTTCGACGCGACAATGATCTACAGCCCGCTACGCCGCGGGATCGTCGACTACCTCGGCACGCACCAACATCTGGCAGTGGATCTGAACGTCTCCGTCGACGCGCGCGGCGGCCTGCGGATCCGCAGCGGCGCCCAGCGCTTCCTGCGCACCCGGTGGCCCGAATACCTCACCGGCGTCGCCGACCTGCGGGAGTGGTACGACGACGCGAGCGAACGCTTCCGTATCCAGGTCGCCGTCACGCACCCGCGGTTCGGGCCGCTCTTCGGCTACTCCGGCAGCTTCGTGACCAGCTACGTCGACACCGGAACGACCCCCGTGCCGGCATGCGCCAAGCCGGTCCGCGAGAATCCCCGGGAGTGAGCACCAAGGAACGCCTGATCGAGGGCGCACTCGTCACGCTCCGCAAGGAGGGGATCGCCGGCGTGTCGGCGCGCACCATCGCCGCCACCGCGGGCGTCAACCAGGCGCTGGTCTTCTACCACTTCGGCAGCGTCGACGAACTCCTCGCCGAGGCCTGCGTCGCCGCCACCACCGCCCGGCTGGCCGCCTACCGCGAGAGGTTCGCGGCGGTGCGCAGCATGCGCGAACTGCTCGACGTCGGCCGCGCCCTGCACGAGGAGGAACGCGAACTCGGCAACGTGACGATCCTGGCGCAACTGCTCGCCGGTTCGCAGACGGACCCGAAGCTCGCCCCCGCCACGGCCCGCGCCCTGAACATGTGGACCGCGGAGATCGAGACGGTGCTCACCCGGCTGCTCGCCGACTCCCCTGTCGCGGAGGTGCTCGACCCGCCGGGGCTCGCGCGCGCGGTAGCGGCCGGCTTCGTCGGCATCGAACTCTACGAGGGCGTGGACCGCGCGGGCGCGGAGGCGGCACTGGCCGCCCTGGAGCGGCTGGCGGTGCTGGTCGAGGTGGCCGACTCGCTGGGCCCGGTCGCCCGCCGCGCGCTCCGCTCGAAGCTCCGCCGCGCATAGCCCCGGCGGGGTCAGGAGGCGCGGTCCTCCATCTCCCACGCGTGGTCCAGCACGTGCCACGCGATCCGCCGCGCCGCGTACCGCACCGGCCAGCCGCGCGGCACCACCCCGGCCCCGTCCGGCGACGGCTTCGCGAGCACCGCCACGATGTCGGCCCGCAGCGCCTCGATCGCCTCGCTGTCCCCCAGCGCCGGCTGCTTGTGCCGCACGCCCAGCTTCCGCGCGTAGGACGCCTCGGCGCCCAGCACGTGGTCGATCATCTTGTCCCGGTCGCGTCCGCCGCCGCGCGGCCCCTTGCGCAGCGACTCCGGCGACTCGGCCGCGATCCGGTCGAACACCTCCCAGGAGGCCCGCACCAGCCCGGACGCCCGTTTCGCCTCGGCCGCCGAGACGGCGGTCAGGTCGGCGTCGGGCACCCGGTCGGGCGCGCCGAAGTCGGTCGTGGCGTTGCCGGCGACCCGCTCGACGACGACGTACTCACGGTCGGCCGGGAAGCGCACCCCGGCCACGGAGCACACGTCGGCGTACCGGTCGGCGTAGTCGTCGAGCGCGGTCAGCGCCAGCTCCTCGGTGCGCCCGGAACGCGCCCATCCGGGCCATTCGAGCGCACACGCGAAGACCTTCTTCTTGCCGACTTCGAGATACACCCGGGCCATCTCAGGACGGTACAGGTGATCTCGCCAAACCGTAGGTGAGCGCATCGACCAATGCGTGCCAACTGGCCTCGACGACGTTCTCGTGGACGCCGACCGTGGTCCAGGAGCGGTCGCCGTCGCTGGTCTCCACGAGCACTCGCGTGACCGCGTCCGTGCCGTGGCTGCCCTCCAGGATCCGCACCTTGTAGTCGTTCAGCTCGAACCCCTTGAGCTCCGGGTAGTGCTTGGTGAGCGCCACGCGCAGCGCCTCGTCCAGGGCGTTCACCGGCCCGTTGCCCTCGGCCGTGGCGATGACCCGTTCGCCGCGAACGCGCACCTTCACCGTGGCCTCCGAGACGACGGCCCCGTCCTCCCTGTGCTCGACGAGCACGCGGTAGCTCTCCAGCCCGAACGGCCGCGCCGTCGCCTGGTCGAGTTCGGCGCGCACCATCAGTTCGAACGACGCGTCGGCCGCCTCGAACGACCACCCGCGGGTCTCCAGGTGCTTGACCCGGTCGGTGACCCTGCTCAACGCCTCGGGATGGCCGGCCAGGTCTAGCCCAAGTTCGCGACTCTTGAGCTCGATGCTGGCCCGGCCGGCCATCTCCGTGACGAGGATCCGCATGTCGTTGCCGACAACCGACGGGTCGACGTGGTTGTACAGCAACGGGTCTACCTTGATCGCGCTCGCGTGCAGGCCCGCCTTGTGAGCGAACGCTGACGACCCGGCATATGCCTGGTGGGTGTCCGGGGCGATGTTTGCGATTTCGGCGATGGCGTGCGAGACCCGCACCATCTGTTCCAGGCAGCCCTCCGGTAGGACGGGCATGCCGAGCTTCAACTGAAGATTGGCGACGACGGCGAAGAGGTCGGCGTTGCCGGGCCGTTCGCCGTAGCCGTTCGCGGTGCATTGGAAGTGCGGAACGCCGGCCTCGACGGCGGCGATCGTGTTGGCCACGGCGCAGGAGGTGTCGTTCTGGCAGTGGATGCCGAGGCTGTCCACGTCGATGCCCAGCTCACCGATGGCGCGGGTGATCATCGACGGGAGCATGCCGCCGTTGGTGTCGCACATGACGACCTTCTCGGCGCCGGCCTCCAGCGCGGCGCGCACCACCGAGCGCGTGAACTCGGGGTCGAACCGGAACCCGTCGAAGAAGTGCTCGCAGTCGACGAAGACCCGGCGTCCCTCGGCCACCAGCAGCGACACCGTGTCGTGCACCATCGCGAGGTTCTCCGCGGCGGTGGTGCGCAGCGCCTTCTCGACGTGGCGCAGGTCGGACTTGGCGACCAGGGTGACGACCGGCGTCTCGGCGTCGAGCAGCGCCTTGACCTGGGGATCGGCGTCGGCGCGCAGGGAGGCCTTGCGGGTCGACCCGAACGCCGCCAGCACGGCGTGCTTGAGCGTCAGCTCGTTGCGGGCGCGGCGGAAGAACTCGGTGTCGGTGGGGAGCGCACCCGGCCACCCGCCCTCGATGAAGCCGACGCCGAACTCGTCGAGCAGCTTCGCGACGGCGAGCTTGTCCACCGCCGAGTACGTGATGCCCTCGCGCTGCCCGCCGTCGCGCAGCGTCGTGTCGTACACCTGCATGTTGGGGGCCTCCTTCGGCCAAGAAAAAGACCCCCCGCCGAAGGCGAGAGGTCTAGCGCGTCCGCGTGGGTCTGATGCGGCGCGCTAAGTGGCAATAATGAGCCGGGTCACGACGAAGACCATACGCGCTATCTCAGCAAATGAGGGCCCGATCCCACGGACCGGACCCTCATCGTGAAATTTCCTGGACATCAGGCCAGGCGGCGGACCCAGCCGTGCGGGTCGGGCGCGTCGCCGCGCTGGATGGCCACCAGCGTGTCGCGCAGGCCCTGGGTCACCGCACCGGTGCTGCCGTCGGCCACGACGATCTCCCCGGCGGGCGAGCGCACCACGCCGATGGGCGTGATCACGGCGGCCGTCCCGCAGGCGAACGCCTCCCGCAGCCGGCCGCTGGCGGCGTCCTCCCGCCACTGCGCGAGCGCGTACTGCTCCTCGCGCACCTCGTGCCCCTTCTCCCGGGCGAGCGTGATCAGCGCGTCGCGGGTGATGCCGGGCAGGATCGAGCCGGTCAGCGGCGGCGTCACGATCGAACCGTCGTCGAAGACGAAGAAGACGTTCATGCCGCCCAGCTCGTCGATGTACTTGCGCTCGACCGCGTCGAGGAAGATCACCTGGTCGCAGCCGTGCTCGATGGCCTCCGCCTGCGAGGCGAGGCTGGCCGCGTAGTTGCCGCCGCACTTCGCCGCGCCGGTCCCGCCCGGGGCCGCCCGCGTGTAGTGCTCCGACGCCCACAGCGTCAGCGGCTTCACGCCACCGGCGAAGTAGGCGCCGGCCGGCGAGGCGATCGCGCAGTACAGGTACTCCATGGCCGGCCGCACGCCGAGGAAGACCTCGCTGGCGAACATGAACGGCCGCAGGTACAGGCTCGTCTCGGCGCCCTGCGGGATCCATTCGCGGTCGACGCGCACGAGCTCCTCCAGCGAACGGAGGAACAGCTCGTCGGGCAGCTCCGGCATGGCCATGCGGCGCGCGGACTCCCGGAACCGGCGCGCGTTGGCGTCCGGCCGGAACATCGTCACGGAGCCGTCCGAGCCCTGGTACGCCTTGAGCCCCTCGAAGATCTCCTGCGCGTAGTGCAGCACGGCGGCGGCCGGGTCCAGCGGGATCGGCGCCCGGGCCTCCACACGCGCGTCGTACCACCCCTTGCTCTCGGCCCAGCGGATCGTGACCATGTGGTCGGTGAAGATCCGGCCGAACCCGGGGCTGCTCAGCAGCGCGCTCCGCTCGGCGGCGGGCACCGGGTTGGCGTTGGGATGGAGCTCGAAGTCGAGGCGGTCACCGCCGGTCATGATGTCCTCCGGGTAAGGGTGTGGTGCCTGAATCTACCCCGGAACGAACGTTAAGCCATTGCGGCGACGGAAAGGCTGGGCAGCTTCAGACGGTACTGGCCAGCCGGTCGCCGACGTCGGCGGTGCGCAGCGGTGCCCCCGGGGTGCGGGCGGATAGCTCTGCCGCGACCGCCCCGAGTACTCGCTCCGCCTCCTCGCGCCTGCCGAGATGTTCGAGCAGCAGCGCCCCGGAGAGCACGGCCGCGACGGGGTCGGCGACCCCCTTGCCGGCGATGTCGGGCGCCGAGCCGTGCACCGGCTCGAACATGGACGGCTTCGCCCCGGTCGGGTTGATGCACCCGCTGGCGGCGAGGCCGATGCCACCCGTCACGGCGGCGGCGATGTCGGTGAGGATGTCGCCGAACAGGTTGTCCGTGACGATGACGTCGTAGCGCTGCGGCTGCGTCACCAGGAACATGGCGGCCGCGTCGACGTGCTGGTACTCGGTCTCGACGTCCGGGTGCTCGGCGGCGACGGCGGCGAACGCCCGCGCCCACAGCCCACCGGCGTGGGTCAGCACGTTGGTCTTGTGCACCAGCGTCACCTTGCGTCGCGGCCGGGCCGCCGCGCGGGCGAACGCGTCGCGGATGACCCGCTCGACGCCGTGCCGCGTGTTGAGGCTCTCCTCGGTGGCGACCTCGGCGGGCGTGTCCCTGTGCAGCGTGCCGCCGGCGCCCGCGTACAGCCCCTCGGTGCCCTCGCGCACGCAGATGAGGTCGATCTCGCCGGGCTTGACGCCGCCGAGCGGGCTGGCGGTGCCGGGCCAGAGCCGGGACGGCCGCAGGTTGACGTACTGGTCGAAGACGAAGCGCAGCTTGAGCAGCAGCCCGCGCTCGAGCACTCCCGGCGGCACGCTCGGGTCGCCGACGGCGCCGAGCAGGATGGCGTCGTGGCCGGCGAGCTCGTCGAGCACGCTGTCGGGGAGGATCTCGCCGGTGCGGTGGTACCGCGCCGCGCCGAGGTCGTACTCGGTGTAGGAGAAGCCGGGTGCGACGGTGTCGATCACCTTGCGCGCCTGGGCGACCACTTCGGGGCCGATGCCGTCGCCGGCCACCACCGCGATCCGCGCCACCGCGCTACCTCCTCTGTCCCGCTGACCGCCCGACGCTACAGCGCTGTCCCGCCCTACGGTCTTCCAATCCCATCTTATGGAACGCCGTTTGCACATCGGCACGGCGGGAAAACAGCACGCATGGCAACCGTGACCGCTGACGACATCCGCGTGCTGGCCCAGAGCGACCTGCCCGACGCGGCACTGATCCTGGACGGCGACGACGTGCGCGTGGCACCCGGGATCGAGGTGCGCGAGGGGCAGGTGCTCCTCACCAAGATCTCGCTCGTCTCCGAGGTCGGCGAGGACGTGACCGACGTGGACGCCGAACTGATGGCCGCCGGCCTCACCGCGAAGCTGCCGTAGCGGCGGACACGACGAAGGGCGCCCCGCACCGGCGGAGCGCCCTTCGTGGAGTGCGTGGGATCAGTGCTGGGTGAGGTCCACCGCGCTGGCGGTCGTCGCGCCGATCGACTCGGCGGCCTTCGCCAGCAGGTCCGGGGCGACCGTCCCGTCCACGGTCAGCGTCATGAGCGCCTCGCCGCCGGCTTCCCGCCGGGCGACCTGCATCGCCGCGATGTTGACGCCCGCGTCGCCCAGGATCGAGCCGACCGTGCCGACCACACCCGGGCGGTCGACGTAACGGAAGAAGAGCAGGATGCCCTCGGCGGTCAGTTCGAGCGCGAACCCGTCCAGCTCGGTGAGCTTCTCGGCCTCACGCGGCCCGGCGATGTACGTGCCGGAGACCGACACGACCTGGCCGTCCGGCAGCGCACCCCGGACGGTCACCAGGTTGGCGTGCTCCACGCTCTCGGCGTTCGTCACGAGCTGCAGTTCGACGCCCCGCTCGCCGGCCAGCAGCGGCGCGTTGACGTAGGTGACCTGGTCCTCGACGACCGCGCTGAACAGGCCCTTCGTGGCGGCCAGCTTCAGCACCGACACGTCGTTCGCCACAATCTCGCCACTGACCTCGACCGTGACGGCCGCGGCCACCCCGCCCGCGACGGCGGTGAAGACCTGGCCGAGCTTCTCGGCGAGCGGGAGCAGCGGGCGGACGTCCTCGGCGACGACGCCGCCGGCCTGCACGTTGACCGCGTCCGGCACGAACTCGCCCTGCAGCGCGAGCTTCACGCTCTTGGCGACGGCGAGGCCCGCCTTGTCCTGCGCCTCGTTGGTGGAGGCGCCGAGGTGCGGGGTCGCCACGACGTTGTCGAACTTGAACAGCGGCGAGGACGTGCACGGCTCCTTGGCGTACACGTCGATGCCGGCGCCGCCGACCCGCCCCTCCTCGATCGCGTCCGCGAGGGCCTGCTCGTCGATGAGGCCGCCGCGCGCCGCGTTGACGATCCGCACGCCGGGCTTGACCTGGGCCAGCTCCTTGGCGCCGATGAGGCCCACGGTCTCCGGGGTCTTCGGCAGGTGGATCGAGATGAAGTCGCTCTCCCGCAGCAGCTCGTCGAGGCCGACGAGGCGCACGCCGAGCGCGGCCGCACGGGCCGGCTGGATGTACGGGTCGTACGCGATGAGGCGGGTGCCGAACGCCGCCATCCGCTGCGCGAACAGCACGCCGATGCGGCCGAGGCCGACGACGCCGACGGTCTTGCCGACGATCTCCACACCGGTGTACTTCGAACGCTTCCACTCGCCGTTCTTCAGCGCCGTGGAGGCACTGGCGGTGTGCCGCGCGACGGCGAGCAGCAGCGCGACGGCCTGCTCGGCGGCGGAGACGATGTTGGAGGTGGGCGCGTTGACCACCATGACGCCCCGGGCGGTAGCGGCGGGGACCTCGACGTTGTCGAGCCCGACGCCCGCGCGGGCGACCACCTTGAGGCGAGGGCCGGCGGCGATGGCCTCGGCGTCGACCTTCGTGGCGCTGCGCACGATGATCGCGTGTGCGTCGGCCAGTGCGGCGAGCAGCTTCGGACGGTCGGTGCCGTCGACGTGACGGACGTCGAAGTCGTCGGCCAGCACCTCGAGCGCGGCGGGGGCCAGCTCCTCGGCGATAAGTACCACCGGGCGGTCTGCAGAGAGCGTCATGAAGTCCTCTAGATGCGAGTCTGGAATGGACTGTGATCGATACCGCGTTTCGGGCGGGTTACGCCCCGGTGTCCGGTTGAGAACACGTCCGCAGCTACTCGCGATCGTAGGCGGGAGCACCCGGCGAGGGCGTACCGACTCTACGTGAGTGCGCTCACAGAATGCGAAAAGCGCACTATTGGCGGTGATATATCCGCTTCGTCGTTACCGGAACGGGTGAGGCCGTCACGGCCTGCGGCGCTGCCAGTTCACGGCCACCATGATCCGCTTGGAGAGCTTGCCGCTCCACGTGGTGTCCAGGTCGTGCCGCCGCAGAACGGCCACCACCTCGTGCCCGACCGCCACCCAGTCGGCCTCGTCGTTGCTGTCCGCCCCGTAGTTGAGGTACAGCCCGCCGCTCTCGACGGCGGACTCGGTGTCCTGCTGGTGGAAGAAGGTGTACCCGCGGGCCGAACCGTGGCGTTCCATCTCCTCGCCGATCTCGGCCGCGCCGCAGTTGCCGCAGCAGGAGAAGTTCTCCCGGGCGACGATGCCGTCGCGCTCCAGTTCCTCGAACGCCGCGTGCAGCCGGTCGTAATCGGTCACCTCGGGGAAGCCCGCCTGCCGCTCGGCCTGCTCGCGCAGCGCCCGTTCGAGCTCGGCGTCGACGAACGCCTCGACCTCGGCCTCGGTCATCTCCTCCGGCGGCTCGTCGAGCGCGTACTCGAGGGCCTCCTCGCGGATCTGCTCGCGTTCGGCATAGCCGGCGGCCACCTGCGTGCGGATCAGATCACGGGCGCCTTCGAGGTCACCCGGAAGGTCGTCGTCGCCGCGAAGCTCGTCCGGTGCGGGAGTCTGGCTCACGAAACGTGAGCATGTCACCGTCGCGCAAGCCGCCCGACATCGACCCGTCAGCGTCGGCTTTCCGATATTCGATGATCTCCGCCCGGATGAACCGACACGTGCGCCCGGCCCGTACTTTGGGGCGCATCTTCCAACCCCGACTGACGGAGGACCACCACATGAGCGACGACTACAGCGGCTACGAGGACGACCCGACCGCGCACGACGGTTACGACGCCGGCACCCCCGACACCTCGCACGCGTTCGGCGGCGCCGACGTCATCGGGCAGCCGTTCGGCGAGATCGGCGGCTACGGTCAGGAGGGTCATGACGACACCACGACCTACCCGGCCGAGGGCACGGACGAGCAGCCCGACCCGTACGCCAACGAGAGCGAGGCGCAGGCCGACCCGTACGCCAGCGAGGGCCAGCAGGCCCCGTTCGGCGGCGGCTACGAGTTCGGCCAGCAGCAGGACGCCGGCTACGCCGACCAGCAGCCGGCGAGCGAGGCCGACCCGTACGCCACCGACCAGGCCGCCGCGCCGGCCGAGGGCCGCGATTCGTTCCACACCGGCCAGCCCGCTTCCTGAGTCCCACCCCACGCAAACGGCCCGCCCCGAACACATCGGGGCGGGCCGTTTCGGGAAATCCCTAGGAAATCAGGAATCCTGAAGATCAGGCGGTGTCGGTGAGCGGCCGGTCCACCCAGCTCATCAGCCCGCGCAGCTTGCGCCCGGTCTCCTCGATCGGGTGCTGCGCGCCCTGCTCCTGCCACTTCTTGAAGTTGGGGCGGCCGGCGTCGTCCTCGGCGACCCACTCGCGGGCGAACTCGCCGGACTGGATCTCGCTCAGGATCTTGCGCATCTCGCCCTTGACCCGCTCGTCGACGACCCGCGGGCCGCGCGAGTAGTCGCCGTACTCGGCGGTGTCCGAGATGGAGTAGCGCATCCGCGCGATGCCGCCCTCGTACATGAGGTCGACGATCAGCTTCAGCTCGTGCAGGCACTCGAAGTAGGCCACCTCGGGGGCGTACCCGGCCTCGGTCAGCACCTCGAACCCGGTCTGCACCAGCGCGGTCGCGCCGCCGCAGAGCACCGCCTGCTCGCCGAAGAGATCCGTCTCGGTCTCCTCCTTGAACGTCGTCTTGATGACGCCGGCGCGCGTGCCGCCGATGGCCTTCGCGTAGGACAGCGCCAGCGCCTGCGCGTTGCCGCTCGCGTCCTGCTCGACGGCGACGAGGGCCGGCACGCCCTTGCCGTCCACGTACTGGCGGCGCACCAGGTGCCCCGGCCCCTTCGGCGCCACCATGGCGACGTCGACGTCGGCCGGCGGCTCGATGAGCCCGTAGCGGATGTTCAGGCCGTGGCCGAAGAAGAGCGCCTTGCCGGCGGTCAGGGACGGCGCCACGTCGTCGGCGTACACCTTCCGCTGGGCGGTGTCCGGCACCAGGATCATGATGACGTCGGCCTCCGCGGCGGCCTCGGCGGGCGTCACCACCCGCAGGCCCTGCTCCTCCGCCTTGGCCCGGCTCTTCGAGCCCTCGGGCAGACCGACCCGCACGTCGACGCCGGAGTCGCGCAGCGACAGCGCGTGCGCGTGGCCCTGGCTGCCGTAGCCCAGGATCGCCACCTTGCGGCCCTGGATCACCGACAGGTCGGCGTCGTCGTCGTAGAAAACCTCGACCATTACTGTCCCTTCAGCTTTTGCCGCGCCGTTTACGAAGCGGCCCGCAGGGCCGGCCCGGCGGTGATCGCGCGGGAGCCACGCCCGATCGCCACCATGCCCGACTGCACCATTTCCTTGATTCCGAACGGTTCGAGGTCACGCAGGAGGGCGTCCAGTTTCTCGCCCGTTCCCGTCGCCTCGATGGTCAACGTCTCGGCGGCCACGTCGACGACGCGCGCCCGGAACAGTTGCACCGTCTCCAGCACCTGACTCCGGACCGCACGATCGGCGCGGACCTTCACCAGCAGGAGTTCCCGTTGAACGCTGGCGTTGGCGTCCAACTCCACGATCTTGAGAACATTCACCAGCTTGTTGAGCTGCTTCGTGACCTGTTCGAGCGGGCTCGCGTCGGCGTTCACCACGATGGTGATGCGGGAGACCTCGGGGTTCTCGGTCTCCCCGACGGCGAGTGAGTCGATGTTGAACCCGCGCCGGGAGAACAGCCCCGACACCCGGGCCAGGACACCCGGCTTGTTCTCCACGAGCACGGACAGCGTGTGTGTCGTCATCGCTCAATCCCTCACACGTCGTCTTCGTCGAAGATCGGCCGCACGCCGCGGGCGAACAGGATCTCGTCGTTGCTGGTGCCGGCGGGCACCATCGGCCACACCATCGCGTCCTTGCCCACCACGAAGTCGATCACGACGGGCTGGTCGTTGATCCGCATGGCGGTCTCGATCGTGGCGTCCACGTCGGCGGCGTTCTCGCAGCGCAGGCCGATGCAGCCCAACGCCTCGGCCAGCTTGACGAAGTCCGGGATGCGGTGCTTGTGCGTGCCCAGGTCGGTGTTGGAGTACCGCTCCTCGTAGAACAGGGTCTGCCACTGGCGCACCATGCCCAGGTTGCCATTGTTGATCACGGCGACCTTGATCGGGATGCCCTCCAGGGCGCAGGTGGCCAGTTCCTGGTTGGTCATCTGGAAGCAGCCGTCGCCGTCGATCGCCCACACCACCGCCTCCGGGCAGCCCTGCTTGGCGCCCATCGCGGCCGGAACGGCGTAGCCCATCGTGCCGGCGCCGCCGGAGTTGAGCCACGTGCCGGGCTTCTCGTAGGAGATGAACTGCGCCGCCCACATCTGGTGCTGGCCGACCCCGGCCGCGTAGATGGCGTCCGGGCCGACGATCTCGCCCAGCCGCTTGATCACGTACTGCGGCGACAGCGTGCCGTCCGGCGGCTCCTCGTACCCGAGCGGGTAGCGCTCGCGCAGCTCGTTGAGCTGGGTCCACCACTCCGTGATGTTGCCCCGGCGGCCGGCCGTGTGCTCGTGGCCCACCGCCGTGATCAGTTCCTGGATGACGTGCTTCGCGTCGCCGACGATCGGCACGTCGGCGGTGCGGTTCTTGCCGATCTCGGCCGGGTCGATGTCGGCGTGCACGATCGTGGCGTTCGGCGCGAACGTCGACAGCTTGCCCGTCACCCGGTCGTCGAAGCGGGCCCCGAGCGCCACGATCAGGTCGGCGCGCTGCAGGGCGTACACCGCCGAGACGGTGCCGTGCATGCCCGGCATCCCCACGTGCTGCTCGTGCGAGTCGGGGAACGCCCCGCGCGCCATCAGCGTCGTCACGACCGGCACCCCGGTCAGCTCGGCGAGGGTGCGCAGCTCCTCCGACGCCTTCGCCTTGAGCACACCGCCGCCGACGTACAGCACCGGCCGCTTGGCGTTGGTGATCAGGCGCGCGGCCTCGCGGATCTGCTTGCCGTGCGGGTGCAGCGTCGGGTGGTAGCCCGGCAGTTCGAGCGTCGGCGGCCAGTTGAACGTCGTCTCGGCGACCAGCACGTCCTTCGGGATGTCGACCAGCACCGGCCCGGGCCGCCCGGTAGCCGCCAGGTGGAACGCCTCGGCGAGGATGCGCGGGATCTCCTCGCCGGTCTGCACCAGGTAGTTGTGCTTGGTGATCGGCAGGGTGATGCCCTGGATGTCGGCCTCTTGGAAGGCGTCCGTGCCGATGTACGGCCGGGCGACCTGGCCGGTGATGGCGACGATCGGCACCGAGTCCATGTACGCGTCGGCGATCGGCGTCACCAGGTTGGTCGCGCCCGGGCCGGACGTCGCCATGCACACGCCGACCCGGCCGGTGGCCTGGGCGTAACCGGTCGCCGCATGGCCGGCGCCCTGCTCGTGCCGCACCAGGATGTGCCGCACCTTCGAGTCGAACAGCGGGTCGTACGCCGGGAGGATCGCGCCACCGGGAATGCCGAAGATCGTGTCGACCCCGAGCGCCTCCAACGAGGCGACGAGGGCCTGGGAGCCGGTCATCTTTACGTCGACCACCCGCTCTCCCGCGCCGCCGACGGCGGCCGGCGCGGCGGAGCCGGCGCTCGTGGCGCCCGGGCTCGGATGTGATCGGTGGGCCAGGATCTCGGGTGTCGGCTTGCTCATGGCTCTCGTCGCACCTATCCGCATGGGTCGGGGCAGAAGCGCTGTCGGACAACGTTTGAGGGCAACAAAAAACCCCACGTGCGGGGCACGGGGGTCAGCGCGTCGGGCACAGGGCGCGACGCGCTAGGTGAGAAGTACTCGCCGGGCCCTCTTCGACAGCATGGGCCTAACTCTGACGGATCTCACGCGCTGAGTCAACCGATCCCACACTCTGGGCGGGGATCCGTGGCGAGCCGCCGATCTGCTCCCCGAACAGGGCTTCCACGCGCTCCGCCGGCAGCGGCCAGCCGAACAGTTCGCCCTGTGCGTAGCGGCATCCGCAGCCGTGCAGCAGGTCGCGCTGGCCGGGCGTGACGACCCCCTCGGCGATCACGTCGAGCTGCAGCCGCTTCCCCAGTTCGACGACGATGTCGGCGAGCGGGTCCGTCGAGCGGGTGTCCTCCGCGTCGAGCAGCGCGTGGTCGATCTTCAGGATGTCGACCGGCAGCGTACGGAGGAGGTTCAACGAGGAATAGCCGGAACCGAAGTCGTCGAGGGCGACCTTGACGCCCGCCTCGCGCAGCGCGGACAGCCGGTCCTTGAGCTGGTCCACGTCGAGCGCCATCGCGTGCTCGGTCACCTCG
Organism: Virgisporangium aliadipatigenens; assembly: GCF_016863615.1. Classification (GTDB taxonomy): domain Bacteria; phylum Actinomycetota; class Actinomycetes; order Mycobacteriales; family Micromonosporaceae; genus Virgisporangium; species Virgisporangium aliadipatigenens. Next base: position 68,696 of record NZ_BOPF01000008.1, on the reverse strand, counting down.
ATCACGAGCTTTTCCGCGGGAACGCGATGCGTGCGCAGCACCTCGACGACCCGGTGCGCGTACTCCGGGGTGTGCAGCTCGCGCACTGACGCGTTGATCGACAGCCAGAGGTCGTGGCCGTCGGCGATCCAGCGGGACAGCTGATGGCACGCCTCGTGCACCACGAACGTCCCCAGCTCGTGGATCAGCCCCGCCTCCTCCGCCACCGGGATGAACTCCGCGGGCGACACCGAACCCAGGCGCGGGTGGTGCCAGCGCAGCAGCGCCTCCACGCCGGCGACGTATCCCTCGGCGACCGTCGCGATCGGCTGGTACACCAGCATCAGTTCGCCGCGTTCGACCGCGCCGCGCAGCTCCTGCTCGAGATCGCTGCGCCGGGAGACCAGTTCGTCGTAGGTGGCGTCGTAGGACTCGTACCGGTTCTTGCCGCGCACCTTCGCCGAACGCAGCGCCAGGTCGGCGTTGCGCAGCAGCGAGTCGATGCTGTCGGCGGTGGCGCAGCCGGCCATCCCGATGCTCGCCGACACGAACACCGAACCCGACGCCAGCTCGTACGGCTTGCTGAGCACACCGAGGATGCGTTCGGCGACGGTGGTGGCCTCGGACGGCTTGGCCCACATGAGCACCGCGAACTCGTCCCCGCCGAGCCGCGCCGCGCAGTCGCCCGGCCGCACGTTGGAGCGCAGCCGCCGGGCCACCTCCACGAGCACGTCGTCGCCGACGTCGTGGCCGCGCACGTCGTTGATGTACTTGAAGCCGTCGAGGTCGATCGCGAGCAGCACGCACGCCGGCCCGCCGACCGCCTCGGTGTCCAGGATGCGGATCAGCTCCCGCCGGTTGGCCAGCCCGGTGAGCGCGTCGGTGTGCGCCATCTCCCGGAAGTGCGCCTCGCTGTCGGCGAGCCTGGCCAGGTAACGGCGGATGTCGCGGCGGGAGAGCCCCTGCTGCGCGGCGAGCAGCCCGCCGATGATCGTGGCCACGAAGACGCTGCCGCGATCCAGCGGCGCACCGGTGGACAGCCGCCACAGGCAGGCCGCCAGCGCCGCCGCCACCGGCACCGTGGAGATCGCGACCCCCGCCGCGGCCGGTGCCGGCACCTGCGCCCGCCGCGCGCGCTGGGCCCGCAGGCCGCCGAGCGCCATCGAGACGAAGCCGGCCCCGAGCAGGCAGCCGCCGACCGGCGCGAGCACCTTCGGCGAGTAGCCGGCCGTGGCGAGCACGACCGTGCCGGCGCCGAGGCAGATCTGCGCCGCGCCGGCCAGCCCGGCCAGCGCCGTCGTCGGGGTGCGCCACAGGTGGACGGCGCTGATCAGCACGCCGCCGAGGACCGCGGCGATCACCAGCATCGGCACGGTCACCGCGAGACAGTCGGCGTCGAGGTCCATCGCCAGGAGCGCGCCGCCGCGCCCGGCACGGTGCGCCGGCTCCAGGATCAGGGACCAGGCGACGTAGAACGCGCACGCGGTCAGCAGCAGCCCGTCGAGCACCCGCGAGGCACGGGCCGTCGGGGGAACGATCGTCGGCAGCATGAGCAGCCCACCGAAGATCACCACGCAGGCGAGGGCGAAGCCGATCCCGCTCACCAGCACCAGCGCCGTGTCCCCGACCCCGCCCGCCCGCAGCCCCGCGACCAGCGCGAACACCACGCTGGCGAGCGTCACGCCGGCCGCGACCGGCAGGTAGGTGGCCCGCGGGGCGCGCGGACCGGTGCGCACCGCGCGCAAAAGGACGGCGACACAGAACCCGGCCGGGACCGCACAGGCCACGGCGACCACGGCGAAGAGGGCAACCACGTCGGAACCCACCGTTGGAGGCACGAAAACACTGTGCCTCAGATCAACGTCACACGGGAGCCCATCTTTTGGACGCGAGTTACAGCCGGTCCGGTCGGAGGGTGCACACTTCCCCTATGCCTGAACTGCGGTCGAAGACCTCCACCCACGGCCGGAACATGGCGGGCGCGCGTGCCCTCTGGCGTGCTACCGGCATGACCGACAGCGACTTCGGGAAGCCGATCGTCGCCATCGCCAACAGCTTCACCCAGTTCGTACCGGGGCACGTGCACCTCAAGGACCTCGGCGCGATCGTGGCCGACTCGGTGGCCGAGGCCGGTGGGGTGGCGAAGGAGTTCAACACGATCGCCGTGGACGACGGCATCGCCATGGGCCACGGCGGGATGCTCTACTCGCTGCCCAGTCGCGAGCTGATCGCCGACGCGGTCGAGTACATGGTCAACGCGCACTGCGCCGACGCGCTGGTGTGCATCTCCAACTGCGACAAGATCACGCCGGGCATGCTGATGGCGGCGCTGCGCCTGAACATCCCGACCGTGTTCGTCTCGGGCGGGCCGATGGAGGCGGGTAAGACGATCGCCGTCGAGGGTGTCGTGAGCCCCAAGCTCGACCTGATCGACGCGATGATCGCCTCCGCCGACGAGAAGGTCAGCGACGAGCAGCTCGGGGTGATCGAGCGTTCGGCGTGCCCGACGTGCGGCTCCTGCTCCGGGATGTTCACGGCCAACTCGATGAACTGCCTCACCGAGGCCATCGGGCTGGCCCTGCCCGGCAACGGCTCGACGCTCGCCACGTCCGCGCTGCGCCGGGACCTGTTCGTGCAGGCCGGCCGCGTCGTCATCGACCTGGCCACGCGCTACTACTCCGGCGACGACGCCTCGGTGCTGCCGCGCGCGATCGCCTCGCGGGCCGCGTTCGAGAACGCCGTCGCGCTGGACGTGGCGATGGGCGGCTCCACCAACACGGTGCTGCACCTGCTCGCCGCGGCGCGGGAGGCCGAGCTGGAGTTCCACGTCGGCGACATCGACGCGATCTCCCGCCGGGTGCCGTGCCTGGCCAAGGTCGCGCCGAACTCGCAGCAGTACCACATGGAGGACGTGCACCGCGCCGGCGGCATCCCGGCGATCCTCGGCGAACTGAACCGCGGCGGACTGCTGCACCGCGACGTCCACTCGGTGCACTCGTCCACATTGGACGAGTGGCTGTCCACTTGGGACATCCGCGGCGGATCCCCTTCCCCGGAAGCGGTCGAACTCTTCCACGCGGCGCCGGGCGGGGTGCGCACGACGCAGCCGTTCGAGTCGACGAATCGATGGTCCACATTGGACACCGACGGGGCGGCCGGCTGCATCCGTTCCGTCGAGAACGCCTATACCGCCGACGGCGGCCTGGCGATCCTCTTCGGCAACCTCGCGCCCGACGGCGCCGTGGTGAAGACGGCCGGGGTGCCGGCCGAGTGCCTCACCTTCAGCGGGCCGGCGCGGGTCTTCGAGTCGCAGGACTCGTGCGTCGACGCGATCCTGCGCGGCGAGATCAAGCCCGGCGACGTCGTGGTGATCCGCTACGAGGGGCCGCGCGGCGGGCCGGGGATGCAGGAGATGCTGTACCCGACGTCGTTCCTGAAGGGGCGCGGGCTCGGCCGGGCCTGCGCGCTCATCACCGACGGGCGCTTCTCCGGCGGCACCTCGGGGCTCTCCATCGGCCACATGTCGCCGGAGGCGGCCAGCGGCGGGCTGATCGCGCTCGTCGAGGAGGGCGACACCATCGAGATCGACATCCCGACCCGCCGCCTGGAGCTGGCGGTGGCGCCGGAGGTGCTCGACGCCCGCCGGATCGCGCAGGAGAAGCGGCCGCGCCCGTACACCCCGGTCGACCGGGAACGCCCGGTCAGCGCCGCGCTGCGGGCGTACGCCAGCATGGCGACGAGCGCCTCGGACGGCGCGTACCGGCGCGTGCCGGAGTAGCGGCGTATTCGCCGATCTTGCAGTTGTGGCGCCCGGGTTGTCCATCGCGCTGCTGATATGTCCCAGCCACAACTGCAAGATCGGCCGCGAACGTCACCCTCGCGGGAGCCGCGGGCTCCGGTAGCATCGCCCGGGTATCGCGACTGGCGCAGCATCTGAAGGTGGAATCGACCACCGGGGAGCGACCTCGACCGACCGCACCGCGCGCCTGGGTGCACGGTCACCTGGCAGCCGCCTAGGAGGACGCTCATGCACGTGCCCCCGCTGACCGCGCTCACCGCCGCCGACCCCGACGTCGCGCGCCTCATCGAAGCCGAGTCGACCCGCCAGCACGACAAGCTCCGGATGATCGCCTCGGAGAACTACGTCTCGAACGCCGTTCTCGAGGCGACCGGCTCGGTCCTCACCAACAAGTACTCCGAGGGCTACTCCGGCAAGCGCTACTACGAGGGCCAGCAGTTCATCGACCCGATCGAGGAACTGGCGATCGCCCGCGCGAAGTCGCTCTTCGGCGTGGATCACGCCAACGTGCAGCCGTACTCCGGCTCGCCGGCGAACCTGGCCGTGTACATGGCGTTCGCCAAGCCCGGCGACACGATTCTCGGCCTCGGGCTGCCGCACGGCGGGCACCTCACGCACGGCTGGTCGGTGTCGGCGACCGGCGCGTGGTTCAACGCCGTGCGCTACTCCGTGCGCCGCACGGACGGGATGATCGACTTCGACGAGGTGCGCGACCTGGCGCTCGCCGAACGCCCGAAGATCATCTGGTGCGGCGGTACCGCCATCCCGCGCACGATCGACTACCCGAAGTTCGCGGAGATCGCGCGGGAGGTCGGGGCCGTGCTGGCCGCCGACATCGCGCACATCGCCGGCCTCATCGCCGGTGGCGCGCACCCCTCCCCGGTCGGGTACGCCGACGTGATCACCACGACGACGCACAAGACGCTCCGGGGCCCGCGCGGCGCGATGATCCTCTCCACCGAGGAACACGCGAAGGCGATCGACAAGGCGGTCTTCCCCGGTCTGCAGGGCGGGCCGCACGACCACACCACCGCCGCCATCGCGGTCGCGCTGGGCGAGGCTGCGCAGCCGTCGTTCCGCGACTACGCGCACGCCGTCGTGGCCAACGCGAAGGCGCTCGCGGCGGCGCTCGTCGAGCAGGGGTTCGACCTGGTGACGGGCGGTACGGACAACCACCTGATCCTGATCGACCTGACCCGGCGCGACGTCGGTGGCAAGCCCGCCGCGCGTGCGCTGGACCGGGCCGGCATCGAGCTGAACTACAACTCGGTGCCGTACGACACGCGTAAGCCGTTCGACCCGTCGGGCATCCGGCTCGGCACCGCCGGCATCACCACCCGCGGGCTGACCCCGGAACACATGCCGCAGGTGGCGCGCTGGTTCGCCGACGCGGTCGACGCGGGCGTCAAGGAGGACGACGCCGCCCTGGACCGGATCGCCGGCGAGGTGCGGGACCTGCTCGACGGCTTCCCGATGCCGGGCTGGACCAGGGTCTGATCCTCGCTACCGGGGCCCGGCGTCGTCGGCGTCGGGCTCCGGCGGGGCCAGCAGCGGAAGAAGTGCCTCCAGCACCGGCACGCTGAGCAGGTTGGGCTCCGCCGCCAGGAACTCCCCCGCCTCCTCCACGAACCGCTCCGTCGCCACCACCCGCACCCCCTCGACCTCGGGGATGTCGAGGTGCACCGCGTCGCCGGGGCGTTCACTCGCCGGATGCACCGTCAGGAACGCCCGCAGCGTCGCCCCCACCGGCGTCAGCCGCTCCGCCCAGGTGCGCAGGTCGTCGACGACCGCGTCCACGTCGTCCGTCCCCGGGGCGAACGGCCGGCCGTCGCGCCGCACCTCGTTGCCGCCGATGTCGTACTCGCCGCGCGGCCACACCGTCGCGCCGACCAGCGCCACCCGCCGCCCGGCGACCACCAGATGCCCGCAGCGCCCGTCCGGCAGCGCGAAGAACCGGGCCGCCGGGATCTTCTCCAGCGCCGGCAGCTGCGGCTCCGACTCCCGCCGGTTGAGCCCGAACCACCGTCGCTCCGCGACGACCCGGACCGAGTCGCGTGCCGACCTGCGCGCATCCGTCCAGGTCCCCGCGACGATTCCACATATCGTGGGAACGGCATAAGCGAGATTGCCCAGCACCAACCGCACGATGCCGGCGAGATCCCAGGCCTCCGGCACCATCGAACGGGCGACGAAACTCCAGCACACCACCCCGACCAGCAACCCGGCGAACGCCACCAGCGGCCAGCCGCGCGCCGCCGTGACCAGCGCGGCGATCCCCGCGAGTGCGGCCAGGAGGCTCCACGCGAGATCCCACCGGGCCACCCCGTAGCCGGTGATCGCCAGGACGGCCAGCCCGGCCACGCCCAGCAGCCCCACCGGCACGAACGCCCCCGGCCGCGCCGTCACCGTCTCCCGCCGGATGCGGGGCAGCCAGGACGGCGGTGCGCCGGAGGCCGGGGCGAGCGTCGCATAAGCCCCGGTGTCGAACCCGTGCGCCGCACTGACCCCTTGCGGGCGCCGCCCGGCACGCGCCTCCCGATCGCCCGGATCTTCGCGCCCCCGCGCACCGCCACCGCTCACCGGATCGATGACATCGCCCCGACCGCCACGGCCACGCCCGGCGCCGCTGACCGGCACACCACTCACCGGCACACCACTCACCGGCACACCACTCACGGGGCCACCGCTGACGGGCACCCCACGCCCGCCCGCCCGACGCCCCGACCCCACACCACCGCTCACCGGCCCGCCGCTGGTCGGCACACCACGCCGCCCGCCGTCGGTCGGCGCACCGCCGACCGGAGCACCATGCCGGCCACCGCCGACCGCCCCGCCACTGACCGGCGCATCACGCCGGCCGCCGCCGACCGCCCCGCCACTGACCGGCGCATCACGCCCGCCACCGCCGACCGGCCCGCCGCTCGTCGGCACACCGCGCCGCGCGCCTCCGGCCGAAGCGCCCCGCCCGGCGCCGCTCACCGGCGCGTCGGGACCGAAGCCGTCGTCCGCTGCCGCACGCCGACGCCCACCGCTCTCGCGCGAGGCGCCGTCCGGCCGCGGCTCGTCGTCCGGCCGCAGCGCCTCGAACCAGGTGGTGGCGTCGCTGACGAAGGCCTCGTCCCGCTCGGCGGCGCGCCGCCGTCCCGACCTGCGCCCCCACCCGGAGCCGCTCCCCGCCGACCCGCTTTCACCCCGGGCGTCATCGGCACCCGGGACGCCCACGGTGTGCCGCTGATGCGGCGGTGCCGCCGGCCCGTCCGGATCTCTCCCGTCCACGGGTAGGAAGTCAACCACCCGCGACCGAGGGAAGCACCTGTATCTCCGTGCCATCGGGCACCGGTGTGGCCAGCCCGGACAGCCGCCGGCACTCCTCGCCGTCGACGAAGACGTTGACGTATCGGCGCAGTTGTCCCTGCTCGTCCCGGATCCGCCGGTCGAACCGGGGCCACCGCGCCGCCACCTCGTCGAGCACCTCGCCGAGCGTCCCGCCGACGTCCACGCGCACCTTGGCCTGGTCCTCGATGTCGCCGCGCAGCACTCCCGGCACCAGGATGGTCACGCTCATCGCGGAAAGCCCCGCAAGATCAATGTGCACTCCGTTGCGCGACACGCCGAGGGAGGCGCAACGGGCTTCACATCGATCTTGAACGCGCGCATCACGCCACCACCGCGCGCACGCACAGGACGTCCGGCAGGTGGGCCGCGACCTGGCGCCACGTGTCGCCGTCGTCGGCGCTGGCGTACACCTCGCCGGAACGCGTGCCGAAGTAGATCCCCGCCGGATCGGCCGTGTCGGTGCACATCGCGTCGCGCAGGACGGCCGGGTAGTACGGCGTGTCGGGGAGCCCGTCGGCGAGCGCGGTCCAGGTCGCACCCGCGTCGTCGGAACGGTAGACGCGGCACTTCCCGTCGGCCGGGAACCGCATCGCGTCGGCCTTGAGCGGGAAGACGTACACGGTGTCGGGCCGGTGCGGGTGCACCACGATCGGGAAGCCGAAGTCGCTCGGCAGCCCGTCGGCGATCGAGGTCCACGCCGCGCCGCCGTCGTCGGAGCGGTACACGCCGTGGTGATTCTGCAGGTAGAGCCGCTCGGGGCTGCCGGCGACCTTGTGCACACACTGCCCGAACTCGGGCCACGGGTCGGGCAGGAAGTACGCCTTGACGCCGCTGTTGCTCGCGGCCCACGTGGTGCCGCCGTCGGTGGTGCGGTAGACGCCGCCGGTGGACATGGCGACGAGCACCCGATCCGGGTCGGCCGGGTCCGGGAGGATCGTGTGGATGGCCTGGCCGCCGAAGCCCGCACCCCAGTCCTTGCGGTGCGGGTGCTCCCACAGGCCCCGCACCAGCTCGAACGTGCTACCGCCGTCGTCGGAGACGAACAGCGCCGACGGCTGCACCCCGGCGTAGACGCGGCCGGGCCGGTCGGCGGGGCCGGGCGTGAGCTGCCAGACGCGTTCGAGGGAGGTGTCGGTGTCGGCCGGGAACGCCAGCGCCGGCCCGTCCGGCTCCTGCCAGGTGACGCCGAGGTCGTCACTGGTCGCGACGCTCGGCCCGAAGTGGGAACTGCTCACGCCGGCCAGGAGCCGGGGCCGCTCACCACGCGGATCGACGCCCACCGCGTAGACGCCGGTCATCGGGAACAGCGCCTCGGAGACGTCCCAGGTCTTACGGCTGTCGTCGCTACGCGCCACGAACAGTCCCTTGCCGGTGCCGATCAGCAGCACAACGCTCATCGGTGCGCTCCTATCATGCGAGTGACGTGCGAGATCCGGGCCAGTATGAGCCCCCGCTACGACACTTTGGCAGGATTGACCTCGTGGTCCGCTTCCGGTTGAACGCCGCCCTGGCCGTCGCGGCGTTCGTCACGACCCTCGGCTCCCTGCCGCTCGCGACGTACAGCTGGTACCTGGCGCCGATCCTGCTCGTGCCGGCGGCCGTCGCCGTGTGGGGCTGGCGCGCCGGTACCGACGTCGACACCGAGGGGCTGCGGGTGCGGGCGCTGTTCGGGTCGCGGTTCCTGCCGTGGACCGGGGTGGCGTCGCTGCGGATCGGCGATCGCGAACGCGTCTACGCCGAGACGCTCAGCGGCGGCGAGGTGCGCCTGACCGGGGTCACCGCCGCCGACGTCCCGCGCGTGGTGGAGGCGAGCGGGCAGGGGCTGAAGACCGCTCAGTAGCCGTCGGCCACCACGTTGTCGAGCGGTTCGCCCGCGGCGAAGCGGCGCAGCTGCGCCCCGACCAGCCGGTAGGCCCGCCACAGCGCGCCCGGCACGGAGCCGCCGACGTGCGGGGTGATGAAGACGTTCGGCATGCTCCACAGTGGATGTTCGGCGGGGAGCGGCTCGGGGTCGGTCACGTCGAGCGCCGCGTGCAGCCGGCCCGACGCGCACTCCGCGGTCAGCGCCGCGGTGTCGAGTACGGGGCCCCGCGCGGCGTTGACCACCAGCGCCCCGTCCGGCAGCCCGGCCAGGAACGCCGCGTCGACCAGCCCGCGCGTCTGCGACGTCAACGGGATGAGCAGCACCACGATGTCCGCGTTCGGCAGCAGGGCGGGCAGCTCCTCGACGGCGTGCACCCCGTCGCGGGCGCGGCGCGCCACCAGCGTGATCTCCACGTCGAACGGCGCCAGCCGGGCCGCGAGCGTGGTGCCGATCGAGCCGGCGCCGACGATGAGGACCCGCCGGCCGGACAATTCTCCGGTGCGGCGGTAAGCCCAACGACGTTCCACCTGGGAACGGGCGAACGACGGGAACTCCCGGACGGAGGCCAGGATGGCGGCGGCCGCCCACTCGGAGGTGGAGGAGTCGTGGACGCCGCGCCCGTCGCAGAGGGTGACCCGGTCCGGGATCTTGCCGTACCACGCGTCGACGCCGGCGGTCATGAGCTGCACCACCCGCAGGTCGGGCATGCGGGCGACCAGCTCGACGGCGCCCGGCCCGGACAGGAACGGCGGCGACCAGAACTCCACACCCGCCGGATCGGAGGGCATCGGCCCGTCGACCGCCGGGAAGATCTCGACCGTGACCCCGTCCGGCACGTCCCCGAGCTGCCCGCGACCCTCGTCATGCGAGATCCACACCTTCACAGCGTTACCCGCTCAGCGCACGGCTCCGCCCCACGACGGCTTCCCTCCGCTGCGCTCCGGTCCAGGCGCCGTGCCATGCGCGCGCTCAGGTCCAGGCGTCGTGGTCTGCACTCGCTCATGGTCCGAACGCTAGACCCCCGGGCCGGGCTCGGGCGGGAGCGGGGCGCCGATCGGATCGCGGCGGGCGCGCGGCGCGACGTTGAAGTGGTTGAGGACGGCGCCGGCGAGTGCGGCCAGCGCGCCGATGAGCATCAGCACCCCGCCCCACGCGTACGACAGGTCGGCGTCGACGAGCGCCTCGGCCTGTTCGTTGATCTCGTCGATCCCGAACGTCATGTCCTTGTTGGACAGCGCGTAGCCGAGCAGGACGAAGAAGACGAACAGCGCCAGCCCGAACTGCAGGCCGGTCAACGTCGCCCCGGGCAGGCGCACCTCGCCGCGCCGGTAGCGCAGCACCGACAGCGCCACGAGCACGATCCCGGCCAGGACGACCCACCAGGTGAGCGGCGCCATGAACGTCTCGGCGGCCCACGCCGAGTAGGAACCGTCGATGTCCTTGCCGTTGCCGCTGTTGACGGAGGCGATCAGCTCGTCGTTGTAGCTGACGAACGGCGCGAACGACCACAGGAACACGAACGCGCCGCCACCCATGATCAGCATGTCGCCGATCGCCGGCGGACGCGCCCGCAGGGCCGCGAACTGCGCCTTCGCGATGGTCTGCGCCCGGCCACCCACGCCGGAAAGACGCCCGCCGGCACCGGAGAAACGGCCACCGCCGAAGCGGCCACCGGCACCACCCCCCGGCGGCGGGGCGCCCTGCGGCGCATAGGGGTCGTGCGCCGGTGGGCCGTCGAAGACGTGCGTGGGCTGGTCCGCGTCGGACGGGTGCGCGGACGGCGTGCCGCCGTAGGTGCGGCTCGGGTCTCCGTAGGCCGGCGCCGGATCGCCGTATCCGGGGTCGGGACGCGGCGCCGGACCCGCGCTGTAGCCGCCGTACCCCTGCTCCTCGGGCTGGTTCTGACCTGGCTGCATGGCACCCTCCGCAACGCCGATCCGTTCCCCGTGGGCGTGCCACAAGCTAACCCAGATTCACCGATATCGCAGTACCTGTCACGGGTGCGCTACGGACCGGCGATCAAGACCCTGAGCACAGGAACTTGCCAGATATGCCGGTTAGGCTAGGTCCCCGTGAGAGGTCTCCGCCGCGCCGCTGCTCTCGGGTTAACTGCTGCGCTGGCGCTGGCCGGATGTTCGTTCGGGCCGCCGCCGCCGGACGAGAGCGGGTCGCCGCCGAAGCTGCCGACGCCGAGCGTGCCGCCGAGCAGTCCCGGCGCGGGCGATCTCAGTGTCGTGACGACGGTGCTGGCGAAGAACCTCGCGGTGCCGTGGGGGATCACGTTCCTGCCGGACGGTAGCGCGCTGGTCACCGAGCGGGACACGCGCCGCGTTCTGAAGGTCGGTCCGGAGCAGGATCAGGACGGCCTCAAGGTGACGCAGGTGCAGGTCATCGAGGAGGCGTACGCGGCCGGCGAGGGCGGATTGATGGGCATCGCCGTTTCGCCGTCGTACGACACGGATAAGACCGTGTTCGTGTACTACACGACCCGCGAGGACAACCGCATCGCGAAGTTCACGCTCGGGCAGAAGCCGCAGCCGATCGTCACCGGCATCCCCGCCGCCGGCATCCACAACGGCGGGCGGATCGGGTTCGGGCCGGACGGCTTCCTGTACGCGGGGACGGGCGACGGCTCCGACAAGACCCGTTCGCAGGACACCAACAATCTCGGCGGCAAGATCCTGCGCATGACGCCGGACGGGCAGCCGGCGCCGGGCAACCCGTTCGGCAATCTGGTGTACAGCTACGGGCACCGCAACGTGCAGGGCTTCGCGTGGGACCAGGCCAAGCGGATGTACGCGACGGAGTTCGGGCAGAACGCCTGGGACGAGGTCAACGTCATCGAGTCGGGGAAGAACTACGGCTGGCCGGACGTGGAGGGCGACGGCAACGACCCGCGGTTCGTCGACCCGATCGTGACGTGGAAGACGGACGAGGCCTCGTGCTCCGGCGCGGCGATGATCGCCAACGTGTTCGTGACGGCGTGCCTGCGGGGTGAGCGCCTGTACATGGTGCAGACGACGGCGACCGGCGGCACGCTCGGCGCGCCGAAGGGTGTGCTGGTCAAGGCGCACGGGCGGCTGCGCACCGTCGTGGCGGCGCCGGACGGTTCGCTCTGGGTCGGCACCTCCAACAAGGACGGCCGGGGCACGCCCAAGGCCGACGACGACAAACTCCTGAAGATCGTGGTCGGCGGCGCGGGCGAGGCCGGGAAGAGCTGATGGGCTTACGGTCCGTCCTGCGCGCGGTCCGTAAGCCGTTCACGAGGGAACGGCTTCGTCGCTTCGCCTCCGCCTGCGGGCTGGTGGCGGTCTCGATCGTCGGCATCGTCATCGGCATCCTGGTCGCCGGGCACACCGACGAGGACCTGGGGCCGTTCCGCGCCGAGTACTCGATCACCCCGTCGCTGTACGGCGGGTCGGAGGTGGTGATCCCGCCGCTGGGTTCGCTGCATCTGGACAGCCATCACGGGCCGGCGCATCTGCGGGTGCGGCTGGAGACGCTGGACCAGAAGCGGACGCAGGCCCTGGTCAAGGATCCCGCGGCGATCGAACAGGCGAGCGACCGGGCCACGGAGGACGTGGCGCGCGGGGTGCGCCGGCTGATCTGGAAGACCGCCGGTGCCTCCGTCCTGGGCGCCATGATTCTCAGCGCCCTGATCTACCGCAACACCAGGCGCGTGGCCGGGGCCGGTTCGGTCGCGGTGCTGCTGCTGTTGAGTTCGGGCGTCGCGGCGGCGGGGACGTTCCGCCCGGACTCGATCCAGGAGCCGCGCTTCGAGGGCCTGCTGGCCAACGCCCCGGCCGTGGTCGGTGACGCGCGCCGGATCGCCGACCGGTACGAGGAGTACCAGAAGCAGCTGCAACGCATGGTGGCGAACGTCGGCCGCATCTACAGCACCGTCTCGGGCCTGCCGGTCTACGAGCCGGACGCGACGACCACGCGCGTGCTGCACGTGTCGGACCTGCATCTCAACCCGGCCGCCTGGTCGGTGATGAAGCAGGTCGTCGCCCAGTTCAATATCAACTTCATCATCGACACCGGCGACATCAACGACTGGGGCAGCCAGCCGGAGGCCTCCTACGTCGGCTCGATCTCGGACATGGGCGTCCCGTACGTCTACGTGCGCGGCAACCACGACTCCGAACTCACGGCGCAGGCGGTCGCCCGCAACGCCAACGCGAAGGTGCTCGACAACCAGGTGATCGAGGTGAACGGCCTGGTCATCGCAGGGATCGGCGACCCGCGGTTCACCCCGGACAAGACCGCTTCCAGCGAGGAAGGCGCGGTCGAGGGCACCGGCCAGTCCCTCGCGGTGACGATGGCCAACGCGGGCCGCCCGGTCGACATCGCCCTGGTGCACGACCCGCTCGCCGCCGCGCCGCTCGCCGGCGCCTGCCCGGTGGTGCTCGCCGGGCACCGCCACAAGCGCAACGTCGAGCGGATCGGGCCGGAGAGCGGCCCCATCCCGAAGGACGGCCGCACCATCCTGATGACGCAGGGGTCGACGGGTGGGGCCGGGCTGCGCGGGCTGGAGAAGGAGGAGCCCACCCCGCTGGCCCTGTCGGTGCTCTACTTCGACCAGGAGCACAAGCTGCAGGCCTACGACGACATCACGCTCGGCGGCACGGGCCAGTCGGAGGTGAGCCTCCAGCGGAACATCGTCCGCCCCGACGAGGCGATCAAGGGCACCCCGACCCCGAGCCCGTCGACCTCAGAGTCGGGCTCCCCCGCGCCGTCCGGCTCGGCACCGCCGCCGTCGGGCTCCCCGACCCCGACGCCGTTCCCGAGCTAGGCAACGAAGATCGTCGCTCCTCCCGTGACACGACACGCCGATGAGGCCGTCACGGGAGGGGCAACGATCTTGCACGAGCGCCCGAGCCGGCTCAGCTCAGCCGCGACACGATCAGGTCGCGCACCGTCTTGGCGTCCGCCTGCCCGCGGGTCGCCTTCATGACCGCCCCGACGAGCACCCCCGCCGCGGCGACCTTGCCCTCGCGGATCTTCGCGGCCACGTCCGGGTTGGCCGCGATCGCCTCGTCGACGGCGGCCGTCAACGCGCCCGTGTCGGAGACGACCTCGACGCCGCGCGCCGCCATGACGGCCGACGGCGAGCCCTCGCCCGCGAGCGTGCCCTCGAGCACCTGCCGGGCGAGCTTGTCGGTCAGCTTGCCGGCGTCCACGAGCTGCTGCAGCTCGGCGACGTCCGCCGGGGTCACGGCGAGCGCGGACAGCTCGACGCCGTCGTTGTTGGCACGCCGGGCCAGCTCACCGAGCCACCACTTGCGGGCCGCGTCCGGGGTCGCACCGGCCGCGACGGTCGCCTCGATGAGCTCGACCGCTCCCGCGTTCACGATGGACTGCAGATCATGGTCGGAGACCCGCCACTCCTGCTGCAACCGCGCCCGGCGCGCCCGCGGGGTCTCCGGAAGCGCGGCCTTCAGCGTCTCGACCCACGCCGGGTCCGGCGCGAGGGGCACCAGGTCGGGCTCCGGGAAGTAGCGGTAGTCGGTCGCGGTCTCCTTGGAACGCCCCGACGTCGTGTCGCCGGTGTCCTCGTGGAAGTGCCGCGTCTCCTGCGTGATCGAGCCGCCGGCATCGAGGACGGAGGCCTGCCGCAGCATCTCCGACCGGACGGCCCGCTCGACCGAGCGCAGCGAGTTGACGTTCTTGGTCTCGGTGCGGGTGCCCCACTCCTCGCCCGGCTTGTTGAGCGAGGTGTTGACGTCGCAGCGCATCGAGCCCTGCTCCATCCGCACGTCGGAGACGTCGAGGGTGCGCAGCAGGTCGCGCAGCTCGGTTACGTAGGCGCGGGCGACGGCCGGGGCGAGCTGGCCGGTGCCGGCGACCGGCTTCGTGACGATCTCCACCAGCGGGATGCCGGCCCGGTTGTAGTCCACGAGGGACTCGGTCGCGCCGTGGATCCGGCCGGTGGCGCCGCCGATGTGCAGCGTCTTGCCGGTGTCCTCCTCCAGGTGCACCCGCTCGATGCCGACCCGGATCGTCTGGCCGTCGACGTCCACGTCGAGGTAGCCGTCGACGCACAGCGGCTCGTCGTACTGGCTGATCTGGAAGTTCTTCGGCATGTCCGGGTAGAAGTAGTTCTTCCGGGCGAAGCGGCACCAGGTCGCGATCGAGCAGTTGAGCGCCAGGCCGATCCGGATCGTCGCCTCGATGGCGGCCTTGTTTGCCACCGGGAGACTGCCGGGCAGGCCGAGGCAGACCGGGCACACCTGCGTGTTGGGCTCCGCGCCGAAGACGGTCGGGCAGCCGCAGAACATCTTGGTGTTGGTGCCCAGCTCGACGTGCGTCTCCAGGCCGATCACCGGCTCATACGTCGCCACAACGTCCTCGTAGCTCTTAGTCGCGCTCGTCACCGGATCAGATTAGACGAACCATTAAGATCATTTTTTCGCGCGTCCGTCGCTTGGCGGCCGTCGATACTCTCCGGCCATGGCGCAGTTGCCGTTACTGGTCGTCGCCGCCGTGTTCGCGGCCTACGTGTTACTCGTGATTTTCAAGTCGCTGCATCGCATCGGGCCAACGCAGGTGGGGCTCGTCGTGAAGCGGTACGGGCTACGGTCCCTCAAAGCCGATACGCCGGTGGCCATGCGTGGTGAAGCCGGGTACCAGGCCGATCTTCTTATGCCGGGGATGCGGTTCCGGTTGTGGCCGCGGTTCGCGGTGTACAAGCATCCGTGGGTGCAGGTGCCGGCCGGCGAGATCGGGGTGGTCATCGCACAGGTCGGCAAGCCGCTGCCGATCGGCGCGAAGAGCGCGCGGTACCGCACGGAGTTCGGCGACTTCAGCGACCTGCACGCGTTCCTCAAGGGTGGCGGGGAGAAGGGCGTCCAGCGGCCCGTCCTGCCACCGGGCACGCTGGCGCCGATCCACCCGATCGCGTTCATCGTGATCACCGCGCGGGAGGTCTTCGGCACCCCGGTCGCCCCCGAACTCGCCGCGCTCGCCCGCCACGGCCATCTCGCGCCGGAGTCGTTCGGGCTGGACGAGGAGCAGCTGCACGTGAAGGTCATCGCACCCGGCAAGGGCGGCGACGTGGTGGGGCTGGTGACGGCCCTGGAGGGCGAGCCGCTGCCGCAGGGCGACATCGCCAGCCGGCTCGGCGGCTACGCGGACATCGCCGAGATGGAGTCCGACGACGACGTCAGCGACGCGGAGCTGATCGACGCGCTGCTCGGCTCCAAGAACCACGAGCACGACAACTACCAGGACTTCCAGAAGTTCCTCGACGCCGGCGGGCGGATCGGCCTGCAGCACGACCCGCTGCTGTACGGCGCGTTCCTGCTCAACCCGTTCCTGCTCAAGGTCGAACTGGTCCCGATGCTCGTGGTCAACCAGGGGCAGGTGGCCGTCATCAAGGGCTTCGTCGGACTGCCCACGTTGGACACGTCGGGGGCGGAGTTCAAGTTCGGCAGCATCGTGCGGCCGGGGCACCGGGGCATCTGGCAGGAGCCGCTGCGCACCGGCAAGTACGCGATCAACCCGCGCATCTACGCCGCCGAGCTGGTGCCGACCTCGATCCTCACGCTCAACTGGGCGAACGCCACCTCGCACGCGCACGACCTGGACTCCCGCCTGGAGTCGATCATCGGCAAGACGCGGGAGGGATTCGTGTTCACGATCGACCTCCAGGTGCAGATCCACATCTCGGACGCCCGCGCACCCGCCGTCATCTCGATGGTCGGCACGATCCGCAATCTGGTGAACGAGGTGCTGCAGGCCGCCGTCGGCAACCACTTCCGCAACACGTTGCAGGGGCTGGCCGCGATCCGGTTCATCGAGACGCGGCAGGAGGTGCAGCGGGCGGCTTTCGACGAGATCACCCGGTACCTGGCCGGCTACCAGGTGGAGACGCGCGGCGTGTACATCCAGGACGTCGTCTTCCCCGAGGCGCTGGTCGGCGTGCTGACCCGGCGCGAGATCGCCAACCAGGAACGGGCGACGTTCGAGGAGCAGCGCCGCACCCAGCTCACGCGCGTCGAGATGGAGAAGGCCAAGGGCACCGCCGACATGCAGGCGCAGCTCGCCTCGGCCCAGGTCTCCGTGGAGATCAGCACCAACCAGTCACTGGCCCGCGAGGCGACGGCGCGCGGCGACGCGGCCTACGTGCGGGTGACCGGTGAGGCCGAGGCGGATCGGACCCGCGCGGTCGGCCTGGCCGAGGCGGAGGCCACCAAGGCCCTCGAACTGGCGAAGGCCGCCGGCTTCGAGGCGCAGCGCGAGGCGATCGGTGATCTGCCCACGGCACTCGTGGCGGTCGCCGGTGCGATCGCCGCCGGCGAGATCAAGATCGCGCCCGATGTGCTGGTGACCGGCGGCTCGTCGCTGGACGGCCTCGCGGCGGCCCTCATCCAGACCCTTCGCGCGCGGGAATCCAACGGCGCGCGAATAGTCGAGACCGCCGATGGGTAATTGAAACGGCACGTACCTGAGGAGGAACCTACGATGCCGATGCATTTTCGAGCCCGTCGCAAGTTCGGCCCGCTGGTCTTCAACTTCGGCAAGTCCGGGATGACCTCGTGGGGCCTGCAGATCGGCCGCTGGTCGTGGAACTCGCGCACCCGTCGCCAGAGCGTGGACCTGCCGGGTCCGGTCTCGTGGCGCAGCCGCTGACAGCACGTCACTGAAGCCCCGGCGAACGGCCGGGGCTTCATCGCGTCTCAGCGGGCGTAGTGCAGGATCACGTTGTGGATGTGCTGGGTCTTCTCGACCCCGCGCACCTCGATCTCCCACATGTGCGCGCCGACGTGGATGGCGATCTTGCCGGTACTGAAGAAGTTGCCCGCCCAGGACTTGTCGCTCACCAGCGACACCGCCGTCACCTTGGAGTACGGCACCGACGTGATGGCCAGCCGCTTCCCCACGAACGACTTGTCCTGCAGGATCACCCGCTTGTCGGTGAGCCCGATGAACCCCGTGCCCACCCCGACGGCGTCGTAGACGGCGATGATGGACTCCCCCGGCAGCAGCCCCGACTGGATCTGCTGCAGCTGCTCCCGCCGGTCGTACCGCACATCACTCATGTCCCGAGCGTAACCCGGTGGATCACCCCGTCGATCTTGCACTTGTGGCGCCCGGATCGACCGCTTTTACCCCGCCGTGTCGCCACCACAACTGCAAAATCGACGCGCGGGTGGGTCAGCCGGTGACGTAGATCGGCGCCTACGCCCCGCCGACCGGCGTGGCGCGCGGTCCCTGTCGCCGATCGTGCGAGCCCGGCACGCGCGGACACCATGGGTTCATGGCGGGCGACCCTCCGTTACATACCCCGGGCCTGGGCTGCTACCTGTGGATCGCGGTCGCCCTCTTCGCGGTCGCCCTGCTGGCTTACGTCTGCTTCGGCGGCCCACCGCGGTAGCCCTTGGGGACGCGGAGGTGGAGCGAAGCGACCCGGCGGGAGCAGCGGTAGTGCACCCGACGGGCCGTCGCAATAACGCTCTTGAAGCTCTTGATCTTTAGAGGGAAGGCGGCGTGAGCACTCCGGCGGCGGATTCCAGGGCCGCCGCGACCCGGTACATGCGGTCGTCCGCGAGCGTCGGCGCCATGATCTGGAAACCCACCGGGAGCCCGTCGGAGAGCCCGACCGGGACGGAGATCGCCGGCCCGCCGTAGAGGTTGGAGGGGATCGTGTACAGGTCCGCCAGGTACATCTGGTACGGATCCGACGTCCGCGACCCGAACTCGAACGCCACGAACGGCGTCGTCGGCGACACCAGCACGTCCACCTTCTCGAACGCGGCGGCGAAGTCCCGGCTGATCAGCGTGCGCACCTTCTGCGCCTGCCCGTAGTAGGCGTCGTAGTAGCCGCTGGACAGCGCGTACGTGCCGATCATGATGCGCCGCTTGACCTCCGGCCCGAAGCCCTGGTCGCGGGTGAGCGACATGACCTCCTCGAGCGAGCGGTTGCCGTCGTCCCCGGCACGCAGCCCGTAGCGCACCCCGTCGAAGCGGGCCAGGTTGGACGAGCACTCGCTCGGCGCGATCAGGTAGTAGGCCGGCAGCGCGAACTCGAAGTGCGGGCACGACACCTCGACCACCTCGGCGCCCAGCTTGACCAGCGCCTCGATGCCCTCGCGGACGGCGGCCGACACACCCGGCTCGGCACCCTCCCCGCTGAACTCCTTGACGACCCCGAGCCGCACTCCGCTCAGGTCGCCGGTGGCCCCCCGACGGGCCGCCGCGACGACGTCCGGCACGGCGGCCGGGATCGACGTCGAGTCGCGCGGATCGTGGCCGGCGATGACGGCGTGCAGCAGCGCGGCGTCCTCGACGGTGCGCGCGCACGGCCCCGGAGTGTCCAAAGAGGACGAGAACGCGATCAGCCCGTACCGCGACGTGCCGCCGTAGGTGGGCTTGGCGCCGACGGTGCCCGTGACGGCGCCCGGCTGCCGGATCGAGCCGCCGGTGTCGGTGCCGATGGCCAGCGGCGCCTCGTAGGCCGCGATCGCCGCCGCCGAACCGCCGCCGGAACCGCCGGGGATCCGGCCGAGGTCCCACGGGTTGTGCGTCGGCCCGTAGGCCGAGTACTCGGTGGAGGAGCCCATGGCGAACTCGTCCATGTTGGTCTTGCCGAGGATCACCAGCCCCGCCTCGCGCATCCGCGTGACGATGGTGGCGTCGTAGGGCGGCTGCCAGCCCTCAAGAATCTTGGAACCGGCGGTCGTCGGGACGCCGCGGGTCGTCAGCACGTCCTTGACGGCGATCGGCACCCCGGCCAGCGGCCCCTGCGCCCTGCCGGCGGCGCGGTCCGCGTCGACCCGCTCGGCGGCGGCCAGCGCGCCCTCGGCGTCCACGTGCAGGAAGGCGTTGACCCGCTCGTCGACCGCCGCGATCCGGTCGAGGTGCGCCCGGGTCACCTCCACGGCGGACGTCTCGCCGCCCGCGATCGCCGCCCCGAGCTGCGCCGCGGTCATCCTGGTCAGGTCCGACATGGCTCTACGCCTCCTCTTCCAGGATCCGGGGAACGCGGAACCGGTCCTCGGCGCTGTCCGGCGCCATGGCGAGCGCGTCCTCGCGCGAGATGCCCGGCACCACGACGTCCTCGCGCAGCACGTTGGTCAGCGGGACCGAGTGCGACGTCGGCGGGATGTCCGCCGCGGCCACATCGCCGATCCGGGCCACCGACTGGAGGATCACGTCGAGCTGGCCGGCGAACATGTCCAGCTCATCCTCGGTGACGGCCAGGCGCGACAGGCGCGCGAGATGCGCTACCTCGTCGCGGGAGATGGCGGCCATGACGGCTCCTCTACGTGTGACTACGGAAGACCTGGAGAGTCTATTCACTCGGCTCCGGGTACACGGGTCCGACCCGTGTAGTCGGCGAGCCAGCCGAGCAACTGCTCCGGCGGCATCGGGCGCGCGCCGTACCAGCCCTGCGCCACATGGCATCCGGCCGTCACCAGCGCCCGCCACGTCGTCTCGTCCTCGACGCCCTCGGCCACGACGCGCAGCCCCAACGCGTCGGCGAGCCCCACGATCGCGCGTACCACCGCCGTGTCCGCCACCGTCGCCGAACCGGCACCGTGCACGAACGACCGGTCGATCTTCACCTCGGTCAGCGGAAGCCTGCGCAGATGCGCCAGCGACGAGTACCCCGTGCCGAAGTCGTCGAGCGACACGCCCACGCCCAGCCGCTGCAGGCGTGCCAGCGAACTCAGCACCGCCCGCGGGTCGGTCATCAGCGCGCTCTCGGTGATCTCCAACTGCACCCGGGAGGCCGGCACGGCGCGTTCGGTCAGGCGATCCACGAGGCGGTCGATGAGTTCGCCGCCGAGCAGGTCCCGCATCGACACGTTGATCGACAGGCGCAGGTCGGCCACCTTGTCGCCCCAGCGGCCGAACTGGTTGACCGCGTCGTCGACCACGCGCATCGACAGCAGGCGCATCACCGGGCTGTGCTCGGCGGCGCGGATCACCTCGTTCGGGTCCACCGGCCCGCGCTGCGGGTGGTGCCAGCGCAGCAGTGCCTCGACCCCCACCACGGCGCCGGTGCGCAGGTCGATCTGCGGCTGGTAGTAGAGGCCGACGCTGGTGTCGGTGGGGTCGGTGACGGTTCTTCGCAGGTCCGCCAGGAGGCGCAGCCGGCCCTCCGCGCGCAGATCGGCACCGGGCAGGTAGCCGGCGACCGCCTCGCCCCTGCGCTTCGCGTCGTACATGGCCCGTTCGGCGTTGCGCAGCACCGTCTCGCTGTCCGCGCCATCGCCGGGCGCCACGGCCACCCCGACCGCCGCCGACACCTCGACGGGCAGCCCGTCGACGGTGACGGGTTCGTGCAGGGCAGCCGCGAACCGCTGCGCGCCGGCCCGCGCGCCCTCGGCGTCGGCGACCTCCGGCAGCACGATGACGTACCGGTCGGCACCGAGCCGCGCCACGACCCGCATCGGCCCCGGAACGGCCACCAGCCGCTGCGCCACCTCACCGAGCAGCCGGTCCCCGGCGGAGAAGCCGAGCGCGTCGTTGACGAGCCGGAAGTCGTTGAGGTCCAACACGAGCAACGCGAACGGCCGGTAACCCCGCCGGTCCACCATGCGCGCCAGTGCCGCCCAGGTCGTCAGACCGGTCAACGGATCATTCGTCGTACGCGCCAGCACGGCCCGCCGACGCGCGTCTGACAACCACCCAAACCGCTTCACCGGCTGAACAACGCCCGGTCCCCCGCCTGGTGACGGATGATCAGGTCTCCGTGGTGATCCGGTCAGCCGGAGTGCGGCGTCACCCGACCGCCGGATGCGCCCGCACGTCGCCGACGACGCGGTCGGCGTTCACTCCTCGACGCGGGCCACCGCGCGGGCGGCCTCGGGTCCCTCGGTCAGCAGCACCCGCAACCCGTCCTCGTCGAGGATCGGCACCTTCAGCTGCACCGCCTTGTCGAACTTGGAGCCCGGCGACTCACCCGCCACGACGAACGCCGTCTTCTTCGACACCGAGCCGCTCACCTTGCCGCCCCGGGCAGCGATCTCCTGGGTGGCCTGGTCGCGCGAGTACGTCTCCAGGCTGCCGGTCACCACGACCGTGATGCCGTCGAGCGGGCGCGGCCCCTCCTCGGCGTGTTCCTCGGCCATCCGCACGCCGGCGGCCCGCCACTTCTCGATCAGCCGCTTGCTGTGCTCCTGCTGGAACCACGCGTGCACCGCGTTGGCGATCGTCGGCCCCACGCCCTCGGCCTCGACCAGTTGCTCCACTGTGGACGATGCGATCCGGTCGACCGACCGGAACTGGCGCGCCAGCGCCTGCGCCGCCTCGGGACCCGTGTGCCGGATGGAGAGCGCGACCAGAACCCTCCACAGTGGACGTTCCTTGGCGGCCTGCACACCGGCGAGCAGCTTGTGGCCGTTGGTGGAGATGGCGCCGTCGTCGTTGACGAACAGCGGGCAGTCCTTGAGCTTCTCCTCGGTCAGGTCGAACAGCTCGGCCGGCCCGTCCACCACACCCGAGTCCGCGAGCGCGAACGCCGACTTCTCGCCCAGCCCGTCGATGTCGAGCACCTTGCGACTGCCGATGTACTCCAGCCGGCGCCACTTCTGCGCCGGGCACTCGACGTTGAGGCAACGCAGGTCGACGTCGCCCTCCTTCTGCTGGGTCAGCGGGCTCTTGCACGCCGGGCAGTGCTCCGGCATCACGAACTCCCGCGCGTCCGCCGGCCGCAGCTCCACCACCGGCCCCAGCACCTCGGGGATCACGTCGCCGGCCTTGCGGACGACGACCGTGTCGCCGATCAGCACACCCTTGCGCTTGACCTCGCTGGCGTTGTGCAGGGTGGCGAGCGAGACGGTCGACCCGGCCACCTTCACCGGCTCCAGCACCGCGAACGGCGTCACCCGCCCGGTGCGCCCGACGTTGACCTGGATGTCGAGCAGCTTGGTGTTGACCTCCTCCGGCGGGTACTTGAACGCGATCGCCCACCGGGGCGCGCGGCTGGTCGACCCGAGCCGGCGCTGGATCGACACGTCGTCGACCTTGACCACCACGCCGTCGATCTCGTGGTCGAGCGCATGCCGCTTGGCGGCGAACTCCGCGATGTACTGCTGCACGCCGTCGAGCCCGTCGACGACGGTCCAGCGCTGCGAGGTCGGCAGCCCCCAACTCCGGAGGGTCTCGTACGCCTCGGACTGCGCGCGCGGCGCGAATCCCTGCCGCGCGCCGATGCCGTGCACCAGCAGCCGCAGCTTGCGGCCCGCGGTGATGCGGGGATCCTTCTGGCGCAGGCTGCCGGCGGCGGCGTTGCGCGGATTGGCGAACGGCGCGTGCCCCTGCTCGACCAGCGACGCGTTGAGCTCCGCGAACGCCTCCACCGGGAAGTAGATCTCGCCCCGGATCTCCACCAGGTCCGGCACGTCGTCGCCGTGCAGCCGCTCCGGCACGTCCCGGAGGGTGCGCACGTTGAGCGTCACGTCCTCACCGGTGCGCCCGTCCCCGCGGGTGGCCGCCCGGGTGAGCCGCCCCTTCTCGTAGGTGAGGTTGATCGCGAGACCGTCGATCTTCAACTCGCACAGGTAGCGCACCGGCCCACCGGCGTCCCGCTCGGTACGCTCCGCCCAGGCGGCCAACTGCTCGTCGGTGAACGCGTTGTCCAGGCTCATCATCCGCTCGGCGTGCTCCACCGGCGTGAACAGCGTCGAGAACGTGTAGCCGACCCGCTGCGTCGGCGAGTCGGGGCTGCGCAGCTCCGGGAACCGCTCCTCGAGGTCCTGCAGCTCCCGGATCAGCGCGTCGTACTGGCCGTCGCTGACGGTCGGCGCGTCGAGCACGTGATAGCGGTACTGATGCTCGTCGATCTCCTTCGACAGCTCGGAAACCCGCGCCTGCGCCCCGACAACATCCACTGCCAACCCCCTGGGAACCCGCCTCAACAGCACAGACGTTATCCCAGGGGTACGACGGTTTCAGTCCGCGACGTGCTTGTCGAAACCGATGTACAGCCGCGCCATCGCGTTGGCGCCCAGGGCGCCGAGCGTGTCCAGCTCCCGCACCCGCAGCAGCGCCGGGTGCTCCGCGTACGCCGTCGCCGCCTCGGCCAGCCGGTTGAGCGCGTCGACCTCGGCCTCCGCCCGGATCCGCGCCGCGTCGGCGTCGGCCTGCGCCGCGAGCCGCGTCGACTCACCCCGCGCGGCGGCCGCGACCCGCTCGGCGTCCGCCCGCGACGTCGCCTCCAGCGCCTCCCGCTCGGCCTTCGTGCGCGCCTCCACCAGCTGCGCCTCGGCCAGCCGCTGCGCCGTCAGCACGCGGTTCATGATGTCCTGCAGGTTGCCCGGGAAGACGATGTCCTTCACGTCGGAACGCAGGATCTCGACTCCGTAGCCGCTCGCGATCGCGCTCACGTCGCGCAGGATGTCCTCGCTCAGCTCGTTGCGCGTGGTGAGGATGCCCTCGAGGGTCATCGACGCCAGCGAACGCCGCGCCGCCAGCTGAATGTCGCTGTAGAGCCGGTCCTCGTAGCCCGCCACCTTCTCCACGGCCGCCACCGGATCCGTCACCCGGAACTGCGTGATGATGCTGACCCGCACCGCCACCTTGTCCGCGGTCAGGATCTCCTGGCCCCGGATCGTCAGCTCCCGCTCACGGACGTCGACCTGCACGATCTCGACCTTCGGCTGCCGCTTGCCCCAGCGCGCGGCGGCGGGCAGCTCGTAGCGCCCGGGCTCCAGCACGGAGTCGAACCGGCCGTCGACGTAACGCAGCCCGCGGTGCGAACTGCGGATGATGATTTCTGGACGTGTGGACACGGTTCACCTCCTAGTGAAAAGGGTGGGCCCCGCAACGTTTCCGATGTGAAAGATCGGTCGCCTGCAGGCGGCGGGACGAGCGCGGGGTGATCCGCCCGCTTGGTCCACCGTGAACGGCGCTTTTTTTCTGAAAGCGTCGGGGCCCGCAACCAAGGTCGCAGTCTTTCCCGTGCGCCACAACGCATTTAGCGTTCGAGCACGACCCAGACGAACTTGCCGTCGTTCAGTGCGATCGTGCCCCACCGGCTCGCGCAGCGGTCGACGAGATGCAGACCGGTGCCGGTCGTTCCCAACGGCGCGGCCGGATCGCCGAGCCGCGGATCCTGCAGCACCGGCGGCGTGAACCCGCCGTCGCGCACGCACAACCGCAGATGCCGCTGGGTCAGCACCGCCGTCACGGCCACGGTCGTGCCGGCGTGCGTGACGGCGTTCTGGACCAGCTCCGACACGACCAGGCGGGCGGGGTGCGCCAACTGCGGCACGTCCCAGGCGAAGCAGGCGTCGCCGACGAGCGTGCGCGCCGCCGAGGCCGCCAGCACGTCCGGCTGGAACTCGCCGTACAGCCGCCGCGGGGTCGGCGGCAGGTGCGCCAGACACGACGCGGCCCGATCCAGCGACTCCGCCACCCGCAGGAGATCCCGCCACGGACGGCGGGACAGCCGCAGGCCCAGCTCGCCGCGCGAACCGCACCAGTACACCGGCACCGGCGGCTCGCGTTCGGCCCGCTGCTGCAGCGACAGGAACATGGCCGGTGCCTGCCCCGCCGGGTCCACGAACTCCGTCAGGTCCACCAGCACCGCCCGCGGGCACTCGATCAGGGCCTTGCGCACCGCGCTGCGGACGACGTGCCGGGTGCCCGCGGTCAGCTCGCCGACGGGCGTGACGATGACGTTCTCCTGGTCGAGGTCGTGAGCGACACGGGCCGTTAGCACGGGAGAGACGCTAGCTGTGCGTAGTTTGTTGTGCCACCCTACGCAAGGGCATCGTCAGCCAATCGGCGTCCGGCGTCGCGGCAGGCCGCCAGGAGAGCCCGTGCCGAGGCCGGCGACGCTCCGGCCAGACCGCACGACGCGGACACGGCCACCCGTTCGACCAGAAGGGTGGAAGAAAAACCGAGCTTGTGCCAGACGGTCCGGACCCGGTCGGCGATCGCGGCCGACGACGGCGCCGGCCGGCGGGGGTCCGCCGCGCCCGCGACGAGCACCGTCCCCGCGTCGATCGCCTCGCCAAGGGCGTCCAGGTCCGCGACGAGCGCCAGGTCGATCGCGACCCCCCGGGCTCCCGCCTCCCTGATCATTTCCAGGGGAACGTCTTCAGCACAGCAATGCACGATCACCGGCACCCCGGCGGCCTCGACGACGGCGCCGAGCGCACTGCGCGCGGTCGACACGTCGACCGACCGGTACGTGTGCAGCCCGCTGTCGGTCGGCACCCGTCCACTGAGGACACTCGGCAACGACGGCTCGTCGAGCTGCAGCAGCAGCGTCGCGTGCGGGATGCGCGCCTTGACCTGGGCCAGATGCCGCCGGACCCCGTCGGCCAGCGACTCGGCGATCTCCCGCGCGGCACCGTGGTCCCGGAGCGCCCGGCCGCCGAGGGGCAGTTCCACCGAGGCGGCCAGCGTCCACGGCCCCGTAACCTGCACCTTGAACGTCCCGGTGAAGTCGCCGGCCTGCTCGTAGAGCGCGTCGAGATCGCGTTCGAGGAGGTCCCACGCGCGCCGCAGGTCCCGCCCCGGCCGATTGGCGAACTTCCACCGCCCGGCGTACACCTCGACGGGCAGCTCGGTGAGCAGGGCGGCGCCGCGGCCGATCATGTCCGCCCCCGGCCCCCGGGCGGGCAGTTCGGGCAGGTGCGGCAGGTCCGGCAGCTCCCCGAGAACGACCCGGAGGCTCTCGGCGATGTCGGTCCCCGGCAGGGAACCGATCCCGGTCGCGGCGCCGGCCGGCCAGAGTGCGTCGCTCATCGTGCTCCTCGGGGTCGGTGCTGTTCGCTGGGTCCGGCGGCGCTCCGCCGGTGTGCGGTGCCGCTCGGCCGGCGATGTGAAGCCGGCGGCCTGGCGGTACACCAGCGACGTTATCGGGCCGGGATGACGTCGCTCACGTAGCACCCGGACGCCGGCCCGCCCGCCACCGCACGGGTCCTGACCGGCGACCGGGCGAGCACCGGGGACATCCGCAGGTTATTGCCCGCTGATAACCTGCGGATGGCCCCAGTACTTGAGGACAGCCGCCCCGGCCCCGGCTGGCGACCGAGCGCGGCCGGCGGTCAGGCGGCGGCGACCGCGCGGTCGGTGGCCGTGATGGTCGCGGAGCCCAGCACGATGTCGCCGGCCTCGTCGGCCCGGTAGGCGACGATCGCCTGGCCGGCCGCGATGCCCCGCGCCGGCCGGTGCAGCTCCGCGGTCAGCCCGTCGTCGGTGCGGCGCACCGTCGCCGGGAAGGTCTCGCCGTGGGCCCGGAGCTGCACCGCGCACTCCACCGGCGTCGGCTCGCCGTGCCAGATCGGCCGCGCGCCGTGCACCCGGCCGACGTCCAGCGCCTCGGCGGGCCCGACCGTGACCGTGTTGGTGACCGGCGTGATGGACAGCACATAGCGCGGTCGCCCGTCGGCGGCCGGCCGGCGCAGGTCCAGCCCGCGGCGCTGCCCGACGGTGAACCCGTGCGCCCCGCCGTGCTCACCGAGCACCTCACCGGTGGCGGCATCCACGATCGGCCCCGGCCGCGCGCCCAACTGCCGGTCGAGGAACCCTCGGGTGTCCCCGTCGGCGATGAAGCAGATGTCGTGGCTGTCGGGCTTGTCCGCGACGGCCAGCCCACGCACCGCCGCCTCCGCCCGGACCTGCTCCTTCGTGGAGTCGCCCAGCGGGAACACGGCGTGGCGGAGCTGATCCTCGCGCAGCACGGCCAGCACGTACGACTGGTCCTTGGCCAGGTCGACGCTGCGGCGCAGCAGCCCGTCGGCGCCGAGCCGGGCGTGGTGCCCGGTCACCACCGCGTCGAACCCGAGCGCCATGGCGCGATCCAGCACCGCCGCGAACTTGATCTTCTCGTTGCAGCGCAGGCACGGATTGGGCGTGCGGCCGGCGGCGTACTCGGCGACGAAGTCGTCCACGACGTCCTCGTGGAACTCGTCGGCCATGTCCCACACGTAGAACGGGATCCCGATCACGTCGGCGGCGCGACGGGCGTCCCGCGAGTCCTCCAGCGTGCAGCAACCGCGCGCACCCGTGCGGTACGTCTGCGGGTTGCGCGCGAGGGCGAGATGCACCCCGGTGACATCGTGGCCGGCTTCGGCCGCCCGGGCAGCCGCGACAGCCGAGTCGACCCCGCCGGACATGGCGGCCAGAACCTTCACGCATCGAGCCTAACCGGCCCGGCGACCGGCTTTCCGCACGAGGACCGCCCCCGCGGCGAGCAGCACCCAGATCACCAGCGGCACCGCCGGCCAGAACCACATCACATCGCCCTTGCGCCAGGACTCGACGCCCCACATCACCACCAGGGCTGCCGCCGCGGCGAGGAACACCCGCCAGTCGGCGTACCAGGACCGCTCGTCGGCCATCGCACCTCCCGTCGCTCCGGGCACTCTAAGGTGCGGGCGCACCGCGCTGTCACGCGACCGGCCGACACAGCGGAACCCACCGCCGGACACTACATAGAGTTACCGAACACTACCGTTCTTGTGTGACAGAGCCTGACCCCACGCCCGGCTTCGCACCCATTCCTCCCGGTGCGACCCTCTCCGCGGGACTACGCCGGCCCGCCCCCGCTCTCGTCGACGACGAAGGAACGGGGCCGGCACCGAGCGGCCAGTCCATCCAGCCCGGTCAGCCACGGGACGGCCACCCGGCCGCACCGGCGCTGTTCGGTGGCCGGGGACCCGTGCCCGCCGCCGCCGGTCCGGCCGGTCAGGCCATCGAACCGGGCGTCCCGCGCGACGGCCGACCCGCCGCACCCACCCTCTTCGGGGGGAACGGCCCCGCTCCCGACCCGGCCGCCCCGTCCGGCACGCCGATCGAACCGGGCGTCCCACGCGACGGCCGACCCGCCGAGCCCACGCTCTTCGGCGGGAACCGTCCCGCGCCGACCGGCGATCAGCCGCCGCCGGCCGGCCACACCATCGAGCCCGGGGTGCCCCGTGACGGCCGACCGCTCGCGCCCACCCTCTTCGGCGGGAACGCCCCCACCACGCAGTCCCCCGGCGCCGGTGCACCGCTTTCCGGCGGGCAGTCCTCAGGCGCACCGCTCTCCGGTGCACAACCCTCCGGTGCACCGCTTTCCGGCGGCCAGCCCTCCGGCGGGCCGAGCCAAGACGGGACGACGTCGGGCGGCGTCGCGCACGCCTATCCCTCCACGCACGGCTCTCCGTCGGCGCACGCCGCTCCCCCCTCGCACACAGCTCCGTCGGCGCACGCCGCTGCCCCTTCGCACGCAGCACCCTCCGCGCACGCCCTCGGAGCGGCACACGCCGCACTGGCGCCGGGCCTGTTCCCGCCCGCTTCGTCCCCGGCGCACGCCCCGGTCCCGGCGGCTGCGCCGGCGTCGTACGACCCGGCTTCGGAGCAGGGGTCAGCCACGCCGCCGTCGACGCCTGCACCGGGCGACGGACGGCTTGCGGGGTCGGCCCCCGCGACGGCTCTCCTCGCGCCGCCCGCGCCGGTCGAGACCTACACCGGCCCGGCGACGACCGCGATGCTGCCCGGCTTCATCCGGCCCGTGGCCGACCACGAGGAGGTGCTCACCGCTTCCCTGGACGACGCCGACCTCGCGCCGCGCGCCGGTCTCTTCGCCCCGCCGGCCGCCCGGACGGCACCGCACAGCGAACTGCTCGGATCGCCGAGTGCCGGGTCGTTCCCCACCACGGCCGCGGCCACGCCGACGCCACACGCCGCCGCACCGGCGCCCATCGCCGGCGTCTTCCACCGGCCCGCCACGCCGGTACCCGTCGCCCCCCAGGGCGGGTCGCCCTCCTCCGCCACCGGCCTGTCCGCCGACCCGCAGGCTCCGGCGGCGCCCGCCATGCCGGGCGCCGGGCCCCTCGCCGCGCCGGAAACACCCGCCCCGGTGCTGCCCGTTGCGGGTGTCGGCAGCGGAGCCGACGTCCCGAGCGCCGGCGCGCGGTCGGGCCTGTTTCCCGGGCAGGCACCCCGGCACGCCGCCGCGTCGGGCATGCCTCCGGACACGGTGCCGCACCCGGCGGAGCCGACGACGTTCCCGACGAGTGGGCGCGTTGTCACCCAGACCTATGTGCCCCCGGAACGGGACCTCTCCTACCTGCGAAGCCTCGAGAAGCTGCCGCTCAACCGCTACGCGGTCGTCGCACTGGTGCTGAGCCTCCTCGGCGGCAGCCTGCTCGCGGTCATCGCCGCGATCGTCGCGCTCGTGCAGATCGGCCGGGACCCGTGGCAGCGCGGCAAGAAGCACGCCATCGCCGCGCTGGTCATCACCGTGCTGTGGTTCGTGGGTGCGTTCGCCTACGTGTTCGTGGTCGGGGTGTCCGAGGTGCGGGCCGAACTGGAACGGCAGAATGCCGCCGCGGCGGCCGGTGCGAGTGCGGCCCCGGCGCAGCCCTCGGGCAAGGCGGATCCGGCGGCCGGCAACGGCGGGTTCGACCTGAAGCAGTACGACTGCGTCGCGGCGATCTCCGAGGGGATGGTCTTCTCCGTAGAGACGGTCCCGTGCAGCCAACCGCACCGGGCGCAGGTCTATGCGACGTTCACCCTGCCGGACGGTGCGTACCCGGGTGACGTGCCGGTGGCGCGTTCGGTGGAGAGCCGCTGCGCCGAACTCGCGCAGAAGCTCACCCTGGCCCCCGGCGTCGACGAGGAGACGGCCGAGGTCGCCTACCTGCACCCGACGCAGGGTTCCTGGAGGGCCGGCGACCGCACGGGCATCTGCCTGGTCGGCACGCCCGACACGAAGACCGGTCCGCTGATCGGCTGACCCGCACGGGTCAGGTGCCGGTGCGGGCCGCCTTGACGGCGCCGGCGCGGCGCGCCCGTTCGACCGCACCCGGAAGGGCGGCGACGAGCGCGTCGACGTCGGCGCGGGTCGAGGTGTGTCCGAGGGTGAACCGCAGCGACGAGCGCGCCCGGTCCGGATCGGCCCCCATGGCGAGCAGCACGTGCGACGGCTGCGCCACACCGGCCGAGCACGCCGAACCGGTGGAGCACGCGATCCCCTGCGCGTCGAGCAGCAGCAGGAGCGCGTCCCCCTCGCAGCCCGGGAACGAGAAGTGCGCGTTGCCCGGGAGGCGGTCGCCGGGCGGCCCGTTGAGGATGGCGTCGGGCACGACCTCGCACACCCGGCGGATGAGTTCGTCGCGCAGGGTGCCGACCCGCACGGCGTACTCCTGCTGGTGCTTGAACGCGTGCTCGACCGCCGTCGCGAACGCCACGATGCCGGGCACGTCCAGGGTGCCGGAGCGCACGTCGCGTTCCTGGCCGCCGCCGTGCAGCAGCGGCGTGCTGGCGACGTCGCGGCCGAGCAGCAGCGCGCCGACGCCGACCGGCCCACCGAGCTTGTGCCCGGAAAGGGTCAGCGCCGCGACGCCGGCCGCCGCGAAGTTGACCGGCACCTGACCGGCCGCCTGCACCGCGTCGGTGTGCATCGGAATGCCTCGCCCGGCGGCATAAGCGGCCAGCTCGCCGATGCGTTGCAGCGCGCCGACCTCGTTGTTGGCCCACATGACGCTGAGCACGGCCACGTCGTCGTCGAGGTCGATCTCGTCGGGAACGACCCGGCCGGCCCCGTCGACGGGCAGCCAGGTGACGTCGGCACCCTCGTGGTCGGCGAGCCACTGCACCGCGTCGAGCACGGCGTGGTGCTCCACCGAACTGGCCACGACGCGGGTGCGCCCGCCGGCCGCGCGCCGGGCCCAGAAGATGCCCTTGACGGCCAGGTTGTCGCTTTCCGTGCCGCCGCTCGTGAAAATCACTTCGGAGGGGCGGGCCCCGACGGCGGCGGCGACCCGTTCGCGGGACTCCTCCACGAGCCGTCGGGCATCGCGGCCGGCCGCGTGCAACGACGACGCGTTGCCCACCACCCGCGCGGTCGTGACGTACGCGTCCAGCGCCTCGGGAAGCATCGAGGTGGTGGCGGCGTGATCGAGGTAGGCCATCACCGTTCAGCGTATCCACCCGCGTTAGACGGTCAGCGCACGAGTTCTGCCGTGATCACCACATTGTCGCGATAGCTGCGGGTCCTGGCGTCGAACGGACCGCCACAGGTGATCAGTGTCATCCGCACCGCCCCGTCGCGGGCGAAGTACCGGTCCAGCGGGAGCGTGCGCTTCTCATAGGTCTCGCGCGCCACCACCCGGAACCGGGCCGCCGTCCCGTCCGCCGCGGCGGCCTCCACCGTCGCGCCGACCGCCAGGGTGCGCAGCGCGAAGAAGGCGCCCTTGCCGCGTTCGGCGCTGTCGACGTGGCCCGCGATCACGATCGACCCGGCGGTCGCCTCCAGCCCGGGCCCGAACCGGTACCAGCCGACGGTATCGATGCTGGCCGGCACCTCGAACTGGCCACTCGACGCCACTCCGACGGCGGCCACGGCGGCGTCGATCCCGAGGTCGGCGATCCGCAGCCGCACCGGTGGCACGGGAGCCGCCTCCGGGGCGGCCGCCGCCGAATCCGATCCGGCCGAGGGCGGCACGGCGGTGGCCGAGGCCAGTGCGCTGACCGCACCGGCCCCGGTGTCGGGCGGATCGTCCGGCCCGCCGCACCCGACGACGGCCGCCGCAACCAGCAGCAGCCCGCCCGCCGCACAGGCCGCGAGCGCGGCGCGCCGATCCGACGCGCCACGCAAACGCCGGACCACCGCGCCGCGCGAGCGCCGGACAGAAACGCCGTCCAACCGCCGATCCGACGCGCCGCGCAAACGCCGGACCGCCACGCCACGCCGGCACCGAACCACCGCGCCGCGCGAGCGCCGGACCAACGCGCCACGCAGACGCCGGATCGACCGAATCATCGCGCCGACCGCGCCAACCGCACGCCGCCACCGGCGATCAGGAGCACACCGGCGACCACGAGCACGTACAACCACGCCCCCGGCCGGGTGTCGGCGAGCCCGCCGCTGCCGCTGGGCACCCCGCCGGGAGCCGAGTGCAGCCCGGTGATCCGCTGCGTCACCAGCTTCAGCGTCTGCTGCTGGGCGGAGCCGACCGCGTACGCGATCGTCGAGGTGCCCTCCTGGAGGTTCAGGTTGGCCGGGCCGAGCGCCACGGTGGTCGTTCCGGCGAGGACCACGTCCGCGCTGACCGAGCCGGCGTCCACGTCGGCCTTGGCCTCGTTGGGGTTGGTGAGATTGCGGAACACGGGCTGTCCGCCGGCCCGCACGTCGACGGCGGGAGCGGCGGCCGTGTGCCGCACGACGAGGCGGGCCTTGCCGGCCGGCAGTTTGCTCACGTCGTTCGCGAAAGGAGTGATGGCGGGCTGGCCGTCGGCCTTGAGGTGCGCGACCAGGGTGAGATTCGCGCCGTCGGGCACATTGGCGTCGTCCACCTTGAGGATGGCGCTGCCGATCGCCTCGCCGGGCTTCGTGAGGGCGATGTCGTAGGCGCCGGGCGGGAGGTCGAGCGGGCCGGCGACCTGCTCGGGCTGGAAGTTGGTGAGGGTCTTGTTGCCGTTGACGTAGACGTCGACGGGTGTGCCGGGGATTCCGTGGACCACCGAGACCTTGGCGTTCGTGGCGGCCTGCGCGGGGGTGGCGAACGCGAGCCCGGTGCCCGCGAGTCCTACCGCCAGCGCGATCCGGAACAGCTTCATCACTGCCTCCAACGATCGAGGATCTGTCGGCCGGGACTACGCCGCCCACGGGTCGTTCCGGATGCGGCGGCGGTAATTGCTCACAGGTCGCATCCGAACGCGGCACCGCCGTCGTAGGCGCGGGTATGCGGCTATGGTCAGGTGTGCCCCGATGGCTACACGACGGATGAGCGCCGCCGAGTCGGCGCATCCCGACGTCGAGCTGGCCGAGGCGTTCCGATGCGGCGGGCCGGACTCCCTGCGGCGGGTGTACGACCGGTACGGCCCGGCGGTTCTGCATCTCGCCGCGCGGGGCCTCGCGACCCGCGCTGACGCGGAGGACGTCACGCAGGCGACGTTCGTGGCGGCATGGCAGGGGCGGGAGACGTTCGATCCGGAGCGCGGCTCGCTCCTCGGCTGGCTGCTCGCCATCGCGCGGCGCAAGGTGATCGACCGGATCCGCGTGGCGTCCCGCGAGCACCGGGTCGCCGACCGGCTGCGTTCGCTGCCCGAGCCGACACCGGTGGAGCCCGGCCCGGAACGGGTCCTCGACCGCCTCGTCGTCGCCGACGAACTGGGTCGCCTGCCGGCGGAACAGCGGCGGGTGCTGGAGTTGGCGTTCTACGACGACCTGACGCACCAGCAGGTGGCGGCGGTGACCGGCCTGCCGCTCGGCACGGTCAAGAGCCATCTGCGCCGGGGAATGCTGCGGCTGCGCAAGCGATTGGAGGTGGACGGTGTCGCATCCGGATCCTGAACGGCTCGTGCTGCTCGCGCTCGGCGAGCCCGACGACGCGGCGGCCGGCCATCTCGCGTCCTGCGCGCACTGTGCCGCCGAGGTCGCTTCGCTTCGCGCGGTGGCGGACATCGGCGCGGAGTCGCAGGAGGTGCGTGACCTTCCGGCTCCGCCGGCGTCGGTGTGGGCGCGCATCGAAGCCGCCGTCGAACGACCCTCCACAGTGGACGTTCCGATCCTGCGGCCCCGGAGGAGGGAGTGGCTGCGCCTCGCCGTCACCGCCGTCGCCGCGACCGCGCTCGGTGTGGCGGGGACGCTCGGTGTCGGTGCGCTCCGGAAGGAAGCCGCCCCGACCGTGGTGGCGCGGGCGACGTTGGAGGCGTTCCCGAACGCGCCGGTCGGGGCCGGCGGGGAGGCGCGGGTGCTCGGCTCCGGTGACGGCGCCCGGTTGCACCTGCACGTGACCGGCCTGCCGCTGAGCACCGGCTACTACGAGGTGTGGCTGATCGATCCGGTGACGATGCGGATGTTCTCGATCGGGCACCTGACGGACAGCGGCGACGTGCTGCTGCCGCTGAACTCCACTGTGGACCTTCGGCAGTACCGCGTCGTGGACGTCTCCGCCGAGGAGTACGACAACGTGCAGACCCACTCGGGCCGCAGCCTGCTGCGCGGGACGCTGACAAACTGAAGGGGGCGCCCGGAAAGGGCGCCCCCGCACAGGTGATCGAACTACTTACGCTTGCGGATCTCGTCCAACGCCT
The DNA here is from genome assembly GCF_016863615.1 of Virgisporangium aliadipatigenens. Lineage (GTDB taxonomy): Bacteria > Actinomycetota > Actinomycetes > Mycobacteriales > Micromonosporaceae > Virgisporangium > Virgisporangium aliadipatigenens. The sequence goes on along the minus strand of NZ_BOPF01000008.1, from coordinate 33,726 downwards.
GCGGAACGACCTTGAACAGGTCCCCGACGACCCCGAAGTCGGCCAGTTCGAAGATCGGCGCCTCGTTGTCCTTGTTGACGGCGACGATCGTCTTGGAGGTCTGCATGCCGGCCCGGTGCTGGATGGCGCCGGAGATGCCCAGGGCCACGTACAGCTGCGGCGACACCGTCTTGCCGGTCTGCCCCACCTGGAACTGATGCGGGTAGAACCCGGCGTCCACGGCCGCCCGGGAGGCACCGACGGCACCGCCCACCAGGTCGGCGAACTCCTCGACCAGCTTGAAGTTGTCGGCGTTGCCGACGCCGCGGCCGCCGGAGACGACGATCGACGCCTCGGTCAGCTCGGGGCGGGAGCCCTTCTTCTCGGCCACCCGCTCGACGACCTTCGCGAGCTTGTCCTTCTCCTCGATCGCCACCGTGACGGCCTCGACGCTCGGGTTGGCCGGCGCGGGCGCGGGCGTGACCGAGTTGGGCCGAACGGCCACCAGCGGGATCCCCTTGGTGACCTTGGACTTGACGATGGTGCCGCCGGCGAACGCGACCTGCGTGGCGGTGCCGTCGGCGGCGACGTCGACCGCCTCGACGAGCAGCCCGTTGTCGAGCTTCACGGCGAGCCGACCGGCGATCTCCTTGCCCTCCTGGGTGGAGGCGATCAGCACCGCGGCCGGCTGCACCTGGCCGACCAGCGAGGCGAGCACGGTCGCCTTGGGCGCCACCAGGAAGTCCGTCACGTCGGCGCTGTCGGCGACGTACACCTTCTCCGCGCCGTATTCGCCGAGCTTCGCGACGAGCGAGTCGGCGGGGCCGAAGACCACCGCGGACGGCGATCCGAGATTGCGCGCCAGGGTGAGCAGTTCCAGGCTCACCTTCTTGGGCTCGCCGCCGGTGGAGTCGACGACTACCAGAACCTCAGCCATCTCAGCCCTCTCAGACGAACTTCTCGGTGGCCAGGAACTCGACCAGCTTCACGCCGCCGTCACCGGAGTCCTCGACGGTGTTGCCGCCGGTGCGCGGCGGGCGCTTGCCGTGTTCGAGCACGGCGCTCGTGGCGCCGTCGAGGCCCACCTCGGACGCGGCGACGCCCAGGTCGGCGAGCGAGAGCGTCTGCACCGGCTTCTTCTTCGCCGCCATGATCCCCTTGAACGACGGGTACCGCGGGTCGTTGATCGTGTCCCACACGCTGACAACGGCCGGGGTGCTGGCGGTGACCACCTCGTAGCCCTCGTCGGTCTGCCGCTCGACGGTCAGGGTGGAGCCGTCCACGGTGAGTTTGCGCGCGCCGGTGAGCGCGGCGATGCCGAGCCGCTCGGCCAGCATGTGCGGCAGGACCTGGACGCGCCCGTCGGTCGACTCGGCGCCGGCGATGATCAGGTCGGCGTTCTGCTGGGCGAGCGCGGCGGCGAGCACCTTGGACGTGGCGATCGCGCACGAGCCGTGCAGCGCGTCGTCGACGACGTGAACGGCCGCGTCGGGGCCCATCGACAGGGCTTTGCGGATGGAGTCGGTGGCCTTGTCCGGCCCCATGGTCAGAATGACGACCTCGCCGCCGTGCGCCTCTTTGAGGCGGAGCGCCTCTTCGATGGCGTACTCGTCCATCTCGTTGATGACGTTGTTGGCGGTGGCGCGGTCGACGGTGTTGTCGTCAGCACGCAGGCTACGCTCCGCACCTGAGTCAGGCACCTGCTTGACGAGTACGACGATCTTCATGCCTGTGCGAAGCCCTCCCAGCTGGATGGTTTGCGTTCACGTTACGGGACGCGTCCCGATGTTACCGACTAGTAGCATGAGCCGCTGGTGACACCCGTCACGCACAGGGGCATCATGGGGCCCATGCTGCGCCTACTGCCCGTGCTGATCGTCATCGGTCTCGCCCTCCTGGCGTTGATCGACTGCCTGGCACGCGACGAGGACGAGATCCGTGGGCTGCCCAAGGTGCTCTGGGTGTTCGTGATCCTGCTCTTCCCCCTGCTCGGCTCGCTCGCGTGGTTCCTGTTGGGTCGACCGCGCGGGGCCACGGGCTTCGGATACGGCGGCGGATCCGGGCAGCAGCCGCGCCCCACGCCACCGAAGCCGCTCGCCCCCGACGACGACCCCGAATTCCTCCGCAGCCTCAACACGCGCCCCCGCGACGACGAAGAAGATCGCAAGTAAGGATTTTCATATACGCGCGTCCGTCGTGCGCGCGACCGTACGCTCCCGCGCGCACCGCTCCGGGTCGCTCCGCCTTCGGCGTGATCGACCACTCCGCTGCCGGGTCCGGGGGCGATCGAAGATCCTTGCCGCGCGGGTCAGAGGTCGAGGACCGGCCAGCCGTCGGGGAGTTCGGGGCGCATCGTGTCGCTGTCCGTCGTGAGGAGCACCGCGCGCCGGCGCATCGCCTCGACGATGGCGTGCGCGCGGTCGAGGTCGCCGACCGCGGCGCCGATCCCGCCCAGGGCCAGCGCGTCGTCGGCCTGGGCGCCCACCACGACCACGGCGGGCTGGCCGCACAGGGCGTCGAGCAGTGCGAGGGCCTCGTCGTCGGCCGCCTGGCGGTAGGCCTCGGCGAGGCTGATCAGCGGGAGCACCACCCGCGTGGACACGTCGACCGCACCGCCGAGCAGCCGTCCCAGCTCCACGCTCTCGCCGTAGCGGAGCATGGCCCCCGCGTCCAGCACGTAGGTCATATCGGCTTCCCGCTCAGCGCCCGGCGCCGCCCTGAGGCGTCGCCCTCCCTCCGCTCCGCAAGCTCCGCTCCCCCCGGACGACGCCGCGGCACCGATCGCACGCTCATCTCGGCTTCCCGCTCAGCGCCCGGCGTCGCGCGGCGCTCATCGGCGCTTCCAGCGGGAGAGGCGTTCGTCGGCGCGGGCGGCCAGCTCCGGCGAGACCGAGCCGAGGTGCTCGGTGATCAACTGCTGGCCGGCCTCGATGTCGGTCTCGTCGAAGACGTAACCCGCCTGGGCCAACAGATCCATGCTGCGCTCGCGCCGGATCTGCTGGCGCACGGCCTCCGCGACGAAGCGCGAGACGTTGGGCTCGCGGGCGAGCCGTTCGGCCACGTCGTCGGGCAGACTCACGGCGATCCGGACTGTCATACCCAAGAGGGTAGTCCAGTCATACCGCCTGCGGGTAGACAGCGGCCGGCCGGCCCACGCCCATCAGCGCCGGCAGTCCCGCCACCGAGTCGATCACAGTGGTGGCGCCGGCCGCACGCAGTTCGGTGGCGTCGGCCGCGCCGGTGAGCACGCCGGCCACCAGTCCGGCCCCCGCGCGCCGGCCCGCGATCACGTCGAGCGGCGTGTCCCCGGCGACCGCGATCCGCGCGACGTCCTCCACGCCGAGCCGCAGCGCCGCGACCAGCACCAGATCGGGGTAGGGCCGCCCGCGTCCGGCGTCGGCCGGCGAGAGCGCCAGGTCGATCAGTCCGTGCCAGCCGAGCGCGTCCAGGACGGCGTTCTGGGTCGAACGCGCGAAGCCGGTCGTCAGCGCCACCTTCACCCCGGACTCGCGCAGCGTGCTGATGGCCTCGACCACGCCCGGCACGGGCTCGATCGCCCCGTCGTCCACCAGCAGCCCGTACGCCTGCTCGAACTCGGCGTTGGCCGCCCGGGCCCGCCGTTCGTCGCCGTCGAGCAGCAGCCGGAAGACCTCGATGTTGCTGCGGCCCATCGTCTTGCGCACCACGGCGAGCATGCGTTCGTGTTCGGCGGTGCCGGGCACCACCCCCTGCCCGGCCACCGCCACCGTGACGGCCTGTTCCACCAGACCGCCGTCGCGGATCGTCGTTCCGGCCATGCCCAGACAGGCGAGTTGCCAACGCATGGCGGAAGGTAAGCACGCAAAAGGGTGCTTTGGGTTAACGGAACGCAACCGCCGTCAGGCGAGGTTGGACGAACGGGGGTACATGTCCTCCGGATCGGTCAACACGTTCACCAGATACGGCACACCCGCGGCGAACGCCCGCTGCAGCGCCGGCTCCAGATCGGCCGACTTGGCGACGGTCTCCCCCGCGCCGCCAAGCGCCGACACCACGTCGTCGTAGCGCAGCCCCGGTTGGAGGTCGGCCGCGACGTCGTAGCCGTACATGGCGCGCATCGGGTGCTTCTCCAGCCCCCAGATGCCGTTGTTGCCGACGACGATCACCACCGGCAGCTCCTGGCGCACCAGCGACTCGACGTCCATCAGCGAGAACCCCGCCGCGCCGTCGCCCATCAGCACGCACACCTGCCGGTCGGGGTACGTCACGCGGGCGCCCATCGCGTAGCCCATGCCGGTGCCGAGGCACCCGTACGGTCCCGGGTCGAGCCAGGCGCCCGGCACGGCCGGTTCGAGGAAGCGCCCCGCGTAGGAGACGAAGTCGCCGCCGTCGCCGATGGTGACCGCGTCCCGGTCCAGAACGCTCCTGAGCGCCCCGTACACCCGGGACGGCTTGATCGGATCGGTGTCGGCGGAAAGAAGATCGGCGTCCTTGGCGCGCGCGGCGTCCTCGACCTGCCGCAGCTGCGCGATCCAGTCGTCGTGCCGGGCGCCCTTCTCCGCGAACGCGCACAGCGCCAGCCGCAGGTCCCCCGCCGGCGAGGCGGCGACCTCCACGTGCGTGGCCCGCTGCGCGGGCGCGTCGACGACGTGGATCACCTGCGCCTCGCCGAAGTGGCCGAACCCGAGCCGGAAGTCCAGCGGGGTGCCGATCACGCAGACCACGTCGGCGCCGCTCAGCGCCGCCCGGCGGGCGCGGGAGAACGCCAACGGGTGCTCGGGCGGCAGCGCGCCCCGGCCCATCCCGTTGGTGAACACCGGCACCTGCAACGCCTCCGCCGCCTCGCGCAGTGCGGCGACCGCATCCCCGGCGTACACGTCCGACCCGGCGATGATCACCGGCCGAACGGCACCGGCGAGCAGCGCGGCGGCTCGGCTCAGTTCCTCCGGATCGGGCTCGACGGCGGCGACGGACGGCGACTCCGCGAGATCGACCGCGCCCCCGTTGAACACCACGTCCAGCGGAAGGTCGAGGAAGACCGGGCCGCGGTGCGGCGTCAACGCGGCGGTGACCGCGCGCTGCACGTCGGCCGGGATGTCGGCGGTGGCCGTGACGGTCGACGCGTGGCGGGTCACCGGCGCGACCAGCGGCACGTGGTCCAGCTCCTGGAGGCTGCCGGAGCCCCAGCGCACCTGCGGCGCCCGCCCACCGACGACGACCACCGGCGAACCGTTGAAGTGGGCGCTGGTGATCGCCGAGATGCCGTTGGTGACACCCGGCCCGGCCGTGAGGACGGCGAGCGACGGCCGGCGCTGGAGCTTCGCCACGGCCTCGGCCGCGAACACCGCGGACTGCTCGTGCCGCACATCCAGGATGCGCACGCCGCCGCGGTGCGCCGCGTCGTAGACCGGGAAGACGTGCCCGCCGGAGAGGGTGAACAGTTCGGTCACGCCGTACGGGCGCAGCGCCGCCAGGAGGAGGTCGCCTCCGTGCCCCTCGATGTTCGCCATGGCAGGAGGTTACCCGCAAGTTTCGAACCGCAGGGTCACTGAAATGCGGGGGTCACTGCATGAACGGTGGCGGCCAGACGGGTTGTTCGCTCGCGATCTGGTACGCCACATAGCCGGCCACGACCGGCACCAGGATCAGCAGGACCGTCACCAGCACCGTGCGCACGACCCGCGCCACGCCGCCGAAGAAGCCGCCGCCGGAGCGCCGGACGGCCGCCGCGGGACGGCGCACCGCCGGGCGTTCGTACTCGGGCTCGGGCTCGTAGCGGCGTTCGGGGCGGCGGGCCGGAGCCGGCTGCGGGGCGGGCTCCTCGCGCGGCGGCGACGGGATGGACGCGCGACCGCTCTGGTAGACGGCGCCGGTGCGCGGCGACGACGCCGGCGGGGCCGACACCGGCGGCGACTGGGTCGTCGGCGGGAAGCTCGTCGAGGGCGGCTGCGGCTGGTAGGCGGGCGGCGGGTAGGTCACCGGCTGCTGCTGGGTGACCGGGCGCTGCAGCTGTACGGGCTGCTGCTGGGCCACCGGCTGCTGCTGCACCACCGGCTGGGCCTGCGGCGCGCCCGGGTACGGCTGGTTGCCCTGCGGCCCACCCGGGAGAGGCTGCCCACCCGGACCCTGCTGGCCGCCCGGAAAGGGCTGGCCGCCCGGGTAGGGCTGCGGCGGGTACGGCTGGTTGCCGGGCGGCGGCCCGTACGGGTCGGGCTGGTTCCCGGGGTAGCCGGCGGGCGGCTGGTACCCCGGCGGCGGATACCCACCGGGCGGCGGATATCCGGGGCCCGACACCGGTGGGGCGGACGAGGGCCCCGCGGCCGGCGGGCCGGACGACGGGTACGGGTACGGGTTGGCCGACACGGGCGGGGCCGAGACCGGCGGCCCGCTGCTCGGGAACGGCGCACCCGAGACCGGCCCGCCCACCTGTGCCGGCGGCGCGCCGGAGGTCGGCCCGGGACTGATCGGCCCGAGTGTGCCGTCCGCGCGGTAGCCGAGCGCCGGCATGATCCCGGTCGCCGGCCCTGGTGCGGGCGCCGCGCTCTGCGGAATCGCGACCGAACCGGCGTGCAGGCTCCCCTCGGCCACGACCAGTTCGGGTGAGTCGATCACCACGGGCGGCTCGCCGATGGCGCGGTGCAGCATCGTGGCGACCAGCGGCATCCGGCTCGAACCGCCGACCAGGAACACCCCGGCGATCTGCCCCTGCGGCAGGTTGGCCCAGCGCATCACGCCCTGGGTGACCCGCACGGTCTGTTCGAGCACGGGCCGCGCCAGCTCTTCGAGCTCCTCGCGGGTGATATGGATGTCGATGTTCAGCAGCGGCACCGTGAGGTCGGCGGTGGGCTGCCGGGAGAGCCGTTCCTTGGCGATGCGCACGTCGTCCCAGAGCATCCGCCGGGCCCGGCGTTCGTCCACTGTGGACGGGGTCTGCAGGCGCGCCCACCCGGCGGCGTCGCGCTCCGAACAGATCGCCCGCACGTGGCCGATCAGTGCCTCGTCGACGTCGAGCCCGCCGATGTCGTCCCGCCCGTCGACGGCCAGCACCTCGAAGCCGGTCGAGGTGCGCGCCACCACGCTGGCGTCGAACGTCCCCGCGCCGAAGTCGTGCACCACGACCACCGAGCCGACCGGCACCTGCTTGCCGAGCACCTGCGTGAAGTAGGTGGCGGCGGCCACCGGCTCGGGCACGAGGCGCACCTGGCCGAGCCCGGCGGCCTGCGCCGCGTCGGAGAGCACCAGCCGCCGGGTGGCCCCCCAGGCGGCCGGGCACGTGATGGTCACATGCGGGACGGAGTCCCCGACCGTGCGCTTGAACTCGTCGGCCACTCGGGCGAGCACCGACGCGACGAGCTGCTGGACGCCGATCTCCCGGTCGCCCAGCAGCACCGAACTGTCGTCGATCCGACGCTTCGGGTTGGGCTCGAAGCGCGCGGGCTCCAGGCGGGCGCTGTGGATCGCGTCGCGGCCCACCACGACCGCGCCGGTGGGCTCGGCGTAGACGGCCGACGGCAGCAGCGGCGAGCCGTCGAAGAGCAACGACCGGGACCGGCCGTCCGGCAGTCGCACGACGGCCACCGTGTTGGAGGTGCCGAAGTCGACGCCAAGCTGGGTCCCGGGCGCAGGCATGAAGCCGAGTGTAGGCGTCGTGCCAACAGGCGCATCCGAGCCCTGTCGATCACTTCCCGGTGAAGTCGGGTTTCCGCTTGGCGACGAAGGCGTTCATGCCCTCGGTGCGGTCGGCCGTCCCGAACAGGGCCGCGAACAGCTGCGCCTCCCATTGCAGGCCGGATGCGAGGTCCATCTCCAGGCCGCCGTCGATCGCGAGCTTGGCGGCGCGCAGCGCCTGCGCGGGGCCGTTCACGAACGGGCGCACCATCGCCAGCGCCGCCTCGTACACCTCGGCCGCCGGCACGACCCGGTCGACCAGCCCGATCGCGAGGGCCTCCTGGGCGTCGACGTGCCGTCCCGTGAAGACCAGGTCCTTCGCCTTCGCCGGGCCGACCAGGCGGGCCAGCCGCTGCGTGCCGCCGGCCCCGGGGATGACGCCGAGCATGATCTCCGGCTGGCCGAGCTTCGCGTCGTCGGCGGCGACCCGCCAGTCGGCGGTGAGCGCCAGTTCGCAGCCGCCGCCGAGGGCGTAGCCGGTGATCGCCGCGACGACCGGCTTGGGGACGCGCGCGAGGTCGTCCAGCGCGTTCGTCAGCGCGGCGGCCCGGTTGGCCATTGTCGCGTAGTCCATGGCGGCCATCTCCTTGATGTCCGCGCCGGCCGCGAAGACCTTCTCGCCGCCGTACAGCACGACGGCCCGGATCGAGTCGTCGTACGTGACGGCGTGCGCGACTGCACGCAGTTCCCCCTGAACGGCGATGTTGAGCGCGTTCATCGGCGGCCGGTCCAACCGGATCGTCCCGATACCCTCAGCCACCTCAAGCCGGACGAACTCGCCCACGGGCCCTCCTTGCTAGACATCGCTACACATCGGTCCTGAGCCACAGCGCGGGCGCGCCGCAACCCTTAATCTCTTAGCGGGAGTGGGGGGCGATGACCACCTTTTACCGCGACAACGCGGTCTACGTAGGGTCCGCCGAACTGCACGTGGAGGACCGGGCGTATCGACTGGACGACCTGGAACTGGTGTGGCACCGCCACGGTAAACGCGGTGTGCAGCACATGGGGATCATCGCGGCGCGCATAGCGCTCGTTGCGGTGGTCCTCGGAGCGATCGCGATCGCCGCGGTAGTGGTGCAGGCGGTCGACTTCACCAAGTACGACACCGTCGTCGTGCTGGGCGGTGCGGTGCTGGCCGTGGTCTTCTGCGCCGGCGCGGGCATGTTCATCGTCGAGGGGGTGATCACGATGATCGAGCGCTCGTACGAGACGGGCGGGGTGGAGCACCAGATCTGGGCGCGCCATCTCGACGAGGATCTGATGCTCTTCGCGACCCGGGACAAGCTGCGCTTCGGCAAGGTGTACCGGGCCCTGCAGCGCGCCATCGAACACCGCGACGTCTACCGCTGAGCGTCAGGAGGCCCGGGCTGCGAAGCGGCCGTCCACCTGGGACAGCGTGAGCGGCAGGTCGAACGTCTTCGACAGGTTCTCCGAGGTGAGCGTCTCCTCGATGAGCCCCTGGGCGACGACGCCGCCGTCACGCAGCAGCAGCACGTGGCCGAACCCGGGCGGGATCTCCTCGACGTGGTGCGTCACGAGCACGAGCGCCGGCGAGTCCGGGTCCTCGGCGAGGTCGGCGAGGCGGCGCACCAGGTCCTCGCGCGCACCGAGGTCGAGGCCGGCCGCCGGCTCGTCGAGCAGCAGCAGCTCCGGGTCGGTCATCAGCGCGCGGGCGATCTGCACGCGCTTGCGTTCCCCCTCGGAAAGCGTCCCGAAGGTACGGTCCGCGAGGGACGCGACCCCGAACTGGTCGAGCAGGCCCTTGGCGCGCAATACGTCCATCTCGTCGTACCGCTCGTTGAACCGTCCGACCACCGACCACGACGCGGTGACCACCACGTCGAGCACCTTCTCGTCGGCCGGCACGGTCCCGGCCAGCGCCGCGCTGGCGAACCCGATCCGGGTGCGCAGCTCGGAGATGTCGACGCGGCCTAGGCGTTCCCCCAGAACATGGACCGTCCCGCGGGTCGGGTGGACGCGGGCGGCGGCCAGGTTGAGCAGGGAGGTCTTGCCCGCGCCGTTGGGTCCCAGGACGACCCACCGCTCGTCGAGCTCGACCTGCCAGGAAATCTGACGGATCAGATGGGTGCCGCCCCGCGTGATGGTGGCCTTGTCGACGGAGATGACCGCGTCCGGATTCACGGCCCCATCCAACCACCGTCCCCGCGTGCGCACCCACGGGTACCTACATCCCCGTATGGTGTCGCGGGTGGACGCCGTTCTGGAGATCAACGGGCTGCGGAAGACGTACCGCTCCGCGTTCAAGGGGCCGCACCGCGCGGTCGACGGCCTCGACATGCGCGTCGAGCAGGGACAGATCCACGGCTTTCTCGGTCCCAACGGCTCCGGCAAGACGACGACGCTGCGGACCCTGCTCGGACTCGTGCGGCCCAACAGCGGCCGGATGACGTTGCTGGGTCGAGAGGTACCGTCCGCGCTGCCCGAGGTCGCGGGCCACATCGGCGCCATCGTCGAGGCACCCCGGTTCTTCGGGAACTTCTCCGGCCGGCGCACCCTGCGCATCCTGGCCCGGGCCGGTGGGGTCCGCCGGGCACGGGTCGAGGAGGTGCTCGAACTCGTCGGGCTGCGCGACCGCGCCGGCGACCGGGTCAAGACCTACTCGCTCGGCATGAAGCAGCGGCTGGCCGTGGCGTCGGCGCTGCTGAAGGCGCCCCGGCTGCTGATCCTCGACGAGCCGGCGAACGGCCTCGACCCGGCCGGCATCCGCGAGATGCGCGACCTGATGCGCGGCCTCGTCGAGCACGGCACGACGGTGGTGCTCTCCAGCCACATCCTCGGCGAGGTGCAACAGATCTGCGACTCGGTGACGATCATCTCGCGCGGCCGACGGGTGGCGCACGGCGCGGTCGACAGCGTGCTGCGGGCGCAGGACAAGGGCGAGTTCCTGATCCGGGTCGCCGATCACGAACGCGCCGCCCAGACCCTGCGGCACGCCGGCTTCCAGATCACCACCGAACGGGACCATCTGATGGCGCGCGGCGTCGCCGACCCGGCGATCATCACGGAGACGCTGGCGGCACACAAGATGTGGATCAGTGAACTGACCCCGCAGCGGCCCGACCTGGAGAGCGTCTTCCTCCAGCTCACCGGCACCGTCCCCGAACCTGGCGTGACCCGGCAGGTCGGCGAGTCCGCCGCCGCGTTCGGCCACGGGGCGAAGTGATGCGCCTCTTCGCGGCCGAGTGGAGCCGGCTCTTCGCGCGGCGGTTCACGCGGATGATGTTCCTGATCGTGATCCTGCTGTTGGCGCTGATCGGCGGCGGGATCGCGTACTCGTCGCACGTTCCCACCGATGCCGCGCGGGCGAAGGCGAAGGTGGAGGCGGACCGGCAGCGGGCGTTCCTCACGCAGCAGCGTGCGCGGTGCGAGGAGGCGGTGCGCAACCCGCGGCCGACCCCGTCGCCGGGCAGTACGGCGGGCACCGAGCCGGGCACACCGGGCACCGAGCCGGGTGGACCGCCCGGTGGCGAACTGGGCCCGGTCTCCACGCCGCCGCCCGGCGTGACCTGCGCCGAGTACTTCAACCCGGCCGAGATCGACGACGCGTCGTTCCTGCCGTCGACGTTCGGCTTCGCCCGGGAGGCGCACGACCTGGTGCTGGTCTTCGGCGGGATCTTCGCGATGCTGGCGTTCGCCGTCGGGGCGTCGTTCGTGGGCGCCGAGTGGTCCTCCGGCTCGATGATGAACCTGCTGATCTGGCGGCCGCGCCGGATCCTGGTGCTGCTGACGAAGCTGTTCACGCTGCTGTTCGGGCTGGCCGTCACGGGTGCGCTGCTGGCGGCGGCGTGGGTGGCGGCGGCCTATGGCATCGCGCGCTACCGGGGCGAGGTCGGCAGGGTCACGCAGGGTTCGCTGACGTCGTTGGGGCTCGACACGGCCCGGGCGCTCGGGTTGGCGCTGGCCGCGGCGGCGATCGGGTTCGCGCTCGCCTCGCTCGGCCGGCACACGGCGATGGCGATGGGCGTGGCCGTCGGCTACCTGCTGGTCATCGAGGTGGGCCTGAACATCGTGCTGCGCCTGACCGAGGTGCCGAAGGTGGAGCGCTGGTTCCTGTCCTCGTACGTGCAGGCCTGGCTGGACAAGAAGGCGCAGTTCGTCGACTTCACCCCGTGCCGCTACGCGGAGGGCGACTGCGCGCCGGTGGAGTGGAGCATCTCGATGGACGACTCGGCCGTGATCCTCGGCGTCGCGACGCTGGCGCTGGTGGCGGTGTCGGTCATCGCGATGCGCCGCCGCGACGTGGCGTAGTCCCCGCTCAGTTGAGCAGGCCGCCGATCGCCTCGATGAGCTGGCCGCTGGTGTAGGGCTTCGCGAGGAACGCGTCGCAGCCCGCGTTGAGCGTCGCGGCCTGCTCGGCCGGCAGCACGGCGGCCGTCAGCGCGACGATCGCCGGACGTTCGGCGCCGGTGCTCTGCAGCTCCTGCGCCAGGGCCAGCCCGCTCCCGTCCGGCAGGTGCATGTCCAGCAGCACCAGGTCGAACGCCGCACCGGCCAGCAGCGCCCGCGCCTCGGCCAGCGAGCCGGCCTCCGACAGGGCGGCGCCCGCCAGCACCGGTTCGCGGGTGCGGCTGAGGATGGCGCGCACGAGCGAGCGGTTCAGCTCGTTGTCCTCGACCAGCAGGATCCGCGTCACTGTTTCACTCCCGAGAGCATGCTGCGGTCCAGCCAGGCGCGCAGGTCGGTCGGGGCGAGGCCGGCGCGCGGCAGCACGCCGAGGATGCGGTCCCCGAGCCGGGCCTTGTCCTCCGCGCTCAGTTCGTCGGCGAGGATCACCACCGGCACGTCGCGGGTGCGCTTGTCCTCGTTCAGTGCGGCGATGAGGCTGAAGCCGTCCAGGTCCGGCCCGATCAGTTCGCTCAGGATCAGGTCGAAGCGGGTGTCACGGGCCAGCCGCAGCGCCTCCGCGCCGCTGGTGGCGGTGAAGACGATCAGCCCCTGGTCGGCCAGCGCGCCCTCGACCGCCGTGCGGCCGGTCGGATCGGAGTCCACGACGAGCACGCGCGTCCGGGCGCCGGGCGGCAGCGGGATGAGCCCGCGCCGGTCGAGCCAGCCGAGCAGCGCCTGCCGGTCGACCGGCTTGACGAAGAAGTCGACGGCGCCGAGGGAGAGACCCAGTTCGCGTTCCTCGACGACGGAGACCATCACGACGGGGATGTGCCGCAGCACCGGGTCCTCCTTGAGCTGGCGCAGCACGCCCCAGCCGTCGAGGCCGGGCAGCAGCACGTCGAGCAGGATGACGTCGGGTGCGGTGTTTCGCGCGGCGGTGAGGCCGTCGCCGCCGTTCGCCGTGATGATCGTCTGATAGCCGGCGGCCTGGAGGTAGGTGCGCAGCAGGCTCGCGGCGGCGGGGTCGTCCTCGATGATCAGGATGCCGCCGTGGGTGGCCGGCCCGGTCGGGTCCGGCACCGGCGCCGTCGGCAGGTTCAGGGTGAACGTCGAACCGGCCCCGAGCGTCGACTCGACCTCGACGCCGCCGCCGTGCGCCTGGGCGAGCCGGGACGTCAGCGCGAGGCCGAGCCCGGTGCCGGATGCGCGCGAGCCGGCATCCCCCACCTGCTGGAACTCCTCGAAGATGCGCCGCTGGTCCGCCTCGGCGATGCCCGGGCCGGTGTCGGCGACGCTCAGGTGGACGGCGCCGTCGCCGTCGTGCGCGGAGATCGTGATGGTGCCGCCCTCCGGGGTGAACTTGATCGCGTTCGACAGGAGGTTGGTGATCATCTGACGGAGGCGCAGCCGGTCGGCCCGCACGGTCAGCTCCGGCACCCCGACGCTGAGCGTGAGCCCTTTGGCGTCGACGAGCGGGCGCAGCGGTGCGGCCGCCTCGTGCACGGCCGCGTCGACCGTGAGCGGCTCCGGCCGCAGGTCGATCCGGCCGGCCTCGACCTTCGCCAGGTCCAGCACGTCGTTGATGAGTCCGAGCAGGTGGCGGCCGCTGGAGTAGACGTTCTCGATCCACTCCGTGGGCACCTGGCGGCGGTCGTCGTCGGTCGGCTCCTCGTCGCGCATCAGCTCGCTGAACCCGATGATGGCGTTGAGCGGGGTGCGCAGTTCGTGGCTCATCGCGGCGACGAAGTCGCTCTTGGCGTGGTTGGCCGCGCGCAGCTGCTCCACGACGCCACGCAGTTCGGTGGTGAGCTGGCTGCGCTCGGCGATGACGGCCGCCTGCCGGCCCAGGTCGCCGAGGAGCGTGATGTCGTCGACGGTGAACAGGCTGGGCCGCACGGCGAGCAGCACCAGCACGCCGGCCTGCCCGCTGTGCAGCGTCAGGGGCACGCGGGTCACGAAGTGGCCGTGGCGCCGTTCGCCGACGCGGGTCGGGCCGGGGCTGTCGGCGTACTCCAGCACCATGGCCAGTTCGGCGGGCTCCAGTTCGTCGCGCGTGGTGCCCGCGACGACCAGCGCCTCGGGACGGCCGGCCGCCGGGAGCGACACGACGACGGCCAGGTCGGCGTCCACGGCCTCGGTACCGAGCCGCGCGAACCGCGCCCAGGTCTCCTCGGGGGTGCCGGTGGACTGCTCGAGCAGGCGGGTCATGAGCAGGTACGCCGTTCGGGCGGACCACTGCTGGCGCAGGAAGCGCGGCGGCACGAACGCCACCAGGTACCCCACGGCCGACCCGAGCGCCACGAGCCGCGACGCGACCGCGAACGACTGCGCCGCGTCCCCCGCGTACCGCCCGGCCCCGGCGAGGAACATCCCGAGCGCGAACAGCCCGGTCGCGATGGCCGCGGCCGACAGCCGCACGCGCGGCGCACCGGCCCGCCGCCGGACCTCCCCGGCCAGGAACGCCGCCGCGACCGCCTCGCCGAGCACGAAGTACCCGACGAAGACGACCGCCATGGCGTCGGTCAGCGGGTAGGTGAGCACGACGGCGCCGCCGACGGCGATCCAGGCGGCGATCCAGCTGCCGGTGACGTACGGCGAGAGCGGCCGCACGAGTGCCACGAGCCGCAGCGTGAACACCGGCTGCCCGAGCAGCAGCACCAGCGCCGCCACGGAGATCCACTCGGGCAGGACCACGAAGACCCGTGCCACCTGCAGGAAGTAGAGCGTCCCCACGGAGAGGAAGACCAGGATCGTGGCCGCGTGCAGCCGGTCGCCGGTGCGCACGTAGCCGGTGACCGCCCGCACGAAAACGAGCAGGAACAGCCCCGCCACGACGAAGATCACCGGTAACACAAATGAAGCGTACTGGTTTAAACGCGAAGAGTTATCTAATTGTCGGATGAGCCGGGGCGCAGCAGCCGCGCCACCTCGGTCCGCGACGAGATCTCCAGCTTGCTCAGGATGTTGCTCACGTGCACCGCGGCCGTGCGCGGCGAGATGAACAGCCGCCGCGCCAGCTCGGCATTGGTCAACCCGGCCGCCACCAGCCGCGCCACCTCCAGCTCGCGCGGCGTCAACGCGTCGAGCACCGGCGCGGCACCACCGGCGCGCAGCTCGTCCAGCGCCGCCACCCGCCACCCGCCCCACCGCGCCAGCAGCTCCGCCGCCCGCGCCACGTGCTGCCGCGCCTCCGCCGCCCGCCCCGCCGCGAGCAGAACGCGCGCCGCACCGACGTGCGCCGTCCCGAGCACGGGCTTGGGCAGCTCGGCCGCCTCGGTGACCCGAACGTAGTCGGCCAGCGCCCGGTCGGGACTCCCGTCCGCCTCGTCGAGCTGGGCGTCGAGCAGCCAGCGCCAGCTCTCCGGCCGCGCCACCAGCCGCCCGATCAGCGGCCGCAGCGCCGGCGCGGGCAGCTTGGCCGCGAGCCCCGCCGAGATCAGATCGTGCGCCAGATCGCCCCACACCCGCGACTGCGAGGCGATGTCGACCATCTCCGCCAGGTACTCCTCGGCGGCCACCAGGTCCCCCGAACGGCACGCCACGTGGAAGAAGAGGCCCGGCGTCGACAGCGACCGCTTCTTGCGCTTGCGGTAGGGGAACGCCTCCTCGTACCGCGTCACGATCGCCCGCGCCACGTCCAGCTCGCCGGCCTCCAGCGCCAGCCCGGCGCGGAGCATCCCGTGGTAGTCCGTGCCCCGGCTGGTGCGCAGCGTCCCCTGGTCGCGGCGGCGCCCCTCCTCGACGGCGGCGATCGCGGCCGGCAGGTCACCGTCGATCAACGCCTGCTGCGCGCTGTGCTCGAAGTAGGAGGCCACGGCCAGCGCCTCGAACCCGGCCCGCTGCGCGGCGGTGCGCATCCGCTCCAGCACCCGCCGCTGGTCCTCCACCCGGGCCGGCGGCGCGTTGCTGAGCAGGTTGTTGAGCGCGCGGGCGGCCGACAGCCACTCGCCGATCCGCTCGGCCTCGTCGGCCGTGCGGTACAGCAGCTGGCGCCCCTCCTCCTGGTTGACCGACCCGGAGCTCTGCGCCGAACCCTTCTCGACCTGCGCCGCCAGGCGCACCCCCGGCTCGCCCAGCAGGTCGGCGGCGGCGATCGCGCGGTCGGCCCAGTCGACGGTCTCCGTGCAGTAGTCGCGCAGCATGTAGGACTGGGCGACGGCCGCCATCGCCCGCGCCTTCTCGCAGCCGTCGGGCAGCTCGTCGACGGTCGCCACGAGGCGTTCGGTCAGCTCGGCCATGTGCTCGACCATGCCGGTCTCCCACTTGATGCGGACCAGCAGGCGCAGCGCCGCCGAGCCCTCCTCGGCCGTCTCCGCCGCCCGCAGCCGCCGTTTGCCGTAGCGGTTGGCGTCGTCCAGGAGCCCCGCGAGCCACGCCGCCCGGGCCGCGCCGGCGATCAGTTCGCCATCCTCGGGAACCTCCGAGAGGCCCAGCTCGGCCAGCTGCAGCGCCTGGTAGGCGGAGCCCTTGGCGAGATACTCCTTCACGCCGCGCCGCGCCGCCGCCACCATGTCGTCGTAGCGGCCCGCGCCGCAGGCGTGGTGCGCCACCAGCGCCAGATCGGGGCTGCCACCCGCGACGAGACACTCGTAGGCCAGCTCGTGCAGGCGACGCCGCTGCCGGCCGAGCAGCTGGTCGGCGATGGCCTCCCGGGCGAGCGCGTGCCGGAAGCCGAACTCGTCGTCGCCGATCTCCACGAGCATGCCGCGCCGCACCAGCTCGCGCAGCACCGAGATCAGCTCGTCCTCGTCCAGCGTGGTCACGGCCGCCAGCAGGTCGAACGGCACCTTGCGGCCCAGCACCGCCGCTGCCTCGATCACCCGCTCCTGCCCCGGGTCCAGCTCGTCGAGCTGCCGGCGCAGCGCGTCCGCCAGATTCCACGGCAGCGGCTCGCCGCTCAGCTTGTCCAGGTCCACGTCCTCCAGCGGCCCGGCCGCCTTGAGCAGCTCCTCCAGGAAGAACGGGTTGCCGCCGGTGCGGTGGTGCAGCGTCACGGCGGACCGGTAGGTCGGCGGGCGGCCCGTCATCGCGGTGAGCAGCGCGGACGTGTCGTCCAGCGAGAGCCGCTCCAACCGCAGGTAGGTCACCGGATAGCGGCGCTCCAGCCGCCCGAACAGGTCGGCGAGCGGATTGCGCCGGTCCACCTCGCCCGGCCGGTACGTGCCGACCAGGAGCCGACCGCCGGGCAGGTCGCCCAGCCGCTCGAACAGGGCCACGCTCTCCGCGTCCGCCCAGTGCAGGTCCTCGAAGATCACCACCGCCGGGTCAGCCTGCTCCACCGCGGCGAGCGCCAGCCGCAGCCGCTCCGGGGCGCCCAGCGCCGGATCGCTGATCTCGCGCAGCAGCTCGGCACCGGCCCCGTCCTCGGGCCGGCAACTGTCGAGCGCGTCCAGCAGCAGCTCGAACGGCCGCCCCAGGGTGCCCGGGTCCGCCTGCCCCACCAGCGCCCGGCCCCCGGCGGGCAGATCGGCGAGCAGCTCCTGCACCAGGCGGCTCTTGCCGACGCCCGGCTCGCCCGCGATCATGGCGACCTGCGCGTCGACGGAACCGACGAGCCCGCGCAACCGCCGCAGCTCACCGGCGCGCCCCACCATCACGGGGCTGACCCCCAGTCGCCCTCCGCGCACGCGGCAAGCGTACCGACGCGGTGTGACACTTCCCCATGGTCAAATGACCAGTCCACAAACGCGAGCGGCGCCCGGTGGGACCCCCGGGCGCCGCTTCTCACTTTCATTCGGCCGTGCTGTTGACGGGGCGACCGGCGTGCCGGCCGCGGAGCGCCGTGCGCATCCGGCGGGCGAGCCGGTGGTAGGACGCCTCGCGGCGTAGGTCTGCCTGGTGGTAGCGGACGAGTTCGAACAGGACGTCAGGGTGTGCGTTCATGCTGTCTACGATGCGCTGCGCGGCCACCCCGCCACATCGGCACCGGCGACGTATTTCCCCAGCTCAGGGCATACGTATACGCCGGTGCCGACATACGTAGACGCCGCCTTCGCCGCGCTACGTACCCGCCTACGCGCCGGCCGAGGAGGTACGTACCAGCGTGCGGATCTGGCGCAGCAGCACGCTCAGCGCCGCCAGGTCCGCCGACGAGTCGTCGAACTCGCTGATCGCGTTGCGGGTGCGGGTGATCGCGACGGCGTTCGTCTGCTCCCACTCGGTGACCCGCGCCTCGGCGTCGCCCGCGGCCGTCCCGGCGAGCACCTCACCGGTCAGCGCCGCCAGCGCCGCGTACAGGTCGTAGCGCAGCGCCATCCGGGCCAGCGTCTGCCACCGGTCCGCGCGCGGCAGGCCGGAGATGCGCGAGAGCAGGTAATCGACGCGGAACCGTTCGGACAGCGCGAAGTACACCCCGGCGACGTCCTCCAGCGGGCGACCCGTCGTATTGGCCACCTCCACCACGTCCAGCAGGCCGAACCCGTACATGCCCCGCGTGGCGTCGGTCGCCACCTGCTCGGGCAGGCCCAGGTCGACCAGCTCCCGCTCGTGGCGGCGCAGCGACTCCCGCTCGTTCCCCCGGAAAAGCTCACCGAGGCGCGGCAACAGCGCGGTGACCCCGGGCCGCAACCGCGCGATCTCGCCCTCGACATCGATCGGCGAACGCCGGTTGGAGACCAGCCAGCGCACCGAACGGTCCAGCAGCCGGCGCCCCTCCAGGTACACCGCCGTCTGCGCCTGCGTGGAGACCCGGTTGTCCAGCGCCTGCGTGGCGGCCCACAGCTCGCGCAGCCCGTAGACCTCCCGGATCACGACGTACGCGCGCAGCACGTCGGCGACGCTCGCACCCGTCTCGTCCGCCGCCCGGAAGAAGAACGACACGCCGCCCCGGTTGACCGCCTCGTTGACGACCGCCGTCGTGACGATCTCGCGGCGCAGCGGGTGCTCGTCCATCTCCGCGGCGAACCGTTCCCGCAGCGGCGTCGGGAAGTAGTCGCGCAGCACGTCGCGCGTCCACGGGTCGTCCGGCAGGTCGGAGTCCAGGATCTCGTGCTCCAGCACGATCTTGACGTACGCCATGAGCACCGCGAACTCCGGCTTGGTCAGCCCGGTGCCGGACTGCCCGCGCTGCGCCAGATCCTCGTCGTCCGGCAGGAACTCCAGCGCGCGGTCCAGCGCGCCGCGGCGTTCCAGATCGGTGATCAACCGCTGGTGGACCGGGAGCAGCGACGCGGCCTGGGACTGCGCGTTGCCCAGCGCCGTCGCCTGGAAGTAGTTGTCCCGCAGCACCAGGTCGGCGACCTCGTCCGTCATCGCGGCCAGCAACGCGTTGCGCTCGGCCTCGGGCAGGTCCACCCGCGACAGCAGGATCTTGATGTTGACCTCGTGGTCGGAGCAGTCCACGCCGGCCGAGTTGTCGATGAAGTCCGTCGCGACGTACCCGCCGGTGTGCTCCGGCCCGCCGTAGCGCGCGAACTCGATCCGCCCGCACTGCGTGAGCCCCAGGTTGCCGCCCTCGCCGACCACCCGGCAGCGCAGGTCGCGGCCGTTGACCCGGATCGCGTCGTTGGCCTTGTCGCCCACGTCGCCGTGCGACTCGGTGCTGGCCTTGACGTAGGTGCCGATGCCGCCGTTCCAGAAGAGGTCCACCGGCGCCTTGACGATCGCGCGCATCAGCTCCGGCGGGGTCAGCGTCGTCACCGTCTCCGGCAGCCCGAGGACCGCGCGGACCTGCGGCGCCACCGGGATCGACTTCGCCGTCCGGGGCCAGACGCCGCCACCCTCGGAGATCAGCGAGGTGTCGTAGTCCGCCCACGACGAGCGCGGCAGGTCGAACATCCGCTTCCGCTCCCGGAACGACACCGACGCGTCCGGGTCCGGGTCCAGGAAGACGTGCCGGTGATCGAACGCCGCCACCAGCCGGATGTGCTCGGACAGCAGCATCCCGTTGCCGAACACGTCGCCGGACATGTCACCGACGCCGACGACCGTGAAGTCCTGCGTCTGCGTGTCGTGGCCCAGTGCGCGGAAGTGGTGCTTGACCACCTCCCACGCGCCCCGCGCGGTGATGCCCATCTTCTTGTGGTCGTAGCCGGCCGACCCGCCCGACGCGAACGCGTCCCCGAGCCAGTGCCCGTACCTCAGGGAGATCTCGTTGGCGATGTCCGAGAACGTCGCCGTGCCCTTGTCGGCCGCCACCACCAGATACGTGTCGTCGGCGTCGTGGCGCACCACGTCGCGCGGCGGCACGACCTCGCCGCCGATCAGGTTGTCCGTCACGTCCAGCAGCGCCGAGATGAACAGCCGGTAGCAGGCCACGCCCTCGGCCATCAGCGCCTCGCGGTCCCCAGCCGGGGTCGAACGCTTCAGCACGAAGCCGCCCTTGGCGCCGGTCGGCACGATGACGGCGTTCTTCACCATCTGCGCCTTGACCAGGCCCAGGATCTCCGTGCGGAAGTCCTCCCGCCGGTCCGACCAGCGCAGCCCGCCCCGCGCCACCGAGCCGAACCGCAGGTGCACACCCTCGAAGCGCGGCGAGTACACGAAGATCTCGTACTTCGGCCGCGGCGCCGGCAGGTCCGGGATCGACATCGGGTCCAGCTTGAACGCCGTGTACGACTTCGGCCGCCCGTCGGCCCGCTGGAAGAAGCTCGTGCGCAGCGTCGACGTGATCAACGTCAGGTACGAGCGCACGATCCGGTCCTGGTCCAGGCTCGTCACCGCGTCGAGCTGCCGGTGCAGCGCCTCGACCAGTTCCTTGGCCTGCAGCGCGCGGTCCGACTCGTCCAGCCGC
Organism: Virgisporangium aliadipatigenens; assembly: GCF_016863615.1. Lineage (GTDB taxonomy): Bacteria > Actinomycetota > Actinomycetes > Mycobacteriales > Micromonosporaceae > Virgisporangium > Virgisporangium aliadipatigenens. The sequence goes on along the minus strand of NZ_BOPF01000008.1, from coordinate 13,019 downwards.
AGGCTCGGGTCGAACCGCGTCTCGAAGAGCGCCACCAGCAGCGCGGCGATCCCCGGGTACGCCAGCAGCGTCTGCTCCATGTAGTCCTGCGAGAACACCGTTCCGGCCTGGCGCAGGTACTTCGCGTACGCGCGCAGCACCACCACCTGCCGCCAGGTGAGGCCGGCCGTCAGCACCAGCGCGTTGAACCCGTCGACCTCCGCCTCACCCCGCCACGAGGCCGAGAAGGCGTTCTCCACCTGGGAACGCACGTCGACGATGTCCCGCGAGCCGGCCGGCAGCTGGAGGCCGAAGTCGTACAGGTACACCGTCGAGTCGCTGCGGCGCACCTCGTACGGCCGTTCGTCGGTGACCTTGACGCCCAGCGAGTGCAGCACCGGCAGCACCGCCGACAGCAGCATCGGCCGGTCCTGACGGAACACCTTGAAGCGCACGTCGGCGTCGTTCTTGCGCCGGCGGAACAGGTGCATGACGAGGTCGCCCGGCTCGTCGAGCAGCTCGATCTTGGCGATGTCCTTGACGGCCTCCTCCGGGGAGTAGCCGTCCTTGTACGGGTCGGGCAGCGCGGTCGCGTAGCGGTTGTACAGCTCGCGCACCCCGGCGCCGCCGACCTGGCGTTCGAGCACCAGGCGGAAGTCGTCCTCCCAGAGCCGGCTCGCCGCCGACATCAGCGCCGTCAACGCCTCGACGTCGATCTCCCCCGGCGGGTTGGTCGGGTCGGTGCGCACGATGAAGTGGATCCGGGCCAGCATCGACTCGGTGACCCGGGTCGTGTAGTCCACGCCGACGCCGTTGAGCTCGCGCAGCAGGATGTCCTGCATCTTCAGCCGGCTCGCCGTCGTGAACCGGTCCCGCGGCAGGTACACCAGGCAGGAGATGAACCGCCCGTACGCGTCCCGCCGCACGAACAGGCGCACCTGCCGCCGGCCGGCCAGCCGCAGCACGCCCATCACGGAACGGTGCAACTGGTCCGTCGCGATCTGGAACAGTTCGTCGCGCGGGTAGGTCTCCAGGATCTCCATGAGGTCCTTGCCGGAGTGGCTGCGCGGGGAGACCCCGGCGCGCTCCACCACCTCGGCGACCTTGCGCCGCACCACCGGCAGTTCGCGCACGCTCGTGCGGTACGCCGCCGTCGAGAAGAGGCCGAGGAAGCGGCGTTCGCCGATCACCTCGCCGGCCTCGTCGAAGATCTTGAAGCCGATGTAGTCCAGGTACGCGGAGCGGTGGACCGTCGCCCGCGAGTTGGCCTTCGTGATGATCAACAGGCGCTTCTCCAGCGCCTTCGCGTACGACTCCGGGCTCATCGTCTTGAGCGCGCGCGGCTTCGGCCGGTCCCCGCGCAGGATGCCCAGGCCGGTGCCGAGCTGCGCGGCGAGGACCAGTTCGCCCTCGTCGCCCTTGTCCAGCCGGTACTCCCGGTACCCGAGGAACGTGAAGTGGTCGTCCACCAGCCAGCGCAGCAGCTCGATCGAGTCGGTGATGTCCTTCGCCGGCACCGGCAGGCTCGCCTTGGACAGCTCGTCGGCGAGCTCCAGCGCCCGGGCCCGCATCTTCTGCCAGTCCTCGACGACCTCGCGCACGTCGGTCAGCACCCGCACGAGATCGTTGTGCAGCTCCTCCCGCTCGGACGCCTCGCGCACCACGTCCGTCTGGATCCGCATCCAGGACTCGACCAGCTGGTCCGGCTCGGCGTCCTCGGGCTCCACGCCGACCTGGATCTCGCGCAGGGCGCCCAGCGGCTCCCGGCTCACCACGAACAGCGGATGCACCACCAGGTGCGTGTCCAGCCCGCGGGCGGCGAGCGCGGCGGCGACCGAGTCGACCAGGAACGGCATGTCGTCGGTGACGATCTCGATCGCCGTGTGGGCGCCGTCCTCCGGGGTCGAGACCCGCAGCTTCAGCTCCCCCTGCACCCGCTGCGCGGCCAGGTCGCGGTGGGAGACGGTCGCGTCGAGCATCTGCGCCGCCGTGAGCCCGGTCAGTTCCTCATCGGGAACGAGCCGCCAGAACTGCCCGACCAGTGCGCCGAGCTGAGGGTCGTCGGCCGCCCGGGCAGCCGCGAGGAGCACACACTCGGCGACCATCCGATCGGCATTGGGTAACGGGGTGTCGGAGTCCACCGTGTCGTCGTAGCTGTCCGACCCGGCAGTCCGCAGGTCCATGGACACACTTTCTCCCCTCGTCCCACAACGCTGTGGGAAGCCGTCTGCGTTAAGAGCCTAGGTGGTCGTTCACTACGGATACCACGGGTCCGACTGGACCTGTCATTGCCCCGTGTGACGACAATGGCCACCGGACTCGGGGAGGAAGCGACGGATGCAACTACGGAAATGGCTCCGCACCGCGGGAATCGCCCTGCTCGCGGGCGGGGTCGCCGCCGGTGGGCTGACGGCGTGCAGCAGTGCGCCGAAACCTGACGCAGCGCTACGGGCGTTCCTCGACGCCTGGCAGGCGAACAAGATCGGCAGCGTCAAGCTCCTCGATCGGGCCGGTAAGGACCTGGCGGGCGATGCGGCCCAGACCGAACTGACCACCATCGAAGGTCCGCTCAGCGCGCGCCGCCCGAAGATCGACATCAAGGGCAAACCGAACGTCAAGGACAACGACGCCAACGCCCTGGTCGAGGTCAAGTGGCCCGTCTCCGACGCCGTCACCTGGACATACACCACGACGGTGCGGCTGAAGCTGCGGGACGACAAGTGGCTGCCGATGTTCTCGCCGGACACCGTGCACCCCGATTTCGCCACCGGCGCCAAGCTGACGCTCAAGACGGCCAAGCCGGAGCGCGGCGGCATCCTCGACGGCGCCGGCCAGCCGATCGTCAAGAACGGGCCCGTGGTCACCGTCGGCCTCGTGCCGCAGCGCATCGTCGACATCAACGTCGTCGTCGGCGCACTGACGTCGATCTTCCAGCAGGCCGGCGTGACCGTGGACCTGTCCCAGATCCCGGCCCGGGTCAAGGCCGCCAAGCCCGACGCCTACGTCGAGGTCGTCACGATGCGGCGCGAGCAGTACGACCCCGTCCGCAACGCCCTGCGCGACCTCAAGGGCACCGAGATGCGCGAAGGGGTCCAGCCCCTGGCCCCGACGCGCACGTTCGCCCGCGCACTCCTCGGCCAGGTCGGTGAGGTCACCAAGGAACTCATGGACAAGAATCCGGGCAAGTACCAGGTCGGCGACAAGCTCGGGCTCACCGGGCTGCAGGCCAAGTACGAGGACCGGCTGCGCGGCACCTTCGGGGTGACCGTGCTCAACGGCGAGAAGGTCATGTTCGAGCAGGCCCCCGCCACCGGAGCGGCCGTCAAGACCACGCTCGACGTCAAGGTCCAGAACGCCGCCGACGCCGCGCTCGTGGGCGAGAGCCGGCGTTCCGCCCTGGTCGTGGTGCGGGTCAGCGACGGCGCGGTGGTGGCCGCCGCGAACGGCCCCGACGGCGGGCAGCTCAACCTGGCGTTCACCGCGCAGGTGCCGCCCGGGTCGACGTTCAAGTCGGTGAGTGCGCTGGCTCTGCTGGACAACGGCAGCGTCACGGTCGACAGCCCGGTGAACTGCCCGAAGACCGCCACGGCCGGCGGCGCCACGTTCAAGAACTCCAACGACTCCGAGCTGGGCACCGTGCCGTTCCGCACGGCGTTCGCGAAGTCGTGCAACACCGCGTTCGTGGGCCTGGCACCGAAGCTCGGCGCCGACGGACTCGCGAACGCCGGCAAGTCCGTGGGTGTCGGCGTCCCGTGGGACCTCGGTGCCGAGGTGTACACCGGCAAGGTCTCGCAGGGCGGCAACGAGACCGAACTGGCGGCCTCGTCGTTCGGGCAGGGCACCACGCAGGTGTCGCCCGTGGTGATGGCCGGCGCCGCGGCGGCCATCGCGCGCGGCCAGTGGAAGCAGCCGCAGCTCGTGCTCGACCCCGCACCGGCCAACAAGGCTCCGGACGGGCCCGCGCTCAAGGAGTCCTCGGCCACCGCGCTGCGCACGATGATGCGCGAGGTCGTCACCGACGGGACGGCCACCTCCCTCAAGGGCCTGCCCGGCGCCGAACTGTTCGGCAAGACCGGCACGGCGGAGTTCGACAACAACCCGGCCAACACCCATTCGTGGTTCATGGGGTGGAAGGGCGACTACGCATTCGCCGTCTTCGTCGAGAAGGGTGGAGGATCGGGGGAGTCGGCGGTGCCGATCGCCGGCAAGTTCTTCCTCAACCTGGGGGCGTAGATGGAACCGGCGCTCGCCGACGCGATGACGGTGGACGACGTACCCGGGGTGAAACTCCTCGGGCTGGTGATCGGCGCGATCATTCTCTGGGCCGCGGTCAAGCGGATGTTGCGCCGCTGAGGCAAGACCCGAGCGCGCCGGGCCGGTCCAGGACGGGCCCGGCGCGTCTCATATGCGTCACCGCCCGGCCAGGTGACCGAGCCCCGGAACGGGTCCTCCTGCGGTACGGCTCGCGCATACTTCGAGCGCCTTCGCCTGCCCAGGATGCCGGCGACCTCACCGTGGACCCGACACATGTCCGAACATGACGCCCCGCCGAACACCGTGCCACCGCCCGCCCCGGCCGACGTCCGGGCGAGCCCGCGCCTGGCGTTCGAGACGCGGCTGGCCGACTCCGCCGACGACCTGATCGCGGAACTCGACATCGAGAGCTTCGAGCGGCGCCGCTTCGCGCCCGGCAACGAGGCACAGGGGATCTGGGAGTGGCTGGCGGTCCGCCACCGCCTGGCCGAACTACCCGCGCGACTGCGCAACATCGGCCGCGGCGACCTGGCCGACCTGCTCGAATTCGCACACGCGTCCCGCGTCCCGGAACCCGGCCCGCCCGCAGTCCCGGAACCGGCCGCGGTCCCCGCACCGCCCGCCGTCCCGGTGCGCGCCGCGGTCCCGTCCCGGCCCGCTCGCCGGCGGTTCACGGCGCGGGCGATCACGGCCGTCGTGGCGTCCACCCTGCTGTTGGCGCTCGGGACAGTCGCCACGGTGATCGTCCTCGACCGCGATGATCGGCCCGCCGAGGTGGCCGGCACGGGACCCGACCCGTCCTCCACACCGGCCGCCTCCGGTCCCCAGAGCGGGCCGTCCGGATCGCCCGCGCCGACCGTGGGCTTCGACCCGGACGGGCCCGGCCCGCTGCCGCCCGTGACCGGTTCACCGCCGCCCGGGAGCACACCGTCGGCCACCCCACCGCGCACGTCGTCACCGGCGCCGGTGCCACCGGAACCGCCCCGGCCGAACGCCGTCGATCCGCCGTACGACGAGGTCGGCCCGAAGGACATGCTGATGAACAGCGTGGAGGGGATCGACCTGGCGTGGTTGCGGCACGTCGCCGATCCGGAGAACAACTTCAAGGCCCGCACCGGCGAGGTCTACACGTTGAACGGCACGCGGCTGAAGAAGATGGGCCGCACGGCACCCGACTATCAAACCTGCCGGGGTGCCGTGGGCATCGACACCGGCGTCACGACGGTTCCGTTCACGAACCTGGCCGTGGACGACTACCTGTGTGCCTACAGCAAGGGCATCTGGGTCCGGATCCAGGTGACGGCGATCCCGGGCGGCGCCGAACAGCGCTTCCGTTTCAACGGCTGGACCTGGAAGAACCCGTGACGTCAGGCCGGCTCCGGCTCGTTCGGCTCCTCCCCCGGCTCCGGCTCGGGGCGTGGCGCGCGGCGTAGCCCGGTCAGCCCGAAGCCCTCGGCCGGGTCCCGTCGCCCGCCGGCCAGCAGTTCGCCCACGGGGTCGGCGGGTGGCACCGGCGCGGTGCCGTCCGGCGGCCCGGCGGCCGGATTGCGCCGCAGCCTTCCGGGGCCGTCCGCGGCGTCGGCGGCCGGGTTGCGCCGCAGCCGGCCGGGGCCGTCCGCGTCCTGTTCGTCGTCGCGCCGCCGCAGCCGGCCGGGGCCGATCGCCGCGTCCCGGGCCGCCAACGCCTCCAACGGGTCCGGCCGTCGACGCAGCCGCCCCGGCCCGAGGTCCAACGGGGGAACGCGCCGGGGGCCGTCCGCACGGGGTGCTCCGCCCCGCAGTCCTTCGAGCGGCGGAATCTCGCGCGGCAGCCCGGCCTGCGGTGTTCGTCCGGCGGGTTCGGCGTCGGGTTGATCGGATGCGGGCGAGTTTCCGGGCGGCGCCTGCACCGACTCGAACCGGCTGTCCGCCGCGCGGCGCGCCTGCCGGCGGAGGCGGGCCCGGCGCTCCTGCGGGTCCTCCGGGGCGTCATCGGCCGGCCGGCCCACCACACCCAACTGGCGCGGCACACCCGCCGCCCGGATCGCGAACGACAGCTCGGTCACCGAGGCCGGGCCCGTGAGCGTGGGGCCGTCCTCCTCGGGCTCCCGCGCGGCGGGGATCGCTCCGAGCGGCGCCCGCCGCCCCGCCTTGCCCACCGCCCGCCCGGCGCCGTCGGCCCGACCCGGGCCGTCCGTCCGATCGGATCCATCGAGCCGATCCGACCCTCCCGCCACGCTGTCCGACCCGTCCACAGCACGCTCGGCCGCGCCCGTCGCGCCGTCCCGCTCCGGCCCGTGCACGCGACCCGACGAAGACCCATCCGCTGCGGCCCCGCCCGACGAGACACCGCCCGCGGAGACGCGGCCTGTCGACACGCCGCCCGTGGAGGCGCGCTCCGTCGAGACGCCGTCCGCGGAGACGCTGGCAGCGGAGACACCGTCCGACGGGGCGCCCTCCGCGGAAGAGCCGCGACGCGCCGCATCGGCGGAATCAGCGATGTCCGACTCGACCTCGGCGTCATCCCACGGCTGCAGCCACACCGAACTCAGCGGCGACCCCTCGCCCACCGGCGCGCCGACCTCGTCCACCGACACACCGGCTTCGTCATCCGCCGTCCCGGCAGCCACATCGCCCGCCGACCCCGAAAGCCCACCGACCGCAGCGCCCTCCACCACGACGCCGTCAGCGCCGGCAAAAACGCCATCGCCGCTGGCCACTGCGCCGTCAGCGCCAGCCATGGCGCCGTCGCCGCCCGCCACGGCGCCGTCGCCGCCAGCCGCAACCTCGGCTCCGGCGTCGACGCGGGCGTCGGCCCACTCCCAAGCCCCGGCCCCGGAGACGGCGCCAGCGGCGCCCTCATCCCCCACAGTCGCGGCATCGCCGCCACCCGCAGCGCCGCCTTCCACAGCCGCGCCCTCCGGCGCGGCGCCATCAACGACGGCGGCGCCCACCGCGACGTCACCGACGGCGGCGTCGTTGACAGCGGCCCGGTCCACGACGCTCAACGCGTCCGCGACATCCAGGACCTCCGGCGCATCCCCCGACGCCGACTCGTCCTCGTCGTAGGCCTCGTCCACCCCGACCGGCTCGTTCGGTCCGGCAGCGGACTGGTCCGGAGCGGAAGGGTCCGTGGAAGCGGCCCCCACCGGCACCACGGCGGGCGCGAACGCCGCGAACCCGCTCCGCGCCGCCGACCGCGCCACGGGCACCCGGGGCCGCCGGCCGACCGGATCGGCCGCCCCCGCCCGCACCGGCGACAACCCGGCCACGATCATGTCGACGATCTCGGCGGCGTACTCGCCCTCCGGGTCGTAGTCCGGGTCGAAGACGGTCAGCTCCATGCCGAGGCAGCGGGGCGTGGCCACCAGGCCGGCGATGAGCAGTTCCAGCTCCGCGTAGGCGATGCCGCCCGGGTCGGGTGCGTCGACGGCCGGCATCACGGCGGGGTCGAGCACGTCCACGTCGATGTGCACCCAGTAGCCGTCGCAGTCGGCCAGTTCGTTGCGGGCCCATTGGGCCGAGCGCGCCGCGCCGTCCGAACGCAGTTCCGGGACGGCGCGGTGCGCGATGCCGGCCGCCTGCAGCTCCATCCGGTACTCGTCCCCGGGGCGGATGCCGAGCACCACCACGTCCACGTCGCGGAAGTACGGTCGCCGGCCCTCGATGCCGGTCAGGTCGGCCTGTCCGCGCCCGGTCACCAGGGCCAGGTCCTCACCGGCGGCGGCGCCCACGTAGGAGGCGTTGCCCGGGTGGCGGAAGTCGGAGTGCCCGTCGACGAAGACGAGCCCGTGCCGGCCCTGCCGCCGCCCGAGCGCCACCCCCGCGCCGAGCAGCACCGAGCAGTCCCCGCCGAGCACGACGGGGAACTCGCCCGCGTCGAGCATCTCGTTGATGCGGTCGGCGAGGCGCACCGAGTACCGGGCGATCTCCTCCGCGTGGGCGACGCCGTCGCCGGGGCGCCAGTCGCCCGGGTCGTAGCGCGGCGGCGTCAGGCAGCCGGCGTCGCGGGCGGCGAGCCGTTCGGCCAGCCTCTGGTCGCGCAGCGCCCCCGGCGCCTTGGAACAGCCCGGTACCGACGTCGGCGTCGGCGGGCGCAGGCCGAGGTTCGTCGGCGCGTCGAGGATGGCGATCTGGCGCATGACCCGGATCGTCCCAGCCTAGGAGGCGGGTCGTCGAGGGCAGCCGGCTTGCGGCGGGCCCAGACGACGCCCGGCGGCGTTGCCGGCCGGCCTGGATACGACACCGGTATCCAGGCCGCCCGGCAACTTGCCGGATCGCCGCCTGGACTCCGCCTCAGCTCGACCGCCCACGACGACCCACCTCCTAGAACAAGGCGCTGGCCAGAGCGCGGCGGGCAGCGGCCACCGCGGGATCTTCGGGCCCGGCGAGGACGAACAGCCCGACGAGGTGCTTGCGCGCCGTTTCGCGCTCGTCGCCGCTGGTGCGCCGGACCAGTTCGACCAGACGCTTGTAGGCGACGTCGGCCAACCCGGAGATCACCTCGACATCGGCGGCCAGGGTCTGCTTGGCCACGTCGGTCGGCGCCTCGCGGGCGGCGGCGAGCACCGCGTTGGGGTCTACGCCCTGGATCCGGCGGAGCAGGCCGACCTGGGCGAGCCCGGCCTCGGCGGACTGGTCGTTGGGCGTCTCGCCGAGGATCTTCTTGTAGGCGGCCTCGGCCGCGTCGAGGTCGCCGGCCATGAGCGCGTCGTCGGCGACGTCCAGCCGCGGGTCCCCGGGCAGCTCGGCCTCGACCCCGCCGGCCTTGAGGATGCCCTGCAGCCACTGGCGCAGCTGCGGCTCCGGCATCACCCCGGTGAACGCGTCGATGCCCTGGCCGCCGACGACGGCGTAGACCATCGGGATGCCCTGGACCCGGAGCATCTGCGCGAGGCGCTGCTGCGTGCGCACGTCGACCCGGGCGAGCACCCAGGCGCCGGCCGCCTCGTCGGCGAGCTTCGCCAGCACCGGCGACAGGCCGTCACCACCGGGATAGCCCTCGGCCCAGAACTCGATGATCACCGGCACGGTCATCGACCGTTCCAGCACCTCGGTCTGGAAGGTGGCCTCCGTCACATCGATCACGACGCCGCCACCACCGGGCTGCGGCGCCCCGCTCGGGCCGGGCTCGGCCGGTCGGGACGCCGCGGGTGGTGGCGTGCTCGGACGCAGGGCCCCGAGGTCGACGGCACCCCGGGTGAAGATGGAAGGAGCAGTACGCGGATCCATGGTTTGCAGTCTTACACGCGTTTCGGACCGCCCGGTGGGCCGTGGGAGCGCGCCACACCCTAGAAGCGGGCCGGTTCGCGGTAGGTGCCCCATTCGGCCCGGAGGGCGTCGCAGATCTCACCCAGCGTGGCCTCGGCCCGCGCCGCGTCGAGCATCGCGGGGATGGTGCTGCCGTCGCCCCGGGCAGCCGCCACGAGCCGCTTCAGCGCCGCGGCCACCGCGTCCTTGTCGCGCCGTTCGCGCCTATCCGACAGAACGCGGTTCTGCTCCCGTTCCACCTCATGGGAAATGCGCAGGATCTCGAGTTCCCGGGTGAGCGAACCGGTGTGGCAGTTGACGCCCACGACGCGCTTGTCGCCCTTCTCCAGCGCCTGCTGGTAGGCGAACGCGCTGTCGGCGATCTCGGCCATGAACCAGCCCTCCTCGATCCCGCGCAGCAGTCCCGAGGTGACCGTCCCGTCGGCGCCCAGTTCGATGATGCGGGCGAAGATCTCCTCGGCCTCGGCCTCGATGCGATCCGTGAGCGCCTCGACGTACCACGAACCGCCGAGCGGGTCGGCGACGTTGACGACGCCGGTCTCCTCCATCAGCACCTGCTGGGTGCGCAACGCGATCTCGGCGGCCTCCTCGGACGGCAGCGCGAGGGTCTCGTCGAGCGCGTTGGTGTGCAGGGAGTTCGTGCCGCCCAGGACGGCGGCCAGGGCCTCGACGGCGGTGCGCACGACGTTGTTGTACGGCTGCTGCGCGGTCAGCGAGACGCCCGCCGTCTGCGTGTGGAACCGCATCCACAGCGCCTTCTCCGACGTGGCGCCGTAGCGTTCGCGCAGCCAGCGGGCCCAGATGCGGCGCGCCGCGCGGAACTTCGCGATCTCCTCGAAGAAGTCGATGTGCGCGTCGAAGAAGAAGCTCAGCCCCGGGGCGAACTCGTTCAACGGAAGTCCCCGGGAAAGCCCCAGTTCGACGTAGCCGAACCCGTCGGCGAGCGTGAACGCCAGCTCCTGCGCGGCGGTCGACCCGGCCTCGCGGATGTGGTAGCCGGAGACCGACAGCGGCTTGTAGCGCGGGATCTCCCGGTGGCAGTACTCCATGAGGTCGCCGATGAGGCGCAGGTGCGGCTCCGGCGGGAAGAGCCATTCCTTCTGGGCGATGTACTCCTTGAAGATGTCCGTCTGGAGCGTGCCGTCCAGCTTGGACAGGTCGGCGCCCTGGCGTTCGGCGGCGACGAGGTACATGCAGAAGATCGGCACGGCCGGCCCGGAGATCGTCATCGACGTGGTGACGTCGGCGAGCGGGATGCCGTCGAAGAGGATGTCCATGTCCGCCGCGGAGTCGATCGCGACGCCGCAGTGTCCGACCTCCCCGAGGGACATCGGGTCGTCCGAGTCGCGTCCCATGAGCGTCGGCATGTCGAACGCCACGGAGAGCCCACCGCCACCGGCCCCGAGGATCTGCTTGTACCGCTCGTTGGTCTGGGCGGCGTTGCCGAAGCCGGCGAACTGGCGGATGGTCCACGTCCGGCCGCGGTAGCCGGTGGGGTAGAGCCCGCGGGTGTACGGGTACTCGCCCGGCCACCCGATCCGCTCGAACCCGGGCTGCTCGGTGCCGGGCGGTGGCCCGTAGACGGGGTCGACCTGTAGGCCGGAGAGCGTGGTGAAGTCGGCGTCGCGCTTGTGGGCGGCGTCGAACCGGCGTTGCCAGCGCTCCCGGCCGGCAGCGATCTCTTCGGGGTTCATGGGCTCGATGCTAAGCCCGAAACCTGAACGATCGCTAAGGTCGCGCGGAAGTACTACTCGGAAGCCTCGGCGTCACTGATGTGAATGTCGTCGATGGCGATGTTGACGGCGGTCACGTCGAGCGCGAACAGGTTCTCCAGCGCGCCGATCACCTTGGTACGGATCTTGTCCGTCACCGAGTACACGGCGAACCCGTACTCGACCACGATCCGGATCTCCACCACGGCCTTGCTGCCGTCGAGTTCGATCGTGACGGCCCGCTCCCCCTCCTCGGAGAAGATGGCACCGGAGAACGCGTACACGCCCGGCACGTCGCGCGTGGAGGTCGTCACGATCTTCTCGATCACCGCCGGCGGGATCGTGGTCGTGCCGCGCCGCGCGTTGGTGCCCAGCCGGTCCACCACCTGGACGGCCACCCGCCCGGACGTGCTGGTGACCGACGGCGGCGCGGAGACGGGAGCCGGCGCGGCCTCGGCCTCCTCGGCGGAGGGCTTCTTCGCCAGGGAGAGTCCGCCGCTGCGCGGCTCCTCGGCGACGGCCGTCTCGTCCTGGGGCTCCTCGGCGGGCTGCTGGTACTCGACCGCCGGCGCGAACGGCGGCGACACCGGCGCGGCGGGCGTCACCGGTACCGGCGTCGCCTGCGGCGGCACCATGATCGGCGGTGGCACGGGGCCCCCGCCGCCGTACTGATACTGACCCGACGCGTTGTAGACCTCGGTCACCGACGTACCCCAATCACTGCCGCCACAGATTCTCGTCGCAGGCGAGCCTAACGACGCGCGGCAACCGATAGCTAGCGGGCGATGTGCTGGAGAAGCTCGTCCGCGGCGGCGTAGGGGTCCAGCTCACCGGCTGCTACGCGGGTGGCGAGGGCCGCTATGGACGTTCTCCCGAAAGATCGGGCGCGGAGGGTGCCGAGGGCGATCGCCTCGACCTCGGCGGCCGCTCGCCGCTCCCGTCGCGCGACCAGCTCGCCGCGCCCCGCCATCCAGTCGCGGTGCTTCTCCATTGCCGCGAGAACGTCGTCGAGCCCTTCCCCGCGCGCCGCGACCGTGCGCACGACCGGCGGCCGCCAGCCGCCCGGCACCCGCTCGCCGAGCCCGATCATGCCCTGGATGTCGCGGTAAGTCTGGTTGGCCCCGTCCCGGTCGGCTTTGTTGATCACGAACACGTCCGCGATCTCGAGGATCCCCGCCTTGACGGCCTGGATGCCGTCGCCCATGCCCGGCGCGAGCAGCACCAGGGTCGTGTCCGCGAGCGAGGCGACCTCGACCTCCGCCTGCCCGACGCCCACGGTCTCCACCAGAACGTCGTCGAACCCCGCCCCCTCCAGCACCCGCACCGCCTGCGGGGTGGCCGCCGCGAGCCCACCGAGATGCCCCCGGCTCGACATCGACCGGATGAACACCCCCGGGTCGGTGGCGTGGTCCTGCATGCGCACCCGGTCCCCGAGGATCGCCCCACCGGTGAACGGGCTGGACGGGTCGACCGCCAGCACGCCCACCCGCCGGTCCTGCTTGCGCAGGGCACGCACCAGCTCGTTGGTGGTGGTCGACTTGCCCACCCCGGGCGCACCCGTCAGCCCGAGCACCCGCGCCCGCCCGCCGAACGGCGCCAGCGCGGCGGCGATGCGCGGCAGCGCCGGCGAGCCGTTCTCGACCAGGCTGATCAGGCGCGCGACCGCACGCGGCTCCTCCCGCCGCGCGCGGTCCACGAGATCGTCGACGTCATGTCCCCGCGCAACCGCCGGGACAGCGCCTGTGGCGCCGCCTTCCCTCGTCGCTGCGGTCGCTTCGCTCCCTGCGCTCCTCAGTCCAGGCCGCGCCGCGCTGTCCCGGCGCG
>NZ_BOPF01000007.1 GCF_016863615.1 Virgisporangium aliadipatigenens | reverse complement strand
CGCGCCCACGACGCACGCGCGTAGATGAATCGCTAGGCGGGTTTGACCTTGTCGCGCACCAGATCGAGCGGTTCCGCGCGGATGCCGAAGCGTTGGCGCAGGACGCGGCGCGCGGCGTGCAGTCCCGCCATGCCGTGCACCGCCGGCCCGGGCGGCGTCGAGGCGGAACAGAGGTATACGCCGGGCAGCGGGGTCCGGTAAGGGTCCCAGTGCGGGACCGGCCGCATCACCATCTGCCAGGCGGTGACGGCTCCGGCGGCGATGTCCCCGCCGATGTAGTTGGGGTTGTGGGCGGACTGCGCGGCGGCCGGGATGGCGTGGCTGTCGAGGATCAGGTCGCGGAACCCGGGGGCGAAGCGCTCGACCTGTGCGGTGACCGCTTCGGTGGGGTCCACCGTGGAGCCGTTGGGCACGTGGGCGTAGGCCCACAGCACGTGCTTGCCGTCGGGTGCGCGGGTGGCGTCCACTGTGGACGGTTGGGCGGCGAGAACGTAGGGGCGTTCGGCGTGGCGACCGTTCGCCACTTCGCGTTCGGCGTGGGCGGCCTCGGCGCGGGTCCCGACGATGTGCAGGGTGCCGGCCCGGGCCACCTCGGGGGCGGCCCACGGGACGGGTCCGGAGAGCGCGAAGTCGACCTTGGCCGCGGCGCCGCCGTAGGTGAAGCGGCGCAGGCGTTTGCGGTAGGCGCCGGGGAGGCGTTCGCCGGCGATGCGCAGGAGTCCCTCGGCGGCGACGTCGAGCAGGACGGCCCGGGCGGGCGGCAGGTCGTCGAGGGAGTCGACGCGGTGCCCGGTGACGATCTTCCCGCCGAGGCGCTGCAGCGCGGCGGCCATCGCGTCGACGATCGCCTGGCTGCCGCCGCGCGGGATGGGCCAGCCGACGGCGTGGGCGAGGGTGGCGAGGAAGAGTCCGGCGCCGGCCGGGCCGAGCCCGCGAACGGGGGCGATGGCGTGCGCGCCGACGCCGGTGAGCAGGGCGGGTGCGGTCTCGCCGCGGAACCGGACGTTCCACAGTGGACCGCCCTGTTCCAGGGTGCGCAGGCCGAACCGGAGGGCGGCGGCGGGCGGCGGGACGTGACGGAAGTCGTTCATGGTGGTGTCGACGACGTCCTCCCAGCGGGCCACGAGGGGGCCGAGGAGCCGGCGCCACGCGGGGCCGTCGGGGCCGAGCCCGTCGGCGGTGCGGTCGAGGTCGCGGTAGGCGAGTCCGGCGCGGCCGCCGTCGAGGGGGTGCGCGTAGGCGATGTCGGGCTGGTACAGCTCGACGCCGTGCGCGGCGAGGTTCATGGCGCGGAAGAAGGGTGAGGCGACGGCCATCGGGTGCACGGCCGAGCAGACGTCATGCCGGAACCCGGGCAGGGTCAGTTCGGCGGTGCGGGCTCCGCCGCCGACGGTGTCGGCCGCCTCGTGGACCTCCACGCCGAGGCCGGCGGCGGCGAGAATGAGCGCTGCGGCGAGCCCGTTGGGCCCGGCTCCGACGACGACGACGTCCACGCCGCCCATGATCGCACCCGGGCCGGTACCGCCGTTCAGCGACGTTGCAGGGCGGCGAGGACGACGTCCCGGGTGGCCTGCACGGTCGCGGTGAACGCGGCCGGTTCCCGGCCGATGCGTTCCGCCGCGGCGCGCACCGCGCCGGAGAGCAGTTCCACCGCCAGTTGCACGTCGCCGACGTCGCGGAACTCGCCGCGCGCGATGCCGTCACGAACGACGTTCTCCACCTCGACGATGAGCGCGTGGAACGGGTTGTCGGGTCCCTTGGGCACGTCGGCGACGAGTGCCCCGGCGCCGGGGCGGAACATCGGCTGCAGGGCCTGGTCGGTGGAGGCCTCCAGGATCGCCTCGATGATCTCGTGCAGCCGCTGCGCGGCCGGGTCGGCGGTGCGTGCGGCGATGGCGCTCACCCGTTCCACGGCGGGCCGGCTCGCCCGCCGGGTGAGCGCCAGCACGAGCGCGCTCTTGTCCCGGGCGTAGTTGTACAGCGTGTTGCGGGCGAGTCCGGCCCGGACCGCGATGTGGCCCATGTTGATCGACTCGTAGTCGCGTTCGAGCAGGAGTTGCCGCACGGCCTCGGCCAGGTCGGCCCACACCCGCTCGTGGTGCTCCTCGATGCTGGCTCCCCGGATGCGCGGCATCCGACCATCTTCCCCCGGTGCGGCCCGGGTGGCGGGTCAGGCCCTCCGCGTGGCCAGTGCGGCGCTCGACAGGTGCGGGTTCTCCTGGTGGCTCGCGGTCAGCCTCACGCGGGACAGGCGCCAGCCGTCGGTCGTGCGGACCGCCTCGTTGTCGTAGAAGCCGACGACGAGCCAGCGATCGGGTCCGCCGTCGGCGAGGTGGGGTGGCAGCCAGTGTTCGGCGCGCACGTGCGCGTGGATCGTGGCGCGGTCGCCGTCGACGGTGACGACGTGGCCGGTGATGGCGTGGTGGGTGGCCGCGTAGGGGGCGAAGGCGCCGGCGAGGATGCCGACGTAGTCGGCGAGCGGCACGGTCATCGGCGGGATGCCGGCGACGGACTCGAAGTCGAGCGTCACCGGGTCGGTGAGGACGAGTCCCGGCAGCGCGGTGAAGTCCTTGAGGTCGGCGATGTCGGCGTACCGGCCGAGCAGTTCGATGACGGCGGCACGATCGGCGGCGGTGTCCATGGGGTCCCTTCCGGTGGCGCGCCGGAGTTGACGCGACGACCTGTCGCAAACATTACGACAGTCAGTCGTAAAAAGCCACGGTCAGCGTCCCCGGGGTCCGAGCCGCCCGGCGATCCCGTCCAGGAACAGCTCCAGACCGAGGCCGAACATCCGGTCGAGGTCGAAGTCGAAGCCGTCCTCGGTGAGGCGTCGCATCAGGGGCAGGGCGTTCGTGGTGAGGATCGCGGCGAGGGCTTCGTCGTTGCCCTCCATCCACTCCTCGGCGGTGAGGCCGGTGTCGCGGCGGGCGGCCTGTTCGGCCTCCAGGTCCTGGGCGAGTCCGCGGACGTAGGCGAAGAGCAGGATGCTGACGTACATGCGCTGTTCGAGCGGCACGCGGGTGCCCTCGAACGCGGCGAGGGCGTACTCGCTGTGCGCGACGGCGCGGGGGACGATGTTCGGGCGCAGGAGCGTCATGGCGGGCGCGAGCCACGGGTGCCGCCGGAAGAGGGTCCACTGGGCGCGGGCCATCGCCTCGAGCCGGGCGCGCCAGCCGTGCGGCGGCGGGTCGGGCAGCGGCTCCTCGCCCATCACCTCCTCGATCATCAGGTTGACCAGGGCGTCGCGGTTGTCGACGTGCCGGTAGAGCGACATGGTGGCGACGCCGAGGTGGCCGGCGATGCGGCGCATCGACAGTTCGGCCACGCCGTCCGCGTCGGCGAGGGTGATCGCGGCCCGCACGATCCGCCGCCGGTTCAGTTCCTTCTCGGGAACGTCGCCCGCCGGCCGCGTCCCGCGACGCGCACCGGCCGGTCCGGCGACGACGGTGCCGCGCCCGGGTTCTGCGGCGGTGAGCCCGTCGGCGCGCAGGTCGGCGAGGGCCTTGGTGGCGGTGGCGACGGCGACGCCCCACTCGCGGGTGATCTGCCGCGCGGAGGGGACGCGGTCGCCGGGGCGCAGCGCGCCGGTGCTGATGCGGCGCCGGATGTCGTCGGCGATGCGCCGGTACGGGGGCTGTTCCACGCGCCCACCGTACTAGTACACCCGCCGGTCGGCGGGGCCGCGTGTACTAGTGCCGTTGCGGCTGTCGAACGCGTTTCTCTACGGTCGCCGCGTACACGGTACGCAAGAGAGGTGCGGGGATGCGGGTTCTGGTGAACGGGGGCGGGATCGCGGGTCCGGCGACGGCGTTCTGGCTGCGGCGGCACGGGTTCACCCCGGTGGTGGTGGAACGCTGGCGCGGGCTGCGCCCGGGCGGTCAGGCGGTCGACGTGCGCGGGGTGGCGCGGGACGTGGTGCACCGGATGGGCCTGACGGCGACGGTGCGCGCGTCCACAGTGGACGAACGCGGCTTCGCGCTGGTCGACGCGCGGGGCCGGCGCACGGCGGAGCTGCCGGTGGACGCGTTCGGCGGGGCGGGGATCGTCGCCGACGTGGAGATCCTGCGCGACGACCTGTCCCGGATCCTGGTGGAAGCGACGCAGGGGGTGGAGTACCGCTACGGCGACGGCGTCGTGGGCCTTTCGCAGGACGCCGGCGGCGTGGACGTCACGTTCGCCTCGGGCCGGACGGAACGCTTCGACCTGCTGGTCGGCGCCGACGGGGTGCACTCCACGACGCGGGCCCTGGCGTTCGGGCCGGAGCCGGCGTTCGTGACGCACCTGGGCGGCTACACGGCCTACTTCTCGGTGCCGGATCCGGGTGATCTCGACGGCTGGTTCCTGATGTACAACGCGCCGGGCGGGTTGTGCGCGGGACTGCGCCCGGAGCACGGCGGGGCGGCGAAGGCGTATCTGAGCTTCCGTTCGGAGCCGCTGCCGGCGACGCTCATCGGCGACGCGGCCGCCCGGAAGAAGATCGTCGCGCAGCGGCTCGCCGGTGCCGGTTGGCGGGTGCCGTGGCTGCTGTCGCAGCTGCCGCGCGCGGACGACTTCTACTTCGACGCGGTGTCCCGGGTGACGGTCGACCGGTGGGCCCGCGGGCGGGTGGTGCTGGTCGGCGACGCCGGCTACTGCGGTTCGCCGCTGGCCGGCATGGGCACGAGCCTGGCCCTGGTGGGCGCCTACGTGCTGGCGGGCGAACTGGCGGCGGCGGGCGGTGACCACGAGCGGGCGTTCGCGGCGTACCAGCGGGAGCTGGCCGGCTATGTGCACCGGTCGATCCAGCTTCCGCCGGGCGGGATCGGCGGCTACGCGCCGATGGGTCGGGCCGGGATCGCGCTGCGGGCGCTGTCGATGCGGATGATGACCCGCTGGCCGATGCGCGGTGTGGCGGCGAGGCAGTTCGGCAAGGCGGACGCGTTCGTCCTGCCGGACTACGCCCTGGTCTGAAGGACCGCCAGGCTAGGCCCCGTCGAGCCAGCGCACCTGCGGATGCGGGTGGCGCAGGAAGTCGTGGTGGGAGATGTCCCAGCCGTAGCCGCCGGTGTTCGCGAAGACGAGCACGTCGCCGACGCGCAGCCGCTCGACGTGCCGGTCGCGGGCGAGAACGTCGCGGGGCGTGCACAGTTCGCCGACGGCGTCCACTGTGGAGGATCGCAGCGTCGGCCGGTCGAACGGGTAGGTCCACTCCTCGACCGGGAGCACGGTGAACGGGTGGCTGTAGCCCCAGGCGGCCGGCAGGCGGAAGTGGTGGGTGCCGCCGCGCAGCACGGCGAACCAGCGCCCGTGGGTGCGTTTGAGGTCGAGCACCTCGGCGGCGTACCAGCCGGCGGCGGTGGCGAGGTAGCGGCCGGGTTCCAGGACGAGGCGCGGGTCGTCGGGGATCCCGGCGGCGAACGCGTCGAGGTCGAAGGCGCGTTCGCCGGTGTGGTCGACGCCGAGCCCGCCGCCGACGTTCACGTACGCCAGGTCGATCCCGCACGCGTCGGCCCGCTGTGTGGACCACTGCAGCGCGTCGGTGACGAACGCGGCGTGCGCGGTGGCGTCGAGGTTGTTGCTCACCGCGTGCAGGTGGAACCCGCGCGGCCGCAGCCCGAGGTGGTGAGCGGTGCGCGCCGCCTCGGGCAGGGCGTCCTCGGCGATGCCGAAGGGCGTGGCGGTACCGGCCATCGCGTGGCTGCCCGGCAGCGGCGGCCCGGGCCGGTTGACCCGCAGGGCGAGCCGCACGGCGCCGGGGTCCTCGGCCAGGGCCGCGAGGCGTCGGAGTTCGAGGATGCCCTCCACGTGGATCGTGGCGTCGGCGGCCAGGGCGGCCCGCAGTTCGTCGTCGGTCTTGGCGGGGCCGCCGAAGAGCACGGGGTGGCCGGCCGCGAGGGCCAGTTCGCCGCCGGAGGCGACCTCGAACCCGTCGACGACGCCGGCGAGGGCGGCGAGCATGCGCGGATCGCCGTTGGCCTTGACGGCGTAGTAGAGGCCGGCGCCGGTGGGCAGGGCGGCGCGGACGGCCGTGGCCCGTTCCCGCGCGACGGCGGCGTCGTAGACGTACCCGCACACCGGGCGGGGCAGGGCCCGCACCGCGTCGGCGACGTGCGGCGGGATCAGCACGGGGGGTCGCGCAGCGGGTTGGGGACGGGCACGTAGCGGTCGCCGTCGTCGTGCAGGCGCATGCTGACGAGCGCCTTGTGCGGCATGCTCGGCGCGGTCCAGAACGCGTGGTCGGCGTCGGCGTCGGCCCGCAGCGCCGGGTCGGCGCGCAGTTCCTCGTGCACGGTGTCGACGACGGTGCGCACGTCGCGCCAGGCGGCCTGCTCGTCGAGGCCGGCGGTGGCGGCGAGGTGGGCGAGGAGTTCGCCGAGGTGCGCCTGGAACAGGGTGTAGCCGAGCTTGGCGCGCATCACGTCGGCGTCGAGGGTGGCCACGACCGAACCGGGCCACAGCGCGGCGCCGCCACCGCGTGCGGCGAGGCGGGGCAGGTGCAGCCGCAGCCCGGCGATGTCGCGCACGACGAGGCGGTGCGGCCGGCCGCGGCGGAACGTCGGCAGGCAGTTCTGCAGGTGTGCCTCCAGGCCCACGCCGTAGCGGGTGGCCAGGCGCAGCAGCGGCGGCACGACCAGCCGCACGTATCCGGCGACGAACGACGCCGCGCTGCCGCCGTGGCGGCGCAGCAGTTCCTGGGCGACGCTGCGTCCACTGTGGAGGGTGGCGGTGAACGCCCCGGCCGGCACGGCGGTCTCGCCCGGGTCGAGCGCTCCGGTGAGGCCGGTGCGCAGGATGGCGCTGAGGTCCCGGTCGGCGGAGAGGCCGACGCCGGCGGCCGCGGCCGGTTCGGTGAGCAGCAGGACGGGTTCGCCGTCGAGCAGGTCGGTGAGGCGGCGGGACAGGTGGGGGCCGTTGCGGGTGCTGGCGACGGAGATGTTCCGGCGGGTGGAGGTGACCTGGATGTCGAGCGCGAGCTTGAGGTAGCCGTGTCCGGGCACGTGCAGGGTGCGCAGTGCGGCGGTGGGGGCGGCGGGCGTTCCCGGGTCGTCGAGGTCGCGCAACGCGCCGCGCTCGTACAGGTCGGGGCGGGTGCGGCGCAGGTGGGCGCGTTGCCACGGGTGCAGCGGGTGGGCGGCGTGGGTGCGGGTGCCGGGGTGGCCGAGCCGGCGGCCGAGGTCGTCGCCGAGCAGGTGGGCGCGGTTGAGGCCGACCCAGGCGATGTGCAGCGGCGGCGCTTCGAGGTCGTAGGCGAGGACGTCGGCGGTGTGCCAGCCGAGCCGGGTCCGGCCGCAGGGGTGCAGGTTGTGGCCGGTGGTGGCGAGGCGTTCGAACGCGACGGCGCGGGCGTCCGGGTCGAGCGGCCCGTCGAAGGGGTCCACCGTGGACGGCCGCCGCGCCAGGGCGAGGGCGAGGTTCGCGACTGTGCTGTCGAGTTCCGCCGCGAGGCCGCCGGCGGGGTCCACTGTGGACAGCAGCGCGTCGAGGAACGCGTCGGGCTCGGTGGGCAGCGGGCCGACCGGTTCGGCGCGGCCGAAGCCGTGGTGCCGGGCGGTGACGGTGCCGGCGGGGCTGTACAGGCGGCCGCCGTCGGTGTGCACGCCGGCGAGGCGTTCGCGGTGCAGGGCGGCGAGGAGGCGGCGGGCGGCGGTGTCGGTGGCGTGCGGGAGCGCGGCGGCCCACCGGGCGTGCAGTGCCGGGTCGAGGGCGCGCAGGTCCCGGTCGGTGCGTTCGACGGCGGTCGCGGCGCGGGCGGCGGTGGACCTCATCGGGCCATGGGGTTGGGTAGCGGGGTCCAGATGTCCTCGACGGTGTCGTGCAGGCGCATCGCGGTGAGGGCCTTGAGCGGCAGCGTGGGCCGCAGCAGCACGTCGCGGCGCGGGGTGTCGCGCGGGACGGCGGCGAGGACGGTGCGCCACAGCCCGTCGGGGTCGGTGCCGAAGCGTCGGGCGAGGTGGGTGACGAGTTCGGCGAGGACGGTGGAGACGAACGAGGCGAGCAGTTTGACCGCCGGCGCGTCGGGGTCGTCGGTGGGGATGTCGCCGGTGAGCCCGGCCGCGTCGGGGCCGTGCACCCGCACGCCGCCGAGGTCGCGGTAGAGCAGCCGGGCGGCGCGGTGGTGGGCGACGACGAGGAGCAGGTTCTGGCCGTGGGCCTCCAGGCCGATGCCGCGTTCCAGCAGGCGCAGCAGGGTGGGCAGGGCGAGGCCGGCGAGGTGGCCGAGGAACGCGTGGGGGTCGCCGCCGTAGCCGGCGTGGACGAGTTCGGCGGCGGAGGGGCGCCCGGCGGTGAGCGCGGCGAACGGGAGTGCGCGTTCGTCGGGGCCGAGCGTGGGCGCGTGGCGTCGCACGACGGCGAGCCCTCGGTACGGGGCGCCGTCGACGAGCACGCTGCCGGCGCCCGGTTCGGCGAGAACGGCGATCGGGGTGCCGCGCAGCAGCCGTTCGAGCCGGGCGGACAGGACGGGTCCGTTGTGCACGGCGGCGGCGGACACGCCCCGCACGGCGCTGGTCATCCGCACGTCCACGCTGGTCTTGACGTGCCCGTCGGCGGTCGCGAACGTCCGCAGCGACATCAGCGGCCGCGCCGGGAGCCGCCGTCCGGTGTCGCGCAGCCACGGGAACTCCTCCCGCAGCCGGTGCCACTGCCAGGGGTGCACCGGCAGGATCGGCGGCAGCGTGCCGTGCCAGCGGCCGGCGGGCACCTCGACGACGGCGAGGCGGACGACGGGCCGGTGTTCGGGTGCGTAGGCGAGTTGGTCGGCGGTGTCCATGCCGGTGCGGGTGCGGCAGCACGGGTGCAGGGGGTGCCCGTCGGCGACGGACTGTTCGGCGGCGACGAGGCTGTCGGGGTCGACCGGGCGGTGCGGGTCGGCGGCGCGGGCCAGGGCCAGGTTGGCGACGCTCTCGTCGAGCTCCGCGGCGAACGCGGGCCGTTCGGGCCACAGCGTGGCGGCGACGGCGTGCGGCATGACGTTCCCGGAGAGGGAGAACTGCGGGGCGACGGCGGCGAACGGCTGTGCGGCGGCCGCGGATCCGCGGACCTCGTGGCCGTTGATCGTGACCCGGTCCGGGGCGGCGGCGGTGCGGCCGGGCAGTTCCTCGCGCACCATGGCGCCCCACAGCTTGGCCAGGACGGTGGCGCGGGCGCCGGGCAGCGCGGTGGTGTAGCGGGCGGCGAGGTCGGGTCGGTGTCCGGCGAGCCAGGCGGCGTGGGCGCGCTCGGCGGCGGACAGGCCCGGCAGGATGCCCACGGGTGTTTCTGGGTGCACGCGGTGACCCCGTCATCGGCGTTGGTAAGGGTGCCCTAACCGTAACGACTCCCCGTGTGCCCGCTTCGTCCGGGCGCCCAATACTAGCGTCCTAGGACGCACCTACGCGATGTGATCTCGAACGTACTTCTCCCTCTCCTGGCAAGGGAGGCTTGATCAACTTCTGGGCCGGGGGAGGATGGGCCCATGACGTTGCTCTGGAACGGTGTCGCCGTCGCGCTGCTGACCTTCTTCGACGACGAGGGCGCGGTCGACCTCGCCACCACCGCCAAACACGCCGCCCGCCTCGTCGGCGAGGGCGTGCACGCGATCGTGATCGCCGGCAGCACGGGGGAGGCGTCCGCGCTCACCGACACCGAGCGGGCCGAACTCGTCGCGGCGGTCAAGGCGGCCTGCCCGGACGTTCCGGTGGTGTCGGGTGCCTCGGGCGACTGGTGGCAGCCGGCGGCGGCGCGCGTCGCGGGTGTCGTCGCGGCCGGGGCGGACGGGGTGCTGGTGGCGCCGCCGCGCACGGCTACCGACCTCGGCGCGTACTACTCGGCCGTGTCGGCGGCCGCCGGTTCGGTGCCCGTGCTCGGCTACCACTATCCGGGAACGGCCGGTGGCCCCATTCCGCTCGACGCGCTGCCCGGGCTGCCCCTCGCGGGGATGAAGGACTCGACGGGTGAGCCCGAACGGTTCCTGACCACGTTGGAGTCGTGGGACGGCGCGCTGTACACCGGTTCGGTGCTGCTGACGGCCTACGCGGGCCTGGTGGGGGCGGCCGGAGCGATCCTGGCCGCGGCGAACGTGGCGCCGGAGGACTGTGTGGCGGCGTGGTCCGGGGACGCGGCCGCTCAGCGTCGCCTGTTGTCGGTGCACCGCGACGCGAGGCGCGCGTTCCCGCGGGGCCTGAAGGAGGCGACGGCGGCCCGCTTCGGCACCCCGCTGGGTTCCCGCCTCGGCTAGGCCCGTCGATCTTGCAGTTGTGGCGCCCGGGGCGTGCGGTTTTGCCCCGCGGTGTCCCAGCCACAACTGCAAGATCGACTGCGGTTACGCGACCAGCGTGACGGCCAGCGCGGCGATCACCGCTGCCGACACCAGCGCCGTGCCGAGGCGGGCCCGCGGGCTCGTCAGGACGCGGCCGAGGACGGCGCCGCTGCCGGCGAGCAGGAGCTGCCAGCTGGCCGAGGCGACGAACGCGGCCGTCACGAAGACCGCCGCGTCGCCTGCGTCGGTGTCCCCGCCGGCGGCCTGCCGGCCCAGGACGAGGGCGGCGAAGTAGATGATCGTGGCGGGGTTGAGCAGGGTCAGGCCGAGCAGCGCGAGGAACGCCCGCGGCGGGTTGTGCAGCCCGTCGACCTCGCGTTGCCCGGTGGCCCCGGCGGTGTGCGCGCGCCAGGCCGTCCACGCGGTGCGGGCGGCCAGGGCGACGAGGACGACGGCGGCGGTCCAGCGCAGCGCCCCGGTGACCGGTGCGATGAACCGGGCGATGGCCGCTCCGCCGAGCACGGCGACGACGGCGTAGAGCAGGTCGGCGGTGGCGACGCCGAGGGCCGCGGCGGCGCCGATCCGCATCGAGGTGCGTGCGGTGAGGCTGACCAGGAGTGCGCCGATGGCGCCGACGGGGATCGCGACCCCGTATCCGGCGATGAGCCCGGCGAGAACGGTGTCGGTCATGCCGTGCCGCCCGGAAGAGCGACAAGGAACCGACGGCATGACCACCTGCACTTCGCTGCGGCAGTCATGCCGTCACCGCTGGGGCTTGGGCGCCGTCCCTCCGGTGAGCTTCTGCTGTCGGGGTGCTCCACTCGCCGATGGGGCGGTGGGCATCAGGTGTCGACAGTGTCGGTTCATGGGTCGCATCGTGCGCGGGGCGGTGGTCGCCGGGCAAGCGAATAAGCGGGTGGGACGGGTGGCGCATAGAGTTACCGGCGATGAGCGAGCGGGAGCCGATCGAGGTGGGGACGCCGCGTCCGGCGGACCTGCCGAGCGAGCCGTCGTCCGGTGCGCGTGCCGCGGGGCAGCCGTGGCCGCGGCGCGTTCTGGGGGTGCTGGGGCGCGGGTGGCGTTCGTTGGCGCCGCGGACGCGCTGGATCCTGGTGGCGACGGTCGTGTTGAGCGTGCTGCTGGTGTGCGGCGGTTACCGGTTCGTGCAGTGGGTGGGTTATACGCCGGAGAAGCCGGTGGAGGAGTTGGCGACGGCGCTGCGCGGCGGTGATCTGGACCGGGCGGTGCGGCTGGTCGGGTGTCCGGGCCGGTTGTGTCAGCCGGGGGCGCTGGCCGAGGGGTATCAGCCGCCGTCGGGGTTGACGGTCGTGGCGGTGGTGGGCGAGATGTCCGAGGACACCGCCGACGTCGCGGTTCGTTACGACCTGGCGGGGGAACGTCGTTCGGGCACGATCCGGGTGGAGCGGCCGGAGGGTGGGCCGCTGGGGGAGTGGCGCATCGTCGCCGGTGCGACGGGTGCGATCGATCCGGTGTCGGAGACGGCGAAGCAGATGCGGGTGGCGGCCGTGACGGTGCCGGCGCGGCGGCCGTCGTCGGCGCGCACGCAGATCACTGTGCTGTTCGGGGTGTACACGGTGGCGGGGGAGGAGACCGATCCGTTGATGTCGTCGGCGCCCGCGCAGGTGCCGGTGGCGGGCACGTTGGCGCGGGGCGGGACGGCGACGGTGGTGCAGCCGGCGCTGACCGTGCGGGACACGGCGAAGGCCGAGGTGGAGCGGCAGGTGCGGGCGCGGTTGGACGCGTGCGCGGCGCAGCAGGTGTTCGTGCCGAAGGTGGGCGGGCGCACGTGTCCGTTCGAGCATTCGCGGGGGCAGCTGTTCGAGGCGGACTCGACGCAGATCTCGTGGAAGGTCGAGACGTATCCGACGGTGGAGTTGGCGGTGACGAGGACGCCCACGGCGGAGGCGCCGCCGGTGTCGGTGCGCACGGCCGAGGGCGGTAAGGGTCGGGCGACGGTGTCGTACGTGTACCGGGGTGCGCCGGCGCCGCCGGTGTCGGTGGAGTTCACGGTCGCCGGGTCGGTGTCGGTGGTGGACGGGAAGGTCGTCTGGTCGGGCGCCTGATCAGCGGGTCCAGTGTGTGGTGAGCCAGGCGGTGATCGCCTCGTCGACGCGGCGCGCCTCGGGGGTCTGTGGCGCGGGGTGCTCGCCGGGGCGTTCGGCCAGGGGATGGGCGAGGCCCGGGACGGCTGCGAGGGCGACGGTGGCGGGGGAGTCGTAGGCCGCCTGCAGTGCGGCGACGAGTGCGGAGGCGTCCTGGCGGAAGGTGGGGAAGTCGTCGTCGCCGGAGACGACGAGCAGCGGCGGCTGGGGTGTGCGGGCGGCGATGTCGGTGGCGCGTGCGACGAAGTCGTGGCGGTCGGCGGTGGTCTCGGCGTCGGGGGCCCATTCGTAGGTGGTGCCGCGCACGGTGTCGAAGAGGTCGACGACGGTGCGGGCGCGGATGGCGGCGTTGACGACGGCGGCGGCGGCGACCGGTGTCTGCCCCTCGGCG
The DNA here is from genome assembly GCF_016863615.1 of Virgisporangium aliadipatigenens. GTDB lineage: Bacteria > Actinomycetota > Actinomycetes > Mycobacteriales > Micromonosporaceae > Virgisporangium > Virgisporangium aliadipatigenens. The sequence continues at coordinate 390,012 of NZ_BOPF01000007.1, read as the reverse complement.
AGAACGCGCAGTGCGACGGCGCCGCCGAGGGAGCCGCCGAGGACGGCGACGGGGCCGTCGTCGACGGGCAGTTCGCGGCGCAGGGCGTCGAGCGCGTCGGGGAACTCGGTGACGGCCTGTCCGATCACCGGTTCGAGGTATTTGCGGACGGGGTCCTCGCCGGCGTCCTGCTCGCCCTGTGGGTAGGGGCGGCGTCCGGTCCAGGGCATGCCGAGGTGGACCCGCCAGGCGGGCACGTCGTGCAGCGGGAGTGCGGCGGCGAACGCGGCGTCGGTGCGGGGGGCGTCCATCATGTGCCACGCGATGAGCAGCGGTGCGGTGCCGTTTCCGGGAGCGCTCGGCGGGAGTGCGGTGTAGGGGACGCCGGCGGCGGTGCCGGTGATCGCGTCGGTGGCCATGCGGACACGTTAGCGTCCGGGCGGTGGTGCCCCGTTGCGTCGATCTTGCAGTCGCGGCGTTGTGCGCCTGCCCCAACTGCAAGATCGACTAAGTCGCCGGGGGAGCGGTGTCAGGGCAGTTCGGCGATCGGGCGGATCTGGATCTCCTGGTTGAGCGGGGCGCCGCCGGGTCCGGGGCACACGGAGATCCGGGTGGCGATCTCGACGGCCCGTTCGTCGCTCTCGAGCTTGAGCAGCCAGTAGCCGGCGAGGAATTCCTTCGACTCGGCGAACGGGCCGTCGGTGATGACCGGCTGTCCGTCGCGGGCGCGCACGAGTTTGGCGTCCTGGGGTCCGGTGAGCCCCTGGGCGTCGATCCATTCGCCGCGCGCCTGGAGGTCCTTGTTGAGGTCCTCCATGAACCCCATCATGCGGTCGATGTCCTCGGGGCTCCAGCCGGGCAGGCCCGCGTCGCCGCCCCATGCGTTGCCGTTGCTGTTCATCAGCAGCATGTACTTCATCGGTCAGCTCCTTCGTCGACGTCTCATGGTGCCTTGTTCGTGGGGGACGTCGGAGCGGTCCGGGGGTTCTCTACACGGCGGCCGGAGAAAGTTTGGTTGACATAATGTACATTATCGAACCGCTGATATTTCCGGGTCGGACGGCTCCGGGTCGACTGTTCCGGGCGCGTCCGTCGGGGTGTGCGTGCGGCGGGTGCGCCACAGCCACCCGGCCGCCACCGCGAACGTTCCCAGGGCCACGAGCGTGTACGTCTCGCCGGTGAGCGCCTCGGCGAACGTGCGGTGCGCCGGCCGTTCGATGTCGAGATCCGGCCCGTAGAGCAGCACGCCGCGCGGCACCAGCGGCGACCCGGCGAACGCCCGCAGCGGCCACGCCAGGAACGCCAGCAGCAGCCCGGTCGGCAGGAGCACGACGGCGGTGCGCAGCCGGGCCGGGGCGCGGCGCACCAGATCGGCGGCGTACACGAGGGCCGGCACGATCCACACCCAGTGGTGCGTCCACGCGATCGGCGACACGAGCAGCGCCGTGAACGCGCACACCAGCATCCCGGCCGGTTCGCCGTCGCGGCGGTGGGCGAACCGGGCCAGGGCGAGGCCGCCGACGACGACCAGCAGCGCCAGCAGGATCCACGCGACGCCGGCGATCCCTTCGGGCAGCAGCCGTGCGGTGAGCCCGTGCAGGGACTGGTTGTAGATGTACTCGGTGCTGACGGCGGAGGTGACCCGGTCGTCGCGGTAGAAGAGGCCGCCGATCCAGAAGTCGTTGGAGCCGTCGGGGTCGGCGATCCAGCCGAGCGCGGTCGCGGCGACGAACGCGACACCGGCGGTGATCGCCTCCCGGAACCGGCGCGTCACGAGCAGGTAGACGACGAACAGGCCCGGTACGAGCTTCGCGGCGGTGGCCAGTCCGATGCCGATGCCGCCCCAGCGGGTGCGTCCGATGAGGACGAAGTCGGCGACGACCAGCAGCATGAGGAACGCGTTGATCTGGCCGAGGTTCATCGACAGGTGCACCGGTTCGAGCCAGATCGCGACGCCGGTGGCCGCTGCGGCGAGGCCCAGCCGGCCGGCGCTCCCCCGGTGCCCGAGCACGCCCGTGACGAGGAACGCCGTCAGCCCGGCCGCGGCCGCGATCGCCACGGCGACCAGTTTCGCCGCGGTGGCGTGCGGGATCAGGGAGAGTACGGCGAAGGGCAGCAGGGTCACGGGTGGATAGGTGAAGCCGAGGTTCGCGTGGGTGAACGTCTTGTCGTAGACCGCTTCGCCGTGCCGCCAGGCTTCGCCGCCGCCCTGGTAGACGGCGAGGTCGAGGCCGCCGAGCACCACGCCCGGATGTGCCTGGACGAGCTGCACGTAGCACGCGAACGACGCGACGAGCAGCGCCGCCCCGGGAACGATCAGCCACGACGGGACGGTGACCGGGTGTGCGGTACGCGGTGGCATGGTTCCTCGGAGGCTTGTGCGGGGTGCGGGCGGGTCGGAGTTTAACGATGGCGATGAACCCTCGTGACGGCGCGTCGCGGGGCTCCACGGCGGGAATGTCGTAGGGGCCTGTTAGAAAAGCATCCGTACACATGTTCGTGAGAGGAGGGGCGACGCGATGGCGACGGCGGTGGCGCGCGGCCTGAGCACCTCCGATCTGACCAAGATCCGGGATACGTTGGCGGCGGGGCGCAAACCCAAGGTCGTGTTCACGGAGTCGGCCGGTCAGATCGTGGGGCAGGTCGGGCAGGTGATCCGGTTGACGGATCCCGAGGTGTCCGAGGAATGGGTGGTGGTGCGGTTCGGGCGGGACGAGTTGCCGTTCGCGCCGACCGATCTGGCGATGCCGACGAAGGCGCCGCCCCGGCGGGCCGATCCGGTGCCGTCACCGCGTACGGAGGCGCCGGCCGGTCCGGCGCTCGCCGCGGCGTACCAGCAGGGAAACGGCGCCGTGAAGGCCGCCGACAAGAGTGCCGATCCCGTTCCGTCCGTGTCGTCCGAGGAGTCGTCCGTGTCGCCGTCGCCCACCAAAACCGCTCCGCCGGTCTCCCCCGCGCCCGCTGCCGTCGCCGCGACGAAGAGTGTTCCGCCGGCCGCGGTGAAGGCCGCCCCGGCGCCGGCAGCAGCGGCGGCCGGGACTCCGGAGGCGGAGAAGCCGAAGCCGGCCGCGCGTAAGGCGGCCAAGCCGAAGCCGGCGCCGTCGTTGACCGTCACGGTCGCCTACACCGACGGCGAGTGGATGGTCAGCGCGCAGCAGGGCTCGAAGGCGCTGGCCAAGCCGTACATCGTGAAGGCGTCCGAGGCGCTGAAGATGGTGTCGATGCTTGACGTGCCGGGTGTGCAGGAGGCGGTCGAGGAGATCGTGTCCGCGGCGCGGGACGAGGCGCAGCGGCAGGCGGAGCGGCTGCGGGCGGAGCTGGCCGAGGTGGAGTCGCGCCTCGCCGAGCTCAGCGACGCGGGCTGAGCGCACGGGGCCGGGTATACGCGGTCGGGCGGCGCCCCGCACGGTCGGGACGCCGCCGGGTGGCCGTGCGCGCTCGAAGCACTCCCCCGGGTCCACGATCGAGGATGCCGGGTGGGGCACCTCGGGCGGCGCGGACGTGAGCTGTCGGCCCGGCCGGTCGGGCGGAGGGCGGCGACCTGCCCGTGCGACGCTTCCGACGTGACCGCGTCGCGTGACATGATCCCGGACCGATGAGCAGTCCCATTTCCCCGCGCAGCGGCGAGGCGGCGATTCCGGCGCAGTGGCGGCCGTCGTCGCTGTGGCGCGCGTTGATGGTCGCCGCCCGGTTCGCGGTGGCGCTCGTCGGGCGGTTGCGCGTCACCGGCGACATTCCGGCGCAGCTGCGGGGCACGCCGGTGATCGTGGCGAGCAACCACATCGGGACGTTCGACCCGATCGCGTTGGTGGCGGCGATGCGGGTGCGCCGGCTGTCGCCGCGGCTGTTGGCGGCCGCGGGACTGTTCCGGGTGCCGGTGGTGGGGCCGATCCTGCGCCGGTGCGGGCACATTCCGGTCAACCGGCGTTCGGCCAGCGCCGCCGACGCGCTGCACGAGGCGGAGGAGGCCCTGGCCCGGGGTGCGCTGGTCGCCATGTATCCGGAGGGCCGCATCGGGCTGGATCCGGGTGGCTGGCCGGAGCGGGGCAAGACCGGTCTTGCCCGCCTCGCGCTGAAGACGGGTGCGACCGTGGTGCCGGTGGCGCAGTGGGGCGCGCACGAGGTGGTCGCCTACGCCGGGCCGATCGAGATGGTCTTCTCCGTGGTCCGGGCGATCTTCGTGCGGCCGGTGGTGCGGGTCCACTTCGGCGCGCCGGTGGAGCTGGCCGATCTGGCGGCCGACGGGGCGCACGGGACGGCGATGCGGGCCACCGAGCGGATCATGGCCGCCATCGCCGACGAGTTGGTCGGGCTGCGCGCGGACGAGCCGCTGCTGCCCCGGTTCGTGGACGAGACGCGGCCGGTGTCGACGGCGCGCAGTCGCCACGAGAAGAGCCGCGCCGGCCGCTGACGGTCGGGCGCCGGCCGGCGGAAAGCGCTCGAACAGGGGCGAAAGGCCGCACGACGACTGTTAAATGTCCCGGATGTGACCTGAACGACGTTCGTTCGGACCGATCGCGGGCCGAGCCGGTGGAAGCATGGGCTGCATGACCGTCGGCTCGTCCCCGCCGGCGTCACCGACCAGCCCCCGGGCTGCGGACGGTGACGTCGTGCCGGCCGTCACGGGCACGACGGACATCACGGAGCGCGTCACCACCCATCCGGCCGTCACGACGCGGCGTCGGCGCTGTCAGGACGCGGCCCTCCGGCGCCGGCGCCGCACCGTCGTCACCGTCGCCGTCGTGGTCGCCATCCTCGCGGTCGAACTGGTCATCGGCTGGCCGTCCCTCGCGCAGGCGGTCAAGGAGCTGCGTTCGCCGCATCCGGGGTGGCTCGCCGGTGCGCTGGTGGTGGAGATCGCCTCCATGGGTGTGTACGCGCGGATGCAGCGGCGGCTGCTGCGTTCGGCGGGGACGAAGGTGCCGCTGCGGCGGGTCGTCGGGATGGCGTACGCGGCGCACTCGTTGAGCGTGACGCTGCCGGGCGGGCCGGCGTTCTCGACGTCGTTCAACTTCCGGCAGATGCGCCGGTTCGGGGCCTCGGCGGCGGTGGCGTCGTGGTGCATCGCCCTGTCCGGGATCCTGTCCGCCGGTGCGCTGGTTGCGATCGGTGTCGTCGGGGCGATCCTCACCCGCGGCAGCGCGAACTGGTCGACGCTGCTGGCCTACATCGCGGTGGCGGCGCTGCTGGCCGGTGCGGTGCGGGCCGTGGCGCGGCGGCCGCAGTGGCTGGTGCAGCCGGCCGGGGCGTTGCTGGCGCGGGTCAACCGGCTGCGGCGCCGGCCGGAGGAACACGGCCGGGACCGGGTGGTGTCGTTCGTGGCGCAGCTGCGGACGGTGCGGCTGCGGCCGGCCGACTTCACGGTGGCGGCGTGGTTCGCCGTCGCGAACTGGCTCCTCGACGCCGCGTGCCTGTGGATGGCGTGCATCGCGGTGGGCGCCGACACGATCACCGCCACGCAGCTGCTGATCGCCTACTGCGCCGGGATGGCGGCCGCGTCGATCCCGATCGTGCCGGGCGGTCTCGGCCTGGTGGACAGCGCCCTCATCATCGGGCTGGTCGCCGGTGGGCTCACCACGTCCGATTCGATCGCGGCGGTGCTGCTGTACCGGATGATCAGCCTCGGGTTCATCATCGGCATGGGCTGGATCTTCTGGGTGCTGCTGCGCCGCCGCCAGAGCGAGCCGGAGCCGGTGTTCAGGTAGCGGCGTTCCGGGCGGTGACGAGGCCGGACTCGTAGGCGACGATCACCAGTTGGGCCCGGTCGCGGGCGTGCAGCTTGTCGAGCAGGTGCCCGATGTGGGTCTTCACCGTCGCGGCGCTGACCCGCAGGTGCGCGGCGATCTCCGGGTTGGACAGGCCGCGGGCGACGTGCAGGAGCACCTCCCGTTCGCGGGCGGTGAGCGGGTCGAGGAGCCGGCCGAGCACCGGGGCGGGGCGGGGCCGGTGGGCGTACTCGGCGATCAGCCGCCCGGTCACCGACGGGGCGAGCAGCCCGTCCCCGGCGGCGACGACGCGGATCCCGGCGAGCAGGTCCGCCGGTGGGGCGTTCTTCAGCAGGAACCCGCTCGCCCCGGCCGACAGCGCCGCGTACACGTACTCGTCCAGGTCGAACGTCGTCAGGATCAGCACCCGCACGCCGGCCAGGTCGGGGTCGCCGCAGATGCGCCGGGTCGCCTCGATGCCGTCGACGTGCGGCATGCGCACGTCCATCAGCACCACGTCGGGTCGTTCCCGGCGGGCCAGGTCGACGGCCTCGGCGCCGTCGCCGGCCTCCCCGACGGCGCTCAGCTCCGGATCGCTGTCGACCAGCACCCGGAAACTGCCCCGCACCAGCGCCTGGTCGTCGACGACGAGGACCCGGATCACGCGGCGTCCTCCCGGCCGTTCACCGGCAGGACGACCGTCACGGCGAAGCCGCCGCCGTTGCGTGGGCCGGCGGTGCAGGTGCCGCCGTGCAGCTGGGCGCGTTCGCGGATGCCGTGCAGGCCGTGGCCGGGGCCGCTGTCCGGCCGCACGCCGGGGCCGTCGTCGACGACGTCGATCGTCACGTCGCCGTCGCCGCCCGTGACGGTCACCCGGCAGTGGGCCGGTGCCGCGTGGCGGATGACGTTCGTGAGCGACTCCTGGACGATGCGGTACACGGTCAGCTCCACACCGGCCGGGAGCCGTCCCGGTGCCCGTTCGACCAGATCGACCTGGACCCCGGCGGAGGCGGCGACGGCCACGAGATCCGGGAGGTCGGCGAGCCCGGGGGCGGGGGAAAGATCGGTGTCGTCGGTCCGCAGGACGCCGAGCATCCGGCGCATCTCGACGAGGGCGTCGCGGCTGGTCGCCTCGATCACCCGCAGGGCGTCGCGGACCTCGTCGGGACGGCTGTCGGCGACGTGATTGGCGATCGCCGCCTTCACCCCGATGAGGCTCAGCGTGTGCGACACGACGTCGTGCAGGTCGCGGGCGATCCGCAGGCGCTCCTCGACGACGGCGCGCTCGGCGAGGTCGGTCATCTCCCGGGCCCGGGCCCGGCGCCGCTCCCGGGTCGCCCGGCCGAGCGTCCACGCCAGGCCGAGGGTGGCCCCCGAGGTGACCACGACGCCGGCCGGGAACGGCCGCTCCGTCCCGATCACCGACCCGACGAGCAACAGCATTCCGCTCAGAACGCCCAGAGCCAGCGTCGGCTCGCGGCGGCGCCGCGGCGTCGCCACCGCGAGCGGATACAGCGCGTACGCGGCGGCCAGCAGCGGATCGCCGACCACACCGACCACGAGCCCCAGCGCGGAGGCGCACAGCACGACCGCGAACACCGGCCTCGGCCACACCCGGCGCACCGCCACCGGCAGCCCCACCAGCGCGACCCAGCCGACGACGAGACCTGTCGGAAGCTCCACCCAGGCGACCGCGGTCAGGGCCGTGACCAGGGTGTAGAGCGCCGCGACGGCGGCGTCGACGGCGATCAGCTGCGCCGGGCGCAGCCGCGGGATGGCCAGGCCGTCGTCGTCCACCGGGTCACGGTAGCGATCCCACGGCGCAGGCGCCTCCACCCACGGTCGCTCATCCCGTGCTCCGATGCGCGTCCCGCCGGGCGGCGGTTGGCTGTGCGCCGTGATCGAAGTGTGCGAACTGACGAAACGCTACGGCGGGACGACGGCGCTGGACGCGCTGACGTTCACGGCCCGCCCCGGCGAGGTGACCGGCTTCCTCGGCCCGAACGGCGCCGGCAAGTCCACCACGATGCGGATCATCCTCGGCCTCGACCGGCCCGACGCCGGCACCGCCACCGTCAACGGCGCCGCCTACCGGGGCCTGGACCGGCCGACCCGGCAGGTGGGGGCGGTGCTCGACGCGTCCGCCGTCGCGGGCGGCAGGCGGGCCGTCGACCACCTGCGCTGGCAGGCCCGCGCCGCCGGGCTGCCCGCGACGCGGGTCGACGAGGTGCTGGCCGACGTGGGGCTGTCCGACGTGGCCCGGCGGCGGGTCGGCGGGTTCTCGCTCGGTATGAAGCAGCGGCTCGGGATCGCCGGTGCGCTCCTCGGCGACCCGCCGGTGCTGCTGTTCGACGAACCCGTCAACGGGCTCGACCCCGACGGGGTGCGCTGGATCCGGGACCTGCTGCGCGGGTTCGCCGCCCAGGGGCGCACGGTGCTGCTGTCCAGCCACCTGATGAGCGAACTCGAGCGGACCGCCGACCGGGTGGTGATCGTGGTGCGCGGCCGGGTCGTCGCCGACGCGCCCCTCGCCGCCCTGGGCGACGGGCTGTCGCTGGAGGACTTCTACCTGAAGGCGACGACGTGAACGCGTTCGGCGACGCCGTCGCCGCGGAGTGGATCAAGCTGCGGACGGTGCGGATCACCTGGTGGCTGCTGGCCGGCGGGTTCGGCGGGGCGGCGCTGATGTGCCTGCTGGCGTTCTCCGCCGTCGCCCAGTGGGACAACGTCCCCGCCGAACGGCAGGCCGACAGCTACGTGTCGTGGCTGCCGCCGGTCGCCGGATGGATCGCCGCCCTGTGCGTGGCCGTCCTCGGGATCCTCTCCGTCACCGGCGAGTACGGCAGCGGCCTGATCCGCGCCACGTTCGTCGCCATGCCCCGGCGGCGGCTGGTGCTGGGCGCGAAGGCGCTGCTCGTCGGCCTCGTGGCGGCCGGCGCCGGCGCCGGGGCGGTGGTCCTGACCGAGCTGGCCGTCAACGCGATCATCGGCGACCGGGTGATCAACGGCCAGCCGGGGCCGGCGGAGAACACCGTCGGCGCGCTGGCCGTGCTCGCCCTGTCCGTGGTGATGTGCGGGCTGCTCGGGACGGGGCTGGCCGCGTTGACCCGGTCGGCGGTGGCGTCGATCGTGACCCTGGTGCTGCTCTGGTACGGGCTGCCGATCATCCTGGGCAACGTTCCCGGCCGGTGGGCCGAACGGGTCGGGGCCGTCCTGCCGGCCGCGCTCGCCGACCAGGTCGTGACCGTCGGCGGCGCGCAGTCGGTGTACACGCACCTGCTGGCCCCGCCGGTCGCGTTGGCCGTCATGGCCGCGTGGGCGCTGGTGCCGCTCGGGGTCGCGCTCGTTCTGGTCGAACGCCGCGACGCCTAATCTGTGGCGATGAATGTCTCCGGCCGCCCGCTCGACCCCGCGGTGCTCGACGCTCTGCGCCACTGGCCCGACACCGGGCATGCCGAACCGTCGGCCCCGGTCGATCTCGCCGTTCTGCTGCCGTTCCTCAACGGGCTGCTCGACGAGTTGCCGTGGTGGGACCGCGCGTGGCGGGTCACCCGGGCCGGGCCGGCGTATCCGCGCGGGGCCGGCGGTACCGAACCCTTCGTCGACGTCTACGTGCCGGGCATGGTGCACAGCGGGGTGGGGCAGCCGCTGCCGTTCTCCGCGCGGGTCCGCCTCGACGGCGACCGGCTGCTGTCGGTGCAGGCGAAGGTCGGCACCACGCTGATCGAGCCGGGCCACGTCGAGGCCAGGCAGTCGCAGTCGCAGCCGCATCCGTTCGGTGCCGTGCTCGGACGGCTCATGGACATCCGGCAGGTCACGACGATGGAACTGGCCATGCGCACCGGACGGGCGAGGTCGACCGTCACCGCCGTTCGGCACGGAGGACGCCCGCCGACGCCGGACCTGGTGCGCAGGATCGCCCGGGCGTTGGACATCCCCGAGGCGGACCTGGCGGCGATCGCCGGTGTCGAACCGGATCCGCTCTAGGGGCGGCTGTAGGCGATGAGGCCGCGTTCGGCGTGCGGGACCAGGCCCGACGCGCGGTAGAAGGCACCGGCGTCGCCGTCGGCGTCGGTCGTCAGCAGGAACATGCGGCAGTGGCCGTAGACGGAACGCAGTTCGTCCATCAGGGCGCGGCCGACGCCGTGCCGCTGCGCGGCGGGACGCACCAGGATGTCCTGCACGTAGCAGACGCTCTCCCCGTCGGAGATCGTTCGCGCCAGCCCCACGAGCGCACCGGTACCGTCACGCGCCGTGAGCACCAGGTGGGAACCGGCGAGCGCACGCATCAACTGGTCGACGTCGGCGGTGTACGCCGTCCAGCCGACGCTGTCGTACAGGTCCACGATCTCGTCGCGGTCGAGCGTGTGCTCGGCCGCGACGACGATCTCCACTCAGGAGTCCTTGCGGATACGCAGGTAGGCCAGCACGGCCTCGCGGGTGGTCCGCACCCCGAGCACCTCGCGGGCCTCGGCGATGCGGCGGTTGGCGGTGCGCAACGACAGGAACTCCGCCGCGGCGGCGGCCGCGATCGTCTCCCCGCCGGCGAGCCGTTCGAGCAGCGCCCGCTGCTCCGGAGCCAGCTGCGGCCCCGAACCGGCACCGCCGTCGCCGCTCTCCCCCGCCACCGGCGCATCCGGATCGGTCGATACCGGTCCGATCCGGGTCAGGTCGGCCAGCAGGGCACGGCCCACATCGCTGGCGACGTCGGACATCGCCACCACACCGGCACCGCGGGCGGCCGCCAGGACGGCCAGCTCGGCGGTGTCGGAGTCGGCGACGCGGCCGAACAGCACCAGTTTCGCGTCGGTCACGTCCCACGTGGTCTCGGGCAGGGCGAAGCCTTCGCGGGTGGTCCAGCCGGCACGCGCCAGCCGGCGCAGAACGCTCGTCGCTTCGGCCCCGCCGTCGACGATGTAGCGCGGTGCCGTGGGTTCACCGGTCATCGGTCCGTCACGTGAGGTTCTCCATCGCCAGCGCGGCTGCTTCGGTGCGGGTACGGGCGCCGAGCTTACGCATACCCGCGCGGATATGGGTCTCCACCGTTTCGCGCGAGATTCCCAACTGACCGGCGATGCGCCGGGTCGGCTCCCCCTTGGCGACGAGCTTCAGCACGTCCCGTTCGCGGTCGGTCAGCTCGTCACCGGCCCGCCGGCCACGGGTGTCGCGGCGCACCGAGTGCCGGCGCAGCGCCCGCCGGGCCCGGCCGAGCAGCACCACCAGGCCGGCCTCCTCGGCGAGCTTCTCGGCGCGCAGCAGCACCGGCACCGCGCGGTCGGCCGAGTCGTCCAGCACCCCGGCGGCGAGCAGGCAGCGGACCTCCTCGCGGCGGGCCACGTCGTGCCAGGCGTCGGCGGCCGGACCGAACGCGTCGGCCGAGCGAGCGGACCACGCCGCCATCGTCTGGCTGACCGCCGGCGGATCGGCCGCGGCACCGAGCGCCGCGAACGCGCCGTCGGGGCCGGGACGCCCGCCGTCGTAGGCGGCCCAGTGCGCGGTGATCCGGCGCAGGCCCTCCAGCAGCGGCGGCGCCGGTGTCTCCGGGGCCGCCGAGGCGAGGTCGGGCTGGCCGTCGAGCCAGGCCGCCTCCCGCGACACCCAGTCCACGACCGCGGCCGCCGGACCGCGTCCCGCTTCTCCCAGCCGGGAACGGGCGGAGGCCAGCAGCCCGCCGTCGGCCTCGGCGAGGCTCGCCGCCGCGGCCGCGTAGCCGCGCGCGATCGCCGGCAGCGTCCGGTCGGTCAGGTCGCCGGCCCGGCGGGTCACGTCGTCGAGGTCGGCGCCGCGCAGCGCCGTGCACCACAGCTCCGCCGCGAGGAACCGGGTCTGCCAGCTGTAGGCGAGGTCGGCCGCGCACGCGGCACCGGCGGTCGCGGCCGCACCGGCGGCGTCACCGAGCCGCCCGTCCGCCGCGAGGGTCTCCACCAGCAGCCAGGCGCTCCACCGCGCGGCCAGCGGGTCGCCGCCCGTGCCGGCCGCCGCGGCGGCACTGGCCAGGCCGTACTCCCAGCCTGGGGTGCGCGACGCGGCCCGTACCGCGGCCAGCGCGGCACGCAGGCCCAGGTGGGCCGGCTCGTCGCCGTGGCGGGCACGGATGCGGGCGGTCTCCGCCTCGGCGGCGGCCCGGTCCGCACCGAGCAGGCCGAGCAGCCGGAGGCGGTCCCGCGCGCCGACGATCTCCGGCGCCGCATCGTCCGGAACGTCGTCGACGGCCACCCGCGCCGCCCCGGCCGCACCGGTCTGCAGCAGCGCCTCCCCGCGCAGCACGGCGGCGGTGGGCAGCATGGCCGGCGGCACCTCGAACGGCTCACCGGCGCCGCCGATCACCCGCAGGCACGCCTGGGGACGGCCGGCCACCAGAGCCGCACTGGCCGCCGCGAGCCGAACATCCGGCGCCACCACCACGCCGGGCAGCTCACAGGCGAGCAGCAGCAGCTCCGCCCGTTCCCCCGAGGAATTGGTGGCGGCCGCGGCGCTGACGGCGACCGTGTAGGCCTCGCCCGACGCACCGGCGGCGGCGAGGTGGCGGGCCGCCTCGCGGGGCGGGACGACGGCCGCGAGCCGCCGGTGCAGCGCGACCCGCTCGGTCCGGTCGAGCAGCCCGGCGGCGATCTCGGCGACGTACGGCGACAGCGGGGTCGCGACCCCGTCGGTCAGGTCGATCAGGCCGGCGGCGGCCAGCTCGGCGACGCCCTCACCGAGGAGCGCGGCCTGCGCCGGACGGCCGAGCAGGCCGAGGGCCGCCATGGCGGTACGGGCCGGGCGGGCCAGGTCGGCCAGTGCGGCGGCGACGGCGTAGGCCAGCCCCGAACCGTCGGCGCCCGGGTCGGGGGCGCCGTCCTTGCGGGCCGCGGCGCGGCGGGCCAGGGTCGTCAGGGCGAGGGGGATGCCGCCGGCGCGGCGGACCACGTCGGCGACGGTGGCCGGGGACGCGGCCGGCGCCAACTGCTGCACGAGCGCCTGCGCGGCGGCGGCCGGCAGCGGCGGCGCGGACAGCCACGACGCGGCCGCGGCGCGCAACGCCTTCTCCGCCTCGGCCGGCAGCCGGTGCGGGGTGCGCAACGAGATCACCACGCGGCAGTGCGCGGCGATCGCCGGCAGCGCGGCGACGGTCAGCGGGTCGGCCCACTGCAGGTCGTCGATGAGGAGCAGGCCCTGCCGGACCCGGGAACGGACCGCCTCGGCGAGCAGGGCCGGGTCGTGCACGGGCAGCCGCACCCGGACGGCGCGGGCCAGCGGCAGCGCCGGGACGCCGCGCAGCATCGCCAGGCCGCCACCGGCGTAGACGGTGCCGCGGAAGCTCTCCTGGAGGCGGCGCAGCAGCGTCGAACGGCCGCTGCCCGGCGCCCCGGTGATGACGACAAGTCCCGGGTCGCGCAGGGTCGCGGCGGCGGCCGCGAGAAGGGCGGCGACCGGGTCCGACGACTCCGACGGCTCGGCCGGATCCGCCACACGGGCGCGACCCACCACGGGCGCCGAACCTACAGCACCCTCCGGCGACTCCGGCACTCCTGTCCTCCCCACGGGCTGGCACAAACATGGGATCCTGCCGCGGGCAGGATATTCGTACTGTTGTCGCTGACCGATACAGACCACATACCAGCCAGCGAGCAAGAGCAACGCCGACAGCGAACACTACGGGACCGTCCGGATGACGGCCACGACGCCATTGTGGCCCAGTACACCCGCGGTTCCTACTGTCGTGTCGGGGATACGAACGTGCGTGCCAGCGGGTGTCGCCACTGGTACCACTTGCGGATCCGCGACAGTATGAGTCGACGCCCCGACCGACCGATCACATACAGGACGAAACTTCATAGATGGCACCAGGACCCTTGAGCTCGCGGGTGGCCGACCTCTGCCAGGAGGTCGGCCACCGACTCGGCGGTGCGACCCAGGCGCAGGTTCTCGACGTGCGCCGACGGCTCGGAGAGCCGCTACGGGTGGCGATCGCCGGACGGCTGAAAGCCGGTAAGTCCACCCTCGTCAACGCGCTCATCGGCCGCCGCGTCGCGCCGACCGAGGTCGGCGAGTGCACCCGCATCGTGACGCAGTTCCGGTACGGGGCATCCGACCGGGTCGACGTCGTGCGCCACAACGGCACCCGCGCCAGCCTGCCGCTGGACGAGGCGGGCATGATCCCGCAGCGTCTCGGCGTGCCGCGTTCGGAGATCGCCTACGTGGACGTGACGCTGACCAGCAACCACCTGCGCGACCTGACCGTCATCGACACGCCCGGCCTCGCCAGCGCCAACACGGCCGTCTCCGACCAGGCGCGGCGCTTCCTGTTCAACGAGGCGCCGATCGACGACGACATCGACGACGACTCCGCGCGTGCGCTGTCCGGGTCGGAGGCGATCATCTACGTCTTCACCCAGTCCGTGCGCGAGGACGACGTGCAGGCCCTGGAGGCGTTCCGGTCGATGTCGGCGCGGCTGTCCAGCAACCCGATCAACTCGCTCGGGCTGTTCAACAAGGTGGACAAGCTCGCCGGCAGCGGCGCCGACCCGTGGCCGGTCGCCGAGCCGCTCGCCTCCGACCAGGCGAAGGTGCTGCGGCGGGTGGTCTCCGACGTCGTTCCGATCGTCGGGCTGCTCGCCGAGACCACCGAGGCCGGCCGGCTCACCGCCGCCGACTGCGAGGCGCTGCGGCAGCTGTCCGCCCTGCCCCAGGTCGAGCGCCAGGTGCTGCTCGCCTCCGTCGACCTGTTCTGCTCCCGGGAGTCGGTCGTCACCCGTGAGTCGAGGGAACGCCTGCTGCGCCTGCTCGACCTCTACGGGATCAGCTTCGCCATCCACATGCTCGTCCAGCGGCCGCAGCTGGCCACCGGTGAGCTGGTGCGGCTGCTGCTGCAGGCCTCCGGGTTCATGCGGCTGCGGCAGACGCTCGACCAGGCGTTCCGGTGGCGCAGCGACGCGATCAAGGCCGGTTGGGGGCTGTCCAGCCTGGAGAAGATCGCCAGCCACGCCGAACGGCCGGCCGACCGGGAACTGCTGCGCGACGCCATCGAACGGGTCCTCGGCCAGGCCGACTACCACCGGCTGCGGCTGCTGGAGGCCGCCCAGCTGGTGACGACCGGCGCCGTCGAGCTGCCCGACGACATGCAGAACGAGCTGACCAAGCTCGCCCTGTCCAGCGACCCGCACTGGATCCTGAGCCTGCCCGGCGCCCCGAACGAGAACCTGGTGAAGGCCGCCCTCGAAGCCGCCACCCGGTGGCGCGCATACGCCGTCGCCGGAGCCAGCCCCGCCCAGTCACGGGTTGCGCTCGTCGCGCATCGTGGCTTCTATCTGCTGTCCCAGCGCGTGCGCGGGCAGGCCCGGTTCAACTAGGAGCGAACGGATGTCTCCCAACAGCCTGCGGGTGCTCGCCGGAGCCGCGGCGGCGGTGCTCGCGTTGGTGACCGCGATCGTGGTCGGCCTCGTCAGCCGGTCCACCCCGCCGGGATGCCCGCCGAACGGGGCCGATCTCGTGCCGGCCGTCGCCACCACCGCACCGGCGCAGCCGACCGCCCAGCCGAGCCCCACCAGCGGCGGCCTCGCCCCGCGGACCGCCACGCCGACGGCCGACAGCAACTTCGGCGACGCCGCCGCCGACAAGAGCAAGCAGGACGCGCAGGCCCAGGCACAGGCTCAGGCGCAGGCCGAGGCGCGCGCCCGGGCCGACAAGGAGCTGGCCGACTGCAAGGCGCCGGTCTTCTCGCCGTTCCCGGCCCTGGCGGCCCTGCTCGGCGCCGGCGTCACCGGCCTGATCACGCTCGTGATCCTGGTCGTCGCCGGGCGCTCGGTGCGCCGGCCGGTCGGCGCCGTCGCCCCGGTCTCCGGCGCGCCGACCTCGGCCCCTCCGGTGAACGCCCACACGACCCAGCGCAGCGGCGGCGGGGACGGCTCGCGCACCGAGGCCGACCGTGCCGCACTGGTGCGGGCCTGCATCTACGTGCGGGACCGGGTCACCAGCAAGGCCCTCTCCGACCGGCTCAACGCGGCGCTGGCCGACGCCGGCGTCACCAGCGTCGAGCCGCTCGGCGACCGGTTCGACCCGGCGCGGCACGAGGCCGGCGGCACCACGCCGACGAAGGACCCGACGCAGGCCGGCACGATCGCCGCCGTCGAGGTGCCCGGCTACACCGACCGGACCGGGCGGGTGCTGCGGCCACCGATCGTCACCGTGTACCAGACGGCCGCCGGCCGTTCGACCAACAGCCGTGCGAACGAGGAGGACCGGTGACAGCGCCCGCCCAGCAGCAACAGGCCGGAGGCCAGCGACCCAACCCGGAAGCGGCCCTGCAGAAGCTGCTCAAGCAGGGCGTCGACGGTGGGTTGGCGTTCCTGCGCAAGATCGACCCCGATGCGGCCGCCGACCTGGACGTGATGAAGCGCCGCGACGTCACCCGACCGTCGATCGTGATCGTCGGGGAGACCAAGCGTGGCAAGAGTTCGCTGACGAACATGCTGATCGGCGTGCCGAACCTGTCGCCGGTGGACGCGGCCGTCGCGACGTCGGCGTTCCTGGAGTTCCGGCACGCGGCGCAGCACTCCGCCCGCGCGTGGGTGCCCGGACGCGAGGACCCGATCTCGCTCACCCACAACGACCTGCGCAACTGGGGCACCGTGTTCGGCCGGGTGCCGGAGGGGATGCGCCCGCCGCGGCGGATCGAGGTGCACCACTCCGCGCCGCTGCTGCAGTACATGTCGCTGATCGACACCCCGGGCGTCGGCGGGCTCGACCCGATGCACGCCGAGATCGCGCTCGACGCCGTCGAACGGGCCACCGCGCTGCTGTTCGTCGTCGACTCGTCCTCGCCGTTCTCCAAGCCGGAGCTGGACTTCCTCATCGAGGCGAGCAAGCGGGTCAACTTCGTGCTGTTCGCGCTGACCAAGGTCGACGCCAACCACGGCTGGCGCACCATCCTCGCCGACAACAAGGGACAGCTGCAGGCGCACGCGCCCCGGTTCGGCACGGCGCCGTGGTTCCCGGTGTCGGCGCGGCTGGCCGAGATGGCGATCACCATGCAGGGCGAGGCGCAGGCGGAGCTGATCAAGGAGTCGCGCATCGCCGAGCTGCAGCACGCGCTGATCGAGCTGTCCCGCAAGGGCCACGCGATCCAGCTGGCGAACGTGCTGCGTTCGGTCCGCAGCGAGGTGATCCGCCTCGACGTGGAGATCGGCGAGAAGATGAAGGCGACCGACCCCGACCCGGCCGACGCGCAGCGCGCCAAGGACGAACGTGCGAAGGTCGCCGCCCGCAAGCGCACCGAGTCCCGCCAGTGGTCCCTAGCGCTCAACACCGAGACGCAGCGGGCCCGGGTCGAGGCCACCACGCGGCTGCGTACGTATGTGGGCAAGCTGCAGGAGGAGTACCTCAACAAGATCGACAAGGCGAGCAGCGGCGACATCAAGAACCTTCCCGAGGAGGTCGACCGCTCCCTGCACGCCCTGTCGGTGCGGCTCTCGCACGACCTGGAGTTCCGCTTCCGCAAGGTCGGCGAGCGGGTCCTCGCCCAGGTGTTCCACCCGCACGAGCTGCACTACGTGCTGCGCCAGCTGAACGCCCGCCTCCGGCACGCGCTCACCTCGACCCGGCGGCCGGACAAGGCCCCGGGCGACGGCGGCATGGTGGTCATGTCCAGCGCCGGTATCGCGATGATGGCCGGCCGGGGGGCGATCACCGGTGCCACGGCCGGGGTCGGCGCGCTCGGCCTCAGCGGCGGCGCCCTGACGGCGGCGTCGGTCGCGCTGCCCGTCGTCGGGATCGGCATCGGCCTCGCCGCCGGCGCCTATATGATCTTCAAGCGGAAGGGTATGGCCGACCGGCAGCAGGCCCGGCAGTGGCTGCGCGAGGTGATGGGCGAAGCCCGGGCCGCCCTCTCCGACGAGATCATGCACCGCTTCACCGACCTGCAGTACGCGCTGACCCTCGCCCTCGACGAGGCGATCGAGCGCCGCCTGCAGCAGCTCGACGCCCACATCGCCAACATCGACAAGGCGATGGCCGAGGACAAGGCCGGCCGGGCCAAGAAGAAGGCGGCCCTGGCCCAGGAACGCGAAGGGCTCCGGGCCCGGATCAAACAGCTCGACGAGGTGCTGGTGCGCGTACGCCAGATCCTCCCGGCGGCGCCGGTCGACCCGGCCGAGGCTCAGGGGTAACACATGGATCACGACTGGGGCGGCTGGCCCGAAGACGAGGACCACACCGGGGACACCTCCGCCGACACCGGCGACCTTCCCGGGGCCGAGGAGTCGCTGGGGTACGACGACCCCGGCGGCTACCCGGAGGCCCACGACCTCGGCGACCCCGGTGATTCCGGCGACGACCCCGGGCACGAGGACGGGCACGCCGACGCCGGCTACCTCGAAGACGAGCCGATGTCGGTGCTCGGGGACGGTCAGGACCTGGCCGACCTGGGCGCCGACGACACGCCCGGCGACGACGGCGGCGACCCGCCGCACGGCGACGGCCCCGACGCGTGGCAGCTGCCCGACGACGACGGCGAGCCGGTCAGCACCGAGACGGTCGTGGGCGCCAACCCCGACGTCGACCCGGACGCCGACTGGAGCCCGGCCGACTTCCCCGAGCAGCTGGAACTGACGCCGCCGGCCCCGGTGGACGGCTACCCGTGGAGCGACCCCTCCGCCGTGGCCGAACCGGGCACCGGCGACGACCCGACGACCGTGCCGCAGGACGCGCCGCCGAGCGCGGACCTGCTGGACTACGCCGCCACCGAGGGGGCCGGCGACCCGTGGGCGGCGCTGCTGGGCAGCGACGACCCGGCCGCCAGTTCGCTCGGGCGCTGGTGGTCGCCGACCTGACCGGCCCCGCCGACGCGCACCGGCGTCAGGCCGCCGCGTCGTGGCGCCGCTGCGCGTCCAGCATCGCCTCGGTGTGCTCGCCGAACCAGCGCAGCAGCTCGCACAGCGGCTCGGCGAGGCTCTCCCCGAGCGCGGTCAGGCTGTAGGTGACCTGCGGCGGCACCGTCGGCTCCACGTGCCGCTCGACGAGTCCGGCGCGCACCAGCGACTTGAGGTTCTGCGACAGCATCTTCTGGCTGATGCCGCCGACGCGCTGGTGCAGTGCGGAGAAGCGGTGCGGGCCGGTGACGAGCGCCGCGATCACCAGGGTGCCCCAGCGGGTCGTCACCTGGTCCATCACCGGTCGCGACGCGCACCGGCTGTCGAACGTGTCACCGGCGAGCATCCGGTACGCCGTCTGGAGCTGTTCACTCACCGCCACGGCAGTAGCTTACAAAAAGGTACGTACTTACGAAAAGAAACCGATGTGCCTACGGTCGGCGCCATGAACGACACACTGCACCACCGCACGGCCGTGGTCACCGGCGCCGCCAAGGGCATCGGGGCCGGCATCGCCACCGCGCTCGCGGCCGCCGGAGCCCCGGTCGTGGTCAACTACCGCACCGACGACACCGCCGCCGAGCGGGTCGTCAGGAACATCACCGAGGCCGGCGGTCGAGCCGTCGCCGTACGGGCCGACGTGACCCGCCGCGGCGAGGTGTCCGCGCTGTTCGCCGCCGCCCGCGAGGCGTTCGGGCCGGTGCGCGTCCTGGTGAACAACGCGGGCGTGTACACGTTCGCGCCGTTCACCGACGTCACCGAGGAAGACTACCGGCGGCAGGTCGACACCAACCTGTGGGGCACCCTGCTGACCATGCAGGCGATGGCCGCCCAGAACGACATCGACGACGGCGCGATCATCAACCTCTCCACGGCCGGCACCGTCGGCCATCCGCCCTACAGCGCCATGTACGTCGCCACGAAGAGCGCCGTCAACTCGGTGACCCTGATCGCCGCCAAGGAACTGGCACCGCGCGGCATCCGCGTGAACGCCATCGCGCCCAGCCCCTCCGACACCGACGGCACCCGCGCCATGGGGTTCGTCGGATCGCCGCAGGCCGACGCCACCGTCGCGGGCATCCCGCTCGGCCGGCTCGGCACCCCGGAGGACTACGGCCCGGTGGCCGTCTTCCTGGCCTCCCCGGCCGCCCGATGGATCACCGGCGACGTCCTCCTCGTCAGCGGCGGCCAGCGCTGAACCGCCCGGGGCTCAGCCGCCGAACGCCGTGTTGAGCAGCACGATGAACAGGATCGCCACGACGACGAGCACCCCGATGGTGCCGAGCACGGTCGGCTCCGTGTACCAGGTGCGCTGCTGCGGCGGAGGCGCCTGACGCATCGGCTGCACCGGGGGCCGCTGCTGCTGGGGCTGCGGGCGCATCATCTGCGGCGGCGTCTGCTGCATCGGGCGGCCCTGCGGCACGGCCGGCCCCACCGGGCGCTGCGGCACCGCCGGACCCGGCCGGTACGTGGCGGCCTGCGGCGGGCGCGGCCCCGGACGCTGCAACGACACCTGCGGCCCCGCCTGCATCGGCGGCTGGTTCATCGGCGGCGTCGAGACCGGCCGTTGCTGCTGCGGCGGAGGTGCCGATACGGGGCGGGCCATCTGCTGGGCGGCGGGCTGCATCGGCTGCTGCACCGCGGGGCGCTGCGGCTGGGCGGCCGGCCCGGAGATCGGCCTGTTCTGCGGGCCGGAGACCGGCGCCACCGGACCCGGACGCGCGGGACCCGGCCCGGCGGGGCCGCGCGGCGGGGCGGTCTGCGGCACCCCGGACGAGGCACCCGTCGGGCGGGCCGCGCCGATGCACAACGCGCCCTCGACGACCACCGTCTCCGGCTGTTCGAGCGTGGTAGGGGCGATACCCAGCGTGGTGTGGATCAGGTGCCCGGCGAGCGGGATCCGCGACGAACCACCGACCAGGAAGATCCCCACCAGCTCGTTCGGCTGGACCCGGGCGGCCGCGATCGCGCGCTGCAGGCAGGCGACCGTGCGCTCCAGATACGGCCGCACCAGCCCCTCGAACTCCTCGCGGGTCAGGTGCGCGTCGACCTCCAGCGCGGGCAGGTGGATGTCCGCGTTGGTCGTGCGCGACAGCATCTCCTTGGCGCCGCGCACGTCCTCGTAGAGCATCCGCCGGGACCGCCGGTCGGCGGCGTCGGTCGGGCTGACCAGCTTCTCCCACTGGGCGCCGTGCGAGGCCCGGTACGTCTGGCCCAGGTGCTCGACGACGGCGTGGTCGAAGTCGAGGCCGCCGACGTCGGCGAGCCCCTCCTCGGCCAGCACGTCGAAGCCGTTCTGGGTGCGGCGCACCACCGTCGCGTCGAACGTGCCGCCGCCGAGGTCGTAGATGGCGAGGCTGCGCCCCACCGGCACCTGCGCCCCGAGCACCGCCGTGAAGTACGAGGCGGCACCGACCGGCTCGGCGAACAGCCGCGGCGTGCCGAGGCCGGCGGCCCGCGCCGCCTCCATCAGGACGCCCCGCCGCCGCTCGCCCCAGCGGGCCGGGTGGGTCAGGCGCACCTCCTGCGGCGGGCCGCCGAGCTGGCGCCGCGCCTCCGTGGCGACCTGCCCGATGACCTGGCCGAACACCTGCTCGACCGGCAGTTCGCGGTCACCCAGGAAGATGTGGCCGTCGTCGATGCGCCGCTTCGGGTTGGGCTCGAACCGGCTCGGGTCGAGACGGGCGTGACGCTCGGCGTCACGGCCGATCAGCATCCGCCCGTCCGTGCCGAGGTAGACCGCCGACGGCAGCAGAGGAGACCCGTCGAACAGCAGGGGGCGCAGCCGCCCGTCCGGCAGCCGCAGCATGCCCACAGTGTTCGACGTGCCGAAGTCGATACCCAGCACGCGCATGCCCGCCACATTACTAAGGCCGCACCCGCGCCGGGGTCAGGCCATCTGTCGTCAACCCGCCGGTCGGTCGTCCGGAGGATACTGCCGAACGTGCACCCGTACCTGGACGCCCCGCGCCCCATCGCGTTCGCCCACCGCGGCGGTGCGGCCGTCGGTGACGAGAACACCCCCGCGGCGTTCGCCCGGGCGATCTCCGCCGGTTACCGGTACGTCGAGACCGACGTGCACGCCACCTCCGACGGGGTCGTGGTGGTGTTCCACGACAAGACCCTCCACCGGATGCTGGGCCGTCCCGGACGGGTCCGCGACGTCAGCTGGGCCGACCTGAGGAGCGTCCGCGACGGGGGCGCGACCGTTGTGCCCCGGCTTGATGAGGTTCTCGAAGAATGGCCGAACGTCCGATTCAACATCGACGTCAAGGCGGACCCGGCCGTCGGCCCAACAGTGGATCTCGTCCGTCGGGCCGGGGTCGAGAAGCGGGTCCTGCTTGCATCCTTCTCCGATCGGCGGCTCGCCCGCATCCGTAAGGAGTTCGGGCCGGAACTGGCCACCTCGATGGGAAAGCGCGAGGTGGCCCGGCTGTGGCTGGCCGCCCGGCTGCGCCGGCCGCCGCGGATCCCCGCCGGGGTGGTCGCCGCGCAGGTGCCGTGGCGCCAGGGTCGCATCACCGTGGTCGACGAGGCGTTCGTGTCGATGGCGCACCGGCTGGGGCTCCAGGTGCACGTGTGGACGATCGACGACCCGCGGGCGATGCACCACTTACTGGATCTCGGTGTGGATGGCATCATGACCGATCGCATCGAGATTCTGCGCGAGGTGTACACCGCCCGCGGCGCATGGTTCTCCTGAGTGCTGGAAGGTGGCGCCATGTCCGTACCGGTCGCCGGCTATACGGTCCCCGCGGGGCCGCCGGAGCCGAGCACCCGTCGCGAACGGGTCGGTTGGTACTGGTACGACTGGGCGAACTCGGCGTTCTACACCACGGTCATCACGGTCTTCCTCGGCCCGTACCTGACGGCGATCGCCAAGACGGCGGCCGGCTGTGTCGACGACGACCCGTGCAAGGACGCCACGGTGCCGTTCTTCGGCATCGACGTGGCGCCCGGCTCGGTGTACCCGTACGCGACGGTCGTCTCGGTGATCGTGACGGTGCTCGTACTGCCGGTGATGGGCGCGATCGCGGACCGTTCGGCGCACAAGCGGTGGCTGATGGGCGGCGGCGCCTATCTGGGGGCCGCCTGCACGATCGGGTTCCTCTTCCTCACCGGCGACCGGTACATGCTCGGCGCGGTGCTGTTCCTGCTGGCGAACATCTTCTACGGCTGCAGCGTCGTCGTCTACAACTCGTACCTGCCGCAGATCGCCGGCCCCGACCAGCGCGACTCGGTCTCCAGCGTCGGCTGGGCGTTCGGCTATCTCGGCGGCGGGCTGC
The DNA here is from genome assembly GCF_016863615.1 of Virgisporangium aliadipatigenens. Lineage (GTDB taxonomy): Bacteria > Actinomycetota > Actinomycetes > Mycobacteriales > Micromonosporaceae > Virgisporangium > Virgisporangium aliadipatigenens. Next base: position 367,194 of record NZ_BOPF01000007.1, on the reverse strand, counting down.
TGCTGCTGTTCAACGTGGTGGCGGTGCTGTTCAAGGACGACCTCGGCATGTCGACCGGAGAGGTGGCCCGCTACAGCCTCGCCTCGGCCGGGGTGTGGTGGGCGGCGTTCACGACGGTGTCGGTGGCGCTGCTGCGGGACCGGCCGCCGGTCGACGGCGTCGTGTCGGGCGGCGTGGGGCGGGTCCTGTCGGCCGGCTTCACGCAGTTGTGGCACACGTTCCGGTCGCTGCGGGCGTACCCGCTGACGCTGGCGTTCCTGGTCTCCTTCCTGATCTTCAACGACGGCATCCAGACCGTCATCGGCCTGTCCAGCGTGTACGCCGCCGAGGAGCTCGACCTCCCCGACGACGTGCTCATCCCGACCATCCTGATGGTGCAGTTCCTGGCGTTCTTCGGCGCACTGGGCCTCGGCGCCATGGCCAAGCGGATCGGCGCGATGAAGACGCTGATCGTCAGCCTGGTGCTGTGGACCGTCATCGTCCTCGTCGCCTACGTGCTGCCGGCGGGGGTGGCGTGGGCGTTCATCGCGATGGGGGCCGCGATCGGGATCGTGCTCGGCGGCAGCCAGGCCCTCGCCAGGTCGCTGTTCAGCCAGCTGATCCCGGCCGGCAAGGAGGGCGAGTACTTCGGCCTCTACGAGATCTCCAGTCGCGGGACGAGCTGGATGGGGCCGTTGCTGTTCGGCCTCGCCTACGACCTGACCCGCAGCTACCGGGTCGCGATCATCTCGCTGCTGGTCTTCTTCCTCGTGGGAACGGTCTGCGTGGCGCTGGTGCCGATGCGTCGCGCGATCACGGCTGCCGGCAACGTTCCGCCGGAGAAGCTGTAACCTGCCCGATCGTGACCCTCGACCCCGAAGCGTGCGCAGTCTCCGGTGACGGCCGGCTGCGCCACGGTGCCGCGCTCAAGTTCTTCTACGGGCCGATGGGCGCCGGCAAGTCGACGCTGGCGCTCCAGCTGGACCACAACCACGGCCGGCAGGGGCGCGTCGGCATGCTGCTCACCCGGTTCAACCGCAGCGGCGAGGCGAAGATCAGCAGCCGGATCGGCCTGGGCCGGGACGCGGTCGAGGTGACCGACGAGACCGACCTGCGCGCCCTCGTGCGCGAACGGTGGGCCGACGGCGGCCGCGTCGACTACCTGGTCTGCGACGAGGTCCACTTCTACACCGAGGAACACGTCGACCAGCTCGCCGACCTCGTCGACCACTCCGACGTGGACGTCTACGCGTTCGGCCTGGCGACCGACTTCCGCACGGCGCTGTTCCCGGCCGCGCGCAAGCTGTTCGAGATGGCCGACGAACTGGTCCGCCTCCAGGTGGAGGTGCTGTGCTGGTGCGGCCGGCCGGGGCTGCTCAACGCCCGGGTCGTCGACGGGACGGTGGCCCGCGAGGGGGCGCAGTTCGTCGTCGGGGACATCACCGAGGCGGCCGAGGAACAGCCGGCCGACGTGCACTACCAGGTGCTGTGCCGGCGGCACCACCGCACCGGCGACCTGGGGCCGCTGACGACGGCGGCCGGCCAGCTCAGGCTCGTCTAGACCGCGCGGTCCGGCGAGAGCCGCCGCAGCACGAACGTCGCGAAGCCCAGCACGCCCCGGTAGCCGCGCAGCCATCCCTCCCGGTGCGACCGGGCGAGCCCCAGCGCCTCCGCCGCCGACGGGTGGCCCGGGTTGTCGATGGCCCACTCGGTGAGCGATCCGACCCACGACCACTCGTAGTTGTCCCACTCGGCCGGGTCGCTGACGTGCGCGTACACCGGTGTCCAGCCGGCCGCCTCGGCCGTGTCGACCAGCTCCGGCAGATCCGTGAAGTCCTCCGGGGTCGCGTCGAGGGCGGCCAGCGCCGCGTCGGTCGGCGGCACCTGCCAGAAGCCCTCGCCGACCAGCAGCACGCCGTCGGCGTTCACGTGCCGGCCGGCGTGCGCAAGCGTGTCGGTGAAGCCGCCGAAGACGTGCGTGGAGCCGACGCACATGACGAGGTCGTAGTCCCCGTCGGGAACGTACGACCGGGCGTCGCGCTCGTGCAGCGTGATCCGGTCGGCGAGTTCCCGCGCCTCGGCCGCGGCGGCGGCGCGTTCGAGGGCGTACGGGCTGGTGTCGACGGCGTCGGCCGTCCCGTCGACGTGCAACGCCAGGGCCTGCAGCGTCCACGCCGCCTCGCCGCAGCCGAGGTCGAGGATGCGGGCGTTCGGGCGGCGGCCGCAGCGGTGTAGCAGCCGGTTGGCGTTGTGGCCGAAGATCGGCGACGCGATCGGGTGGTGCGTGTGGGCGATGCTGCTGAGCCGCTGCCGGTCCATCAGCGCAGTTCCGCGAGGTCGTCGGCGGTCAGCTTCAGGTCGGCGGCGGCGAGGTTCTCCGCCAGGTGCGCGAGGCTGCCGGTGCCGGGGATGAGCAGGATGTTCGGCGAACGGTGCAGCAGCCACGCCAGCGCCACCTGCTGGACGGTGGCGCCGTGGCGGGCCGCGACGGCCGCGAGCGCGTCGGCGGCGATCGGCTGGTGACCCCCGCCGACGGGGAAGAACGGCACGTAGGCGATGCCGGCCGCCGCCAGCTCGTCGATCAGCGGGTCGTCGTCGCGGTGCGCGATGTTGTACATGTTCTGCACGCACGCGATCGGCGCGATCGTGCGCGCCTGGGCGGCGGTCACGTTGGAGACGCCGAGGTGCCGGATCAGCCCCTCCTCCCGGAGGGCGAGCAGCGTCGTCAGCGCCTCCGCGACGGGACCGCCGACCCGGCCGCGTTCGCCGAGGCGCAGGTTGACCGCGTCGAGCCGGTCGACGCCGAGGGTGCGCAGGTTGTTCTCCACGCCGCGGCGCAGCCCGTCACGGGTGAGCCCGGACAGCTCCCCGGGCGGCAGCCCGACGTCGGAACCCTCGACGAGCGCGCCGACCTTGGTGACGATCACGAGATCGGCCGGGTAGGGGTGCAGCGCCTCGCGGATGAGGTCGTTCGCGGCGACGCCGTCGTGGCTGTAGTAGTGCGACGTGTCGATGTGGTTCACACCGGAGTCGACGGCACGGCGCAGGATCGCCAGCGCGGTGTCGCGGTCGGGCCGCCGGTCGCCGCGCGGCCACGTGGTGAGCTTCATGGCCCCGTAGCCGATGCGCGCGACGGGCCGGTCGCCGCCCAATGCCCAAGATTCACTCGTCACGGCCATCGAGACTAGCCCTTTCCGCAGTGTTTCCCGCTCGGTGCACGGCTCCGCCCCACGGCGGCTTCCCTCCGCTGCGCTGCGGTCCAGGCGCCGCGCTCTGCACTCGCTCAGGTGTCAGGGCGGGCCGAGCAGGTCGTCGACGGCGCTTTGCAGCGCGGCGGCCGGATCCGTGGCCCGCGGGTCGGCGCACGGCGCGCGCACGATCCACAACACCGCGGGCGTGTTTCCGTAGACGAGGTACACCACGTCGACGGGGACCGCGTCGCCGTCGGGTTTCGCCGGGCGGCAGGCGTCGCCGTCGAGGTAGGCGCGCGCGGCGGCGTCGAAGTCGCGCGGCCGGCCGTCGACGGGCGTTCCCACGAGGGTCCCGGGTGCGGCGCCGGCCGTCGGGAACCGGTACCGGCACACGGTGACGCGGGTCGGCGCGCGCTGCGGCAGCGCCTCGGGGCGGCCGCCGCCGTACGTCACGGCCGGCGGGCAGTGTCCCGGACCGAGCGTGCCCACCACGGCCGGTGCCGCGGCGGCCGGCGAGGCCGTTCGCGCGACCGAAGCCGTGGCCGCGGGCGGGTCGCTCCCGACGACCGGGTCGGGTGCCGCGCCGGGGAAGGCGCGCGCCGCGAGCACGTACACGACGGAGACGCCGAACAGCAGGATCAGTCCGGCCGACGCGTACGCGGTCCAGGTGAGCAGCCGTCCCGGTGGCGCCGGCGGCGGTGCGACCCGGCCCGGGTCGGGGTGGCGCAGCACCACGGGCTCGAGTTCGAGGTGTCGCGGCGGGGGCGTCCTGTCCACCGTGCGGCCTTCCGGTCGTGCGGTCCCGTCGCCCGGACAGACGCGCCGGGGGCGGCGTCCGGTTGGTGCGGCCGCGAAATCGCCGACGACGGGGCACCCTGTAAGGCATGCCCCGTTTCGTGCAGCAGGAGCCGCGGCTTTGCGATCCGTACGGTAGCGACCCCGTTCTAGCCGGGTGGCTGGCGCGGGCGTTGGGCGCCGACGGGCACGCCGCCGCGGAGAAACATCTGGTCGAACTGTCGGCCGACGCCGCCGGGCCGCTGCGGGAGGCGCACCGGGACGCGGAGGAGCATCCGCCGGTGCTGCGCCGCTACGACGGCTGGGGCGCGCGGGTGGACCGGGTCGAGACGGCACCCGGCTGGGAGACGCTGCGGCGGGCGGCCGCCCGGCACGCGATCGTGGCGCTGCCGTACCTGCCGCAGGCGCGCCGCACGTGGGGTGCCGGTGCCCGGGTGGTGCAGCACGCGCTGCTGCACGTCTTCGGGCCGGAGTCGGCGACGTTCACCTGTCCGGTCGCGATGGCCGACGGCGCCGCCGCCCTGCTGTCCCGCCCGGAGGTCGACGGCGGCCCCTGGCTCGAACGCCTCACCAGCACCGACCCGGACACCGCCGTCACGAGCGGCCAGTGGATGACCGAGTCGCAGGGCGGTTCGGACATCTCCCGCACCGACACCGTGGCCCATCCCGACGGCGGGACCGGCACCTGGCGGCTGACCGGCGAGAAGTGGTTCTGTTCGGCGATCGACTCGGCGATGGCGGTCGCGCTGGCCCGTCCGGAGGGCGCCGGCGGCGGCAGCCGGGTGCTGGCGCCGTTCCTGGTGCCGCGGGCGCAGGAGGGCGTGCGGCTGCACCGGTTGAAGGAGAAGCTCGGCACGCGTGCGGTGCCGACGGCCGAGGTGGCGCTCGAACGGGCCGAGGGCGTGCCGCTCGGCGACCCGCGAAACGGCGGGCTGTCCCGGATGATGACGCTGGTCGTGGTGACCCGCCTGCACAATGCGGCCGCGGCCGCCGCCGGCATGGCACGCGGGCTCGCCTACGCCCGGGACTACGCCGAACGTCGCCTCGTGGCCGGTCCGACGAGGCTCGCCGACAGCCCTCTGCACCGGGCGACGCTCGGCGCGGTCGAGGTCGACGCGGCGGCGGCGTTCGTCCTGGCGTCGCACGCGTTCGCGCTGCTGGGACGCGTGGAGGTCGACGGCGACGCCGAGGCGGCCGACCGGCTGCGGATCGTGGCGCCGTTGGCGAAACTGGCGACCGCGAAGCTGGCCGTGGCCGCCGCGAGCGAGCTGGTGGAGTCGTTCGGCGGGGCCGGGTTCGTCGAGGACACCGGGCTGCCCCGGCTGCTGCGCGACGCGCAGGTGCTGCCGATCTGGGAGGGCACGACGAACGTGCTCTCCCTCGACGTGCTGCGCGCCCTGTCCCGGGGCGAGGGCATGTCCGCCGTGCCGGCCGGGCTGCGCGACGAGGTGACGGCCGCCGCGAAGGACCCGACCGCCGCGCACGTGGTGGCGGGCGCGCGAGGGCTGGCCATGCGGGTGGCGTTCCACCTGGCGGCGGAGCAACTGGAGGCGCACGGCGAGGCACGGCACGCGGAGCTGTGGCGCCGTGGCCGCATCGAGGGCGCGGACATCGCCGCCGACCTTGCCGTCATGGCGGGCACATAAGGCCCCGAAACCGGACACGCCGGGCGGCGTAGAAATTTCTAGAGCGCCCGCACGTGGGCCCTGCGGCGCAGCCGGACCGCCGACACCCCGCCGACCAGCCCGACGAGCGCGATCGTCCACGCCACCCCGGCGGCCACCCCGCGCAGCAGGTAGCCGAGGTCGTCGGGTTCGTCGACGGCCCAGATGCCGATCTCCCGGGACGACCACAGCGGCAGCATCTCCATGAGCAGGTCGTCCGGGTTGACCATCATCTGCAGCGCGCACACGATCAGCAGCAGGAGCATGCCCTCCAGCTCGCGCGGCAGCAGCCCGCCGATGAGCAGCCCGAGCGGCGCCCCGATCAGCACGCAGAACGCCATGGCCAGCACGATCCCCGCCGGGCGCATCCACGGATGGTCGAACCGCACCACGACCGCGAACGGCACCAACAGCGCGAACCCGAGTGTCCACAGTGCACAGAGCCGCCCCAGGTACAGCTGGGCGGTGGCGTATCCGGACAGGCGCAGCCGCGGCTCGACGGCCCGCGCGCTCGCGGCGACGAACAGCCCGGCGGTGCTGACGCCCCACGAGAGCCCGAGGCACAGCAGCCGCACGGACTGCCCCGGCGAGTCGTTGTGCCGCAGCAGGTAGAACGCCGTCGGCAGGAGCAGCATCAGCACGATGACGCCCCGGCGGCGCAGCACGTCCCGAACGGTCAGTTCGGCGATGGTCCACGTCTTGCGCATCAGCGCGACTCCCCCAGGGTCAGCACGGTGTCGACCTTGTCCAGCTCGGCGAGCAGGTGGGTGACCACGACGACGGCGCGGCCGCGGTCGCGCCACGCCCACACCAGGTCCCAGAAGTTGAGGTAGGTGCCGCGGTCGAAGCCCTGGTACGGCTCGTCGAGCAGGAGCACGTCGGGTTCGCTGAGCGCGGACATGGTGAGGTTCAGCTTCTGCCGGGTGCCGCCGGACAGGTGCCGGGCCTGGGTGGCGCCCGGGTCGGCCCAGTCGAGGCGGCCGGCCCAGGTGCGCCCGTGTTCGCGGGCGTCGGCCCGGCCGAGTCCGCGGCCGGCGCCGACGAGCTGGAAGTGTTCGTCGGCGGTGAGGAACTCGATCGTGCCGCCGTCCTGCGGGCAGTAGCCGACCCGGCCGGCGATCTCGACGGTGCCGCTGTCCGGGCTGACCATGCCGGCGCAGATCTTCAGCAGCGTGCTCTTGCCGCAGCCGTTCGCGCCGACGATCGCGAGCACCTCGCCGGCGTGCACGTCGAGGGCGACGTCGCGCAGGACGGTGCGGCGGCCGAAGCGTTTGGTGATGCCGCGGGCGCGCAGCAGGACGTCGCCGCGCGGCGCGCGGGTGCGGCCGGGGTCGGTCGGCGTGAGCGAGGCGACGACCGCGTCGGCGTAGGCCTCGGGGCCGCCGAACGCCGACAGCGGTGGCTCGCCGCTGTCGCCGGTGTGGGCGCGTGCCTCCTCGACCACCTGCCGCACCGTGGCGTGCGGGACGCCCCGACGCAGCAGGGCCGACCGGAAGACGTCGAACCAGTCCTGCATCACTTCACCGCCGTTTCCAGTACCGTGCCGACCTGCCCCGCGAACCCCCGCCAGTCGCTGGCGGCGGCCCGCAGGGTCTGCTCGCCGGCCGGGGTCAGCCGGTAGTACTTGCGGGCCGGGCCGGCCTCTCCCGCGCGCCAGTCGGTGGCGACGAGGCCGGTGCGCTCCAGGCGCAGCAGCACCGGGTAGAGGGTGCCGCCCTGAATGGGGCCGAGGCCCGCGCGGGTGAGCGCCTGGGCCAGCTCGTATCCGTAGGACTCGCCGTCGGCGAGCAGTCCGAGCACGCACAGGTCGAGCACGCCGCGAAGCCATTGGCTGCGCCGGTCCGGATCCACGCGGAGGAAGATAGCACAGCTATCTAGGTAGTGCCGAAACCTAGCTTGTCGGTGGGGTGCCGTAGCGTGCTCGCATGCCGCGTATCACGGTTTCCCCGCCTCGGCCCGCGTTCGACGAGGCGTTGACGATCGTCGTCGACGGGCTGCCGGCCGGCGCCGCCGTCACCATGCGCGCGTCGCAGACCGACCCGACCGGGACGCCGTGGGGCGCGGTGGAGACGTTCACCGCCGGGGCGGACGGGACCGTCGTGCCGGAGCGTCCGATGCGGCTGATCACGTCGATGACCCCCGACGCCGACGCCCCGATCGCGACGCCCGACGTGCTCACCCTGGTCGCCGAGGTCGACGCCGCCCCGGTCGCCGTCGTTCATGTCGAACGGCTACGCGTCCCCGACGGGCTTCATCGCAGCGACCTCGGTGACGGCTCGGTCGGCGTCTGCTACGAGCCGGCCGGTGACGCCACCGGGCTGCCCGGTGTGCTGCTGCTCGGCGGCTCCGAGGGCGGGCTGCACGACACCGACGCGGCCCTGCTCGCCCGGCACGGCTTCGTCGTGGTGGCACTGGCCTACTTCGGCGCCGCGGGGCTGCCGCCGGCGCTGGTCGACGTGCCGCTGGAGTACCTCGCCCGGGCCGTCGACCGGCTCGCCGCGCACCCGCGGGTGGACCCGTCCCGGGTGGTGGTGGCCGGCGGTTCCAAGGGCGGCGAGGCGGCGCTGCTGGTGGGCGCGCACTTCCCGGCGGTGCGCGGCGTCGTGAGCGTCGTCGGCAGCGGGGTCGTGACGCAGGGGGCCGACTTCACGCTCGGGTCGTTCCTCGACATCGTGAGCACGCCGGTCGCCGGCTGGACGCTGGGCGGCGAGCCGGTGCCGTACCTGCCGCACGTCGTGGCCGACGAGGTGCGCGACGCCGTCGCGGAGGGGGCGCCGGCGACGCTGCGCGCGGTGTTCCGGCCCGCGCTGGAGCTGCCGACGCGCGAGGCGGCCACCATCCCGGTCGAACGGATCAACGGGCCGGTGCTGCTGCTGTCCACAGAGGACGATCAGGGCTACGGGCCGGAGTTCCACGAGATCGCCGCCGCGCGGCTGGCCGCGCACGGGCGCCCGCACGAGAACGTGGTGTACCCCGGTGCGGGGCATCTCATCGCGGCGCCGCCGTACTCGCCGACCACCGTCTCGGTGCTGCCGGGGCCGGGGGTGCTGTTCGACAACGGGGGCACGCCGGAGGCGACGGCGTTCGCGCGGGAGGACGCCTGGCGGCGGCTGCGGGAGTTCGTCGCCGGGATCTAGCGCAGGCCGACGCAGTCGTGGCGCCAGAAGACGTCGTTGTACACGAGGGCGCCGCGCATCCACGGCTCGTCGGCCGCAAGCGTCACCACCTGGAACGCCGGGTCCGGGATGCGCGTCGACGGCGGCGTGAAGCCGAGGTCGCGGCCGGGCCCGAAGCCGAAGCGCGGGTAGTAGCCGGGGTGTCCCTCCAGGAACACCTGCGGCGCGCCGGCCTTCTCGGCGGCGGCGAGGGCGGCCCGCACGAGTGCCGCGCCGATCCCCCGCCTCTGCCGCCCGGGCAGCACGCTCAACGGGCTCAGCACCAGCGTGTCGACGAGTCGGCGCGGCGCGTCCACCCAGGACGGGGAGAGCCGCACGTGCCCGACGATGCGGTCGTCCTCGACGGCCACCAGGGACGGGCCGGGCGGCAGCGCCTCGGCGAGATCGGCCACGCGGGTCTCCCCGAACGCCGCGAGCACGACGGCCCGCACCCGCTCCCGGTCACCGGGCTCTTCGCTGCGGATATCCAGCACGCCGCATCTTTACCGGCGCGGGAAGCGCGGCGCATCCGGATATTTCGCGGCGGCGGCGTTGGCCGTGGGGCAGTGGCCCTCCGTGCGGCCGCACGCCTGGACGTCGCAGAGCCGGCAGATCCAGGCGCCGCCGTCCTTCGCCTCGACGACCCCGGCCATCAGCCTGCTCAGCAGGGTGTGCAGCGTCTGGCGTTCCCCCGCGGAGAAGGAGGCCAGGGCGGCACCGAGGGCGGCGGTCCGCGCGGCGGTGACCCGGACGGCGGCCGCGCGGCCCTTGTCGGTCAGCACGACGGCCCGCGAACGACTGTCCGGCCCGGCCTCGCGCACCACGAGCCCGGCGGCGTCGAGCCGGTCGACGAGCCGCACGGCGCCGGAGTGGGTGAGGCCGAGCACCTGGCGCAGCCGGTCGACGGTCGGCCGGTCGAGGAACTGGTGCAGGGCCGACAGGGCGGCGGCGGCCGACGGCGCGTGTCCGGTGTCGTCGGTGATGGCCGCCGCCGTGAGGTCGGTGACGGACAGGGCGAGCGCCCCGAGCACGTTGCCGACCCGATCCACGTCGGTCATGCCACCGTTCATGCGATTTCGAGGGTGAGCGGCATGAACGGGTAGTCGGCGTGCGTGGAGACGCTGGTGGCGGTGCCCGTGACGCCGGCGAGCCCACCCGTCCCGGAGCCCGGCACGACCGTCATCCGGCCGGTGGCCGTGGTCCCGTCGTAGCTGCCGTTGCCGCGCAGGACGAGGCTGCCGGCGCGCCCGCCGAACGTGCCGGACAGCGCCATCAGCGTGACGTAACTGCTGGTGCCGTCGGCCGCGTAGTAGAGCAGCCCCTCGTACGCGGCGGACTCGACGGCACCGGTGGGGTCGCTGAGGGCCACCTGCGCCCGGGCGAACTTCGTGCCGTCGGCCAGCTCCCGGTACGGCTTCTCGTCCCAGTTGTCGATCTTCAGCCTGAGTTCGATCTTCTCGCTCATGCCCTCAACGTATGTATGACTCAGTCACATGTCAACCGTCGCCATGGCCGGTTCGGCCTGCGGCGCGCGCTGCGCGGGCGGCGTCGTCGCCAGGTGGCGCAGCAGCTTCTCCCCCTCGACGTCCACGTCGGGCAGGATCCGGTCGAGCCAGGCCGGCAGCCACCACGCGGCGTTCCCGAGCAGCGTCATCACGGCCGGCACCAGGATCATCCGCACCACCACCGCGTCGAACAGCACCGCCACCCCGAGCCCGAACCCGATCGTCTTGATGATCGACTCCGGCGACAGCACGAACCCGGCGAAGACGCTGATCATGATGAGCGCGGCGGCGGTGACGACCCGCGCCCCGTGCCCGAACCCGGCGACGACCGCCTCGCGCGGCCCGGCCCCGTGCACGTACTCCTCCCGCATCCGGGTCACCAGGAACACCTGGTAGTCCATCGCGAGCCCGAACACGATCCCGATCAGGAAGATCGGCAGGAAGCTGATCACCGGCCCGGTCTGCGCCACGCCCACCAGGTCGGCGAGCCAGCCCCACTGGAAGACGGCCACCACGGCCCCGAACGTCGCCGCGACGCTGAGCAGGAAGCCGAGGGTCGCCGTCAGCGGCACCAGCAGCGACCGGAACACCAGCGTCAGCAGCACGAACGCCAGCCCGACGACGAGCGCCAGATACGGCAGGAGCGCGTCGGAGAGCCGTTCGGACATGTCGAGGTTGACGGCCGTGGCGCCGGTGACGCCCACGGTCCCGCCGTCGAGTGCGCGGATGGCGCGCACCAGTTTCTCGGTGGCGTCGTCGTTCGGGCCGCCGGCCGGAATGACGCTCAGCACCGCCGTGTCGCCGGCCTGGTTCGCCACCGGCGGGGTGACGGCGGCGACGTGCGGCAGGCCCCGGATCGCGTCGGCGACCTGGGTGGCGACGTCGGTGTCGACGACCACGGTCAGCGGCGCGTTGAACCCGGGCCCGAAGCCGCCGGCCAGCAGGTCGTACGCCCGGCGCTGGGTGGTGTCCGGGGCGGCGGTGCCGTCGCTGGGCATGCCGAGGCGCAGGTCGAGCGCGGGGACGGCGACGACTCCGAGCCCGATGAGCGCCGCCACGAGAACGGCCACCGGCCGGCGCACGATGAAACGCACCCAGCGGTGGCCCCGGGTCCGCCGCTCCTTGACCTCGACCGGCGTGATGCGCCGGCCCGCGAAGCCGAGCAGCGCCGGCAGCAGCGTCAACGCGATGACGACGGCGACGGCCACCGTCCCGGCGGCGGCGAGGCCCATCTGCGTCAGGAACGGGATCCCGACGACGGCCAGCCCGGCGAGGGCGATGACGACGGTGAGCCCGGCGAAGACGACGGCCGAACCGGCGGTGCCGACGGCCCGCCCGGCGGCCTCCCGGGGTGCGAGGCCGTTCGCCAGTTCGTGGCGGTAGCGGGAGACGATGAACAGCGCGTAGTCGATGGCGACGGCCAGCCCGAGCATGGTCGCCAGGGTCGGCGTCGTCGAGGAGAGGTCGAAGAAGCGGGTCGCGGCGGTGATCGCGCCCACGCCGATGCCGATGCCGAGCAGGGCGGTGGCCAGTGGCAGCCCGGCCGCCAGCAGCGACCCGAACGTCACCACGAGCACGATCGCCGCGACGACGATCCCGATCGCCTCACCGGCGCCGGTGTGCGGCTGCTGCCGGACGGCGTCGCCGCCGACCTCCACGGTCAGGCCGCCGCTGCGCGCCTTGGCGACGGCCGCGTCCAACGCGTCCCGCGCGGCGTCGGTGAGGGCGTTCGCCTGAACGGTGTAGGTGACCTGCGCGTACCCGACGGTGCCGGCCTGGTTGGTGGCGCGGGCCGGGTCGGTCACGGCGGCCACCTGCGGGGCGGCCTTCAGGTCGGCGACGGCCTGCGCGACGGCGGCGGCGCGGGCCGGGTCGGTGAGCCGCCCGTCCGGGGCCGCGAACACCACCCGGGCGGTGGCGCCGCCGGCGGACACCTGCGGGAAGCGCTCCTTGAGCAGGTCGATGGCCTCCTGCGCCGGCGTGCCCGGGATGCTGAACGCCCCCGACGTCGGCTTCGACAGGAACGCCGCACCGGCGCCGACGGCCACCAGGACGGCGAGCCAGGCGATCGTCACCGGCCAGCGCCGGTGGAACGCGAACCGGCCCAGCCGGTACAGCAACGTGGCCATCTCTAACGCTCCGAGGGGGATGAGGGGAAGCCGGCGCGCAGCTGCGCCAGCCCGTCCCGGACCAGGTCTTGCAGGCAGGTGGAGGTGCGCCCCTGCGCCCAGAACTCGACGGCCGTCCCGACGACGGCGCCGATGGCACCGGCGAGCAGGCGCGGGGCGAGGTCGCGTTCCGGGTCGGTGCCGGTGCGCTCGGCGACGACGGCCGTCATGCCGGCGTCCAGCGCGGCGCGCACGAGCAGCAGTTGGGCGCGCATGGCGGGGCTGTCGCGCACGACGTTCATGAGGGTGGCGAGCTGGCTGCGGTCCCCGACGAGGTCGGCGACGGCGGCCGGCAGCACGGCGGCGCACGCGTCCCAGACCGGTTCGGCGGCCGGCCGGGCGCGCAGGAGTTCCACGACGTGCAGGTGCCGGCGGGCCAGCTCGTCGAGGATGGCCTCTTCGCGCCCGTGGAAGTAGTTGCGGAACGTGCGCGGCGACAGCTCGGCCGCGTCGGCGATCGCCTCGGGCGTGGCGGCGTCGAGGCCGCGCTCGAGCATGAGGGTCCATGCGGCGCGGCTGAGCGCGGCGCGCACGGCCGCCTTCTTGCGTTCCCGCAGACCGGTCGTCGTCACGGTCTTGTGGTCGGCGAATCGTGCCGCCGCGGCAAACTTTCCGCGGTTGCAGCGGGGTTAGATCGCGCGCACCCGGTCGATCTCCTTGATCACCGTGTCGGTGACCTCCTGAACGGGCCGGTCGCCGGGAACGCACAGCAGCGTCTCGCGGCGCGCGTAGTACTCCAGCAGCGGCGCGGTCAGCTCGTCGAACACGTCGAGGCGGTGCAGCATCACCTCGTCGGTGTCGTCGGCGCGCCCCTGGGCGCCGGCCCGGGCGTGCATGCGGCGCAGCAGTTCCTCGCGCGGCACCTCCAGGTACAGGGCGATCTGCACGGCGACGTCGAGCGAACGCGCCACCAGGTACGCGGCCTGCGCCTGGGCGACGGTGCGGGGGAAGCCGTCGAGGATGTAGCCGTTGCCGCGGCCGGCCTCCTCGACGGGGCCGCGCAGCATGTCCATGACGACGTTGTCGGGCACCAGGTCGCCGGCCTCGACGTAGCGGCCGGCGGTGCGGCCGATGTCGCTGCCGGCGGCGATCTCCTTGCGGAGCAGGTCGCCGCTGGAAATGTGGGTGAGGTGGTAGTGCGCGGCGATGCGCTTGGCCTGGGTGCCCTTCCCGCTGCCGGGGGCGCCGATCAGCAGCAGTCGCATGGGAGGACCCTCCTCAGGCTCGGTGAGCGGTGCACCCGGTGATTCTGCCGCGCCGGGTCCGGGACGGCATCGTTGGCACCCCTGCTGTACCTTCAGTTCACTAGTTGACTAGTGGATTGGTGGTCATGTGATCTTCCGGATCGACCGCCGTACCGGCACCGCCGTGTACGTGCAGCTCGTGCAGCAGGTCAGGCAGGCGGTGCGGACCGGACGGCTGGCCCCCGGCGACCGGCTGCCGACCGCCCGCGAGGTGGCCGAGCACACCGGCATCAACCCCAACACGGTGTTCCGCGCCTACCGGGAGCTGGAGACCGCCGGGCTGGTCGAGCCGCGGCAGGGTTCGGGGACGTTCGTGCGGGAGCGGCTGCCACCCGTCGCGGACGTGGCCGACCTGCGCCGCGAGCTGTCCGCGTGGGTCGACCGCGCCCTCGCCGCCGGGCTCGACGCGGGCGACCTTCAGGCGTTCCTGGCCGAGGAGGTGCGTCACCGTGTCGGATGACGTTCCCCGTCCCGCCGTGCTCACCCATTCCTTCTCGGTCGAACGGCACGGGCGGCGGGTCCTGCACGACGTGTCGTTCGCGCTGCCGTTCGGGGCGGTGACGGCGCTGCTCGGGCGCAACGGCGCGGGCAAGACGACGCTGCTGCGGGCGATGGCCGGCCTGCTGCCGCACCGCGGCACGCTGGAGATTCTCGGCCGGCCGTCCGGCGACGAGGTGCGCCCGCGGGTCGGTTACGTCGGGCAGCACGCGCCGCTGTACCGCACGCTGAGCGTCGCGGAGACGCTGCGCGCCGGCGCCCGGCTCAACCCGCGCTGGAGTGCGGCCCACGCGAAGCGCCTGGTCGACGCGGCGGGCCTGCGCCGGTCGGCCCGGGTCGGCCGCCTCGCCCCGGGGCAGCGGATGCGCCTCGCGGTCATCATGGCCCTGGCGAAACGGCCCGACGTGCTGCTCCTGGACGAGCCGTTCGCGCCGCTGGATCCGGTGGCCCGCACCGAGCTGGCCGGGACGCTGATGGCGGAGGTCGCCGCCGAGGGCACCACGGTCCTGCTGGCCACCCACGTGGTGGCCGAGGTCGACGGCATGTGCGACCACGTGGTCCTGCTCGGCGGCGGCCGGGTCCTGCTGGCCGGCGGGATCGACGAGGCCGTCGACGGTCACCGCCTGGCCGTCGGCGACGACACCGACCGGGCCGCGCTGGCCGGTGCCGACGTGGTGGAGGTGCGCCCCGGCAGCGGCGGCTTCACCGCGCTCGTGCGCACCGGCCCGCCACCGCCGGCCGCGCTGACCTGGCAACGGCCGTCGCTGGAGGAACTCGTGCTCGCCTACCTCCGTGAGGATTCCGCGTGAACCGCCTGATCCTGCGCCTGATGCGCCCCTACCTGCTCGTGGCGCTGCTCGTGACGGCCGGCGCCACGGCCTACCTGTTCGCCGCGGCGTCGACGGTGCAGCACCAGCTCGACGCGCGCGGCCTGCCCGAGTGCGTCAACCCGAACGACTGCTGGCCCACCGGCGGGGCGATGGACGCGATCCTCGGCGCCGAACTGCTCGCCGCCACGACGCCGTTCCTGCTGGGGCTGCTGCTCGGCGTGCCGCTGTTCGCCCGCGAACGCGACGAGGACACGGCCGCGTTCGTGCTGACCCAGTCGGTGCCGGCGCGCCGGTGGGCGACGGCGAAACTGGCCTGGGCGGCGGCTGCGGCCGCATCGTGCGCCGCCGTCGTGGGCCTGACGTACCGGCTGGTCATGGGCAGGTACACGATCCTCGCCAACGACCTCTACGAGCTCCTCGAACTGCTGCACCTCAACAACCCGCTGTTCATGCTGGCCCTGTCGGCCTCGACGGCGGTCACGGCGGGCGTCATCGGGCTGGTGGCCGGCGGCACGGCACGCACGTTCCTGCTGTCGCTGGTGTGGTGGCCGGTCGGGCTGGTCGTCGCGTTCGGCGGGGCGGCGCTGCTGGGCGTGCCGCTGGCGCTGCTGCCGATCGAGGCGCCGCGGCGGGAGGCGCCGCCGGACGACTTCACCGGCGACATCGCCCTGATGGACGGCTTCGCCTACGTGTCGACGGTCGCCCTCGTCCTGTACATCGTCGCGATCGTGTTCGCCGGCCGGCACCGCGCCGCCCGAGCCGCCGTATAGCGCGTGGCCGGCGGGACGGCGGGGTTCGCGGACTAGTGTTCTGCCGTGTTCATCGGGCTTGACGACGTCGACTGGCGCGCGCTGCGGCATGCCTACGGTTCGGCGGAGGCGGTGCCGGCGTGGGTTCGCGGCCTGGTCGATCCCGACCCGGCGGTTCGCGAGGAGTCCCTCGACGCCATGTACGGCGCCGTTCACCATCAGGGCGACGTCTACGACTCGACGGTCGCCGCGGTGCCGTACCTGATCGAGGCCCTGACGGCGCCGCATCTGCCCGGCCGGGAAGGCATCGCCGCACTGCTCACCAGCATCACCGACCTCGGCGGGTGGCCGGAGGACACCGCGCGGGACGCCGACGGGGCGGAGATGCGCCGCCACGCCACCCGGGCCCGTGCACTCGTGGCGGCCGCGGCACCGGCACTGCTGCGCCTTGTCGACGACCCGGCAGCTTCGGTACGGGGTGCCGTGCCGAAGCTTCTCGTCACCGTGGCCGCGACGGTTCCTGACCTGCCTCACCTGTTCCTCGGCCTGCTGGACACCGAGGCCGACGCGGAGGTCCGGACGGGCCTGCTCGACGCCCTGGGCGGCCTGCCGCTCGGCGACGACGCGATCGGTGACCTGCTCGGTCGGGCCCGGTCCGCGCAGGCTTCCACGGCGCTGGCCGCACTGATCGCGGTGGCCCGCAACGACCCGAGCCGGATACCGCTCGACGGCGTGCCGGAACTCATCGATCGCGCCTACGCCGAGGACGGCCCCGCCGTCGAGCCGGCAGACTTTCGGACCGACACCCTCATCGGGTCGCTACGCGTGATGCGCGAGGAACGCGACGAGGGACGCCGCGCACCGCATTGCACACGCATGGTCGAGGCCCTCACCGACCCGATGGGCCCGCGCGTGGCCGAACGAATCGCGATCGTCAACCCGCTCCTCGCCGCCACCCACGACGACCTCGCCGGCGACGCGCTGTACGCCGCGAACAAGCTGGTCAATACCTGGCGTGGCGACTACCGGGAGACGGTGCGGCGGGTCGCCGGACTCCTCGACCGGTCACCGCACCTCGCCGGACGGGCCGCGAACATGCTGACCGGCTGGGGACCGGTGGCCGCGCCCGCCGTGGACACCGTCGCCCGCCGGCTGGCAGACATCGACGCCCGCCCGTGGCGTGACGGCCTGCCGGAGTGGATCGTCCGGTACTCGCACGATCCGCCGGGGCTGCACCCGTACATCGAGATCCTGGCGGGCCTCGGCGACGAACGCGCCCTGCCTCTGCTACTGACCGCCCTCGACCTGCCGCAACGCCCGAAGGCGACAGGGTACAAGCTCGCCGGCTACCCCCGGTACGGCGAGCGCGTCACCGCCGCGATCCTGCCCCACTTCCCGGTGCCGGCGGCCGGGAAGCGGCTGCCTACGGAGTGGTACGCCTTCCAGGTCGCGCTGCGGACCTTCGGGACGGCCGCCGCCGCGGCCGTCCCGAGCCTGCTCGCATCGCCCTTACGGGACTGGTCCGCGACCACGCTCGGCCGGATCGGCCCCGCCGCGTCGGCGGCGATGCCTGCCCTGCGCCGGGCCGCGACGGGCAACGACCCGCGACTGGCCGTGGCGGCGGCGGGTGCGCTGCGGCGCATCGACCGGTCGTCGGAGGCACTGGCGCTGTTGACGACACATCTCGACGGCCCGGCCGCCGGCGAGGCGTTCGACGAGATCGCCGCGATGGGCACCGCCGCGGCCGGGGCCGCGGCACTGGTGGCTACCTATGTGGACGCCCCGCCGGGGCGGCACTGGTGGACCCCGACGCGTGCCGCGCTCGCCCTGTGGCGGCTCACCGGCGACACGGAACGGACCGCGCCGGTGCTGGCCGCCGCCTGGCACGGCAACCCGCGTACCCGGCCGAGGATCGCCGAAGCTGCCGCCGGTCCGCTGGCGGCAGCGCTGGAGCCGCTGTTCAGGGCCGAGATCGCGATGAACCGGAGGTTCGACGCGTCCGCCGTCCCGGGGTCGAGCGGTCAGGTCAGCGAGGACGAGCGGCTGCGGGAACTGTGCCGGGCGGCCCTCTGACGGAAGGCCCGTTCGTCTAGAACCGGAACGCCGCCACCAGCTGCTGCAACTGCCCGGAGATGTGGCTCAACTCCTGGGTGGCCCGCTGCGACTCCCCCACCGACTCGGTCGTGGTGCGTGCCGCCTCGGCGACGCTGCCGATGTTGGCGGCGATCTGCCCCGAACCGGCGGCCGCCTCGGCGACGTTGCGGTGCATCTCGCTCGTCGTGGCGGTCTGCTCCTCCACGGCCGTGGCGATCGTCGTCTGGTAGTCGTTGATCTGCGCGATCACCTGCGACACGCCCTCGATGGCGGCGACCGCGCCGGCGGTGTCGGCCTGGATGGCCTCGACCCGCCGGGAGATGTCCTCGGTCGCGCGGGCCGTCTCCTGCGACAGGTCCTTCACCTCGTTCGCGACGACGGCGAACCCGCGCCCGGCATCACCGGCCCGGGCGGCCTCGATGGTGGCGTTGAGCGCGAGCAGGTTCGTCTGATGGGCGATGCTCGTGATCACCTTGACGACGTCGCCGATCATGCGGCTGGACTCGCCGAGCCGGGTGACGGTGTCGGTGGTGGTCCGCACCGCCTCGACGGCGTGCCCGGCGACGGTGGCGGCCTCGTTGGCGTTGTGCGCGATCTGCCGGATCGAGGCGCCCATCTGCTGCGCGCCGGCCGAGACGGTCTCCACGTTGCGCGACACCTCGTCGGCGGCTCCGGCCACGACGTGCGCCTGTTCCGAGGACTCCGTGGCACTGTCGGCGATGCGCGACGACAGGCCACCGATCTGCGTGCTGGCCGCGGCGAGGCTGGCGGCGCTGTCGGAGAAGCGCTGCATGACCTCGCTGATCGCCGCCAGGGCGGTGTTCACCGAGCGGCCCATGCGCCCGACCTCGTCGCCGGTCGTCACGGCGAGGCGCCGGGTCAGGTCCCCCGCCGCGACCGAGGCGAGCACGTCGGCGGCCTCGGCGAGCGGTCGGGTGATGCCCCTGGTCGAACGCCACGCGACCACGACGGCGATCACGATGGCCGCCACGCACAGGCCGCCCATCAGAAGGATGAAGTTGCCGGCGGTGCTGCGCGCGGCGGCGGTCTCGGCGTGGTTCATCGACTCCTCCAGGTCGATGAAGACGTTGATCACGCGCAGCCACTCGATGAACGCCGGCTTCGCCTGGTCCATCAGCACGGTCAACGCGTGCGCGTCGCCGGCCCCGCGCAGCGCGATCACCTGTTCGATCAGCGGCAACGTCCTGGCCTGCACCTTGTTGATGTCGGCGAGGGCGGCGATCTCCTTGTCGTCGACCTTGGCCCGGTCGGCGAAGATGGCGTTCATCCGCCGGTCGGAGTCGACGTACTTGTCGGCGAGCTTCTTGATCGTGGCGACTTCGGCCCGCATCGACGCCTCGTCCTGCGCCAGAACGACGTCCCGCAGCGCGATGGCCCGGTCGTGCACACTCCCCCGGAAGTTGATCGCGTAGCGCTGCTTCACCGCGTTCTGATCGTTGATCGTCGTCATCCGGGCGTCGATGCTGTCGACCTGAACGACACCGAGGCTCACGAGCGCGACCATGCTCAACACGACCGCGCCGAAGCCGAGACCCAGCCGGCGGCCGATGGTGAGGTTCTTCAAGGAGGCCTCCGGGGCGGCCGTAGCGGGGGAAGTGTCCACCTTTCGACCGTGGTCGCGTTCCCGTTAGCCTTTCGGTGCGGTCACACGTGTATGCGCGCTCACATCCTCAGGCGGCGCCCGGCGGAGTCGGTGGGCGCCGGCGTTCCAGGACGGCGATCATCCGGTCGAGGCGACCCTCGGCCGTTTCGGCGCGCCGTTCGGCGGCCTCGACGCTGACCCGCGCCGCGTCGAGGGCGGCACGGTCGGTGGCGCCCTGACGTTCCAGCCAGGCGGCGTCGCGCACCGCGCCGGCGAGCCGGTCCCGGGCCTCCTTCGCCGCGGCCCGCTCGGTGTTCAGTTCGGCGGCCATCTTCTGCAGGTTCTTCTCCGCCTCGGCGAGCTTGCGCGCCAGTTCCTCGGCGCGCTGGCGGTCGCCGTCGGCCTGTGCCCGCAGGCGGACCAGCGCGGATTCGGCGGTGGTGGCGCGTTCGGCCGCGGCGCGGGTCGCCTCGGCTGCCTCGCGGACCTCCCGCCGGGCGGCCTTCGCCTCGGCCTCGGCGGCCTTCACGGCCTGCTCCGCGTCGCGGCGCGCGGCGACGGCCGCCTCCTGGGCGTCGCGTCGGGCGGCCGCGGCGGCGTCCTCGGCGACGGCGCGGGCCCGTTCGGCCGCCTTGACCGTCTGCTCCGCCTCCCGGCGGGCGGCCTCGGCGACCGTTTCGGCCCGACCGCGGGCGTGGTCGGCGTCGGCCACGCGCCGCCAGGCCTGCGCGACCTGCGTCTCCGCCTCCTCGCGGGCGGCCCGTGCGACGGCCTCCGCGTCGCGGGCCGTCTGCAGGGCGGTGTCGCGGGCGGCTTCGGCGGTGGCCTGCGCGCGTTTCGCCCGGGCGGTCTCGGCCTCGGCCGCCTGGGCCCGTTCGGTGGCGGCGGTGGTGGCGCGTTCGGCCTCGGCGGTGCGGGCCAGCGCCCCGTCGCGCACCTCGCCGACCGCGGTCAGCATCTCGGCCAGGCGGGTCGCCAACTCCTGCGCCGCCGGCACGAACCGGTCTCCGGCCGCGCGGAAGCCGTCCAGCGGGGCGTCCAGGCCGGCGGCGCGTTCCCCGGCCCGTTCGGCGGCGGCGAGCTGCTTGCAGGTCTTGTTGTCCGGCGGCCACCGGCGGTCGGCGCAGTACTCGGCGGGGCGTCCCTGGCCGGTGTAGGGCAGCGGGCGGCCGCAGCGGGTGTATCCGCACCGGCGCGTGGTGGCGTCCTCGGTCAGCACCCGTACAACTTATCGGTTTTGCGAAACGAATCAAGTATCGAGACTTACAAAACTCAGAAATCTGCCATACATGATAATCACCGTTATCGTGATCGGAGAGGCACGCGGTCCGCCGTGCCCGTCCTGCCCTCGATGTCAAGCCCGACTCGGCGGACAGCCCGATCAACCTCGGCAGCCGGGGTCTCCCCCGATCGCCATCGCCTCCGACGGCAACCTGGACGCGACCGCGGTGCGGGTCGACACCGTCCGGGTGGGTCCGGCGTCCGCCACGGTGACCAGGTCGAACGTCCAGGACGTCAACGGCGACTGGATCCGGGTCGTCGGAGCGGAGGTGCCGAAGAAGTCGGCCGCCCGTCCGACCGGAACGCTCAACGAGAAGAGCGATTACATGAAGTAGTTGCATGATTGCTATGCGTCACTACGGTGTGCGCGTGAACCACGGGTACCGACTCGCCGTCGACTTCGGCACCTCCACCACCGTCGCGATGCTCGCCGACCCGCAGGGGCGGGTCCGGCCGCTGCTGTTCGACGCCTCCCCGCTGCTCTCCTCGGCGACGGGACGGTCCGGCCGGTGTAGCTCATGGCGCTCATCCGCCCGCGTCAGCGGCGAACGGCCGCGGTCGACCCACGCACCGGGAAGCAGCGACGGCCTCGCAAACGCGGCGGCGGTGCGGGCGATCCGCACCGCCGCCGGCAAGCGCTGCGCCCGCACACCGGTCACCCCGTGGTGATCGGTGCTCCGCGGGTCACGCCGACAGCGCCTCCGTCGGTGGCAGCCGGGCCGCCCGCACCGCCGGATACAGCCCGGCCGTCCCGCCGATCACCACCGTCGCGCCGACCGCCCCGACCTGCGCCCACCACGGCACGGCCAGCGGCCACCCCTGCCCGGCCGCGTAGACACCGGTGACGGCCACGCCGAGCAGCACCCCACCGGCGCCGCCGAGCGCCGACAGCAGCAGCGACTCGGTGAAGAACTGCCCCCGCACCTGGCCCTTCGTGGCGCCGAGCGCGCGCCGCAGGCCGATCTCGGCACGCCGTTCCAACACCGAGATGATCATCGTGTTGGCGACGCCGACACCGCCGACGAGCAGCGCCACCCCGCCGAGGCCCAGCAGCAGCGCGGTCAGCGTGCGGTCGGCCGCCTTGCGCGCCGCCAGCGCGTCGGACGGGCGGGCGACGGTCACCTCGTTCGGTCCGGCCGGGTTGACCGTCCGCGCGAGGAGTGCGCGCACCTGGGACAGCCGTTCCGGGTCGGTGCGCACGTACACCGTCGTGCCGTGGCCGTCGAAGCCCAGCGTCTCCTCCGCGACCGGCCAGCCGACGAGTGCGGCGGTGTCCAGTTCGGGGGCGAGCGGCTGCGGGGCGAGGATGCCCGCGACGGTGAACCACTGCCCGCCGAGGAACACCCGCGTGTCCGGCCCGGCGGTGTGCACGCCGAGGAGCCGGGCCGTCCGCGCGCCGAGAACGACCGCCTGACCGCGTGCCGTCGCGTCGGTCAGCCACACACCGGTGGCGACGCTGCCACCGAGCGTGCCCAGCAGATCGGTGCGGGCCGCCAGGACGGACAGGGCGTTCGTCTCGCCGGCGGGGATCCGATCGGTGCGGTACACGTTCGCCTCGACCCGGCCGATCGCCGAGGCCGCCTCGACGCCGCTGATCCGGCCGGCCATGTCGGGCGCATCGCGCGGCAACGCAACCCGTTCGCCGCCGAAGTTCTTGCCCTCACCGGCGGTGAGGATATTCGTGCCGATGGCGGCGAGTTCCCGGTCGAGGGCGGCACGGCCGGAGGCGGAGATGCCGACGACGGCCACCATCGCCGCGATGCCGATGGCGATGCCGAGCGCCGACAGGAAGACCCGCAGCGGCCGGGTACGCAGCCCGACGGCGCCGACGCGGAACATGTCCGCCGGCCTCACCGGGCCGCCTCCGCCGCGCTCCGGCCGCCCGACGGCGGGTGGCCGTCGGGCGGCACCCGGCCCTCCGGCGCAGCGAGGACGTGGCCGCCCGGCGCCGCCCGGCCGTGCCCCGAGGCCGGGATGTTGCCGTCCGGTGCCGGCCGGCTGTCCGGCGAGGCCGGCACCCAGCCGCCCGATGGGGGCTCGCCGTCGGACAGGGCGCTCTCCGCTGCGAAGGATCCGTCGGGTCGTGTGGTCGAGACGCGGCCGTCGCGCACCGACACGACGCGGGGGAACGATCGGGCCAGGTCACGGTCGTGGGTGATGACGACGACTGCCGTCCCGGCGCGATGCAGACCCGTGAGCAGTTCCACGACGTCGGCACCGGAGGACGAGTCGAGGTTGCCGGTCGGCTCGTCGGCCAGCAACAGCCGGGGCGACCCGACGATGGCGCGGGCTACGGCGACGCGTTGACGTTCCCCACCGGAAAGCTGATGGGGACGGTGGGTGAGCCGATGCGCGAGGCCGACCCGCTCGAGCGCCTCGGCCGCCGCGTCCCGCCGCCGGCGGCGGGGCACGCCCGCGTACAGGAGGCCGTCGGCGACCGCGTCCAATGCCGTCACCCCGACCCCGAGGTGGAACTGCTGGAACACGAACCCGATCGACCGCGCCCGCAACTGCGACAGGGCCCGGTCGGAGAGCCGCCCGACGTCCTGCCCGGCGACGTGAACGGTCCCGGACGTCGGCCGGTCGAGAGTGCCGGCCAAATGCAGCAGCGTCGACTTTCCCGACCCGGACGGGCCGACGACAGCGACGAGTTCGCCGTCCTCGACGGTCAGGGTGGCGTCGGCCAGCGCGGTCACGCCGCCCGGATAGACGCGCGAGACGTTACGCATGTCGACGGCGCTCATGACACCGCCCCGGCGTCCGGCCTGATGAAAGACCTCATGCGGCGCGCTCCGCGGGGACGCTGACGGTGACGCCCTCGGCGATCCCGTCGCCGCTCACCTCGACCTGCCCCTGCGCGAAGAGGCCCACGTCGACCGGCACGACCCGGGCCGCGCCGCCGTCGACGACCTCGACGCCGTAGCGGTCCCGGTCGAGGGCGAGCAGCGCCACGATCGGCACGGCCAGGACGTCCTTACGTTCGCGGGTCACGAGGCGGACGTCGACCGGTGCGTCGGTCGCGAGCGCCTCCTGCTCGGCCACGGTCACGACCGCGGTGACCTTTTCGCCCGTCTTCACCCGGGCGACCGTCCCGGCGACGGTCCGTCCCGCGACGACCACCCCGGCGGCCTTCCCGACCGCGACGAGGGCCTGATACTTACGTTCGACGGTGAGCACGACCTGCCGTTCGGTCCCGGTCGCGTCGTAGAGGACACCGGCCGCGTCACCGACCCGCGCCTTGTGCTCCCCGACCCGCAGACTCTTCTCGCGGAACGTCACAAGCCCCAAATCCACCGTTCCGGTACGGGTCACGCCCAGCCGCTTCTGCCACAGGCTCACCGCGTCGGCGGTCGCACCGTTGAACCGGTCATCGGGCGTGAACCCGGCGAAGCCCAACGCCCGCAGCCCCTCCTCCAACTGCCGCACGTCCGGCCCCTTGTCCCCGCTACGCAGCGGCCGATACGCGGGCACCGCGCCGGCGAACAGCACCACCGGCCGGTCGTCGACCCGGCACAGCACATCCCCGGGATTCAGGACGGTGCCCGGCGCCGGCAGCGCGGTGACCGTGCCGCTGACCCGCACCGACAGCGGTGCCTGCTCCTCGTAGGTGACCTCGGCGGGGAACGTGCGCGAGTCCGCGAGCGTCATCCGCCGCACCGTCGCCGTCGACCTGGCCGCCTGCCGCGGCACCGGCTTGCGGCCGCGGCCGCCGAGCCCGAACGCCGCACCGCCGGCCGCGAGCGCACCGGTGACCCCGACGCCGGCGACCAGCAGCCGGCGACGCGTCCCCATCACTTCCCCGCCGGCTGCGCCGGCATCATGCCCGCGGGCAGCCCGCACTTCTCGCCCGCCTGCTGGAACTTCGCCATCGCCGCGTCGTACCCGGGATCCGATGGCTCCGGGATCGGCAGCTTCCCGGCCGGCAGCCCGTCCGCGCCCGGGTCCGGATAGTCGGGGATCCCGTTCTCGCGCATGCACTTGGCGAACGTCAACTGCTTCTCCCGTTCCTGCGGGCTCAGGCTGTGGGTGCCGCCGTTGGGCAGCTTGGTGCGGCACTTCTCCCACGCCGCCTCCCATTTCTCGCCGCTCTGCTCGGCGCCGGCCGCCCCGAGGATGATCGACCCGTCGGGGCCCTCCTTCGGGTCCGGCATGTCGACGCCGTTGTCCCGCATGCACTTGCTGAACGCCAGCTGCCGCTCAAAATCGCTGGCCGGCTGCTCCGCGTCGTCGCCCCCGCCGCAGGCCTGCACCGCGAACAGGGCCACGAGCAGCGCGGCCGCGAAGTGTCGTCGTCTCATGGCCGGTGATCGTGCGCGCTCGACGGTGGCGTCGCCGTGTGCGCCGACCACACACGGACACCACACCGGCCTCCCGCACACTGGGATCATGCGGGTGCTGGTGGTGGAGGACGACGAGACCTTGGCGGAACTGCTCGCCGACGGGCTACGCGAACAGGGCCTCGTCGTCGACGTGACCCACGACGGCGCCACCGCGCTCGAACGCGCCGCGCAGATCCGCCCCGACGTCGTCGTCCTCGACCGCGACCTGCCCGTGGTCCACGGCGACGACGTGTGCACCGCCCTCGTCGGCTCCGGTTCACCGGCCCGGGTACTGATGCTCACCGCCGCCGCCTCGGTCGACGAACGGGTCGAGGGCCTCATGCTCGGCGCCGACGACTACCTGCCGAAGCCGTTCGCGTTCACCGAACTCCTCGCCCGGGTGGCCGCACTCGGCCGACGCGCACCCACCCGGCTGCCGAACATCCTGCGCCGCGGCGACCTCAGCATGGACGTCGGCCGGCACCGGGTCCGCCGCGGCGACCGCCACGTCCAACTGGCCCGCAAGGAGTTCGGGCTGCTGGAGGAACTGCTGCGCGCCGACGGCGAACTGGTCAGCGCCGAACGGCTCCTCGACCGGGTATGGGACGAACACGCCGACCCGTTCACCACCGCGGTCCGCACCACCGTGAAGACACTGCGCCAGAAACTCGGCCCGCCCGATCCGATCGAGACCGTCATCGGACGGGGGTACCGGCTGCGATGAGACTGACCATCCGCACCCGCCTGACCCTCTGGTACGCCGCCGTCCTCGTCACCACCGGCGGGGTCCTGCTCGTCACGGTGTACCTGCTGGCCCGCCGCCAGCTGTTCTCCGCGAACTCGACCCTCCTCCTGAAACTCGTACCGGCCGTGGCTGCCGACCCGTCGCAGACCGTCATCGCCGGACCCGCCCAGCCCGCGCAGGACCTGGACACCGCCGCCGCCCTCATCAACAGCGCCCGCGAGGAGACGCTGCGCGCCATCCTGTACCAGTCGGCGCTGCTGTTCGCCGCCCTCGCCGCCGTCTCCCTCGTCGTGTGCTGGCTCGTCGCCAGCCGCGCACTGCGTCCGCTGCGCACCGTCACCGCCGTCGCCGAACGCCTATCCCACGACACCCTCTCCGAACGCATCACCCACGACGGACCCGCCGACGAACTGCACACCCTCGTCGAGGCGTTCAACACGATGCTCGACCGGCTCGGCCGCGCGTTCCAGGCACAGCGCCTCTTCGCCGCGAACGCCTCCCACGAACTGCGCACCCCGCTCACGATCATCCAAACGGCCGCCGAGAAGGCCCTGTCCCGCCCGCACCGCACCGAGGCCGACTACCGGCGCGCGTTCGCCACCGTCATCACCGCCGCCCACCGCAGCGAACGCCTCCTGGCCAGCCTCCTCGCCCTCGCCCGCGCCGGACAGCACACCCGCCACGAAACCGTCGACCTCGCACACGCCGCCACCGAAGCCGCCCGCGCGGCACCACCGGCCGGGCCGACGGTCCACACGGCACTGCACCCGGCACCCGTCGACGGCGACCCCGCCCAGCTGGAACTGCTGCTGCGCAACCTCGTCGACAACGCCGTGCGACACAACACCG
Organism: Virgisporangium aliadipatigenens; assembly: GCF_016863615.1. GTDB lineage: Bacteria > Actinomycetota > Actinomycetes > Mycobacteriales > Micromonosporaceae > Virgisporangium > Virgisporangium aliadipatigenens. The sequence goes on along the minus strand of NZ_BOPF01000007.1, from coordinate 340,525 downwards.
ACGGCGGCACCGTCTGGATCCGCACCGACGCCCGCGCCGGCACCGCCGTGCTCACCGTGGAGAACACCGGCCCCCACCTCGACAACGACGACATCGGCCGGCTGCGACGGGCGTTCCAACGCGGCGGCGGCCGCACCGGCGGCCACGGCCTCGGACTCGCCATCGTCGACGCCGTCGTCGACGCGCACACCGGCACCTGGACCGCGACACCACGGCCCTCCGGCGGACTCACCGTCGAAGTACGCCTGCCCGCCGCCGGATAGGGTTCCGGCATGACCGCACCGCACGTCACCGTCGAGTACTGCACGCAATGCAACTGGCTCCTGCGCGCCGGCTGGGTCGCGCAGGAACTGCTGCAGACGTTCGGCACCGAGCTCGGCGGAATCACCCTGCGACCGGGCACCGGAGGCGTCTTCGTCGTCGCCGTCGACGGCACCACCGTCTGGGACCGCAAGGCCGACGGCGGATTCCCCGACATCGTCGAGCTGAAGCGCCGGGTCCGCGACACCGGCCTACCCGGCCGTCCCCTCGGCCACGCCGACCGCGCCAGGACATGACGACGGCACGGCTCGCGCGCTACCGGACCGTCGCCGACACGCTCGCCGTACGCAGCGACAAGCAGTTGGTCGAACTTCTCGACGCCACACCGATCACCCGCTCCGGCATCGGCGGCACCGCCCGCGTACTCGACGTCGACGCAGTACGCGTGTTCGCCAAACGCATCCCGCTCACCGACGTCGAACGCGCCCACCCGCACTCCACCGCCAACCTGTTCGGGCTCGCCACCCACTGGCAGTACGGCATCAACTCACCCGGCTTCGGCGCCTGGCGCGAACTCGCCGCCAACGTCATCACCACCGACGCGGTCCTCACCGGGGCGAGCGGCGCCTTCCCCCTGCTCTACCACTGGCGGGTCCTGCCCGGCACACAACCCGCGCCCACCGACCCGATGCACCCCGCGCTGCGCCCCCGCCTCGACGCCATCACCAACGCCACCGCCGGCATCGTGCTCTTCCTCGAACACATCCCGCAGACCCTGCGGGCGTTCCTCGACGCACACGGCCCCGACGCCGCCGACTGGCTGGAGGAACGCCTCCACACCGACATCCCCGCGCTGAACGCCACCGGGCTGCTGCACTTCGACGCCCACCCCGGCAACATCCTCACCGACGGCGAACGCCTCTACATCGCCGACCTCGGCCTCGCCACCTCACCCCGCTTCGACCTCGACGCCGACGAGGCCGCGTTCGTCGACGCACACCGCGACCACGACCTCGGCTACGCCGCCATGGTCCTCGTCAACTGGCTCGTGTCCACAGTGGACGGCCACACCGACGCCGCCACCCGCCACGCCCGCATCGACGCCTACGCCGCCGGCGCCCCCTGCGACTCGCCCGTCATCCGCCGCCACGCCCCGGCCGCCGCCGTCATGAACGCCTTCTACCGCCGCCTCTTCGCCGGCGACCACACCGCGCCCTACCCGCAACGGGAACTCGCCGCCGCCCTCGGAAAGCCGGCCGGCTAGCCCAGATCCGACGGATCCGTGTTCGCCCCGCACAACAGCACAGCCACCCGTTCCCCCGGCTCCGGCCGATAGACACCGGCGTCCAGAGCCGCCAACGCCGACGCCGTCCCGTGCTCCACCACCACCCGGAACTCGTCCCACAGCCGCAGCCGCGCCGCCACCACATCGGCATCCGACACCAGCACACTGCGCACACCCGTGCGCACCGCCACATCGAAGCCGATCGCACCGACCCGATGCGCCCCCAACGAGTCCGCCGCAACGCCCGACACCGCCACGTCGACCGGCTCCCCGGCGGCCAACGCCCGATGCAGCGTCGGCGCCGACACCGGCTCCACCGCCACCACCCGCGCCCGCCCCTCCAACGCCGCCGCGACGCCGGCCATCAGGCCACCACCACCGACCGCCAGCAGCACCGTGTCGACCGGCACCTGCTCCGCCAGTTCGACCGCAAGAGTGCCCTGACCGGCGCAGACCTCGACCTGATCGTAGGCATGGACGAACGACGCACCCGAATCCGCGGCGCGCTTGAGCGCCGCGTGGAACGCCTCCGCGTACTCGGCACCCACCTGGACCACCGACGCCCCGAGCCGCCGCAGCTTCGCCACCTTCACCGGCGGCGCCGACACCGGCACGAACACCTCCGCCGGCACCCCCAAAGCCCGCGCCGCATACGCGACCGCCATCCCCGCGTTACCGCCCGACGCCGCGATCACCCCCGCCGCCGGCACCTCCGCCGACAGGATCCGGTTGAACGCCCCACGCGCCTTGAACGACCCCGAAACCTGCAGATACTCGTGCTTGAACCACACCGCGCCCGGCACCGCCTCGCTGACCGGGGTACGCCGCACCCGACCCGCGATCCGCCGCGCCGCCACATCCACCTCAGTACGCGTGATCACCGGGCCAGCCCAGCACACGCAGCAACGCCGCCGTCAACCGGTCCACCACGTCCTCCGTCGCCCACCCCGACGAACCCACCAGGTCGAGGACCACCCGCTCGTCCAACAGCGTCGCCCACATCAACACCGCGAACCGCACGTCCTGCTCCGGCAGCACCCCGGCCGCGATCCCCGCCTCGACCCGCGCCGCCAACCGGTCGTACAGCCCCACGAGCAGCGGATCCCCGGCGTCCCGCCGCGCCAGCACCCCCCGCGGCGAACGCGTGTACACCGACGCCGCCCCCCACCGCGCCGCCCGCACCACCCACTCCCGGCACAACGCCCGGACATCGGCCAGCGGGTCGACACTCGGCAACGCGTCGAACGCCGCCAACAGGCTCACGATCATGTCCTCGACGAACGCGTCCACCGCCGCCGGCGTATCCGAGAAATGCCGGTACGCCGTCGCCGTCGACACCCCCGCCCGCGCCGCCACCTCCGTCAGCGCGAACTCCGGACCCCGCTCGGCGAGCAACTCGCCGACGGCGCCCAACAGGGCCGCCCGGGAACGCCGGGCGTCACTACGACGGGCACGCTCCGGCACCCGGCGATTCTATGACCTTGATAACGCGACCGGCCCCACGAAACGCGCCCGTAAAACATGGCCGGCATCCTCCCTAACTGCGAAACTATTCTCAGTTAGACGAGAGGCACGAGGCATGTCCACCAGACGAACCCGCGTAGCCGTCATCGGCGCCGGCGCCGTCGGCACCATGGCCGCCGCAGCCGCCCACGACGCCGGCCACCACGTCGTCCTGTACGCCCGACGACGCCCACCCCGCCTCGTCATCGAACGCGACGACACCCACCGCCACCTCGACATCCCCGTCATCGTCGACCCCGCCGACGCGCAACCCGCCGACTGGATCCTGCTCACCACCAAGGCCCAGGACACCCGCAGCGCCGCCAAGGCCTGGTTCGACCGCCTCCTCGACCCCCACACCACCGTCGTCGCCCTCCAGAACGGCGTCGACCACCACGAACGCCTCCAACCCCTCATGCCCACCGCCACCGGACTCGTCCCCGCCCTCGTCATGATCGCCGCAGAGGTCCTCGCACCCGGCCACGTCCTGCACCGCTTCGGCGGCACCATCACCGTCCCCGACACCCACGCCGGCACCCGCTTCGCCCGCCTCCTGGGCGGCTCCGACATCACCGTCGAAACCACCGCCGACTTCCACACCGCCGCCTGGCGAAAACTCCTCATCAACGCCGCCGCCAACCCCATCACCGCCGTCACCACCCAACGCATGGGCGTCCTGCAGAACCCCTCCGTCCGCCACCTCGCCCGCGCACTCCTCGACGAGGTCCGCGCCGTCGGCGTCGCCACCGGAGCCCACCTCACCGACAACGACATCCGGCACACGTTCCACCTCTACGACGGCATGGCCCCCGACGACGGCACCTCGATGCTCTACGACCGCCTCGCCGGCCGCACCACCGAACACGAACTCATCACCGGCGCCGTCGTCCGCCTCGGCGACACCCACCACGTGCCCGTCCCGCTCAACCGCGCGGTACTGGCCCTCCTGCGCGGCGCCGACCACAAGTAACCGCCCAGGAACATGACCAGGTCGGGCACCCGGTCCACACTCAACGGTGTGCCCGACCTGATCACCCCACTCGTCGTCGACCGGCTCCGCGCCGCCGGCTGCGTCTTCGCCGAAGAAGAGGCCGCCCTCCTCACCGCCGCCACCGACGACCCCACCCACCTCGACACCCTGGTCGAACGACGCGCCACCGGCGAACCCCTCGAACACGTCCTCGGCTGGGCCGAATTCTGCGGCCTCCGCATCGGCGTCGACCCCGGCGTCTTCGTCCCCCGACACCGCACCGAACACCTCGTCCACCGCGCCGCCACCCGCACCCCACCGCACGCCACCGTCGTCGACCTCGCCTGCGGCACCGGCGCACTCGGCCTCGCCCTCCACCACCTCGCCGGACCGCTCCACACGCTGCACGCCGTCGACATCGACCCGAACGCCGCCACCTGCGCCGCCCGCAACCTCGCCGGCATCGGCCACGCCCACCACGGCGACCTCTACACACCGCTCCCGCCGGCGCTGCACGGACGGGTCGACGTGCTGCTGGCGAACGTCCCCTACGTGCCGACGGCCGGCCTCGCCCTCATGCCCCGCGAGGCGCGCGACCACGAACCGCCGGTCGCCCTCGACGGCGGCCCGGACGGACTGGACGTGCTGCGAAGGGTTGCCGCGTCGGCCCGCACCTGGCTCACGCCCGGCGGCCACCTGTTCACGGAGGCGAGCGCGCACCAGGCACCGGCGGCCGCCGCGATTCTGTCGGCGGCCGGCCTGACGCCGACGGTGGAACGCGACGAGGACGCGATCACCGTGGTGGCAGTCGCATAGCCGCCACCACTTGAGAGCACTCCCACCCCGCACGAGCCCGAAAGGCTCGAAATCTTCTTTAATAGGGGCTCTTCTGGGGTGATCGCTTGCGATCACACCGCCTAAGGCATCCTAGGACGCTAGGACATAAGGCTAGGCGGCGTCCAGCCGGTCCTCGGCGAGGGGATCGGCGCCCAGCACCGACACCCGCCCCTCCGCCAGCCGGTACGACATGCCCACCACCGCGCAGCGGCCCTCCGCCACGGCGCGGGTCGTCGCCGAATCGCCGGTCAGCAGGGTCTCGATCGTGCGCCGGACGTGGATCTCGGCCACCCGGTCGGGATCCGTGACACCCTGCCGGTGCGCGAACCGCACGTTGGGCACGACGCGTTCGACGATCGGGGTCAGCTCGCCGGCCAGCGCCGTGTCACCGGCCAGCACGTCGTGCGCCGCCTTCACCGCACCGCACGAGTCGTGCCCCAGCACCACCACCAGCGCCGCGCCGAGCACACTGACGCCGTACTCGATGCTGGCGCGCACCTCGGCCCCGAGGATGTGACCCGCCGTGCGGACCACGAACAGGTCCCCCAGCCCGCGATCGAAGATCATCTCGGCGGCGAGGCGCGAGTCCGAACAGCCGAAGACCACCGCGAACGGCCGCTGCTCCGCCGCCAGCGAGGCCCGGTAGTGCGCGTCCTGATGCGGGTGGACCCGCCGGCCGGTGACGAAGCGATCGTTGCCCGCCAACAGCTCTGTCAGCGCCGCGACCGGGGTGTTGGGACGGGGCTCAGGCTCCATGTCGTTCCCTCCGACGCCGTTTGCCTCAGGAAAATAGCCGCGAAACGACCGGCTGCACAGCGTGATGTGACACTCACCGCACCCTGATCGCCTCGTAGACGGCCGCCATGTCCGCCTCGGCGTGCCCGCCGTCGGCCGCCGCCGCGAACAGGTCCCGCGCCGCCGCCGTCAACGACGCGTCCACACCCGCGTCCCCGGCGGCCGCCACGACCAGCGCCATATTCTTCGCGGCGCCGTTCAGGGGGAACGCCGTGGGGTACTCGCCGGCCAGCATCGCCCCGCCCTTGAGGTGCGCGTACGCCATGTCCAGCGGCCCGCCCTCGATCAGTTCGAGGAAGAGGCGCGGCTGCACACCCAGCCCGTCCGCCAACGCGAGCGCCTGCCCGGTGGCCGCGACGGCGTTGCCCAACCAGCTGTTCAGGACGAGCTTGAGGCGGCTGCCCGTACCGGCCGCGCCCAGCCAGCGCACCCGCGCGGCGATCGGCCCGCAGAGCGCCTCCACCCGGCCGCGCACCTCGTCCGGGCCGGACGCCAGGACGGTCAACGTGCCCTGCTCGGCCGGCTGGCGGGTGCCGACCACCGGCGCGTCCACGAACACCAGATCGCGTTCGGCGGCCAGCGCCGCGAGCCGCTGCGCGCCGGCCACGCCGACGGTGCTGGTCTGCACCCACAGCGTTCCTGGCGCGGGTGCCGCGTCGATGATCGCGCCGGCCACGGCCTCGGCGTCGAACAGCATCGTCACGACGGTGTCCACGCCCGCCACGGCCTCGGCGGGGGTGCCGCAGACCACGGCCCCGTCGTCGGCGAGCGGCTTCGCGCGCGACGCCGTGCGGTTCCACACCCGCACCGCCCGGCCGGCCCGCAGCCAGTTGCGCGCCAGGGCACTGCCCATGATCCCGGTCCCCAGGACTGCGATGGTCATGATCCCGACGCTACCCGTTGAGCCCGCGCGCCACCGTTCAGCGTCTGCCAGATCAGATCCCGCGTGAACGGCGTACGCGTGAACCGCACCCCGGTCGCGTCGCGCAGGGCGTTGGCCAGTGCCGGCGCCACCGGGTTGAACGGGCTCTCGCTCATCGACTTGGCCCCCATCGGACCGATCGTGTCGACGGTCTCCACGAACACCACCTCGGTCGGCGGCACGTCTGCCATCGTCGGCAGGTGGTACTGGCGGAACGCCGCCGTCGTCACGGCACCGGAGGCGTCGATGTCCACGTGCTCGGCCAGGGCCGCGCCGAGCGCCTGCGCCACGCCGCCCTCCACCTGCCCGCGGCACTGCATCGGGTTCATCACCCGGCCGGCGTCGGCGGCGTGGACGCTGCGCAGGATGCGCAGTTCGCCGGTGCCGGGGTCGACCGCGATCCGGAACCAGTGCACGTTGAACGCCACCGAGCGCGGGCTGCCCGTCCAGTGCCCCTCGGCCGACTCACCCGCGAGGTCGGCCAGCGGCACGAACCGCACACCCCCGGACGAGGCCATGGCGACGCCGTCGGGGGTCAGCACGCAGTCCTCGGGCGCCACGCCGAGGCGCACCGCGCCCAGTTTCCGCAGCCGGTCGCGCAACGACTCGGCGGCCCGCAGCACGGCGGCGCCGGCGACGACCGTTCCGGTCGAGGCGAACGCGCCCGTGTCGTGCCGGACGAGATCCGTGTCGGACTGGGTGAGCGTGATCCGGTCGACCGTCGTGCCCAACGCCTGCGCGGCCAGCTGGGTGTGCACGGTCGTGCTGCCGTTGCCGAACTCCGCGGTGCCCACGGCGATCGCGTACCGGCCGTCGGGCAGGACGCGCACCGTGGCGTCGGCGAAGTGGCCGCCCGGCGGTCCGGTGGCGATCATCGCGACCGCCGAACCCTCACCGGTGAGCCAGCCCTCGGGCGCCGGCGGCGGCGGTTCCGCCCGGGCGGTGCGGATCACGTCGAGGCACGCGTCCAGCCCGTAGCTGCCGATGATCAGGTCGGGGGCGTGCGACGCCGGCGCGAGCATCTCCTCGCCCGGCCGCACGACGTTGCGTTCGCGCAGCGTGAGCGGGTCGAGGTCGAGCCGGCGGGCCAGTTCGTCCAGGGCCTGCTCGACCGCGAACGACACCTGCCCCAGCCCGTAGCCGCGGAACGCGCCCGCCGGCACGGTGTGCGTGTAGACGGCCCGGCCGTCGACCTTCTTGTTCGGGCAGCGGTACACCGACAGGGACTCGTGGCAGCCGTGGTACAGCACGGACGGGCCGTGGTTGCCGTAGGCGCCGGTGTCGGAGACGACGTCGAGGGCGAGCGCGGTCAGCGTCCCGTCCCGCCGCGCGCCGGCCGTCACCGTGACGGTGAACGGGTGCCGCGTGGTCGCGCCGACAAACTGTTCGGCACGGGTGAACTCCCACCGCACCGGCCGGTTGAGGCGCAGCGCGGCGAGCACCACCAGGTCCTCGGCCAGCATCTCCTGCTTGCCGCCGAAGCCGCCGCCGACCCGGCCGGTGACCACGCGCAGGCGTTCCATCGGCAGGTCGAAGAGGGCGCACAGCGCACGCCGGGTCAGGAACGGCGTCTGCGAACTGGTCCGCACGCACAGCCGCCCGTCGTCGTCGAACCACGCGAGCGCGCCGTGCGTCTCCAGCGCGGCGTGCGCGACGCGGTGCGTCCGGAACGTCGCCGTGTACACCTCGTCCGCCTCCGCCAGCCCGGCCGCGACGTCCCCGACCTCGCCGTGCGCCGCACCCGCGACATTGCCCGGCGCCGAAAAACGCTCCGGCGCGGAAAGCCCGTCGGGCGCCGCGACGCCGTCGACCGGGCCGTGCACCTGCGGCGCGTCGGGCGCGAGCGCCGCGACCGGATCCAGCACGAAGGGCAGCACCTCGTACGTCACCACCAGCCGGCGGCACCCCTCCTCCGCGGCGGCCTCGGTGTCGGCGACCACCGCCGCGACCCGCTGCCCCACGTGCCGCACCACGTCGTCGAGGACCCGCGTGTCGGCCGGGTCCTCCTCGGGATGTTCGTGGCGGGCGGTGGAGTACCGGCGCAGCGGCGCGTCGCGATGGGTCAGCACCAGCCGCACGCCGGGCACCGCCAGCGCGGCCGTGTCGTCCACCGCGACGATCCGCGCGTGCGGATGCGGCGAACGCAGCACCTTGAGGTGCGCCGCCCCGGGCAGGTCCACGTCGAAGGTGTACCGCGCCGCACCCGTCACCACGTCCGGCCCGGCGGGCGCGGGAACGTTCGCCCCGACCGCCTCCCCGGCGGCGGGCGAGGCGGCGTGCCGCACCCCGTTGACGGCGTCGGTGATCGCCCGGTAGCCGGTGCACCGGCAGAGGTTCCCCTTCAGCGAACGGGGCAGGTCCTCCGTCGACGCGAGCGCCGCCACGGTCATGATCATGCCGGCCGTGCAGAACCCGCACTGGAACCCCTGCGCGTCCAGGAACCGCTGCTGGACCGGATGATCCAGCCCCTCGATCGTCGTCACCCGGCGCCCCACCGCCCGGAACGCCGGATACAGGCAGCTGTGCACCGGCACCCCGTCGACGTGCACCGTGCATGCCCCGCAGTCCCCGGCGTCGCAGCCCTTCTTCACCCCGAACCACCCCTGCTCCCGCAGGTAGGTGCGCAGGCACTGGCCCGGGCGCGGGGCATCCCCGGCGGCGACGCCGTTGACCTCCATCAGGCGCCCGCCAGTTCGCGGCGGATCTCCTCCGCGTAGCGGTACGTGAGGTGCCGGCGCCAGGCGGGCGAGCCGTGCACGTCCTCGACCCAGTCGGCGTCCCCGAGCCCGAAGTCCAGGGCGGCGGCGAGCCCGCCGGCGGAGGGCAGCGCCGGGAAGCGGAACACGAACGGCCGCCGGGTCGAGGCGGTCACGGTCAGCGCGAAGCCGGCGGCGCCGAGCCGTCCCGCCAGCAGCACCGCCGAGCGCCCCAGCGGGTGCAGCGAGCCCTGCCGCAGCGCCGCGGAGCCGTCGAGCGCGGCGGCCGGCAGGTGGATCGAGCGCAGCAGTTCGCCGGGGCGCAGGCAGGTGGTCCCGTCGCCGGTCACCAGCGCGGTCACCGGCACGACCCGCCGCGACGAGGGCCCCAGCAGCAGGCAGGAGCCGTCGAGGGCGGCCGTCAGGGTGATCATCGGCCCGGCCGGCAGTGCCGCGCAGAGGTTGCCGCCGACCGTGGCGACGTTCCATATCTTGAACGACGCGAGGAACGACTCGCAGCACCGGCGCGCGAGAGCGTGCCACGCCGACCAGGCCGGCGATCCCTCGAAGGCGTAGAGCGTCGCGACGGTGCAGGTGGCCGCGATCTCCAGCCCGTCGGCCGCGGCGGTCAGCGGCTCCCAGCCGGCGGTGGTGAGGTCGAGCAGCCGCGTCACGGACGGCCGGGGCTCGGAGAAGAGCGCCGTGCCGCCGGCGAGCCAGGCGTCGCCCGCCCGCCAGTCCCCGGGAACGGCCGGGCTCACCACCTCCGTGACCGTGTGCAGATCCACCGGCGCCCCCTGTCCGACGACAACAGCGAACCCTATGGCTACACCCCGTTTGTTTCGAGCCAGGTCAGTGACGCGCCGTGCGGCTCGCTCAACGCTACCGCCCGGTCGTCGAGCGCGAGGACGAACCGGGCGGCCGTCTCGGGCGGCAGCCCTGCGGCCTCGGACTGCCACGGGAAGACGGCGCCGCCCTCGTTGGAGATCCAGTGTCCGGGCAGCTTCGTGACCGTCCGCGCGAACGCCTCCCGCTCGGCCGGTTCGAGGTAGGCCAGCACGGCGGTGTGCATGATCACGAGGGTCGCGTCGGCGGGTGCCCGCGCGGCGAGGTCGGGCAGGTCGGTGCGCAGGTCGCCGCGGACCACCAGCGGCGGTTCGGATGCCGCGACGGCCGCGGCCGCACGCAGGCGTCGGCGCCGGTGCTCCTGCTCGGGCCAGACCAGCGCCTCCAGCCACCGCAGGTCCTCCGCCGAACCGGGGTCGAGCGGGTTGAGGTCCAGCCCGGCCCGCCACACGACGGTCGGGAGTTCGCTCGGCAGCGGCACGGGGCCCGCGACGGCGCAGGTGAGCGTGACGGGGCCGGTACCCAGCCGGTGGCCGCCGAAGTCGTAGGCGTAGCGGTCGGGGTAGAGGCAGAGACCGGCCGACGTGCCGACCTCCAGCAGTGCCAGGGGCTGCGGGAGCGCGGCGAGCAGCGGGAGCAGGGGTGCGCACCGGCCCGCCTCGTTGGTCTGCGTGCTGCGGCGCGACATCTCCGCGACGACCCGGTCCCAGTGCGCCAGCACCCACGCCCGGGACGCGTCCGGGTCCTCCACCGGCCCGCCGAGATAGCGGGTCACGCCGAAGAGCAGGTTCGGCTGGCGCTTCCACTTCGGCAGGGCGTCGAGGCGTTCGACCAGAACGGCGTCCCCGGCGACGGCCCGCCCCAGCCGCTCGTAGGTCGGCGACACGCGGCCCGCCTCGACCTCGCCGAACCAGCGGTACCAGCGCCGGGTCTCCATCCACTTCACGCGACGGCGCCTTCACGCCGGTCGTAGTCGGCGCGGGCGGCCGCGATCGCACCCCGGTGGCGTTCGGCCCAGCCGGTCAGGCCCATCAGGTACTCGTACAGCTCCCGGGCCCGCGGCGTGGCCTCGTACTCGACCTTCGGCGGCACGGTCGGGTAGACGGTGCGCTCGAGAAGGCCGTCGCGTTCGAGGTTGCGCAGGGTCAGGGTGAGCATGCGGCGGCTGATGCCGTTGATCGCGCGTTCCAGCTCGGTGAAGCGGACCGGTCCGCGGGTCGCCTCGATGAGGATGCCGATCGCCCACTTGCCGCTGACCCGGTTGAGGACCTCGATCACAGAGCAGACGGCGGGCAGCTCGTCCACCTGCGCGGACACATCGGTGTTCCTCGGTGACATGAAAGTGCCTCCTTACGCCGCCCTCCAGAGTCACAAAACATGGACCCCGTTACAAGTCGTGCACCAAAGGCAACGTGGGAGTCCCGGTGAACAGATGGATGGCGCTCGTGGTGCTCTGCACCGGAACGCTCATGGTCGTCCTGGACGGCAGCATCGTCGCGGTGGCGCTGCCGGTGATCGGCCGCGACCTCGGGTTCGACGGCGCCGGGCTGGCCTGGGTGGTGAACGCCTACCTGATCGCGTTCGGCGGGCTGCTGCTGCTCGCCGGGCGGGTCGGCGACCTCGTGGGGCGGCGGCGGGTGTTCCTGGCCGGGCTCGTGCTGTTCACCGCCGCGTCGCTGCTGTGCGGGTTCGCCGGCAGCGCGGCGGTGCTCGTGGTCGCCCGCTTCGTCCAGGGGGTCGGCGGGGCGATGGCCTCGGCCGTGGCGCTCGGCATGGTCGTGACGCTCTTCCCCGCCCCGGCCGAACGGGCGAAGGCCCTCGGCGTCTACAGCTTCACCCAGGCGGCGGGCTCGTCGCTCGGGCTCGTCCTCGGCGGCGTGCTGACCGAGACGGCCGGCTGGCACTGGATCTTCATCATCAACGTGCCGATCGGCGTCGTGGCCGTCGCCCTGGTGCCCCGGCTGTTCGCGGCCGAGCGCGGGCTCGGCCTGAGTGCGGGAGCCGACGTGCCGGGCGCGGTGCTCGGGACGGCCGGGCTGATGCTGGGCGTCTACGCCATCGTCGGCCCGTCGCCGCTCAGCGGGGTCGCGGCGGTGCTGCTGATCGCGGGGTTCGTCGCCCGGCAGGCGACCGCGGCCGCGCCGCTGATGCCGCTGCGGCTGGTGCGTCCGGCCAACCTGACGATGCTGCTGCTGGTGGCGGGCATGTTCGGGTTCCAGTTCCTGACGGCGCTGTACCTGCAGGACGTGCTGGGCTACGGGGCGGTCGCCACCGGGTTGGCGTTCCTGCCGGCGCCGGTGCTCATCGCGGTGGTGTCGCTCGGGCTCGCCGGCCGGTTGACGGCCCGCTACGGGGAGCGGGCCGTCCTCGCCGGTGGGCTCGCGCTCATCGTCGCCGGGCTGCTGCTCCTGACCCGGGCGCCGGCCGACGGGCACTACGCGGTCGATCTGTTCCCGGCGCTGGCGCTGCTCGGGTCCGGGTTCGGGGCGTCCGTCGTGGTGCTCTTCGCCCGGGCGATGTCCGGTGCCGACGACGCCGCGGCCGGGGTGACCTCCGGGATCGTCAACACCACCCAGCAGGTGGGCGGCGCGCTCGGCCTGGCGGCCCTCGCGAGCGTGGCCGCGAGGTGGGACTTCAGTGCCGCCTACCTGGGCGCCGCCCTGCTCGTCCTGCTGGCTCTCCTCTCCTCGACGGAACGCCGTAAGCTGGCACCGCAGCGCCGGTAGGTCGGTGGAGCGCGCTGGCTCCGTCCAGCACGCCTCCTACCGGAAGGACCACCGACCATGTCCCACTGGGACCCCGACGCGTCGAGCGTCGCCATCGTGGACGCGTTCCTCGCCCACCTGGACACCCCGCACGTCGAAGAGATCCGCGCCCGGCAGGCCGCACTGCTGGCCGCCTCGGGCGAGCTGCCCGACCCGCCGGCCCGCTACAACCGCCGCTACACCACCGCGGTCCTCGCCGCCTGGGAGGTCCTGTCGCCGCGGTTCGGCCCGGCGCGGCATCAGGACCTGCTCGACCTGCTGCGCGAGGCGTTCACCGCACCGTTTCGGGAGTGGACCGCGCGGTCGACGCGGGAATTCCTCGACGGCGCCGACGATCCGTTCGCCGCCATGGCCGCCCTGGCGAAGAAGCGGGAGACGACGGACTTCGGCGTCGAGTTCACGTTCGACCGCGACGAGGGACCGGCGCACCTGCACCAGGACGTGCGCCGGTGCGGCTACCTCGAGTACCTGCGCGGTCGGGGCGCCGCGCACCTGACGCCGGTGCTGTGCGCGTTCGACACGGCGTGGCTGGAGGCGGTCGACCCGGCCCGCCACGGCTTCGTGGCCACCCGCGCCACGACGCTCGCGGAGGGCGGGCCGACCTGCCCGTTCCACTTCCGCCGGGTGCGTTAGCCGACGGCCCGCCGCAGGTGGTCGGCGGTGTGCCCGCGCCCGCCGTCGACCATCTGCCGCGGCGTCCCCTCGAAGACGACGCGGCCGCCGCCGGTGCCGCCCTCGGGCCCCAGGTCGACGATCCAGTCGGCGTTCTTGATCACGTCGAGGTTGTGCTCGATGACGATCACCGAGTTGCCGCCGTCGACCAGCCGGTCGAAGACCCGCAGCAGGTGGCCGACGTCCGACATGTGCAGGCCGGTGGTGGGTTCGTCGAGGACGTACACCGCGCCCTCCTTGTGCAGCTGCGTCGCCAGCTTGATCCGCTGGCACTCGCCGCCGGAGAGCGTCGACAGCGGCTGCCCCAGCGTCAGGTAGTCCAGCCCGACCTCGGCCATCGCGCTCAGCACCGGCTTCAGCTTCTTCTCGGCGAAGAACGCCGCCGCCTCCTCGGTCGTCAGGTCGAGCACGTCCGAGATGGACTTGCCGCGCAGCGTGTACTCCAGCACCTCCGGCCGGAACCGCCGCCCCCGGCAGGTCTCGCACGGCGTGCGCACCGCCTCCAGGTACGCCAGGTCGGTGTAGATCACGCCGTGCCCCTGACAGGTCGGGCAGGCACCGGTGGAGTTGAAGCTGAACAGCCCCGCCGCGACCCCGTTCGCCTTGGCGAAGAGCTTGCGGATCTCGTCCATGATCCCCGTGTACGTCGCCGGGTTGGAACGGCTCGACACGCCCACCGCCGACTGGTCGATCACCACCGCACCCGGGTGCTGCTTCAGGAACTCGCCGTTGACCAGCGACGACTTCCCCGAACCGGCGACCCCGGTCACCACGGTCAGCACGCCGGTGGGGAAGTCGACGTCCACGTGCAGCAGGTTGTGGGCGTTCGCCCCGCGCACCGGCAGCACCCCGGTCCGCTGCCGGGACAGCTCCTTGAGCGGCATCCGGTGGCGCAGGAACTCCCCGGTGAGCGTCTGCGTGCGGGCCAGGCCGGCGACCGTTCCGGTGTAGACGATCTCGCCGCCGTGCGCGCCGGCCCTGGGGCCGAGGTCCACCACGAAGTCGGCCGACTCGATGACGTCCGGGTCGTGCTCGACCACCAGCACCGTGTTGCCCTTGTCGCGCAGCTTCGCCAGCAGGTCGTTGAGCCGCCGCACGTCCCGGGCGTGCAGGCCGACGCTCGGTTCGTCGAAGACGTACATCATGTCGGTGAGGCTGCTGGCCAGGTGCCGCACCATCTTGACCCGCTGCGACTCCCCGCCGGAGAGGCTCGACGTGGCGCGGTCCAGGGACAGGTAGCCCAGTCCCATGTCGATCAGCTCACGAAGGCGTTCGACCAGGGTGACGACGACCGGCTCGGCCTCGTCGGACGTGAACAACCGCAACACCGAGACCAGCTCGGTCGCCTCCATGGCGGCGAGGTCCGCGATGGACCAGCCCTCGATCTCGCACGCCAGCGCCGCCTGCGACAGCCGGGCGCCCTTGCACAGCGGGCAGGTCACCGTCGTGATGAAGCGCTGGAAGACGGCGCGGTTGCGCTCGGACATCGCCGCCGCGTCCTTCTTGATGTACAGCCGGGTGAACCGCGCGACGACGCCCTCGTAGGAGGCGTTGATCGTGCCGCCCTGCCACTCGACCGGAATCTTCTCGCCGATGGCGTGCAGGAACAGCTCCAGCCGCTCCGGCGGGTAGTCCTCGATCGGCAGGTCCGGGTCGAACAGCCCCGAGGCGGCGTACAGCTTCCAGTACCAGGTGCCGACCTTGAAGTCCGGGTGCCGGATCGCCCCGTCGTTGAGCGACTTCGACCGGTCGAGGAACTTCTCCAGGTCCAGCGTGGTCGCCCGGCCCAGCCCCTCGCACTCGGGACACATGCCCTGCGGATCGTTGAACGAGAAGGCGTTCGAGTAGCCGACGAACGGCCGCCCGGCCCGGGAGTACAGCAGCCGCAGCAGCGTGTAGATGTCGGTGACCGTGCCGACCGTCGAGCGCGAACCGCCACCGAGGCGGCGCTGGTCGACGACGATCGCCGCCGAGAGGTTCTCGATCCGGTCCACCGCCGGCTGCCCGTAGCGGGGCAGGAAGTTGCGCTGGAACATCGTGAACGTCTCGTTGAGCTGCCGTCCCGCCTCGGCGGCGATGGTGTCGAAGACCAGCGACGACTTGCCGGAGCCGGAGACGCCGGTGAACGCCGTGATGGTCCGCTTGGGGATCCGGACCGACACGCCGCGCAGGTTGTTCTCCCGCGCACCCTCGATCACGATCTCGTCGTTCACCTGGACATCCTCCGGTAGCGGCGCACGGACAGGGGCAGGAACACGGCCGTGATCAACGTCGGCCAGGCCACTGCGAGCAGCAGGTCGTGCCCGGTGCCGCCCCAGTTCGGATTGCCGAACAGGTCCCGGGCGGCCGACACGCTCGCCGACAGAGGATTCCACGCGGCGACGGTGCCCAGCCAGCCCGGCATCGACTCCGGCCCGACGAACGCGCTGGACAGGAAGCCGATCGGCCACACCAGGATCTGCAACGCCAGGATCGCCTCCGGCCCCTTGACCACCAGCCCGAGCCAGATGCCCACCCACAGCAGTGCGAAGCGCAGGTAGAGCAGCAGCCCCAGCCCGGCCAGGGCGGCGCCCACCCCGTCGTGCCACCGCCACCCGACGACCAGCCCGCAGGCCACCATGACGCCCAGCCCGGCGAACGAGTTCAACAGGTCCGCCCCGGCCCGCCCGGTGACCACCGCCGAGGCGGCCATCGGCAGCGACCGGAACCGGTCCGTCACACCCTTGGACGCGTCCGCCGCCACGGCGGTGAACGTCGCCTCGATCCCGAACACCATCACCATGCCGAAGACGCCCGGCACCAGGAACTCCCGGTAGTCCCCATCGCCCGGCACGGCCATCCCGCCGCCGAACAGGTAGCCGAACATCAGCACCAGCATCACCGGGAAGAACAGCCCGATGAGGACCGGGCCGGGGTCCTTGCGCCAGTGCAGCAGGTCCCGGCGGGTGATCGTCCAGCCGTCCCGGATCGCCCAGATCATTTGGCCACCTCCGTCAGCTGCAGGAAGACCTCGTCGAGGGTGGGCCGGCGCACGGCGATGTCCTCGACGGTGAGGCCTGCGCCGTCGAGTTCGCGGATCAGCGCGGACAGGGCCGTCATCCGGTCGGCGACCTCGACGCTGACCCGCCACCGGTCGGCGTCCCGCTCCGGTGCGACGCCGGTCGCGCGGGTCACGGCGGCGGTGACCGCGGCCAGGTCCTCGGGGCGGCGGGCGGTGACGTCGATGCGGTCGCCACCGACCAGGCCGCGCAGCTCGTCCGGGGTGCCCTCGGCGATCGTGCGGCCGGCGGCGAGCACGCTGATCCGGTCGGCCAGCTGGTCTGCCTCGTCGAGGTACTGCGTGGTGAGCAGGACCGTCGTGCCGGCCGCCGTCAGGGCGCGCACGGCGGCCCAGACCTCGCCCCGCCCGCGCGGGTCGAGCCCGGTGGTCGGCTCGTCGAGGAACAGCACCGCCGGCGCGAGGATCAGCGACGCGGCCAGGTCGAGGCGGCGCCGCATGCCGCCGGAGTACTTCTTCACGGGGCGGTCGCCGGTGTCCGCCAGGTCGAAGCGTTCGAGCAACTCGTCCGCCCTGGTCGCCGCCTCCTTCGCGGTCAGGTGGTGCAGGCGGGCGAACAGGTCGAGGTTCTGCTTGCCGCTCAGGGCCTCGTCGAGCGCGGGCTGCTGGCCGACCAGGCCGATCCGGCGCTTCACCGCCTTCGCCTCGCGCACCACGT
This sequence comes from Virgisporangium aliadipatigenens, assembly GCF_016863615.1. Lineage (GTDB taxonomy): Bacteria > Actinomycetota > Actinomycetes > Mycobacteriales > Micromonosporaceae > Virgisporangium > Virgisporangium aliadipatigenens. The sequence continues at coordinate 323,257 of NZ_BOPF01000007.1, read as the reverse complement.
CGTGGCCGGCGACCCGGGCCGTGCCGCCGTCGGGGCGCAACAGCGTGGCGAGGATCCGCACGGCCGTGGTCTTGCCCGCGCCGTTCGGGCCGAGGAGGGCGTGCACCGCGCCCCGCTCGACCCGCAGGTCGAACCCGTCCAGGGCGGGCCTGTCGGCGCCGTAACGCTTTCTCAGCTGTTCCACTTCGATCGTCACGCCGTACATCGTACACTGTACAGCGTACAGAGAGAACGTCTGAAAGGATGGCGCCGTGCCGACCGAACGCCGCGCCGCCGATCCGGCCCGAACGCTCGCCCTGCTCTGGCGGGACAGCGGTGCCGTATCGGCCAGCCCGCGCGGCCCCCGACAGACGCTCACCGTCGACCGGATCGTCGACACCGCCATCGGCATGGCCGACGCCGACGGGCTGGACGCCGTCACCATGCGGCGCGTCGCGCAGGCCCTCGACGTCGCGCCGATGACCCTGTACACCTACGTTCCGGACAAGGCGACGCTGGTCGAGCTCATGTTCGACCGGGCGCTGGGCGCGATGGCGCGCACCGAGCCGGCCGGGGCGCACTGGCGGGACCGGCTCACCGCCGTCGCGCACGACAACCGGGCGCTGTACGAGGCGCACCCGTGGATCGCCGCCTGCTCCACCAGCCGGCCGGCGCTCGGCCCCGGCGTCTGCGCCAAGTACGAGTACGAGCTGAACGCCCTGGAGGGCCTCGGGCTCGCCGACGTGGACCAGGACGCGGCGCTGACCTTCCTGCTCGAGTTCGTCGCGGGGATCGCCCGCGCCGCCGCCGACGCCCGGGCCGCCGCGCGGGACTCGGCGATGAGCGATGTCGAATGGTGGGAGATCAACGGGCCGCTGCTGGAGAAGGTGTTCGACCCGGCCCGCTATCCGCTGGCGACCCGCGTGGGCGCCGCCGCCGGCGAGGCGCAGCAGTCCGCGTACAACCCGGACCACGCGTACCGGTTCGGGCTGGCGCGGGTGCTCGACGGGCTGGCGGCCATGCTGCCGGAGAAGTGACCGGCGCGCGCCGGCGGAAGGCTCAGTAGTCGGTCAGGTCGTAGGCGAGGATCTCCAGGCCGGTGACCCGTTCGAAGCCCAGGCGCAGGTACAGATCCAGCGCCGCCTCGTTGCCCACCTCCGTCTGCAGCCCCAGCCGCAGCGCGCCGGCGTCCCGGGCCGCCCGGGCCACCGCCCGCACCAGTTCCGTCGCCAGGCCGCGTCGGCGGAACTGCGGATCCACCCACAGGTCCCGGATCGTCCACGCCGTGCCCAACGCCAGGGACGCCGAGGACTCCGTGGCCGTCGCGAGCGCGCGCGGGGTGCCGTCCACGGCCGCCGCGTAGATGGCGAGCCGGCCGGCCGCCACCTGGGCACCGAGCCAGATCCGAACGTCGCGGGGAGCGCGCCGCCGGCCGTAATGCGCACGGTAGTCGTCGAACAGCGCGCACACCGCGTCGAACGCCGGCTCCACAGGGGAGACCTCGCGCACCCGGAGGATCATCCGCACAGTGTCCCCCATCATGGTCCGCCGGCCGGTAATCGAGTTGACCTCAAGCTTTGTCGAGGTCGTACCGTTCCCCCTCATGGACATGGAAGCGACCGCTTGGCACGCTCTTTACCGCGCGAGTAATACCCAGCAGGACCGGCGGCCGTTCTCGATGGCCACCGTGCGGCGGATCCTCGGGTTCGCCCGCCCGCACCGCAGCCGGCTGATCCGGTTCACGCTGCTCAGCGTCGTCGGCGCGGTCCTCGCCGTCGCCGGCCCGGTGCTCGCCGGACGGGTCGTCGACGCCATCGTGCGCGGCGCCGACGACGGCCTCGTGGTGCGCCTCGCCGTGATCATCGCCGTCATCGCCGCCGCCGACGCGGCGCTGGGCCTGACCGTGCGCTGGCTGTCGGCCAGCATCGGCGAGGGACTGATCCTCGACCTGCGCACCGCCGTCTTCGACCACGTGCAGAAGATGCCGGTCGCGTTCTTCACCCGCACCCGCACCGGGGCGCTGGTGAGCCGGCTCAACAACGACGTCATCGGGGCGCAGCGGGCGTTCGCGGACACGCTCTCCGGGGTCGTCGGCAACCTCGTCACGCTGCTGCTCACCGTCGTCGTGATGGTCAGCCTCTCCTGGCGGATCACCCTGCTGGCGCTGCTGCTCCTGCCGGTCTTCATGCTGCCCGCGCGGCGGATGGGCGCCCGGCTCGCGCGGCTCAGCCTGGAGGCCGCCGACCTCAACTCGGCGATGAGCAACCGCATGACGGAACGCTTCTCCGCCCCCGGCGCCACCCTCGTGAAGCTCTTCGGCCGGCCGGCGGAGGAGTCGGCCGAGTTCGCGGCGCGGGCGGCCCGGGTGCGCGACATCGGCGTGCGCAGCGCCATGCTGCAGGCGCTGTTCGTGACGGCGCTGACGCTGGTGTCCGCCCTCGCGCTGGCCCTGGTCTACGGGCTCGGCGGCTTCTACGCGATCCGCGGCGACCTCGATGCCGGTTCGGTGGTGGCGCTGGCGCTGCTGCTCACCCGCCTCTACGCCCCGCTGACCGCCCTCGCCGGTGCACGGGTCGAGATCATGAGCGCGCTCGTCAGCTTCGCACGCGTCTTCGAGGTCCTCGACCTGAAGCCGCTCATCGCCGAGAAGGACGACCCGCGGACCGTGCCGGACGGGCCGGTCGCCGTCGAGTTCGACGACGTGCACTTCGGCTACCCGTCGGCCGACAAGGTCTCCCTCGCCTCGCTGGAGGAGGTCGCCCAGCTCGACACCCGCGGCGGCGTCGAGGTGCTGCACGGCGTGTCGTTCAAGGCCGAACCGGGCCAGATGATCGCGCTCGTCGGCTCCTCCGGCGCCGGCAAGTCCACCATCGCGCAGCTGCTCCCCCGCCTGTACGACGCCGACCGCGGCAGCATCCGGCTCGGCGGCACCGACGTGCGGGACCTCTCCGCCGACGCCGTGCGGGACACGCTCGGCATGGTCACCCAGGACGGCCACCTGTTCCACGAGTCCGTCCGGGACAACCTGCGCCTGGCCCGCCCCGACGCCACCGACGACGAACTGTGGGACGTGCTGCGCCGCGCCCGCCTCGACGCCCTCGTGGAGGCCCTGCCCGACGGCCTCGACACCGTCGTCGGCGAACGCGGCTACCGCCTCTCCGGCGGCGAACGCCAGCGCCTCACCATCGCCCGCCTCCTGCTGGCGCGCCAACGCGTCGTGGTGCTCGACGAGGCGACCGCGCACCTCGACGCGACCAGCGAGGCGGCCGTCCAGGAGGCGCTCACCGAGGCCCTCGACGGGCGCACGGCCGTGGTGATCGCGCACCGGCTCTCGACGATCCGCGCCGCCGACCAGATCCTGGTCATCGAGGCCGGCCGCGTCGTCGAACGCGGCACCCACACCGAACTGCTCGCGCGCGGCGGCCGCTACGAGGAGCTGTACCGCACGCAGTTCGACCAGAAGGCGGTCAAGGAACCGGCCGGCGTGTGAGGCCGGGCGTCACCGAGCCAACCGGCGGGTGACCCACTCCCGCAGCGGCGTGTCGAGCCCGGGCCGGGCGTGCAGTCCGGCCCGGTGCAGCAGTTCCGCGCTCGCCAGGGCGGCGGCGCGCACGGCGTTCGCGGTCGGCGGGGCGTAGGTGGCGGCGATGCCGGGCGGCGGCGCCGCGAAGTCGAGCAGGCTCGTCAGCCCGAACGCCGGATAGTCGATCCCCTCCCCGACCGCCCACAGCTGGCAGATCCGTTCGCGCACGCGGTGCAGCTGCTCGGCCGCCTCCAGGTGGGAACCGCGCGCCAGGTACTTGTGGATGTTCGCCAGGGCCTCCCAGCCGTCCAGCAGCCAGTGGCCGGGATCCTCGGGCGACGGGCGCAGCGCCGACGGCGTGAACTCCTCCGCCAGCCGGCCGGTCCGGTCCAGCAGCGCGACACTGCGCGGGGCCCGGCCGGGTCGCCGGCCGGCCGGCAGCACCACGAGGTCGATCTGGCCGCCGTCGGTGTACTGCACCCACCAGCGGGTGAAGCCGTCCCAGGGCCGGGCGGCGCAGTCCACGACGGGACCGAGCGCCCGCAGCAGCGCCGTCACGTCGTCGACCGGGGGCGCCTTCTCCCCCGCGTGGCCGAGCGCCATGTCCAGGTCCGACAGGGCGTCGCCCCGGCCGTCGGCCACCGAGCAGCCGAGTTCGAGCCACTCCCAGCGCTGATCCGGCTCGATCGCGTCGAGGAGACGGTGCAGCAGGCCCTTCTGCACGGCGAGCGCGGGGCCGAGCGCGTCGATCCACTCCCGGGAGTCCATGCGGGCAAGCCTGGCACGAAAGGCCCTTTCCGGCAGCTGTGCTGCCGTCGATGTGGCGGCTCACGCCGCCTAAGGCATCCTAGGAAGCTAGGTCAGGACGCCTGAGCAGCATCCCGGCGATGAGTCCGCCGCATACGCTTCCGGGATGATCCGGCCGTTCGCTGTGGACGTTCCCGAAGATGTCCTGGAAGACCTGCGCGACCGCCTGCGGCGCACCCGCTGGCCCGGCCCCGCGCCCGGTCCGGCGTGGCGGCAGGGCACCGACCTGGACGCGCTCCGCGACCTGGTCACCGACTGGGCCGCGTGGGACTGGCGGGCCCACGAACGCCGCCTCAACACCCACCAGCACCGCGTCGTCGACCTCGGCGACGCCACCGTGCACGCCGTCCACGAGCGGGCCCGCGACGGCCGGGGCATCCCGCTCGTGCTGACCCACGGCTGGCCGAGCAGCTTCGTCGAGTACCTGCCGCTGGTGCCGCTGCTCACCGACCCGGCCGTGCACGGGATCGCCGGGCCGGCGTTCGACGTGGTGATCCCGTCGCTGCCCGGCTACGGCTTCTCCCCGCGCCCGCCGCGCACCGGGATCAACTACCGGTACGTGGCCGGGCTCTGGCACCGGCTGATGGCCGCGCTCGGATACCGGCGCTACGGCGCCGGCGGCGGCGACTTCGGGGCCGGTGTCGCGACCTACCTGGCCCTCGACCACCCCGACGCCGTCATCGGCCTGCACCTGACCACCCCGGAACTGGATCCGCCCAGGCACGACGACCCGTCGCCCGCGGAGCTCGACTTCCTTCGGGTACGTCAGCGGTGGGACGACACGGAACGCGGCTACAGCGCGATCCAGTCCACGAAGCCGCAGACCCTGGGCTACGCCCTCACCGACTCCCCCGCCGGACTCGCCGCCTGGCTGCTGGAGAAGTGGCGTTCGTGGGCCGACCCGCGCTCCGGTGTCGGGCGGGACTTCCTGCTGACCACGCTCACCGTCTACTGGGCGAACGGCGCCGTCACCGAGAGCCTCCGCGACTACTACGACAACCGGTGGCACGCCGACCCGATCCGGCCCGGGCAGCGGGTGCGCGTGCCGACGGCGTACGCCGGGTTCGACCACCAGTTCGTCCCCGAGGGCGTGCCGCCCCGCGAGTGGCTCGAACGCCTCTACGACCTCGCGCGCTACACCCCGATGCCGCGCGGCGGGCACTTCGCCGCCGTCGAGCAGCCCGACCTCCTCGCCCGCGACCTGGTGGCCTTCTTCACGGACCGGGCTGCGTGAAGCACCCGACGAGCGCGATGATGCGCCCGGCGGGCCCGCCTATCGGCGCAGCAGGCGCAGGAACGCGGACGGCGTCAGCTCCCCCGGCGGCCTCCCGGCCCGGGCGGCGGCGTTGACCAGGCGCCGGACGAGGTCGTTCGCCGGGGTGGGGACGCCGTGCAGGCGGCCGAGCAGGACGATCTCCCCGTTGAGGTGATCGGCCTCGACGCGACCCGTGCCGCGGCGCAGGCTCTGCCACGTCGAACCGCCGCCGCGCGGCACGTCCACCCGCAGCGTGTCGCCCCGGCGGGCGCGGTCCTCGGCCGCCGACGCGTAGTCGACGCCGGCCGCGTCCAGGGCCGCCGTGCCCTCGGCGCGCAGCACGTCCAGCGCCTCGGTCGCCCCGTCGTCCAGCCGGCCGCAGAGCGCCTCGAGGGCGTTGCCGAGGTTGAGCAGCAGCTTGCGGTACTTGAAGCGCATCGCGTCGGGGCGCGCGACGGAGTCGAAGCCGCCGGCCCGCAGCGCGCCGGCGACCGCCTCGGCGGTGGCGTCGACGGCGCGCGGGTAGCGGCCGAGATCCAGGATCCCCGGCACGGGCGAGGAGCCCTGCACGACCACGCCCGGGCTGAGGTGTTCGGCGGGCAACATCACGCACAGCGCGTAGATGTCGGGCAGCATCCGCAGGGCGGCGCGCTCGTTGCTGACGCCGTTCTGCGCGCACACCACCGGAACGTCCGGCGGCGCGCAGGCGGCCAGCGCGGCGAGAGCGGCCGCGGTCTCGGTGCTCTTGACCGTCAGGATCACGACGTCGCCGGGGCGCCAGTCGATCTCCTGCGGCGCGCCGACGGCGGGCAGCGCGAACCGCGCGGACCCGGCGGCCGACTCGACCCGCAGCCCGTCGCGGCGCAGCGCCTCGAGGTGCGCGCCCCGCGCGATGAGCACCACGTCGGCGCCGCCGGCGGCGAGCCGGGCACCGATGACACCGCCGACGGCACCCGCGCCGTAGATCACGAACCGCACGTCGCCACCGTAGCCTTACCCGCATGAATGCGCCCTTTGATCCGCTCCGGCCCGACGGGCCGCCGGCCGCGACAAAGGACCCGACCCCGCGGGCCGCCCCTCCGCCCGCGGGCCACCACGCGACGCCGCCGGCCACCTCGGGGCACGCCACGCCCGCCGCGGGTGCGCCCACCGCCCGGACGCGGGCCGCACTCGAGGGCACGGTCCTCCACGCCCCGGCACGACCCACTGCGGATCACGACGCCCCGCCGACGAGCACCGAGGGCGCCGTCGAGCAGGCGGTCCACGCCCTGCCGACCCTCCCCGACGGCGACCCCCGCTACGGCCCCCGCGCCCTCACCGCCGCCTGGCTCGCCGAGGCCCGTTCGGCGCACACCCGCCGCGCCTACTTCCGCGACCTCGCCGACTTCCTGGCCTGGTGCCAGCGCGACGGCCTCGACCCCCTCGCGGCCCGCCCGACCGACCTCGGCCGCTACCGCGCCCAGCTGCCCGCCGCGACCGCGCCGTCGACCGCCCACCGGCGGCTGTCCGCGCTGTCGAGCTGGTACCGCTACCTGCACGCCAACGGCGCCGCCGAGGGCAATCCGGTCACGGCCGTGAAGCGCCCGAGGGTCGACCGCGACGCCTCGACCACCGCCGGCCTCTCCGTCGAGGAGGTCCAAAAACTACTTCGACAAGCCGATATGGAACTGGCACCGGCCCCACCCGCCAGGCGCCACACCGCGCTGCGGGACCGGGCCGTGCTGCGGCTGCTCGCCGACCTCGGCCTGCGGGTCGGCGAGGTGACCGGCCTCGACGTCGACGCGTTGGGCCACAACCGCGGTTACCGCACCCTGCGCTACACGGCCAAGGGCGGCAAGCTGCGCGAACGCGCCCTCGCCCCGCACACCCTCGAGGCGCTCGACGAGTACCTGCGCGAACGCGGCGACGCGCCCGGCCCGCTGTTCGCCACGCGGCCCGCGTCGGGAGTGCTCGGGCGGCTGGATCCGGCGGCGGTGTTCCGGCTGGTGCGCCGGACGGCACGCGCCGCCGGGATCCCCTCGGCGGACCGGCTGTCGCCGCACTCGCTGCGGCATGCGTTCGCCACGAACGCCCGCGATCTCGGCATCGCCCTCGAGGACGTGCAGGACGCCCTGGGGCACGCCGACCCGCGCACCACCCGCCGCTACGACCGGGCGCGGCACGCGTTGCACCGCGAGCCCGGTCTGCGGCTGGGCGCGCTCTACACCGACGAACCCTGAGCGCGGGCCGCGTTGGCGTGGATGGCGTCGTGCAGGTACCGGGCCAGCCCCGGCGCCTGCTCCTCGTAGGTGGCGGTGAAGCGCGGGTCGGCCACGTACATGTCGGCCAGCCCGCGGTGGATGTCGTAGCCGCACTCGTAGAACCAGCGGCTGATCTGCCGCCGGTGCTCCTCGGCCAGTTCCATCACGGCCGGGTCGTCGGCCGGGGTGCCGGCGTGCAGCGCCGCCACGAGCCGGCGGCTGACCTCGGCTCCCTCGGCCTTGATGCGTTCCCAGTCCGCGGGCGTGTACGTCGACGCGCGCCGCTGCGACTCGCGGTAGGCGTCGGTGTCGCCCCAGCGCTCGCGCGCCTCGTCCGCGTACGGGTTCTCCATGTCGGGCTCCTTTCCCTTCGGTGGAACCAAGCGTGGAGTCTCCCGTCGCGGGAGAGTCAAGCCTCCTGGCGAACCGTCGGGTGCAGGGCGACGACGAGCCGGTGCGGGCGGGCGTTCGGGGTGTCCGCGGCGTGGTACTTGGCGCTGAGCGTGCGCACCGCGTGGGTCAGCTCGCGGGCGAACTCCGCCCGGTCCTTCGCGCTGGCGAAGTCGAGCTGCGTGTCGATGGCGTACGTCGCCACCGGCCGGCGGGCGCGGGCCGCCTCGGCGATGAGCGTTCCCAGGTCGCTGACCATGCGCGCGGCGAGGGCGAGCAGCCAGTGCGCGGAGAACTGGTCCGGTGCGCGGTCCGGGTCGGGCGCCACGGCGGCGAGGGCGGCGGGCGAGATCACGTACGAGGCGGCGGTGGCGCGCAGCACCCGTTCGGTGACGTTGCCCTTGCGCCGCTCCTCGACCAGCTCGACGAGGCCGTGCGACTCGAGGGTGCGCAGGTGATAGTTAATCTTCTGACGGGCCAGGCCGACCTTCGCGGAGAGCATCGTGGCCGAGCCGGGCTCCGTCAGGGCCGCCAGCAGGCGCGAACGGATGGGGTCCAGCGAGGCCTCGGCCGCGGCGGGGTCCTCGATCACGGCTACCTCGATCATGGGCACACCATGCCACCGACAATATTGCCGGTCAAGAAGCGAAGCGTTGTCGGGATGCGGCGTCGACGGCTCGCCGCATCCCGTTCCGCGAGACAGGACCTAGTGGAAGAAGCCGCCGCGGCGCTGCACGGCCTGCTCGACCCAGCCCTGCACCTGGGAGGTCCAGTCGACCCGGTCGGCGTCGTGGTGCGACGCGGTGAAGTGGCTGAACGTGTCGGCGCCGGAGGTCAGCAGCCCGCCCCGCTTGTCGAACTCCAGGAGCACCTCGACGGCGTGCTCGTTCGTCACGAAGGTCACCTCGACCTCGTTGATCTTGCCGGAGTACTGCGGCGACGGGTACAGCTCGATCTCCTGGTAGAACGGCAGCGTCTGGCGCACGCCGCGCAGCTGGCCCCGTTCGAGGTCGGCGCTCTTGAAGCGGAAGCCCAGCCGCGCGAACCCGTCGAGGATCCGCTCCTGCACCGGCAGCGGGTGCACGTTGATCGCGTCCAGGTCACCCTTGTCCAGGGCGCGGGCCACCTCGAGCTCGGTGCGCAGACCCATGGTCATGCCGTGCAGCCGCTGCCCGTACAGCTCCGTGATCGGCGTCTCGAACGGCACCGGGAACTGGAACGGCACCTGCAGCGGCTGGCCCTTCTCCAGCCGGAACGCACCGGTGACCTTCAGCCGGTGGAAGTCGACCGTGGAGTCGTACTCCCCGTCCTCGTGCTCCACCTCGACCTTGGTCACGAGGCTCAGGGCGATGTAGTCGATGTCGACGGCGTGGTCGCCGCCCTGGACGTTGACCACGCCGGGCAGGGGCAGCCCCGGGCGGGTGTTCGGGTTGTGCAACACGGTGTCGACGGAGGGCCCGCCGACGCCGAAGGCCTGCATCATTCGTCTGAAGACCACGGGTGGTCACTCCTTCCGGGCAGCCGGCAGTGGCCGCGGGTGCGATGGTAACGACACTGATCACACAGGGTCGGCCGGACGGCTCAGGACGTTCCGAAGGGATTGTCGATCAGGTAACGCCAGTGACCGTCGGGACCGCGCCGCGCCACGTCGGTGGCCGTGCCGGAGAGGTCCACCGGGCCGCGCGGCCCGCTGCCGCGCAGCGCCCACTCCACGACCAGCAGGGCTCGTAAAGCTCATCGAGGTTGCCGCCGGAGCCGAACGCGGTCACGTAGGACTCGACGAGATGCGAAGGAGCACGGTTGTCTGCCATGCCTTCCCAGTGAAACATTCCGCGCTGACCTGCGCCGACCCGGGTCGGGTGGTCGAACGGGCGAACGCGCCGGTAACATTTGGTGTATACGACACACAAGCGGCGGCTCTCACGCGGCCGCTGCGAAACCGTGCGGGGGGCAGTTACCCTCAATAGACGTCCCCATCAGCCTGACCTGGGGAATTGTCGACCCGGGTCGTGTCGTTGTACCGCCTGACCCGCACCACTATGCGAAGGGGAAGATCCGACCATGGGCGAGCGCATGCTGCGCGGGAGCCGCCTCGGAGCCGTCAGCTACGAGTCCGACCGCAACACCGAGCTGGCTCCGCGACAGACTCGCGAGTACCTGTGCGCCAGGGGCCACCGCTTCGAGGTGCCCTTCGCCGTCGACGCCGAGGTCCCGATGACCTGGGAGTGCAAGTTCGACGGCAGTGTCGCGCGCCTGGTCGACGGCAGCGAGCCGGAGCAGAAGAAGGCCAAGCCGCCGCGCACCCACTGGGACATGCTCCTCGAGCGGCGTTCCATCGCCGAGCTGGAGGACATCCTGTCCGAGCGTCTGGAGGAGGTCCGCGCCCGGCGCGGGCGCCCCAGCGCGTAAGCGCCTCACAGAAAGGCCGTCCCCCGCGAAACAGCTGCGGGGGACGGCCTTTCTGCATGCTTCCCGTTCGGCTAGTGCAGGAAGCGGTTCACGACGTTCGTCAGGTCGGCCGCCAGGCGGGACAGGTCGGTGGCCGCCATCTTGGTCGCCATCGCGCCGTCGGCCGTCGCCTGCGCCACCTCGGCCACCCCGGAGACCGTGCGCGCCACGTCGCCGCTGTTCTCCGCCGCCTCCGCGACCGTCCGGGTCATCTCCTGCGTGGTGGCCGTCTGTTCCTCCACGGCCGAGGCGATCATTGTCGTGTACTCGCCGATCCGGCTGATCACGCCGCTGATCTCCTCGATCGCGAAGCCGGCCGTCGCGCTGGAGGCCTGGATCGCGCCGATCCGGGCGGTGATCTCCTCGGTCGCCTTGCCGGTCTGCTGCGCCAGTTCCTTGACCTCGCCGGCCACCACGGCGAAGCCCTTGCCCAGCTCGCCGGCGCGGGCCGCCTCGATGGTGGCGTTCAGGGCGAGCAGGTTGGTCTGCTCGGCGATGGTGGTGATCAGTTTGACGACGTCGCCGATCTCCGCGCTGGCGGTGCCGAGTTCGGCGACCTGACCGGTGGTGCGGGTCGCCGTCGCCATGCCCTCCTGGGCGATCTGCGCGGCCTGCATGGCGTTCGAGGCGATCTCCGAGATGGAACTGGTCATCTGCTCCGCGCCGGCCGCGATCGTCTCCACGCCGGCGTTCACCCCGTCGGTGGCCGTCGTCGCGAACGACGCGCGCTCGGCGGCCTCCTTCGCACCGGACTCCAGTTCGGCGCTGATGGCGGTGAGCTGTTCGGCCGCGGCCGCCAGCGTGACGGCGGCGCCGCTCATCTGGCCGCCGATGATCTCGCGCAGGCCGGAAGTGGCGCCGTTCAACGAACGGGCCATCACGGCCAGTTCGTCGGAGGTCTGAACGGGCACGCTCACCGTCAGGTCACCCTGCTCCAGCGCCGCCAGCGCGGCGGTCACCTCGCGGACCGGGCCGGAGATCCGCCGCCCGAGCACCGTCCCGGCCACCGCCATGAACAGCAGCACCAGCCCGGTGCCGACCAGCAGCAGCGTGTACGCGAACGCCACCGACGCGGCCACGGCCTCCTGGCGCTCCTGCAACTCCGTGCGCTCGTCGGTCTCCATGTCGCCGAGCAGCGCACGGATGCCGTCCGACGTCGCCCGGCCCGATCCGGACGTCATCGCCGCCACGGCCGCGTCCAGGCCGTTCGCGCCGGCGCGCAGGTCGACCATGGACTTCAGCTCGTCGAGCCGGGTGCGCACCAGCGGCTCCAGTTCGCCGACGCGCTTGCGCTGCGCGGGGTTGTCGGCGGTCAGCTCCTTCAGCGCGCCGACCTCGGACAGCAGCGACTTCTGCGCCTCCTCGTACGGCGCCAGCGCGTCCTGCCGCCCGGTGAGCAGGTAGGCGCGCTGGCCCGCCTCGGCGTCGCGCAGGCCGATCTCGACCGCGTCGATGTGCCCGAGCGTCTCGTAGGTCAGGGCGCGCGCGTGGGCGGTGCCGTTCAGCGTGCTGATCGAGCCGTAGGAGACCGCCGAGATGATCAGGAGTCCGACGGCCGCGGCGCCCAGGACGAGATAGATCTTGCGGCTCACCGTCCAGCGCGGGCGCATCGTGGTCACGTCGTACCGAGTCGGCCGGGACCGGGGCGATCTGAGACATCGCTCCCCAGAAACGCCGCGCCCGCACCGGAACGGTCACCGGCACCGGGTAGCCCGCGGCTCCGCCACGCCGTTGCACCGAACCGTAGATCGCCTTGAGCCGCCGTTTAGGCCCACCGCCCAAAGTTGGTCCGGTCACCGAGAGCCAGCCAGGAGGGCCGAACGATGAGCACCACCGCAGCCGTGTACGGGTTCGAACGCCCCACCGTCGCCGACGCCTCGGCCGCCATGCGCACCGTGCACCGCGCCGACTTCACCGAGCGCTGGAACGAGGTGCTCGCCGGCTCGGGGACGACCGGGCGCACCGACGCCGACCTGCCCCGCCTGATCGCCGCGATGGAGAACGCCGACCCGGCGACCCGCCTCGCCGGCCGGGCGCTGAACCTGCGCCTGCGGGTGCACGCGCACCTCGCCGAGTGCCAGCGCCTGATGGCCCCGCACACGATCGCCTGAGGCGGTTGTCGGGGGGACCATTCAAGTATGGCCGGCGGGACCCCTGTGGATCATCGTCCCGAAGGCCGAATTTTCCGCCCCTGGGCGCGCCTACGGTTTTCCGCATGAGTTCACCGACCCACAAGGCCCTCGCCGAGGAACTGATCCGCCGCACCGACGAGGACAAGGCCGCGCAGCCGAACCCGTTCGGCGACGACGCCGCGAAGCAGCTGGCGCACCGGCGCATCACCACCGACAACGCCGACCGGCTGGCCGAGATCATGGACGAACACGGCTGGCCGACCGTGGCGCTCGTCGGCGCCGAAGGGGCCCGCCGGGCGTGGCTGATCGCCCAGCACGCCGACCGGCAGCTCGACGTGCAGCGGCGGGCCGTGCGGCTGATGGAGCGGGCCGTCGCGGACGGGCAGGCGGACGCCGCGCAGTTGGCGTTCCTGCGGGACCGGATGCTGACCAACGAGGGGCGCCCGCAGGTGTACGGCACGCAGATCGCCGGCGTCGAGGACGGCCGGCCGGTGCCGTGGCCCGTCGAGGAGCCCGAACGCATGGACCAGCGGCGTGCCGAGGTCGGCATCCCGCCGTTCGCGGCCTACACCGCGGCGCACGCGCCAGGGTAGGGGTTCAGGCGCGCTCGGGGGGCGGCGGAAGGATCTCCCCTTCGAGAACCCGGGTCTCCTGCGCGGGCCCCGCGCGGTCCGGATCGGGGGTGGGCGTGACGACGTCGCCGTCGATCGAACCCTCCCGCCGCACCTTGATCCGGCGCGGCCCGAACACGCTGCCGGCGAGGTCCGGCGTCAGCCGCCCCTCGATCCGCCGCCCGACGACGCGGGCCACCCAGCGGCGCACCGGCGGGATCAGCACCACCCCGCCGACCACCGCGCTGACGAACCCGCCCAGGAGGACCAGCAGCGCGGCGAACATCCCGACCGCCCCGTCGGTCGCCTCGGGACCCAGCGGGCGGCGGGCGTACGCGGCGTCCTGGAACCGTCGCCAGCCCCGCCGTCCCTCGCGCTGCAACGCCCAGCCGCCGAGCACCAGCTTCGCCAGGACCAGCGCGAGCGCGATCGGCAGCCCGACCTTCCAGATGACGACGCCGAGCAGGGCGAGCTCGCCCACCAGCACGACGACCCCGACGATCGCCAGAACGCTCAGCCAGCGGCGCAGCATGATCAGGTCCGGCGCTTCCCGAACCGCTTGCGGATCGGCGCGGTACGGGTCTGCCAACCCCAGCCGGTGACCCGGATCAGCGTCTCGCGCGCGACGTTGGAGCTGAGCTTGCTGACCCCGCGCTCGCGTTCGGCGAACGTGATCGGCACCTCGACGACCTTGCAGCCCGACCGGTGCGCCCGCCAGGCCAGCTCCGTCTGGAAGCAGTAGCCCTGGGAGAGCACGTTGTCGACCTCGATCTTGTCGAGGACCGGCATCCGGTAGGCGCGGTAACCGCCGGTCGCGTCCTTGAACGGCACGCCGAGCGCCATGCGGATGTAGAAGTTGCCGGCCTTGGACAGGGCGAGCCTGTTCCACGGCCAGTTGACGACCTTGCCGCCCGGCATGTACCGGGTGCCGAGCACCGCGTCGGAGTCCTTGAGCGCGTCCAGGAGCCGGTGCAGCTCCTCCGGAGCGTGTGACCCGTCGGCGTCCATCTCGCACACCGCGTCGTACCCGTGCTCGCGCGCCCACTGGAACCCGGCCAGGTACGCCGCGCCGAGGCCCTGCTTGCCCGGGCGGTGCAACACGTGGATCTGCGGGTCGGCGGCGGACAGCTCGTCGGCGATGGCGCCGGTGCCGTCCGGGCTGTTGTCGTCCGCGACGAGGATGTCGACCTGCGGAACGGCCTCGCGCACCCGCCCGGTGATGATCCGGACGTTTTCGGCCTCGTTGTACGTCGGGATCACCACCAGAACGCGACCCACGCCGGGGTAGCCCTCCAGCGCACCGTCGGACGGGTTGGACGGGGCGTCGGTCACGTGTCCTCCTTCGCGGGGGCGGCTCTCCGGCGGGTCCGTGCGACCAGGAACAGCGCCACGAGCACACCGGCGACCATCAGGTACTCCGGCACGGCACCGAGCCTGGTTGCCAGCGTACGTCCGGCTCCCAGACGCATCTCTCGCACCACGACGGCAGGTTTAAAGAACGATGTCGCACCGTACAGGTGACCGCGCGCATCGACAAATCCGGACACGCCGACCGTCGAGGCCATCAGCCCGGGTCGACCGTGTTCCACAGCGCGTAACCGCACCATGGCCAGCTGCTGCTCCGACTCGGCGAGGTTGAACGTCGCGTTGTTGGTCTGCACGACCAGCAGCCCGGCACCGCCGGTGACCGTGTCGCGCACGATCCCGTCGTAGGCGACCTCGTAGCAGATGACGTCCCCGACCGTGGCGGGGCCGAGCGTGAGCACGCCGGGGCGGTCCCCGGCGATGAAGTCCGACCGGATCCGGTCCACCTGCTTGGAGAAGACCCGGAAGAACGACCGGTAGGGGACGTACTCGCCGAACGGCACCGGATGGCGCTTGATGTAGCGGTCACCCGCGCCGGTGCCGGGATGCCAGATCAGGCCGGCGTTGAGGATGTTGTCCGAGTGGTCGTCGTGCAGGACGGCACCGACCAGGATCGGCACCCCGATGGTGTCGGCCGCCCGGGATATCTGCGCGGCGGCGTCCTCGTTGGTCAGCGGGTCGATGTCGGAGGCGTTCTCCGGCCAGATCACGAGATCGGGGCGGGCGGCCTGGCCGGCCGCGACCCGCTGGGCCAGCTCGAGCGTCCGGCTGACGTGGTTGTCGAGGACGGCGCGGCGCTGGGCGTTGAAGTCGAAGCCCATCCGCGGGACGTTGCCCTGGATGATCGCGACGGTGACCGCGCGCCCCGCCGGCTCGGGCGTCAACGGCGCGACGACCAGCCCGGAGGTCACGAGCACGACCGCGGTGCCGAGCAGCGCGCCGAGGCGGCGCAGGTCGGGTGTCGGGGGGCGTCCGCCGTGGGCGCGCAGGACGACCCAGGCGCCGGCCAGGAGTCCGCCGATCACCCCCACGGTGAACGTCACCAGCGGCGCACCCCCGAGCGCCGCGAGCGCCAGCAGCGGCGAGTCCGCCTGACTGAACGCCAGCCGCCCCCACGGGAAGCCCCCGAACGGCGTGGTCCCCCGCAGCAGCTCCTGCGTGACCCACAGCCCGCCGGTGACCGGCCCCCACAGCCACGGCCGGCCGGCCAGCAGCGGCGACACGAACGCCGTCGCGGCCCCCATCAGCGCCAGGTACGCGGCCTGCAGGGCGGACAGCGCCAGCCACGGGAACGCCCCGACGTGCAGCCCGGTCCAATAGAGCATGATCCCCAGGTACAGCGCCCCGCTGACGAACCCGAGCAG
Organism: Virgisporangium aliadipatigenens; assembly: GCF_016863615.1. Lineage (GTDB taxonomy): Bacteria > Actinomycetota > Actinomycetes > Mycobacteriales > Micromonosporaceae > Virgisporangium > Virgisporangium aliadipatigenens. The sequence continues at coordinate 307,143 of NZ_BOPF01000007.1, read as the reverse complement.
CGCCCCGAACCGCATCCGCTGCCCGTGGGCGGCGAGGGCCAGCAGCGCGACACCGACCGGCGCCAGGTACCACTGGTCGTACGACGGGAACGCCAGCAGCAGCGCGACCCCGGAGGCGACGGCGAGCGCCGACGGGATCACGAAGCCCGGCAGCCGGCGGGTCGGCGGGGCCGCTTCCACGGGCCGCTCCCGCACCATCGTCACTCTGGTCTCCCGTCCGGCGAGCCGCTCGCGATCGGCGACATCTGCCGGATCGGCCTCTATTGTGCAGTGCCCGAATAACGCGCCGATCTCGTCCCGGCATGCATTCGGCGTGCTGGGAAACTTCCCAGGACGGCCGCCCTTGAACACAGATCGGGGCGCGACCGGCGAACCGATCGCGCCCCGCGCTCCCAGGCCCTCACCGGCCGGTGCGACAGCGGGCGGCACGTGGTCTTCGTTCCAAGCCTGTGCGCGCCGGCTGCACGCCCAGACCCGTTGTCTACTGACCCCGGCTCCCACTGTCCACACCGGATGCGGCCGGTCCGCGCCGCCCCGCCGACCCCCGCCCGAAACGCGACCCGGGGCGGATCGGGATGATCCGCGGAGTCACGCCTGGACGAAGAGGCGGAGCGGACCGAGCCGCACGCCGAAAGGACCCAACGACGGTACGTGCCTGACCCGGCCCCGTGTCAACCGGGTCCCTGTGCCGAGATCCACGAAAGCGGCGTGTCGCGCCGGAGTGGCACGAAGTTGATCACTGAACGTGCAGGTGACGTCGCAATAGGCTGATCGCCGCCCGTGGATGTTCGGCCGCGAGGAGGCCCGCCGGGGCGAGGACGTAGTCGGTGTCGATCACGATCTCGGGGGAACGGGGCAGCGCCCAGCCGCCCGCGGTGTCGGACACGGCCGCGGCGAGGACCGCGCGGGCGGCGGCCGGGTCGGCGTGGCGCAGCACCCCGCCGGACCCGACGACGAGCACGACGTCACGAAGATCACGCCCCCCGCGCCGCGCCTCGACCCCAGCGACCCGCACGCTCTCCCCCCGCGCATGCCGCCGCAGCGCGACGGTTGCCGCCAGCCCGGCGAGCGGCAGGTCGACCGCCGGATCGCCCGGCAGCCCCGGCTCGGCCCCCCGCGCGGCGGCCGCCTCGTCCAGCCCACCGGTCCCCTCCTGGCCGGCCGCTCCGGTGGACGCGCCGGGACGACCGGTCGCGGAAGCACCTGTCGGGCGCGGGTCGGGGTGCTTTCGTGACCGGTCGTCCGCCTCGAGCCGCTCCGCGCGGGCCGCCTCCAGCAGCGACGGGGCGGACCAGCGCACGCCCAGGTCGCCCTCCACCGTGCGGGAGCGCCACGAGACACCGGCGACCTCGTGCACCGCGCCGTCGGGGACCAGCGCGGAGTACACGTCCGTCGTGGCGCCGCCGACGTCCACCACGAGCAGGTCACCCGCCAGGTGATCGGCGAGCAGTTCGACCCCCGTCAGCACGGCGTCGGGCGTGGGCGCGCGGACCAGTTCGGCGAAGCGGGGGCCGCGGGACAGGCGCTTGCCGCCGATCACGTGCCGCAGGAAGACCGCGCGGATGGCGTCGCGGGCCGGGGTTGGGTTCAGCTCGCCGATGTGCGGGAGGACGTTGGCGCAGGCCGTCACCGGCACACCCGCCAGCGCCGCCACCGCGTCGTCGCGGGCGTCGGCGTTGCCGGCGAGCACGACCGGCCCCCGCCACCGGGCCCTGCCGAGCCGGCCGGCGTTGTGCAGCAACGTCTCCGCGTCGCCGCCGTCGGTGCCGCCGACCAGCAGCACCACGTCCGGCCGGGCGGCCCGCAGGGCGGACAGCGCGGCGCCGTCCAGGGAGCCGCCGTGCACGTGCACCACCCGGGCCCCGGCCGACAGGGCGACCCGGTGCCCGGCCTGCGCGCTGACCAGGGGTTCGTAGCCGACGACCGCGAGGCGCAGGCCGCCGCCGGCCGAGGAGCAGGCGAGGATCCGTTCCGGGGTGTGGCCGGTGGCGGCGACGGCGGCGTCGAGGCCGTCCAGCACGTCACCGTCCACTGTGGTGCGGTGCGCGCCGGTCGCGACCAGTTCGCCGGCGTCGAGGTCGACGATCGCCGCTTTCGTGAACGTCGACCCGACGTCCACACACGCAACAAGCCCGCGCAGCGGGCATGGCGCGCTCACCCCGGGACGACGACGGTGCCGGTGGCCACCACGGCCACCACCGGCGGGTCCAGCACGTCGGCGGCGGACGGGCCCCGTTCGGGATTGCCGCGGCACACCACCGCGCAGGAGAACTCGATCTCCCGGCTGCGGGTGCCGACCCGGGTCACGCTCGCGGTCACCTCGACGACGTCGCCGGCCCGGATCGGGGCCACGAACCGCACCGACGAGTAGCCGGCGAACAGCCCCTCGTCGCCGTCGGTGCGGATGCACACCTCGGTCGCCACGTCACCGAAGAGCCCCAACGCGTAGGCGCCGTCCACCAGGTTGCCCGCGTAGTGCGCGTGCGAGTAGGGCACGTAGCGGCGGTGCGTCACGGTGGTTCCGAGCATCAGGCGGCCTTCTTCCGTTCGATCAACGCGTGCACGAGATACGAGGCGACCTCGCGCGGGGTGGTGCCCCGGCCGAAGATGCGGTCGACGCCCAGTTCCCCCGTCATCGCCTCGTCGAAGCGGGGACCACCCACGACCAGCAACGGCCGGCGGGCCGCCGGGAACGCCTCGCGGAACGCCGCGGACATCTCCCGGGTGTTGTGCAGGTGCGCGTCCCGCTGCGTGACGACCTGGCTGACCAGCACCGCGTCGGCCTTCTCCGCACCGGCGGCGCGCACCAGGTCCGGCACCGGCACCTGGGCGCCCAGGTTGACGACCCGCAGCTCGCGGTAGTACTCCAGGCCCTTCTCGCCGGCGACGCCCTTGATGTTGAGGATCGCGTCGATGCCGACGGTGTGCGCGTCGGTGCCGATGCAGGCGCCGACGACCACGAGCTTGCGCCGCAACCGGGAGCGCACCGCCGCGTTGACGTCCTTGGCGGCCAGGAGCGGGAAGTCGCGTTCGACCACGGTGACCCGATCGGTGTCGACCAGGTGCGAGACCCGCCCGTAGACGACGAAGAAGGTGAACCCGGTGCCCATCTGCTTGGCGTGCACCACCATCGCCGGGTCGAGCCCCATCTTGCCGGCCAGTTGCAGCGCCGCCCCCTCGGCCCGCCGGTCGTGCGGAACGGGCAGCGTGAACGACACCTGCACCATCCCGTCCCCGGTGGTGTCCCCATAAGGCCGGACGATCACGCGGCACCCCCGTCCAGCAGGGCGACGGCCGGGTTCCAGAAGTCGTCCGCCCGGCGGGCCACCCCGTCGAGACCGCGCCCCTTGTCCGGCGGCCGTTTCATGATCCCGAACGTCCCGTCCGCGATCGAGGAGAGCAGCCCCTCGTCGGTGATCCGTTCGAGCAGCGTGACGGCCTCCGCCAGCACCGTGGCCGCGCGCTTCTGCACGAACCCGCCCGGCGCGGGCACGAAGTCCTCGTGCAGTCCCCCGCAGGAGTCCAGGACGTACCGCACGTTCTGCAGGGCGATGTCGCGGTCGGAGAGCCACGGCGTCACGACGGCCTCGGTCATCATGCCGACCAGCAGGATCGACTGGCCGGTGAGCACACCCGCGAGGTTGAAGAACCCGTCGAGGAGGTTGCCCCGGAACACGTCGCCGGTCATGTGCTTCGTCGGCGGCATCCACTTCAGCGGCGCGTCCGGGAAGAGCTCGCGGGCCAGCAGCGCGTGCGCCAGTTCGAGCCGGAACGAGTCCTTGACGTCGGGATTGATCTCGAACGCGTGCCCCAGGCCGAGTTGCGCGTCGGGCAGCCCGGCCTCGTGCGCGAAGAACTCGTTCAGCAGCTGGGAGACGGTCACCGTGTGGGCCGCCTCGACGGCGTCGGCCGTGGTGAGGTAGTTGTCCTCGCCGGTGTTGATGATGATGCCCGCGCGTGCGTGGATCTGCCGGGAGAAGCGCTGGTCGACGAAGGTGCGCACCGGGTTGATGTCGCGGAACAGGATGCCGTACATCGAGTCGTTGAGCATCATGTCGAGGCGTTCGAGACCGGCGAGGGCGGCGATCTCCGGCATGCACAGCCCGGACGCGTAGTTGGTCAGGCGCACGTAGCGGCCGAGTTCCTTCGACGTCTCGTCGAGGGCGGCGCGCATCAGGCGGAAGTTCTCCCGGGTGGCGTAGGTGCCGGCGAAGCCCTCGCGGGTGGCGCCCTCGGGCACGTAGTCCAGCAGCGACTGCCCCGTCGAACGGATCACCGCGATGACGTCGGCGCCGGCGCGCGCGGCCGCCTGCGCCTGCGGGATGTCCTCGTAGATGTCGCCGGTGGCCACGATGAGGTAGATCCAGGGGCGCTGCGGCGGGTCGCCGAGGCGCTTGACGAGCCGCTCCCGTTCGGCCCGCCGGCGGTCGACGGTGCGCAGCCCGTCGCGCACCGCGCGGGTGCCGAGCCGGTGCGCGGCCGTGCGGGCCTTCCCGGCCGGCACGGTGAAGTCGACCGACCCGGCCGCCGCCCGCTGGGCCAACGCCACGAGGTCGGTGGAATCGCCCCGGGCGAGGGCGCCGAAGACCGGGCCGCTGACGCCGTGTTCGAGCCCGACCTGCTCGACGACGGCCGAGACGAGCCGGTTCACCCACGGGATGCCGTCCGGGTCGGCGCCGCCCAGGCCCGCGAGCCGCAGCGTCGCCCGCTCCACGGCCACGGTGGTGTGCGAGCGCGCCAGCTCCACCACCGGCGCCCCCGCGATCGCGGCCAGTTCCCGGGCGCGCGCGACCTGGTCGGCGTCCAGCGCAAGCTTCGCCGTCACCTCAGCCTCCTTCGTCGATCTTGCAGTTGTGGTGAGGACATACCACCGCACGAACGGACGTCTCGGTCGCCACAACTGCAAGATCGACGCGCAAGGTCATCGCAGGGCACCTACCTCGCCGTGGATGGGCACGCCGCGCAGCACCGTGCCGGCGCATGCCGGGGTGGCCGCGTCCATCGCGGGCAGGCCGCGGACCAGTGGGCCCGCGTCCCGCCACAGCGCGAAGGTGGCCGGCGCCCCGGGGGCGAGCACGCCGTGGGCGTCGTCGCCGACCGCGCGCCAGCCGCCCCGCGTGTGCGCCGCGAACGCCTGCCGCACCCCCAGCCGCTGGACGGGGTTGTGATGCGAGGCGGCCGCCCGCACCGCGCCCCACGGGTCGAGCGGCGTCACCGGCGAGTCCGACCCGAACGCCAGCGCCACCCCCACGCCCGCCATCGCGCCGAACGGGTTCGTGGCGAGTGCGCGCTCGGCCCCCAGGCGGGTGGCGTACATGGCGCCGGCGCCGCCCCACAACCGGTCGAACGCCGGCTGCACGCTCGCCACGATCCCGAACTCGACCAGCCCGCCGATCAGCGCCTTGTCGAGGAGTTCGGCGTGCTCGACGCGGTGCCGCGCGGCGCGCACGGCGTCGACCGAGGTGCGCGCGGCCGCCATGGCGAACCCCGCGAGCACGGTCGACAGGGCGGCGTCGCCGATCGCGTGGAACCCGCCCTGCACACCGTGCCGCTGGCAGTCCACCAGGTGGTCGGCGACCTGCGCCGGCGTCAGGTAGCCGTGGCCGGAGGTGTCCCGGTCGAGGTACGGCTTGCGCAGGTGAGCCGTGTGCGAGCCGAACGCCCCGTCGGCGAACAGGTCCCCGCCGGCGCCGACGGCTCCGAGGTCGCGGGCCTTGGCGGCGGCGCCCAGTTCGCCCCAGTAGCCGTAGACCGCCGGGCCGCCGGTCAGCTTCAGCAGGCCGGTCAGGTCTTCTTCCGAGGAGATCACCGGGCCCGCGCACTCGTGCACGGCGGCGATCCCGAGCGCGGCGGCGTACGCCAGGAAGGCCCGCTGCGCGTCGCCGCGCTGGGCGGCGCTGACCGAGGCCAGGGCGACGGTGCGCGCGTCGTGGTGGGCGTCGCGGCGCAGCCACCCGTCGGCGCCGTGGCCGGGGCGGTCGGCGTTCACGCGGGACAGCAGCGCCGAGGAGACGACCGCCGAGTGCACGTCCGCGCGGGACAGGTAGACGGGGCGGCCGGCGGCGGCGCGGTCCAGTTCCCCCGGAGCGGGCGGAACGGGCGACGGCCAGCGGCTCTCGTCCCAACCGTGGCCGAGCACCACGGCGTCCGGCGGCAGCGTCGCCGCGAACGCCGACACCCGCTCGAGGACCTCGGCCGCCGACCGGGTCCCGGCCAGGTCGAGGCCGCGCAGGGTGAGCCCGGTGGAGGTGGTGTGGACGTGCGCGTCCACGAAGGCGGGCGTGACGAGCGCCCCGTCGAGGTCGACGACGGTGTCGGCCGTGGGCGCGTCGGCGGCGGGACCGAGCCAGGCGATGCGGTCGTCGTCGACCAGCAGGGCGGTGGCGGTCGGGTCGGCGGGGCTGTACACCGGGCCGCCGCGGTAGAGCGTCGTGCGCGTCATGCCGATCAGTCTGCCGCCAGGCGGGACTCGTACAGCGCGCGCACTCCGGGCTCGGCGCGCAGCAGGTCGAGGGCGAAGGCGGCGTGGCCGGGCAGGTAGCCGTTCCCGATGATCATCGTCACGTCGGCGGCGAGGCCCTCGGCGCCGAGCGCGGCCGCGGCGAACGAGGTGGCCATCGAGAAGAAGATCACCGTCCCGCCCGGCGCGGTCGACAGGACGGCGCCGTGTTCGCACCCGGGGACGTCGACGCAGACGACGGTGACGTCCGCCGGCTCCCCCACCGCCGCGGCGGTGGCGACCGGATCGCGGGCGTCCGCGATCGCGATCCGGTCGCACACCCGGGCCGCCGCCAGCGCGTCACGCTCTTCCGCGCTTCTTACCACCGCGGTCGAACGGCTCGAGCCCGCCCGACGGGCGGCGGCAAGGGCGAGGGAACCGCTCTTGCCCGCTCCGCCCAGCACGGCGACGGTAGGTCGGTCGTAGCCGCGCACCACCCGGTCCACCAGGGCCGGGGCGCCGCACACGTCGAAGACGGCGAGGGCCAGCTCCGGCGCGAGATCGTCGGGCAGCACCGCCGCGATCGAACGCCCGAAGAGGATCGCGTGCCCGTCGCACGGCACCTGCTCGCTGCGCCCGTCCCAGCGGGCCAGCCCGTCGGTGACGGCGAGCGGCGTGAGCGTCAACGAGACCAGCGTGGCGACCCGGTCCCCCGGCTTCAGGCCCAGCGGCGACGCCGGCCCGACCTCGTCGACGGTGCCGATGAGCATGCCACCGGAACCGGTGACCGCGTTGTGCATCTTCCCGCGGCTCTCGATCGTCTCCAGGACGGCCTTTCTCACGGCCTCCCCGTCACCGTCGTGCACGGTGGAGAGCTGGCGGAAGCTGGCCGCGTCGAGGTTGAGCCGTTCGACGCGGATGCGCACCTCGTCCTCGGCGATCGCAGGCGTTGCGTCCAGGCGCTGCGCGGCCTGCGGCAGCACACCGGCGGGCGCAAGCACCCGGTGCAGGCCGATCGGCGAATTCATCGCGCCTCCCGTCGACAACGCGCAACATTATCCGGCAGACTAGCGAGATCACCGGAGATTTTCCAGGGAGGCCGTCATGGTCGCACAGCCTTACGTCTACCGGCGGCGGGAACTGGTCGAGCCCGACTGGACCCGCTTCCCCGGCTGGCGCGACGTGACCCGCGAGCAGTGGGAGTCGGCGCAGTGGCAGCGGGTGCACTGCGTCAAGAACGCCAAACAGCTGCGCACCCTCCTCGGCGGCACCGTCGACGAGCGCTTCTACGCCGACCTCGCCGACGACCAGGCCCGGTTCGCCACGATGTCGATGCTGCTCCCGCCGCAGATGATCAACACGATGGTGCCCGACGCGGTGCCCGACACGGAGGCGTTCTACGCGGATCCGGTGCGCCGGTACATGCTGCCCGTCGCCTCCGACCGCCACCCGGTGTGGCCCTCGCACCCGATGGCCAGCCGCGACTCGCTGCACGAGCACGACATGTGGGTCGCGGAGGGGCTGACGCACCGCTACCCGACCAAGGTCCTCGCCGAACTCCTGCCGACCTGCCCGCAGTACTGCGGTCACTGCACCCGGATGGACCTCGTCGGCAACTCCACGCCGAGCGTGGACAAGCTCAAGCTCACGCTCAAGCCGGTCGACCGGTACGACGCGATGATCTCCTACCTGAAGGGCCATCCCGGGGTGCGCGACGTGGTGGTCTCCGGCGGCGACGTGGCGAACGTCCCGTGGAAGAACCTGGAGTCGTTCCTGATGCGGCTGCTGGAGATCACCACGATCCGCGACATCCGGCTGGCCACCAAGGCGCTCGCCGGCCTGCCGCAGCACTGGCTGCAGCCCGAGGTCGTCGAGGGCCTCGAACGGGTCGCCCGCACCGCCGCCCGCCGCGGCGTCAACCTGGCCATCCACACCCACGTCAACCACGCCAACTCGCTCACCCCGCTGGTGGCGAAGGCGGCGCAGACGGCCCTGGAGGTCGGCGTGCGCGACGTGCGCAACCAGGGCGTGCTGCTGCGCGGGGTCAACGCCGAGGCGGCCGACCTGCTCGACCTCTGCTTCGCGTTGCAGGGCGAGGCCGGCATCCTGCCGTACTACTTCTACATGTGCGACATGATCCCCAACGCCGAGCACTGGCGGGTCTCCGTCGCCCGCGCCACCGAACTGCAGCACGACATCATGGGCTACCTGCCCGGCTACGCGACCCCGCGGATCGTGTGCGACGTGCCGTTCGTCGGCAAGCGGTGGGTGCACATGCTCACCGAGTACGACCGCGAGCGCGGCATCAGCTACTGGACCAAGAACTACCGCACCTCGATCGAGGCCGACGACGAGCAGGCCCTCGACCGGCGCTACCCGTACTACGACCCGATCGACACGCTGCCCGAGAGCGGCCAGAAGCTGTGGCGGGAGGAGCCGGCGGCCGCCGTGCAGTGATGTCCTTCGCTACCGTAGTGACTGTCTATACCGACGGTCACGGGGGTGGCTTGTGGGGCGGTTCAGCGAAGGAGCCTTCCTGACGCTGTGGACCTGCGGCTGGCTGAGCGCCGCAGCGGTCGCGCTGCACGTAGGGATCATGGGCGGTGCCGGGTGGCTGCGCCGCCACGAGTGGCGCTACCGGGCGCGGGGCATCCCGCTGCCCACCGAACGGTCACTCGCCCGGGTTCGGCCGTTCGGGCTGACCGCCGCCGTCGCCTGTCTCGTCGTAGCGCTGCTCGGCCCCGCGACCCCGGCGGGCCGGCCGCTGGACGCGCGGGCCGTCGACCGGGCCACCCGGGACGCCGCGCACGGGCTGGAGCACCGCGACGGCCACCCGGCGGGCCGCCCCGGCCTCGTCGGCGTCCAGGGCGAACTCGACGCCGCCGCCGGACCGGGACGGCTGCGGGCCGGTACGCGCCGAGGACGACGCCGGGCGGGACCGGTACCAGATCACCAACAGCGCGGGACTGCATCCCGTGTGCCTGTCGGTGAGCGGCGGCCTCGCGCACCAGCACCTGACGGCGGACGTGCGGGATGGCCCCTGCTGAGCCGTTGAGCCGCCGCTGACGCGCGCCGGACGGGCGGGGTGCTCCTGCTGCTCGTCGGGCCGGCCGTGGCGCGACGCTGGGGAAAACACTGGCATTGTGGAGGACATGAGAGAGACGGCGGCGCAGTTCTCCCGCGAGTCCGCTCCCTCCGGGGAGTTCGTCCGCCAGCCCAACCGGTTCACCGATCCGGTCACCGCCGAGGCCGGCCGCTATGTGCTCTACGCGTCGCTGGCCTGCCCGTGGGCGCACCGTTCGATCATCGTGCGGGAGCTGCTCGGGCTCCAGGAGGCGCTGCCGCTGCGCATTGTCGACCCGATCCGCGACGAGAAGGGGTGGCGCTTCACCCTGGACCCCGACGGCCGCGACCCCGTGACGGGTGCGCTTTACCTGTCCGAGCTGTACCTGGGCACCGACCCGGCCTTCGAGGGGCGCGTCACCGTGCCGGCCGTCTGGGACACCGTCACCTCCCGCGTCGTCTCCAACGACTATCCGCGGCTGACGCTGACCTGGGAGACGACGTTCGCGCCGCTGCACCGGCCGGGTGCGCCCGACCTGTACCCCGAGCCGCTGCGCGCGGAGATCGACGCGCTCAACGACGAGCTGTTCCGCGACGTCAACAACGGGGTGTACCGGTGCGGCTTCGCCACCACCCAGTCGGCGTACGAGGCCGCGTTCCACGCGCTGTTCGCGCGACTGGACGTTCTCGAGGAGCGTCTGGGAGAACGTCGTTACCTGCACGGAGACGCGATCACCGACTCCGACGTGCGCCTGTACACGACCCTGGTCCGCTTCGACGCCGTCTACCACGGCCACTTCAAGTGCAACCTGCGCAAGCTCGCCGAGTACCCGCACCTATGGGGTTACGCGCGGGACCTGTACCGGACGCCCGGCTTCGGTAGCACCACGGACTTCGACCACATCAAGCGGCACTACTACGTGACCCACGAACGGATCAACCCGACGCGCATCGTGCCGCTCGGCCCCGACCCCGCGCTGTGGGAGACGCCGCACGGCCGCGGCTAGGTCCGGTCGCGCGGATCATGGCGGTCAGGGAAGGCCGGTCAGGGACGGCTCCGCGGACCGCTCGGGTCGCCGCGCGCCACATCAGTCGGGGATCGCCGCGCGGGTGAGCGCCGCCGCCAGTTCGTCGGCCGCGGGGGCCGTCGGGGCGGCGGGCAGCGTGACGGTCTCCTTGCCCAGCAACGCCGCGAGCGCCAGCGCAGCCCGGCCCGCCGGCCGGTGGGCGGGCTGCGGTGCGGTGGCGACCACGATCCGCGTCGACGCCGCCGCCAGCGCGCCCACCTCGATTCGGTAGTCGCCGAACGGCAGCAGCACGTGCTCCACGTAGTAGGCGAAGTTGCCGGCCTCGCGGGCGTTCGTCGCCAGGGCCGCCGCCGTCGGGCCGGGCCGCCAGGCGGCGAACGCGGCGGCTGCGCCGGCCCGGCGGTAGGTCCCGTGCAGGGCCTCGGCGTCCTCGCGCAGCGCGTCGGCGTCGGGCAGCAGGTGCAGCGCCGGCGGTTCGAACGCCACGAGGGTGTGCACCTGCGCGGGGTTGCGGGTGACGAGTTCGAGGCCGACGAGGGCGCCGGTGCCGTCGCCGAGCACGGCCGCCGGCTCGGTCCCGAGGGCGCCGAGCAGCCGGTGGGCGTCGTCGGCGTGGGTCTCGACCCACTGGTCGGACGGGGGGCCGTCGAGTTTGCTCCGGGAGTTCCCCCGCGGGTCGTAGGAGACCACGGTGAAGCGGGACGCCAGCGCGGCCGCGAGTCCCTCGAACGCCGCGGCGTCGGTGGGCCCGCCCCCGATCAGCAGGAACATCGGCCCTGCGCCGCGGGTCTCGTAGCAGAGCGTGGCGCCGGGGACGGCGAGTGTGTTCGATGCGGCAGCGCCCATGGCCGCGACCCTATCGACCCGGCGGCTCGGCCGCGCTCACCACGAACCGGCAGCGGCCCTCGAAACGATCCACGCCATTGAACCCGACACGAGGGGTGTGCGAGAGCGGCCCGCCGGACTAGAATCCGGGATCCGTGCACGAAAAATAGGCAGCACAAGTGCCGCCTTACAGATCCCATTATAGGCCCAGGGGGAAGCCGGATGTCAAGTCCCGTCATCGGCGAAGAACAGCAGCACCTCACCACCCTCTACGCCCGGCTCGACGCGGAACGCGACCGCGCCGCCGCCCGCCTCGCCGACACCCTGCGCGAGGTGGGCACCAACAAGCAGGGCCTGAGCCACCGCGACGCCCTCGCCGACCGCTACGCCCGCGACGTCGCCCGCTTCGACGCGGTCGAGCACGGGCTGTGCTTCGGCCGCGTGGACCGGGTCGACGGCACCCACCACCACATCGGCCGGATCGGCCTGCGCGACGGAACCGGCGAGCACAACGCCCTGCTGGTCGACTGGCGCGCGCCGGCCGCCCGGCCGTTCTACCTCGCCACCGCCGCCTCGCCGGAGGGCGTCACCCGGCGGCGGCACATCCGCACCGACAACCGGGTCGTCACCGACGTGGAGGACGACTTCCTCGACCTCGCCGCGGCGGCCGGCGGTACCCACGACGGTTCGCTGACCAGCGAGTCGGTGCTGCTCGCCGCGCTGAACGCGCACCGCACCGGCCGCATGCGCGACATCGTCGAGACGATCCAGGTCGAGCAGGACGCCGTCATCCGCAGCGACCTCGCCGGTGTGCTGGTGGTGCAGGGCGGCCCCGGCACCGGCAAGACGGCCGTCGCACTGCACCGGGCGGCCTACCTGCTCTACACCCACCGGGAGCGGCTGGCCTCCCGGGGCGTGCTGGTGGTCGGCCCGAACGACACGTTCCTGCGCTACATCGAGCACGTGCTGCCGAGCCTCGCCGAGACGGGTGTGCTGCTGTGGACGGTCGGCGACCTCTTCCCCGGCGTGACGGGGCGGCGCGCCGAGTCGCCGGAGGCCGCGCGGGTCAAGGGCCGCGCCGTCATGGTCGACGTCATCGCGCGCGCGATCCGCGACCGGCAGCGGGTCCCCGACGAAGGCGAGCCGTGGGTGATCAACGACGACATCGTGCTGGACCGGCCGGCCGTGGCCGCGGCACGCCATCGGGCCCGCGCCACCGGCCTGCTGCACAACCTCGCCAAGCCGTACTTCGACGACGCGCTGCTGGACGAGCTGACCGAGCGGGAGGCCGAACGCGTCGGCGCCGACCCGTTCACCGGGACGAACCTGCTCGCCCCCGGCGACGTGGCCGACATCCGCAAGGAACTGGCCGAGGATCCGACGATCCGCTTCGCCCTGGACGAACTGTGGCCGGTGCTCACGCCGCAGCGGCTGCTCGCCGACCTGTTCGCCGATCCGGATCTGGTCGACTCGGCGGCCCCGATGCTGACCGAGGCGGAACGGGTGCTGCTGTACCGGCTGCCGGAGGGCGGGTTCAGCGCGGCCGACGCGCCGCTGCTGGACGAGGCGGCGGAGCTGCTCGGCGAGGACGACCGCGCGGCGCGGGCCGAGGCCGCCCGGCTGCGCCGCGAACGCCTCGCCTGGGCGCAGGGCGTCCTCGACCTGACCGAGGGGTCGCGTTCGACCGACGCCGAGGACAACTGGGACGACGTGCTCTCCGCCTCGGACATCGTGACCGCCGAGCTGCTCGCCGGGCGGCACGAGGAACGGGATCCGCGCAGCACGGCCGAGAAGGCCGCGCTTGATCGCCGGTGGGCGTTCGGGCACGTGATCGTGGACGAGGCGCAGGAGCTGTCCGCCATGGCGTGGCGGGCGCTGATGCGGCGCTGCCCGAGCCGTTCCATGACGATCGTGGGAGACCTGGCGCAGACCGGGGACCCGGCCGGGGCGCGCTCGTGGGGCGAGGTGCTGTCGCCCTACGTCGCGGACCGGTGGCGGGCCGCGGAGCTGACCGTCAGCTACCGCACGCCGGCCGAGATCATGGCGGTCGCCGGCCGGGTCCTCGCCCGGATCGACCCGACGCTGCCCGCGCCGCGCGCCGTCCGCGCCACCGGGATCGCGCCGCGCCTGATCACGACCGACGAGGTGTCCGCCGTGCTCGCCGAGGAGCTGTCCCGTCCCGGTACCGTCGCGTTGATCACCTCGGGGGAACGCCCGGAGCCCCGCCCCGGCCTCAGCGTGCTCGGCGTGCCCGAGGCCAAGGGGCTGGAGTTCGACTCGGTGGTCGTGTACGACCCGGACGCCATCGTGGCGGCGTCGCCGCGCGGGCTCAGCGACCTGTACGTGGCGCTGACCCGCCCCACGCAACGCCTCACGGTGGCGCTCCCGCCGGGCACCCCGACCCCGTGGTGGTGGGCTCAGCCGGTCCCGGTGAGGTAGGTCAGGACGGCGAGGACGCGTCTGTTGTCGCCGTCGCTGGGCGGCAGGTCCAGCTTGGTGAAGATGCCGGTGATGTGCTTGGCCACCGCCGCCTCGGTGACGGCCAGGGCGCGGGCGATCGCCGTGTTGGACCTGCCCTCGGCCATGAGCGCCAGCACCTCGCGTTCCCGTTCGGTGAGGCGCTCCAGCGGATGCCGCTTGCGGCGCACCATCTGGCGCACCACCGTCGGGTCCACCACCGTGTCGCCGCCGGCCACCCGGCGCACCGCGTCGACGAACGTGTGCACGTCCGTCACCCGGTTCTTCAGCAGGTAGCCGACGCCGGCCTTCCCCGGCGCGTCGAGCAGTTCGGCGGCGTAGGTCAGTTCGATGTACTGGCTCAGCACCAGAACGGCCAGCGCGGGCCGGGTCGCCCGCAGCGCCACCGCGGCGCGCAGGCCGTCGTCGGCGTGCCCGGGCGGCATCCGCACGTCGGTGACGACGAGATCCGGCTCGTACGCCGACACCGCGGAGCCGAGCGCGGGCGCGTCGCCGACGGCCGCCACCACGTCGAACCCGAACCGGGTGAGCAGTCCGGCGATGCCCTCCCGGATCAGCACCCCGTCCTCGGCGAGGACTACCCGCACGGTATCTCCACTCTCAGCGAGGTCGGCCCGCCGGGCGGGCTGTCCAGGGTCAGTGTGCCGTCGAGGACGGCGACCCGGTCGGCCAGCCCGGTCAGTCCGCTGCCGGCGGCCGGGTCGGCGCCGCCGCGGCCGTCGTCGCGCACCTCCACGACCAGGCGGTGCCCGTCCAGCCGGCCGTCGACGGCCGCGCGCGTGGCGCCGGCGTGCCGGGCGACGTTCGTCAGGGCCTCGGCCACCACGAAGTAGGCGCCGGCCTCGACCGGGCCGGGCAGCCGCCGCGGGAGCGCCACGCGCACGTCGACCGGCACGGGCGAACGGTCGGCCAGCTCCGCCAGCGCCGCGGGCAGGCCGCGGTCGGTCAGGATGCGCGGGTGGATGCCGTGGATCAGCTCCTGCAGTTCGGCCAGGGCGCGTCCGGCCTCCTCGTGCGCCTTGGTGACCAGTTCGGGCAGCTCGGCGGGGTCGGCGACGCGGGCCAGGCCGAGGGTGAGGCCGAGCGCCACGAGGCGTTGCTGCGCGCCGTCGTGCAGGTCCCGTTCGATCCGGCGGCGTTCGGCGTCGAACGCGTCGACCAGCCGCGCCCGGCTCTCGATCACGTCGCGGGCACCGCCGGCGCGGGGCCGCAGCAGCGCCTCGGCCGGCAGGACGCGCACCCGCGCGTACGCCACCAGCGCGTACCCGGCGGCGGCCAGCGCCAGCAGCCCCAACGGAACGGCCGCCCAGGCGAGCAACGGATCCTCCACCAGCACCGCCTTGAGCAGCTTCACCTCGCCGTAGCGCGCCTCGACCAGCGGCGCGGTGAGCAGGGTCAGCGGCGTGCCCAGCGCGCAGACCAGCACCAGCAGGTCCAGCGGCCACAGCACCGCGGTCACCAGCGCGTGGCCGAGATCCCGCCAGGTCGCCGGCTCCCGGTACCGGCAGGTGACCCAGGCCGACAGCCCGGGCCGCCCCGGATCGCGGTGCGGGTCGGCGAGCGCGACGCCGAGCAGGCGCAGCCGGCGGCGTTCGACCGCGGCGACGGGCACGCCGACGAGCGGGGCGCCGATCAGCACCGGCACGCCCACCAGGACCGGCAGGCCCACGATCCCGAACGCCACCAGCAGCGGCAGCCCCACGGACAGCAGCGCGCCGACGGGCACGCCGGTGAGCAGCCACCCCGTCGCCCGCGCCGCCGCCGTCCTGTCCATGCGCCGGAAGCGTAACGGGCACCGCCGGGCCGGTCGGTAGAGAAAGATCTACCCCGCTCCTCCGTCCCGCATGAGTGATCTTCCCGGTCCCGGCCGGTGTGCTTGTTCGCATGGACGAGGTGGTGCGGTTGTGGTCGGTGCGCCGGCGGTACGGGGCGGTCACCGCCCTCGACGATGTGACGATCGGGTTCGGCGCGGGGACGTTCACGGCGATCATGGGGCCGTCCGGCTCGGGCAAGTCGACGCTGCTGCAGTGCGCGGCGGGGCTGGACCGTCCGGACGCCGGCCGGGTCGAGGTCGCCGGTGTGACGCTGACCGGCCTCTCCGAGGGGCGGCTCACGCGGCTGCGGCGGGAGCGGATCGGCTTCGTGTTCCAGGCGTTCAACCTGCTGCCGACCCTGACCGCCGAGCAGAACGTCGGCCTGCCGCTGCGCCTCGCCGGACGCCGGCCGGACCGGGCGACGGTGCGGCGCGCGCTCGCCGACGTGGGCCTCGCCGGCCGCGAACGGCACCGCCCCGGCGCGCTCTCCGGCGGGCAGCAGCAGCGGGTGGCGATCGCGCGGGCGCTGGTGACCGAGCCGGCGGTGCTCTTCGCGGACGAACCCACGGGCGCGCTGGACCGGGCCACCGGGCACGAGGTGCTGGGGATGCTGCGCCGGCTGGTCGACACCGCGGGCCAGACATTGATCATGGTGACGCACGACCCGGTGGCGGCGGGGTACGCGGACCGGGTGGTGTTCCTGGCGGACGGCCGCGTCGCGGGTCGGCTCGACCGCCCGACCCCGGAACAGGTCGCCGCCTGGCTCGCCGCCCCGACGGCCGCCACCGGCCCGGATCCCGCCGGCCGCGGCGCGCAGGGTCTCGGCGGGGTCGGGCACGGCGTGGACGTCGCCGGGGGTGCCGCATGCTGATCCTCGCCTCGTTGCGGGCCCGGTGGAGCGGCCTGATCGCCGGATTCCTGGCGCTGACCGCCGGCGTCGGGCTGGTCGCCGCCATGGGCCTCGTCCTCGCCGGCACGCTCGGCGCGCGGCCCCTGCCGCCGCAGCGCTACGCGCACGCCCGCACCGTCGTGGCGCCGGTCGGCAAACTGGCCGTGCCGACCGCGCACGGCCTGCGGACGCAGCCGCTCGCGGTGCCGCACGGACTCTCCCCGGACGTCGTGGCGCGGGTGCGGGCGACCGGCGCCGTCGTCGAGGACCGGATCGGCTACGCGCAGCTGGCCGGCGGCGGGGCGGACCAGGTGGGGCGGCCGTGGCCGGCGGCGGCGTTCGGGGCGCACCGGCTGGACGCCGGGCGGGAGCCGGCCGGGGACCACGAGGTCGTGGTGTGGGCCGGTGGTGCGCGGCCGGGCGAACGGGTCGGCGTGTTGACCGACGCCGGACGCCGGGAGTACACGGTCGTGGGGGTGCTGGCGCCGGCGCGGTTCGAGAAGGCGCTGTTCTTCACCGGTGCCGAGGCCGCCCGGCTGTTTCCCCGCATCGACGCGCTGATCGTCGAGGCACCGGCCGAACGGGTCGGCGCGGCGGTCGGCACCGACGGGCGGGTGTACGCCGGGGCGCGGCTGCGGCGGTTCGACCCGGACGCCGCGGCCGACGCGCAGGCGCTGGTCGCCGCGAACTCCCTGGTCGGCACCGCCGGCGGGATAGCGGCGTTCGTGAGCGCGTTCGTCGTGGCGGGGACGTTCGCGTACGGGGTGGCGCAGCGCCGCCGCGAACTGGCCCTGCTGCGCACCGCCGGCGCGACGCCCGGGCAGGTGCGGCGTTCGGTCCTCGCCGAAGGGCTCGCGCTCGGTGTGCTCGCCGCGGCCACCGGCTGTGCCCTGGGCCGGCTCGGTGCGCCGCGCCTCGCGGAACGGCTTGTCGCGCGGGGGTTCGCACCGGACTGGTTCACCGTGCCGGAGAGCACGGCGGCGCTGGTGGTGGCGTTCGGTGCCGGGCTGGTCGCGGCGCTCGCCGGCGTGTGGACGGCGGCGCGGCGCGCGGGGCGGGTCGGGCCGGCCGAGGCCCTGCGGGAGTCCAGTGTGGAGGGTCGGACGATGACCCCGGGACGGTGGCTGTGGGCGGTGCTGATCGGCGGTGCCGCGCTGGTGACGACGTTCGGGCCGGTGGTGGCCGAACCGGCCGACGCGCTCAAGCGCAAGCAGTACGTGCCGGCGGTGCTGCTGCTCGTGGTGGCGTTCGCGCTGCTGGCGCCGGTGCTGGTGGGGCCGGCCGCGCGGCTGCTCGGGACGCCGTTGGCGCGGCTGCGCGGCGCGACCGGGCTGCTGGTGCGCGAGGGGGCGCTCGCCGCGTCCCGCCGGACCGCCGCGACGGCCGCACCGGTACTGCTCACCGTGGGCCTCGCCGCCTGCCTGCCGGGAATCACGGCCACGATCGAGCGGGCGGAGGCGGCCGAGGGGCGGGTGCCGGGGGCGTTCGTCGTGGTGCCGGCCGGGACGCCGGGGCTTTCCGCCGAGGCGGTGGCGCGGCTGCGCGCGATCGGGAACGCCGACGTCGCGGTCAGCTACCCGACGAGCGTGTACGACCTGGAGGAGGGCGTCGCCCTGCTGCGGCGCACGGCGCACACCGTCGACCCGGCCGCGCTGGCCGGGCTGCCGGTGCTGGCCGGTTCGGTGGCGGACCTGGCCGACGACACGATCGTGGTGGACCGCGAGTGGGGCCGCGACGTCGGCGACACCGTGCGCGTCTGGCGCGCTGACGGCAGCCCGGCGGCCCTGCGGGTGGTGGCGGTGCTGCGCGAGGGCGTCGGCGGCCACGGGGCCTTCCTGACGCACGCGCATCCCGCGCGGCCGCTCGCCGATCGGGTGTTCGTGCGGCGGGCCGATCGGGCCGCGGTCGAGGCGGCCGTCCGGAACCTCGGCGCGACCGTCGATCCCCCGCCGGAGCGCGGCGGCGTCAAGGCGACCGGCATCGACGCCGTGCTCGGCCTCGCGCTGCTGTACGCCGGCCTCTCCGTCCTGGGCACGACGCTGATGGCCGCCCGGGAACGCGCCGCCGGCCTCGCACTCCTGCGGCTGGCCGGCGCCACCGCCGGTCAGCGGCTGCGCGTGGTGGCCGGCGAGGCGCTGTTCGTCGTGGCGGTCGGGGTGGTGCTGGCCCTCGGGGCGGCCGTTCTGGCGCTGGGCGCGCTGTGCGCGGCGCTGCTGCGGCTGACCGGCGACCTCCCCGTGCCGGTGCTCCCGTGGGGAACGCTCGCCGCCGTGGCCGCCGCGACCGCGGCCGTCGGGGTGGCGACGTCGGTGGTGATGACGTTCCCCCGGAAGTGGTGACAGCACCCGTGTCCACGGCGGGTGAGCCGAGCACGATCGGTGTCAACCGATGACGGAGGTAGTCATGAGACCCGATCTGTCCGCCCTGCTCTGGCCCGAGTTCGTCGCGGTCGGCGACGCCGAACGCGCCCGCGCGGCGGCCCGCGTCGCCCGGCTGCGCGACGCCGGCGCGCTCACCGACGAGCAGGCCGCCCTGCACCGCTCCCGGGTGGCCGCCGCCGAGACCCGGGGCGACCTGCACGCCGCGCTGGCCGGCGCGCCCGGCGCCGAACGCCCGTCGCTCCTGCCGGCGCTGCTGCGCTGGGCGGCGCTCGGGTGGCTGCTCGCCTGCGCCGTGCAGTTCGTGGTGTGGGCGCTGATCGTCGTCACGACTGCCGACTGGGACGGCCCTTGGTGGCTGTGGACGTTCGTGCCCGGCGGGCTGCTCGTGGCCGCGCTCTGGTGGCTGGTCGAGGCCGATCACCGGACCCGGTACGGAACCCGGATCGCACCCGGCGCGGACCCGGATCGCAGCCAGCCGGGCCTGAACTGGGACCACGAGGCCGGAGGCGCCCCCCGCCGGCCGTGACGAAGGCAGGCGCGCATGCTCGGTGGATTGCTGGCGAAGTCGCTCGCGGCGAAGGTGGCCCTCGGGGTCGTGGGCCTGACCGGCGGGGTCGGTGCGGTGGCCGCCGAGACGGGCGCGCTGCCCGCCCCGGTGCAGAACGTCGCGCACGACGTCGCCGGCGGGCTGGGCGTGCCGAAGAAGGTCGAGGACAGGCCCGGCCAGAAGCCGGGTGGGGAGAAGTCCGCCGCGCCGAAGCCGTCCACCGCGAAGGAGTCGCCGAGGCCCTCGCAGGTGGCGGCGATCCCGTCCGGGCACGCCGTTCCCTCGGCGGACGGGGCCGTCCCGAGCGCGAGCGGCCGTCCCGAGGACAACCGGAAGTCGCCGGCACCCGGCCTCACGCACTCCCCCGGCGACGACAAGGGCCGCCACGGCGAGGTGAAGCCGTCGACCAAGCCGACCCCGAAGCCCGCCGAGTCGAAGTCCCCGAAGGAGTCGCCGAAGCCGTCGAAGACCGAGAAGAGCAAGGACAAGGAGAAGGAGAAGCCGAAGCCGAGCACGTCGAAGACGCACGCGGAGTAGGTATCCTCCATCGGTGATCGTCTGGGTGAACGGCGCCTTCGGCGCGGGCAAGTCCACGACCGCCGAACTTCTCCTGAAGGCCCTGCCGGACGGGCATCTCTACGACCCCGAGTACATCGGCTACGTGCTGATGCGCTTCGTGCCGGGGCAGGTCGACGACTTCCAGGACCTGCCCCTGTGGCGGGAGCTGACCGTGCACACGCTCGGCGGGCTCGCCGAGTCCTACGGCGGCACCTGGGTCGTGCCGATGACACTGGTCGACGCGGGCTACCGGGCCGCGATCCTGGGCGGGCTGCGGGGGCGCGGGCTGGCGGTGCGGCAGTTCGTGCTGACCCTCCCGGCCGACGACCTGCACGCGCGCATCGACGGCGACGACGCCACGACCGGGGACGCGCGGGTGTGGCGGCACGACCACGTCGCGAGCGCGGCCGCGCTGGACGGGCTGGCCGGCACCGAGCCGGCCACCTGGCGGATCGACGCGACGGCCGCGCCGGAGCAGGTCGTGGCCGCGATCCTGGAACACTGCGGAAAATCCTGACGGAGGATGTCCGGTACGGGGCGGCCCGTTCCGACGTCCCGGGTGAGCGGCGCCCGGACGGGGCGTCCCGACCCGAGGAGGACCCGTGAAGTACATGATCCTGACCTACGCCTCGCAGCGCGACTACGACCAGATGACCGGCAAGGACAGCTCGCCGGGGGCGTACGGCCCCGAGGACTTCGCGGCGCTGCACGCGTTCATGACGGAGTTCAACAAGTCGCTCGAGGAGTCCGGCGAACTGGTCGAGACCCGGGGGCTCACCGCGCCGGTGCACACCCGCCGGCTCGGCCCCGGCACGAACGTCGTCACCGACGGGCCGTACGCCGAGGCCGAGGAGGTGCTGGCCGGCTACTGGATCGTCGAGTGCGAGAGCTTCGACCGGGCCACCGAGATCGCCGCACGGCTGGGCGACTGCCCGGCGCCGCCCGGGGTCGCCGCCCGCGGCTACGCCGACGTGCGGCCGCTCGCCGAGTCGATCGAGGAGTTCGATCTCTAGCCCGGCCGTCCTCGAGCGTGTGCGTGGCGCCGCGGCGGCGGCCGGAGGGAGCGGAACGTAGTGGAGCGGAAGGAGGTCGCCGCCGCCGGGCGGCGCCACGCACTGAGCGGGCCACAGACGGACCTGCTGCGTCAGCTGGCGCCGCAGGTCGTGGGCGCGGTGACCCGGCGCTACGGGCACTTCGACGCCGCCGAGGACGCGACCCAGGAGGCGCTGCTGGCCGCCGCGACGCAGTGGCCGGTCGAGGGCGTTCCGGACAGTCCGCGCGCGTGGCTGATCACCGTCGCCGCCCGCCGGCTCACCGACATCCTGCGTTCCCAGCAGTCGAGGGAACGTCGAGAGCGGACCGCCCAGCAGTGGATCCTTCCCGCGGAGCGGCACGCCCCGCCGGCCGACGCGCCGCCCGGTGACACCGACGACACGCTGGTGCTGCTGTTCCTCTGCTGCCATCCGGCCCTCTCGACGGCGTCGCAGATCGCGTTGACGCTGCGCGCCGTGGGCGGCCTGACGACGGCGGAGATCGCGCGGGCGTTCCTGGTGCCGGAGGCGACGATGGCGCGCCGGATCACCCGGGCGAAGCGGAGCGTGAAGGCGAGCGGGGTGCCGTTCCGGCTGCCGCCCGACGCGGTTCGCGGGGAGCGGCTCGCCGCCGTCCTGCACACGCTGTACCTGATCTTCAACGAGGGCTACGCCAGCACCGGCGGGCCCTCGGTGCACCGCGCCGACCTGGCCGCCGAGGCGATCCGGCTGGCCCGCCTGGTGCACCGGCTGCTGCCGGGGGACAGCGAGGTCGCCGGGCTGCTGGCGCTGATGCTGCTGACCGACGCTCGCCGGCCGGCCCGCACCGCCGCCGACGGCGCACCGGTGCCGATGGCCGAGCAGGACCGTTCGTTGTGGAACGCCGCGCAGATCGCCGAGGGCGTCGCGCTGGTCGAGGCCGCCCTGCCGAGGGGGCCCACCGGGCCGTACCAGTTGCAGGCGGCGATCGCGGCCCTGCACGACGAGGCGCCCGACGCGGACTCGACCGACTGGCCGCAGATCGAGGCCCTGTACGGGCTGCTGCTGCGGCTGCCCGCCATGTCCGCCAACCCCGTCGTCGCGCTGAACCACGCCGTGGCGGTCGCGATGGCCCGCGGCCCGCTGCACGGGCTGGCGCTGCTGGAGGGACTGTCGGACCGGCTCGACGACGACCACCGCTACCACTCGGTCCGCGCCCACCTGCTCGAACTGTCCGGCGACCGCGACGGCGCACGCACCGCCTACCGCACGGCGGCGGACAAGACCCCCAGCCTCCCTCGCCGGCGCTACCTCCATGCGCGGGCCGCACGCCTCGCCTAGGCTCGACGGCGTGGGCGAGTTGGTACTGGTGCGGCACGGCGAGACCGAGTGGAGCGCGAGCGGCAGGCACACGTCGTTCACCGAGAAGGAGCTGACGCCGCGCGGCGAGCAACAGGCCCGCGACCTGGTCCCGCGACTGCGCGAGCACGCCTTCGTCGCGGTGCTGACCAGCCCGCGGGTGCGCGCGACGGCGACCGCCCACCTCGCCGGGCTCTCCCCCGCCGAGGAGACCGAGGACCTCGCCGAGTGGCACTACGGCGAGTACGAGGGCATCACCACCAAGGAGATCCACGCCACCCGCCCGGAGTGGAACCTCTGGACCGACGGCGCACCCGGCGGCGAGACCCCCGATCGGGTCGGCGCCCGCATCGACCGGCTCCTCGGGCGGGTCGCGCCGCTGCTGGAGCGCGGCGACGTGGCGCTCGTGGCGCACGGGCACTCGCTGCGCGTCGTCGGCGCCCGCTGGATCGGCCTGCCCGTCGCCGGCGGCGGGCTGCTGCGCCTCGACACCGCCACGCTCTCCGTGCTGGGCTTCGAGCACGGCCGGCGGGTCATCCGGCACTGGAACGAGCGCTAATTGGCGGTGCCACCTGTTTTCGGGTGTCTACCGTGTGCCGCATGGAGCAGATCTCGAAGCGGCTGATGAACTGGGCGAGCATTCTCGAGCCCGCCACGCGCGCGCAGGCGGAGAAGACCGCCGCGTTGCCGTTCATCCACCCGCACCTCGCGCTGATGCCCGACGCGCACCTGGGCAAGGGCGCGACGGTCGGCTCGGTCATCCCGACGCTGGGCGCGATCATCCCGGCGGCGGTGGGCGTCGACATCGGCTGCGGCATGGCGGCCGTGCGCACCCAGTACCACCGCGACGACCTGCGCAAGCCGCTGGCGAAGCTGCGCGAGGCGATCGAGGCGGCCGTGCCGCTGTCGGCGGGGCAGTACAACACGTCCCTCACGGACACCGCCGCGGCGCGGGTGCAGCGGCTGACGGCACTCGCCGAGAAGGCCGGGTTCGACCCGCGGCGCTACGCGGGCAACTGGGAGCTGCAGCTCGGCACGCTCGGTTCCGGCAACCACTTCATCGAGGTCACCGTCGACCAGCACGGCTACGTGTGGCTGTTCCTGCACTCCGGCTCGCGCGGGGTGGGCAACAAGATCGCCACGCATCACATCAAGGTCGCGCAGGAGGCGATGAAGCGCTGGTGGATCAGCCTGCCCGACCCGGACCTCGCGTACCTCGCCGAGGGCACCGACGAGTTCTGGACCTACATCCGCGAACTGCGCTGGGCCCAGGAGTTCGCGCTGCAGAACCGCGACGAGATGATGGACCGCGTCGTCGACTGCTTCGCGGCGTTCCACGGCCCGGTGCAGGAGCAGGAACGGGTGCAGTGCCACCACAACTACACGACCCGCGAGACGCACTTCGGCAAGGAGGTGTGGCTGTCGCGCAAGGGCGCCATCAACGCCGACAAGGGGGTGCGCGGGCTCATCCCCGGTTCGATGGGTGACGCCTCGTACGTCGTCGTCGGCAAGGGCAACCCGCTCGCGCTGAACACCGCACCGCACGGCGCCGGGCGCAACTACTCGCGGTCGGCCGCGCGGAAGAAGTTCACCCGTGAGGAGCTGCGCAAGGCGATGGTCGGCATCGAGTACCGCGACACGGACGCGTTCATCGACGAGATCCCGCAGGCGTACAAGCCGATCGACCAGGTCATGGCCGACGCCGCCGACCTGGTCGAGATCACGCACACGCTGCGCCAGATCGTCAACGTGAAGGGCGACTAGCTGTTGTCGGCCGGCTCGTCGGGGTAGGTGTGGGGCTCGAACGTCCACGGGGCGTCGGGCCCCTCCCGGAACGCCTCCGTCCCCGGCTCCATCTCGGCGAGATCGAGCAGGGACGGGTCGGCGTCGGTGAGCACGCTCATCCGCACCAGCACGCAGGCGTCGGGGACGTTCGGGTCGTTGACGCCGTCGAGCGCGGACCAGTCGCCGTCGACGTCGAGGACCACGCTGCGCACGGGCTCCTTGCCGTCGAGGACGGTCCGCTGGGCGATGACTCCGAGCCGGGGAGGGAAGGACATCGTTCGTTCACACCTGGGGGGGTCGGCCCTCGTAGGGCGTGGACAGGACAACGGTGGTGCGCGTGGTGACGTTGGCCGCCACGCGGATCTGCTGCAGGAGGCGTTCCAGGTCGGCGGGGCCGGCCACCCGCACCAGCAGCAGGTAGAAGTCGTCGCCGGCGACCGAGTAGCACGCCTCGATCTCGGGGAACCCGGCGAGCTTGTCCGGGGCGTCGTCCGGCTCCGGAGCGCCGATCGGCCGGATCGCCACGAACGCCGACAGCGGCAGCCCGAGCGCCTCGTGGTCGACCCGGGCGGCATAGCCCTTGATCACGCCGCGCTGCTCCAGCCGGCGCACCCGCTGGTGCACGGCCGACACCGACAGGCCCACGCGTTCGGCCAGATCGGTGTACGAGAGCCGCCCGTCCTCGGCGAGCGAACGCACGATCGCGCGATCGGTGTCTTCCACGCCGGACACCTTAGCGTTCCGTGTTCGCCCGCGAATCTTCAGATCCGCCCGTTTGCCCCCGCATGGCATCCTCCCTTCGGCAACCATCGATCGTTGGGAGATCACACGTGTACAAGAAGGTTCTCGTCGTCGTCGCCACGCTCGCGACACTCGCCGTCAGCGCGGTGGTCGGGCAGTCGGCGTTCGCGGCGGACCGGGCCTCGATCCCGGTCCCTCCGATCACGCTGGTCGTGGGGAACAACGCGCCCTTCCTGAGCCTGGTCGACGGTGCGCCGCTGCACGAGTACACGATCCGGGTGACGATCGTGGTGCGGGCCCACGCCGTCACCGGTGTCTCCGGCGTCTACCTGCACTGCGACGCCGCCGGCGCCAACTGCACGGTCGACACCGGCACGAACATGTTCACCGCGGCGATCAAGGGCCTGAACCCGCAGGCCGTGGCGGCCGTGCGCGATCACACGATCGACGCCCTGGCGTTCAACGGCGGGCAGGGCGAGGCGACCGACCGGGCCATCGCGGACATGTACAAGCGCTCGCTCAAGTCGGCGGTGGCGAAGGCGGTCGCGGCCGGGCACATCCCGGCGTAGCGCGTTCGTCGGGTCCCTCCGGGCCGGTGCTGCCGTCGTGGCGCCGGCCCGGACGCTTTTCTTCTCCGCGCTTCGCGCCCGCCGGGTGCGGGTCCTTTGCCGCGCCGCCGGGACGGGGTGCGGTCAGCGGGAGGTCGGGCGGGCGGGTGCGCGCCGGCGGCGACGCGGCCGTTCCGGCGGCAGCTCCGCCTCGGCCTGCGCCACCTCGACGCACGCGTCGGTCGACGGCTCCGCGAAGTGCGACGCCAGCCGCGCCGTCAGGTCCCGGAACGTCGCGCGCTCGACCGGCTCCAGCGCCACGAGAACCCGTTCCTCGACCTCGTCGAGCCGCCGGTTGAGGGCGCCGAGCAGGTCCCGCCCGGACGGCGTGAGCACGATCCGCCGGGCCCGCCGGTCGGCCGGGTCCGGCTGCCGCTCGATGACGCCGGCCTTCTCCAGGTCGTCGAGCAGGTAGGTCATCACCGTGCGGTCGACGCCGAGCCAGGCCGCGAGGGTCAGCTGGGTGCCCGCGAGGCCGGAACCGGCGGCGGTCAGCACCTGGTAGCCCCGCGGCCCGCCGGGCAGATCCGCGAACGCCATCCGGACGGCCTTGGCGTACGTGCGGAACACGGTGCCGAGCGCCCAGCCGAGGTCGTTGTGCAGCCCACGGCACGGCTCATCGTCGTGGCCGCGAGCGTCGTTCATGAACAACATCGTAGCCGGTGAGAGCTTGCCCACAGATCTGTGGCATTGCAGATGTTCTGTTTAACCACTCATATTGGAGAGCGCTAGGGAAACCCTTACTCCCAGGAGTCGAAGATGAACCTGTT
This sequence comes from Virgisporangium aliadipatigenens, assembly GCF_016863615.1. GTDB lineage: Bacteria > Actinomycetota > Actinomycetes > Mycobacteriales > Micromonosporaceae > Virgisporangium > Virgisporangium aliadipatigenens. The sequence continues at coordinate 280,848 of NZ_BOPF01000007.1, read as the reverse complement.
CCGCCTGGACGGCAGTGTCCGCACCGAAGGGTCGATCAGCCGGGCCGTCGCCGACACCGTCGAGGCCGGCTGGCGCACCGAGCACCCCGACGCCCGGATCACCCGCCGCGACGTCGGCCTCGAGCCGTTGAGCGCCGGCGCGTGGGCGGCCGCCGTGCGGGTGGCGTTCGGCCAGTCCTCCTCCGCCGGGCACGACGCCGTGGCGCTGGCCGGCCGCCTCGCCGACGAACTTCTCGAGGCCGACGGCTACCTGTTCGCCAGCCCGCTGTACAACTTCGGCGTCCCGCAGCACGTCAAGACCTGGCTCGACCTGGTCATCCTGGACCCGCGCGTCGGGCCCCAGGGCGACCGGCCGCTCGCCGGCCGGCCCGCGGTGCTCGTGATGAGCCGCGGCGGCGGCTACGGCCCCGGAACGCCGCGCGAGGGCTGGGACCACGCCACCCCGTACCTGCGCCGCATCTTCGCCGACTCCTGGGGCCTGGACCTGAAGGTGGTCGAGGCGGAGCTGACCCTGGCCCCGGTCACCCCGGCGATGTCGGAGCTGATCGGGCTGCACGAGGAGTCGCTGCGCAACGCCCACGCCACCGCCGAGGAGCACGCGAAGCACCTCGCCGGGCTCGTCGCCGCGTAGACACCGGGCAGCACGGTGCACCCCGTCGGGCGACGGGGTGCACCGTCGTTCGTGGGAACGCGGACGTGGCAGCGAAGCGGTGCGACGGGAAGAACGGTCGCGCGCCCGACGGACGCGCGACCTCGATCATCGAAAAAGGCCACAATGCGGCGCGGCCACTTCGGCGACCGCGCTGAGTAGTTGGGGGCTATGCGGAGGGTGCGGGACGGGCCAGGCTGGCCATCGCCCGACGGAGGTCGGCGACCGCGATGACGGCCCCGTCGTCAAGGTCGGACATCCCCGCCTCGACGAACTGCCGCATCAGGGTGGTGACCCCCACGCCTCTCTCGTTGGCAGCGGCGCACACCCGCTGGTACAGGTCCAGCGGCAGCCGCAGGGACCTGCTGACCATCGGCACGTCGCTGTCCGGCACGGGCAGCCCGGCGTCGTCGCCCAGGGCTATCTCGTCGGCCAGGTTGCGGTGTAACGCTTCCTTCATCGCCTGCCTCCGGCGTAACGGTCGAACATGGCCATTTCGTCAGGGAACATCTCGCGCGCGGCGACGACGTCCCAGTCGTTGTCGGCACCGGCCGACTCGACCACGAGCACCACGAGGTACCGGCCCTTGCCCGTCACGCCGAATATCGCGTTGGCCTCGTCGCTGACCTGACGGGTGAGCCGCCGGGCAGCATGGAGCGCTTCCCACACTTCCCGCGGCTCTATCCCGTAGACGCTGACGTTGTGCAGACCCTCGACGGTGAGGCTGAACCGGTCCCCCACGCCGAAGACCGTACCACGCGTGTGGTACGCATGGTTCCCGCCTGGGACCGCCTACTCCCGGGAGAGTGATCGAGCGATGACCATGCGCTGGATCTGGTTGGTGCCCTCGACGATCTGCAGCACCTTCGCCTCGCGCATGAAGCGTTCGACCGGGTACTCGCTGACGTAGCCGTAGCCGCCCAGCACCTGGACCGCGTCGGTGGTCACCCGCATGGCCGTGTCGGTCGCGAACAGCTTCGCCTTCGCCGCCTCGATCCCGAACGGCCGCCCGGCGTCGCGCAGCCGCGCGGCAGCCAGCGTCAGCGCGCGGGCCGCGGAGACCTGCGTCGCCATGTCGGCCAGCAGGAAGCCCAGCCCCTGATGTTCGATGATCGGCTTGCCGAACTGCGTGCGCCCCTTCGCGTACTCGCTCGCGTGGTCCAGCGCCGCCTGCGCCAGCCCCACCGCGCACGCCGCGATGCCGAGCCGGCCGCTGTCCAGGGCGCTCATCGCGATGGTGAAGCCGCCGCCCTCGGGGCCGACGAGGCGTTCGGCGGGGACCCGGACGCCGTCGAGGACCACCTGCGCCACCGGGGAGGAGCGCAGGCCCATCGTGCGCTCGGCGACCTGCGGCTCGAGGCCGGGCGTTCCGGCGTCGACGAGCACGCACGAGATGCCCTTCGGGCCCGGGCCGCCCGTGCGGCAGAAGACGTTGTAGAAGTCGGCCACCCGGGCGTGGGTGATCCAGGCCTTGGTGCCGGTGATCGTGTACGTGTCGCCGTCGCGGGTCGCCTTCGTGGTGAGCGACGCCGCGTCCGACCCGCCCTGCGGCTCGGACAGGCAGTAGGCCCCGAGCAGTTCGCCGCCGAGCATGTCGGGGAGGTGCCGCTTCTTCTGCTCGTCCGTACCGAATGCATATGTGGGGAACGCCGAGAGCGTGTGCACGCTCACCGCCTCCGCGACGGCCAGCCAGCGGCGGGCCAGTTCCTCCAGCACCTGGAGGTAGACCTCGTAGGGCTGGCCGCCGCCGCCGTACTCCACCGGGTACGGCAGCCCGAGCAGGCCGGCCCGGCCCAGGGTGCGCAGCACCTCGCGGGGGAACTCCGCGCGTTCCTCGAAGCCGGCCACCTGAGGCGCCAGTTCGTTGTCGGCCAGGTCGCCCACCAGCTCCAGCAGGTCGGCGGCCTCCTCGGAGGGCAGGAAACGTTCCACGCGCGCCATCACAGCACCACCAGTTCGGTCGGGCGGGTGTTGCACCGCGAGACTCCGTCGTCCGTACACACCACGATGTCCTCGATCCGGGCCCCGTGCCGCCCCGCGTGATAGATGCCCGGCTCCACCGAGAACGCCATCCCCGGCTCCAGCGGGATGTCGTTCCCGGCGACGATGTAGGGATCCTCGTGCCCGTCCAGGCCGATCCCGTGCCCGGTCCGGTGCAAGAATGCGTCCCCGAAGCCGGCCCCGGCGATGACGTCGCGGGCGACCGCGTCGATCTCGGCGCAGCGCACCCCCGGGCGCACCGCCGCCACCGCGGCCCGCTGCGCGGCGTACAGCACCTCGTAGTACGCGGCGAACTCCGCCGGCGGCGCGCCGCCGGCCACGTAGGTGCGTGTGCAGTCCGACCAGTAGCCGTCCGGCATCGGGCCGCCGATGTCCACCACCACCGGATCGCCCGCCCCGATCACGCGGCTGCCGCTTCCGTGGTGCGGGCTGGCGCCGTTCTCCCCGGATGCGACGATGACGAACCCGACAGCGGCGTGACCGGCCTCGCGGATCGCGGACCCGATGTCGGCGGCGACCTCGTCCTCGGTCCGCCCGGGCCGCAACCACTCCCCCATCCGCGCGTGCACGGCGTCGATCGCCGCACCGGCCGCGTGCAGCGCCGCCACCTCGTCCGGCGACTTGCGCATCCGCAGCTCCTTGAGCACCCCGCCGGCGAGCCGCTGCTCCGTCCCCGGCAACGCCGCCCGCAGGCCGAGCACCTGCGCCGCCCACATCCGGTCGGCCAGCCCGACCGCACCCGCCCCACCGATCACCTTCGCCACCAGCGGGTACGGATCGGTGCCGTCGGAGTGGTCGACGAGCGTGATCCCGAGCGACTCCGCCGGGGAGGCCTCGGCCGCCGGCCGCTCCAGCCGCGGCACGATCAGCACCGGATCGCCGTCGACCGGCAGGACGAGACAGGTGAGGCGTTCCGCCGCGTGCGCGTCGTACCCGGTGAGGTAGCGCAGGTCGGAACCGGGAGTGAGCAGCAGCGCGTCGAGTTTCGCGGCCGCGGCGACGCGCCGGGCGGTGGCCAGGCGGTCGGGCGTGTACAAGGACATGCACCGCACATTAGTTGGTCGGGATGCCCGCTACGCTCGGGAACGGGTGGGGATTAGGGTGTGCGGCCATGGGGCGAATCGTGGCGGTGGTGCTCTGCCTGGCCGCACTCGCGGCGTGCGGCTCCAACGCGCCGCGCCCGACCTATCCGGCGGCATCGCCGAGCGCGTCCGTCCACAGTGGAGAGCCGTCGGCCGGCGCGCCGGCACCCGCGGACCCGTCGCCGGGCAAGGGCGTTCCCGCCGTCGGCAGCACGATCCTGCTGATGGCCACCACCGCCGGCAACGAGTACCACTACATCACCAACCGCGACGGCGAGGCCTGGATCGAGGCGGTGGCCGACGACGACCCCGACGCGCGCTTCCTGGTCGAGGCGCCGCTCAACGGCGGGGACGGCAAGCGCCGGTGCGTCTCCCTGCGCGCGGCCGAACTGCCGGTCCGCTACCTGCGCCACCGCAACAGCGAGGTCTTCGTCGACGCGCAGACCGGCGACGAACTGTTCCGCAACGACGCCACCTGGTGCGTGGACGTCGTCGCCACCGGGATCCGGCTGGCGACGGCGGCGTTCCCGGACACGTACCTGCGGCACTCCGCGTACCGGCTGCGGATCGACTCCGGCGGTGGGCCGTTCGTCGACGACTCCACCTGGTCCTGGCTGTCGGCGGCCTGACCGGCCCGCGCGTCATGATGGCGTGGACGACCTGACGTCGCGTTTCGAACGGCTTTCCCCCGTGGCGGCACGCTCCGAGGAGCGCGCCGTTGTTTCCGCCGTCCTCTGTGGACGGATCGTCGCCGTCGAGGCGGTGGCGGATCCGGGTGTGCCGGCGGAGTCGGAACTCGTCGCGGACCGCTGACGGGCGACCACGACGAGGATCGTTCGTGATAGACACGTCGCCGTGTCCTTCATCGGCGGGATCGACACCGGGCTGCGCACGGTCGCCGTCGGGATCGACGACACAGGTGCCGCCGCCGTCGCCACGGCCGACGCGATCCGGGACGTCGCGGCGCGGATGGGAGCCATCGGACTCACCGGCGTCGCGGACAGCATCACGCGCTTGTCCGTCGCGGTGCAGGACATCCCCGTCCTTCTCGCTCCGGTCCGCGCGTCGATCGCGACCGGACTCACGTTCCTCGACTCGGCGGTGGACCGGGCCACGCCGCAACAGGTGATCAACGACGTGACGGCCGCCCGTCACCTCGTCGCCGCCGCATGCGGTGCGATCGACGCCGCCGGTGCGCGAACCGTCGCCGCCGGCGTTCTGACCGTCGAGGTACTGCGCGGCGGCGCGCCCGGCCCCACGCTCGAACGGCTCTCCACCGTCCTCGCGGGACTCGACGACGCGCTGCGCCGCGTCACGTCAGCGGGTAGGGACCTGGACACGGTGCTGCGTGACGTCGCGAACCTTGGCGCGGAGGGCGTCCGCGGTTCCACGGGTGGCGCCACGCCGCCGACCGTTCACGACGTGACCTGGCCGACCGGCAAGCCGGGTGGGTCACCGACCGGACCTCGCACCAGGAGCAAGCCCAAGGATGTGCCGTCCACCGTTCGTTCGCACCAACGGGAGAACGACAGCGCCGACGCCCTCGCCGAGCATGCGTACCGCGTTCGGCAGAATCCGTCGCGGCCGGAGATCATGACCGCGCGCCGGCGGGACAACGAGCCGCACAACCCCGACAAGAGGCCGGATTTCCTCGTGGAGGGCCGCGTGTTCGACTGTTATTCTCCGCCGCCTGGGCGCTCGGTCCGCGGTATCTGGTCCGCCGTCGAGGAAAAGGTCCTGGACGGACAGGCCCAGCGTGTGGTGATCAGCCTGCACGACTGGCGGGGCGATCCCGAGGCGTTGCGCAAACAGTTCGCGGAGTGGCCGATCGCGGGGTTGGAAGAGGTCAAGGCGGTCACTGCCGACCACCGTGTCATTCACATTCCGCACGCATGAGAGGCCCGACCGATGACGATCGACTACCGGCTCACCCTCGCCACCGAGGCTCCGCCGGAATCCGTCGCGGCACGGGCGTTTCCGGATCCGTCGGAACGACCTCGTCCCACGACGCAGCCGAACGTACTCAGCGAGGAGTACTGGGACCGGTGTGCCTTCGACGTGACCGTCCGGTCGGGGCGTGACGGCTACGTCGAGGCCGAGGACGGCGCCGGACAGGCGTGCACCTGGGAACCCCGTGCCTACGTCAACCTCACGTTCCGGCTGGACAAGTTCGATCTCGACCGGGCGTTGGAGAGTCTTCTCCCGGTCGTGCAACGGGTCCTCGCCACCGGCACCGAGGACGCCGCGTTCGTTCACCTTTCCGACTATCTGCTGCTCACCCGGTTCGACGGCGTCGTCACCAAGCACCGGCGTGCGCAGTGGTGGGACCACTACGGATGGGTCGACGAGCTCCTGCCCGGCTGATCGCGAGGTTCTGTCGTACCTCGCCGTTATGGTCTGGCGGTGGGAGTGATCGAGTGGCTCAACACCGCCGCGTTCACGCTCCTCGGCGCGCCGACGACCTGGGCGGAGCTGCTCGGGTTCGCGACGGGGATCGTGACGGTGTGGCTCGTCGTGCGCCAGCATCCGGTCAACTGGCCGGTCGGGGTGGCCAACGTGCTGCTGCTGATGGCGGTGTTCTGGCAGGTCGGGCTCTACGCCGACGCCGGCCTGCAGATCGTCTACGTGGCGCTCGGGCTGTACGGCTGGTGGCAGTGGCTGTACGGCGGGGCCGACCGGGGGAGGTTGGACGTTCGTGGCACGCGGCCACGGGAGTGGGTCGGGCTGGCGGTGGCGGGGGTGCTGCTGACCGCGGGCGGATACGTGTTCCTGGACCGGCTGACGGACTCGACCGTGCCGCTCGCCGACGCGTCGACCACCGCGCTGTCGCTCCTGGCCACCTACGGGCAGAGTCGCAAGCTGGTGGAGAGCTGGTGGTTCTGGATCGCGGCCGACATCGTGTACGTGCCGCTGTACGGCTACAAGGGGCTGTGGCTGACCGCCGTGCTGTACGTCGTGTTCCTCGGCCTGTGCGTGCTCGGGCTGCGGGCGTGGCGGCGGGATCTGCTGGCATGACGTTCGGGCACGGGATGGTGGTGGGGAAGTTCTATCCGCCGCACGCGGGGCACCACCATCTCGTCGACACCGCGGCGAAGGCGTGCGAGCGGGTCACCGTCGTCGTGGCGCCGTCGCGGCGGGAGTCCATCGGGCTCGACGAGCGGATCGCGTGGCTGCGGGAGGTGCACGCCGGTTCGCCGCACGTGCGGTTCGTCGGGACGTGGTGCGACCTGCCGATCGACTACGACTCCGACGCCGTCTGGGCGGCGCACGTCGCCGTCTTCCGCGAGGCCGTCGGCGACTCCCCCGTCGACGCGGTCTTCTCCTCCGAGCTGTACGGAACGGAGCTCGCCCGCCGGTTCGGCGCCGCGCACGTGGCCGTCGACCTGCCGCGCGAGGCGCTGCCCGTCTCGGGGACCGGCGTCCGGGCGGATCCGGTGGCGCACTGGGACTTTCTGGCGGCTCCGGTGCGGGCGTGGTTCGTCCGGCGGGTGGTCGTCGTCGGGGCGGAGTCGACCGGCACCACGACCATGGCGCGGGCGCTCGCCCGGCACTACCGCCTGCGCGGCGGCGTGTGGGCGCGCACCCGCTGGGTGCCGGAGTACGGGCGGGAGCTGACCGAACGCAAGCTGGCCGCGCTGGGGCCGGGCGCCGACGTGTTCGACGTGACGTGGGACCGGCCCGACTTCGTGGACGTGGCCCACGCCCAGAACGCCGCCGAGGACGCCGCCGCCCGCGAGGGTTCGCCGCTGCTCGTGTGCGACACGGACGCGTTCGCCACGGCGATCTGGGAGGAGCGGTACCTCGGCTCCACGTCGGAGCAGGTGCGGGCCGCCGCGCGGACGCCCGCGCTGTACCTGCTCACGGACCACGTCGGGGTGCCGTTCGTCGACGACGGGCTGCGCGACGGCGAGCACGTGCGGCCCTGGATGACGGGTCGCTTCCGGGCGGCGCTGGGTGCTCAGGGCGTTCCATGTCAAGAGCTGACGGGGTCGTACCGTCGGCGCCTCGCGGACGCGATCGCGGCGTGCGACGCGCTTCTGGACGGTGGTTGGGGGCTTGCCGACCCGCTGCTGCCGCCTGTGAAAGGGTGATGGTCATGACCGCTCCGTTGCTGCTCGTCGACGCGGCGAGCCTCTACTTCCGGGCCTACTTCGGCATTCCGGAGTCCGCGGCCAAGGCGCCGGACGGCTCGCCGGTCAACGCGGTGCGCGGCTTTCTCGACATGGTCGCCACGCTCATCCGCGGGCGGCGGCCCGACCGGCTGGTGTGCGCGCTCGACTTCGACTGGCGGCCGGCGTGGCGGGTCGAGCTGCTGCCGCAGTACAAGGCGCAGCGGCTGAGCGCCGACGGGGTCGAGGAGATCGTGCCGGACACGTTGGCGCCACAGGTGCCGATCATCCTGGAGTGCCTCGAGGCGCTCGGCATCGCCGCGGTCGGCGCGGCCGGCTACGAGGCCGACGACGTCATCGGCACGTTCGCGGCGCGGGAGCCGGGGCCGATCGAGGTGGCGACCGGGGACCGCGACCTGTTCCAGGTGATCGACGACGCGCGGGGCGTGCGGGTGCTGTACTGCGGCCGCGGCGTGGCGAAGCTGGAGGTCATGGACGACGCGGCGCTGCACGCGAAGTACGGGGTGCACGCGTCCGGGTACGCCGACTTCGCGGCGCTGCGCGGGGACCCGAGCGACGGGCTGCCGGGCGTCGCGGGCGTGGGCGACAAGACCGCCGCGCGGCTGATCGACAAGTACGGCGACCTGGAGCCGTTGCTGGCGGCGCTGGACGATCCGGCGGCCGGGTTCGCGCCCGGGCTGCGGGCCAAGCTGATCGCCGGTCGGGAGTACCTCGGCAAGGCGCGGACCGTGGTGCGGGTCGCGACGGATGTGCCCGTCGGGACCGTCGACACGACGTTGCCACGGGAGCCCGCCGACGCCGAACGGCTGTTCGCGCTCGCGGAGCGGTGGGGGCTGGCGAGCCCGGCCAAGCGCATCGTCGACGCGCTCTGCGAGCGAAACTGACGGGCGTCTCCTTGCCGCGGTCTGGTATCCCGGTGCGGTGACCGAACGCCTCACGCGCACCGTGGTGTTGTCCGTCGTCGGCGGCTCCGGCCGGCTGATCGATCGGATCGAGGCGTTGCGGGCCGCACCGCACGAGGCGTGGGAGCGGCCGGACGAGCTGCCCGCCACGCTACGCACCGTCGCCGACGAACTGGCCGGGCACGGCCGGCCGGATCTGGCGCTGCTCGGATACACCGAACTGCTGCCGCTGTACCGGCAGCTGGTGGCCGCGCATCCGCAGTTGTACCGGCAGAGCCTCGCCTCTGCGCTGACCGCCGCCGTTCGGCTCCTGGTGCAGCGGGAGCAGTGGGCCGAGGCGCTCCCGCTGGCCGAAGAGGCGGCCGAGGCCTGGCTGGGGCTGGTCGACACGGTGGACCACGCGGCGGACTCGGCGGCCGACGCGGCCTGGCGCAGGACCGACCTCTGCGGCCGGCTGGGCCGGCACGAGGAGGCCCTCGCCTCGGCCGCCGCGGAGGTCGCGCAGGCACAGGCCAGGCCCGAACGTTCCACCGGAAAGGAGAAGGCGCTCGCGATCGCCCACGCGCGGGGGCATTACGCGGACCGCCTGGCCGCCGTGGGCCGGTACGAGGAGGCGCTGGAGATCTCCACCGACAACCTGCGCTACCACCGCACCCGCAGCACACCCGCGGCGAACGCGGCGACGCTGGTCGCGCTCGAGATCTTCGCGCACGGTCGGCGGCTGGCCGCCTGCCGGCGCTACGACGAGGCGTTCGAGGCATACACCGAGACGGTCGCCGTCATCCGCGACGATGCGCCCGAGCACGGCTCCGGCCGCCACGACGTCGGCGCCGTCCTCAACAACGTGGCGGGCCGGCTGGTGGAGCTGGGCCGCCACCGGGAGGCGCTGGCCGCCGCCGAGGAGGCCGTCGCCATCATGCGCGACGAGGTGGCCACGGCCCGGGCGAAGTACCGTCGCAACGAGGCCCGGCTGCGCCGGCCGGACGACGACGAGTCGGCGGACTGGCTGCCCCGTGACTGGCCCTCCCTTCGCCGCATGTGGCGACGCGCGCGGCGCGGCCCCGAGCTGGACCTCTGCCGGATCCTGAACACGTTCGGGATGCGGCTGCACGCGGTCGGCCGCGACGACGAGGCGCTGCGCGCGCTCACCGAGGCCGTGGACCTCGCCCACGGCAACCTCACGGACGACCCGCCGGCGGTCGGACCGGTGCTGGCGGTCCTGCTCAACAACCGGTCGATCGTGCTGTCCGCGCTCGACCGGCCCGAGCCGGCGGTCCAGGACGCCCGGCGGGCCGTGCCGCTGGCGGGCGCCGGACCCATCCAGGCGCACACCCGGACCAACCTCGCGATCGCGCTGTCCACGATGAACCGGCACGCCGCGGCGCTGGAGGCCACCTCGGCGGCGGTCGAGCTGCTGCGCCGGTTCTTCCACGCCGAGCCGGACCTGGAGGGTGAACTCGCCGACGCCCTCGCCGAGCATTCCCGCGTCCGGTCCCGACGCGGCGAGCACGACCGGGCCCGGGAGGCCGCCGACGAGGCCGTCGCCCGGTTCCGGCGGCTGGCCGGCCGCGATCCCGCCCGGTACGGCGACGACCTGGCCCGGGCCCTGGTGCTGTCGGCCGAGGCGTGGGCCGCCGCCGGCGAGCCGGAGCGGGCGCGGACCGACGCGGCCGAGGCCACGGAACTGTACCGGCCGCGCGCCGCCGAGTATCCCGAGCGCTACGCCCGCCACCTCGGCCGCGCCGGGGCCGTCGCCTGAGCACCCGGGTCAGAACGTCTGAGTGATCTTGACGTTCCACGTGCAGGTGTCGGCGCCGCCGATCTGCACGGTGCCGGCCGGGGCCACGACGTTCAGGCTCCGTTCGCCGGTGCCGGTGGCGCCGTCGAGGCGGACCAGGCCGATGTCCTTGTTGTCGCCGTTCCAGGTGATGGTGAGGAACGGCGTCGCGCCGGTGCACGTGTACCGGTACGCGATCGTGAACGGGACGCCGGGGCGCACGTTCGTCTTGTTGCCGGTGAACGGCCGCTGACCGGACATGTCGAACACGACGTGCGCCGTCGGCGTGTACGCCGGGCCGGGCGGGCCCGGATCGCCGGCCGGCCCCTTCGGTCCGGGGAATCCCGCCGGCCCCACGATCACCGAGTCCGTCCCGGCGGGACCGGCCGGCCCGGCGGCGCCCCGTGCGCCCTGCTCACCCCGGGGGCCGATGCCGGCCACCGTCGCGATCAGCATGCCGGTGACGACGCCCCAGCCGAGCACGCCGGCCACCAGCAGCGCCGTCATCCGCTTCGTGAGCACCAACGCCTCAGCCGTTCGAGCGCGTGGCCGACGGGGTCGCCGAGCCCTGCGCCGGCGCGGAACCCATCGGGCCGGTCGGGCCCGGGTCGCCCTTCGGCCCCTCGGGGCCGGTCTCGCCCTGGGGACCCGGCCGGCCGTCGGCGCCCTGCGAGCCCTGCGGCCCCGGGGCGCCCGGAACGCCCTGCGGGCCCCGTGGGCCGAAGCCCGCCAGCGCCGCCACGACGAGCACGGTCGTCAGGAGCCAGCCCGCCACCGCGAACGCCACGAGGGTGCGCATGCTGACGTTGCGGCCCTCGGGCTCCGGGTCGGCCGGCGCGGCGCGGCCCCTCGGGTGTATCCGGGGTTGGACCTGGGTGCGGGCGGCGCGCTCGGGCTTGGACGGCGCGGCGGGCGGCTGCGGGGCGGGGTGGACAGCGGTGGGTTCGGTGCCGGTGGGCATCCTGTGCGGGGCGGTGGGCGTCGTGTGCGGGGCGGTGGGTCGCGGGGCGGTGTCGGTGGAGCCGGCTGTCGTACCGGTGGAGCCGGGCGCCACGGCGCCAGGCCCGGAGGCCGGGCCGGTGGAACCGGGCTTCACCCCGCCTGGCCCCGCGGCCACGCCGGTGGAACCGGACATCACGCCGCCTGCCCCGGAGGCCACACCGTCAGGGCCGGGCGCAACGCCGCCAGGGCCGCCGTGGCCGGGCAGCACGCCGCCGGGACCGCCGGGAGCGGGTGCGGTGCCGGTGGGGCCGAAGGCCGCGCCGCTCAACCGGGACTGCGCGGGCGCAGCTCCGCCCGACCCGGCGGGTCCGGGCGCAACGTCCGTGAGTCCGGCTCCGGGCCCGGTCCGAGGCGCACCGTCGCCCGGCAAACCGGCCTCCGTACGTAGGCCGACACCGGGGCCCGGCTCGGTGCTCGCGCGGGCATCCGGGTGCGAGCCGGCGTCGGGGTTCGGGTACCGGTCCGGGTCGGCGTCGGCGTCCGCGCTGAGGCCCGACCAGGAGCCCGGTGCGCGCAGCAGCCCGGTCGCCGCCGGGCCTTCGACCCAGGGAGCTTCCAGGTCCTCGGCCGACCGCGGACCTGGATCGGGGCGTAGGCCGGCATCGGGGCGTAGTGGAGCCGTCGGCGGGCCGGGCGTGGGGCCGTCGGGCGTGCGGGCGCCGGGTGTCGCGCCGTTCGTCCACGGCGGATCCGCGGCCGGACCCATGGGGCGCGGGCCGGCCCCGGGCGTTGCCGTCGCGTCGGGGTGGTGGGGTGCCGAGGCCGCGGCCCGCTGCGAGCCGCGTTCGGGAGCGGGCGCCGTGCCGGGACGGGGGCCGGTCTCGGGCAGGGGGAACGCCTGGACGCCCGGTTCGGAGCGGCGGGGTGCGGAGGCCTCCGCCCACAGCGAGCCCATGCCGGCCCGTGGACCGGCCGGGGCCCGGGGGACGTCCTCGGGCAGGGGCCTCGCCTCGGGTCGGGTGGCGGTGTGCGACGGCGGGAGTGCCGGTTCGGGGCCGTGCGGGGGGTCCACCGGCGACCAGGCCGTGGGCGACTCCGGCTCGGCGGGCGGGTCCGCGTTCGGTGCGGGCTCCGGCTTGCCCCTCGAGGTCGGCGGCGTCGCGGTCGTCATGGTCGGCTCCCCCCGGGTCCTGGCGCCCGCCGCACCAGGGCGACGGAGCGTCACGGAGACATCGGCGGCGGATGCGGAAACCTGAGCCGTTTTTGAACCGCCGGACGCGGGCGCCGGGTGGGCCGAGTGACCGGATGACACCAGGGGTACGCCATCCGCGCGAGATGACGTACCCGGTGTGTCATCCGGTCATCGGTGCGGCCCCGGTCCGCTAGGAGAACAGGGCGCTGTAGCCGTTGAGGGCCGGCTGGCCGCCCAGGTGGGCGTACAGCACCGTCGCGTCGCGGGCGATCTCGCCGCGGGACACCAGATCGATGAGGGCCGCCATCGATTTGCCCTCGTACACCGGGTCGGTGACCATGCCCTCCGTTCGGGCGGCCAGGCGCATGGCGTCCAGCGTGGCCGCGTCGGGGATGCCGTACACGCCGCCGTGGTAGCGCTCGTCCAGTTCGATCTCGTCGTCGCGGAGGTCGCGCTCGACGCCGATCAGTGAAGCGGTCGCCCGGGCGATGCGCGCCACCTGGTCGCGGGTCTCCACGGGCTTGGCGGATGCGTCGATGCCGAGGACCCGCCGCGGCCGCCCGTCCGGGTCGGGAAGCGACGCGAACCCGGCGATCATCCCGGCGTGGGTGCTGCCGGTGACCGAGCAGACCACGATCGTGTCGAAGAAGACGCCCAGGTCGCGTTCCTGGGCGGCGACCTCGTGGGCCCAGGAGGCGAAGCCGAGGCCGCCGAGCCGGTGGTCGGAGGCGCCGGCCGGGATGGCGTACGGCCGGCCGCCGGACTCGGTGATCGAGCGGAGCGCCTGCTCCCAGCTCTCCTTGAACCCGATGCCGAACCCGGCCTTCACCAGCCGCACGTCCGCGCCGGCGAGCCGGCTGATCAGGATGTTGCCCACCTTGTCGTACACGGCGTCGGGCCAGTCGACCCAGCTCTCCTGCACCAGCACGCACTTCAGCCCGGCGCGGGCGGCGACGGCGGCCACCTGGCGGGTGTGGTTGGACTGGACGCCGCCGATGGACACGAGCGTGTCGCAGCCCTGCGCGAGGGCGTCGGCGACGAGGTACTCGAGCTTGCGGGTCTTGTTGCCGCCGAACGCGATGCCGCTGTTGCAGTCCTCCCGCTTGGCCCACACGGCGGCGCCGCCGAGGTGCGCGCTGAGCCGTTCGAGCGGATGGACCGGCGAGGGTCCGAACAGCAAGGGGTAGCGGGTGAAGTCGTTGATGGCCACGGGTCACTCCAGTTCTTCGAGGGAACGCCAGATGAGCGCGGTCACGGCCACGGCAGCCGCGACGTCGCCGCGGGCGCAGGCGTCGATCAGCCGTTCGTGCCGCTCGACGGACTCGTGGCCGCCCGCGGTGCCGAACCGCTGCCGTTCGAGCCGGCGGATCAGCGGCGTGTAGCGGGCGACGGTGGTGCTGGCCGCGCGGTTGCCGCACACGCGCAGCGGCACGTCGTGCAGGTCGTCGTCGGCCCGCAGCGCGGCGTCCAGGTCGCCGGCGCTCACCGCCGCGTCGAAGCGCCGGTTGGCCTCGCGCATGTCGGCGAGATCAGCCGGCGTGAACAGCGGCACGGCGGCGGCGACGGCCAGTTCGTGCATCGCCCGGACCACCGCCGCGGCGTCGCGGGCCTCTCGGGTGTGCAGCGCGGTGACCCGGGTGTAGCTCTGCGGCTTGGTCTCGATGAGCCCCTCGTCGACGAGCCGGGCGAGCGCGTCCCGAACGGGTGCCCGGGACAGGCCGAGCCCGGCGGCGAGGTCGGCGTCGCGCACGGGGCTGCCCGGGGCGAGGTCGCCGCGCACGATCGCGTCGCGGATGGCCGCGTACGCGGTGTCGCGCAGCAGCGTGCGCCGCACGGGTTCCCACGAGATCATGGACTGAAATGTTAGATGTCAGCGACCTCAGAGCGCCAGCCCGTCCAACATACGGGATCTATATCCCGAAATTCAGGACAACCGATACGGTCGGACCATGACCGTCTACACCCACGGACACGACGAGTCCGTGCTGCGCTCGCACCGGTGGCGCACGGCGGAGAACTCGGCCGCCTACCTGCTGCCGCACCTGCGCCCCGGCATGTCGCTGCTCGACGTCGGCTGCGGCCCGGGCACCATCACGGTCGACCTCGCCGCCCGGGTGGCGCCCGGCCGGGTGACCGCCGTCGAGCGGACCGACGCCGCGTTGGACCTGTGCCGCGCCGAGGCCGAACGCCGCGGCACCACCAACATCGACTTCGTCGTCGCCGACGCGCACGCCCTGGACCTGCCCGACGAGAGCTTCGACGTGGTGCACGCCCACCAGGTGCTGCAGCACCTGCAGGACCCGGTGAAGGCGCTGCGCGAGATGCGCCGGGTGTGCCGCCACGGCGGGGTGGTGGCCGCCCGCGACGGCGACTACGCGGGCTTCACCTGGTTCCCCCAACTGCCCGAACTGGACGAGTGGCTGGCGCTCTACCAGCGCGCGGCGCGCGCCAACGGCGGCGAACCCGACGCCGGACGGCGCCTGCTCTCCTGGGCCCGCGCGGCCGGTTTCACCGAGGTGACGGCGACGGCCGACACGTGGTGCCACGCCTCCCCCGAGGAACGCCGCTACTGGGGCGGGATGTGGGCGGATCGCATCGTGCGTTCGGACATCGCGCGGCAGCTGCTCGACGCCGGCGTGGCGCTGGCGACCCTCAACCGGGTGTCGCGGGGGTGGCGGCGCTGGGCCGAGTCGGACGACGGCTGGTTCGTGGTGCTGCACGGGGAGATCGTCTGCCGCGCGTAGGAGGTGCGGACAGCCGCACCCCGGGGCGCACGGCCGGCCCTGATGTCCCGGCGCGCCGGGGCCGGCAGGCTCGTTCCCCATGGAACCTGTGGTGGAACTGGTCGACGTCACCAAACGATACGGCCGGGCGGCCGCGCTCGACGGGGTGTCGCTGGCGGTGCCGGCGGGGACGTTCGTGGCGGTGATGGGAGCGACCGGGTCGGGCAAGAGCACGCTGCTGCACTGCGCCGCCGGGCTGGACCGGCCCTCCCACGGCCGGGTGCGCCTGGCCGGGCGGGACATCACCCGGATGCGCGAGGGGCGGCTGACCCGGCTGCGCCGCGACCGGGTCGGGTTCGTGTTCCAGTCCTACAACCTGCTCTCGGCGCTGACCGTGCGGCAGAACGTCCTGCTGCCCAGCCGGCTCGGCGGCCCCCGGGGCGACCTCGACGGGGTGCTCCGCTCGGTCGGCCTCGACGGCCTGGCGTCCCGCCCGGTCGGCGAACTCTCCGGCGGCCAGCGGCAACGGGTCGCCGTGGCCCGTGCGCTGATCACCCGGCCGGCGGTCGTCTTCGCCGACGAACCCACCGGCGCGCTGGACCCGAGCACCGGGGCCACCGTCCTCGGGCTGCTGCGCGACGCCGTCGACCGGGACGGCGTGACGGTGGTGATGGTGACGCACGATCCGGGGGCGGCCGGGTTCAGCGACCGGCTGGTGCTGCTGCGCGACGGGCGGATCGTCGCCGACGGGCCGACCCCCGATCCGGTCGCCATCGCGGAACGGCTGCGCGCCGTCTCCGCGGCCGGACTCGCCGGCGCCGGGCGTGCGGCGTGAGGGCGGGGATCACCGCGCAGGCGTTGCGGCGGCACAAGTGGGCGTTGCTCGGGCCGACCGTCACGCAGTGTGTCGCGTCGACCGTGATCACGATGATGGTCACGACCGCCGCGTCGCTCGGCGCGGCACCGCTGTCCCCGGCGCAGCGCGCCGCCGTCGAGGCGACCTCGGTGCCGGAGGCGGCGGTGGCGTTCGCGCTGATCGCGGTGTACATGGCGATCCTGCTGGTCGGCGTCACCATGAACCTCGCGATCGCCCGCCAGCTGCGCGACATCGCGTTGCTGCGCGCCATCGGCGCCACCCCGGGGCGGATCCGCCGCTCGGTGGCGCTGCAGGCGGCGGTCGTGGCCGTGCCGGCGGCCGGGCTCGGGTACCCGTTCGGGCTCGGGGCGGGGCACGCCTGGGTCGGCGGGCTGACCCAGCACGGTGTCCTGCCGGGGGTCGTCGCGTACGCGCCCTCGCTCGCCGTGCTGCCGATGGTGATCGGCATCGGGATCGCGACATCGGTGCTGGGCGGGCTGGCGGCCGCCGTTCGGCCGGCCCGGATCCGGCCGGCGCGCGCACTGACCGAGGCGGCCACCCGCCGGCCGGGGATCGGCGCGCCGCGGGCCCTCGCCGGCGCCGGGCTGGTCGTGGCCGGGGTGGTGCTGTCGGCCGTCGTGGCGCGGCAGGCGCCGGAGCGGGCCGGCGAGAACGCGTTCTTCGTCATGCTCGCCATGTGCGTCGGCGTGGGCCTGCTCGGGCCGGTGCTGCTGCGCGGCGTCGCGGCCCGGGTGCGGCCGTTCAGCCGGGGGATCGTGCGGCTGGCCGTCGACAACGTGGCCGCCGCGTCGCGGGCGCTGTCGGGCGCGCTGGTGCCGCTGGTGCTCGTGGTGGCGTTCGCCCTCGTCAAGGTGGCCTCGCACACCACGCCGGCGCACCGCACCGGGCTGCGCGAGCCGGCCGGCGAACTCTGGACGGACTACTCCGGCACGGCCGTGTACTGCGCGTTCGCCGCGATCGCCGCCGTGGCCACGCTCGTCACCGGGCTCGTCGGGCGGCAGCGGGACCTCGCCGTCACGCGGCTCGCCGGAGGGACCCGCCGGCGTGTGCTCGCCGTGGTCGCCTGGGAGGCTGTGCTGGTGACGGCCACCGCTCTCGGGCTCGCCGCCGGGATCGCCGGGGCGGTGCTGGTGCCGGTGCTGCGTTCGGCGCCGTACGTGCCGTTCGGATATCTGCTGGCGGGCGTCGCGCTCACGGCCGGGGTGGTGGCCGCGGGGACGCTCGCGCCGGCCGTCGCGCTGACCCGCGGGCGCCCGGTGCACGTCGTCGCGGCGGCGGTGGAATGAGGCGGCTGTTCGGTGCGCCGTTCGCCGCACGCACCTGGCGGGAGTACGCGTACGCGCTGCTGGCGACGCTCTTCGCGGTGCCGGCGTTCGTGCTGGTGGGGGTGCTCGGGATCGTCGCCTCGGTCGGCACCCTGGTGATGGTCGGGCTGCCGGTCCTGATCGGTGTGCTGGTCCTCGCGCGGGCGAGCGTGCGCTGGCACCGGATCCCGGCGCGGGCCGTCCTCGGGTGGGACTGGCCGTCGCCGCCGCCGCGCCGGCGCCGCAGCTACGTGGCCGTGCTCGGCGACGGCGTGGCGTGGCGCGCGCTGCTCTACGCCCTGGCGCACTTCCCGCTGGTCGTCACGGCCGCTTACCTCGGTGGGGTGCTGGTGGTGAGCGGGACGCTGTTCCTCACGTATCCGCTGTGGTGGCTGGTGGTGCCGGACGCGTTCGGGCTGGTCGACGACGCCACGTGGGCGCAGACGCTCTGGCCGTCGGTGCAGGGTTTCGCGGCTGTCATGACGTTCCCCTGGCTGGTCCGTCTGCTCGTGGGGGTCGACAGGGTGCTGGTCCGGGTGCTGCTGGAGCCGGGCGGCGAGCGGAGACGGATCGCGGCGCTGGAGACCGGCCGCGACGTCCTCACCGCGGACGCCGCCCGGACGCTGCGCCGGGTCGAACGCGACCTGCACGACGGCACGCAGGCCCGCCTCGTCTCGCTCGGGGTGACCCTGTCCCGGATCGAACAGCGGGTCGACGATCCCGCGGTCGCCGGCCTCGTGACGGCCGCGCAGGAGACCGTGACCGAGGCCCTCGCCGAACTGCGCGACATCGTGCGACGCATCCACCCGCCCGCCCTGGACGCCGGCCTCGCCACCGCGCTGGAGACGCTCGCCGCGCGCAACGCCGTCCCGACGACGCTCGCCGTCGACCTGCCCGTGGCGCCGTCGGACGCCACCGCGACGGCCGCCTACTTCGCGGTCGCGGAGCTGCTGGCGAACGTCACCCGGCACGCGTCGGCCACCCGGGCCGAGGTGCGGGTGCGCGGCGACGGGGACGGGCTGCGGCTCGTGGTGCGCGACGACGGGCGTGGCGGCGCAGCGGTCGGCACCGGCTCGGGCCTGCGCGGGCTCGCCGAGCGGGCGCGGGCGCTGGACGGGACGTTCGCGATCGACAGCCCGGCGGGCGGGCCGACGGCGATCACCATGACACTGGGGCGGTGAACGTGCCGGGAACGACGCTGCGGGTCGTGATCGCCGAGGACAACGTGCTGCTGCGCGACGGCATGGCCGCGCTGCTCGACGACCACGGCGTCGAGGTGCGCGCGGTGGTGGACAACGCCGACGACCTGCTGGCCGCCGTCGCCGCGCACCGCCCCGACCTCGCCGTCGTCGACGTGCGGATGCCGCCGACGCACACCGACGAGGGCATCCGCGCCGCGCTGACCATCCGTTCCGCGCATCCGGAGACGGCCGTGCTGGTCCTCTCGCAGTGGGTCGAGACCTCCTACGCGCGGCAGCTGCTGTCCCGCCAGGCGTCGAAGGTCGGCTACCTGCTGAAGGACCGGGTGGTGAGCTCGGGCGAGTTCGTCGACGCGCTGCGCCGGGTCGCCGGTGGCGGCACCGCCCTGGATCCGGAGGTGGTGCGCCAGCTGCTGGCCGCGCCGGCCGTCGACGCCGGCATGGCCCGGCTGACCGCCCGCGAACGGGAGGTGCTGGCGCTGCTCGCCGAGGGGCGTTCGAACGTGGCGATCCAGGGGCGGCTCGGGTTGGCGCCGCGCAGCGTGGAGAAGCACGTGTCGGCGATCTTCACGAAGTTGGACCTGCCGGCGGTGGAGACGGATCACCGGCGGGTGTTGGCGGTGTTGCGTTACCTGCGGGAGGGGTAGGGCCGGCTCGTAGCCGGTCGAGCGTGCTTCTCGATCCCTTGTCGCGCGTCCGCCGGGCGCGCGACCGTGGTTCCCAGCCGCACCGCTGCGCTCCACTCGCTTCGCTTCGTTGCGACTCCGCTGCCACGTCCGCGTCCCCAAGTGCCTCGGCGTGGACCCCCTGCGGGGCCCGTCACAGGTGCTCAGAAGGCGGCGGCGGATGCCGATCGTATCGCCGTGCCCACCTCGACCCGGCCACCGATCGACGCGCCGCTGCGCCGCACCCAGCGGATCGCGTTCGCCGCCGCCGGGTTGGCGCTCGTGGCGCACACGGTGCCGGTGCTGTCGGCCGACATCTCCGCGGGGTGGCGCACCGCCGCGGTGGCGTCGATCGCCGCGCTTCTGGGGATCATGGCGTGGACGACGTTCCGCACCCGGCCGGTGCCGCTGGAACCGGTGCTCGTGCCGGCGCTCCTGTGTGCCGTCGCGGCGGCGATGCCGTGGCCGATGCGCACCGTCATGATCACCATCGCCGTGTTCGCCGTGCTGGCGTTGCACGGGTCGATCTGGGCCTGGGGGGTGCGCACCGTGCTCGGCCTCGCCGTGCTCCCGGTCGGCACGGCGCTGGCGGCGCTGTCCGGCGCGGCGACGCTGTCGTGGCGTTCCGGGGAGGTGCTCGGCATGATCCCGTCGGTGGTGCCGGTGGGGCTGGTGATGCGCCAGGTCCGCCACGTGCTCCTGCAGCAGCAGGTGGTCTCGGGCCGCGACGCCCTGCTCGCCAGCGCCGGCGAACGCATCCTGGCCGCCGAGGACGTCGACGAGGTGCAGCGGATCGGCCGGGATCTGGCCACCCGCATGGTCGCCCTCGACCCGGGCACCGTGCTGATCATCGTCCGGCCGCAGGACGGCCAGTTGCGGGTGGCCCGCTCCCTCGGGCTGGCCGAACAGCTGCGCGGGCGCGGGGTCTCCGACGAGGCGATGGGCCGGCCGGCGGAGGAGTTCGCCGACGTCGCCCCGCACATCGCGCACTGGCGGGTCGAGCCCACCGCCGACGGCTACCTGGTGCTGGGCCGCACGCGGCCGATCACGGCGGTGGAGTTCGACGCGTTCCGCAACCTCATGCACCAGGTGGTGCTCGGCGAGATGGGGCTGCGCTCGCGCGCCGAACTGATGTACCGCGCCCACCACGACTACCTGACCCGCCTCGCCAACCGCGAACTGTTCTTCACCGAACTGGTCCGCGCGGCGGAGACCGAACCGGCCGGCTCGGTCGTCCTGCTCAGCATCGACCTGGACGACTTCAAGCAGGTCAACGACACCTACGGGCACGCCGCCGGCGACGAGGTGCTGATCGAGGTGGCCCGCCGGATCCAGGCGGCGGCGGGGCCGAACGGGCTGGCCGCGCGCTTCGGCGGCGACGAGTTCGCGCTGCTGCTGACCGGGCTCCCCGACGAGCACGACGCCGAGCCGTTGGCGTACGAGCTGTGCGAACGCATCCACGCGCCCATCGTCATCGGCGGCGGCCTCGCCACGGTGCGGGTCGGCGCCAGCATCGGCATCAGCAGCACCGAGTCCGCGCTCACCGCCACCGAACTCGTCTTCCGCGCCGACCTGGCCATGTACGGCGCCAAGTCCGAGGGGAAGAACCGCGTCCGGCACTTCGACCTGGGCGCCGGCCGCGCACCGGTGGAGGCCGGCGCACCCGCCCCCGGCGACGGCGGCCCCTCCGACGGCTGAGCGGTCGACCGGCGCTCAGCCGGCCAGTCCGTGGTCGGCGCGGATGAACGCGGCGGCCCGCTCGCCGACGAGCACGCTCGGCGCCATGGTGTTGGCGACGGTCACCCGCGGCAGCACGGAGGCGTCGGCCACCCGCAGGCCTTCGCAGCCGACGACGCGCAGCCGCGGGTCGACGACCGCCGTGTCGTCCCGCCCCATCCTGGCCGTGCCGCTCTGGTGCCAGAACGTCTCCACCACGTCGCGCAGGTAGGCGGCCGTCGCGTCGCGGCCGACGGGGCCGGGCAGCACCTCGGCGGCGAGGTAGGGGCGCAGCGCCGGGGCCGTCCCGACGGCCCGCGCGGTCTCCAGCGCGTGCCGCGCGGCGGTGAGGTCCGCGGGGTCGGCGAAGTAGCCGGTGCTGATGAGCGGGTCGACCGTCGGATCGGCGGAGGCGAGGCGGACCCGGCCGGTCCCGCGCATCCGCATCCCGATCATGAAGGTGACGACGCGTTCGGGCAGGACGGTGCGGGCGGCGACGGTCTGCGACACCGCGGCGGAGCACGTGGAGTACATGAATACCGGCGGCTCCCGCGCCGCGTCGGTCAGGTTCCAGAAGACACCGGCCCGGCTCTCCCCCGGGGCGCGCAGCTCGGCACCGTCGGCGGCCCGCCACACGAGGCTGATCAGCGCGTGGTCGTTGAGGTTGCGGCCGACGCCGGGCAGGTGCACGCGCGGCGCGATCGAGTGCGCCGCCAGTTCGCGGGGGTCGCCGACGCCGGAGAGCAGGAGCGTCCGGGGCGTGTTGACCGCGCCGAGCGAGAGCACCACCTCGGTCGACGCGCGCACCTCCCGGGTCGTTCCGCCGCCGCGCAGCCGCACGCCGACGGCGCGGTTCTTCTCGAACAGCACCTCGGTCACGAGCGTGCCGCTCAGCACGGTCAGGTTAGGGCGGGGCCGCATCCCGACGTAGGAGCGGAACGGCGACTGGCGCCGGCCGTTCCGGATGATCTCCTGTCGCGGCGCGGCCCCGCGCTCGGCCTCCATCAGCGCGCCGTTGGGGTGGTCGTGGCGGGCGAAGCCCGTCTCCCCCGCCGCGGTGAGCAGCGCCTGCGCGTACGGGTGGAGGTCGGTCGCGTCCCGCACCCACATCGGGTCGTTCTCGATCCGGTCGAACGTCTCCCGCACGGCCTCGTGGCCCCACGCCGGATCGCCGGTCTCCCGCGCGATGAAATCCCAGTCGTCGCGATGGCCACGGATCCAGATGGAGACGTTGACGCTGCCGCCGCCACCCAGCACCCGGCCCATCGCGTAGGGCAGCGACCTGCCGTTGACCCCGGGGTCCGGCTCGGTGGCGAAGTTCCACACCCGCTCGGTGCCCAGGTTGAGCGGCCACAGCTCCGGGTCGTCGATGCTCGGGCCCCGGTCCTCGCCACCCGCCTCGACCAGCAGGACCGACACGGCCGGGTCCTCGGCCAGCCGCCCGGCCAGCGCCGAACCGGCCGAGCCGGCGCCGCACACCACGAAGTCGTAACGCGGTTCCACCATGGCGAGAGATCCCTCCGTCGTCGTCGCGGACGGTCCCACCCTGGCGATCAGGGCGCCTCCGGACCAGCCGGCGTCCGCTGAGCGGACGCGGCGAGGCGCTGCTGCAGGGCGAAGCCCGCCCGGTGCAGCAGCGGCGCGAAGCGCTCCGCGGGGCGCCGGTCGACGGAGGAGATCTGCAGCGCCGCCCGCCGGTCACCGGGCAGCAGCACCGCAACGGCGTAGCAGGTGAAGTCCGCCCAGACGGCGCCGTGGTCGACGGCGACACCGGCGTGGCGGTCCTTCGGCGAGGCCGGCCGGGCGGCGGCGAGCACGCGCCCGGACGCGGTGAACGCCGGCATCGCGTCGCCGGGTCGCACGGCCACCGGCAACGTCAGCGCGCCGGGCACCATCTCCAGGACCACGGGCGAGGCCGGCTCCGGAACGACGAGTGTCGCCGACAGGCCGGTCTCGGCGCGGATCACCCGCAGGACGTCCTGCGCGCAGGCGCGCAACCCGGCGTGCGGTTCGACCCGCCGGGCCAGGCGCACCAGGTCGGCGCCGAGCGTCCAGTGCTCCCCGACGAGGTCGACCGCGCCCGCCTCGCGCAGCTGGCGCAGCAGCCGGTGCACGGTCGGCCGGGGCAGGTCGGTGAGCCGCACCAGTTGCGCGATCTGCCGCCCGGGAACGGTCTCCGGCAGCGCGCGCAACAGCCGGAACGCCCCGTCGACGACTCCCCGCCCGGCCGGATCCGCCGCCACGAACACCTCCGCCGCTCATTGACGGCGATCAGCCTACGTTCGGTGCGGCGGCTCCGGTGCCGGCGGCCGGCGCGTTCCGGGGAAATCAGCAGTGTCACGAACCGCTGTGGTGCCGCGTCCGGGTGGTCGACAGGATCAGGTCGGCGACGAGGTCGGGCGCGTCGCTCATGGGTACGTGCCCGCAGCCCGGCAGGGCCACGTGGCGGGCGTGCGGCAGCAGTTCGCGGGCGCGTTCGGCCTGGTGCGGTTGGAGGATGCGGTCCGCGCTCCCCCACGCGACCGTCACCGGCACCGACGGCGCACCCGCGAACCGGTAGTGGTGCGCCGCCCGCGCGACGGCCCGGAAGCCGGTGGAGTTGCGCAGCGCCAGCGCGTCGCCGAGGGCCCGCTCGCCGGCCAGCGCGGCGGGCTTCGTCACCAGCGGCCCGAACGACCACGCCCGCACGAACGGCACGGCCAGCGCCAGGCGCAGCACCGCGGCCGGCGGGAGGGTCGACAGGCGCATCCGCCGCAGGATCGCGACCGCCCGCCGCGCCTCCGCCTCGGTGCAGAACCCGGCGGGCGACAGCGCGGTGGCCGACGCGGCGCGCCCGGTGACGGCCAGTTCCAGTGCGACCGCGCCACCGAGGCTGTTGCCGCACACGTGCGGGCGTTCGAGACCGAGCGCGTCGAGGAACGCGTGCACCGCCTCGAGCACGCCCGGCATGCCGTCGGGCAGCTCGCCGGCCGGCAGCGGCGAGAGTCCGAAGCCCGGCAGGTCCACGGCGTAGACGCGGTGCTGCGCGGCGAGGCGGTCCAGCACCGGTTCCCAGGCCTGCCAGCGGTGCCCGAGCCCGTGCAGCAGCACCAGCGGCTCGCCCGCGCCGACGACCGAGTAGTTGACGCTCACGGCGCACCGTCCACTGTGGACGGTTTATCGACGGCCGCGGCGCCGTAGCCCGCGCTGTGCGCCCCGAACCTCCGGTCGAGCGCCCGCACCTCGGCCTCCATGCGCCGCATGCGTTCCGCCCCGGTGCGCAGCACCGCCTCGGCGACCGGCCCGCAGTAGAACGTCCGCAGCGCCGACACGACGCCGAGCGCCTTCGGCACGTACACCCGGCGGCTGCGCCGTTGCATGGCGCGCACCAGAGCCTCGGCGCACTGCCGCACCGGCACCACCTTGTTGAGCGGCCACGGCAGCCGGCCCAGCGTCTCCCGGAACGACGGCAGGTCGGCCTGCACGTCGCGCACCAGGTCGGTGTCGATCCAGATCGGGTGCGCGGTGCCGACGGCGACGCCGCTGCGCGCGCACTCCATGCGCAGCACCGTTCCGAACGACTCCACCCCCGCCTTGGAGGCGCAGTAGGCCGCCATCCCGGGCAGCACGGTGAACGCCGCCGCCGAGGAGACCATCAGCAGGTAGCCGTGCGAATCGCGCAGGTGCGGCAGCGTGGCGGCGGCGGTGCGCACGACCCCGTTGAGGTTCACGTCGACGGCGCGGACCATCGCGTCGGCGCCGGAGACGGCGACGGTGCCGAGGCTGGCGATGCCGGCGTTGGCGAGCACCACGTCGAGGCGCCCGTGAGTGTCCACCGTGGACGAGACGGCGGCCTCCAGGGCGGCCTGGTCGGTGACGTCGCACTCGGCCCAGGTGTGCCTGCCGGCGGGCGAGGGCGCGGTGGCGTCGAGGTCGGCGGTGAGCGCGGCGAGGCGTTCCGGCTCGAGGCCGACGGCGGCGATCCGCGCACCGCGTGCGGCGGCGAGGCGGGCGGTCTCCGCCCCGATCCCCCGGGCGGCGCCGGTGATGAGCACGGTTCTCCCGCGCAGCGGCTCGGTCATTTCGCACCTCCGACGGTCCGGTAGTCGCCCGGGCGGAAGCGGGCGAGCGTGCGCCGGAACGACGTCGCGAAGCCCGGCCAGAGGGTCGAGTTGCGGCCGGTGGCGTCGAGGTACCAGCTGTCGCAGCCGCCCCTGGACCAGACGGTCCCGGCGAGCCTGCGGTCGAGCCTCTCGTTGGTGCGGCGCTGGGCCGCCTCGGTGGGTTCCATCGCGGTCGCTCCCGTCCTGCGGCGGTGGCGGAGCACGTCGACGACGTGCCGGAGCTGACTTTCGATCATGATGACGACGGAGGTGTGGCCCAGCCCGGTGTTCGGGCCGAGCAGCACGAAGAGGTTGGGGAACCCGGCGACCGTGGTGCCGTGGTAGGCGCGCATCGACGGGCGCCACGCCTCGGCGAGGGTGCGCCCGTCGCGGCCGCGCACCCGGTGGGCGACGCTCGGGTCGGTCACCTTGAACCCGGTGGCGAGGATGAGCGTGTCGGCGGGACGGTGCACGCCGTCCGTGGTGACCACCCCGTCGGCGACGACCTCCCGGATCGGCGTGTCGACGACGGTGACGTTGTCCCGGGTGAGGCTCGGCAGGTAGTCGTCGGAGAGGATCACGCGCTTGCAGCCCATGACGTACCGGGGCCTGAGCCGCTCGCGCAGCACCGGATCCGGTACTTGCTTGCGCAGGTGGTGCTCGGCGATCCGCTGCGCCCGACGGATCAGCCCCGGGTGCAGGAACCCGAGCGCCCAACTTTCCCGCGTCCAGTAGAGGCCGGCGCGCACGAGCCGTTGCGCGCCGGGCAGGTAGCGGTAGAGGCGGCGCTCGGCGGTGCGGATCGGGCGGGAGCCGCGCGGCATGACCCACGGCGGCGTGCGCTGGTAGACGGTCAGCGCGCCGACCCTGGGCTGGATGCGCGGCACGAACTGCGCCGACGACGCGCCGGTGCCGACGACCGCGACCCGCCGGCCGGTGAGGTCGTGCCCGTGCTGCCAGCGGGCCGAGTGGAACGACGTTCCCGCGAAGGAGGAAAGCCCGGGAAGGTCCGGCACGGAGGGCTCGCTCAGCGGCCCGGTCGCGACGATCAGCGCGCGGGCGTGGAACTCGCCGCGCGACGTGGCCACCACCCACCGGTCCCCGGACCAGGTCGCCGACTCGAGCCGGGTCCCGAGCCGCACGCGCTGCGTCAGCCCGAACCGGCGCACGCAGCCGCGCAGGTAGCGCAGGATCGTCTCCTGCCCGGAGTAGGTCTCGGTCCACTGTGGATAGCGCGCGAACGAGAACGAGTACAGGTGCGAGGGAACGTCGCAGGCGCAGCCGGGATAGGTGTTGTCCCGCCAGGTCCCGCCGACCTCGTCGGCGGCCTCCAGCACCAGGAAGTCGTGGAAACCGTTGCGGTCCAACGTGATCGCGGCACCGATGCCGCCGAAGCCGGCGCCCACCACCAGGATCTCGACCGCTTCTACCCCGGTCGGGGACTCCGGCGTGAGCACCGGCCAAGGAGCCGGGGCGGTGGTGCTGAGCAGGACCCCGCCCCAGGGGTCGACCTCGGTGAGGCGGACCTCCCGCGACAGGCCGTCCAGGCTGAGGGAGGCGGAGCGGATGCCGTCGCGCAGCAGGGACGCGACGCGGGTGTGCGGCGCGATGCGCCCGCCCCAGCGGTAGGCCCCGTCGATCGGGTCGATCGCGCCGGACAGGCGCACGGTCACGGGCAGGTCGAGCCCGGCGGCGGTGAGCACGGCCGGACCGGCGTAGCCCTCGTCAGGTTCGTCGGTCACGCTCCTTGTCCTCCTTCAACAGCAGCGAGGGCAGGTCCGCGGTGGCGCGCACGCCGTCGAGGCCCTGCCAGAGCAGGGTGGTGAGGTAGTCGGTGAGCGCCTGCCGGGTCATCGGCCGGTCGTGGCGGATCCACCAGTCGCCGACGGACTGGACCAGGCCGACCATGCCGTAGGCCCAGGGCTCGGCCGGCCCCGCGTCGAGCCCGAGGGCGCGCAGTTTGTCGCCGACGACGCGGGCCAGTTCGGCGGAGATGGTGCGGGAGGCGGCGGCGATCACGCCGGGGATGCCGGGGACCCCGGACTGGTGCACCAGGAACCGGTACAGCTCCGGCTGGCTGTCGATGACGCTCAGGTAGGCGTCGATGGTCTCGGAGACGAGCTCGCGCTCGGCGCCGACGCGCGCCACGGCCGGGGTGACCGCCTCGACGACAAGGCCGGCGACGTGCTCCCCGACGGCGAGCCACAGCTCGGCCTTGTCGGCGAAGTACCGGTACAGCACCGGCTTGCTGACCCCGGCCGCCGCGGCGACCTGTCCCATGTCGACCGTCGGGCCGTGCTCCAGCAGGGCCTGCACGGCGGCCGCGACGAGAACGGTGCGCCGCCGCGCGCGGTGCGCGTCCCAGCGGCTGCGCCGCCGGTCGCCATTGACGCCGTCCGATTTCGATTGCACGATACTAGAAGTAACAGGTACTCGGAGAAACATCAATACCGGGAGCCCGCCATGACGACCACCTCTCCTGATCGCGAGACCACCGCCGAACGCCTGCTCACCGCCTCGACGCGCCGTTCCTACGACCCGCTCGTGGCCATCGACTGGGAGGCGCCGTTCACGCCGGGCGCCTTCTGGATGCCGCCCGAGCGCAGCAGCCTCTACGGGACCGAGCTGTGGGCGGCGATGTCCCACGACCAGCGGGTGGAGCTGACCAAGCACGAGGTCGCGGGTGCGGCCAGCGCCGGGATCTGGTTCGAGACGGTGCTGATGCAGATGCTCATCCGCGAGTTCTACGACCAGGACGTGACGAGCCGGCACGCGCAGTACGCGCTCGCCGAGGTCGCCGACGAGTGCCGGCACTCGATCATGTTCGGCCGGCTGATCGAACGGCTGGGCGTCGCACCGACCCGGGCCAGCCGGCGGGACCACGCGCTCGGGCGCTGGCTCAAGGCGACGGCCACGGGCGCGCATATGTACGCCTCCATCCTGCTCGCCGAGGAGATCCTCGACGCGTTCCAGCGGGAGGTCATGGCCGACGAGGCGCTGCAGCCGCTGATCCGCATGGTGGCGCGCATCCACGTCGTGGAGGAGGCGCGCCACGTGCGCTACGCCCGCGAGGAGCTGGTCCGTCAGGTGGAGAAGTCAGGGCCGCTCCGGCTCGCGTACTCCCGGATCGTCATCGGGCAGGCCGCCGCCGCGGTCATCAGCCGGCTGGTGCACCCCGACATCTACCGTGCGGTCGGCATCGACGGCTCCCGCGGACGCGCCGCCGCCCTCGCCAACCCCCACTTCCGGGCCACCATCCGCTGGTCCGCCGCCAAGGCCGTCGAGCACCTCGGTCGGCTCGGCCTGGTCAGCGGTCCCGCCCTGGTCTACTGGCGCCGCGCCCACCTCGTCTGACGCGCCCTTGCGCCGCCGCCACCGCCGACGGGTGTGGCGGCTGCGCGGCTCGGTGGTCCAGGTCAGCGCGAGCGAACCGCCGATGATGCCGAGCAGCATCCCGATGAAGAACCCGCCGAGGTTCGAGGTGATCCACGAGGCCAGCGACAGCAGCAGCAACAGGCTGCCGTAGAACGCCCGCGGCTGCGGCGAGAACCACAGCAGCAGCCCGCACAGGATCATCACCACGGGCACCGCGTAGCCGATCATGCCCTGCGGTCCGATGTGGATGATCACCCCGAACGGCGCGGTCTGCGTCAGCAGGATCTGGACGCCGCCCAGGATCCCGTACCAGCCGCCCCAGAACGGCCTGCTGCGCCGCCACGCGCGCCAGGCCCGCCACGCCCGGCCCACCCACGCGGGCACCCGAACCCGGTGCGGGGAACGCACCGGGTCCGGGTCGGGGGTGGCGATGTCGTCGATCGCCGCTTCCATACCGTCAGCAGCCCTGGCTGCCGAACGCGATGCGCAGGTGCGGCAGCGTGAAGACCGCCGCGGTGGTGGCGTAGTTGTTCTGGCGCAGGTTGCGGATCACGATGTGCTGGGCCTGCTGCCCGAACACACCCAGCGCACCCGGCTGCCCGGGAACCGCGTCGAGCGTGCTGGCGTCCTGCCCGATCACGATGTTCTGGAACGAGGCGTCACCGGCGATCTCGTCGGAGTGCACGACCAGCGTGGTCGCCTGCACCGGTGTGCCGTTGTCGCCGGCGGTGATGCGCAGGAAGCCGCCGCCGAGGTTGACGCTCTGGCACAGGTTGGTCAGCTTGGCCTCCCCGATGACGGAGACGACGACCACGACCTGGCCGCCGGTGTCTCCGGCGTTGGGGCTGCCCTCCGGCATCTCGTCGATCGTCGCGTACTGCTGGAAGCCCTGGCCCTCCAGCTCGGTCGCGGTGACCGTGAACGGCATGCCGGAGATCTGGAACGACGCCGCGAGCACGCCGTTCGCGGTGAGCACCGCGAGCACGACCGCCACGGCGGTGGAGAGCCCCATGGTGAGCCCGAAGCGGGCCCATCTGGTGCGCCCCTGTGGTGTCTTGGCAACGTCGATCGACATCCTTTTCCCCCCTAGGGCAGGCGAGTCCCGGGCTCTGGGGAGCCCGGAGGGCGACCGGTGCCTCCTGCGGAAAGGCCCCGGCTCGCCACCATCGACGGTTTTGATTTCGTTTCCGGAAGTTACCCGCGAGTTAAGGTCAACTCAAGAGGCGTGCGAACAGCCCACGACCGGCCCCTCCTCGCCGTCGCCGTCGAGCGCCGCCGCGGCCGCCCCGGGACCGAGGAACGGCACCAGCGCGAAGTAGGTCAGCGCCGGCACCTGCGCGGTGAGGCGTTCGTGCTCGCCGGCGGCGACGTGCCGGTGGATGGTTGCGTAGATGCCGCCGACGACGGAGCCCACCAGCGCCTCGTGATCGACCGTGAGACCGCCGGGGCTGGTCACCACCGGCCGGGGCGCCCCGTCGAAGAACGTGTGGAAGCGCAGCAGCAACGCGTCGCGCGCGGCCCAGCCGGCCGGCCCGACGGCGTCGATCTCCACGATCGCCATGCGGGCGAAGTTCGGCACGCCGGCGAGGACGCTCAGCAGCAGCCGCAGTCCCGAACGCAGCGCGTCCGGCCAGTGCGGGACGGCGGTGTAGGCCGTCTCCAGCAGGGACCACAGCAGGTCGGTGCCGTGCCGGTAGGTGGCCAGGAAGGCGTCCTCCTTGCCCTGGAAGTGGCTGTAGAACGCCGGTCGGGTCACGCCGGCCGCGAGGCAGATGTCGCCCACCCGGGCGTTGACGTAGCCCTTCTGCGCGACGGTGTGCACCAGCCCGTCGAAGAGGCGTTCCCGCTGGGTCGCGGCGACCACCTCGGGCGGGAGCCGGCTCGGGCCCCGCTTGATCGCCCGGTCGGGGTCGCGGCCGGCCCGGGCTCCGGGGAGCCGCCGGAGGTCCTGCGCCGGTTCGGCCATATCGATCGACGTCCTTCGCTTGACGTTGGGACCCTCCGAGGTTTATAACTTCGACAGGTTTTGATTTCAATCCACTTACCGGCCTCACCTGCGGAAAGACCGGCACACGCCCGGGACACGCGTCCCGGGCGACCCCGCCCCCGCTCAGGAAGGCACACCGCCATGCGCAAGCTCACCTGCGCCGCCGCCGCGCTGACGTTCGCGGTCGGCATCCTCCTCCCCTCGCCCGCCAAGGCGGCGGACGACGCCGTGCTCACCGAGGGCGCCCTCGGCGGCCCCGCCGTCGCGGTCGGCGCGGTCATCACCTCGAGCCTCAAGGCCGGCACCGCCGCCACGTTCTACACCACGGCCACCGGCACGACCGGTGTCACGTGCAAGGAGTCGTCGTTCAGCGGCACCGTCACCGCCAACCCGCCCGCCGGCGGCGTCGCCACCGAGTCGGTGACCGCGCAGACGTTCACCTCCTGCACGTCCAACATCTTCGGCGTCACCGGCGTGCAGAGCATCACCATCAACAACCTGCCGTTCGACGCCGCCGTCAACGGCAGCACCGGCGCCATCACGATCGCCTCGGGCAACGCCGGCGTGATCCAGGCGACCGTCAAGCTGAGCACGCTCCTCGGCTCCACCACGTGCGTGTACCAGGTCGTCGACAAGACCTTCAGCGGCACGACGTCCAACGCCGACAACTCGATCGCGTTCAGCAACGCGGCCTTCGCGAAGTCCACCGGATCGGTCCTCTGCCCGTCGAGCAGCTTCTTCACGGCCACCTATGCGCCGGCCGTCGTCAGCAGTTCGCCGGGCAGCCCCGCGGTCTTCGTGCAGTAGCCGCGCCCCTCGGGCGGGCCGGGGTTCCTGCCCCGGCCCGCCCGTCGCGTCACCGCGCCGCGTCGGTCAGCCGGCCCCGCCCGAGGCGGTGCGCCAACTCCGCGCGGGAGCGCACGCCGAGCTTGCGGTAGATGCTGCGCAGGTGGAACTCGATGGTCTTCGGGCTGACGAACAGCGCCCGCGCCGCCTCCCGGTTGGTCGCGCCCTGCCCGACCAGCATCGTGACCCGCTGTTCCTGCACGGTCAGGTCCGCGGCCGCGGGCGCCGGTGGTGCCGGTCCCGGCTCCGGGGACGCGGCGTCCACCGAGGCCAGGGCCCGCTGCGCGCGAGCGGTCCAGGGAGTCACGTTCATCCGGGTGAACGTCACGAGTGCGGCCCGCAGCAGTGGCAGCGCCTCGCCCCGCTGGCCCCGCCGGGTGAGCCACTCGCCGTAGCAGAGCGCGGCGCGCGCGTGCTCGAACGGCCCGGCCGGCCCCGCACCGGCGCCCACCGCCTCGGCGAACAGCGCCCCGCCCGCCTCCCCGGCCACCAGCGCGGCGGCGCGGGCCAGCACGGGCGGCGCCAGCCGGTCCTGCCGCCGCGCGGCGGCCAGCAGCCGTTGCGCCTGCCCGGTCCGGCCCGTGGCGACGGCGGCCTCCGCGAGGTCGGCGATCCACGGCAGCGGCCCGCAGTCGACGAGTTCGTCCGCCTCCGCCTGGCGGCCGGCCCGCTCCAACCGGGCGAACGCGGCCTCCGGGTCGCCGCCCGCCAGGTCCAGGTGCGCCTCGGCGGCGTGCAGCGCCGGGTCGAGCCCGCCGAGCCGGTGCCGGTCGACGATCTCCCGCGCCCGCGCCACGAACTCCCGGCAGGCGGCCGCGTCGCCGCGGGTCCCGGCGAGCCAGCCGAGGATCAGCAGCGCGGCCGCGGCGTCGGCGGACTGACCGGTGCGCCCGGCCGTCTCGACGGCGCGTTCGGCGGCGGACCGCGCGGCGATCCAGTCCCCGAAGACGATCCCCAGCTCGGCCCGCAGCACCAGCAGCGCGGGCAGCACCCCGAGCGCCGAACGCCGCGTCGCGCGGGTCAGCGTCTCGTCCAGCAGCGCGGCGGCCGGCTCGAGGTGGCCGAGGCGGGCCAGCAGCCGGGGCAGGTGGATGCGCACCACCCGCCACCAGCCCGGTGCGACCGGCCCCTCGGCCAGCCGGCGGGCCAGCGCGACGCGGCGCTCGTCGAACAGTTCGCGCGCCTCGACGCCGTGCCCGCAGTGCGCCAGCACCGTCGCCGACTGAACGGCGCTGAGCAGGTCGAGCGGGCCCGGGGCGGCGAGGCGGCGGGCGTGCCGCACGGCCAGCAGCGCCGCGGTGCCCTCGCCCGCCAGCCAGGAGGCCTCGGCCGCGTCCAGCAGCAGCACCGTCGCGCCCGCCGGGTGCGCGGCCCGGATCCGCACCGCCTCGCTCACCAGGACGCGACGCGCCGACACCGGACGGCCCCGCAGCAGGACCCCGCGCGCGTGCACCGCCCGCGCGCCGGCCCGCACGGCGACGTCGTCGGTGAGGCGCGGGACGCGCTCCAGGAGTTCTCCCGCGGAATCCCAGGCACCGGCGAGCCCCCACAGCTCCGCGGCCCGGACGCTGCGACGGGCCCGGGCGGTCCGGTCCACGGACAGGTCGGCGGCGCGGGCCAGCAGCTCGGCGCAGGCCCCGGCGGAGAGGTGCCCGACCGGCGAGGTGGCGACCCGCTCCAGCTCGGCGGCGACCCGCTCGTCCGGCCACGGCACCCCCGCGGCCAGGTGACGGGCCCGCTCCTCCCCGGTCGTGACGGCCGCGAGCGCGGCGTGCGCGGCGCGCCGCTCGGGCAGCGGCGCGTCGTGGTAGGCGAGCGCGCGCACCAGCGGATGCCGGAACGCCACCCCGTCGCTGTCCAGCGTCACCAGCCCGTCGTCCTCGGCGACGTCCAGGGCCGTCTCGGCGACGCCCAGCGCCACCAGGGCGTCCAGGGTGGTGCGCAGCCCGACCGGGCCCGCGGCGGCGGCGACGAGCAGCGCGGTGCGCGCCGGCCGGCCGTATCCCGCCAGCCGCGCCCCGAACATCCGTCGCACCGCCTCGCCGACCGGCAGCGGGTCGGGCGCCGGCGTCGCCCCGCCGAGCTGCTCGACGCTCAACTGCGCGGGCAGCTCGACCAGCGCCAGCGGCAACCCGGACGCGGCCGCGACCAGCCGTCCCACGATCGCCTCGGCCGGCGGGACCGGGCTCGCCCGGCGCACCAACGCGGCGCTCGCCGCCGGGTCCAGCGGCGCGAGCCGGTGCGCCGGCAGCCCCCACTCGTCCTCGACGCCCGGCCCGCCGGCCGTGGTCAGCACCATGCCGATGCCGGCCGAGGCGGCGCGGCGCGCCACGAACAGCAGCACCCGCCGGGAGGTCGCGTCCCAGCGGTCGAGGTCGTCGACGACCACCAGCACCGGCGGCCCCTCGGCGGCGGCCGCGGCGAGCAGGTGCAGCGCCCCGGCCCCGGCCACGAACGGGTCGGCCGCCGCGTCCGCGTCGTCGGAGAGGGCGAAGGCGGCCGACAGCACGGCCCGCTGCCGCTGCGGGATGCCCGGCAGGAACCCGAGCACGGGAGCCAGCAGCTCGTGCAGCCCGGCGAACGCAAGCCCGCTCTCGGCGGCGACCCCGCGCGCGTACAGGACCCGCAGGTCATCGGCAGAACGTGACAGAACGTAGTCGACAAGTGCGGATTTGCCGATGCCGGTCGGGCCGGCGAAGACCACCCCGGACCCGGTGCCGTGACGGAGTTTGTCCAACAACACGTCCACGTACGCGCACTCGCGCGCACGGCCGTACAGTGCAAATTCCCCCGTTTGCATGAACAAAGTCTATTCACGCAAAGTGACGATCGACGGCTGTTGACAGGTAGCCGATAGTCGGCCTGTGAAAGGTGGGAGGAAAGCGGCGGCCCTTTTGGTTACGCGGTTGCCCGCGTGCGAGAAGGAAGGACCGCCATGGCCTCCCACCGGGGACTATAGCAACGTCACCGGATCGAGCGGCGCGAAATTGTTGTCCCGGTTGGACGGTCGGAACACGTACGCCGGCCCGCCGTCGATGCGCACCGCCGCGTCGTCGTAGAGCACCGGCATCCCGGCCTCGTCCGCGGGCGCGTGCCGGAACAGGTCGTACACGCTCGGCAGGGTCTCCAGGTACTCCACGAACGCCGGCATCGTCGTCGCGAGCCGCTTGCCGTTGGCGGCCGCGGATTCCACCCGCACCGGCAGGTTGGCGTCGCGGTAGACCAGTTCCCGGCGGCGCAGGTCCACGTAGGCCACGAACTTGGTGTACGCCTCGCCCGTCAACGGAAACGCCAGCTGGCACCGGCTCGGCTCGAAGAGCGCGCCCTCCTCCGCGCGTTCGCCCCACTGCAGGGCCGCGAAGACCTCCTCCGCCTCCGAGAACATGATCCTCGAGTAGCAGAGCACGCTCCACACCGCGTACCGGACGCCCTTCTCGTGCAGCCGGTCCGGGTAGAGGTCGATGAGCTGACACGCCCGGCCCGACGCGTCCTTGGAATTGGTCGGGTCGCCCGAGAAGACCGCCCCCTGGCTGCTCTTCTTGCCGCCGGGATACATCGTCGCGCTCCAGCAGCAGGCGCCGCGCGGCTGCCAGTCGGCGCCGAAGAAGTTCCAGCCGTTGTCGTACCAGATGTTGTGGCGGGTCGGGCCCGAACTCCAGTAGACCGCCGTGCGCAGGAAGCGCACACCGTCCGGGATCGGGAAGACGGTGCCGCGGCCGTAGGGGGCCAGTTCGGCGTCGTTGGTGGGCAGCTTGACGTGCCGCGTCTCGGCCGCGAGGGCCACCGGGCCGACCTTCTCCGTGCGGGCCGTCAGCTCCCGCGCGATCGTCTCCAGCAACGCCGTGCGGGTGGTGCGCGGAACGTGCCCGCGCCACACGGCCGGCACGACGACGACACGGTTCCAGTTGCCGCGCGGCGGGAACATCCGCCACCGTCGCGAGTGGACGGTGCGCAGGAACCCGCGCAGCTTCAACAGCTGGATCGTGGTGAGCCGCCCCGCGACGCCCTCGAACGCCTCGGCCGTCCGGTCGCCGAAGAGCACCGCCAGCACCCGCAGCCGCCGCGCGAACTCGCCCGGCCGGGTCGCCAGCAGGCTCAGCACGGCCGGGTCCTCCTCGGTGAGGAGGCGTTCGACGTCGGAGGCGAAGCTCGGCAGCGGCGCGCCCTTGTAGAGCGCGTCGTACACGGCCACGGTGCGCGGGTACGCGTCCGGCCGCTCCCCCGGATGCAGTACGCGCAGCAGCCGCTTGAACGGCTCCCGCCGCCGCGCCACGTCCTCCGCCAGGTGGGTGGCGCTCTCGAGCATGGTGAGCAGGAAGCGGCGTTCGCGCCGGGCGAAGCGGCGCAGCCGCGCCGGCTCGCGCAGCGAGACGTCCCCGTCGGAGAGCGCCGCCGCGAGCCGCAGCACGTCGGTCGCGTTGTCCACAGTGGACACCGTGCCGCGCGCGCAGCTCAGCGCGGCGAGGCGGATCCGGTTCTCCACGAAGGGGATGCCGGACAGGTCGACCGCGTCGGGCACCAGGAACTCGACGTCCTGCCACTGGTCCTCGGTCCAGCGCGCCGGCACCGCGAACAGGTCGGCCAGGATGCGCGCCGGCGCACCGTCGTCGGCGAGGTGCAGCACGCGCGGCGCCGGCGCCTCGCTCAGCGCCGGTCGGGGAGCCTCGGGCTCGGTCACGTACTCGTCGGGCAGGCCCCAGTACATGAGGATCTGGCGCAGCCAGTACTCGGCCTCGGTCAGCGCGAGCACCTCGGCCGGGAAGTTCTTGTAGACGACGAAGCGGTCCATCCCCCTGTCGTCACCGGTGAGCACGGCGAGCACCGGCTCGACCTCGCCCCACCAGTGCGCCAGCCCGTCCTCGTCCACCCGCCGCAGCGCCGCGAACGCCCGCGCCGACAGCGCGTAGCCGTAGTGCGCGATGTTCGCGGCGACGGTGGCGAGGCTCTCGTCGCAGGCGGCCGCGCCGGCGGTATCCGGCACCGCCACGAGCCCGTGCCGCACCAGAACCCGCTGAGCTCCCACCGTGATCCGCATCCCACCAGGGTCGCGGCGCGCTCCCGTACGGTCAACGCGTTAAAGCGCCGGCACACGCTCACCGCGCGGGCCGGCGCCACGGGTCATTTCAACGCTCTCAGGACGATAACGGCAGCCGCCGCAACCGCCAGTCCCCTTTTCCAATCCTTCGGAAGGAGGCCCACTCCCACCAGCGCGCTCCCGAGAACGATCCATTTCAGCGGGTCACCCGACATCCCGCCGACAGCTGTCCGCGCCATTTCGTATTCCTCTCTTTCCTACGTAGCTCAAGACGATGAACCTTTTGAAAAGGATCCTCCGAAGTGGACGGCATGGCTAGACAAAAGAGGGTGTCAAACGCGTGTAAGTTCTAAGTCATGGAGCTGCACACCACACCGGGGACGATCGACGACCTGGTCGCCGACGCGGCCCGAGCGGGCTACTCAATCCGGTCCCGGATGCTGCGCGACTGGGTGGAATGCGGCCTGCTCGATTACCCGCAGCGCCGGCCGGCCGGCAGAGGACAGGGCTCGCAACAGGCCCTGTACTCGGCCAACCAGCGCAACCTTCTGCAGAACCTGCTCCATCATCGCCGGACGAATGGCATCAGAAGTCTCGCCAGGCTGCCCGTCTTTGTCTGGACGTACTACGGTGACGAGTTCGTACCGACATCCCAGGCGCTACGCGCGATCAACACCTGGCTCGGCGACTCACGATCAAGCCTGAGAAAGGCGCGACACAGCGCGGCGGAGATACTCGCGCGACTCGACACCCCGCACGCGTCTCCGGCGGCCCGGCGTGATCTGGTGGATACGCTGGCGGACATCGCCTACACCGGCCGAGCGGACTATCCCCGGCTGGAACAGGCGATCCGCAACGTGTTCGAGCCGGATTTCCAGACGATCCGCAGAGCGGTCGGACACCCCGCCGCACCGATGACGACCCAATCGATGATCGATACCATCCGGGCACGTGTCACAGCCGCGACGCGACTCAAGGCAAACGATGTCAGCGAAGATGAGTTTCGTACAGCTCGCCACGTGCACCTCGTCACCTATTCGCAGTATGCGCGCGGCCACCGGGAGCTGACCGCGGCGGCCCCCAAGGACGCCAGCCCGCTCTACGACGCCGCAACCATCGAAAACTCGCTCGCGAACTGCTGCACAAATCTCCTCACGACGCTCGGCCTCGTAGCCATGCATCCGGAACGGACGTCGGCGGTTGCTGCAATCCCGGCGCCGACCTTCACCTTCCAGGTCGGGTAGCGAATGGCGGGGGTCAGGCGGTGCGCAGGAAGCGGTCGAGCACGCGCTCACCGAACTCCAGCGCCCCGACCGGGACCCGTTCGTCCACGCCGTGGAAGAGCGACGCGTAGTCCAGCCCCGGCGGCAGCCGCAACGGGGCGAAGCCGAAGTGCCGGATGCCGAGCCGGCCGAAGCTCTTCGCGTCCGTCGACGCCGGCAGCATGTACGGCAGCACCCGCGCGTCCGGGTCCTCCGCGATGACGGCCGCCGTCATGGTGTCCACAATGGACCCCTCGAACGGCGTCTCGATGGCCGGCATGCTGTACCACTCGCGTTCCACGTCGGGGCCGACCACCCGCGCCACCTCGTTGAGGAACGCCCGCTGCCGCCCCGGCAGGATGCGACAGTCCACGGTGGCCGTCGCCGTGCCGGGCACGACGTTCGCCTTGTAGCCGGCGTCCAGCATCGTGACGGTGGCCGTGTCGCGCAGGGTGGCGCCCACGAGTCGGGCCAGGTTGCCGAGCCGGGCGACGGTCGCCTCCGGGTCGTCCGGGTCGAACGGCACCCCGGAGACCGCCGCCACCGCCTCCAGGAAGTCGCGCACCGGGCCGGTGAGCACCACCGGGAAGCGGTGCCGGTTCAGCCGGTCGACGGCGCCGGTCAGCAACTCGATCGCGGTGCGCTCGTGCAGCAGCGAGGCGTGGCCGGCGGCGCCCCGCGCGCGCAGCGTCAGCACCATCGCACCCTTCTCGGCCGTCTCGACGAGGTACGCGCGCGCCCCGTTGTCGAACGTCACCGAGAAGCCGCCGACCTCGCTGACCGCCTCCGTGCAGCCCTCGAAGAGGTCCGGCCGGTGGTCGACGAGCCAGCGCGCGCCGTGCACCCCGCCCGCCTCCTCGTCGGCGAGGAACGCGAAGACGATGTCCCGCGCCGGCACGATCCCCTGCCGCTTGAACCGGCGCGCCACGGCCAGGCTCATGGCGACCATGTGCTTCATGTCGACGGCGCCGCGCCCCCACAGGTACCCGTCGGCGACCTCGCCTGAGAACGGATGCGTGCGCCAGTCCGACGCGTCGGCCGGCACCACGTCGAGGTGGCCGTGCACCAGCAGCGCCGGCCGGGTCCGGTCGGCACCGGGCAGCCGCACGACGACGTTGCCGCGACGGGCCGCGCCGCCCTCGAGGTACTCGGGCTCGTAGCCGGCGTCCGACAGCTTCTCGGCGACGTACTCGGCGGCGATCCGTTCGCCCACGAGGGTGTCGGCGTCGCCGGTGTTGGTGGTGTCGATGCGGATGAGGTCGCGGGCGAGTTCGACTACTTCGGCGGCCGTCATGCCCTCCGACGCTACGCGCCCGCCAGCAGCCGCAGGAAGTGCGCGACCGTCGCGGCCATGGCCTCGCGGCCGGCCCTCAGGTAGGGGCGCGGGTCGACGACCTTGCCGTCCGCGACCCCGGCCCGGACCGCGCCGGTGAACGCGACGTTGAGTGCCGTCCCGATGTTGATTTTGCGCATGCCGGCCCGGACCGCCCGTTCCAGTTCCTCGTCGGGAACGCCCGAAGAGCCGTGCAGCACCAGCGGCACCGGCACGGCGTCGCGCAGCGCGGCGATCAGCGCGTGGTCCAGCGCGGCCGACCGGGTGGTCATCGCGTGCGACGAACCGACCGCGACGGCCAGCGCGTCGACGCCCGTGGCCGCCACGTAGCGGGCCGCGTCGCCCGGATCGGTGCGCACACCCGGCGCGTGCGCGCCGTCCTTGCCGCCGACCTCGCCCAGTTCGCTCTCGATGTAGAGGCCCCGCGCGTGGCCCCACGCCGCCGCGTCCGTCGTCGCCGCGACATTGTCCACATAGGACAGTTTCGAGGCGTCGTACATCACCGACGAGAACCCGTGCTCCGGCGCCTGTTCCAGCAGGTCCCGCCGTTCGACGTGGTCGAGGTGCAGGCTCACCGGCACCGTGGACGCCGCGGCGACGGCCTTCGCGGCCGCGGCGATCGGGGCGAGCCGGTTGCCGTGGAAGCGCACCGCGTTCTCGGAGACCTGCAGGATGACCGGCGCCCCGGCCTCCTCCGCGCCGGCCACGATCGCCTCGGCGTGCTCGACCGTGATGACGTTGAACGCCCCCACCCCCGAACCGGCGGCCACGGCGCCCGCGACGATCTCTCCCGTTGGTACCAGCACGCTGCTCAGCACTCCTCTGTCAGGACGATGGAACGAAGGCGTCGATAGGTGGGCAGGTGCACGCTGCCGGCGACCGGCTCCGCGACGGCGGCCGCCGAGAGCGCCACCGCGTCGGCGAGGACCTCGGGCCACGGCGTGCCGTGCAGCAGGCCCCGGGCGATCGCGGCGGTGCAGGCGTCGCCGGCGCCGGTGGGGTTGCCGGGCACCGGCTCCGGCGGGGCGGCCCGCCACGCGCCGGTGTCCGTGACGGCCAGCAGCCCTTCGGCGCCCCGCGTGGCGATGACGGCACCGGCCCCGGCCGCCCGCATCCGCCGCGCCGCGTCGAGCGTCCCGTCGCCGGCCGGCACGGGCGACCCGCCCGCGGCAGGGCGCACGTCGCCGCCCCGCACGGCCGGCCCGTCCGCAGGAGCGCGTCGGGCGCTGTCGGGCGCCGCGTCCGGGTGCGACCGCGTCGCCGGGTCGCGTGCGGTGCCGTCCGCCGGTGCCCGTGCCTGCGACGTGGGCCGGGCCGTGGCCGGTGCGCGTTCGTGGGGCGGGTCCGGCGGATCGGGCGCGTGGGGTGGGCCGGGTGGGGCCTGCGCGCCGGCGGCGAGCCAGCCGGCGAGTTCGGCGGCGTTGGGTTTCACCACGTCCGGGCCGGCCGCCAGACCGTGGCGCAGCGGGTCGCCGTCGGCGTCGAGGATCACCGGGACGCCGGCCTGCCGGGCGAGGACGACCAGCGCCGCGTAGCCGTCGGCGGGCACGCCGGGCGGCACGGAGCCGGACAGCACCACGACCGCCGCGTCACGCAGCAGGGCAGCGAAGGCGTCCACGAAGGAGAGCCACTCGTCGGCGGTCACCGCGGGGCCGGGCTCCCAGAAGCCCGTCGCGTCGCCGTCGACCACCGTCACCGTGCGGCGGGTGGTGCCGGCGATCGGGGTGAAGGTGTGCGGAACGCCGTCCAGCAGCCCCGCCACCTCCGCGCCCGTCGCCCCGCCGAGCAGGCCGGTGGCGTGCACGGGTTCGCCGAGTTGGCGCAGGACGCCCGCGACGTTCAGGCCCTTGCCGCCGGGGCGGGCGGCGACGGCGCGCACCCGGTGGGTCCCGTGCCGGGTGAGCGTGTCGACGCCGTAGGTGATGTCGAGCGCCGGGTTCAGCGTGACGGTGAGGATCACGGCAGCGCGGCGAGGAGTTCGTCGCGGGTCGCCTGCGCGGCGGTGCCGCCGGCGGCACGGGTGCTGAGCGACCCGGCGGTGACCGCCCAGGTGACGCAGCGCTCCAGCGGTTCGCCGGCGAGCAGGCCGGCGAGGAAGCCCGCGTTGAGGCTGTCCCCGGCACCGGTGGTGTCGACCACCTGCACGGCCGGCGGCGCCGACGCGCAGGCGCCACCCGGCCACCATGCCCTGGCCCCGCGCGCCCCGTCCTTGAGCACGACCGTGACGCCACGTGCCACCAGCGACGCGGCCGCCGCCTCGACGTC
Organism: Virgisporangium aliadipatigenens; assembly: GCF_016863615.1. Classification (GTDB taxonomy): domain Bacteria; phylum Actinomycetota; class Actinomycetes; order Mycobacteriales; family Micromonosporaceae; genus Virgisporangium; species Virgisporangium aliadipatigenens. Next base: position 239,504 of record NZ_BOPF01000007.1, on the reverse strand, counting down.
GGACAGGCCGGTCAGGGCCGACAGTTCCTCGGCGTTGGGCAGCAGGTAGTCCAGGTGCGGCAGGAGCGCGTCGACGCCGGCCCACTTCCCGCTGGGATCCCAGTTGGTGTCCAGCGACGTCGAGAGGCCGGCCGCCTTGGCCCGCGCGAAGAGCCCGGCCGCACCGTCCACAATGGACGGAAGCAGGTAGAAGCCGCCGACATGCAGGTGCCGCGCCTGGGACAGCACGAAGTCGGTGACGTCCTCCGGGCGCAGCGCCGCCAGGGCACCGGTCTGCGTCAGGATCGCCCGGTCCCCCGGTTCGGAGAGGATCACGCTCAACCCGGTCGGCAGTCCACTGTGGACGGCCAGGTGCGCGGTGTCGACGCCGTTTCGCCGCAGCGCCGCCGCGGTGAACGAGCCGAACGTGTCGTCGCCGACGCAGGCCACCTGGGCGGTGCGCAGGCCGAGCCGGGCACACCCCGAGGAGGTGATCGTCGAGGAGCCGCCCAGGACCAGTTCCGCGGCGTCGAGCAGCTGCTCCTCCTGGCCGAACCGGGGCCGCACGTCACCGCGCAGCACCAGATCCGGATTGGCGTCCCCGACGACGAGAACGTCGAACATGCTCACCCCTTCAACCCGCTGAACGTCATCGTCGCGATGAACCGCTTCTGTGCCACCAGGAACGCGACGAGCAGCGGCGCGGTCGCCATGACGTTGCCGGCCATCAGCTCCTGCCACTGGATGCGCCGCGTGCCCTGGAACGTCGTCAGCCCCACCTGCACCGTGTAGACCCGGTCGTCGCTGATCGCGATGAGCGGCCACACGAGGTCGTTCCACGAGGAGAGGACCGTGAACACGGCGAGCGTGGCCAGGGCCGGACGGGCCAGCGGCAGCACCACCCGCCAGAACGCCCCGAACGTCGAGCATCCGTCGATGCGCGCGGCCTCCTCCAGTTCCGCCGGAAGGGCGAGGAAGAACTGGCGCATGAGGAAGATGCCGAACGCGGAGGCCAGCCACGGCACGAACGCGGCCGCGAGCGTGTCCACGATGCCGATCCGGCTGAACATCAGGTACGTCGGGATCATCAGCAGCTGGATCGGCACCATGATGGTGGCGATGACGGCGACGAACCCGATCGTACGCCCCGGGAAGCGCAGCCGCGCGAAGCCGTAGCCGGCGAGCGAACAGAGCACCAGGTGCGCCACGACCGAGATCGCCGACACGATGGCGGAGTTCAGCATCCACTGCAGGATGTGCGACTCGCTCAGCAGCTTCTGGTAGCCGGTCAGGTCGATCGAGTTCGGGATCAGCCGGGGCGGAAACTTGTTGATCTCCTTGTCCGGCATGAACGACGTCAGCACCATCTGCACCAGCGGCAGCGCGAACAGCAGCGCCACCGGGAACAGGAACAGGTGCCAGGGCGAGAAGGGAAGACGCCGTCGCATCAGAAGGCCTCGATCCTCTTGGCCCGCGAGTACCAGATCATCGCCAGGGTGAGCAGCATCGTGAAGACGAACAGCCCGTACGCCACCGCGGAGCCGTAGCCGTAGCGCTGCGACTTGAACGCCAGTTCGTAGACGTAGTAGACGACCGTCTGGGTGGCGTTCAGCGGGCCGCCGCGGGTGGTGGCGTACACCAGGTCGAACAGCTGCAGCGCGGTGATGCTCTGCCACACCGCCGTGAAGAGCGTGACGGGCCGCAGCGCCGGCACGACCACGTGCCAGAAGACCCGCAGGCGGCTGGCTCCGTCGACCGTGGCCGCCTCCTTCAGTTCCGCCGGAACGTCCTGGAGCGCGGCGAGGTAGATGACGCTGACGAACCCGATCTGCCCCCACATCGCGATGAGCACCACGACGAGCATGGCCTGCGACGTGCTCTCCAGGAACTGCTGCGGGGGCAGGCCCACCCGGCGCAGCAGTTCGTTCGCGCCGCCGAACTGCGGGTTGAACACGAACGACGCGAGGATGCCGGTGGCCGCGGCCGAGGCGACGTACGGCACGAAGATGCAGGTCCGGTAGAAGCCGAGGAACCGGATGCGCTGGTTGAGCGCGATCGCCACGAGTAGCCCCAGGACGATCGACCCCGGCACGAAGAGCGCGACGAGCACCACGGTGTGCCAGACGGCCGCGTGCAGGTCGGTGTCCTCGGCCATCCGCGTGTAGTTGTCGAAGCCGATGTCCTTCGGCGCGGTGATGCCGTTCCACTTGGTGCGGGAGATGAACAGCGCCCACACCGCCGGAAAGATCGACAGCCCGACCACCAGGGCCGTGGCCGGCCCGGCGAACGCCCACCCGGTGAGCGCCCGCCGGACCGCCCCGCGGTCCCTCCGTGCCCCCGTCGCCATCAGCCCTCGAGCGCCGATGCCGACTTCTTGGCCGCCTCGTCCAACGCCTCCTTGGGCTTCGCGGCGCCCTGGAGCACCTTCGAGACGGCGTCGCCGACGTAGCCGGACATCTCCACGTAGCCCGGGACGGTCGGCCGCGGCTGCTTGCAGTTCTGCAGGTTGTCGAAGAACTTCTGGGCGCCCGGGTAGTCCTTCACATAGGTGGCGAACTCGGGCGTGTTCTTCTCACTGGCGCGCAGCGGCAGGTTGCCGTTGGCCATCGTCCACTTGGGATCGATCTCCTTGGAGGTCAACCACTTGATGAAGTCGCGCGAGGCGCCGGCCCGGTTGGGGTCCTTCTTGTTGAACAGCACCCACAGGTCCGGCCCGGAGACGGTCTGGTGGTCGCCGTTCAGGCCGGGCAGGTTGACGACGCCGTAGTCGACGCCGGCCTCCTGCGTCTCGTGCAGGACCCACGGCCCGGTCATCACCATGCCGACGTGGCCGTCGTTGAACAGCGGCTGGTACTTCTCGTCGGTCTGGTCGAGGTACATGGACTTGTCGTCGACGGCCATCTGCCGCAGCGATTCGAGGGCCTGCACGCCCGCGTCGCTGTTGAACGTCGGCTTCTTCCCGTCGATGATCTTGCCGCCGCGCTGCCACAGCAACGGCCACAGGTGCCACGTGGTGTCCTCGCTGCCGGACACGGAGTAGGCGGTGCCGTAGGTGTTCGTCGCCGGGTTGGTGAGCTTCTTGGCCGCCGCGCGGAAGTCGTCCCAGGACCAGTCGTCCGTGGGATGGGCGAGGCCGGCCGCGTCGAAGAGCTTCTTGTTGTAGATGAGCGCGAGGTTGTCGACGATCGCCGGGAAGCCGATCACCTTGTCGCCCACCGTGGCGGTGGCCCGCGCCGAGGCCGGGAAGTCGTCCCAGGCGATCTCCGGCGTGCCGACGAACGTCTTGAGGTTCTGCGTGCGGCCGCTCTCGGCGAGCTGGGTGGCCCAGGAGCCGAAGGCGTAGGAGATGTCGGGGTAGTTGCCGCCGGTGAAACCCGCCGACAGCTTGGTGAGCAGCTCGTCGGTGGTCGAGGCGCCGGTCGAGGACTCGATGGTCACGTTCGGGTGCAGCTTCATGTACTCCTTGGCGAGATCCTCGGAGACCTTCTGCATGTCCTCGGTCTGGCCGGTCCACCACTGGATGGTGACCTTCGCGTTGGGGTCGTAGCCCTCGGCCGCGTCCTTGCCGTCGTCGACCGGGTCGCTACCGGTGCAGCCCGCCGCGGCGAGCGTGAGCGCGGTCAACGCCGCGCCGAGCGCCATGAGGCGACGCCCGCGTCCCGTGGTGGTAGCTCGTAATGTCATGCGACACCTCTGGGGTTCGGTCCGGGGTGGGGTGGGAGGTTCAGGTCAGGACGACCGACCGGGTGAGGAGCCGGGGCGCGTCGGGGTTGAGCCCCCGGGCCTCGGCCAGCGCGACGGCGAGCCGCTGCGCGAGAACCAGTTGGGCCAACGGGTCGAGGGAACTTTCGTAGCGGGCGGCGCCGGCACCGGCGACGTCCTCCGCCAGGCCGTCCGGCAGCGGGCCGAACGACCAGACCAGGGTGCGGGAGCCGGAGACGGCGATCGGGCCGTGCCGGTAGTCCATCGCCGGATACGACTCGGACCAGCCCTGCGCCGCCTCGCGGACCTTGAGCGCGGCCTCGTGGGCCAGCCCGATGGTCCAGCCGGTGCCGAGGAACACCACGTGCGCCGGCTCGCCCTCGGGAACGGCCGGCAGCGCCTGCGTGACGGCGGTGCGCCCGTCCTCGATCAGCCCGTCCGTGCCGGTCCCGAACGCCGTGCGGGCCAGCGCCAGCGTCGCCGTCGGGAACCGGGTCTGCACGACGCTCTTCTCGTCGGCGAAGTCCAGCAGGATCCGGTCGTCGGCGAGCGCCTCGGCGGGCATGCCGTCCACGGCGGTCACCAGCGTCCGGCGGGTCCCGCTCGGGATGCCACGCAGCACGTCGAGCACCTCGGTCGTCGTACCGGAACGGGTGATCGCCACGACCCGGTCGTACGTGCGCCCGCCCCGGTACTCCGAGGCGCACCAGTAGTCGGACTCGCCGAGCCCGGCGCCCTCGCGCAGGGTGGCGAGCGACTGGGCCACGAACCACGACGTGCCGCAGCCCAGGAAGAGCACGCGCTCACCGGGGGCGGTGAGGTGCGGACCGGCCTCGGCGGCGAGCGCCACGGCCCGCTGCCACACGTCCGGCTGGCTGGCGATCTCCTGCGTGGTGACGTTCATGACGGCTGATTATGCTCACTTCCCCTAGGTGCACAATGGTTCGCGCACAAACGAACAGTCCAGGATGCACGTTAGAGCTTCACGGGCTCCCGCAGAGCCGCCGGCAACAGGTCGCCGTGGGCCTGCGTGAGCGCGTCGCACAGCTCCCAGATCCGGTCCACCGTCAGGGATGCGGCGGTGTTCGGGTCGACCATGGCGGCCTGCCGGACGAGCCTCGGATCCCCCGTGAGCGCGGCGCGCACCGCCAGTTCGCCGACGCTCACGAACGAACGGTTGACAGCCGCGCACTGCGGCGGGAGTTCGCCCACCGCCTCGGGCCGGACGCCGAGCGCGTCGACGACGCACGGCACCTCGACGGCGTAGCCCTGCGGCAGGTTGCCGATCAGGCCGGCGTTCGGGACGTTGGCGAAGATCCGCCGGCGGGTGCCGGTCTCGATCGCGTGGATCACCTCGGGCGCGTACTCGGTGGCGCCCCGCGACAGGTCCAGCGGCTTGCCCTCGCGCAGCGCGTCGCGGGTGGCCACGTACTCGGCGCGGTTGTCCCGGCTGATCTTCACGTAGTCGCCGACCGGGATGCGCAGGCGTTCGACCTCCGCGTCGTGGCGCAGGTACCAGGGCACGTACTCCGAGGAGTGCTCGCTCGTCTCGGTCGGGTAGTAGCCGAGCCGCCGGTACATGTCCACCCGCACCCGCCGGCGCAGTTCGGGGTCGGCGGCGATGCGCTCGTCCAGCAGCGGGTAGAGGCTCTCGCCGCCGCGCTCCCAGCGCAGCACCCACGCCTGGTGGTTGACGCCCGCGCTGGTGTAGACGACCTCCTCGTACGGCACGTCGATCACCTCGCAGAGGCCGCGCACCGTCCAGTACACCGAGTGGCAGAGGCCGACCGCCTTGAGCGTGGGCGCGACCGCGTGCAGGTAGGCGATGTTCATCGCCATGGGATTGGTGTAGTTGAGCAGCCAGGCGTCCGGACAGATCTCCAGCATGTCGCGCGCGATCTCCCCCAGCACGGGGAACGTCCGTAAGCCCCGGAAGATCCCGCCGACGCCCAGGGTGTCCCCGATCGTCTGGCGCAGCCCGAACGCCGCCGGCACGTCGAAGTCGCGCACGGTGGCCTCGTGCATGCCGACCTGGATGGTGTTGATGACGTAGTCCGCGCCGTCCAGGGCGGCCCGCCGGTCGAGGGACGAGCGGATCACCGGCGACGCGCCCAGTTGCGCGGCCGTCTGCCGGGCGATGCCCTCGGCGGTCTCCAGCCGCTCGGCGTCGATGTCGTGCAGGGCGAGCGTGACGCCGCGCAGCTCGTCGAAGGACAGGATGTCGACGAGCAGCTCGCGGGTGAACACCACGCTGCCGGCGCCGAGGAAGGTGATCGTCGTCATGCACGGATTCTGGTGACGCGCACAGAAGCGCGCAAGGAGGCATGGCCAAACGTTCGCAAACGAACTATCGTCACTGTGCATTTTGAAGACGATCATGTTTCGGGAAAGGTCCCCCGATGGCCCGAAGTACGCTCCGCCGCGCGGACCGCATGTCGACGATCCTCGACCGGCTCTCCAACGACAGTTCGGTCGACGCGGGGCGGCTCGCCGAGGAGTTCGGCGTCTCCGCCGCCACCATCCGCCGCGACCTGCAGGTGCTGGAGGATCAGAAGCTGCTCGCGCGCACCCACGGCGGGGCCGTCGCCGCCGACGTCAGCTACGAGCTGCCGGTCCGCTTCCGCACCGGGCAGAACCGCGAGCAGAAGCAGCTGATCGCGCGGCGGGCGGCGAAGGCGCTGCCGTCGGGGCCGTTCACGCTGGGGCTCACCGGCGGCACGACGACGCACGCGCTCGCGCGCATCCTCGCCGAACGGGTCGACCTGACGGTGGTCACCAACGCGCTCAACATCGCCACCGAGCTGGCGCTGCGGCCGCGGATCAAGCTGATCATGACCGGCGGGGTGAGCCGCACCCAGTCCTACGAACTGGTGGGCCCGATCGCCGACCGCGCGCTCGCCGGCCTCAACATCGAGGTGGCCGTCATCGGCGTGGACGGGATCAGCGCCCGCGGCGGGCTCACCACGCACGACGAGATCGAGGCGCACACCAACGCCACGATGATCAACAGTTCGGACCGGGTGATCGTGGTGGCCGACGGCTCGAAGATCGGCCGGGTCTGCCTGGCCCGGATCAGCGAGATCGGCGGCGTCGCGCAGCTGATCACCGACTCGTCTGCGGATCCCGCCGCGCTCGACGCGATCCGCCGCGCCGGAACGACAGTGGTGGTGGCCGAGTGAACCTCGACGAACTTCTCCTGAAGGACTACGCCCCCGCGGCCGCGTTGCGCCGACCGTCCACAGTGGTCGAACGCCCCGCGCACCCCGTGGTGGACGTGCACAACCACCTCGGGCGCTGGCTCAGCCCCGACGGCGACTGGCTGGTGCGCGACGTCGACGCGTTGCTGTCCACAATGGACGAATGCGGCGTGGCGGCGGTCGTCAACCTCGACGGCCGCGGGGACGAACAGCTCGCCGCCAACCTCGAGCGCTACGACGCCGCGCACCCCGGCCGCTTCTACACCTTCTGCCAGCTGGACTGGAGCGCGTTCCAGGGAGCCGACCCGACCGGTGCGCTGATCAGGCAGCTCGAACGCGCCAAGGCCCTCGGCGCCAGGGGGCTCAAGGTGTGGAAGGATCTCGGCCTCGTCGTGCGCGACGCCGACGGCGCACTGGTCTCCCCCGACGACGAACGGCTCACCGACGTCTTCGCCGCCGCGGGTGCGCTGGGGCTGCCCGTGCTCATCCACATCGCCGACCCGCTCGCGTTCTTCCAGCCGCTGGACCGCCGCAACGAACGCGTCGAGGAGCTGGCCGCGCATCCCGACTGGTGGTTCGGCGGGCCGGGGATGCCGACGTTCGACCGGCTGCTGGACGCGCTCGAGGCGGTCGTCGGACGGGCCGCCGGCACCACGTTCATCGGGGCGCACGTGGGCTGTGCCGCCGAGGATCTCGCGCGGGTGGATCGGATGCTGACGGCGTTCGACAACTATCACGTCGATCTCGGCGGCCGGATGGCGGAACTCGGACGGCGCCCCCGCGCGGCCCGGCAACTGATCCTGGACCACCCGGACCGGGTGGTGTTCGGGACGGACGCCTTCCCACCGTCCACAGCGGACTATCGCACCTGGTACCGCTTCCTGGAGACGGACGACGAGTCCTTCGACTACGCGCCCGGCTGCGAGATCCCGCCGCAGGGCCGCTGGCAGGTCTCCGCGCTGGACCTGCCGGCGGAGGTCCTGCCGGCGCTCTACGCGGGCAACGCGCGGCGGATCCTGTCCTGAGCCGCCCAGCCGCCGTGCACTGAGCGGGAAACACAGAGCGGGAAACACTGAGGTGTACCCGCCCGATTCGCGGGTAGACCCGCGGCCATGTGGGACGGACACGACCGGATCGCCGTGGTCACCGGCGCCGACTCCGGCATCGGGAAGGCGATCGCCGTGGCGCTCGCCGGCGCCGGCTTCGACGTCGGCGTCACGTACCGATCGGACGACGAGGGCGCGGAGGGCACGGCGCGCGAGGTCCGCGAGGCGGGTCGCCGCTGTGCCGTGCGCCGCCTGGATCTGACCGAACTACCGGACGCCGCCGCGGTCGTCGACGACCTGGCCGACACCCTGGGCGGCCTCGGCGTCCTGGTGAACTGCGCCGGCACCGGCATCTCCGCGCCCGTCGTCGACACGAAGTACGAGCAGTGGCGCGAGGTGCTCGCCGTCGACCTCGACGGGCCGTTCCTGTGTGCGCAGCGGGCCGCCCGGCGGATGCGCGACGCGGGCCGGGGCGGCCGGATCATCAACATCACCAGCGTGCACGAGCACGCGCCGCGGGTGGGCTCCGGTGCCTACTGCGCCGCGAAGGGCGGGCTCGGCCTGCTGACCAAGGTGATGGCGCAGGAACTGGCGGCCGACGGCATCACGGTGAACGCCGTGGCCCCCGGCGAGATCGCCACGCCGATGACGGGCAACGAGGACGTCGACCCGAGCACGGTGCGCCGGCCCGGGGTGCCGGTCGGCCGGCCCGGCGACGCGCGCGAGGTGGCGGCGGTCGTGGCGTTCCTGGCGGGGCCGGACTCCGGCTACGTCACCGGCGCCTCGTGGGTGGTCGACGGCGGGATGCTGCTGATGGGCCCGCAGGCCGGTTCCCACCTGACCGACGACGACTGGCGCAACGGAGGTTAGGGCGATGAGAGGACTGCTGGGTGCGGCCGCGGTGGCCGCCGGAGCGGGTGCGGCCGTGGCCGTGGCGCGGCGCCGGACGACCGGCCGGGCCGAACGCATGGACCGCTGGCACAGCGTCACCATCGCCTGCGAACCGGAGGAGCTGGGCCCGCTGCCGCCGCCGCTGGACTCGCTGGGCTTCCCGGTCGAGGTGGTGATCCGGCCGGCACCCGGCGGCCGCGGCACCGAACTGGCGGCCCGCATGACCGAACCCCGCGGGCGCGACGGGGTGCGCGCCCTGCGCAAGGCGTTGCGCGAGGCGCGGCAACTGGTCGAGGTCGGCGAGATCCTGCAACCGGACTCGCCGCCGACGACGGAGCGCACGCTCACCGGCGCACCCCTCGCCTACGCGACCCGGCACGGCAAGGAGGAGGGGCGGCTGTGAAGGCGTTGTGCTGGAACGGCGTCAACGACGTCGGCGTACGAGAGGTGCCGGACCCGCGGATCCGCAACAGCGGCGACGTCATCGTGAAGGTGCGCCGCAGCACCACCTGCGGGTCGGATCTGCACCTGCTCGGCGGTTACATCCCGTTCATGCGCAAGGGCGACGTGCTCGGGCACGAGTTCCTCGGCGAGGTCGTCGAGGTCGGCGACGGGGTGCGCAACCACGCCGTCGGCGACCGCGTGGTGGTCTCGTCGTTCGTCTCGTGCGGCCGCTGCCGGTACTGCCGCAATCAGGAGTTCTCGTTGTGCGACAACGGGAACACCAACCCGGCCATCACCGAGGGCATGTGGGGCGCGGCGCCCGGCGGATGCTACGGCTACTCGCACGCCATGGGCGGCTTCGCCGGCAGCCACGCCGAGTACATCCGGGTGCCCTTCGCCGACGTGGGGGCGTTCACGGTGCCGGAGGGCGTCAGCGACGAACGGGCCCTCTTCGCCTCCGACGCCGCCCCGACCGGCTGGATGGGAGCCGACCTCGGCGGGGTGCGCCCCGGCGACGTGGTGGCCGTCTGGGGCGCCGGCGCGGTGGGCCAGATGGCGGCGCGCGCCGCGATCCTGCTCGGCGCCGAACGGGTCGTCGTCATCGACCGGTTCGAGTACCGCCTCGCCATGGTGGAGAGCCGCATCGGCGCCGAGGCGCTCAACTACACGAGCACCGACATCGGCGCCGAACTCCTCGAACGCACCGGCGGCCGCGGGCCGGACGTGTGCATCGAGGCGGTCGGCATGGAGGCGCACACGCCGGGCCCGCAGCACGCCTACGACATGGTGAAGCAGCAGCTCCGCCTGGAGACGGACCGCCCGGCGGCGGTGCGCGAGGCGATCTACCACTGCCGCAAGGGCGGAAGCGTCTTCGTGCTCGGTGTCTTCGCGGGGTTCGTCGACAAGTTCCCGCTCGGTGCGGTGCTGAACAAGGGACTGACCGTGCGCGGCGCGCAGATGCACGGCCAGCGTTACATCCCGATGCTGCTGGAGCGCATGTCCCGCGGCGAACTGGTCACCGAGCACCTGGCGACGCACACCATGTCGCTGGACGAGGGCGCCGCGGGATACCGGATCTTCAAGGAGAAGAAGGACGGCTGCGTGCGCGCGGTGTTCACTCCTTAACGACAGCCGTTGATACTTGGCGGGTGGCGTACCTCGAACTCCGCCGGGCGGCACCCGCCAACTTCATCGTCGTCGGGGTCTGCGCCGTCGCCATCGTCGTGGCGCTGCTGGCCTGGCCGCGCGCGAGCGTCGTCGAGGTGTACCCGCAGCCGTCGACGGTGGTCTACGACGGCGCCACGCACTACGCGGCGCACGTCCGGATGCACGCGTTCGTCGGCGTCGACCGGCACGAGGTGGTGCTCGGCTCCGACCCGACCGGCGCGGACGGCCACCGGGTTCGCCTCGACGCGCCCGGGCTCGACCGGTCGCGCCTCGCCGTGGAGTGGACGGCCGAGGGCGTGTGGGTGGCGTTCGGCTCCGGGCACCGGGTGTTCGTGCCGGCCCGCTTCTTCGTCTGACGCGAATTCGACGTTGACATCGGGCCGTTTCCCGGGCACAGTTGTTCTCACATCGAGATCTACTCAGATTGAGTACAACTGGAGGGCGCCGTGACCGAGGAGGAGTACCTCGCCGCCTACGACCCGCGGGCGTTCCCGGCGGTGGCGGTGACCGTCGACGTGGTGGCGCTGACCATCCGCGACGGCGCGCTCCACGTGCTCCTCGTGCGGCGCGGCGGGCCGCCGTTCGAAGGGGCGTGGGCCCTGCCGGGCGGCTTCGTGCAGCCCGACGAGGACCTGCGCGCCGCCGCCGCCCGCGAGCTGCTGGAGGAGACCGGGGTGACGACCCTCGGTCGCTTCCATCTGGAGCAGCTCGCCAGCTACGGCGCCCCGGACCGGGATCCGCGCATGCGCGTCGTCTCCGTGGCGCACCTGGCCTTCGCCCCCGACCTGCCCGACCCGGCGGCCGGCAGCGACGCCCGCGAGGCCGCCTGGGTCCCGGTCGACGCGCTCGGCCTGCCCGACGCGGCCGGCTCCCGGGACCGTCCGGTCCGGCAGCGGCCGGGCACCAGCCGGCGGTTGGCGTTCGACCACGCGCGGATCCTCGCCGACGGGCTGGAGCGGGCCCGGGGCAAGCTCGAGTACACGCCGCTCGCGACGCGGTTCACCGGGCCGGAGTTCACGATCGCCGAGCTGCGGGCCGTCTACGAGGCCGTCTGGGGGGACAGCCTGCACGCGGGCAACTTCCACCGCAAGGTGCTGTCGGTGCCCGGGTTCGTGGAGAGCACCGGTGCCACCACCGAGCGCGGCGGCACGCGCGGGGGTCCCCGCTCGAAGCTGTACCGGGCCGGCGACGCGCGGCTGCTGCATCCCGCGCTGCTGCGGCCCTCCCGCGAGGAGGCCGTGCGGTGATGACGTTCGACGAGGCGCTGGACGTGGTGTGCGGTACGACGGATCCGGCCGTCCTCTTCGCCGCGCACGGCTACCGCGAGCTGGCCCGGGTGCTGCATCCCGACGCCGTTCCCGCGCACCGGCGGGACGCCGCCACGGAGGCGTTCGCCCGGCTGGGAAGGCTGTGGGAGACGCACCGCGACGGGGTCACGCTGCGGACCGCGACGGCGACCTACCGGCTCGGCGCGTCGCCGCGCCATCGCGGCGACGTGGCCGACCTCTACGACGTGGGTGGCGACCGGTTGCTCAAGCTGCCGCGGCACCCTTCCGACAACGACCTGATGGAACGGGAGACGTCGGCGCTGCGCACCATCGCGAGCCGCGGCGACCCGCGCTTCCTCACCTACCTGCCGCGGCTCGTGGACTCCTTCCGCCACCGCGACCCCGCCACCGGAGCCGAACGCCGCGTCAACGTCATCGGCACCGCCGGCGGCCTGCACCCGCTCACCGAGGTGCGGCGGGCCTATCCCGACGGGCTGCCGCCCCGCGACGCGGCCTGGATGTGGCGCCGGCTGCTCATCGCCCTGTCCGTGGCGCACCGCGCCGGGGTCGTGCACGGCGCCGTGCTCCCCCCGCACATCCTCATCCACCCGGCCGAACGCGGCCTGGTCCTGATCGACTGGTGCTACTCCGTCGACTTCTCCGGCCGCACGCACCACGGCCGCTCGGCAGCGGTGCCCACCGGCCCGGGCGCCCTGGCGCACACGGCCGGGGTGGTGCCGGCCATGGTGCCCGGCTACGCCGACTGGTACCCGCCGGAGGTGCCGGCCAAGGAGCCGCCGCTCGCCGGCACCGACCTCGCGATGGCCGCCCGCGTCATGACCGAACTGATGGGCGACCGCGCGCCGAAGGCCCTCACCCACTTCGCCGCCGGCTGCCGGCTGCCGCACCTGCGCCAGCGCCCCGACGACGCCCTGCGCCTGCTCGCGGAGCTGGACGGCGTGCTCGACCGCCTGTTCGGCCCGCGCGTGTTCACACCCTTCCGCCTCAATCCTTAGGAGGAGCCATGGGAAGCGGAATCTGGTCCACCGACGTCTACGACGCCGCGTCGCGCTACCGCGCCTCGACCGGCAGGAGCGCGTTCGCCCACACCGACAGCGGCGCGCGCACCGTCCACAGTGCACTCGACCCGCGCGCCGCCGTGCGGGAGAGCCGCGACAGCGACGAACACCCGCAGTCCCTGCCGATCGCGGTGCTCTTCGACGTCACCGGCTCCATGGGACACGTCCCCCGGCGGCTGCAGGAGAAGCTGCCGCAGCTGCTCGGGCTGCTGCTGCGGGGCGGCTACGCGAAGGACCCGCAGATCATGTTCGGCGCCATCGGCGACGCCACCTGCGACCGGGCGCCGCTGCAGGTGGGGCAGTTCGAGTCGGACAACCGGATGGACGACGACCTCGGCCGCATCCTCCTGGAGGGCGGCGGGGGCGGCCAGATGACCGAGTCGTACGAACTGGCCCTGTACTTCATGGCCCGCCACGTGCGGACCGACGCGTGGGACAAGCGCGGCCGGCGCGGCTACCTGTTCATCATCGGCGACGAGCTGGCCTACTCCAGGGTCAAGGCGAACGAGGTGCGCGCCGTCATCGGCGGACGGTCCACAGAGGACATTCCGACCCGCGCCATCCTCGACGAGGTACGCAGCCGGTGGGACACCTACTACCTGCTGCCGAGCGACGCCGGCTACGGGCGGGACAAGCGGGTGCTGACGTTCTGGCGCGACCTGCTCGGCCAGCAGGCGCTCGAACTGGACGACCTCGACGCCGCCTGCGAGACGATCGCGCTCACCGTGGGCCTCGGCGAGGAGGCCGTCGACCTCGACACCGGCCTCGCCGACCTGCGGGACGCGGGCTCCGACGCCGGCGCCACGGTGTCGAAGGCGCTGGCTCACGTCGGCGCCGGCCGGGTCGCCCGGTCCGCCCTGCCCGCGCTCGGCGGCGGCACCCCGGTCGAACGGCTCTGACGTGAGCCACGTGATCGTCGTCGACCTGGGCTACGGCGACGCGGGCAAGGGCACCGTGGTGGACTGGCTGTGCGCGAGCCGGCCGGTCCACGCGGTGGTCCGCTTCAACGGGGGCGGGCAGGCCGCGCACACCGTGGTCCTGCCCGACGGGCGGCGGCACACCTTCGCCCAGTTCGGCGCGGGGACCCTGCGACCCGGCGTGCGCACCCACCTGTCCCGGTACGTGGTGGTGGACCCGCTCGCACTCGCGCCGGAGGCCGACCATCTGGCGTCCATCGGGGTGACCGACGCGCTGGAGCGGCTCACCGTCGACGGCGACGCCCCGCTGGCGACGCCTTACCACCGGGCCGCCAACCGGGCCCGCGAACTGGCGCGCGGCGCGGACCGGCACGGCTCCTGCGGCATGGGCGTCGGCGAGACGATGGCGTACCTGCTCGAGTTCGGGGCGGACGCACCGCGGGTGCGCGACTGCCTGACCCCGGCCCTGCTGCGGGACAAGCTGACGCTGCTGCGCCACCGGCTGGGCGTCCTGGACACGCCGCCGCCGGCGGACTGCGTCGCGGCGTACCGGGCGTTCGCCTCCCGGGTGTCCATTGTGGACGGATCGCACACGGCCCGCCTGCTGGACGAGGGCACCGTCGTCTTCGAGGGCGCGCAGGGCGTCCTGCTCGACGAGTGGCACGGCTTCCACCCGTACACCACGTGGAGCACGACGACGTTCGGCAACGCGCAGGCACTCCTCGCGGAGGCGGGCCACACGGCGACCCGGCTCGGCGTGCTGCGCGTCGTGACGACCCGCCACGGCCCGGGCCCGCTGGTGACGGAGGATCCGACGCTACCGCTCGCCGACCGGCACAATCCGACGAACCCGTGGCAGGGCGCGTTCCGCTTCGGCCACTTCGACGCGGTCGCGCACCGGTACGCGCTGGAGGTCTGCGGCGGCGTCGACGGGCTCGCGCTCACCCACCTGGACCTCGCCGGGCTGCCGCTGCGCCGGTGCGACAGCTACGACCGCCTGGACCGGATCGTGCCGGGGCCGCCCGGCGACCTCGACCGCCAGGAGAAGCTCACCCGCCTCCTCCTGGAGTGCCGCCCGGTCTACGGCGACGTCGTGCCGGACCTGAGGGAGTCGATCGCGCAGGCCCTGAACGCGCCCGTGCTGCTGGAGTCGAGGGGCGAGACGTCGGCGGACAAGCACGGGCTGCTGTAACGGCGATCTTGCAGTCGCGGCTGCGACATCGCCCCACGAATGCGGGCACGCCGGGCGCCACAAGTGCAAGATCGGCGAAAGCCCATCCACCGATCGGTGGGCCCGACGGTGGATCCCCCCGCCCCGTGGCTGCCGCAGGATCGGCTGCGTGATCGGACTCCTGCGGCTCGTGGCCGTCGAAGCGCGGTTGTTCCTGCGGGAGCCGCACGCCTACGTGCTGAGCGTGCTCTTCCCCCTCGTGCTGCTGGTGATCCTGGGCAACGTGCCGGTCTTCGACCGGCCCGACCCGACCGTCGGCGGGCGCCGCCTGATCGAGCTGTACGTGCCGGTGCTGGCGCTCATGTCGGTGGCGGCCACCGCGCTGTGGATCACGCCGCTGTTCCTGGCGCACTATCGCGAACGCGGCGTCCTGCGCCGCCTCGCCACCACCCCGATCGGCGCCGGGCGGGTCCTCGCCGCGCAGCTCGTCGTTCAGGTGGCGGCCGCCGTGGTGACCGTGTGCGTGCTGCTCGGCGTGGCGGCCGCGGCGTTCGACGTTCCGCTGCCGCGCCGGCCGCTGGGGTACGCGCCGGTGCTCGTGCTCACGGCGGTGGCGATGTTCGGGATCGGGCTGCTGATCGCCGCCGTCGTGCCGTCCGGCCGGGTCGCCAACGGCGCCGGCGCGCTGCTCTTCTTCCCGCTGATGTTCCTCGCCGGGTTGTGGGCGCCGCGCGAACTCATGCCGCCGGCACTGGTGCGCCTCGGCGACCTGACGCCGCTGGCCGCCGCCGCGCAGGGGCTGCGCGACACCACTGAAGGGGCCTGGCCGTCGGCCGGCGGGATCGCGGTGCTCGCCGCGTACGCGATCGCCGCGGGGCTGGCCGCGGTGCGCTTCTTCCGCTGGGATTGAGGCGTGACCCCCGCAGTCGACGACCCGCTGCGCGCCGGCACCGGCGAGACGCCCGCCGGCGCCGCGGCCGCGCCCGCCCCCTTGGGCTTCGCCGCCGCGCGCTCGGGCACCCGAGCCGGACGCCGCGACGCGCGCGCCACCCTCCGGCGGGCGCTGGCCGTGCTGCCCTACGTGCTGCTGGCGGGTTCCACCGCCGTGGCGCTCGTGGTGCCCGGCCGCGCCGCCGCCGACCGGCTGGTGACGCTGGGCGTCGCGGCCCTCGCGGCGGCGTGGGTGTTCGCGGCGTACACCTCCCGGCCGGCGGCGTGGCGGGCGCGCACCGGCCCGATGCTGGCGTACCTCGGCGGGCAGCTGGCGATCGCCGGCGTGCTCACCGCCCGGCAGCAGGTGTTCATCGCGTTCGCCGTCGTCGGGTTCGTGCAGGCGCACGAGCTGCTGCCGGCGGGGTGGGCGTTCGGGCTGGTGCTGGCGACCTCGGTGGTGATCAACGTCGTCCCGGACGGGCTGCCCGGCGATCCGGACCGGCTGGCGCTGGTGTTCACCGTGATCGTGCTGCAGACGCTGCTCATCGGCTGGTTCGGCCAGCTGGGATTCCGTTCCGACCGGGAGAGCGCGGAACGCCGCCGCGTCGTCATCGCCCTCGAGCAGGCCCTCGCCGAGAACGCCGGCCTGCACGCGCAGCTCCTCGTCCAGGCCCGCGAGGCCGGTGTGCACGACGAGCGGCAGCGGATGGCCCGGGAGATCCACGACACGCTGGCCCAGGGGCTGGCCGGCATCGTCGCGCAGTCGCAGGCGGCCCGCCGTTCCCCCGGAGAACGGGGCGAGCACCTGGAGCGCATCGAGGCGCTCGCCCGCGACAGCCTCGCGGCGGCCCGGCGCTCCGTCGCGGCGCTCGGCCCGCCCGAGCTCGACGGCACCCGCCTGCCGGAGGCGGTCGCCGGCCTCGCGGCCCGCTGGTCGCACACGGCGCACGTGGCGGTGCACGTCGAGACCGCGGGCGAACCCCGGCAGCTGCTGACCGACGTCGAGGTGGCCCTGTTCCGGGTGGCGCAGGAGGCCCTCGCCAACGTCGCCCGGCACGCGAACGCCACCCGCGCGGCCGTCACCCTCACCTACCTCGACGACGTGGTGCTGCTGGACGTGCGCGACGACGGCGACGGGTTCGACCCGGACGCGGCCCGCCCCGAGCGCTACGGCCTGCGGGTCATCCGCCAGCGCGTCGAACGGGTCGGCGGCACGCTCGCCGTGGAGAGCGCCGCCGGCGACGGCACGGTCGTCAACGCCAGCGTCCCGGCGCTGACCGAGCGGGAGTAGCCGATGGTGATCCGCGTGCTCGTCGTGGACGACCATCCGATCGTGCGGCACGGGCTGCGCGGGGCGTTCGCCGGCGCGGACGGGTTCGAGGTGGTGGGCGAGGCGGCCGACGGGGCGGAGGCCGTCCGGCGGGCCGCCGCGCTGCGGCCGGACGTGGTGCTGATGGACCTGCGGATGCCCGGAACGGGCGGCGTGGCGGCCATCCGGCAGTTGGCGCCCCGCGTGAAGGTGCTCGTGCTGACGACGTTCGACACCGACGCCGACGTGCTGCCGGCGATCGCGGCCGGCGCGACCGGTTACCTGCTCAAGGACGCGCCGGTCGAGGAGCTGCTGCGGGCCGTCGGGGCCGCCGCGCGCGGCGAGGCGGTGCTGGCGCCGGCCGTCGCGGGTCGCCTCATGGGACACGTGCGCCGCCCGGCCCACGGCGCCCTCACCGAACGGGAACTCCAGGTGCTGCGGCTGCTCGCCGACGGGGCCGGCAACCGGGAGGCGGCGGCGCGGCTGTTGATCAGCGAGGCGAGCGTCAAGACGCACCTGCTGCACATCTACGACAAGCTCGGCGTGCGGGACCGGGCGGCGGCCGTCGCGGAGGCGTTCCGCAGAGGGTTGGTCAGTTGACCGCGTGTGACGGATGGACCACCACGCGGTTGCGGCCGCCGCGCTTGGCCCGGTACAGGCACTCGTCGGCGCGGGCGAGCAGCGGGGCGGCGTCGGTGTCGGTCGCCTCCAGGTAGGCGACGCCGAGGCTGATCGTGACCGGGACCGGGCCGGCGGCCGTCTCCACCGGCGCGCCGGCCACCTCGACGCGCAGCCGTTCGGCGATGCTGCCGGCCGCGTCGCCGACGTCGGGCAGGACGAGGGCGAACTCCTCGCCGCCGTAGCGGCCGGCCAGGTCGACCTCGCGGCTGTGCAGGCGCAGCCGCGCCGCGACGGCCCGGATGACGTCGTCGCCGACCTGGTGCCCCCACGTGTCGTTGACCTGTTTGAACCGGTCGATGTCGACCATCACGGCGGCGAGCGGGCGCCCGTGCCGCCGCGCCGTGGCCACCTCCCGATCGGTCGCCTCCATGAACTGCCGCCGGTTGGCCAGCTGGGTCAGCCCGTCGACGCTGGCCAGCCGCCGCACCTCGCTGAACAGCCGCGCGTTCTCGTAGGCCACCATGCCCTGCGCCGCGATCGTCTCCACGGTCTCCACCTGCGCGGGGCCGAACGCGTCCGGCCGGGCGGCGGCGAGGACCAGCACCCCGATCGGTTCCCCGCGCACGGCCAGCGGCACCGCGAGCCAGCACACCAGGCCCTGCCCCGGGAACATCCCGGTCCACGGCTCGGCGGCGGTGCCGCGCACCGGCGCCGTGCGGCCGGCCAGCGCCGCGATCCGGGCCGGGTCGAGCGCTGCCACGGGCGGGTCGACGTGCGCGCCGTCGACGGTGACCAGCCAGCCGCCGCTGTCGCCGGCGAAGCGCTGCGCGCACTCGCGCACCTTCCGCAGCACCGTGGCCGGGTCGAGGGTGGCGCTCACCTCGTGCATCGCGGCGCGCAGCGTCTCGGCGAGGTCGCGTTCCCGGGCGACGGTCGCCACGGCCAGTTCCAGGCGGGCGGCGCGGGCCGTCTCCAGGGCGGCCGCCACCTGGTTGGTCACGGCGGTCAGGATGTCGACGTCGTCGTGCGTGAAGATCCCCTTGGCGACGCGGCTGTCCAGGTAGACCACGCCCCACAGGCGGTGTTCCAACAGGATCGGCGCGATGATGATGCTGCGCAGCCCGTGCCGGACGGCGCTCTGCGAACCGAGCGCCTCGCCCTCGTCGGTGCCGGCGACGACCAGCGGGCGACGGCTGCGGCGGACCCGTTCGACCAGTCCGGCGCTGTACCCGCTGAACCCGTCGAGGTCGGCACCGTCGGCGTCGCGGCCGACCCGCGGGACGAGCCGGTCGGACGGGCCGTCGGTGAGGAACAGCAGCGCCCGTTCGGCGCCGAGGATGCGCACGCTCTCGTCGAGCGCGATGCGGGCCAGCCGGTCCGGGTCGAGCACCCGCGCCGAGGCGAGACTGACCTGTTCGAGGGCGGCGAGGCGGCGGCGGTAGGTGCCGGCGTGCACCGCGTCGGCGCTGCGCCCCGGCCGTCCACTGTGGACATCGGTGCCGATCCCGAACGCCGCCCGCACCCAGCGCGCCCGGTGCGGCCAGCCCTGGGTGTCGGCCACCCGCAGCGCCGTCTCCGCCTGCCGGCCGGCCTCGCCGGGGAATCCCGACGCCCGCAACGCCCGCGCCCGGGTGAACGCCGTCTCGAAGACCACCAGCGGCGCGTCGACGGCGAGCAGCACCGGTTCGGCGGCGCCGAGCGCGCGCAACGCCTTACCGGGCTCGCCGAGCACCTCGTGCAGCGACGCCTTGAGCACCGCGTGGTGCGCGGCGAGGATCGGCCGGTTGCTGACGGTGCCCAGGCGCCGCACCGCCTCCCGGGCGCTCGCCGGATCGGTGGCGCCCAGCCGCAGCTGCTCGACCCGGCCGTAGGCGCGGTACACGTACACCGAGTGCAGCGTGGCGAGCATGCCCCGGGGGCGCAGCCGCATCTCGTCGAAGCGCGCGACCGCGTCGTCGAAAATCGCGCCGAACTCGCGCTGTTCCACCGCGGACTGCATCGTGGCGATGAGCGTGTCGACCCGCATCGCCCGCGGCAGCCCCTCCCCGGAGCGGAACCGGCCGAGCACCGCGGCCGCCTCGGCGACCTGGCCGCAGAGCGCCGGCAGCGCCGCCTCGACCGGGATGAGCACCAGCGGACCGACCTGCCCGCTCGCCTCGACCAGCGCGCGCCGCCGGTCGAACCACTCCCGCGCCGCGTCGGTGTCCCCGCGCAGGATCAGATCCCAGGCGAGCATGGCGTAGCAGTCGAGCAGGTGCCCGGGATCCATCCACCGGCCGTGTTCGGCCATCGCGCGGCGGATGCTCTCCCCCTGGTCGGCGCCGCTGCTGAAGATGCCGAACGCGCGCAGCCACGCCAGGTACGACACGACCCGGGGGTCACCGACCTCCTGCGCCATCCGCAGCGCCGCGGCGTCGAGGCGTTCGGCGAGCCGGGGCAGGCCGGCCATCCGGGCGATGAGCCCGCCCTCCGATTTGGAGCGGGCCGTCTCCGCCGAGACGCCGACCCGGTGGGCGAGGTAGCCGCCGCGCGCCTTCAGCGCCACCGAGCGGTCCGCCCGCAGGTCCCGGATGAGGTAGCGGCCGTAGAGGTCGTAGAGGCCCATGACGAGGCGGTAGGTGTCGCGTTCGGCGCCGCGCGCGGTGCCCCTGCCGATGCCGAGGCGCGCGCCGAGCCAGCCGGCGACGCCGATGCCGAGGGTCGACAGGGCCAGGCCGACCGGGTTCGTCGGCAGCGGGCGTCCCAGCTCGGCGAGGCCCGCTTCGACGGCCGCCGCCTGCGCGGTGGTGTTCCACGTGCTGTCGTGGACCTGGGCGATGGAGCGGTGCAGTCCGGCCCGTTCCGTCGGAACGTCCGTCACGGCCAGCGCGGCCCGGAACACCCCGACGGCGTCGTCGAAGCGACCGACCCGGTGCAGGGCGACGCCGAGGGTGCGCAGCAGGTCGGTGTCGGCGGGCTCGCCGGCGACCTCGGCGGCCGCGACGGCGCTCTCCAGGAAGAGGACCGCCTGCGCCGGGGCGTGGTCGGCCAGCGCCAGCCGCCCGGCGACCGCCGCCGCGCGGGCCGCCCGCCCGGGGTCGCGCGCCACGGTGCCGCGCACGCAGTGGTCGGCGAGGGCGTACAGCGCCGCCGGGTCGCGCCGGTCGAGGGCGGCGAGGGCGTCGGCGACCCGGTCGTGGGCGGCGCGCCGCTCGTCGTCGGTGAAGCGGTCGAGCAGGGCCTCCCGGATCCGGTCGTGCAGGAACGCGAAGCGGCCGCCGCCGCAGTTCTCCACGAGGCGGTGCCGGGTGGCGTCGGTCAGCGCGTCCTCCGCGGCGGAGCGCTCGACGCCGGCCGCGCGGGCGACGACGTCGACCGGGAAGTGGTTGCCGACGACGGCGGCCAGCCCGAGCAGCCGCAGGCTCGGCCCGTCGAGCGCGTCGACCCGCTTGAGGACCAGCGCGGCCACGTCGGTGGGCAGGTCGAGCCGGGCCAGTTCCTCGTGGTCGACCTGCCAACTGCCCCAGTCCGGCCGCGCCAGCCCGGCGTCCACGACCGCCTTGACCACCTCCAGCAGCGCGAACGGGTTGCCGTCGGAGTGCGCGGCCAGCCGGGCGGCGTCCGCGCGGTCCAGCCGCATCCCGCCGCACTCGGCCGTCACGAGCGCGCCGATCTCGTCGACCGTGAGCGGTCCGAGGCGCGCCTCCAGGTCCACCGCCGTTCCGATCGTTCCGCGGAACGTCGTCAGCGCCGGCACGCTCTCCTCGTCGTCCCGCGCGGTCGCCAGCACCAGCAGCGACGTCCCGGGCAGGAGCGGGGCGAGCCGGCGCAGCACCGCGCGGCTCACGTCGTCGAGCCACTGCACGTCGTCGAGGCAGAGCAGGGCCGGCTCGCCGGCGCCGGCCAGCCCGGCCAGGAACGCCGCCACCGCCGCCGCGAACTGTTCGCCGGTCGCCGGCACGTCGGCCGCGTCGGCGTCCAGCAGTTCGGCCAGGTCCGGGGAGAGGCGCGCGACGAGCGGCGCCTCTTCGCCGGCCGCCGCGACGAGGCGTTCGCGGGCGGCGGCGCGCCCCGGCCCGGGCAGTTCCCGCACCGCGCGCACGTGCCCGTCGACCGCCGCGCGCAGCGCCGCCAGCGGCAGCGTCCCACCGGCCTCGGCCTTGCCGTGCAGCACCGGGTGTCCGCCGCGGCGCACCAGGTTCATGATCTCCCGCGCGAGGCGACTCTTGCCGCCGCCGGCCGGCCCGGTCAGCAGCGCACACCCGCCGCCGCCCGAACGGGCCCGTTCCCAGCGCGCGGTCAGCACGTCGACCTCGTCGCGCCGCCCGACGAGCGGCGGTTCGCGGTGCGGCGCCGAACCGGCGTGGCGGGTGGGCAGGTCGGTGCGGGCGGGGTCGTCGGCCGCCCGGCGCAGGTCGTCGCGAACGGCGGCGGCATGCGGGTACCGGTCGTCGGGGTCCTTCGCGAGCAGCCGGCAGATGACGGCGGCCAGCGCCGGCGAGAGGTCGGCCCGCAGCGTTCGCGGGTCGGGTGCCGGCGTGACGGCGTGCATCCGGATCAATTCGCCCGGGTCGGAGCCGGCGAACGGCGGCGCACCCGTCGCCGCCTCGAACAGCACCACGCCGAGGGAGTACAGGTCGGCCCGCCCGTCGACGGCCCGGCGCAGCGCCCCGGACTGTTCCGGGGCGGCGTACGCGAGCGTGCCGGCGGCCACGTCGGTGGGATCCGCGGCGACCCGGGTGGCGAGGCCGAGGTCGACCAGGCGGGCCCGGCCGTCCGGACCGACGACGACGTTGTCCGGCTTCACGTCGCGGTGCACGAGTTCGAGGCGGTGCGCGGCGCCGAGCGCGTCGGCGACGTCGAGGCCCCAGGCGATGACCCGCGCGTCGGGGTGCGGGGTGCCGAGCAGCTCGCCCAGCCGGCGCCCGGCGACGAGTTCCATCAGCAGGTAGGGCCGTCCGCCGGCGAGGCCCACCTCGTACACGTCGGGAAGGCCGGGATGGTCGACACAGGCGAGGAGCGCCGCCTCCCGCCGGAACGCCCGCCGCGTCGCCGGCGTGCCCGCCTCGCGCAGGATCTTCAGGGCGTACTCGGCACCCCGCCGCCGGACGCGGTACACGTCGGCTGTCGCGCCGTGGCCGATGGCGCCCACCACGGCAAGACCGGGCACGTCGGGTGGAACGTGCGCCTGCCGGCCCTGGATGTCGTTCGCCATCGGACCGATATCCACACCGTTTCTTCGACAGGCAGGCTCCCGGACCTGAGCCGTCAACCGTTACAGGATTCCCGTGACGCTAGCGGCACGCAGCGTTCCGTCACAAGACGGTGATCGGCTCGAATACGACGGTTCACGGCGGAGAAGTGGTCAGGTCGCCCACCGGTCTGACGAATGCTCTGAACGTGACAGCGCGCACCGACGAGCGGCCGGCGAGCGGGGTACGCCCGATCCTCGCGTTCTGCGCGGTGCTGGCCGCGATCATGTGGGCGCACGCGTTCCTCGGGCTCGGCGCCGAGGACAGTTCGCTCTACTCGGTGTGGGTCTTCAACGGCGTGCTCGTCGGTGCCGCCGTCGCGTGCCTACGGGCGGCGCAGGTCGACCCGTCGCAGCGGTGGATCGCCGGCGTGGTCGGCGTCGGCCTCGTGCTGGACGCGCTCGGCGGGCTGGTCGCCACGCTGGTCGCGGTCGACGGCGAGGTGCCGGTCCCGTCCTGGGCCGATCCGCTGTGGCTGGCGATCTACCCGTGCGAGTACGTCGCGTTGCTGGTGCTGACGCGGCAACGGGTGGGGCGCACGATGCTCGCGACCCGGCTCGACGGCATGCTGAGCGGCCTCGCCGTGGCGGCGGTGGTCGTGTGCGTGACGCTGCCACCGGCCATGTCAGGCAACGGCGGCTCGCCGTTCTGGGCGAAGGTGACGTTCCTGTCGTACCCGATCGCCGACCTGATCCTGCTCGGCGGCGTGGTCAGCGCCGTGGCGCTAAACGGGTGGCGGATCGACCGCAAACTGGCCGTCCTCGCGGCGGCGGTGCTCGCGTGGGAGATCGGCGACCTGTGGTACCTGCTCGGGACCGACGAGACGTCGAAGTACGGCGACCCGTTCATCCTGACCGGGATCACGCTGCTGGCCACCGCCGTCACGCACTGGACCCGGGTGCCGGAGCGCCACGTGCGGGCGGACGACCGCGGCATGTTCGTGCCGGTGGCGTTCAGCGTGTTGCCGCTGGGCGTGCTGGTGCTGGCGCAGCCGTTCGGGCTGATCTGGGCGGGCGTCGCCGTGGCCGGGCTCGCCCTGATCGTCGCCCTGGTCCGGATGGCGATCACGATGCGGGAGAACCAGCGGATCATCGCCGCGAACGCCGGTGAGATCGTCGCCCGCGACCGGGCCCAGGAGGAACTGCGCGCCACGCTGGCCGAACGCGACGGCCTCGACGCGCAGATGCACGACCTGCTGAACCGGCAGCGGGCGGCCGAGGAGGCGGCCCGCGGCCGGGCGGAGTCCCTGCTCGACGGCACGAACGGCCTGGTCACCGGCCCCCTGCACGAGGTGGTCGAACGGCTGCACGCGGTGCGTTCGACGGCCACGTCGATCGAGCACCAGGTGGCGGCCGCCGACCGGGTGACCGCGCTGGTGGTGGATCAGGCGCAGCGGGCCGACACGGTGGTGCTGGCGCTCGGCGAGAGCCTGCGGCGGGTCAGCGGCGTGGCCGCGTTGATCAACCGGGTCGCCGACCAGACCAACCTCCTCGCCCTGAACGCCACCATCGAGGCCGCGCGCGCCGGCGAGAACGGCCGCGGCTTCGGCGTCGTGGCCAACGAGGTGAAGGATCTCTCCCGGGACACGGCCCGCTTCACGGAGGAGATCACCGAGATCATCGGCGAACTCCAGACCGACGCCGGCGCGGTGGCCTCGGCGATCAAGGGCATGAGCGACGGCATCGGCGGCATCGGCACCGCCACGACGCTCATCCGCGAGGAGGTCGACCAGCAACGCACCGCCCTGGAACAACTCAACGCCCAGGCCGACAGCGCGATCGCCCAGGCGAAGCGGTTGGGTGGCGAGATCTAGTAAGACAGCCGCCCAGGGCCGCACCCGCGATGCTATGTCAGGCGTGACTCCAGATTGTCCAGCGTGCGCGTCAGTGCCTTCTTCACCCCACGTCTCACCAGGACGCGATCAAAGAACCCTTTCGCGCCCGGCCGTGGCTCGTAGGACACCGCGATCCGGTACCGGAACCCGTTGTCACGCTGCTCCCAGTGGCGTTCGTGCCGCAGTTCCGGCATGCCGTCTTGCCGCGAGTGGTACTCCACGACCTGTGCCGGCACCAGCCGATCGAGAGCCATCTGCATCACGACCTCGCTCCGCATGAACCTCATCCGCAGGCGCATCTCATCGCCCGGCTCGGCCCAGGACCGCTCCGGCGTTTCGACTCTGATGAGGTCGGGCCAGTAGTCCGGCCAGTTCGCCGGATCGGTGATGTAGTCGAACGCCGCAGCCGTCGTGGTCGGATACTCCCGCGATACCTCCACGCGAATCACCGGGACACGGTACTGCCCTGAGTCGCGGCCACAGCCGCACAGAGGTCGAACCATGACAACTCCACTAGTACGACAGCCCGGGTTCGTCACCATCAGCACCATCGACCACTGGCTGCACCGGTCAACCTGGCGCCGCCGACACCAAGCCGACGCCAGGACCAGCCACTACCGCCGACGCGGACACGTCATCCATCAACCGGCATCCGCACAACGAACCCGCCCGACGGCCCCGCGAAATGAAGCTCTATTCGGCGCGCAGGGTACGCCCGATCCGCTCCAACTGGATCTTGTATTGGTCGATCTTGACGCGGAGGTCGGCGAGCATCCGGCTGGCCGGGGAATCCGGCTCGTGCTGCGGCAGCAACCGCTCGACGTCCCCGCGGATCTGGGCCAGCGACGCCCGCGCGTTGCCCAGCTGCACGTGGCTGATCAGCTGGTCCCGGTCGGCGTAGTGCTCGGTCAGCCGGTTGAACCGGCGCACCACCGAGCGCACCGCCTCGACCCGGGCGGCCCGGGCGCGGCGGCGCTCGACGATCGCGGCGACCTCCTCGATGCCGGCGGTGAGCTTCTTCGGGCCGGCGCCCAGCGACGGGTCGGTACCGGCGCGGGCCGCGAGCCGGGCCGCCCGCTGGAGCTGGCCGAGCACGTCGTCGAGGTCCGGCGACTCACGGTCGAGCGCGTCGACGGCCAGCTCGTACAGGCCGCGGGCGTGCGCGGCGGCGATGCGGGTGCTGCGGTCGTCGATCCGCCCGGCGAACTCCGCGGCCGTGACGACGCCGGTCCAGTCGCCGGCGCGCAGCGCCTCGTCGGCGGCCCGGATCTCGCCGGCGAGCAGCCAGCGCAGCACCTGCTCCAGCTCGGCGCGGTCGAGGCGGCGCAGGTCGACGGTGACCGGGCGGCGCAGGCTCACCGGGTTGCCCCGGCGCAGGCTGACCGGGGTGCGCCAGGAGGGGCCGGGGCCGAAGCGGGAGAGCCGCTCGTAGGCGTAGGTCTTGAGATCCTCCAACGGGAACCGCGTGTCGACGGCGACGACGCCGATCAGGCGACGGTCGATCATCTCGACGGCCCGGCGGTACTCGCGATGCCGCAACAGACGTCGCACCTGTGCCAACGGGTCTGCCTGACGGTCCGCTTCCACTCCTGTCGCACTGGCCATGTCCCCCAGTGTCCGATACGGCGCCTCGATGGGATGCTGTCGGGGTGGACCACGACGCGATGAAGGCGGACCTGCACCGCTATCTCAGGACGGCCCGCGAGGCTCTGCTGTGGAAGCTCGACGGCCTCTCCGACTACGACGTGCGCCGGCCGCTGGTACCCACCGGCACCAACCTTCTCGGTCTGGTGAAGCACCTGGCGGGGGTGGACGCCGAGTACTTCGGCGAGTGCTTCGGGCGGCCGTTCCCGGAGGAGATCCCGTGGTACGCCGACGACGCGCCGCGCGGCGCCGACATGTGGGCCACCGCGGACGAGTCCCGGGAGTACCTGACCGACCTCTACCGTCGGGCGTGGGCGCACTCCGACGCCACGATCGAGGCGCTGCCGCTGGACGCGGAGGGCCGGGTGCCGTGGTGGCCGGCGGACCGCAATCCGGTGACGCTGCACCAGATCCTGGTCCACATGACGGCCGAGACGCACCGGCACGCCGGCCACGCCGACATCGTGCGCGAACTCATCGACGGGGCGACCGGGCACCGGGCCGGGATGTCCAACATGCCGGGGCCGGACGAGTTCGACTGGGTGGGGCATCACGCGACGCTGCAGACGACCGCGGAGAAGTTCCGTTAGGGCCTGTCTCGTGGATCACGTCGAGCCGAGGCGAGGCTCAGGGGTCGGCTGGGTGTGCGCCGGGCGCGCCCGGATACCGGTGTCGTATCCGGGTGTGACCGGCGTGCGGCCGGGCGGCGTCTGAGTCCGCCGCAGGCCGGCGTGGTCCGCGAGACAGGACCTAGACGAGTAAGTCCTATTGGTTAGTGGTCGTAGGCGGTTAGTGAGCGGGTGACGGGTTGGCCGGTGGCGCGGTTGTGCCAGATGGCGGCGGTCATCGCGAGGAGTCGTTGCGCGACGCGGGCGGTCACGCCTGCGTCGCTGCGTCCGCCGTGGAGTTCGAGGTCGAGTTGGCCTTTGAGGGTGTCGTTGACCGACTCGATAAGTTGGCGGACGGATTTGAGTAGGTGTTCGCCCGGTCGTGGGGTCCGGTTGCGGTAGGACGGTCTCAGTAGCCGAACCCCACGATCGGTCAGCCACCGGTCCAGTTCGGCCGAGACGTAGCCCTTGTCGGCGAGGATCAGGAGACCGGGCCGGTCGCTGAGCAGGTTCGGGTCGTGGTCCAGGACGGCGGTCAGGACTTGCCGTTCGTCGATCTTCGGTGTGGCCAGTGCCCACGTGACCGGCAGGCCGGACGGGGTACAGATCAGATGCAGTCGTAGTCCCCAGAAGAACCGTGAGTGTGACGAGCAGTAGCCGTAGCCGGCCCATCCGGCCAGGTTCGAGCGTTTCGCCGTGGCGCGGGAGCGGCCGCACTCGACCGGGGTCGAGTCGATGATCCAGGTCGTGTCGGACCACAGATCGGTGTCGGTCGCGACGGCGCGGATCGCGCGTCTCAGCAGCGGCACCGCCGCGCGCAGACGCTTGTTGTAGCCGGACTGGCCGGGCAGGTACGGAAACGCCCCGGGCAGTACCCGGGGCAGAAACCGCAGCCAGCGCGCCTCGGAACGCACGCCGAGCAGGACCTGCGCCACCGCCATCGTGAGCAGTTCGGCATCCGAGAGCATCGGCGGGCGACCGGTCCTACGTGGCCGTCCCAGCCAGTCATCGATCTTCACGTACAGTGCGGTCAGAAGGGTGTTGAGGTCTGTCGTCACAAACGGATCATCGACACCCTTCGCCATCCCCCCACACCAGGGCCGACTTAGGACTTACTCATCTAGTCGGCAGGCAGTGTGAAGGCCTGTATCTCGGCGACCGTCGCGAAGCCGAGCCGGCGGTAGACCGGCTCGCCGAGGCTGCTGGCCTGGAGCGTGCAGATCGACCCGCCGTGTTCGCGTCCGGCCGCCATCGCGGCGGCCGTGAGCGCGGCGGCGATGCCCTTCTGCCGGTGGGCCGCGTCGGTGGCGATCCAGTACAGGCCCGCCACCTCGCCGGTGAGGAGCACCGCGGCCGCGGCGACCGCGCGGCCGTCGACCCGGCCGACCAGCCGGATCAGCGTGCCGAGGTCGGTGCGCAGCCGGCGTTCGGCGTCGACGGTGGCCTCGAGCAGCTCGGGCGGGACGCCGAACGGCCCCGCGTAGGCGCCGACGTACTCCGCCGCGTCGGACCGGGCGATCGTGAGGCCGTCCGGCAGCGGTGGTTCCGGGATCCGGTCGAGCCCCATCGCCATGATCGGCACTGCGCCGCGGCGGACGTACCCGCGTGCGGCGAGGCCCGCGGCCACCCCGGGATCGCTGTCGGGCCCGACCCACCAGCGCCACGGCAGGCCCGCGAGGCGCCGTTCGACCTCGGTGGCCGCCTCGTCGAGCGGCCGGTCGCGCAGCCGCAGCACGCCGTTGAGCATGGGGTGCTGCAGGCCGCTGCGGTAGTACACCAGCGCGTCGTCGGGGTCGGGCGCGCCGCCCCAGGCGACCCAGTGGGCGCGCAGGTTGGCCGTCTGCGGCGCGAGATCATGGACGGACAAGGTCATGGTCCACTCATATCGCAGCCGACGGCGAAACCCTCGACCGAGCATCCGCCATCCGTGAGGTTCCAGAGTGAACCGTCCACCCGGGACGGTCACCCGGACCCGGCCGCGCCGCGCCCGTGGCGGTGCCGGGTCGGCGCGGGAGGATCAGCCGCGTCGAAGCTCGCGAGGTACGTGTGCAGGGCGGCGGCGCCGCCGAGCATCGCGCGGCCGCGGGTCGTGAGCCGGTCCCGCCAGTCGTCCAGGGTGGATTCCAGGGGGCCGATCCCCTTGGCGGTGCGCACCTGCGCGATCACGACCGCGATCCGGGCCAGCGGGTAGCCGCCGCGCCGGAGCTGGTGCGCCAGGCGGGCGTCGCGCACCTCGGCGGCGCCGTAGACGCGGTAGCCGGTGCGCGGGTCGCGGCGCGGCGTCAGGAGGCCGGCGCGTTCCCACTTGCGCAGCGTCGCGGGTTTGACGCCGAGCCGGCGCGCGAGCGGCCCGATGAACGTGTCCCCCCGCTCCGACGCCGTCGTCACCGACGCCACGCCGCGCAGCGCGGCCTCGACGGCCTCCAGCAGCAGCCGGTCCTCCAGGAGCTGCACGTGGCTCTCATCGAGCAGGCGCAGCGCCTCCTCCGTCGCGTCGCGGTGGACCGCCCGCATGATCGCCGTGGCGGCCCGGTGACCGTGCCCGGGCAGCAGCGCCAGGAACGCGTCGAGCGCCCCCGCGTGCCGCGGCGTGTAGGCGCGGTAGCCGGACACGGTGCGCGCGGCGGGCGGCAGGATGCCGGCGTCCTCGTAGTTGCGCACCGCCTGCGTGGACAGGCCGTGCCGCCGAGCCAGGTCGACCGGCCTTTGAAACTTTTCCGCCATCGCTCGACTGCTTTCGGGCCAAAGTCTCCACCGTAGGTTCAACGATAGCGTTGAGGGCATGGTTGACGACATCTCGGCGGCCGCGGTTCTGCGGCTGCTCCCGACCCGTCCGCGCGTGCTCGCCCTCGGTGAGCCCACCCACTGGCAGGACGAACTCCTGCGCGCGCGCAACGACCTGTTCACCCGGCTGATCGAGGAGGCCGGCTACCGTGCGGTCGGCATCGAGAGCGACTGCCTGCGCGGCCTGATCGTCGACGACTACGTCACGACCGGGGAGGGCGACCTCGACGACGTGATGGCCCGCGGCTTCAGCCACGGCTTCGGCGCCGGCGCCGGCAACCGCGCGCTGGTGGCGTGGATGCGCGAGTTCAACGCGGACCGCCCGGCGCACGACCGGGTGCGCTTCGCCGGCCTGGACGGCGCCCAGGAGATCTCCTACGGGGAGAGCCCCCGGCGGGTGCTGCTGGACCTGCACGCCTACCTGGCGGGTCTGCTCGACCCGACGCTGCTGCCCTGCACCGCCGCGCACATCGAGACGTTGGCCGGCGAGGACGACCGCTGGACCGACGAGGCGGCCGTGGCGGACCCGACGAGGTCGTTCGGGCGCTCGCCGCAGGCGCGGGAGCTGCGGCTGATCGCCGACGACCTGACGGCGCTGCTCTCGGCCTTCACGCCGCAGCTGACGCGCGGCCTCGACCGGGCCCGGCTCTACGCGCGCGCCGCCACCGCGCTGCTGCGCTACCACCACTGGATGGCCGACCCGACGCCGGCCCGCATGACGCGGCTGCTCGGCGTGCGCGCCTCGATCATCGCCGACAACATCCTCGCCCTCGCCGCGCGGGTGCCGACCCTGGTGCACACGCACAACCTGCACCTGCACCGCGAACCGAGCACGATGAAGATGGGCGGCATGGAGCTGGAGTGGTGGAGCTCCGGCGCGATCGTGCGGGCGCACCTGGGTCCGGAGTACCGGTTCGTGGCCGGTGCGCTCGGCACGATCCCGGGGCACGGCGTCGGGGAGCCGCCCGCCGACACGATCGAGGGGCAGCTGTACGCGTTGCCCGGGGATCGGTTCGTGGTGGACCCGCGGTCGGTGAAGGCGGAGCGCGCCCGTCCGCAGGACTGGTTCGGCTACTTCCCGCTGGACCCGGCCCGGCTCGCCGGCGTCGACGGGATCGTCTGGGTCAGGGACTGTTCCTCGACGTGACGTCCCGAACGGGTTGACCCCTGCACATACTGCATACAGTATGTGTTGATGGACGGCCTGCGCTTCGACGTCAACCTGTCGATCCTGTTCACCGAGCTCCCCCTGCTGGAACGCCCCGCCGCGGCCCGCGCCGCCGGCTTCGACGCCATCGAGTTCTGGTGGCCCTTTCCCGTGGCCGTACCGGACGACGCCGACGTGGACCGTTTCGTGGACGCCGTCGCCGCGGCCGGCGTCTCCCTCGTCGGGCTGAACTTCTTCGCCGGCGACCTGCCGGCCGGCGACCGCGGCCTGCTCTCCTGGCCCGGCCGGCGGGCCGAGTTCCGCGACTCCGTCGCGGTCGCCATCGACATCGCCGAACGGCTCGGTTGCCCGGCGTTCAACGCGCTCTACGGCAACCGGGTCGACGGCTACGCCCCGGCCGCCCAGGACGAACTCGCGCTGGAGAACCTCACCTTCGCCGGCGAGGCGGCCGCGCGCATCGGGGCGAGCGTGCTGCTCGAACCGCTCAGCGGCGCGCCCCGCTACCCGTTGCGGCGGGCGGCCGACGCCCTCGCGGTGCTGGACCGGTTGCCGCGCCGCACCAACCTGCGGCTGCTCGCCGACCTCTACCACCTGGCCGTCAACGGCGACGACCTCGGCGCGGTGGTGCGCGGTCTCATCGGCCGGATCGGGCACGTGCAGCTCGCCGACGCGCCCGGCCGGCACGAGCCCGGCACCGGCGCGCTCGACGTGCGCGGCCTCCTGACGGCGCTCGGCGCGGCCGGGTACACCGGCCACGTCGGCCTGGAATACGTCCCCTCGGTGTCCACTGTGGACAGTTTCGGCTGGCTACGAGTGAAGGAGCACTCATGAGGCACATCGGTTTCGTCGGCCTGGGCATCATGGGCTCCCCCATGGCGGGCCACCTCGTGACCGCCGGCTACGACGTGACGGGCTACGACGTGGCTCCGGCGGGGGTCGACCGGCTCGTCGCCGCGGGCGGCAAGGCGGCCGGGTCGGTTGCCGAGGCGGTCGCGGACGCGGACGTCGTCGTCACCATGCTCCCCGACCACCCCCAGGTGGAACGGGTGGTGCTCGGCGACGGCGGGGTGCTCGCGCACGCGCGGCCGCGGACCCTGCTCGTCGACATGAGCACCATCCGCCCGGAGACCTCCGTGGCGATCGCCGAAGCGGCCGCCACGCGCGACGTCCGGGTGCTCGACGCCCCGGTCTCGGGCGGGGAGGCCGGTGCGAAACAGGCCGCACTGTCCATCATGGTCGGTGGGCACGCGGCCGACTTCGCCGCCGCGCGGCCGCTGTTCGACGTGCTCGGCAGGACCGTGGTGCACGTCGGCGGCCACGGCGCCGGGCAGGTCGTGAAGGCGGCCAACCAGCTCGTCGTCGCCGGAATCTACGCGCTCGTCAGCGAGGCCATCGTGCTGCTGGACGCCTCCGGGGTGGACGCCGAGGCCGGCCTGAACGTCCTCGGTGGAGGGTTGGCCGCGAGCCGCATCCTCGACCTGAAGCGCGCCTCGATGCTGGCCCGCGAGTTCACGCCCGGCTTCCGGATCGACCTGCACCACAAGGACATGGGCATCGTGCTGGACGCCGCCCGCCGCGCGAACGTGGCGCTGCCGGTGTCCGGCCTCGTCGCCCAACTGGTGGCCGCCGCCCGCGCCCAGGGGCACGGCGGGCAGGACCACTCCGCACTGCTGACCGTCCTCGAGTCCGTCTCCGGCCGCTAGGAGGCACACGCATGCCCAGGGTCCCCGTCATGCAGGCCGTCGTCGACGTGCTGCGCTCGGAAGGCGTCGACACCGTGTTCGGCTGCCCCGGCGCGGCCATCCTGCCGTTCTACGCGGCGCTGGAGACCGACGGCCGCATCGAACATCTCATCGTGCGGCACGAGGAGGGCGCCACGCACATGGCCGACGGCTGGTCCCGGGTGACCGGCAACGTCGGCGTCGCCGTCGGCACCTCCGGCCCGGCCGGCACGAACATGATCACCGGCCTGTACACCGCGCAGGCGGACTCCATCCCGATCCTGTGCGTCACCGGGCAGGCGGTGTCGAGCAAGCTGCACCAGGAGGCGTTCCAGGCGGTCGACATCGTGGCGATCGCGACACCGGTCACCAAGTGGGCGGTGCAGGTGAAGGAGGCCGCCCAGGCGCCCTGGATCTTCCGTGAGGCGTTCCGGGTGGCGCGTTCGGGACGGCCCGGGCCGGTGCTCATCGACCTGCCGCTGGACGTGCAACGGCAGGAGATCGAGTGGGACTCCACTGTGGACGCTCCGCTGCCGGTGTCCACTGTGGAGCCGCACCCGCCCCGGGTCGAACGGGCGCTGGACATGCTGCTCGCCGCGCAACGCCCGCTGATCCTCGCCGGCGGCGGGGTGGTGCTCGCCGACGCCTCCGCCGAACTGCGCGCGCTCGCCGAGTACCTGCAGGTGCCGGTGCAGGTCACGCTGATGGGCAAGGGCGCGCTCGACGACGACCACCCGCTGCACGCCGGGATGACCGGCATCCAGACGTCGCAGCGCTACGGCAACGCGTCGTTCCTGGAGTCCGACCTCGTGCTGGCCGTCGGCGCGCGCTTCGGCGACCGGCACACCGGTGCGCTCGACGTGTACCGCGGCGGTCGCACGTTCGTGCACGTCGACGTCGAACCGACGCAGCTCGGCCGGGTCTTCGAACCGGACCTCGGGGTGGTGGCCGACGCGCGGCTGTTCCTGCGGGCGCTGCTGGACCTGGCGCGCCGCCGCGCCGCCGGACGGACCCCCGGCGAGTGGACCGAACGGGTCCGCCAGCTGCGCGCGACGCTCACCCGGCGGGAGGACTTCGACAGCGTTCCGGTGAAGGCACCCCGCGTGTACAAGGAGATCAACGAGATCTTCGGGCCGGACACGTACTTCGTGACGGCCATCGGGCTGTACCAGATCTGGGGCGGCCAGCACCAGAAGGTGCACCGCCCGCGCCGCTACCACGTGTGCGGGCAGGCCGGCCCGCTCGGCTGGGAGATCCCGGCGGCGATCGGGGTGAAGAAGGCGCTCAAGCACACCGAGCCGGCCGCCGAGGTGGTCGGCGTCGTGGGCGACTACTCGTTCCAGTTCCTGGTCGAGGAGTTGGCCGTGGCGGCGCAGTACGACGTGCCGTTCGTGCTGATCATGCTGAACAACGAGTACCTGGGGCTGATCCGGCAGGCCGAACTGCCCTACGGGATCAATTTCGAGGTGGACATCCACTACGACACCTTCGGCACCGACAACGTGAAGATCATGGAGGCGTACGGGTGCGCCGGGCGGCGGGTGTTCAAGCCCGGCGAGATCCGCGACGCGATCGAGTGGGCGCGCAAGGAGGCCGTGGCGACGAGCCGCCCGGTGCTGGTGGAGATCATGATCGAACGGGAGGCGAACACGCCGCACGGCGCCTCGATCGACGCGGTGCGCGAGTTCGAGTGAGACGCTTCGGCGACCGCCGGCGGTGCCGATAATACCTGCGTGCGGGACATCCACGAACTCATCGACCGGCGGGCCGTCACCCCCGTGTTCCAGCCCCTCGTCGACCTCGCCACCGGCGGCGTCGTCGGCTACGAGGCGCTCGCGCGGGGGCCGGCCGGCACCGCGTGGGAGTCTCCGGCGGCGCTGTTCGGGGCGGCCCGGGAGGTCGGCCGCGAGGCGGAACTCGACTGGGTGTGCCGCGCGGTGGCGTTCCGGGCGGTGCTGCGGGCCGACCTGGACCCGTCGCTGACCTGGTTCGTCAACATGGAGCCGGCCGCCTGGCGGGCCGGGTGCCCGGACGACCTCGGGCCGCTGGTGAGCGAGGCGCGCGAACGCCTGCGCGTGGTGACCGAGATGACCGAACGCGCCATCGCGCGGGACCCGTCCGGGCTGCTGGCGGCCACGGCGAGCGTGCGCGCCGCCGGGTGGGGCGTGGCGCTGGACGACGTCGGCGCCGACCCGGCCTCGCTCGCGCTGATGCCGTTCGTGCACCCGGACGTGGTGAAGCTCGACATGGGGCTGCTGCACCGCCCGGACGAGCCGCACACCGCGCGGGTGGTGGCCGCCGTGGCCGCCTACGCGGAGGCGAGCGGCGCCGTGGTGCTCGCGGAGGGCATCGAGACGGCCGCGCACCTGGCGGTCGCCCGCACGATGGGCGCCACCGTCGGGCAGGGCTGGTACTTCGGCCGGCCGGCGCCGCTTCCGTCGCGCACCCCGGCACGGGCCGAACTGCCGTTCATCGAGCCGCCGCGGCGCGACGACCGGACGCCGTTCGGGGTGGTCGGCGCGCGCCGACCGGTGACCCGCAGCACGAAGGAACTCCTCATGCCGATGAGCCGGCACCTGGAGGCGCTCTGCGGCACCGGTTCGCAGCCGCCGGTGCTGATGGCCTGTTTCCAGGACGCCCGGCACTTCACTCCCGCCACAGCGGTGCGCTTCGCGCGCATCGCCGCGCACAGCCCGCTGGTCGCCGCGCTCGGCGTGGGCCTCGACGACGAACCGGCACCCGGCGTGCGGGGCGCCCGCCTCGCCCCCGACGACCCGCTGCACGGCGAGTGGAACGTCATCGTCGTCGGCCCGCACCAGGCGGCCGCGCTCGTCGCCCGGGACGTCGGCGACGGCGGGCCGGACCACGAACGCCGCTTCGGCTTCGCGCTGACGCACGACCGCACGACGGTGATCGAGGCCGCCCGTTCACTGATGCGCTGGGTCACCCCGACCGCCGCCGGCGTGCGGGAGCCGGCTCAGTTGCCGGGGTTGGTGTAGACCCGGCGCGGCGTGACGAGCACGGCGGTGCGGCGTTCCTCCACCATCACCCGGTCGTAGGTCGCCCAGTCGTCGTGCGTCCCACCGGCGGCGGTGAACACCTCGCGCAACAGCAGCCGCAGCGCCTCCGCGTCGACGTCCGGCGCCGGGTCGTCGGGCCCGATCAGCTCGGCGGTCCCCTCGACGGCGACCCACTGCCAGCCGGCCCGCACGACGATCGTGACGCGCGGGTCGGCCCGCAGGTGCCGCAGTTTCCGGCTGTCGCCGCGGGCCACCAGGCCCACGACCCGCCCGTCGCGGTGCGGGTGCGCCAGCACGCCGGCGTTGACCACCGAGGACTGCACCGAGCCGTCGGGGCGCAGGGTGCTGACCACGCACAGCCCGTGGTCGCGGGGAACG
Organism: Virgisporangium aliadipatigenens; assembly: GCF_016863615.1. Lineage (GTDB taxonomy): Bacteria > Actinomycetota > Actinomycetes > Mycobacteriales > Micromonosporaceae > Virgisporangium > Virgisporangium aliadipatigenens. Next base: position 203,392 of record NZ_BOPF01000007.1, on the reverse strand, counting down.
AGGGCGGCGAAGTCGTCGAGGTCGGCCACGCCGTCCAACCTAGACCCTGAACACGTTGATCCGCTCCGGGATCACGCGCACCACCACGCGCTCCAGGTCGGCCGGCTCGGGCGGCGGCGACACGCCGAGGTAGCGCCGCGAGAGGTGCTCGGGCAGTTCCTTGGCGGGATCGTCGGTCACGGTCGCGCGGCCGCGGATCTCCACGGAGTGGTAGGGGTTTCCGAGGTCGAACACGGTGACGCTGACCCGCGGGTCGCGCAGGAGGTTGCGCACCTTGCGGCGACCCTTGATCGCGGTGAACACGATCGTGTCGTCCTCGCGGCGCATCCACACCACGGAGGACTGCGGGCCGCCGTCCGGGTTCAGGGTGGCGACGCTGGCGAAGTTCTTCCCGTCGAGCAGCGCGCGGGTGTCGTCGTCGAAGAGCACGGGCCCAGGATCCCCGTCCCGGCGCGGCCGCGGAAGAAGGCACATTCGTGTGCCTGTCCCGCGCGGCGTTCAGGTGAGATGTTCGCGGACCAGGGCGGCGGTCTCCGTCGGGGTGCGGCCGACCCGCACTCCGGCCGCCTCGAGCGCCTCCTTCTTGGCCGCGGCCGTCCCGGCGGAACCCGAGACGATCGCGCCGGCGTGGCCCATCGTCTTCCCCTCGGGTGCCGTGAAGCCGGCCACGTAGGCGACGACGGGCTTGGTGCACCGTTCCCTGACATAGGCCGCCGCCCGCTCCTCCGCGTCGCCCCCGATCTCACCGATCATGACGATCACGTCGGTCTCCTGGTCCTTCTCGAACTCCTCCAGGCAGTCGATGTGCGTCGTGCCGATGACCGGGTCGCCGCCGATGCCGACGCAGGTGGAGAACCCGAACTCGCGCAGCTCGTGCATCAGCTGGTAGGTGAGCGTGCCGGACTTGGAGACGAGCCCGATCCGGCCCGGGCCGGTGATGTCGGCCGGGATGATGCCGACGTTGCACGCGCCCGGGCTGATGACTCCCGGGCAGTTGGGCCCGATGACGCGCGTGCGGTTGCCGGCCGCGACCGCGCGCGCCCGGAACGCCGCCGTGTCGTGCACCGGCACGCCCTCGGTGATGACGACGGCGAGGCCGATGCCGGCGTCGATCGCCTCGAGCACGGCGTCCTTCGTGAACGCCGGCGGCACGAACGACACCGTGGTGTCCGCGCCGGTCTCCTTCATCGCCTCGGCGACGCCGCCGAACACCGGCAGACCGTCCACTGTGGAGCCCGCCTTGCGCGGGTTGACGCCGCCGACGACGGTGGTGCCGGCGGCCACCATCCGGGCGGTGTGCCGGCGTCCCTCGGAGCCGGTCATCCCCTGGACGATGACCCGGCTGTTCCTGTTGACGAAGATGCTCATGACGCCGCCTCGCTTCGCTCCCCGGCGCCCTGAGACACGAGTGCGCCCTGCTTCATGATTCGCTCCCGCAAGCGTCCGCTCATGTCGAACCGCCTTACGAAGCGAGCGAGGCGGCGAGCGAGGCCGCCTCGTCCATGGTGTCCACCAGCCGGACGCCGGGCAGCGCGGCGGTGCGGAGAATGTCCCGCCCGCGGACGGCGTTGTTGCCGTCGAGGCGCACGACGACGGGCTTGCCGACCGGCTCGCCGCGCTCGGCGAGGAGGGCGAAGGCGCGCACGATCCCGTCGGCGACGGCGTCGCAGGCGGTGATGCCGCCGAAGACGTTCACCAGGACGCTGCGCACGTCCGGGTCGGCGAGCACGATGTCGAGGCCGTCGGCCATCACCTCGGCCGAGGCGCCGCCGCCGATGTCGAGGAAGTTGGCGGGGCGCGCGCCGCCGAACCGTTCGCCGGCGTGGGCGACGACGTCCAATGTGGACATGACGAGACCGGCGCCGTTGCCGATGACGCCGACGCCGCCGTCGAGCTTCACGTAGTTGAGCCCCCGTTCCCGGGCGCGGGCCTCAACGGGGTCGGCCGCGGCGCTGTCGTCCAGGGCCGCGTGGTCGGGGTGGCGGAACCGGGCGTTGTCGTCGAGGGTCACCTTGCCGTCGAGCGCGACGATCTCCCCGGATGCGGTGCGCGCCAACGGGTTCACCTCGACGAGGGTGGCGTCCTCGGCGACGAACGCCGCCCACAGCCTCAGCAGGACGTCGGCCACCCGCTCCGGTTGGGGGAACGCCGCCGCGATGCCCAGCGCCGCTTCGCGGGTGAGGCCGGCGAGGGGGTCCACCGGCACGCGCACGAGCGCGTCGGGATGGGTGGCGGCCACCTCCTCGATCTCCATCCCGCCGTGGACGGACGCCATGGCGAGGAACGTGCGACGGGTGCGGTCGAGCAGGAACGACACGTAGTACTCGGCGGCGATGTCGGCGGCGGCGAGCACCAGCACGCGGTGGACGGTGTGGCCCTTGATGTCCATGCCGAGGATGTCGCCCGCCCGGTCGTGCGCGGCGGCCGGGTCGGGTGCCGGCTTGACGCCGCCGGCCTTGCCCCGTCCGCCGGTCTTCACCTGGGCCTTGACGACGACGGGTCCGCCGAGCGCGGCGGCCGCTTCCTCGGCGAGCGCGGGGGTCTGAGCGACGGCGCCCGGCAGGACCGGCACGCCGTGCTTGGCGAAGAGGTCCTTCGCCTGGAACTCATAAAGGTCCATGAGGCTGAGGATACTGTATACAGTGAACGGAAGACAGTAGAACTATGGACACCTCGTGTGGCGGTGGTTCAGGATGGGAGAACCGCATACGGTATGCAGTCTTCATACCCCCCAAGGGAGTCAGCTATGACCCAGACGGCGAGTGACGCGGCGGCCGCGGAGGCCATCCTGCGGGAGCCGAGCCGCGACTCCGAACGCATCTCCGGCGGGCACCTGGTGGCGAAGGCCCTCAAGGCCGAGGGAGTCGACGTCATCTTCACCCTCTGCGGCGGCCACATCATCGACATCTACGACGGCTGCGTGGACGAGGGCATCGACGTCGTCGACGTACGGCACGAGCAGGTCGCCGCGCACGCCGCCGACGGCTACGCGCGGGCCACCGGCAAGCCCGGCTGCGCCGTCGTGACCGCCGGCCCGGGCACCACCGACGCCGTCACCGGCGTCGCCAACGCGTTCCGGGCGGAGAGCCCGATGCTCCTCATCGGCGGGCAGGGTGCGCTGAGCCAGCACAAGATGGGCTCCCTGCAGGACCTGCCGCACGTCGACATGATGGCGCCGATCACGAAGTTCGCCGCGACGGTGCCGCACACCTCGCGCGCGGCCGACATGGTGTCGATGGCCTTCCGCGAGTGCTACAACGGCGCGCCCGGGCCGTCGTTCCTGGAGATCCCGCGCGACGTGCTCGACGCCGAGGTGGCGCTCGCCGACTGCGTGATCCCGCAGGCCGGCCGCTACCGCGCCTCGACCCGCAGCGCGGGCGATCCCGCCGCCGTCGAACGCCTCGCCGACCTCGTGGTGCACGCGCGGAAGCCGGCCGTGCTGCTCGGCACCCAGGTGTGGACCGCCCGCGCCACCGACGACGCGATCGGCTTCGTGCGCGGGCTCAACGTGCCGGCGTTCATGAACGGCGCCGCCCGCGGCACGCTGCCGCCCGGCGACCCGCACCACTTCCACCAGGCGCGGCGGTACGCGTTCAACAACGCGGACCTCATCATCATCGTCGGGACGCCGTTCGACTTCCGGATGGGCTACGGGCGCCGGCTGCCCGCGGGCGCCACGGTCGTGCAGATCGACATGGACTACCGCACCGTCGGCAAGAACCGCGACATCGACCTGGGGCTGGTCGGCGACCCGGGCGCGATCCTCGCCGCCGTCACGCAGGCCGCCTCGGGCCGGCTCGCCAACGGCTCGGCGGCGCGCAAGGAGTGGTTCGACGAGCTGCGCGCCGAGGAGAACGCCGCCGTGCGGAAGCGGCTGCCGCGGCTGCTGTCGGACGCCTCCCCCATCCACCCGCTGCGCCTGGCGCACGAGATCAACGAGTTCCTCACCGAGGACTCGGTGTTCATCGGCGACGGCGGTGACGTGGTGACGTTCTCCGGCGGGGTGGTGCAACCGAAGTCGCCGGGCCACTGGATGGACCCGGGGCCGCTGGGCACGCTCGGCGTCGGGGTGCCCTTCGCGATGGCGTCGAAGTACGCCCGGCCGGAGAAGGAGGTGGTGTGCCTCCTCGGCGACGGTGCGTTCAGTCTCACGGGTTGGGACTTCGAGACGATGGTGCGCTTCGGGCTGCCGTTCGTCGGCGTGGTGGGCAACAACTCCTCGATGAACCAGATCCGCTTCGGCCAGCAGCGTAAGTACGGCGAGGCGCGGGCCCGGGTCGGCAACACGCTCGGCGACGTGCACTACGACCGGTTCGCCGAGATGCTGGGCGGGTACGGCGAAGAGGTCCGCGACCCGGCGGACATCGGGCCGGCACTGCGCCGGGCCCGGGAGTCGGGCCTGCCGTCGCTGATCAACGTCTGGATCGACCCGGACGCCTACGCCCCCGGGACGATGAACCAGACGATGTACAAGTAGGTCGTCTTTCCGCAGCTCGCCGAGGTGCCGTCCCCCGGACGGTATCTCGGCGACTGTATGCTAAATCCCATGACCACCCCCGCCCGGCGGCGTCGCTCCTCGGCGTCCACCCCACCCCGCGAGCCCCGCACTCTCCGCCAGCCGTTGGAACGCCCCGCGCCGCTGCGCCACGCCGTCTTCGACGTGATCGCCGAGATGATCATCAACGGCGAGCTGAAGCCCGGTGAGCATCTTGTGGAAAACGAGCTCGCGGCGCAACTGGGCGTGAGCCGGCAGCCCGTTCGTGAGGCCCTGCAGCGCCTGCACGCCGAGGGCTGGATCGACCTGCGGCCGGCGCTGGGCGCCTTCGTGCACACGCCGACCGAGGACGAGGCCGACCAGCTCCTCGCGACCCGCACGCTGCTGGAGGCGGAGTCCGCGCGGCTGGCGGCCAAGAACGCCACGCCGGAGCAGGTCGAGCACCTGTACTCGTTGCTCAACGAGGGCGACATCGCGGTGACCGACGACGACCAGAAGGCGATGGTGGCCGCCAACTCGGCGCTGCACGCCTACATCGTGAAACTTTCGGGCAACAAGGTGCTGGCGGAGCTGATCGAGCTGGTCGACCGGCGGGTGCGCTGGTACTACTGGCCGATCGCGCGCTCCCGGGGTGCCGAGGCGTGGCTCGAGCACCGGGAGCTGATCGAGGCGATCGAGGCGCGCAACTCGCGCAAGGCCGGCGAGCTGATGCGCAAGCACACCGAGCGGACCCGGGACAGCTATCACGCCCGGGACCGCTCGGGTGAGAACGCTCAGGGGTAGAGCGAGTAGTCGGGGAAGTTGCCGGGCAGCCGCTCCCCCGCCGGGCCCTCGGTGACGGCGTGCACGAGCAGCGACCCGCCGACGAAGGCGCCGCGCCAGGACGCGCCCTTGCCGCCGAACGTCTCCTCCCGGTCGCCCCGCGAGCGCGGCCGGTTGACGCCCACCTTGAACGCCTGCACCTGGCTCGCCAGCCGGCCGGCGTACTCCTCGTCGTCGCAGGCGAGGGAGGCGACGAGCGCGCCGTTGCTGGCGTTCATCGCGGCCAGCAGCTCGGCCTCGGTGTCGACGAGCACGATCGTGTCGACCGGCCCGAACGGCTCGGCGTGGTGCAGCGGCGACGACGGCGGCGGGCCCAGGATCGCCACCGGCGCCAGGTAGGCCGAGGTGTCCTGCCCGTCGACGAAGTGCTTGTCGGGAGCACGACCGTCCGTCAGGGATCCGCGGTAGAGCGGCACCCCGCCGCGCTCGATCGTCTCGTCGACGATGTCGGAGAGCTCCTTCGCCTTGGTGGCGTTGATGAGCGGCCCGAAGTCCAGTCTGGGCAGTGGGTCGTCGGGACGCGCGACGGCCAGCGGATTGCCGAAGGCCACGCTGCGCACCGCCGGCAGGTACGCCGCCAGGAACTCGTCGAAGAGGGAACGCTGGACGACGTAGCGCGGATAGGCGGTGCAGCGCTGCTTGCCGTAGTCGAACGACTTGCGCACCTCGCCGGCGAGGCGGTCCCACTGGGAGTACTCCCACACGCCCCAGCAGTTGAGCCCCTCCTGTTCGAGCACGAGCCGCTTGTCGGTCGCCACGAGCCGCGAGCCGACGGTCCGACCGCCCACGAAGGACACACAGGCGATCTCCGGCGCGCCGACGAGCACGGGTGACAGTTCGGCGCCGGAGCCGCTCACCAGCGTCAGCGGCAGGCCGTGCCGGGCGGCCAGGGCGACGGCGAGCGTGAGGCAGGCGACGCCGCCGTCCGTGGGCGCCTTGGCGATCGCCGCGTTGCCGGCGAGCACCTGCACCAGCATCGCGTGCATGAGGACGCTCATCGGGTAGTTCCACGAGGCGATGTTGCTGACCGGGCCGGCCAGCGGGGCGCGGCCCGCGAGCATGCCGTCGATCTCCGCGACGTACCAGCGCACGCCGTCGATGCAGCGGTCGACGTCGGCGCGGGCCAGCCGCCAGGGCTTGCCGATCTCCCACACGAGCAGCATCGCCAGGAGGTCGCGGTGCTCGTTCAGGGCGTCGAGTGCCGCGCCGACGCGCGCCTTGCGGTCGGCCAGCGGCACGTGCCGCCAGTCGGCGTGCCGGTCGGCGGCCGCGCGCACGGCCGCGGTGGCGGTGTCCCGGTCGATGCGGGGCGGGCCGGCGATCGCCGAACCGTCCACAGGGGACACCGACGGCAGCGCGAAGCCGTCCGGCCGCCAGGCGGCGCCCCAGTGGTTCAGCAGCCCGTCGGGGTCGAACGCCTCGGGCGCGGCCGAGACGCACCGCGCGTAGGTGGTTTCCCATTCGGTGCCCGGCTTGTGTCTCACGTCCTGATCCTTTCCACCGCTTTGACCACCACCGGGTCGAGCCCGGCCGCGCCCGCGTCGACCAGTGCGTACAGGCGCGACCGCAGGAAGCTGTTCCAGAAACGGTCGATGTGGCCGGCGACGGCCGCTACCGCGTCCGCCTCGGGGAGGTGCCGCTGATTGGCGGCGATCTGGTTGGCCATCCGCTGTTCGGAGATCACGTGACTCATATGGCCAGTCCCACCTGGACGGCGGTCACCTTGTACTCGGGGCAGTTCGTCGCCCAGTCGGAGTTCTCCGTGGTGACCACGTTGGCGCCGGTGACGGGGTGGTGGAACGTGGTGTACACGACGCCGGTCGGCATCCGGTCGGAGATGTGCGCCCGCAGCGTCGTCTGACCGACCCGGCTCGCCAGGCGGACCGTGTCGCCGTCGGTGATGCCGCGCACCTCCGCGTCGTGCGGGTGCAGTTCGAGGATGTCCTCCCGGTGCCAGGCGACGTTCTCGGTCCGCCGGGTCTGGGCGCCGACGTTGTACTGGCTGAGGATCCGTCCCGTGGTGAGGATCAGGGGGAACTTGCGGGTCGACCGCTCGTCCGTCGGCACGTACGCCGTCACGACGAACTTCCCCTTGCCCCGGGTGAACTCGTCCACGTGCATGACGGGCGTGCCCTCGGGCGCCTGCGGGTTGCACGGCCACTGGACGCTGCCGAGCTTGTCGAGCAGTTCGAAGGAGACGCCGGTGAACGTCGGCGTGACAGAGGCGATCTCGTCCATGATCTCGCTCGGGTGCGTGTAGCTCATCGGGTAGCCCATCGCCGTGGCGATCTCGCACACGATCTGCCACTCGTGCTTGCCCGACTTCGGCTTCATGACGGCGCGGACCCGGTTGATGCGGCGTTCGGCGTTGGTGAAGGTGCCGTCCTTCTCCAGGAACGACGCGCCGGGCAGGAACACGTGCGCGAACTTCGCCGTCTCGTTGAGGAACAGGTCCTGCACCACCACGAGGTCCATGGCCGTCAGGGCGGCGGTCACGTGCTGCAGGTTGGGGTCGGACTGGGCGATGTCCTCGCCGTGCACGAACAGGCCGCGGAAGCTGCCCGCGACGGCCGCGTCGAACATGTTCGGGATGCGCAGGCCGGGGTCCGCCAGGATGGGCCGGTCCCACAGTTTCTCGAACACCGTGCGCACCGCGTCGTCGCTGACGTGGCGGTAGCCGGGCAGCTCGTGCGGGAAGGAGCCCATGTCGCAGGAGCCCTGCACGTTGTTCTGGCCGCGCAGCGGGTTGACGCCGACGCCGTCGCGACCGAGGTTGCCGCAGGCCATCGCGAGGTTTGCCATGCCCATCACCATCGTGGAGCCCTGGCTGTGCTCGGTGACGCCGAGGCCGTAGTAGATGGCGCCGTTCGGGGCGCCCGCGTAGAGGCGGGCGGCGGCGCGCAGCTCGTCGGCGGGTACCCCGGTGATGCCCTCGACCGCCTCGGGACTGTGCTCCGGCCGGGCGATGAACGCCGCCCACTCCGCGAAGCCCTCGCACCTGTCCGCGACGAATCCCTTGTCCACCAGGCCCTCGGTGACGGCCACGTGGGCGAGCGCGTTGACGACGGCCACGTTGGTGCCCGGGCGCAGCTGGAGGTGGTGCGCCGCCTCGATGTGCGGCGAACGCACCAGGTCGATCCGGCGCGGGTCGATGACGATGAGTCGGGCGCCCTCGCGCAGCCGCTTCTTCATCCGGGAGGCGAAGACCGGGTGCCCGTCGGTGGGGTTGGCGCCGATGACGACGATGACGTCGGCCGCCGCGACGGAACGGAAGTCCTGCGTGCCGGCAGACTCGCCGAACGTCTGCTTCAGCCCGTAGCCGGTCGGCGAGTGGCACACCCGCGCGCACGTGTCGACGTTGTTGTTGCCGAAGGCGGCGCGGACCATCTTCTGCACCACGAACACCTCCTCGTTGGTGCAGCGGGAGGAGGAGATCGCGCCGATGGCATCCGGGCCGTGCGCCGCCTGGATCTCGCGCATCCGCCGCGCGACCGTGCCGATCGCCTCCTCCCAGGAGACCTCGCGCCACTCGTCGGTGATGCGTTCGCGCACCATCGGCTTGAGCCGGCGGTCCGGGTGGGTGGCGTAGCCGAACGCGAAGCGGCCCTTCACGCAGGAGTGCCCCTCGTTGGCGCCGCCGTCCTTGTGCGGGACCATGCGGACCAGTTCGGTGCCGCGCAGTTCCGCCTTGAACGAGCAGCCGACCCCGCAGTACGCGCACGTCGTCACGACGGAACGGGTCGGCATGCCGAGCTGGAGCACCGTCTTCTCCTGGAGCGTGGCCGTCGGGCAGGCCTGCACGCAGGCGCCGCAGGAGACGCACTCACTGTCCATGAAGGACTCACCGGCACCGGCGGACACCTTGGAGTCGAAGCCGCGGCCCTCGATGGTGAGCGCGAACGTCCCCTGGATCTCGCCGCACGCGCGCACGCAGCGGGAGCAGGCGATGCACTTCGAGGGTTCGAAGTCGAAGTAGGGATTGCTACGGTCGGCGGTGGCGTCGAGGTGGTTCTGTCCCTGGTAGCCGTAGCGCACCTGCCGCAGGCCGACGGCGCCGGCCATGTCCTGCAGCTCGCAGTCGCCGTTGGCCGAACAGGTCAGGCAGTCCAGCGGATGGTCGGAGATGTACAGCTCCATCACGCCCTGGCGCAGCTTCGCCACCTTCGGCGTCTGGGTGCGCACGCTCATGCCCGGCGCCACCGGCGTGGTGCACGAGGCGGGTGTGCCGCGCCGGCCGTCGATCTCGACGACGCACAGCCGGCACGACCCGAACGCGTCCAACCGGTCGGTCGCGCACAGCTTCGGGATGTCCACGCCGGCGAGCGCGGCGGCCCGCATGACGGACGTTCCCTCCGCGACGGTCACCGGCAGGCCGTCGATCTCGACGTCGACGACGGCCGGGCCGGGCTTCGGCGGGGTGCCGTAGTCGGGTTCCTTCAACAGGCTCATGGCTTCCTACTCAAGAAGTCGTCGGGAAAGAAGGCCACCGCGCTGCGGACCGGCATCGGCGTGAGGCCGCCCATGGCACACAGCGACCCGTCGGTCATCAGCTCGCAGAGGTCTTCGAGCAGGGCGAGGTTCTCGTCGGGGCGTTCCCCCGCAACGATCCTGTCGATGACCTCGACGCCGCGGACGGCGCCCACGCGGCACGGCGTGCACTTGCCGCACGACTCCTCGGCGCAGAACTCCATCGCGAAGCGCGCCATGGCGGCCATGTCCACGGTGTCGTCGAAGACGACGACCCCGCCGTGGCCGAGCATCGCGCCGGCGGCGGCGAACGCCTCGTACTCCAGCGGCAGGTCGAACCGGGACTCCGGCAGGTACGCGCCGAGCGGCCCACCCGCCTGGACGGCGCGCACGGGTCTTCCGGTGAGCGTGCCGCCGCCGTAGGACTCGACCAGTTCGCGCAGCGTCATCCCGAACGCCGTCTCGACGATGCCGCCGCGCTTGACGTTGCCGCCGAGCTGGAACACCTGCGTGCCGCGGGAGCGGTCCATGCCGAGGGCGGCGTAGTGCTCGGCGCCGTCGGCCAGGATCACCGGGACGGTGGCGAGCGTGAGTACGTTGTTGACGACCGTCGGCCGCCCGAAGAGGCCCTCGATCGCGGGGATCGGCGGCTTGGCGCGCACCGTGCCGCGCTTGCCCTCCAGGCTCTCCAGCATGGAGGTCTCCTCGCCGCAGATGTACGCGCCGGCGCCGACCCGCACGTGCAGGTCGAACGCGAACGCGCTGCCGAGCACGCGTTCGCCCAACCAGCCCTCGGCGCGGGCAAGGTCGATCGCGGCGCGCATCGTCTGCACCGCGTCGGGATACTCCGAGCGGATGTAGACGTATCCCTCGCGTGCGCCGACGGCCCAGGCGGCGATGGTCATGCCCTCGATGAGCATGAACGGGTCGCCCTCCAGCACCATCCGGTCGGCGAAGGTGCCGCTGTCCCCCTCGTCGGCGTTGCAGCAGACGAACTTCAGCCCCTCGGGGCAGTCGAGCACGGTCTTCCACTTGACGCCGGCCGGGAAGCCTGCGCCGCCCCGCCCGCGCAGCCCGGACGCGGTGACCTCGGCGACCACCTCGGCCTGGGTGCGGCGCAGGGCGGCGCGCAGCCCGACGAGGCCGCCGTGGGCGACGTAGTCCTGTGTGGACAGCGGGTCGGTGACCCCCATCCGGGCGAACGTCACCCGCTGCTGCCCGGCCAGCCACGGCAACTCCTCGACGCGTCCCACGTACAGCGGATGCGTCACGTCGCCCGTGGCCAGCAGGGGCCGCAGACCGTCCACATCGGACGGTGCGACGGGCCCGTACCCGATCCGGCCGGCCGGCGTCTCCACCTCGACCAGCGGCTCCAGCCAGAACATCCCCCGCGAGCCGTTGCGCACCACGCGCAGCGCGGGATCCTGGGCGAGCGCCGCCGCCACCTCGTCCGACCCGACGGAGCGGGCGGCGGAATCCCGTGGCACGTACACGGTCGTCATCGTGTCTCCTCCAGGATCGCCCGCAGGCGCGGGCCGTCCACCCGGCCGTGGGTCTTCCCGTCGATCTGCACGGACGGCCCCAGCGCGCAGTTGCCGAGGCAGAAGACCTGCTCGGCGAGGATGTCGGGCAGCGCGCCGGCCTGCTCGACGAGCGCGGCGGCACCGACCGCCTGGCACGCCTCCGCACGGCAGATCCGCACGACCCGGCGCTCGGGGGCGGTGCGGCGGAAGTCGTGGTAGAAGGTGACCACGCCGTGCACGTCGGCGCGGGACAGGTTCAACTCCCTGGCCAGCAACGGGATCGCCGACTCGGGCACATGGCCCAGCGCGGCGTGAACGGCGTGCAGGACCGGCAGGAGCGGGCCCCGGTCGTCGCGATGCTCGGCCACCGCCTTGCGGACCGCGGCCTCGACCTCTTCGATGCGCATGAGCGATCTCCTTCTGGAGACTGTATGCAGTCTACGCTACCCGCGCCTCGCGCCCAGCGGAAGCGGCGGCGGCCTTGCGGGCGAGCAGATCGACGGCCGCCAGCACGTTGCGCAGCGTCGGCGCCGGCACGCCGGTCAGCGTGGCGAGCTCCACGACCGCGCCGAGGATGGCGTCGAGCTCGAGCACCTTGCCCACCTCGAGGTCCTGCAGCATCGAGGTCTTGTGGTGGCCGACCTTCTCCGCCCCGGCCATGCGCCGCTCCACGGAGACCGTCGGGTCGGCCCCGGCGGCGCGGGCGATCGCGACGGTCTCGCGCATCATCTCCTCGGCCAACCCCCGGGTCCCGGGGTGCCGGCACATCTCGACCATCGTCGCCCGGGTCAGCGCGCTCAGCGGGTTGAACGCCACGTTGCCCATCAGCTTGACCCAGATGTCGTCGCGCAGGTCCGGCTCGACCGGGCACTTGAGCCCGCCGGCGACCATCGCCCGGGCGAAGTCGACGCAGCGTTCGGAGACCGAACGGTCGGGCTCGCCGATCGAGAAGCGGGTCCCCTCCAGGTGCCGGATCACGCCGGGCGAGGCGATCTCGGTCGAGCAGTAGACGACGCAGCCGATCGCGCGGCGCACCGGCAGCGTCGCGGTGACCGCCCCGCCCGGGTCGACCGACTCGATCCGCCGCCCCTCGAGCGGATGGCCGGCCAGGCCGTGGAAGTACCACCACGGGATGCCGTTCTGGGCGGCGATCACCGCCGTCCCCTCGTGCAGCAGCGGCGCGAGCAGGGGGCCGCAGGTGGCGTAGGAGTGCGCCTTGAGCCCGAGGAAGACATAGTCGACCGGACCCACCAGCGCGGGGTCGTCCGTGGCGAACGGCCGGGCGACGAAGTCGCCGCGGGGACTGAGCACGCGCACGCCGTCGCGCCGCAGCGCCGCCAGGTGGGCGCCGCGGGCGACCAGGGAGACCTCGGCCCCGGCCCGGTGCAGGGCCGCGCCGACGTAGGCACCGATCGCGCCGGCGCCGAGAATCGCGATCTTCACAATGGGCTCCCGTCTCGGGATCTTGTATACAGTATGTAGTGTACTGAGAGATGTCTCACGAGGGGAAGGCGACAGAAGGCTTGGTCTATTGCATACGAAATACGGTATGGTCGTACCGTGAACAGCACCGATGCGTTGTCGGCCCGGCGGGTGGCCCGCCCGGCCCCGCTGCGCCAGGCCGTGCACGAGGCGCTGCGGGACCTGATCGTCAACGGTGCCCTGCGCCCCGGGCAGCACCTCGTGGAGGGCGAGCTGGCCGCCCAGTTGGGCGTGAGCCGGCAGCCGGTCCGGGAGGCGTTGCAGCGACTGCAGTCCGAAGGGTGGGTGGACCTGCGCCCGACGCGTGGGGCGTTCGTGCACACGCCCAGCCCTGAGGAGGCGGTGCAGCTCCTGGGGACCCGCGCCGTGCTGGAGACGCACTCCGCGCGCCTGGCCGCGGGTCACGCCGACACCGGCCACGTCGAGCGGCTGTGGCAGCTGCAGCAGGAAGGACTCGACGCGCTCGGCGCGGGAGCCCGGCCGCGGCGGCTCGTGACCGCCAATGCGGCGCTGCACGCGTTCATCACGGAGATCTCCGGAAACGCCGTGCTGGCCGAGCTGATCGCTCAGGTCGACCGCCGCGTCCGCTGGTACTACACCCCGATCGCCCGCCCCCGGGGCGAGGACGCCTGGAAGGAGCACCACGCCGTCATCGAGGCGATCGCCGCCGGCGACGCCGACCGGGCGGAGAGCCTGATGCGCCAACACACCGAGCGGACGACCGAGTTCTACCGGCGGCAGATCGCCGGGGCGCCCTAGACATTCCCGTGGGGTGGAGGTGCGGTGGTGGGTTCGGGCGAGGAACCCACCACCGCACCGGTTCTGTCACGCGCGGCTGAGCGCCAGTGCGTCCGGCGGGGTCGCCGGGATCACGGGCTTCGGGCGACGCAGGAAGAGCGAGAGTCCGCCGGCGAAGAGGCCGATCGAGCCGGCCAGGATGAACGCGCCGCCGTAGCCCCACGCCGCGACGACCACCGCGCCGAGGCCGGAGCCGACGAGGCCGGACACCAGCTTGGAGGAGTAGACGAGGCCGTAGTTGGAGGCGTTGTTGTTCTCCCCGAAGTAGTCCGCGGTCATCGCCGCGAACAGCGGGAAGATGGCGCCGCCGCCGAATCCGGAGACCATCGACGCCATGAGGAACAGCGGCAGGCTGCCGATCGAACCGGAGAAGTACACCGCGAACTGCGACAGGCCCAGCACCACACACACGAACGTGAGGGTCTGGCGCCGGCCGTACCGGTCGGAGATCCAGCCGATGACGCCGCGGCCGGTGCCGTTGATGATCGCCTTGAGACTCATCGCCAGTGCCACGATCCCGCCGGCGAAGCCCATCTCGTCACCGAACGGCACCTGGAAGGCGATGCCGAAGATGTTCACGCCGGCGGTGCACAGCAGGCAGAACCACATCAGCGGAAGCACACCGGTGCGGACCGCCTCCATGGGCGTGTACTGGTGATCGGCCGGCGGGTTCTTGAGCAGCGAACGGCGCACCCGCGGGTCGTCGGTGGCGACGGTCAACGGGTCGACGTGCGCCGGCCACCAGTTCTTCGGCGGGTCCTTGAAGAAGAAGCCGCTCGCGGCCACCGTGGCGGCCAGGAAGAGGCCGACGACGAGCAGCACGCCGCCGTAGTTGCTGGTGTCCATGTAGGACTTGAAGAGGAAGATGAACGGCACGGACCCGTAGGCGAAGCCGCCGTTGACGAAGCCGGTCTTGCCGCCCTTGCGTTCCGGGTACCACTTGCCGACCATGTTGACGCACGTGGCGTAGACGAGGCCGGCGCCGGAGCCGCCGAAGAAGCCGAAACCGAGGTAGGCCCAGAAGACGTTCGGGGCGTAGGCGAGTGCGAGGTAGCCCAGCACCGTGCCGACCGCTCCGAGAATCATCGCGTTGCGGGCCGAGAGGGTGCCGTTCTCGCGCAGTTTGCCGGCAGGGAAGGCGATGGCGGCCTGGAAGAACACCCAGACGCCGAGGAGCCAGAAGATGTGTGCGCCGTGCCAGTTGTGGCCCTCGGCGAGCGTCTCCTCCGCGGAGGTGAACGCGTACTCCGAGGAGCTGATGGCCATCATGGCGAACCAGGGCAGGATCACCATCCAGACCCGGGAACGGCCCATCAGCTGCCGGTCGGTCTCACCGATGCGGTAGACCCGGCCGTTGTGGTCGGTGACCTCGCGGAAGGCGGAGTCGGGGCGGGAAAGGGTTGCTTGCGGAGCGGTAGCGTTTGCTTCGGGCATGTCGGAAGCGGGCACGCCGGACCTCCTTGGGCGGGGCGGTGCGGCCGGGCGGGCGGGCCCGGGCCACTGAGGGTTATGTGGTTCTGCACCTCCGGTAGGCATCTGTTCTTTCCGGGCCTATGCCTTCCGGCCCGGACAAGCGAAGGGACATGGCGGTCGGAGCCGTCGCCCCACGGAGCGGCGCGGGGCGACGGCGGCTGCTGAGGGCTAGCCTCCCGTGACGTGACCGGCGGCGCGGGCCCACCGGTACTTGGCGCCGAGGACCGCCACCGGCTTCTCCGTCGTGTACGGATAGGCCACGATGCCGTGTCGGTACAGGTGTTCGCTGGCCTCCTCGACCTCCACGTCACCGGAGAGCGAGGCGACCACCGGCTTGTGCACACCCTTGGCCCGGAACTCCTGGACCACGTCGACGACGAGTTCGGCGAAGACCATGGGCGGGGTCACGATGGTGTGCCAGTAGCCGAGAATCAACGCGTGGATCCGCGGGTCGGACAGACCCAACGCGATGGTGTTGCGATAGGTGGACGGCGGTTCGCCGCCGGTGATGTCCACCGGGTTGCCGGCCGCGCCGAACGGTGGGATGTACGCGCGGAACGCCTCGTCGAGGTCGGGCGGGATGCTCATAAGCGTCAGGTCGTTGTCGACGCAGGCGTCGGAGAGCAGCACGCCGGAGCCGCCGGCGCCGGTGATGATGACGACGTTCTCCCCCGTGGGCGTGGGCAGCAGCGGCACGCCGCGGGCGTATTCGAGCATGTCGCCCAGGCCGGGCGCGCGGATGACGCCGCTCTGGCGCAGGATGTCGTCGTACACCTTGTCGTTTCCGGCGAGCGCGCCGGTGTGCGAGCTCGCCGCTTTCGCGCCCTGGTCGGTGCGTCCGGCCTTCAGGACGATGACGGGTTTGCGGGCCGAGACCCGCTTCGCCGTCTCGGCGAAGGCGCGGCCGTCCTTCAGGTCCTCCAGGTGCATGGCGATCAGTCGGGTGTCGTCGTCGTGTTCGAAGAACGTCAACAAGTCATCTTCGTCGATGTCGGCCTTGTTGCCGACCCCCACGATCGCGGACACGCCCATTTCGGTGGAACGGCTGAAGCCCAGGATCGCCATGCCGATACCGCCGCTCTGCGACGACAGCGCGACACCACCACGCACGTCATAGGGTGTGCAGAACGTCGCCGAGAGGCGCTGCGGCGTGTAGTAGTAGCCGTAGATGTTCGGCCCGAGCACCCGGACGCCGTGCCGGCGGGCCACCTCGACCACCTCCTCCTGGAGTTCGTGGTTGCCCGTCTCGCCGAAGCCGGACGGGATGAGGATCGCGCCGGCCACACCCTTGCGGCCGGCCTCGTCCAGCGCCTTCGCGACGAACTTCGCGGGAATGGCGAAGACCGCCACGTCGACGTCGCCCGGCACGTCGCAGATGCTGGCGAACGCCTTGCGTTCCAGGATCTCCGCGGCCTTCGGGTTGATCGGGTAGATCTCGCCCCGGTAGCCGCCGTCGACCAGGTTCCGCATGACGGAGTTGCCGATCTTGCCGGCCTCCGCGGAGGCGCCGATGACCGCGATCGACGCGGGCCGCATGATGCGGTTCATCGACGCCAGGATCTCCTCCTGGGTGAACGCCGTCGGCCGCACCGCCGCCGCGGGGTCCACGATGACGCGCACGTCCACGGCGACGGCCGAGTCCTCGGTGGCGAGCACCGGGTTCAGGTCCACTTCGGACAGTTCCGGGAAGTCGTTCACGAGGTCCGAGACGCGCTGGATGACGGACGCCAGCAGGTCCCTGTTCGCCGGTGCGGCACCCCGTACGCCGCGCAGGATCTCGGCGGCGGCGATCCCGTCCACCATCGAACGGGCGGTCTCGGCGTCGGTCGGCGCCAGCCGGAACGTCACGTCCTTGAGCACCTCGACCAGCACCCCGCCGAGCCCGAACGCCACCACCTTGCCGAACGCCGGATCCGTGACCGCGCCGACGATGACCTCGTGCCCGCCGGAGAGCATCCGCTGCACCTGCACCCCGGTGACGCGCGCGTCGGCGTCGTAGGCGCGGGCGTTGTCCACGATGGACGCGAACGCCGCCGCCGCGCCCGCGTCGTCGCCGATCCCGACGAGCACGCCGCCGGCCTCGGTCTTGTGCAGGATGTCCGGCGACACGATCTTCATGACGACCGGGTAGCCGACCTCCGTTGCCAGGGCGACGGCCGCGTCGGCGGTCTCCGCGAGGCCCTCCTTCGGGGTGTCGATCCCGTAGGCCTCGGCGACCGTGCGCCCCTCGGGGGCCGTCAGGGCACTGCGCCCCTCCTCCCGCACGCGGTCGAGAATCGCCCGCACGGCGTCGCGGTCGTAGCGCTGCTGCGTCATTGGTCAGGTCTCCGCTTCTACAGCGCACCGGCGGCGCGCAACTCGCCGACCCGGGCCGGGTCGTAGCCGAACTCCCCCAGTACCTGTTCGGTGTGCTCGCCGAGCAGCGGTGAGCGTGCGACGTCGACGGCCGAGTCGGAGAGCTTGATGGGACAGCCGACCGTCTTGAACGTCCCTCGCGTGGGGTGCTGCACCTCGACGACGGAACCGAGCTCCGCCAGGGTCTCGTCCTCGATGAGTTCCTTCGTGGACAGGATCGGCCCGCAGGGGATGTTCAACGCGTTGAGTGCGTCCATCACCTCCCACTTGGTGTGCTTCTCCGTCCACTCCTCGACGAGCGCGAACATCTTGTCCAGTTTGGACAGTCGCACCTGCGGGGTGTTCCACTGTGGATCGTCGGCCAGCTCGGGACGGCCGATCAGCTCGGCGAGCGGCTTCCAGCCGACCGGCTGCACGATGACGTAGATGTAGTCGTTGGGGCCGCCCGGCGCGCACCTGACCGCCCAGCCCGGCTGTCCGCCGCCGGAGGCGTTGCCCGACCTCGGCACCTCTTCGCCGAAGTGCGAGTTGGGGTACTCGGTGAGCGGGCCGTGCGCGAGGCGCTGCTGGTCGCGCAGTTTGACGCGGCACAGGTTGAGCACGGCGTCCTGCATGGCGACCTGCACACGCTGGCCGCGTCCGGTGTGGGTGCGCTGGTACAGCGCGGCGAGGATGCCGGCCACGAGATGGATGCCGGTGCCGGAGTCGCCGATCTGCGCGCCGGTGGCCGTCGGCGGGCCCTCCTCGAAGCCGGTGGTGCTCATCGAGCCGGCCATCGCCTGGGCGATCACCTCGTACGCCTTGAACTTCGCGTAGCGGCCGGGGCCGAAGCCCTTGATGCTCGCGTACACCAGGCGGGGGTTGATCTCCTGAAGGCGTTCCCACGAGAAGCCGAACCGGTCGACGACGCCGGGACCGAAGTTTTCCACCAGGACGTCGACGCCCGCCACGAGGGAGGTGAAGACCTCCTTGCCCTCGGGGCTCTTCATGTTGAGCGTGATGCTCCGCTTGTTGCAGTTGAGCATCGTGAAGTAGAGGCTGTCCACGTCGGGCAGGTCGCGCAGCTGGCTGCGGGTGATGTCCCCGGTGCCGGGCGCCTCGAGCTTGATGACGTCGGCGCCCAACCAGGCGAGAATCTGCGTGGACGAGGGGCCTGACTGGACGTGCGTCATGTCCAGGACGCGGATGCCTTCCAGCGCTTTGCTCATCGGTCAACTCCCACAGGTTCTATCGCGGATCGCAGACTGTATACCGTATGTGGTAGGCCCATCGTGACCTACGTAACAACCGTGTGTCTAGAGGGTGAGGAGACCTTTTCGAACCGTGTCGATAGCCGACGCGACGCGGCCGGTCCGCAGGTCGTAGACCATCCCGTGGAACGCGCACCGCTCCCCCGCGACCGCCGCGGACAACCGCCGCACGGTGGCCGCCACGTGCAGTTCCACCACGTCGTCCACCTCGGCGGCGGCCCGCGCGTGCGGCACGATCGCGTCCACCACCGCGCGCAGGTTCCGCGAGATCGGGGTCCCGGCGGCCACCAGGTCGCACGCGGCGCGCACCGCCCCGCAGGCGTGGTGGCCGAGCACCAGCACGAGCGGGACGCGCAACACCGTCACGGCGTACTCGACGCTGCCGAGCGTCTCGCGGCCGATGGTGTGCCCGGCGGTGCGCACCACGAACAGGTCGCCCAGCCCGCAGTCGAAGATGAGCTCGGCCGGCAGCCGCGAGTCGGAGCAGCCGACCACCGCCGCGAACGGCGCCTGCTCGCCGGCCACCGCGTTACGGCGCGCGGCGTCCTGGTGCGGGTGGACGGAGGCGCCGGCGGCGAAGCGTTCGTTGCCGGCGAGCAGCCGCGCCAGCGCACCCTGGGCCACCGACGGCGACCCGGCCGCCGGCAGCGGCGTCAGCGGCGACGCTGGCGCCGGTCGCGGCCCCGACACCGGCATCGTCTCGCGCACCGGCACGGCCGTGGACGACGGCACCGCCGCGGGCGCCGGCGGCTCGGGCGCCACCGCTACGCCCCGGGGACGGAGAGCACGCGCCGGCCGGGCTGGTGCAGCCGCGCGGTCAGCGCCGCCGCGAGCAGGCCCAGGCCGCCGGCGACGAGGAAGGCCGGGACGGTGCTCGGCGCACCGGCGTAGGCGCCCGCGAGCGAGACGCCGGCCACCCCGCCGAACGCCTTGCCGGTGTACACGATGCCGTAGTTGGCCAGCGTGGCGTCGTCGCCGAACCAGTCCCGCACGAGGCTCACCAGCAGCGAGTAGCCGGCGCTGGTACCGGCACCGGCGAGGCCGGCGAAGAGCACGACGGCGGCCAGCGTTCCGCCGCGCACCGCGGCCAGCAGCCCGAACTGGGCCGTCCCGCCGAGCACCAGCGCCAGCGCGAGCACCCGCTTGCGGCCGAGCCGGTCCGACAGCGAACCCGTCCAGACCCGGCCCAGGCCGGCCGCCACGGCGAGCGTGCCGAGAGAGGCCGCGGTGAAGGCCGGCGTCGCGTCGGCGTGCGCGGCGAGGTAGGCGACGTCGAACAGCGCCATCGTGGCGGTCAGCACCACCACCACGAACATCAGCGGCAGCATCCCGCTGCGCACCGCGGCCCACGGTGGGAACGCCCGCGCCGCCGGCACGTTGTTGGGGATGCTGCGGTTGACCCGGCGGTCCAGGGCGAAGCGGTGCGGGTCGATGTGCGCGGGCCACCAGTTCGCCGGCGGGCGGGACAGCAGCAGGCCGCTCACGCCGATCGCGACGAGCACGAGCACGGCCGCCGCGTCCAGCACCACCGCCGGATCCGCGAACGACACGAGCACCACGAACGGCAGCGCCCCGTAGCCGAACGCGCCGCTGACGAAGCCGACGCGGGTGGCGACCCGTTCGGGGAACCACTGGGTCACGGCGCCGATGCACGTGGCGTACACGGTCCCGCAGCCCACCCCGCCGAGAACGGAGTACGTGACCACCGGCGGGCCGGCGTCGTGCGCGAGGGCCAGCAGCGCCACGGCGCACAGCACCGCCGCCACCAGCAGCGGCACCCGCGGGCCGACCCGGCGGTACAGCCAGGTCGCCGGGAACGACACCCCGGCCTGGCACACCACCCACACGGCCAGGACGGTGAGCGCCTCCCCCACGCTCCAGCCCCGTTCGCGCGCGAGGGCCGGAACGGCCGCGCCGAAGCCGTACTGGAACAGGCTGATCGCGAACATCGAGATCCAGGCGAGGCCGAGCATCCACTCGCGTGGGCGGCCGGTCAGGTCGACGTCGCGCTCGCCGACGCGATAGCGCCGGCCGTAGTAGTCGTGGATGTCGCGCGTGTCGCGGGGAACGGTAGGCATGTCGAGCCTCCTGCACACTGTATGCTGTATGCGACCTGCTTCACTGTGTACCATCGGCCCGTATCGCTGTCCAGGGAGTGGCTATGGAGTGGGGTTCCGCCCGACGGGTCGCCGCGTCGTACGGGACGCCGGGGTCGCCGGTCGACGTGCCGCTGGCGGAGGCGCTCGGGTACGCGCTCGCCGGGCCGCTCACCGCTTTGGTGCCGTCGCCGTCCTACGACTCGTCGGCCATGGACGGCTATGCCGTCGCCGGCCCCGGGCCGTGGCGCGTCGTCGGCCGCGTCCTCGCCGGCGACCCCACCCCCGGCGCCGCCGGACCCGCGGAACCCGGCACCCCGCCCGGGCACGGCGCCCGCACCGCCGGGACCGGCGTGCTCTTCGAGCCCGACGCCCTCATCCCGCAGTCGGTCACCGCCGCCGAGCCAGGCGCCCGCATACCGCAGCCCGGCGTCCGCATACTGCCGCCCGGCACGGCCGTCGAGATCGCCACCGGCGCCGTGGTGCCGCCGGGCGCCGACGCGGTACTGCCGTACGAGGACGCCGTCGTGCTGCCCGGGGACGGCATGAAGATCGAGAGCCGGCCCGTCGGCGAGACCGGCCGGGAAGGTCGCGCGCACGGCGGGCGGCACATCCGGCGCACCGGCGAGGACTACCCCGCCGGTACCGTTCTCCTGGCCGAAGGGACCGCGCTCACGCCCGCGGCACTGGCCCTCGCGGCCGCCACCGGATACGACACCGTGCGCGTGCGCCCGAGGCCCCGCGTCGGCGTCATCGTCACCGGCCGCGAGGTGCGCGCGAGCGGGCTCCCCGAGCCGGGCCGGGTCCGCGACGCCATCGGTCCCCTGCTGCCCGGCCTGATCGCGCGGGCCGGTGGGCACCCGCGGTTCGGGACCCGGCTCGGCGACGACCGCGCGGCGCTCGCGGAGGCGTTGCGGGACAAGGGTTCCGACGTCGTGGTGGTGTGCGGGGCGACGTCGGTGGGCGCCGCGGACCACCTGCGCGCCGCGCTCAAGGACGTCGACGCGAGCGTGCTCGTCAGCGGCGTCGCGTGCCGTCCGGGGCACCCGCAGCTGTTCGCCGCGCTGCCGGACGGGCGGGCCGTCGTCGGGCTGCCGGGCAACCCGTTCGCGGCGCTCGTGGCGGCCGTCACGCTGTTGGTGCCGGTCGTCGAACGGCTCGCCGGCCGGGCGCCCCGCAGGCCGCGGACGGCGCGCGGGCGGGACCTGCCGAGCCACCCGCGCGACACGAGAGTGGTGCCGGTGCGTTACGACGGCGACGGCGTGGTCCCCGTCGGGCACGACCGGCCGGGCACCCTGTGGGGCGCCGCGCTCGCCGACGCCCTCGCCGTGGTGCCGCCGCGCTGGGACGGCGACACCCCGGTGGAGCTGCTCAGCAGCGGGTGACGATGCCGTTCGTCACGGAGATGGTGCGGTCGTAGCGGACGCCGGGGCCGTGCAGGCGGTACCGCTCGGTGGAGGTGCCGGTGGCGTGGCGCTGGTCGCGGGGGACGTTCAGCAGCCAGGAGGCCTCGCCGGTGTACGTGTCGAGCATCGTGGTGGGGCCGCTCGTCCAGCCGTCGCTGAGCGCGATCGTCGTGGTGAGCCGGTCGGCGGCGTCGATGGTGACCGTGCCGTCCATCCCGTAGCGACGATCGACCGTGGTTTTCCGGCCGGGCCGGACGTCCACAGTGGACGAATCCGTCCAGGTCGCGGAGAGCGAGTCGGAGGTCTCGTCGTCGTTCCACCGATGGGTCGAACGGTGTCCGACGGAGCGCGACACCGACGTGAAGACCCGGCCGTGCGACGTGTCCACGTAACCGGCGGCGGAGAAGGAGTGCGACGCGGTCGTGGCCACCGAGTGCCCCGGCGCGTACACGGCGGAGTTGGTGGCGTCCCGGTCGCCGCTTTCCACCAGCGCGCCCGTGACCACACCGCGCCGGGCGTCCCGCCACGCCAGGAACGTCGTCGGCACGTCCCACCCTGTCTGCCCCTCGGGGACGCCGAGGACCGACACCGACACCCGGTGCGGCAGCCCGTCGGTGAGCCGCCCCACGAACGGCGTCAGGTCGTAGCGCACCGGCTGGATGTCGAACGCCCGCGGCGCCGGCAGCACGTACCAGAGGAACGGGTTGGACCAGCCGCCGGTGTAGATGTGCGGGTACGGGGCCGCCACGCCGGCGAGCACCCCGTCGATGCGCACCTGCACCTCGCGGTGCGGCCCGTTGTCGGCGGGGCACGAGTAGGGCGCGCCGGTCGGCGTCGTCAGGTACCAGAACTCCTCGCAGCCGCCGCCGGAGCCGGTGGCGTACACGTCGGCGACGAGGCGTTCGGTGTTGCGCGGCACGGTCAGGTCGCCGACGAGCGAGGTGCCCTCGTTGTGCTGGCCGGCCAGCCCGAGCACGGTGTCGGCCTCGCCGGCCGGCGGGCGCCCCGGGTAGAACGTCAGCGACACCCGCACGTCGAGGATGCCGGTGTAGGTGTCGTTGACGACGTTCCCGATGAGCATCTCGACCGGTTGCGGCGCGGACAGCAAGGGGGCGTATCCGGTGAGGTCCTTCTCGACCGTCCACTGTATACCGTCGACGGAAGGCTCCGGGGTCGACGTCTTGAACACCGTCACGCCGCCGATGCGCAGGTAGCCGAGCCGGTCGTACTGGCGGCCGGCGACCGCGCCGTCGAGGCGCAGCACCACCTTCTGCCACGGTCCCCGGCACGCGGCCGGCGGCGTGAACGTCGACGTGTACGGCGTGAAGTCGCGGAACTCGGTGTCGACGATCTGCACCGTGCAGGAACGCCCGCGCGGATGCTCTACGGGCGGCGCGGCCGTGCGCGGATCGTCCCAGTCGCTGCCGAACTCCACGGGCACCGGCACCGCCGGCTCGGCCCGCGCCGGGCCGGCACCCGTGATCAGAAATCCGAACAGCACACACCCGAGGGCCACAAGTCTGCGAAGCACCCGGCAATCTGATCTAATTCATCGACCCCTGTCAACGGGGAAGCAGATCCGCCAGTTTCTCCACCACGGGAACGGCCTCGATGTGCAGCCGCGCCACGTTGAGCCCGTCGTCGCCGAGCACCGCCAGGAGCGCGTGCCCGCCGATCAGATACACCGTGAAGTAGCCGCCGAGACTGCGGATCGTCGCGTCCCGGAAGCCGCCCTGCCCCAGCGCCATCCCGCTCTGGCGCCCGAGTCCGGCCGTCGTGGCGGCGAGCGCGGACACGTCGTGCGCGTCCCGCCCGCCCGGCAGGTTGTGGGTGATGAGCAGCCCGTCCACGCCGGCGAGCACGCAGCCGCGCACCCCCGGCACGGCCAGCTGCAGGTCGGAGAGGAGTCCCCGTGCCGTCGCGAGCGGCCCCTCGACCGGCACCGGCCGGGTCTCCGCCGCCGGGTGCGGGGGCGCGTCGTCCGCGAGGCGTTCGTTGCGCCGGGGCAGCGCGGCCCCGGCCTCGGTCCGCCGGCCCCGGGCCGTCACAGCTCCAGCTTCTCTTCCGCCAGCCGCAGGTGATGCCGGGCCAACGCGAGGTTGGAGCGCGACTTCGACAGCGCCAGGTAGAGGAAGAGGCCCTGGCCGTTGGCGCCGCGCAGCGGCCGGATGATGTGGTACTGCGTGTCGAGCGTGATCAGCATGTCCTCGATGCCCTCGCCGAGGCCGAGGAGCTGGATGGTGCGCAGCTTCGCGCGGACGACGTCGGTGTTTCCCGCCGCCGCGACGGTGATGTCGAGATCGGGTCCGCCGCCCAGGACGCCGAGCGTCATACCGCTCGTGTAGTCCACGAGGGCGGCCGCGATCGCCCCTTCGATGCTCATGATGTTCTTCAATGTGACGTCGATGTTCGTCAACACTGCCTCCCGCTGAAGCCGGCCTTATCGCAGGTCGCAGCCTTTCACGTGACCGGTCGATCACAGCAAGGATCGACGCAGTGTCTGCCCGTGCGGACTAGGGAAATCATCCGTGAATCCGATTTCGGATCGACGTTGCGTCGTCCGGCGACGCCGTTGCGTGATCATGCGAGCAGGGTGGCATCGGGAAGGGTCAGCGGCGCCCAGTGATCGGTGCCGAATCGGCCGTGCTTCGGGTCGACGCCGATGAAGCGCGCCGTGCGGATCCGGGTGAAGGTGTGCCGCGCCGCCCAGTCCACCGTCGTGCGCTGCCGGATCCGGCCCGGGCACAGCCACGCCCGCCGCGCGAAGCTCACGACCGTCGAGTGCCCGTGCACCTGCCCGAACGGCACCACCACCGGCGCGTCCAGCCACGACCCGTACAGGTCGGACGCCGCCTCGGCCCACAGCGGGCCGCCCCGGGAGTCCCAGAGCAGTTCCTCGGGGCGGGTGTTGAGCAGGTCGGCGGCGGTGGCCGCGGTGACCGGCTCGCCGAGCGCGCGCCACGTGGCGACCGTCATGCCGGCGTGGCAGATCAGCAGTTCCTCGCCCTCGCGGGTGCGCACGGCGGCCGCCACCCGCAGCCACTCCTTCAGCCACCAGGTGCGCAGCAGCGTCGCCGCGTCCTCGTCCAGCCGCGTCGGCCAGAACGGTTCGCCGCCCAGGTACTGCGCCTCGTGGTTGCCGACGAGCTGGATCCAGCGCTCCGGCGCGATCTCCTGCCGGGCCCGCACCAGGTCCAGGACGCCGCGGCTGTCGGGGCCCCGGTCGACGAGGTCACCGACCTGGATGATCACCGTGTCGGGGTCGTCGACCAAGGGCGCGACCGCGCGGGTGAGCTGGGCCGCGCAGCCGCCGACGTCGCCGATCACCACGATGTCCGGCACGGGGCCCCTTCCGGTGGGCGGACAGAAACTCTTCCCGCCCCATGTGTACCTCGCCCGGCGCCTCAGGCCAGTTCGTAGTCGAACCAGATCCGGTGCGTGCCGTCCTCGTCGATCGCCAGGCCGCCGGTGCCGCTGATGCCGCCCAGTTCGCCGGTGCCGCTCGCGGGCACGATGACGAAGTGCTCGTGGCGGCGGTCCCCGCCCAGGGTGGTCGCCGAGTGGACGAAGTTGAAGGCGCCCTCGCGTCCGGCGAGCGTTCCCTCGAAGGACTCCATGGCCACGTAGGTGCCGACGCCGGACTCCTGGTCGTAGGCCGCGGTGAAGAGGGTCGCGGAGCGGCCGGTGACCTCGCCCGCGAAGGCCTTCTCCATGGTGGCGACGCCGACCGGGACGGCGGTCGCGATCGGCGGCACCGGGGCGACGGCGGCCGGCGTGAACCCGGAGACGGTGAACGTACCTGCTGCTCTCATCCCCGAGACCCTAACGGCAGAATGGTCCGGTGCCCGACCTTTCGCTCTGTCCGTGCGGTCTCGGCGACCCCTACCCCGACTGCTGCGGCCGCTTCCACGACGGGTCCGACGTGCCGGCGACGGCCGAGGCGCTGATGCGTTCCCGCTACAGCGCGTTCGCGGTACGTGACGCCGCATACCTGCTGCGGTCATGGCATCCGCGGACCCGGCCGCGCCGGCTGGAGTTCGATCCGGAGCAGCGGTGGCTGCGCCTGGAGATTCTGGATACCGCCGACGGTGGACTGTTCGACAGTCAGGGGACGGTGGAGTTCCGGGCGCATCACCGCAGCGGCGGGCGACGCGGCCGCCTGCACGAGCGCAGCCGCTTCGCCCGCCACGAGGGTCGGTGGGTCTACGTGGACGGCGAGATCCGTCAGGACGGGACGTAGAAGCTGTCCGACGGCGTGGTGGTGTACCCGCCGGGCGGCACGGTCGCGACCGGCGTCCCCGTGCACCAGGTCCCGCGGTACAGGCGGACCGCGACGTTGGTCTCGTTGCGGAGCGCGGTGATGGGACCGTTGTCGACGCCGTGGCAGCCGGCCGCCGGGTTGGCCGTGGCCACCCACAGTGTGCCGACCCGGAAGTAGATCCGGCCGAAGGCGGCCGAGGCGGGTACGGCGGTGGCGGCGACCGCGGCGACGGTCACCGCCCCGACGAGTGCGGCGCGCGTGAGCTTGCGCATGCTGTGGCTCCTCCCCGTTGTTCGGTGCCACCGACGCTAGCCACGCCGCGTAATTTCTACGTAACTACGTAGAAGCTCCCCACGAGGGAGATGGTGAAGCCGCCCGGCTGCACCGTCTCGGTCGGCGCGCCCGAGCACCCCGCGGTGCGGTAGAGCCGGATCCGGGAGTCGGTGTTGTTGCGGACCTGCACGTCCCGCGCCGCGGCGCGGGTGTAGCAGCGCGGCGCCGGATCGCGGTATACCGTCGACGACGTACCTTCTTCGATCACCAGTACACCGGTGGCGGCCTGGGCGGGTGCGGCGCTCACGACGAGCCCACCCACCGCAAGTGCCCCCACGATCGCCAGTCTTGCCTTCATCGGTCTCCCCCTCATCCGACGGTCACTGCGTAGATGTGCAGGCGCGGGTCGTCCGGCAGGCGCACGGTGCGCACCGCCTTCTCCGTCGCCGGCGCGATCGCGAAGAGCTTCACCGGCGGCCCGTCGACGCCCTGCCCCGCCCGGATCCGGTGCGGCATCGCGAGGACCGTGCTGCTGCCGGCGGTCGGGTCGCCGCACCAGTCGGCCACCTCGAACGGCACCTCGGCCGTCGACCCGTCGGTGTAGCCGACCGTGAACGACGACGCGACCGGCCCGTTGTGCGAGGTCAGCACGAGGTGCAGCCCGGCCGCGCCGTGCGCCGGCAGGAGCAGGGTCTGACCGCGGGCCTCGACGAAGTTCGGGGCGGTGCCGGTCGGATCCGGTGCCAGGTAGGGGACGCCGTCCCAGGTGACCGCTCCGGCCGGCGGCAGCAGGTCGGCGTCGTAGCTCCAGCCGCCGCCGTCGAAGTTGCCCTCCGCCGAGGCGGCCACCGTGGCGGTGCCGTCGTTGTTGAGGTCCGTGCGCAGGTCCACACCGCACCGTCCACTTTGGACGAACGCGCACGCGGCCGGCGCGCGCACCTCCACGTCGACCCGGCGGGTCTGGGTCGGCAGGCCGAGCGCGCCCACCTCGACGTCCACCGGGTAGCGGCCGACGGGCGTGTTCGCCGGCACGGTGACGGTGACCGCGAGGGAGCGTTGCGTCGGCAGGCCCCGCGACGGTATCGCGATCAGTCGGGACGGCTGCACGTCGGTCGTCCAGCCCTGCGGCGCCTTGACGGAGGCCACCGCCACGAGACCCGACGGCGCCTGGCCGAGCACGTCGACGTCGAGGCGCACCGGCTGCGCGGTCCCCTCGGTCGGCACGACCGCCGCCTTCGGGCGCATCGCGACGTTGAGGCTGACGCGGTTGTCGCCGGGTGCCTTGTTGACCGACGGCGGCTGCGCGGCCGGGCCGGTGCCCCAGGCCGAGGGGCGGGTGCCGAGCGTGTGCTGGAGGGTCCCGCCGCGCGCGAGGTCCGCCCATCCCAGCCAGTTGTTCGTGATGTTCCTGCGGTCGAACGTCAGACGCTGCACGTAGCGGTTGCTGTCACCGGCCCCCGGCGCGCGGATGTTCAACGTGCCGCCCTGCTTGCCGTACCGTCCGATGTGGACGGTGGCGCCCGGGAACTGCGGGCTCGACACGGCAAGGAAGTTGGCGCCGCTCATCGTCGGGTAGAGGCCCAGCGACGAGAAGACGTACCACGCCGACATGGTGCCCAGGTCGTCGTTGCCGGTCATCCCGTCGGCCCCGGTGGTGAAGAGGGTCATCGCGGCGCGCACCACCGTCGCCGTCTTCGCCGGTGCGCCGGCCCAGTGGTACAGGTACGGCGCCAGCAGGTCCGGCTCGTTGTTCGGGTTGTACGTCGGCTTGCCGTAGTAGTCGTACGGCGCGGTGATCCAGTCCGAACGCACCGTCCCGGCCGGGTCCCGCAGCAGCTTGTCGTAGGCGAAGAACGCGTCCAGCCGCTGCTCCGTCTTCCGCCGCCCGCCCATGAGCTCCACCAGCCCGGCGGGATCCTGCGGCACCAGCCACTGGTACTGGTAAGCCCCGCCCTCGTGGAACTGGTGCCCGGCGGCCACCGGCTCGTACGGCGTAACCCACGTGCCGTCGACGGTGCGCGGCCGGAACTGCTGGATCGAGGAGTCCCACAGGTTGCGGTACCACTGGCCACGCCCGGCCAGCATCTTCGCGTCGGCGCGGTGGCCCAGGCCCTCGGCCATCAGCGCCAGGGCGGCGTCGGCGGCGGCGTACTCCAGGGTGGCCGAGGCCGGGTGGACACAGTCGTTGTCGCCGCCCTTGTGCGCGCAGTCCGTGCCGAGCGCCAGCCCGGACGGGATGTAGCCGCGTTCCTTGTAGTACTCCACGCCGCTGCGGCCGTTGTACGGCGAGTCGGCGGGCGGCGTGCTCGTGGCGTTGCGCAGCAGCAGCGCGTACGCCTCCTGCTCGTGGCCGGCGAGCAGCCCTTTGGACCACGCCTCCACGAGGAACGGCGTCACCGGGTCGCCGGTCATGATGTTCGTCTCGCTGTTGGCGAGGGCCCAGCGGGGCAGCCATCCGCCGTCCCGGCCGATCGCCACGACGGAGAGGGCTACGTCGCGGGCCACCTGCGGGACGAGCATCTCCAGCAGCTGGTTCTGCGGGCGGTAGGTGTCCCAGAGGGAGAAGTTCTGGTACGGCGTCCAGCCGTTCGCCTGGTGGGGCTGCCCGTCGAAGCCGACGTAGCGGCCGTCGACGTCGCCGGCGACGTTCGGGTGCAGCAGCGAGTGGTACAGCGCCGTGTAGTAGGCGACGCGCCGCTCGTGGCTGCCGCCGTCGACGGTGGCCGCGGACAGCTGCTTCGCCCACGTCTCGCGCAGGGCGCCCCGGGTGGCGTCGAAGTCGAACGACTCCCCGGTCTCGGCCGCCAGGTTGGCCCGCGCGCCGGCGAGGCCGGTGTACGAGACGCCGACCTTCATGACGACGTCGCGGTCCTCGCCCGCCGCGAAGCTGACCCAGGCGCCGTTGCCGCCGTCGCCGGCCGCGTCGCGGCTGCCGGCCGACAGCGTGCCGCCGCGCCACGTGCCGTACGAGGCGAACGGCCGGTCGAGCACGGCGGTGAAGTACAGCGTGTGCCGGTCCTTGCCGGCGCAGAAGTTGCCGGCGGTGATCCGGCCCTCGACGGTGCGGTCGCCGACGACGTGCACCTCGGAGTCGAACACGGTCTGGTTGGCGCGGCCGGTGTTGAACAGGATGTTGCCGGCCCCGCCCGCCGGGAAGGTGTAGCGCTGCCAGCCGGTGCGCGGCGTGGCGGTCAGCTCGGCGGTGATGCCGTACGTCGACAGGCCGACCCGGTAGTAGCCCGGCGAGGCCTGCTCGTCGGCGTGGCTGATCCTGGAGCGGTAACTGTCCACATCGGACGATGCCACGGCGCCGGTGGTCGGCATGACCGGCAGTTCGCCGGCGACGCCGCACCCGACGCCGGACAGGTGCGTCTGGCTGAACCCGTAGACGTAATCGCGGGCGTAGTCGTAGCCGCCCTGCCCACCGTTGTCCGGGCTCACCTGCACCATGCCGAACGGCGCACTGGCACCGGGGAACGTGTTGCCGAAGTTCTGCGTCCCGATGAACGGGTTGACGAGGTCGACGGGATCGGTGGCGGCCGTCGCGGGCGGTGGGACCGCGAGCAGCGCGGCCGTGACGGCGGCTGCGCTGAGGACGGCGGAGAGCGCTCTCATGAGTCAACGAACCTAACGCGCCGGACACATTGCTGTAAATAGATCTCGCAAATTAAGGGGCATCTATCGCGAATCGGTTGACAGCGGTGGGCGTCAGGAGTTTCCTGGCGCCGAGTACGCATCGATCCGAAGGGATGCGCGGGTGCTACGAAAACCGCACTGGGCAACGGCTCTCCTCACCGGGGCGGCGGTGATGCTCGCGGGATCGGGCACCGCAGCCGCGCAGGTCCCGCAGCGCGCTCCGGCGCCCGGCACGGCGTTCGCGTCGTCGTTCGAGGCCGCCGACCCACAGCCCACGTGGAGCGACACCGTCGACACCGACGCCGCGGGCAACAAGCGCGTGCAGGGCGTCGACGGGGCGTTCTCCGACAAGATCCCCGGCAACATCATGGACAAGGTCGACCAGATCACCGCCAGCGGCGAGTTCGTCGAGGCCGGCGAGGTCAAGGAGAACCTGGTCGACGGCGACCCGCAGTCGAAGTGGCTGACGTTCCAGCGTTCCGGGTGGGCGCAGGTGCGCCTCGGCGAGCCGGTGGCCGTCGTGCACTACGCGCTCACCTCCGCCAACGACGCGCCCGAGCGCGACCCGGTCGACTGGCGCGTCCTCGCGTCGAACGACGGCGAAACCTGGTCCACTGTGGACACCCGCACGGGTGAGGCCTTTACCGGCCGGTTCCAGCTGCGGGAGTTCCGCTTCGAGAACACGACGGCGTACCGGTACTACCGGCTCGACATCGCCCGCACGAACACCGACCTGATCCAGCTCGCGGAGTGGCAGCTGTCCGACGGGGACACCACGCCGCCCCCGCCGAGTGACATGCGAAGCGCCACCGGAAAGGGACCCGCCGGCTCCCCCACCGCGAAACCCGGCGTGGGGTACACCGGGCTGCGGGCGTTCCAGATCGCCGGCCGGCACCTCACCGAAGGGCGGGCGTACTCGTACAACAGGGTGTTCGACGTCGACATCCCCGTCGCGCGCGACACCGAGCTGTCCTACCTGGTCTTCCCCGAGTTCACCGCCGACGACCTGCGCTATCCGGCCACGTACACGGCCGTCGACCTGGCGTTCACCGACGGGACGTACCTGTCCGCGCTGAACGCCGAGGACCAGCACGGCGCCACGCTCAGCCCGCGCGGGCAGGGCGACTCCAAGACGCTGTACACCCAGCAGTGGAACGCCAAGCGGTCGCTCATCGGCGCCGTCGCGGCCGGCAAGCGGATCGACCGCATCCTCGTCGGGTACGACGCGCCGGCCGGGCCGACGCAGTTCCGCGCCTGGTACGACGACATCCGCGTCGGCACCGCGCCGAAGGCGCCCACGGGCAGCCTCGCCGACCACGTGCTGACCACCCGGGGCACCAACGCCAGCGGCGGCTTCTCCCGGGGCAACAACTTCCCGGCCACGGCCGTCCCGCACGGGTTCAACTTCTGGACGCCGGTGATGCACGCCGGTTCGACCGACTGGCTCTACCAGTGGCAGCGGGCCAACAACGGCGACAACCGGCCGACGCTCGAGGCGTTCTCCGCCAGTCACGAGCCCAGCCCGTGGATGGGTGAGCGGCAGACGTTCCAGGTGATGCCGCAGGGGGCGGCCGTGCCGAACGCCGACCGGGGCGCCCGGGCGCTCGCCTTCGGCCACGAGAACGAGACGGCGAAGCCGCACTACTACGGCGTCACCTTCGACAACGGCCTGCGGACCGAACTGGCGCCGACCGACCACGCGGCCCTGTTCCGCTTCACCTTCACCGGCAACGAGGGCAGCCTCGTCTTCGACAACGTCGACGACGGCTCGTCGCTGACGATCGACCCGTCGACCGGCGTGGTGACCGGCTGGTCCGATGTCCGAAGCGGCGGGTCGACCGGCGCCACGCGGCTGTACGTCTACGCGACGTTCGACCGCTCGTTCACCGGCAGCGGCATGCTCCCGGCCGGCAACCGGGTCTCCACCGGCTACGTCGCCTTCGACACGTCGGCGCAGAAGTCGGTGACCATGCGCATCGCCACGTCGCTCATCTCCACGGCGCAGGCCAAGCACAACCTGGAGCTGGAACTGTCCACATCGGACACGCTCGAGAGCGTGCGGGACCGGGCCCGGCAACTGTGGGACAAGCAGCTCGGCGTCATCACCGTCGAGGGCGCCACCCAGGATCAGCTCACGACGCTCTACTCCAACCTGTACCGGCTGTTCCTCTACCCCAACTCGGGACACGAGAACGTCGGCACGCGCACCGCGCCGGTGTGGAAGCACGCGGTGCAGTCCGCGACCACGACGCCGCCGTCCGGCCCGACCGAGACCGGCGCGCCGGTGGTCGACGGGAAGGTGTACGTCAACAACGGCTTCTGGGACACGTACCGCACCACGTGGCCGGCGTACACGCTGTTCGCGCCGCGCAGCGCGGGCGAGATGATCGACGGCTTCGTCCAGCAGTACAAGGACGGCGGCTGGATCTCCCGCTGGTCCTCGCCCGGCTACGCCGACCTGATGGTGGGCACCAGTTCGGACGTGGCCTTCGCCGACGCCTACCTCAAGGGTGTGCGCAACTTCGACGTGAGCGCCGCGTACGACGCCGCCGTCAAGAACGCCACCGTCACCCCGCCGAACGACAACGTGGGACGCAAGGGGCTGGCGCGCTCGACGTTCCTCGGCTACACGCCGCTGGACGTGACGGGCGAGGCGATGTCGTGGGCGATGGACGGGTACATCAACGACTTCGGCATCGCCAACATGGCGAAGGCGCGGTACGAGGCGGCCCGTCCGGACGACCCGCAGAAGCAGCGGTTCCTGACCGAATACCAATATTTCCGGGACCGGGCACTCAATTACGTCAACATGTTCGACCCGGGGGTCGGCTTCTTCCAGGGCAAGGACAGCGCCGGCAACTGGCGCCGCACGCCGGCCGAGTACGACCCGCGCGTGTGGGGCTACGACTACACCGAGACCGACGGCTGGAACATGGCGTTCCACGCGCCGCAGGACGGGGCCGGCCTGGCCGCGCTCTACGGCGGGAAGGACGGCCTGGCGAAGAAGCTCGACGCGTTCTTCGCCGACCCGGAGACCGGCAAGTACTACGGCTCCTACCCGGGCATCATCCACGAGATGCTGGAGGCGCGCGACGTGCGGATGGGCCAGTACGGCCACAGCAACCAGCCGTCGCACCACATCCTCTACATGTACGACTACGCCGGCCAGCCGTGGAAGACGCAGCAGAAGGTGCGCGAGGCGACGTCGCGGCTCTACCTGGGCAGCGAGATCGGCCAGGGTTACCCGGGCGACGAGGACAACGGCGAGATGTCGGCGTGGCAGGTCTTCAGCGCGCTCGGCTTCTACCCGCTGCAGATGGGCAGCCCGTACTACGCGGTCGGCTCGCCGCTGTTCAAGAAGGCGACGGTCCACCTGGAGAACGGCAAGAAGCTCGTCGTCAACGCCCCGAACAACAGCGCCGAGAACGTGTACGTGCAGAAGCTGCGGATCAACGGGAAGTCCTACGACCGGACGTACCTGCCGCACGACCTGTTGGCCAAGGGCGCCACGCTCGACTTCACCATGGGCGACAAGCCGTCGGCCTGGGGCACCGGCGCCGGCGACGCCCCGCTGTCGATCACGCCGGACGGCGAGAGCCCGCGCCCGGCGCGGGACGTGTCGACCGGCACGGGACCGTTGTTCGACAACGACTCCGCCACCGCCGCCCCGGTCACCACGCTGAGCACGGACGTCGCCGGCGCCGAACGGGTCACCCGGTACACGCTCACGTCGGGCGCCGGCACCGACGACCCGACCGGATGGAAGCTGGAGGGTTCGTACGACGGCACCCGGTGGACCACGGTGGACGAGCGCACCGGTGAGTCCTTCGCCTGGCGCAAACAGACGAGGCCGTTCTCGGTCAAGAACCCCGGCCGCTACGCGCACTACCGGATCACCTTCACCGGTGGCTCGCTGGCCGAGTTCGAGCTGCTCGCCACGCCGGCCCCGGCGTGCACGTCCACGGTCGGCGGCACCCACGCCGGTGCGCTCAACGTCACCGGCGGCGTCACGTGCCTCGCCCCCGGGGCGGTCGTGACCGGTCCGGTGACGGTCACCGGTGGCGGTTCCCTCCTGGCGAACGGCGCCACCGTCAAGGGGCCGCTCGCCACGGCCGGCGCGAAGGACGTCGTGCTCGTCGGGTCCACCGTGGAGGGTTCGGCGTTCGTCACCGCCTCCACCGGCGAGGTGGCCCTGGAGTCCAGCCGCGTCGCCGGTGCCGCGCTGGTGCTCACCAACCGCGGCACGGCGAACACGGTCGCGGCGTCCACAGTGGAGGGTCCGCTGTCGTGCAGCTTCAACGCCCCGCCGCCGACCGGCAACGGCCTGCCGAACGACGTGCGGGGGCCGCGCGTGGACCAGTGCCGCGCGCTGTAGGGATCTGACGTGCCGCGGGCCTCGGGACTCACACCCCGGGGCCCGCGGCGGTGCGTTCGACGACGGTCGCGGCCGCGCTGGCGCCGTTCTCCTCGAGCAGCCGCTGTGCCAGGAGCGCGGCGCGGCGGGCCGGACCCGCCCCGAGCAGCGGGCCGATCGTGCGCACCAGGCGACGCGTCGACAGTTCGGTGAACCGGAAGGTGTCGCCGACGCCGTGCCGGCGCACCACCGTTCCCCGGAAGGGTTGATCGGAGAAGACTGCGCACACAAGGGTCGGCAGCCCGCGTGCAGCGACGCGGCCGTCGACCCGGCGCCGCCGTGATGCACCGCGAGGCGGCACCTCGACAGCACCGCGTCGTGGTCGATCTCGCCGACCACCCGCAGGTCGTCGCCGGAGGCGTCGGCCGGAAGGTCGCTCCAGCCGGCAGCGACCAAGGCGCGCACCCCCAGTTGCCGGGCCACGTCGCGTACCGTCCGCAGGATCCGCGCGCCGTCGAGCACCGGCATGCTGCCGAAGCCGAAATAGACGGGCGCCTCGCCGGCGTCGAGCCGGGCCAGCAGTTCCGGGTCCGGCACGCCCTCGCCGATCCCCGCGCGCTGCTTCGCCGACAGCAGCACGTTGCCGACCAGGGGCCGGCGCGGGTTCCACTGCGCCAGTTCGGGCACGAGGAGCGGGCTGTACGCCTGGAGTTCCGGCATGCCGGCCCGGTCGAGCCGGGCCGCCGCCGGTGCGAGCGCGGGCGGCAGGCCGAGTTCCGCCCGCAAGGCGCGCAGGTCGAGCGCGTTGTGTTGCCACGCCTGGCGTTCGAACAGCGCGTGGGTCAGCCGGTTCAGCCGTGCGGGCAGCCGGCGGCGGGTCACCAGCAGGCGAAGGCGTCGTTGGTGCGCAGCGGCGCGTAGTGCATCGCCACGAACGGCACCCGGCACCACTCGGCCAGGGACGACACCTCCTCCTCCACCAGCCGCGTTCCCACCACGACGTCCGCGCCCGGGGCCAGCTGCCGCATGTCCCGCTGGACGGCGAGTTCGCGGGGCGCGACGTCGTGGTAGAAGAGTTCGACGAGAACCCTCCGGTGCTCGTCACTGAGGGCGGCCAGCGCGGTACGCACGGTGCGGGTGTCGGACACCGCCGCCCGGGCGTCCCGCACCAGGCGCCTGCGGGTCACGTCGACGAACGCCCGTCTGGCCAGGACGAACAGCCACGGCCGCACCTTCGCGGGTTCGGCCGGCAGGTCGTCCAGGTGCGCAGCATCGTCTCCTGCACCAGGTTGTCCGCCACGTACGGGTCGCCCGTCGTCAACCGCAGCAGGTAGCGGCGCAGCGGTCCGCCGTGCGCCGCGTGGACCCGCCGCATGCGGACGACGGCGCTCATGGTTCCCCTCTGGTGGCCGGACCCGCACGACGGTGCCGCACCCGGCTTGCTCGCGACTTGTCGACGGTCGCCGCGAGACGCAAGCCGGCGCGGTTGTCGAGAACGGCCGGCCGGCTCCGTCCCAGTGGCACGAGCCGGACCGACGAAGGAGCGTCCACCATGCAGCCGAACGAGATCACCGAGGTCCTGAACCGGCCGCTCAGCCGGGAACTACTGGCCCGGGACCTGACCCGCCTGGCCTATCTCGCCAAGGACGGCACGCCGCGCAGCATCCCGATCGCCTTCACCTGGAACGGCACCCACATCGTGCTGTGCACCACGAAGAACGCCCCGAAGCTGCCGGCCCTGCGCGCGAACCCGACGGTGGCGCTGACGATCGACACCGAGGTCCACCCGCCGAAGATCCTGCTCATCCGCGGCCGGGTCGAGCTGGATGTGGTCGACGGTATTCCGGAGGAGTACCTGCGGATGAACGGCACCTACGCGATGACGCCGGAACAGCGGGTCGTGTGGGAGGCCGAGGTGCGTTCGCTCTACGACGGGATGGTCCGCATCGTCGTCACGCCGACCTGGGCGAAGCTCATCGACTTCGAGACCACCCTGCCGAGCGCGATCGAGGAGCTGGCCCGCCGCCGCGCCGCACGCACGTCAGGTGGCGAACTTCCGGAGCAGGTCTAGCGTCGCGACGAGCTCGGCCGGCCCCTCGAGAACGGTGTGCAACGCCGGCCCGCGCCCCATCAGGGCGTCCAGCAGCGCATCGGCCCGGGATCGCAGCGGCGCTTCCGGCGCCGTGTCGGCGGAGACCACGATGCCGGAGGCGCCGTGGGAGATGGCGTAGCACTCCGCCGGGCCGCCGTCGAGCAGCACGGAGGTCTCCAGCCGAACTCCGGCCATTCGCGCCGGCGTCGCGGCCAGCAGCAGCCCGTACAGGACGGCCAGGTGGGTGCCGAGGTGGTCCGGCGGGAGCCGCACTCCCAGCGGAACGGTGATGTCGCGCTCGTGCAACCAGGCGTCCCAGTGCAGGTGGAGCGAGAAGGTCGTGGGGTGCAGCGGACGTCGCGACGGCCCGCGCCAGAGCCCGGCCCGCGACTCGTCGGCTCGCTCGGCGAGGAGCTTCGCCTCGACCTCGGTGAGCTCACGCAGGTCGTCGAGGGTCTGCGCCGGGGTGGCCCGCTCGGAGGCGACCATCCACTGCGCGGGGCTGCGCGCCGGGTGGAACGCCTCGGCGTCGAACGCGGTGCCGCCGGTGCCGAGCTGGTCGACGTGCAGGCGCGCCACGTCGACCAGGTGGCGCACCACGTCGTGCACCGTCCATCCGGCGCAGCGCGACGGCTGCGCCCAGTCGGCCGCCGGCAGCGCGTCCAGGAGGTCGAGCAGCCGGCCGCGCCGGCCGACGAACGCCGCGCGGACCGCTCCGGCGCCGCCCAC
The DNA here is from genome assembly GCF_016863615.1 of Virgisporangium aliadipatigenens. Lineage (GTDB taxonomy): Bacteria > Actinomycetota > Actinomycetes > Mycobacteriales > Micromonosporaceae > Virgisporangium > Virgisporangium aliadipatigenens. The sequence goes on along the minus strand of NZ_BOPF01000007.1, from coordinate 165,880 downwards.
GAGGCCGGCCCGCTCCGAGAGGGAAACGGGCAGAGGTGCACTCATCCGTTCAGCCTAGGGCGAGATCCTGCATCAGCCGCGGAACGCCCGAGTTACCCGGACGACCACTAGTGCGCGATCCGTGCCGCGTATGGTGCGCGGGTGAGCGTCATCGCGAAGGTGTCGGCGATCCTGGACGCGTTCACGGCCGACGACCGCGGCGTGGGCTTCGCCGAACTGCAGCGGCGCACCGGGCTCGCGAAGGCGACGCTGCACCGGCTCACCGCCGAGCTGGTCGCCGCGCGGCTGCTCGACCGGGTCGACGGGAAGTTCCACCTGAGCGGGCACCTGTTCCAGTTGGGGATGCGGGCCTCGGTCGAACGCGGGCTCATCGAGGTGGCGACGCCGTTCCTGGAGGACCTGTACGAGCGCACCCACGAGACCGTCCACTTGGGACTGCGCGAGGGCGCCGAGGTGGTGTACGTGGCGAAGATGGGCGGGCACCGGCAGGCGAAGGCGCCGTCCCGGCTCGGCGGGCGGATGCCGTTGCACGCGACGGCGATCGGCAAGGCGCTGCTGGCTTTCGCGCCGGCGGCGGTGCGCACGTCGTTCCTGAAGGGGCCGCTGGCCCGGCTGGCGCCGCGGACCATCACCGCGCCGCGCATCCTGCGGGGACAGCTCGACGAGGCGGTGGAGAAGGGCGTCACGTTCGAGTTCGAGGAGTCCGCCGTCGGGATCGTGTGCGTGGGCGCACCGGTGCTCGACCGACGGGATCTCGCCGTCGCGGCGGTCAGCGTGGCGGGGCCGGTGACGCGGTTCCAGCCGCAGAAGCACGCGACCGCGGTGAAGGCCGCCGCGGCCGGGATCGCCGCCACGCTCGCGCGCCGGCAAGGGCTCCTGGAGTGAGTTCCGTTCCGCGGAACTTCGCGCTGGAGCACCGGACCGGCCGGACGGCAGGGTGGGCGCCATGACTTCCACCTCCGAGCACGGGCCGGTCGTCCACGCGGCGCGGCGCCTGCGCGACGCCGCCCGCGACGTGACCGCCTGTCCCCCGGTGCGCGACCTCATCGGCGCCGACGACATCGACGTCGCCTACGCGGTACAGCGCCACCTGACCGAGGAACGGCTGCGCGGCGGCGCCCGCGTCGTCGGGCACAAGATCGGGCTGACCGCGCCGGCCGTACAGGCGCAGCTGGGTGTCGACCGCCCCGACTTCGGCGTGCTCTTCGACGACATGGACGTCAGCGCGCTCGCCCTCGTCCCGACCGGACGCCTGCTCCAGCCGCGCATCGAGGCGGAGGTGGCGTTCGTGCTCGGGGCGGACCTGCACGACGGCGACCTCGGCCCGGCCCAGGTGCGCGACGCGGTGGAGTACCTGGTGCCGGCGCTGGAGATCGTGGACAGCCGGATCGCCGGGTGGGACATCCGCATCGCGGACACCATCGCGGACAACGCCTCCAGCGGGCTGTTCGTGCTCGGCACCACCTCGGTCACACTGTCCACTGTGGAGCCCGTGGACACCGTCATGGAGATGGTGGTCGACGGGGAGGTCGTCTCGAAGGGTTCGGGGAAGGCGTGCCTCGGGGATCCGCTCGCCGCCCTGGCGTGGCTGGCCCGGGCGGCGCGGGACCTGGGCGACCCGCTGCGCGCCGGACAGGTGGTGCTCTCCGGCGCGCTCGGGCCCATGGTGCCGGTCCGGCCCGGAATGCGGGTCACTGCCACGCTTTCCGGCATCGGCGAGGTCGCCACGGCCTTCGCGCCGGCGGCGGACGACGGCGCGCGGGGTGTCCGATGAGGACGAAGGTCGCGGTCATCGGGTCGGGCAACATCGGCACCGACCTCATGTTCAAGGTGCTGCGCCGCTCCGACGTCCTGGAGATGGGTGCGATGGTCGGCATCGACCCCGCCTCGGACGGGCTCGCGCGGGCCGGCCGGCTCGGCGTTCCGACCACGGCCGAGGGCATCGGCGGGCTCGTCGCCATGTCGCACTTCGACGACATCCGCATCGTGCTCGACGCGACGTCGGCGGCCGCGCACAAGGAGAACGCCGCCGCGCTCGCGGACACCCACGTGCGGCTGGTCGACCTGACGCCGGCGGCGATCGGGCCGTTCGTGGTGCCCGCCGTCAACCTGGACGCGCACCTGGACGCGCGCAACCTCAACATGGTGACCTGCGGCGGACAGGCGACCGTGCCGATCGTGGCTGCCGTCTCGCGGATCACGCCCGTGGTGTACGCGGAGATCGTCGCGTCGATCGCGTCCCGTTCGGCCGGTCCGGGAACGCGGGCCAACATCGACGAGTTCACCGAGACGACCGCGCGGGCGGTGGAGTCGGTCGGGGGCGCCCGTCGCGGCAAGGCCGTCATCGTGCTCAACCCGGCCGAACCGCCGCTCGTCATGCGCGACACGGTGTTCGCCCTCATCGACGACCCGTCCCCGGTGGTGCACGCCGCGATCCGCAAGTCGGTGCACGCGATGGTCGACACCGTCGCCTCCTACGTGCCGGGCTACCGGCTCAAGCAGGAGGTCCAGATCACGCCGATCGAGGCGCCGGTCGACACCCTGCTGCATCCCGGCAACCGCACGGCGCCCACCCATCAGGTGACGGTGTTCCTGGAGGTCGAGGGTGCCGCGCACTACCTGCCCGCGTACGCCGGCAACCTCGACATCATGACGGCGGCCGCCCTGCGGGTGGCGGAACGGATGGCCGACGCATGAAACTCTTCGTCCAGGACGTGACGCTGCGGGACGGGATGCACGCCGTTTCGCACCGCATCGCACCGGCCGACGTCACGCGCATCGTCGCCGCGCTCGACGCCGCCGGCGTGGACGGCATCGAGGTGGCGCACGGCGACGGGCTCGCCGGGGGTTCGCTCACCTACGGGCCGGGCAGTCACGCCGACGCCGCCTGGATCGAGGCCGCCGCGGCCGCGTGCACCCGCGCGCGGCTGACCACGTTGCTGCTGCCCGGGATCGGCACCGTGCGGGACCTGCGGGCGGCGCACGCGCTCGGGGTGCGTTCGGTGCGGGTCGCCACGCACTGCACCGAGGCGGACGTCGCCGCGCAGCACATCGCGACGGCGCGCGGGCTCGGCATGGACGTGGCCGGCTTCCTGATGATGTCGCACCTCGCCGAGGCGAAGGAACTGGCCGCCCAGGCGAAGCTGATGGAGTCGTTCGGGGCGCACTGCGTGTACGTGACGGACTCCGGCGGGCGGCTCACCATGAACGGCGTCCGCGACCGCGTGCGCGCCTACCGCGACGCGCTCGACCCGGCGACCGAGGTCGGCATCCACGCGCACGAGAACCTGTCGCTGTCCGTGGCGAACTCCGTCGTGGCCGTCGAGGAGGGCGTGACGCGGGTCGACGCCTCGCTCGCCGGGCACGGGGCCGGTGCGGGCAACACGCCGATCGAGGCGTTCGTGGCCGTGGCGAACCTGTCCGGGTGGGAGCACGGCTGCGACCTGTTCGCCCTGCAGGACGCCGCCGACGATCTGGTGCGGCCGTTGCAGGACCGGCCGGTGCGGGTGGACCGGGAGACGCTGACGCTGGGGTACTTCGGGGTGTACTCGTCGTTCCTGCGGCACGCGGAGGTCGCCGCGCGGCGGTACGGGGTGGACGTGCGATCGATCCTCGCCGAAGCGGGACGGCGGCGGCTGGTGGGCGGTCAGGAGGACCTGCTCGTGGACATCGCCCTGGATCTCAAAACTTCCTGAAAGATTTCACGGCATACCACCTCGAAACGGGCGCGATCTTGCCGCACCGGTCGAGATCCGCCTAGCCTGCCGGGCAAGGAAAGCGCTTTCCCCCTCCATGCTTTCCGGACCCCAGGCAAAGGTAGGCGAGATGAGGAAACCAGTCGCACGACGGCTCCAGATCGCGGTCGCGGTCGCCGGGACGGCCGTCGCGGCCACCGTCGGCGTCGCGCTGTCGATTCCGGAGGCGTCCGCGGCGGCGGCCGGAGCCACCGGCTTCGCGTCCGTGAACGGCGGCACCACCGGCGGGGCCGGCGGTGCGACCGTGCGCGCCACCACCGGCACGGCGATCCACACCGCCCTGTGCAACCGGGCCAGCAGCAGCACGCCGATCATCATCCAGGTCGAGGGCACCATCAACCACGGCAACACGACGAAGGTCTCCGGCGCCGGCTGCAACACCGCCGCCGACCGGATCGAACTCAAGGAGATCAGCAACGTCACCATCGTCGGCGTGGGCAACGGTGCGGTCTTCGACCAACTGGGCATCCACATCCGCGATTCCAGCAACATCATCGTCCAGAACGTCACCGTGCAGAACGTCAAGAAGTCCGGCTCCCCCACCTCCAACGGCGGCGACGCCATCGGCATGGAGAGCACGGTGCGCAACGTCTGGGTCGACCACGCCACGCTGCTGGCCTCCGGCGGCGAGGACGCGGGCTACGACGGGCTGTTCGACATGAAGGACGACACGCAGTACGTCACGCTCTCCTACAGCACGCTGCGCAACTCCGGGCGCGGCGGGCTGATCGGCTCCAGCGAGAGTGACACGTCCAACGGCTTCGTGACGTTCCACCACAACCTGTACGAGAACATCGACTCGCGGACGCCCCTGTTGCGCGGCGGCGTGGCGCACATGTACAACAACCACTACCTGAACCTGAACGAGTCCGGGATCAACTCCCGCGCCGGCGCGAAGGCCAAGGTGGACAACAACTACTTCGAGGACTCCAAGGACGTCCTCGGCACCTTCTACACCGACGCGGCCGGCTACTGGCAGGTCGGCGGGAACGTCTTCGACAACGTCACCTGGTCCGCGCCCGGCAGCGAGAACAACCCGGCCGGACCGAATCCGACGTCGAACACGACCGTCAGTATTCCGTATGCGTTCACGCTCGACAGCGCCTCCTGCGTGCCGAACATCGTGCGCCAGACGGCCGGCGACAGGACCGGCCTGAAGACGTCGACCGGCACCTGCGCGGTGACCCAGGGCCCCACGACCGGTCCCACCGCCGGCCCGTCGAGCCCGCGGCCGAGCAGTCCGGCGCCGAGCAGCCCGCCGCCCTCGGCCGGCCCGAGCCAGCCCTCCGGCAGCAACCTAAGCCTCGCCTCCGGCGCGGGCGCGGACGGTTCGAGCAAGGCGAGCGGCACCAGCTACGGCAACGTCAAGGACGGCAGCCTCGGCACGATCTGGTCGCCGAGCGGCAGCACCGGTTCGATCTCGATCAAGTGGGGCTCGGCGACGACGGTGGGCTCCATCGCCATCCGTGAGGCGTCCGGCTCGGCCGGCACCATCGGCGCGTGGCGGGTCCTCAACGGGGACACCGGCGCGGTGCTCGCCTCCGGCAGCGGCGCGGGTGCCGCCGTCACGATCCCGCGCACGTCGCTGAAGAAGGTCACGTTCGAGATCACGAGCGCGACCGGCACGCCGAAGGTGGCGGAGTTCGAGACGTACGCCTGACGCGGGGACCGCCGGTGCCGGGAGCTGCCGCGAGGGCGCTCCCGGCACCGGGCATTTCCGGAGCCGGACAGGCATGTCCAGTTTAGAGTGTTTTGATGGACTTCGGACCGGACTACTTCCGCGACGTTCCCCTGAAGGGCCTCGGCGTCGGCGTCAACCCGGCGGATTTCCACCCCGCGTACCTGGCCGACGGGGCTGTCGACTTCTTCGAGATCACCGCGCCGAGTTCCCGCCACCGCGGTCCGGCACCGTACCTGCGCGCGCACGAACGCGCGGAGCGGGAGGCGGCCGGCTTCCGGCGGCGCGGCGTGCGGGAGCTGGCCGGCGCGGCGACCGTCCTGGTGCACAGCACCAATGTGAATCCGGTATACGCACAACCGCCTACCGAAGACGATCTGACGGAACTGCGCGAGCTGCTCACGATCGCCGACGCGCCGTGGGTCACCGAGGACCTCGGCGTGTGGCTGATGAGCGAACGGCACGTCTACCCGCACTTCATGCCGCTGCCGCTGACCGCCGAGACGCTGGTCGTCGCGACGGCGAACATCCGCTTCGTGCAGGAGGTGCTCGGCCGGCCGTTCAACGCGGAGTTCCCGCCGATGACGTACGTGGCCGGGGACATGCACGCGTTCGACTTCTTCGCGCGGCTCTGCGAGGCGACCGGCTGCGGCATGTGCGTCGACGTCGGCCACGTGCTCAGCTACCAGGTGGCGCGCGGCGCCTCGCCGACCGCGGACCTGCACCGCCTCCCCTGGGACAGCGTTACCGAGATCCACTTCGCGGGCGGCCGGATCGACCTGGTGCGCGAGGGTTTCGTGTATCACGACGACCACGGCGATCACGACGTCGTGTCGGTCTGTCTCGACCTCATCGACGAGGTCGTCGAAACGGCGCCGCACCTGCGGGCGATCGCGCTGGAGCTGTTCGGCGCCCGCCGTCCCGAGCGCGCGCTGCAGCGGCTCGCCGCCGTACGCTCCCGCCCGTCGGTCGCGTCGTGGCTGGCCGGTGTGGTTCCCGCGCGGCCGCCGTTGCCGGACCTGACGAGCAGCCGGGCCCGCGTCCGGTCGCTGTCCGTGGGCCTGTTCGACGTTCTGCACTCCGATCGGCCACTGTCGGGGGAACGCCTTGTGCACGCCGGCCCCGACCTCGCCGACGTGTTCGCGGTGAACGAGCGCCGCCGCTGGGACTACGACCGCCGCTCGAGACTGCTCGCGCTCGGCACCGGCATCGCGGCGTACTACCCTGCCACGGCCGGCTGGATCCAGCGGCTGCGCGGCTGGAGCGTCGAACGCCTCCACGACCGCCTCATCGCCACCCTGGACGGGACGGCCCCGCTGAGCGCGGCGACGGCGGCCCGCGCGATGCGTTCGCTGCTGCCGGACACGCCACTGCTGCAGGAGTTGCTCGACTGCGAGTCGTGGATGAACGCCTGCGTCGCCGACGAGCCGGTCGCGCCGGAACGCCACTGGGGCGTCGACATCGACGCCGCGATCGAGGGTCTGTCCGAAGTGGACGGTTCACCGGAGGGGTTCCGCGCGAAGGTGACGCTGGCCTACCTGGGCGACGGGCGCTTCGGCCGCAGCGGCGGCGTCGTGGCGGTGCAGGCGGACGAGACCGGTCCCGTGGAGTGCGGTTCGGCGCGCTGCTGCACCGGAGACTGAGGCGGCCGGCCCCCGTTCGCGGGCGAGGGCCGGCCGGATCGCTCGGCCGCGGGGATGGTGACCCGCGGCCGGCGACGGTCACATGCCGGGGATTCCGCCCGTCTGCATCACGATCGGCATGCCACCGGGCCCGGCGCCCTTGGTGAGCTTGCGCAGGGAGCCGAGCGCCTCGATCATGGGCGGCCGGTACTCCTCCGGCTGCCGGACGGTGCGGGGCGGTTTGGCGTCGATGGTGACGGTGTCGATGGTGACTGCCACGTGTCGTCCTTTCGTCTGACCGACCGCTGACTACTACCGAAGCTACCGGGACGCGAACCTGTTTTCGCCGAAATGCGAGCAATGCGCCGGCCGGCGGCGGGACGCACACCTCGATACGCTCCGGCCGTGGGTGAGTCGTTCCAGAAGATCGTCGACCTCGACGCCACGGCCGCGGAGGCGGCGGAACTCGGGCACACGCTCCTCGCCCGGCTCGTCGCGGCGCAGATCGTCGTCGCGACGCCGTCGGACTGCGTGCTCGGCGAGCCCTTCGGCCACGCCCCCGGTGCCCGCTGGCGCACCGTCGTCACCGAGCCCGACGACCGCCTCTTCACCCGCCTGCGCACGAACGGCCTGCGCGTCGTCACCGGTCGCACCGTCTTCTTCGCCGGCCCCGACGTCTACCGCGTCGCCTGCCCGCACTGCCACGTCGCCGACCGGAGCGACGACGACGGCCCATCGGCGCAGTGGAGCCGCTTCTGGGACGCCGTGGACGAGTGGCACCGCGGCGCGTCGGACGGGTTCGCGTGTGTCCACTGTGGAGCGTTCGTCGCGATGAACGACTGGGCGTGGGACGACCTGCCGTGGGCCTTCGGCAACCTGGCGCTGGAGTTCTGGAACTGGCCGCCGCTCGCCCCGTCGTTCGTCGCGGACGTCGGCGCGCACCTGGGACACCGCGTGCGCCGCACGACGGGCAAGCTGTGAACCCGCCCTACACCGGGAACGTGGTGCCGATGCCCATGCCGGTGATCCACTCCGGGACCGGCTCGTAGCTGTCCCACACCAGGGGCAGGCCGACGGCCGCGTGCCCCACGAGCCACGCCCGCACCTCGTGCCCGCCGCTGCCGGCCTCGTGTTCCAGCTTCTCGTGGCCCAGCGCGACGATCGGTTCGAGGTCGAGGGTGCGCAGCTGCCGCAGGAACCACCGGTCCCAGTCGGCGTTGACCCGGGCGTCCGGATTGCCGGCCATCGCGCGCACCCGGGGCTCCCGCACCGCCGCGAACGCCCGCGCGTCCTTGCGCCCGTGGATCAGCGAGTCGCGGCGTTCGCCCACGACCGACGGGTCGCGGGGGTCGTTCGAGGGGAGCCAGTGGGACAGGCCGCCGCTGGCCACCACGAGCACGCGGCCCGCGCCGGGTGCGCGGCGGATCGCGGCGCCGAGCGCCTGCCCCAGCGCCACGCAGCGGGCCAGGGAGGGCAGCGGCGGGGCGGCGGTGTTCAGCACGAAGGGCACCACCGGGATCCCCGCCCCGCCGGCCATCTCGTAGGACTGCACCACGCCGTGGTCCACGGTCAGCGAGTACGACAGCGACACGTCGAACCCCGCGTCGGTCAATCCGTCGCGCACCGCCCACGCCAGTCCCGAGGCGACCGGCAACGGCCCCGCCGTGCTGCCGAAGTCGCCGAAGCCGGTCGCCTCCTCCACCCCCAGGACGAACGGCGGCATCTGGTCGTAGAAGTTCGCGTGGAAGTGGTCGGGGCCGATGACGACCAGCGCGTCGGGGGCGAGGGCGCGCACGGCGTTCGCCACGCGCGCCGCGTCGGCCAGGAACGCGCCGCCCGGCTCGCCGACCGCCGCCGGCGGCAGCAGCGTCGCGAACGGCGAGTGCGACATCCCCACGAAACCGAGAATCTCCGTCACGAGGGATCCTTCCCCAGCAGGAGCCAGTCGCGGTGGGCGTTCAGGTACTCGTCGACCTTCTCCCACTGCGGCCAGTGGCCGGCGTCGGCGATCACGTGCAGGCGCGCGTCGGGCAGCCACTCCAGCAGCAGCGCCGCCTCGTCCAGCCCGCCGGTCGGGTCGTGTTCGGTCCACAGCAGCAGCGTCGGCGCCGCCACTGTGGACACCCACTCGCGGCGCCAGGCGAAGTCCTTGCGCACCACCGGGTCCTGGAGCACGAGCGTGTTGGTGATGGCGCGCACGAAGCCGGGTCGGCTGTAGACGGCGCGGCGCAGGTTCACCAGTTCGTCGGTGACCATTTCCTTGTGGTGGAAGAGAAACTCCACCCGCCGCCGGACCGTCGCGTCGCTGGGGTCGGTGACGGCGGCCATGGTGCTGTCGCGCATCCGGGCCATCACCTCGGGCTTGTTCGCGATGTTCCCGGGGGTGTTGAGGACCAGGCGGTCGACCCGCGCGGGGTGGTGGGCGGCCGTCCAGGCGACGACCCAACCCCCCAGGGACTCCCCCGACAGGTGCGCCCGCTCGATGCCGAGCGCGTCCAGCAGACCGATCAGATGATCCGCGAGAACGTCGATGGTGTACGGCCGGTCCGGCGTGTCCGACCAGCCGTGGCCGACCATGTCGTAGGCCGTCACGCGGAAGTCCCGCGCCAGGCCGGCGATGTCCCGCGCGTACGCCTCCAGGTGACCGCCGGTGCCGTGCAGCAGGACCAGGTCGGGCCCCGCCCCGGCCCGCAGGACCCGGGTGCGCACGACGGCACCGCCCAGCGGCACGTCCACGTGGCGCAGTTCGTGGTCCACTGTGGACAGTTCGGCCCAGATGCTGATGTGCTCGGGGATCCCCGTCATGAGTGCTCCTCCTTGAAGCGGTTCCGCGCTTCCTCCACTGTGGACAGCCCGGCACTCTGGCGGCGGGCGACGCCGAAGAGGCTCAGCAGGCGGGAGTTCTCGATGGTGAGGAACTCGACCGGCTCGTCCGCGCTGTCGTTGTAGTGCCGGTGCCAGGTCCACGGCGGCGTGTAGACGAACGCCCCCGTGGCCCACTCCTCGACGTCGTCCTCGACCTCGGTGTGCCCCCGGCCGGAGATGACGTAGTGCACGGTCTCGTGGTAGTGCCGCTGCATGTCCGAGCTGAGCCCCGGCGGGATGGTCTGCCGGAAGATCTCGAACGTGCTGGTGGGCAGCTTGCCGGCGATGCGCAGCTCGGTGGGGTTGTGCACCTGCGCGGCCGGAAGGCGTTCCAACTCATGGTCGTGCACCACGATCGGGCGGGCGGCACTCGGCCGCACCACCGCGGAGATCGCGCCGAGGAACTCGGCCATGCTGAAGTCAGGCCCGGCCTGCGCCATTACGGGGTCTCCGTTCTTCCGCCGTCGACCGTGAGCACGGTCCCGTTGACGTAGCTTGCGGCAGGCGAGGCGAGAAAGGCGACGGCCGCGCCGATCTCCTCCGGGCGACCGGCCCGCCCGGCCGGCACCACGGCCACGTCGGCGGCGTCCACGTCGTCGAACGACGCACCGCTGCGGCGGGCCCGCGCGGCGAGAATGTCGCGCCGGCGGTCGGTGGCCGTGGGGCCGGGCGCCACGCAGTTGACCGTCACGCCCAGCCCGGCGAACTCCCGGGAGAGCAGCTTCGCCGCGCTCGTCACGGCCGCCCGCAGCACCACGGAGGCGGCCAGGTCCGGCTGCGGCTGGCGGACCGCCGTGGAGGTGACGAAGACGACCCGGCCGAAGCCGTTCTCGGCCATCGGCGGCAGCGCCAGCCGCGCGAGCTTCAGCGGCCCGCGCAGCAGCAGGTCGAACGCCGCCTGCCAGCGATCGTCGTCGACGTCGAGGATGCGCCCCGGCGGCGGGCCGCCGGCGTTGAGCACGAGGACGTCGACCGGACCGGCCTCGTGGAGGATGCGTGGGGTGGAATCCAGGTCGGAGACGTCGCCGACGACCGTGTGCACGTCGCCGGGCAGCAGCGCGGCGGCCTTCGCGAGGGCCTCTTCGCGGCGGCCGAACAGCACCACGCGATGGCCGGCGTGGGCGAGGCACTCCGCGGTCGCGAAGCCGATGCCGGTCGCGCCGCCACCGACCAGAGCGGTTGTCATGGCGGTTAGCCTGACTGCCATGACACGACGGGCCATACCGTGAGTCCCGGTGAGCGGGACACCGGTTCGGCGGGGCTGGGCGGACTGGACCGCGCCGCGGCGATCCTCGGGGCGTTCGACGAGCACCATCGCGAGTTGACGCTCGCGGCGCTCGTGACGCGCTGCGGGCTGCCGCGTTCGACCACGCACCGCACCGCCACCAAGATGATCGAGCTGGGCTGGCTGGACAAGCCGGCCGACCGCTACCGGATCGGCAACCGGCTCTTCGAGATCTCCGGCCTGGTGCCGGTCCGCCACGAACTGCGCGAGGCGGCGCTGCCGTTCCTGCAGGACCTCTACAACGCCACCCGCACGACGGTGCAGCTCGGCGTGCTCAGCGGCACCCAGGTGCTGCTCGTCGACAAGATCACCGGACACCGGCCGATGCCGATGCTGTCCCAGGTGGGAGCGCTCCTGCCGGCGCACTGTTCGGCCCTCGGGCGGGCCATCCTGGCCTACAGCGACGACGCCACGGTGCAGCAGGTGATCGACGCCGGCCTGGAGAAGCGCACGCCGCGCACGCTCACCACCGCCACCGCGCTGCGCCGCGAGCTGGCCGCCATCCCGGACCGGGGGTTGGCCGTCGAGCGCGAAGAGGGCAACATCGGGATCTCCTGCGTCGCCGCGCCGATCTTCGGACCGCTCGGCGGGGTGGTGGCCGCCGTCTCGGTGACCGGGCCGACCGCCCTGGTGCGCGCCGACCGGGCGGGTCCGGCGGTGCGGCTGGCCGCCGCGGCCGCGTCCCGCGCGTACACAAGCCGGTAACATTCGAGTCCCGCTGAGCGGGACGGCCGCTAGGGTCGGGGTCCACGAAGCCGCAGTCTGTGAGCCAGCGCACACCCCCCGGACGACAGGAGGACCCCGTGAGCCTTGGCGGTGGTTACATGCTCGCCTCGCGCAAAGGGACCCAGATCCCCGCGATCGGCCTGAACATCACGATGAAGGCGAACGGTCAGGCGACCCGCGACGCATACTCGCTGTTCGAGTACGCGATCCCGCCGGAGACCAACGGCCCGCCCGCACACCTGCACACCCGCGAGGACGAGTCGTTCATCTGCCTCGCCGGGCGCCTCGACGTGACGCTCGGCGGCGACGAGTTCACGCTCGAGTTCGGCGACTATCTTTACCTGCCGCGCAACGTCGTGCACACGTTCCGCAACCCGTACCGGGACGAGGCACGGGTCATCTCCGTCGTCTCCCCCGCCGGGCTCGAGGCGTACTACCAGGCCCTCGGTGAGCTGCCGCCCGGCCCGAAGGACATGGCGACGCTGAAGCCGATCATGGAGGAGTTCGGCATCGAGCTCCAGCTGCCGCCGGCAGGCGCGTAGCCATGCGCGTCGGCATCATCGGGGCCGGCGTCGCCGGGCTGGCCACCGCGAAGACGCTGCTCCAGGCGGGGCACGAGGTCGTGGTCTTCGACTCGGCGCCGGACGTGGGGGGCGTCTGGAGCCGGACCCGGCGGTACCCGGGCCTCACGACACAGTCGGCCAGGTCGACCTACGGGCTGTCGGACTTCCCGCTGCCGCGGGAGTTTCCCGAGTGGCCCACCGGCGCACAGGTGCAGTCGTGGCTGGAGGCGTACGCCACGGAGTTCAAGATAGAACCACATCTGCGGCTGCACACGCTGGTGACCGCCGCGACCCCGACCGGCGACGGACGCTGGTCGCTCTCCCTGAAAGACGCCGACGACGGCACTCTCGGTGGGGAAACCGTGGACCGGCTCGTCGTGGCCAACGGGGTCTTCTGCGAACCGAACATGCCCGCGTTCGAGGGCATCGACGAATACACCGCCGCGGGCGGTCGGGTCATGGCCGGCACCCAGCTGCACGACGCCGAGGTGGCCCGCGGCAAGCACGTGCTCGTCGTCGGCTACGGCAAGTCCGCGTGCGACGTGACCGTGCCGGTGAGCGAGGTCGCCGCCGGCACGCACGTCATCGCGCGGCAGCTGCTGTGGAAGGTGCCCCGGAAGATCGCCGGCGTGCTCAACTTCAAGATGCTGCTGCTGACCCGCATGGGCGAGGCGCTGTTCAAGTATCACCGGCTGCGCGGGTTCGAGAAGTTCCTGCACGGGGTCGGCAATCCGGTGCGCCGCAACATGTTGAACTCCGTCGGCAGCGTGTCGAAGCGGCAGTTCAAGCTGGCGAAGCTGGGACTGGTGCCGCGCGGGACCATGGAGGACATCGTCAAGGGCGCCATCGGCCTGGCCACCGAGGGCTTCTTCGAAGGCGTCGAGAGCGGTGCCATCGTCGTGCACCGCGACACCACCGTCGCGCGGCTGCGCGTGATCGACGGCCGGCCGCACGCCGACCTCTCCGACGGGACGACGCTTCCCGCCGACCTCGTGGTGTGCGCGACCGGGTTCACGCAGGGGGTGCCGTTCCTCGATTCCCACTCCCGGTCGCAGATCTTCGACGAGCGCGGGAACTTCCTGCTGTACCGCCAGATCCTCCCGATCGGCGTGGACGGGTTGTACTTCAACGGATACAACTCCTCGTTCTTCAGCCCGCTCAACGCCGAGATGGCCGCCGTGTGGATCGCGGCGCACCTGGCCGGCGCGGTGCCCGTTCCCGAACCGGACGTGCTGCGCCGTCAGGTGGCCGCGCAGCTGGCGTTCATGGACGTGGCGACCGATCGGCACCACTGCCGCGGCACGAAGATCATTCCGTTCTCCCTGAAGAACATCGACGAGGTGCTCGACGACCTCGACCTGAACATCAGCAAGCGGGTCCGGGCGTCGCACTGGCTCAACCCGGTGGACCCGACCGCGTACAAGGGCGTCACCCCGGCCCTCGTCGCGCGGCTGAACGCGAAGCGGTCGAACCCGCGGCACAGCCGCGCCGAAAGGACTACCCAATAGTCGCCATCCCGATCGACGGTAAAGGATGTGGTCCCGGCTTCCCTTGTTGGCATACCCTGCGCCGGTGATTCGTGGGGATCTCCAGTGACCGGGTTGCTCGATCGCGACCACGCCACGCCGGCCGATGCCCGCGCGGCACTCGCGGCCGCCGTGCACAGCCAGGTCGCCGAGGGAAACCTGACGGTCAGTCGCCGCCTCTTCGCGCACGCGTACGACGCGGCCGAGCGCGACGGCGACGTCGACACCATGGCGCGGGCGGCGCTCGGCATGGGCGGCCTCTGGGTGCACGAGCACCGCGACACCGTCGCCTCGACCGTGCACCTGACCCGGCTGCGCGACGCGGTGGCGCGCCTCGATCCCGCGTCCACGCTCGCGTTGCGGCTGCGGGTCCGCCTCGCCGGAGAGCAGGACTACCACGGGGGAACGCACACCGCGGCGCTGGCCGCCCTCGACGAGGCGCGGCACAGCGGGGATCCGGTGGCGCGGGCGGAGGCGCTCAGTCTCGCGCACCACTGCGTGCTCGGGCCGGACCACGGCGCGTTGCGGGCCTCGCTCGCCGACGAGCTGGTGGCGACGAGCGTGCGCACCGGGCGCCGCGGCGACCTGCTGATGGGGTTGCTGTGGCGCACCGTCGACCTGTTCCTCGCCGGCGACCCGCACGCCGAACGCCGCCTGGTCGAGCTGCGCGCCCAACTGGCCACCCGGGACCATCTCGCCGTGGGGTTCGTCGTGTCGGCCGTCGAGGTGATGCTCGCGGTGCGGGCCGGCCGCTTCGAGGAGGCCGGCGCTCTGGCGCAGCGCAGCGCCGCCCTCGGGGCGGAGGCCGGCGACATCGACGCCACCGGCTGGTTCGGGGCGCAGATGGTGGCGGTGCACTGGTTCGAGGGGCGGCTGGGCGAACTGCTGCCGATGCTCAACGGGCTGGTCCACTCGCCGACGCTGAGCGCGGTCGACAACTCGTTCTTCGCGGCGCTGGCCGTCTCCGCCGCGTACGCCGGCGACCGCGAGACCGCCGAGTCGGCCCTGTACCGGCTGCGCGGGCGGGACTGGGCCGAACTGCCGCGTTCGAGCACGTGGCTGCTGACCATGTGCGGGGTGACCGAGGCGGCGTACCTGCTCGGCGACGTGGACACCGCGGCGCAGGCCTACGCGCTCCTGCTCCCCTACGCGGAACTGCCGGCCATGGCCAGCCTCGCCATCGCCTGCTTCGGTTCGGTGCACCACATGCTGGGCACCGCCGCGTTGACGACCGGGGACCGCGACCGCGCCGTCACGCACCTGCGCGAGTCGGTCGAACGCAACCTCGCCCTCGGCCACGGGCCGGCCGCACGCCTGTCCCGCGAACGCCTGACCACGCTCGACAAGGTGCCCGGCGCCCGGCCGGTGCTGGTGCGGGAGGGCCGCCGCTGGCGGGTCACGCTCGGCAGCCGCGAGGCGGTCGTGGCGCACAGCGTGGGCATGCTGCACCTGGCCGTCCTGCTCGCCAACCCCGGCTCCGAGATCCCCGCGTCCGAACTGGCGGCCGGCGCCGAGGCGTTCACCGGACGCGGCGCGGCGCCGCCCGCGGCTCCCCGGCAGGCGGCGCAGCAGGTGCTCGACCGCGCGGCCGTGCAGCAGTACCGGCAGCGGCTCGCCCGCCTCGACGCGCGCCTCGCCGACCTGCCCGACGGCGACGGCCGGGCCGGGGCGCTGCGCGCCGAGCGCGACTGGATCCTGGCCGAACTGGGCGCCGCCACCGGGCTGCGCGGGCGCACGCGCGAGTTCACCGACAACGCCGAACGGGCCCGCCTCGCGGTCGGCCGGGCGATCCGGCGGGCGATCGGACGGGTGGCCGAGGCGGACGCGGTGATCGGCGAGCACCTGTCCACGACGGTCGACACCGGGGCGCGGTGCGCCTACCGGCCGCTGTGAACCCGCTCTTCGCGGCCGCGCTCGCCGACGACGACGCCGGCCTGTCCGCCCTCGTGGCGCTGCACGAACAGCCGACCCGTGAGGTGCTCGACACGGCGATCGCCCTGCTCGGCGACGCCGACCCGGCCCACCGCCGGCTGGGTGCGCGGGTGCTGCGCGAGTTGGGTCCGCCGGCGCCGGGCACCGGGCTGCGGCCGTTCCGCGACGAGGTGATCCCCGCGCTGCGGGCCCGGCTGGCCGTCGAGTCCGACGCCGCGGTGCTGCGCTGGATCATCTCCGCGCTCGGCTACCAGTGCGCGGGTGCGGCGCTCGACGAGGTGCTGGCATTCGCGGCGCACCCGGACGACGGCGTGCGCTTCGGGGTGGCGGCGGCCGTCCCCGGGCTCGTCGACGACGACGGCATCACCGACGACGCGCTCGACACCCTGGAACGCCTCTGCGCCGACAGCGACGCCGACACGCGCTGGTACGCGTTCCACGCGCTCGCGGCGGACGGCATCGCCGGCGTACCGGCCGCGCGGGTCCGGGCCGTCGCCGGGCGGCTCCTCGACGATCCCGACGAGGGCGTCCGGGAACTCGCCGCGCGGCACCACTGACGGCGAGCGGATCGTCGCGCGGATGTGACGTTCCCGCGTCGGAGCGGCGACCCCGCGCCGGCAGTCTCATCGACATGCGCCACGACACGGGGACCCGGCGCGCCGGGTGGTGGGCGATCGGGCTGTTCTGCGTCGGCTGGGCGGCGACCTGGTGGGATCCGCGCTGGCCGGTCGAGCAGGCGCTGCACAACTCGCTGACGGTGCTGGCACTGGCCGGGCTGGTCGTCGGCTACGCGCGGCGGGTGCTGCCGACGTCGTCGCTGCTGCTCGGGCTCGGGTTCCTCACCGTGCACGTGGTGGCGGCGCGCTGGATCTACTCGTTCGTGCCGTACGACGACTGGAGCCGGGTGCTGTCCGGGGTGTCGCTGTCGGAGACGTTCGGCTGGGAACGCAACCACTTCGACCGGCTGGTGCACGCCTGCTACGGCGCGTGCGTCGGCCCGATCGCGTTCGGCCTGCTGGTCGAGCGGCGGCCGGGGCGCGACCGGTGGGCCGCGCTGCGCGCCGTCGAGATCGTGCTGTCGACGAGCGCGTTCTACGAGCTGTTCGAGTTCGGGGTGGCGCTGACGCTCGCCCCCGACGCGACGGAGTCGTACGTGGGGCAGCAGGGCGACGTCTGGGACCCGCACCGCGACATCGCGCTCGCGGTCGGGTGCGCGATCGTCACCGTGTCGGCGGTGGCGCCGGCGCGGCGCCGGCGGGCCCGACCGGCGGAACGTGCCCCGGCGGTCACCCAGCCCGGCTGACCGTCCGTGACGGGGCGCCGAGGCGGATCACGCGGTCGAACGCGGCGGCGGACCGGCATCGTCGGTCCGCCGCCACGCGTCGTTCAGCCCGGGCGCAGGTCCGTGACGGCCAGGCCGAACCCGTCGCGCAGGCGCCGCGCCACCAGCGAACGGTGGCACGCCTCCGGGTCGCGTTCGACGCAGAACAGCGCGCTCGTGGCGTCCCGCGGCAGGCCGGCCACCAACCCGTCGAGGTCGAACGGGTCGAGGATCTCGCGCGTGTAGCCGTCGGCGTAGCCGGCCGCCAGCACGTCGCGATCCCGCTTGCCGACGCCCCGGCGGTCGTCCTCCGCGTACTGCACCTGACGCAATGCGGTCGTCGGTGCCAGTTCCTTGACGTGGCGGTAGGCGACGCCGGAATCGGTGAGCGCGCGTTGCAGGCGCACGGCGTTCGCCCAGGAATACTCGGGACCACGGACATTGCGGCGCTGACGGACGTCGAGCAACAGACGGACCTCCGCCCGCTCGAGCGCCCGCAGGAACGACTCCTCGTCGAAGCCGTAGACGCCGATGGTGGCCACCGCGGGCGCGCGCCGGGACGGCGTCACGCGACCGCGGTCCCTTCCAGCTCGACCATCAGGTCGGGGATCGCCAGCCTCGTCACGCCGAGCAGCGTAGTGGGCGGCGCCGCGCCGGCGGCCCCCAATCGCGCCGCCAGCACCCCGTAGTGCGCGAGGAGCAGGTCCACGTCGGTGGTGTAGACGGTGAGCCGGACGAGGTTCGCCAGCGACATGCCGGCCCCGTCGAGCACGGCGGCCAGATTGTCGAGGCTCGACGCCACCTGCGCCGCCATGTCGCCCGCGTGCCGCGGCTTTCCGTCGCCGCCCATCGCGGCCTGTCCGGCGCAGAACAGCGTCCGGGTCTGCCCGGCGACCACCTCGCCCTGGTGGTAGCCCCACTGCGCCGACCACGCCCACGGGTCGACCACCGTACGTTCCAATGCCATCGCGGCTCCCTTCGTCGCGGACGAGCCTCGCAGCGAATCACGACATCCTGTGTCAGGTATTGCTGGCATGATCTGCGGGTGCGCGCCGACCGGTTGGTGTCGCTGGTGCTGCTGCTGCGCCGGCGCGGCCGGCTGACCGCGCCGGCGCTGGCGCGGGAGCTGGAGGTCTCCACCCGCACCGTGCTGCGCGACATCGAGGCGCTCTCCGCGGCCGGCGTTCCGGTCTACGCCGAACGCGGCCGGCACGGCGGATTCGCGCTGCTGCCCGGCTTCCAGACCGAACTGACCGGGCTGAACCACGACGAGGTGCTCGCGCTGCTCGTCGCCGGGTCGCGGCGTGGCGCGCGGGCGTTCGGGCTGGGGCCGTCGCTCGCCTCAGCGCTGCGCAAGGTCGTCGACGCCCTGCCCGAGAGCCAGCGGGACACCGCTGCCGCCGCGGCCGAACGGCTGCTCATCGACCCGGCGATCGACCTGCTGTCCCGCCGGCTGATCGCCGAGGAGGTTCCGGACGGCACGATGGCCGAGATCCGGCGCGCGGTCTTCGCCGGACACCGGCTGCGCATCCGCTACGCGGCCGTGGGCGCCACCCCGCGCTGGCGAACGGTGGACCCGATCGGGCTGGTCACCGTTCGCGAGCAGGGCTACCTGCTGGCCACGCGGGACGGCGCGGACCGCACCTACCGGCTGTCCCGGATCCTGGCCGCGCACCAGCTCGCCGAACCGGCGCGGCGACCCGAGCGCGTCGACCTCGACCGGACCTGGCAGCAGCGCAGCACCCGCTTCCGCACCGGCGGCGACCCGGTCGGCGTGCTGGTGCGGGTGACCGAGGCCCGCCGCGAGGAACTGGTCGACACCGCGCTCACCGTGCGCTCCGCGGAGCCCGACGGCGACGGCCGGCTGCGGATGGCGGTGACGTTCCAGGACCGGCGGCACGCCGAGTGGGCGCTGTGGCAGCTCGGCACCGACGCCGAGGCCCTGGAGCCGCAGTGGCTGCGGAGCGCCCTGCACGAGCGGGCCGCCGCGATCGCCGCCCGCTACCGGGACGGCACCGGGTGAGAAATCAGATCTTGAGCTCGGCGCACGCCAGGGGCGCTCCGCGCCGACGGGTGCGCGGCGGCGAGTTTCAGCCGGACCCTGGCGACATGCGCCGGGACGGTAACCTGACCTGCGTGCCGGAATCCGTCGTCTTCGCTGTGCGGCGCCGTGCCTGGCGTCGCTGGGTCTACCCGGGGTGGGCTCTGTCGCTGCTCGCCCTCGCCGGTGTGCAGGTGGCCGACCTCGACGTGCCGACGGCCGTACTTCTACCCCTTTTCGTCATTGTTCCGATCCTCGGGCTCGCGGCGCTGTGGGCCATCGTCAGTTGGATCATGCAGTCGTCCGGTCCGGCCGCGGTCGTGGCGGCGGCGCCTGCCGCCCGGATGACGGGTGACGGGCTGGAGCTGGGCCCCGACGGTCGAGCGGGCTTCGCGCTGCGCCTCGCGTGGGACGACCTGACCGCGGTCGACACGACGCGCTCGCCGGCCGGTTCCACGTTCCTGCTCTTTCGGCCGCGCGACCCCGAAGCGGTGCTCGCGGGACTCGACGAGGACGAGCGGCGGGACATGCGGGAGACGGCCGAGCGCTTCGGCACCCCGTTGGCCCTCAACATCAGCCTCTTCCAGCCACCGGCCGGCACCGACCTGGCCGCCCTGATCCGGTCGTGGAGCCGAGGCCGCCTCGATCCGGCGGGTCGACCCTGAAAGTGGGCAGCGCGATCCACCCCGACGGTCAGCACCCGGGGTCGCCGATCTCGTGCGCCCACAGCCATGCGGCGAGGCGGGTCACCGCCCTGTCGCGGTGCCGCCGATAGGTGTTGAACGACAGGTGCAGCGCGGCCGCCACCCGTTCCTGGGTGGTGTCGGGTCGCAGGAACGTCCGGGTCAGCAGTTCCCGGTCGGCCGGCTCCAGCGCCGCGACGCCGGCCTCGACCAGCTCCCGCAGCGTCCGCACGGCCGGGGTGCCCGGACGGGTGTTCCGGCGGATCATGCGGGAGTCCAGCAGCGGGCTCTGCCGCAGCAGGTCCGGCGCGTGCAGCTGGCGCAGGGCCGCGCGCACCGCGTCGCCGAACTCGCACTCCGACAGCACCGGCGCCTCGATGCCGTCCCCCGGGGGCCGCGCCGGCGCGCCGAGCTGGCGGGCGTGCATGGCTGTTGCCCACTCGGTGATCCCGGCCCGGCGCCAGTCGTGCGCGAACACCGGGTAACGCGACCCGCCGACGGTGAAGTCCGCGGCGGTCGCCGGCCAGAAGTCGAGGAACTCCATGGCGGGCGTCCACCGTTCGGGGTCCTCGAACGCGGACACCAGGCTCCACCCCCTGTCGCCGCCCAGCTGGATGATGTCCAGCATCTGGCAGGCGACGAAGAGGGTCAGCGACGGTGACGGGCGCTGGCCGTGTTCGCGGTCGAGGAAGAAGCGCCAGATCCGCACTGCTTCCCCGGGTCGCGGCGCACCGTGCTTCGACACGTACTGCCACATCGCGTCGACGCCGGGATCGGCGCCCAGATCGGCCTCGGTCACCTGGAGGCAGGCCGTATAGCCGCACAGGTCGCCGGTCGCGCCGCGGAACGCCCGGAACGCCTCGGGGCGCCGGTCCAGCCAGTGCGCCACCAGGTCGGCCTGCGCCGCGCCCTGCCACGCCGCCGTCATCTCGAGGATCGACGCGCGGTCGCCCTCGCGCAGCCCGTCGGCGTACGCGCGCAACGACGGGGGCAGTTCGCTCAACGCGGCGATGTGCGAGCGGGAGGCGTTCAGGACGACCGTGTGTGCGAGCAGGTCAAGCCGGGTCTGCTCGTGCGGTGTCGCGAGCACCCGGTCGAGGAACACGGTGAGCTTGCGGCGCAGCATGTCGGAGTAGCGCGCGGGGTCCCGCCAGCGCAGGTCGGCGTCGAGGGCGGCCCGGACGACGTCGTGCGGATACAGCCCGTACGGGCACTCGTCGACGAACGGCCGGCCGCGCAGCCAGGCGAACACCTCACCGACGTCGCCGCCGATCATGTCGCGCAGCAGGTCCTCCGTGGTGGCCGGCACGTGCGCGCAGACCTCCAGCGCCGCCCGGTGCCGGGGGCTCGGCGCCTCGTCGACCAGGTTCGCGATCAACGCGCCCACCACGTCGGGCAGGTCGGCCAGGGTGCGCGGGGTGACGCCCCGGCGTACCGCGTCGCTGAGCATCGACAGCGTGAGGGGATGCCCACCGCTGATGGCGAGGAGCCGTTCGTGCATCGCGACGGGAACGTCCTGAGCGCTCAGGTAGGCCCGCGCGTCGTCGGCCGGCAGGTTGCCCAGGGCGATGACACGGGTCAGCACGCGCCACGCCGGGTCGGCGCGCCACCGGGGACGGGGCGGCTGCCGGCCGGCGATCACCACCGGACAGTCACCGGGAAGCGACGGCAGGTAGGTGTCGCGCACCCAGTCGTCCACCGGTTCCAACAACTCATACGTATCGATGAACAGCGCGGGGCGGTCGGCGTCGACCGGTGTGGGCAGCGCGTCGGCGCCCAGCGTCAGGTGGCGGGCGTCGACCCGGACCGGACGGCGGCCCGCCTCGACCGCGACCCGCGCGAAGACGTCGAGCAGCATGGTCTTGCCCACCCCGCCGGGGCCGTGCACGAAGGTCACGCCCGGCCCGCGCACGGCCTCCCGGAACTGCGCGACCTCCGCGTCGCGGCCGGTGAACGACTGTCGCCGCAACTCCTCCAACGCCTCGCCGAGCAGTGCCATGCGCCAGACCCTAACCGACCGCCGCCGATGAAAGATCGGGCACCGCGTGGGCACCGAACGGGCGGGAAACCGGCGGCCACCGCGCCGACCATGGGGTTCGCGTCTATTTCGAAGGAGAACCATGACCGCGACAGCGCACGAATTCCCCAGCAACTGGGGACGGTGGGGGGACACCGACGAGCGGGGCGCCGTCAACCTCATCACCGACGAGGCGCGCGCCCGCGGCGCCGCCGAGGCCCGGACCGGCCTGACGGTGTCGATCGCCCGGTTGACCACGCCCTTCCCGCTGACCGGCGGGCCGATGGCGCCCACCACGGCGGCCACGACGGCGGTGCAGACCGCCATGCTGTTCACCGGGGTCGGCGCACCGGCCATGGCCGAGGTGATGGTCGTGACCACGCATCACCCCGAGGTCACCCACCTGGACGCGATGGGCCACTGGGTGGCCGGCGGCAAGGTGTACCCGGGCGTCGACGCGGCCGACAGTTCGGGTCCGACGGGTGTGCGGCACGGCGCGGCGGACGTCTACGCCGACGGGATCCTGACCCGGGGCGTGCTGCTCGACCTGGCTCCCGACGGGCGGCTGGCCCCGGGACACCCGGTGACCGGTGCGGACCTCGACGCGGCGGCCGAACGGGCGGGCGTCGAGGTGTTGCCGGGCGACGCGCTGATCGTTCGCGGCGGCTGGGACCGGGTCGTGGACGGCGACCAGCCGCTGCCGGGCATGACGTCCGACGCCGTGCGCTGGATGCACGAGCACGGGATCTCCGTCTACGCGGGCGACATCGGCGACGCGCGCCCGCCGCTGCCCGGTGACGTTCCGGGCGCGCTGCACTTCCTCGCCCTGGGGCGGCTGGCGATCCCGCTCATCGACGGCGCCGATCCGGGGGCGTTGGCGGCGACGTGCGCGCGGCTGGGGCGGTGGACGTTCCAGCTCGTCGTCGCGGTGCCGCGGATCGCCGGGACGACCGGGCTGCCGGTGAACCCGATCGCGGTGTTCTGAACCGAAGCGGCGCCCGCCCGTTCGTCGGACGGGCGCCGCGCTCCGGGTGGCGTCGGGCGCGGCGGTGCCCCGGCCGCGGGATCGCCACCCCGGTCACCGGCGGCGGCGCCGCACCGATCCGGCGGCCACGAACGCCGCCAGGAAGACCAGGTAGGTCGGTGCCAGCAGCGAGCCCACCCGGACGGCCGCCCGCCGCAGCCGGTTCCGTGCGGCGCCCCGCGGCGCGCCGTAGAGGCGCAGGGCGTCGAGCACTCCCCGCTGCCGGCGCAGCCGACGCTCGCGCGGCGCCCGCCGGGACGGCGTCGAGTCCGAGGTGGCGACCGCCTTCGCGGGTGCGACCGGGCGGTAGCCGAGCGCCTGCACCGCGAACGTGAGTTCGATGTCGGTGGCGGCCGTGTCGCGGTGGTAGATCTCGCCCGAGTAGCCGGGGAGCCGGCCGTCGCCGCGGGCGTCGAGGATCTCCCGCAGCAGCCGCACCGTGAACACGGTCGCCGCACCGGACAGCACCGGGGCCCGGCGCGGGCGCGGGTACCCGTCGCGCCACCACCGCTCCGGCAGGATCCGGCCGGCGCGGGCCGGGTGACCGCAGGCGCATGCCGCACCGACCGGCCGGCGCCACCGGTGCCCGCGGCGGGGTCGCGTGACGGCCCGCACGGCGTGCTGGGTGAAGTCCGGATGCGGGACCGAGTCGGCGTCGGTGACCAGCACCAGGTCGTTGTCGCGCAGGTGCGGCAGCATCCGGGCGAGGGCCCAGTTGAGCGCGCCGGCCTTCCGGTGCGGGTTGCGGCCGGGGTATTCGTGCACCTCCGCGCCGGCCGCCCGGGCCCGTCGCGCGGTGTCGTCGGTGCAGTTGTTGGGCACCACGACGATCCGGTCGATCGGCGGCGACCACTGCCGCTGCAGCGCGGCGATGGTGGCGGCGATGCCGGCGGCCTCGTCGCGGGCGGGGACGAGCGCGACGATGCGGCGCCGGTCGTGCTCGCGGCCCGCGGTGCGCTGCGGCGGCAGCTTGCCGACGGGACGGGTGCGGTCGGGGTCGACGACCGCGCGGGCGATCGGGGCGGTCCATTCGCGGGTGCTGGTGGGCACTGCAGACTCCGTTGCGGTGTCGTAGGGCCGGGATCTGGAACGACAGTGGCGGATGCGGCACCGCCGTGGGAGCGCTTTCGGCGGCTTTCGCCGATCCGGTCAGGGTTGGTCGGAACGGTCGTGCGGTTTCCGATTCGCCCCGCTGTTGATCGACATGGCCGGATGGCCATCGGTTACGGCCCGACCGGGCTGCCGTTGACGACCCCATCACTTATCGTCGACGTCGTGCCTTCTCAGCGTCATGATCTGGTGTGCGGTACGAACACAGGCGTCCCGAGTGGTGCGCACGGACAAAGACACCGCGCGCGCTCAGCGGCAGGGTTCAGTCGCATGAGAAGCGGTGCGGCGATAGCCGTAGTCGTGACGGGCCTCCTCCTCGCCGGGTGCGGCGACGGCGGCTCGGATGGCGGGCAAGGGCTCGTCGACGGAAAGACCTTCACGATGGTGCTGGGCGCCGACCCGGGCACGCTGGATCCGCACTTCACCTCGCTCTCCCCGGCGTTCGAGGTGGACCGGTTCCTCTATGACTCCCTCCTCGCCGTCAACGAGAAGGGCGACCTCGTCCCCAACCTCGCGCAGAAGTGGGAGGGCGACACCGGCAAGGCGACCTTCACCCTGCGCAAGGACATCACCTGCTCCGACGGCACCGCTCTCAAGGCGAGCGACGTCGCGGCCAACATCAGTTTCGTCGGCGATCCGAAGAACGAGTCCAGCCGGATCGGGGTGTTCGTTCCGCCCGGGACCACCGCGACCGGCGACGACGCGGCCGGAACGGTCACCGTCACGGCGGCGCAGCCGAGCGCGTTCCTCATCCGGCAGGTCGCCGGGCTCCAGATCGTGTGCCCGAAGGGCATGCAGAGCCGCGACCAGCTCAAGCAGGGCGCGGTCGGCACGGGCATGTTCACGATGACCGAGGCCGTCCCGAACGACCACTACACCCTGACCCGCCGCAAGGACTACGCGTGGGGCCCGGGCGAGTGGAAGACCGACCAGCGCGGGCTGCCCGACAAGGTGGTCATCAAGATCGTCACCAACGAGACCACGGCCGCCAACCTCGTCATGTCCGGCGGGGCGAACGCGGTCCAGCTCGTGGGCCCCGACAAGCAGCGGCTGCAGGGGCAGAAGCTCTTCCAGCGCGACGCGACCGCGATGCTCGGCGAACTCTGGTTCAACCAGAAGGCCGGGAACCCGACCGCGAACCTCGAGATCCGCAAGGCGCTCACCCAGGCGCTGGATCTCAAGCAGCTCTCCCTGGTCGTCACCGGCAACACCGGCAAGCCCGCCAACGGGCTGATCCCGGACGGCATGGGGGCCTGCAAGGGCGACACGCTCACCGGCAACCTGCCGGCGCACGACGAGGCGGCGGCCAAGACCGCGCTCGGCGGACAGAAGATCGCCGTGACGCTGCTGTACACCTCCAGCGCCGGGCCGGGCATGCAGGCGGCGGCCGAGCTGATGCAGAAGGTGTGGAGCGGCATCGGCGTCGACGTCACCGTGAAGGGCGTCAGCGAGACCGAGATCGGCACCGTCGTGGTCGGCGGGCAGGGTTCCTGGACGGCGGCGCTCATCCCGCTCAACGCGAGCCTGCCGAGCGAGATCGTCCCGTTCCTGTCGGGTCCCTCGGCGCCGGACGGCACGAACTTCTCCAGCATCCAGAACCCGCAGTACGACGCTCTGGTGAAGGAGGCCGCCGCGATGAACGGCACCGACGGCTGCGCGAAGTGGGCGGAGGCCGAGAAGGCGCTGTTCCAGCGGGTCGACGTGGTCCCGTTCGCCAACTCGGTGGCGCCGGCCTTCGGCAAGGGCGCGACGTTCGAACTCAGCGGTGGCAACATCTGGCCCAGCTCGATCCGGATGGTCGGCTGATGGCTGACGGCGCGTGGCGGCGGTTCGCTCTCCGGCGGACCGGCCGCCTGCTCGTCTCCCTCTGGGTGCTCGTGACCGCGAGCTTCCTGATGATCCACCTGGTGCCCGGGGACCCGGTGCGTGCCGCGCTCGGCATGACCGCCTCCGCCGACCTGGTGGCGGCCCGACGCCAGTCGCTGGGCCTGAACGACCCGTTGTGGTTGCAGTACTGGCACTACCTGCGCGACCTGTTCACCGGCAACCTGGGGGACTCGATGGTGAGCGGGCTGCCGGTCGCGGACGTGATCGGCGACCGGCTGCCCGCCACCGCCTCCCTCGCCGGGCTGGCGTTCCTGGCCGCTGTCGCGCTCGCGGTGCCGACCGGGGTGGGGATGGCGATCCTCACCCGCGGCGGGCGGCGGCGCTGGGCGGAGACCACGTACGTCTCCGGCAGCGTCGTGCTCGCCACGGTGCCGGACTTCCTGCTCGGCGTCGGGCTCGTGGCGGTGTTCGGCGTGCAGCTGGCGTGGGCGCCGGTGGCCGGGCGCGGCGGCACGGCCACCTACGTGCTGCCGGTCCTGTCGCTCGCGCTCGGGCTGGCCGCCGTTCTGGGGCGCATCGTGCGGGTGGAGATGGTGTCGGTGCTCGACGCCGACTACATCCGCACGGCGCGGGCCAAACGGCTCAAGGCGCGCACGATCTACCTGCGCCACGCGCTGCCGAACGCCCTCACCGCCACCATCACCGTCGCCGGCCTCATGCTCGGCGCGCTGGTCGCCGGCACGGTCCTCGTCGAGAACGTCTTCGCCTGGCCCGGCCTCGGGTACGCCATCGTGCAGTCGATCCTGTCCAAGGACTACCCGGTCGTGCAGGGCATCGTGCTCGTGTACGGGATCGGCGTCCTGCTGATCAACCTCGTGGTCGACGTGGCGCTCGCGCTGCTCGACCCGCGTTCGACGATCCGGGAGAGCTGACGTGCCGCGCAGATGGCTCAACCCGACCGCGATCGCCGCCGGCGTGCTGCTGCTCGCGGTGCTCGTGATGGCGGTCGTGGCACCGATCGTCTGGTCCGAGAAGGCCGACGCCGTCGACACGGATCAGATCCTGCAGGGCTCCTCGGCGGAACACTGGGCCGGCACCGACAGCCTCGGCCGCGACATCTTCGCGCGCGTTCTCGTCGCCACGGGGCTGTCCGTCTCGCTCGCGCTCGCCGCGACGGCCATCGGCATCAGCGTGGGCATCGTGCTCGGCACCGCCCCGATGCTGTTCGGCACGAGTCCCGCGGGGGTCCGCGCCGGGCGGCTGGTGACGGCGTTCGTCAACATCCTGGTGGCGTTCCCCGGACTGCTGCTGGCGCTCTTCTTCGCCGTGGTCTTCGGCGTGGGGGCCACCGGGGCGCTGCTCGCGATCGGGTTCGCGTCGGCGCCGTCGTTCGCGCGGCTGGTGCACACCCTCGTGGCCGGGATCGCCGAACGGGACTACATCGCCGCCGCGCGCATCGCCGGCGTGGGCCGCGTCCGCCTGCTCGTGCGGCACGTGCTGCCGAACATCGCCGAGCCGCTGGTCGTCAACGCCACCATGGCCGCCGGTGGGGCGCTGCTGTCGTTCGCCGGGCTGTCGTTCCTCGGGTTGGGTGTGCAGATCCCCAGCTACGACTGGGGTCGCATGCTCGGCGAGGGGCTGGGCGGCATCTACGTGCACCCGTCGGCCGCGCTCGCGCCGGGCATCGCGGTCATCGTCGCCGGCCTGGCGTTCAACCTGTTCGGCGAGGCGCTCGCCCGCGCCGTCGGCCTGCGCAACCCGTCGGCGCGCCCGCACCGCACGCCGGTGGCGCCCGCGGTGTCCACATCGGACGGTGCGGCCGTGCTCGCCGTCGAGGGGCTGCGGGTCTCCTACGGCGCCGTGACACCGGTGCGCGGGATCAGTTTCGCCGTCGGGCGGGGCGAGTCGGTGGGCGTGGTCGGCGAGTCGGGTTCGGGCAAGAGCCTCACCGCGCTCGCCGTGGCGCGGCTCATCGAGGAACCCGGTCACGTCTCGGCCGACCGGCTGGAGTTCCAGGGCGAGGACCTGCGGCAGCCCAAGCGCGCGCACCGCAAACTGCTGGGCACCTCGCTGGCGATGGTGTTCCAGGACCCGATGACGTCGCTGAACCCGACCCAGCGGATCGGGCGGCAGCTCGCCGAGGTGGCCGAGCAGCACCAGGGCCTGAACCGCAGGAGCGCCTGGGCGCGGGCCGTCGACCGGCTGCGGGCGGTCCGGGTGCCCGATCCGGCGCGGCGCGCCAAGCAGCTGCCGCACGAGTTCTCCGGCGGCATGCGGCAGCGGGCGATGATCGGCATGGGACTGATGGGCACGCCGGCGCTCGTCATCGCCGACGAACCGACGACCGCGCTCGACGTGACGACCCAGAAGAGCGTCCTGGAACTGCTCCGGGAGCTACGCGAACGGGAGGCCGTCGCGCTGCTGCTGATCAGTCACGACGTGACCGTGGTGCGGCAGGTCTGCGACCGGGTGCTCGTCATGTACGCCGGCCGCATCGTCGAGGAACTGCCCGCCGCGTCGCTGACGACGGCCGCGCGGCACCCGTACACCCGCGCGCTCGTGGCCGCCGTGCCGGACATGGACACGCCGCGGGACCGGCCGCTCGCCACGATCGCGGGCCGTCCCGCCGATCCGGCCGCGCTGCCGGAGGGGTGCGCGTTCGCGCCGCGCTGCCCGCTCGCCGACGAGCGCTGCGCGCGCGAGGACCCGCCGATGGTCGCCGGCGTGGCGTGCTGGAAGGCGGGCGCCGTGATAGCGCCCGACCTGCAGAAGCGGAGCGAGGCAGCGTCATGAGCGTCTTGGACTTCGATCGGGTCACCGTGACGTTCGGCAGGCACACCGTGGTGCGGGACGTCTCCCTGGCCGTCCCGGAGGGCGCCGTCGTCGGGCTCGTCGGCGGCTCCGGCTGCGGCAAGTCGACCCTGGCCCGCGCCGCCGCCGGCCTGGTCCCGCTCGCCGGCGGCCGCATCACCGTCGACGGCGGGTCGCCCCGCGGGCGCATCTCGATGGTGTTCCAGGACCCGTACTCGTCCCTCGATCCGCGCATGCGCATCGGCGCCACGCTCGCCGAGGCCCTCCCCCGCCGCACCCCGGACCGCAAGAGCGAGGTGGCGCGGCTGCTGGATCTCGTCGACCTGGCGCCCGACCGCGCGCGGATGTATCCGCACCAGCTCTCCGGCGGGCAG
This sequence comes from Virgisporangium aliadipatigenens, assembly GCF_016863615.1. Classification (GTDB taxonomy): domain Bacteria; phylum Actinomycetota; class Actinomycetes; order Mycobacteriales; family Micromonosporaceae; genus Virgisporangium; species Virgisporangium aliadipatigenens. The sequence goes on along the minus strand of NZ_BOPF01000007.1, from coordinate 136,720 downwards.
CGCCAGCGGGTCGCGATCGCCCGTGCGCTCGCCGGCGACCCGGACGTCATCATCGCCGACGAGATCACCTCCGCGCTCGACGTCTCCATCCAGGGCACCGTGCTCAACCTGATCCGCGAACTGCACCGGCGGATGCGGCTCACCGTCCTGTTCATCTCCCACAATCTCGCGGTCGTGCGCTATGTCAGCGACACCATCGCCGTCATGCAGGAAGGCCGGATCGTCGAGCACGGTCCCGCAGACGACGTCCTCTCCGCACCCGAGCACCCGTACACCCGGGAGCTCCTCGAAGCCGTCACCCCGTGAAGCAAGGAGTAGCCCCGTGAGCCGACACGTGCGCATCGAGGACACGTTCTCCGTACCGGAGCAGCCCGCACTCTCTCCCGACGGCACCCGCGTCGTCTATGTCCTGCGCACCACCGACGCCGCCGCCGACACCGACGTCCGTGCACTGTGGACGGTCGGCGCCGAGGAGGGCGAACCGGCGCGGCTCACGCACGGACGGGCCGACACCGCACCGGCCTGGTCCCCGGACGGCACGCGGATCGCGTTCCTGCGCGCCCAGGACGGGCCGGCGCAGGTCTGGATCCTGCCGCTGCCCGGCGAGGCGGCCGCGGTCACCACCCTGCCGCTCGGCGCCGGCGCACCGGTGTGGAGCCCCGACGGCACGAAGCTGGCGTTCGCCGCGCCGGTGCGCACGGCCGGCGGCACCGGCACCGCGCCGATCGTCACCGACCGGCTCGCGTACCACGCGGACGGCACCGGCTTCTTCGGCGACCTGCGCACCCACCTGCACGTGCTGGACCTCGCGACCGGCGAGTGCCGCCAGGTGACCGCCGGCGACTGGCACGCCGGCGCCCCCACCTGGTCGCCGGACGGGACCCGGCTCGCGTTCCCGGCCAGCATCGGCGCCGACGCCGACCTGACGCTGCGCGGCGGCACCCAGGTCGTCGACGTCACCGATCCGTTCGCCGTCCCGCGCCCGGTCGGTCCGCAGGACGGGTTCGCCGGACCGGCGCTCTGGTCGTCCGACGGGGATTCCGTCCTCTCCGTCGGCACGCTCGCCGCCGCGATCGGTCACTCCAGGATCTTCACTTCCCGGGTGAACGGTGGAAGCACGCGCGAACTCACCGAGACGTTCGACCGCAACGTGATGCCGGGCGGGCCGGGCTATCCCGGCGGGCTGCCGCAGCTCGCGGGCGACGGCGGCACACTCGTCTTCTGCGCCCGCGACCGCGGCTGCACGCACGTGTTCGCGGTGCCGGCCGACGGCGGGGAGATCCGCCCGGTGCTCACCGGCGCCGGCCGGGTGGTCAGCGGACTGTCGGCGGCGGGCGAACGGATCGCGGTCGTGCTGAGCACGCCGGAGTCGTTCGGCGACATCGTGGTGCTGGACCTGGAAACCGGCGCCGAGCGCGCGCGCACCTCGTACGGAACCGGTGCGGCACAACCGTTCCGGCGGGTCGAACGGGAGTTCACGGTCTCCGACGGCACCACGGTGCACGGCTGGGTCGTGCGCGACCCGGCGCGCGAAGGGGCCGGACCGCTGCTGCTGGACATCCACGGCGGCCCGCACAACGCCTGGAACGGCGCCGCCGACGAGATCCACCGCTACCACGACGAACTGGTCTCGCGCGGCTGGACGGTGCTGCTGCTGAACCCGCGCGCCAGCGACGGCTACGGCGAGGAGTTCTTCACGGCCACCGTGGGCGGGTGGGGACTCGTCGACGCGAAGGACCTCCTGGAACCCGTCGACGCACTGGTCGCCGAGGGGCTCGCCGACCCGGAGCGGCTGGCCGTCACGGGCTACAGCTACGGCGGCTACATGACCTGCTACCTCACCGGCGTCGACGACCGGTTCGCCGCGGCCGTCGCCGGTGGCGTGCTGGTGGACCTGGAGAGCTTCGCCGGAACGGCCGAGGACGGGCACCTCTTCTCGTCGCTGGTGTTCGGCGCGGCCCGGGCCGAGGACCCCGAGCGCTACGCGGCCATGGCACCACTGTCCCATGTGGACAGTGTGCGCACGCCGACGCTCATCCTGCACGGCACCGACGACGCCACGTGTCCGGTCGGACAGGCCCAGCAGTGGCACACCGCGCTGCGGGCCCGCGGCGTGCCGACCCGTCTGGTGCTGTACCCGGACGCGCCGCACGCGTTCATCCTGGACGGCCGGCCGTCGCACCGGCGCGACTGGAACCGCCGCACCGTCGAGTGGGTCACCCAGCACACCGGCTCCGGCCGCCCGGCGATCGACGCCGGGCACTGGCAGCGCCGGCTGGACACGCTCGCCGCGCGGTACAAGGTTCCCGGCGCGGCGCTCGGCATCCTGCGGGTCGGCGAGCCGGACGAGCAGATCGCCGTCGCCTACGGCGTCCTGAACAAGGACACCGGCGTCGCGGCGACACCCGACTCGCTGTTCCAGATCGGTTCGAACACGAAGGTCTGGACCGCGACGCTCATCATGCAACTGGTCGACCAAGGCAAACTGGACCTCGACGCGCCGGTCTCCGACTACCTGCCGGACCTGCGCCTGTCCGACCCGGACCTGACCAAGCAGGTCACCGTGCGACACCTGCTCACCCACACCAGCGGCATCGACGGCGACGTGTTCACCGACACCGGCCGGGGCGACGACGCCGTCGAGAAGTACGTGGCGGCGCTGGTGAACGTCGCGCAGAACCACCCGCTCGGCGCCACCTGGTCCTACTGCAACTCCGGGTTCACCCTTGCCGGGCGGATCGTCGAGGTGCTGACCGGCGGCACCTACGACGAGGCGCTGCGCACGCGCATCTTCGAGCCGCTCGGCCTCGCCAAGACGGTCACGCTGCCCGAGGAGGCGCTGCTGCACCTGGCCGCCTGCGGGCACGTGTCGCCGCCCGGCGCCGACGAACCGGTGCGCGCGCCGGTCTGGGGCATCCCGCGTTCGGCGGGACCGGCCGGGCTCATCACCTCGACGGTGAGCGACGTGTTGGCGTTCGCCCGGATGCATCTGACGGGCGGCCTGGCGGCGGACGGCACCCGCGTCCTGAGCGCGGAGAGCGTGGCCGCGATGCTCTCCCACCAGGTGGACCTGCCGGAGCGGTACACGCTCGGCGACTCGTGGGGAATCGGCTGGGCCCGCTCCGAGTGGGACGGCACCCGGCTCGTCGGCCACGGCGGCAACACCATCGGCCAGTCGGCGTACTTCGAGATGATCCCGGGGCAGGGCTTCGCGGTGTGCCTGCTGACCAACGGCGACAACTCGCACGACCTGTACGAGGACCTGTACACCGAGATCTTCGCGGAGCTGGCGGGCGTGGCGAAGCCGAAACCGATCGAACCGCCGGAGGTTCCCGTCGAGGTGTCGCTCGGCGAGCGGGCCGGCACCTACGAGCGGGCGAGCCAGCGCCTCGAGGTGCTCGACAACGCCGACGGCCCGCTCCTGCGGATCACCGTCACCGGCGAACTGGCCGCGCTGCAACCGGAGCCGACCCGGGAGCTGCCGATGGTCGCCGTCCACGAGGACATGTACGTGGTGCGGCTGCCCACCATGCGGACCTGGATCCCGGTCACCTTCTACACCCTCGCCACCGGCGAGCGGTACATGCACCTCGGTGTCCGCGCGACCCCCAAGGTCGCTTGATGCACCCGCTCCTGCACCGCATGGTGGAACGGCTTCCCGAGATGCTGGCCGGCATCGGGACGCTGGTGCGCTGCGAGTCCCCGTCGGCCGACCACGACGCCGTGGCCCGCAGCGCCGACGTCGTCACCGCGCTCGGCACGCCGCTGCTCGGCGGCGAACCGGAGCGGATCGTCCTCGACGGCGTCACGCACCTGCGCTGGCGCAAGGGAACCGGCGACGGGGTGCTGCTGCTCGGGCACCACGACACGGTCTGGCCGGTCGGATCGCTGGAGTCCAGACCGTTCCACGTGGAGAACGGGATCCTGCGCGGACCCGGCTGCTTCGACATGAAGGCCGGCCTGGTCATGGCCATGTACGCGGCGACCGAACTCGACGACGTGACCCTGCTCGTCACCGGCGACGAGGAACTCGGCTCGCCGAGCTCCCGGGAACTGGTCGAGGAAGAGGCCAAGCGGTGCGTGGCCGCGCTCGTCCTCGAGGCGTCGGCCGACGGCGGCGCGCTGAAGACGGAACGCAAGGGCATCGCCCGCTTCGAGGTGCACGCGCACGGCCGCGCCGCACACGCCGGCCTCGAACCGGAGAAGGGCGTCAACGCCACGGTCGAACTGGCGCACCAGATCCTCGCGGTGAGCGGCCTCGCCGACCCGGCGGCCGGCACCACGGTCACGCCGACGCTGCTGACCTCGGGCACGTCGACGAACACCGTGCCGGCCCACGGCGACTTCGCGATCGACGTGCGGGCCCGCACGGTCGCCGAACAGAACCGGATCGACGCGGCGCTGCACGCGCTGCGGCCGGCGCTGGACGGCGCCACGCTGACCGTCGTCGCCGGCCCGAGCCGTCCGCCGCTGGAGTCCGCCGCGTCGCAGGCCCTGTACGCGCGGGCCGTGGCGCTCGCCGCCGAACTGGGCCTGCCGCCGCTGACCCGCGCCGCCGTCGGCGGGGGCTCGGACGGCAACCTGACCGCCGGCGTCGGCGTGCCCACCCTGGACGGGCTCGGCGCGGTCGGCGGCGGCGCGCACGCCGACCACGAGCACGTACTCGTCGCCGAACTGCCGGGCCGGGCGGCGCTCGTCACCGCCCTCGCCCTCGACCTCACCGAGAGCCGCCGATGACCACACACATCCGGGAGCTGCACGGCCGTGCCGAGATCGACGGCGCCATCGGCCTGTTCGACTCCATCTGGCAGTTCGATCCCGCCAACCCGCCGATCACCGCCGAGATCCTGCAGGCGCTGATGAAGGCGGGCGGCTACGCCGCCGGGGCGTTCGACGGCGAACGGCTGATCGGCGCCTGCGTCGGCTTCTTCGGCCCGCCCGCCGAGGCGGAGCTGTACAGCTACATCGCCGGCGTGGCACCGGATCACCGCGGCGTCGGGCACGCCCTGAAGCTGCACCAGCGCTCGTGGGCCCTGGCCCGCGGGGTGCGCAGCATCGCGTGGACCTACGATCCGCTGATCAGCCGCAACGCCTACTTCAACGTGGCGAAGCTGGGCGCCGAGCCGGTCGAGTACCTGCCCAACTTCTACGGTTCGATGAACGACGCCATCAACGGCAGCGACGACTCCGACCGGCTGCTCATCCGCTGGGACCTGCGCGCGCCGCACGTCGAGGCGGCCGCCGCCGGCACGCCGCGCATCGTCGACGCGCTCGCGATCCCGGGGGCGGTGATCGCACTCGACCGTTCCGAGGACGGGCTGCCGATGGCGACGAAGTACAGCGCGGAAACGGTGCTCGTCGCGGTGCCGCCGGACGTGGAATCGTTGCGGGGCACGGATCCGGACGCCGCGAAGGCGTGGCGGCTGGCCGTGCGTGACGTGCTCGGCCCGCTGCTCGGCGGTGGCGCGCGGGTCACCGGATTCGACCGCAACGGCTGGTACGTGGTTTCCGGGTCGCCCGGCACGGGTGGCGAGGATCCGCACGGCACGGGCCGCGATGAAGAGAGGGCGAGTCGTGACACTGAAGCTTGAGGGCGTCGAGCTGATCCGGATCCGGATGCCGCTGGTGGCGCCGTTCCGCACGTCGTTCGGGACGGAGACGACGCGCGAGATCCTGCTGCTGCGGGCCGTCACGAACGGCGCCGAGGGCTGGGGCGAGTGCGTGGCGATGAACGACCCGCTGTACTCGTCGGAGTACGTCGACGGGGCCGCCGACGTGTTGCGGCGCTTCCTCGTGCCGGCGCTGCGCACCGGTGTGCCGGCCACCGGCGTCGCGCCGGCGCTGGCGCGGTTCAAGGGGCACCGGATGGCGAAGGCCGCGCTGGAGACCGCCGTTCTCGACGCCGAACTGCGGGCCGAGGGACGCTCGTTCGGCCGCGAACTCGGCGCCGTGCGGGAACGGGTGCCGAGCGGCGTCTCCGTCGGCATCATGTCCTCGATCGACGCGCTCCTCGACGCCGTGGCCGGGTATCTCGCCGAGGGGTACCTGCGGATCAAGCTGAAGATCGAGCCCGGGTGGGACGTCGAGCCGGTGCGCGCCGTGCGGGAGCGCTTCGGGGACGCGGTTCTCCTGCAGGTCGACGCGAACACCGCCTACACCGTCGGCGACGCGCGGCACCTGGCGAAGCTCGACCCGTTCGACCTGCTGCTGATCGAACAGCCGCTGGACGAGGAGGACGTGCGCGGGCACGCGGCGCTGGCGAGGCAGCTGCGCACGCCGGTGTGCCTGGACGAGTCCATCGTCTCCGCGCGCGCGGCGGCCGACGCGATCGCGTTTGGCGCCTGCGCCATCGTGAACATCAAGCCGGGCCGGGTCGGCGGCTACCTGGAGGCGCGCCGGGTGCACGACGTGTGCGCCGCGCACGGCGTTCCGGTGTGGGCCGGCGGCATGTTGGAGACCGGGCTCGGCCGCGCCGCGAACGTCGCCCTGGCCGCGCTTCCCGGGTTCACGCTGCCCGGGGACACCTCCGCGTCGGGCCGCTACTACCGGGAGGACATCACGGAGCCGTTCGTGCTCGTCGACGGGCATCTCGCCGTGCCGAGCGGGCCGGGGCTCGGGGTGGCCCCGCTGCCGGACCGCCTCGCCGAGGTCACCGTGGCCACGGAGTGGATCGCCGCGACGCCCGTGGGGTGAGCCATATGCTGGCACCGGTGAACCAGCGACCCCAGGCAAGTCTCGGCCGCGTGCTCGACGATCTCGGCGCCACGCTGCTGGAACTGCTGCGCGGCGACGCCGACAAGGCGGGTGAGATCGGCGGCGTCGTCATCCACGACCCGCTGGAGGAGCCGGCCTATCCGCAGCGGGCGATCGTCCTGGGCGTGGGTGTGCGCGACCCCGACGACACGGCGGCGCTGCTGCGGCTGGTGGCCGAGCATCAGGCTGCGGCGCTGATCCTGCGGGCGCCGGTGAAGCTGACCGGCGCGGTCACCACGGCCGTCGACGAGACCGGCGTGGCGCTGCTCGGGCTGACCCGGGGCGCCACCTGGACCCAGCTCGCCGCGATGCTGCGCGCGCTGCTCGGCGAGGGGGACGTCGGCGAGGCGGACTCCGAGACGATCGCCGGGATGCCCTCGGGTGACCTGTTCGCGCTGGCCAACGCCGTCGCGGCATTACTGGACGCGCCGGTCACCATCGAGGACCGAAGCTCGCGGGTGCTGGCGTTCTCCGGCCGGCAGGACGAGGCCGACCCGTCCCGCGTGGAGACGATCCTCGGGCGGCAGGTACCCGAACGGTTCGCGCGCCTGCTCGCCGAGCGCGGCGTCTTCCGCGACCTGTACCGCAGCGAGGAGCCGGTGTTCGTGCCGCCCGCACCGGAGAAGTTCGACGACTTCAACGTGCCACGCGTGGCGATGGCGGTGCGCTCCGGCGACGAGGTGCTGGGCTCGATCTGGGCCGCCGTGCGGGAACCGCTGAGCGCCGACCGCACCGAGGCGCTGCGCGACGCGGCCCGGCTGGTGGCGTTGCACATGCTGCGGATCCGGGCCGGCGCCGACGTGGAACGCCGCCTGCGCACCGACCTGCTCTCCACCGCGCTCGAGGGCGGCGCCGGCGCGCGGGAGGCGCTGAACCGCCTCGGCCTCGCCGACCAGCCGGTGGTGGTGCTCGCCCTCGGCACCCGCGGCGCGCTCGCGGTCGACGCCGACGCGTCCGTGACGACCGAACGGCAGCGGCTCAGCGACGGGCTGGCGTTGCACCTGAGCGCGATCCACCCCCGGTGCGCCACCGCGCTGCTCGGCGACGTCACCTACGGGCTGGTGCCGGTGATGCGCGACGCCGACGGGGAGGAACGCGGCCTGCGCATCGCGACGGAGTTCCTCGACCGGGTCGGCGACCGGGTGCGCGGGGTCGTCGGCATCGGACCCGTGGCGCGGGACATCGCCGGGCTGGCGGCCTCCCGGGCGGCGGCCGACCGGGCGCTGCGGGTGCTGCGGGCCGGCTCGGCGGTGCGGGTCGCCCGCCTCTCCGACGTCCACGTGGAGAGCCTGCTGCTGGAACTGCGCGACATCGTGGCCACCCGGGGCGACGGCCCCACCGGTGCGGTCGCGAAGCTGTACGCGTACGACGCGAAGCACCACGCCTGCCTGGTCGACACGCTGCGGGCGTGGCTCGACGCGTTCGGGGACGTGATCGCGGCCTCGGCCGCCCTGTACGTGCACCCGAACACGTTCCGGTACCGGCTGCGCCGCCTCGCCGAGGTGGGCGGGATCGACCTGACCGATCCGGAGGCCCGGTTCGCGGCGATGCTCCAGCTGCGGATCGTTCCCCCGCCGCGGGACTGACTACGGCCGGCGCAGCAGCGCCGGGGGAAGCGCCTCGTTGAGCCACGCCTCGGAGCGGTCGAGCGACCACCCGAGGTCGTCGGTCCGGATGAAGTACGCCGCGTTGCACAGGTGCAGCCAGAGCAGGTCGGTGGCGGCCTCGACGTCGACGTCGTCGCGCAGGGCGTCGAGCGTCGCCAGCCGCCGGGCGGTCAGGGCCAGCCCGTGGCGCATGCTGGCGTGGGCGATCCGCTGGGTCTCGCGGACCGTCGGCTCCTGCGGCGCGGCCGCGGCGACCTGGCGCATGAGGTCCGCCCACTTCTCGAACATCTCGCGGGTGGCGCGCACGATGAAGCGGATCAGGTCCGCCGGGTCGGTGGACTCCTCGATGCGGGCGAGGATGACCGGCACCTCCTCGGCACCGGTGCCGGACTCGATGAGCGTGCGCAGCAGGCCGTTCTTGCCGCCGCCGACCGCGTACACGGTGGCCGGCGCGACCCGCGCGGACTGGGCGATCTCCTCGACTTTCGTGCCGAAGTAGCCCTTCTCGATGAACAGCGCGCGGGCGGCCTCCACGATCGCCTGCCTGGTGTGCTGGGCGTATTCGGCTCGTCGACCTCTCGGAACGGGCTTGCGCACGCCGAAGATCGTACTTGCTACAGTTCGCCAGAGTCGACTCTGATCAAAATAGCCCACTCTGCGAAGGCGGCGTTCCCCTCATGAAGGCCCTGTTCACCACGTTCCCGGCGTACGGCCACCTGCTGCCGATGCTGCCGCTGGCCCGCGCTGTCGCGGCACACGGCGACGAGGCGGTGATCGCCGCGCACGGCGACCTGCACGCCGCCGCGACCGGCCTGCCGACGCGCCCGGTCGGCCCGGCCCTGTCCACCCTCATCGCGACGAACGCGGAAGCGATGGAGTGGCGCAGCGATCGCGGGGACGACGCCGACCTGCTCGCCGCCACGGTCGCGCTGTTCACGACGACCGCCGCCGACCTGACGTTCGACGAGATGAGCGCACTCGTCGCCCGCGAACGGCCGGACGTGCTCGTCGCCGAGATGTGGGACTTCGTGACGCCGCTGGTCGCCGCGAAGCTCGGCATCCCGCACGTGAGGTTCACGCACAGCCCGGCGACCGCCGTCGACCCGGCGCTCGCGGCCGGCGCCGAGGAGGCCGGCGCGCAGCGCGACCTGACCGTGCCGGCACCGCTGGCGAACGTTCAGCTGTGGCCGGAGTGGCTCGAGACGCAGCCGGTCGAGCCGGACGACTCCCGGATCGCGATCAGCAGCAGCGCGTACGACACCGCCGAGCCGGTCCGGCTGCCCGCGTTCGGCGACGGCCGGCCGGTCGTGCTCGTCACGCTCGGCACCGTGGTGGACGACCTGGAGCTGCTGCGTTCCGCCGTCGACGCGGTGCTGGCGGCGGGCGCGAACGCGCTGGTCACGACCGGCTTCACCACGACCCCCGAGGATCTGAAGGCCGACCCGGAGCGGGTCCGCGCGGTGTCGTTCGCCCCGATCGGCCGGCTGCTCGACCGGGTGCGGGCGGTGGTGGCGGCCGGCGGCTCCGGCACCACCCTCGCGACGCTCTCGCGCGGGCTGCCGATGCTGTTCGTGCCGCGGATCGCGAACCAGCCGCAGATCGCCGCGGCGGTCACGGCGTTCGGCGCCGGCATCACGCCCGAACCGCTCGCCGGGTCCGTGCGTTCGTTGATCGACGAGCCGAGCCTGCGTGTCCGCGCCGAGGACGCCCGGGACCGGCTCGCCGCCCGGCCCTCCCCGGAGGCCGCGTGGTCGGCGCTGCGCGCCCGCGTCACCTGAGCCGGGGGCCCGCCGCGGCGGTCAGGTGCCGTCCGCCGCGGCCACCTCGACGAGCGCACCGAGCCGGCGCAGGGCCTCCCGGGCCCCGGCCGCCGGCAACGACAGCAGGTCCGGCTCCGCCGTCGTCCCGACGTTGAGGAACGTCACCGGGTCCCACGGCGGCGCCGGCTGCGACAGGTGCGCGACGAGCGGGTTGAGGTCCGGGTCGAAGACCACGTCGCCCAGGCAGGGAACGCCGTCGACCTGCACCGGTGCGGACCGGTGGTGGCCCGTCTCGCCCGCGCGGTACTCCGGCCTCGGCCGGGTGGCGGTGCAGTGTGCCCGGTCGCACCAGCCGGGGTGCTCCAACTCCGCCACCGCATCCTCCTACGGTTCGCGTCCGTTCCCTGACGTTACGACACGCCCGCCGTCGAGGTGACGCCCTTCGCGCAGCGGGTCTACCAGACCAGCGCGGCCTGCGGGGCGGCGGCGAAACGGTCGTCGATCGGCGCCGGGTCGGGTCGACGGATCGCCGGCTTGAGGTGGCGGACGATGACGTCGGAGACCGCCCCGTAGCCGGGCACGATCGGCCGGGCCCGCGCGCCGCGCACCGCCTGGCGCAGGCTCGCCGCGTGCGGCAACGCCCGCGACGTAGGAGCACGCCGAGGCCGCGGTCGTTCCGGGCGGGTCCACCCTCGGGTTGCATGGGCGTGAGGTCGGCACGAACGGGCCGTCCGCCGGCGCTCAGCGCAGCGCGGCGACCAGCCACTCGAGCTCCGCCGTGGCGTCCGGGGCGGCGTGCTGCCCGCGCACCCGGGAGACGAGCCCGCGGTAGCGCTCCGCCTGCGCCGCGAGGCCGGCCTCGACACACCGCCGCGCGGCCCGCAGGTCGTCGCCGCGCAGCAGCTCGGCGACCAGTTCGGCGGCCTCGGGCGTGTCGGGGCCGACGCCGCGCCGCCGGGCCCGCGCGACGGCGTTCACCACCTGCCGGGCCCACCACACGCGTGCCCCGGGCGGGGTGGCCTGTCCGGGGGCCCGGGTGGACAGCTCCAGGAACGTGCGCATCCGGGCCCGGAAGTCCGGGTCGTGGACCAGTTCGGCCAGCTCGATCCAGGCGTCCACCTGCTCGGGCGTCGGGTCGTCGGGCAGGTCGATGCGCAGGTCCCGGAGGCGTTCCCGCACGTCGGGCCCGACGTCGAGGCCGCCGAAGACGTCCCGTTTGAACTCCTCGACGATCTGCGCGCGTTCGGCGGCCGACAGCCGCGCCAGTCTGTTCATCAGTGCCGTCTCCGCAGCGCTCGATCCGCGTTTCGCCACGGTGGACAGCACGGCCCGGCTCACCTTCAGCGAACGGATCCGGGCGTCCAGCGCGGCCACGTGCGCGTCGGCCACATCGGCGACGCTGGCCCGCCCGTCGAGCACCCGGCACACGGCGTCCAGGCCGAGGCCGAGTTCGCGCAGGGTGCGCACGAGTTCGACCCGGGCGACGGACGTCGCGTCGTACATCCGGTAGCCGCCCGCCGAACGGGACACCGGCGGCACCGCGCCCTCGTCCGACCAGAAGCGCAGGGTCCGCGCCGGCAGGCCGGTGCGCCGCGCCAGCTGTCCGATGGTGAGCAGGTCGGGGCTTTCCTCCATGGAACGATCCTCGACCCCGCAGCCGCTGGAAGGTCAAGCGCGGCGGGACCGGAGGGTCCACGCGCTCCGCTACCGGTGGACCGATTGCAGGAGGGTGCGCGCGCTCGCCTCCACCGCGTCCGGCGCGGGCCGCGTCGTCCAGCCGAGCAGCCGGTGCGCCTTCGCCGAGGAGCGGATCCGCTTGTGTCCCAGGGTGGCGATGAGCGTGCCGAGGTCGGGGTCGGTGGTGGCGGCATGGCGGATCACCTCGTCCGGCAGCGGCTGCGTCGGAACGCGGGCCGCGTCCTCGCCCAGCCGTTCCCGCAGGATCTCGGCGATCTCGGCCATCCAGAGGAACGGTCCGGTGCCGAGGAACCGTTCGCCGGCGGCCGCCGGGTCGGTCATCGCCCGCACGTGCAGGTCGGCGATGTCGCGCACGTCGACCACCTCGACGCCGACCCGCGGCAGCCCCGGCATCCGGCCGGCCAGCAGGTCGTCGACCAGGCGCAACGAGCCGAGGTTGGCCAGCGGGCCCTGCACGGGGCCGAGCACCCAACCGGGCAGGACGGTGCTGAGCTCGGTCGCTCCGCCGTGCTCGGCGATGAAGTCCCAGGCCGCCCGCTCGGCGATCGGCTTGGCACGCCGGTAGGGCGTGAGCACCGGATCGTCCGGGTCGGTCCAGAGGGTCTCGTCGGTGACCGCGTCGGGGGTGCTCGAGTGCGCGCTGGCGGCCGCCGCCGACGAGGTGACCACGACCCGGCGCACCTTCGCGGCGACGGCGGCCCGCAGGACCCGCAGGGTGCCCTCCCGGGCGGGACCCACCAGCGCGTGCGGGTCGGTGGGGTCGGTGTCCCCGGTGAGGACCGGCGACGCGACGTGCAGCACGTAGTCGCAGCCCTCGGCGGCCGCCGCCCAGCCGTCGTCCCGCATCAGGTCCGCCACGACGGCTTCGGTGCCGGCGGGTGCGCGCCCCGGGTCACGAACCGTCGTGCGCACCTCGTATCCCCGATCGAGGAGCGCGGAGACGCACCAGCCCGCCAGAAAACCGGATCCGCCGGTCACCAGAACGCGTTCAGTCATGTCCGGTAGGACGGATCCTCACCGCCGGAACGTTCGACACCGACCCGATCGCTAGGGAATACCGTGCCGTCGACCTCCGCACGCACCGCGGCGACGACGGCCGCCTCGTGCGCCCGCAGGTGCACCTCCGGGACCCCGGTCCGGGCGACGACCGTACGCGCGTTGCCGGGCCGCACCCCTCCCCCGGCGAGCACCACGATCCGTCGCCCCGCCCGCGCCACCAGCGACGCGAGGGCCGGCGTCCCCTCGACGGCGCTCGGCCGTCCGCCGGAGGTCAGGACCCGGTCCACGCCGAGGTCGAGGAGCGCGTCGAGCCCCCGCTCCAGATCCCCGATCCGGTCGAACGCCTTGTGGAACGTCACCGGCCGCCCCGCGCACCGCCGGACGAGGTCCCGCGTGACGGCCACGTCGATCTCGTCGGCGTCGGTGAGCGCCCCCAGCACGAACCCCACCGGCACCGCGGCCTTCTCGGCGAGCGCGCACACGGCGTCGATGTCGGCGGCCATCACGTCGCGCTCGAGCGCGCTGTAGCGGAAGTCGCCGCCGCGCGGCCGGATCAGCACGTGCACGCCGACCCGCCGCACCGCGCGCAACACCGTGGCCACCATGCCGATGCTGGGTGTGATGCCGCCGACGGAGAGGTCGGCGCACAGCTCGACCCGGTCCGCCCCGGCCGCCTCGGCGACGAGCGCGCTGTCGACGCGGTCGACACAGATCTCGACCTTGACCGGCTCACCCGTGCGCGACGGCGACCCGCCTCGGGGTGCGCCGCGTTCGATCAGCATGGCGTGCAGCGTAGCGGCGGCTCCCGGCGCCGGGAGGGGCCAGACCCTGGCCCACCGCCCGAGAGGTGATCACCCGAACCGCGGGTATACGCGACGGTGCGTCCGGCATCGAAGGGCGCGACGACCCACCGGGAGTGTCGCCATGAAGCATGTGGTCATCACCGACTGCGACCACGGAGACGTCGACCGCGAACTGGCGCTGCTGGCCCCGCACGCCCGGGTCACCGTGGCGGACTGCCGCACCGAGGAGGAGGTCCTGGCCGTCGCGGCCGACGCGGACGCGATCATCTGCCAGTACGCGCCGATCAGCGCGCGCGTCCTCGCCGGGCTGCGCCGGTGCCGGGTCGTGGTGCGCTACGGCATCGGCTACGACACCATCGACGCCACCGCGGCCACCGCATACGGCATACCGGTGTGCAACGTTCCGGACTACTGCGTGGCGGAGGTCGCCGACCACGCGCTCGCGCTGGCCCTCCTGCTGCTGCGCGGGATCGGACCGCTCGCGCGGTCGGTCCGCGCCGGGGAGTGGGACTACCGGGCGGCCGGGCCGCTGCGTCGCACCGGCACGCTGACCGTGGGCGTGGTCGGGTACGGGCGGATCGGGGCGGCGTTCGCGGGCCGGGTGCGGGCGTTGGGCGCGACCGTGCTCGCCGCCGACCCGCGCCCGCTGCCGGACGACGTGCCGCAGGTGCCGCTGGACGAACTTCTCTCCCTCTGCGACCTCGTCTCGCTGCACGTCCCGGGCGGCGGCGTGATCCTGGGGGAACGCGAGTTCGGGCTCATGCGGCCCGGATCCTGCCTGGTCAACGTCTCCCGAGGGTCCCTTGTGGACGAACGTGCCCTGCTCGGCGCGCTCGACCGGGGTGTCGTGCGCGGCGCCGCCCTCGACGTGCTGCACGACGAACCGCCTTCCGACCGCACCCTCGTCACGCACGAACGCGTCGTCGTCACCCCGCACAGCGCCTGGTACTCCGAGGAGGCGCTGCACACGCTGAAGGACTCCGTGGCGCTGGAAGTGCTGCGCGTGCTGCGCGGCGAGGCGCCCCGCAACGCCGTGAACCGCGTCCCCGCGTGACGCGCCCCGCCCACCCGACTGGCGCGCGGCGTCCGACGACGTGCAGGATCGCACCGTGACGAAGGCACCGCCGCAGCCATGACCGACGTGGTGACGATGGGCGAGACGATGGCCGTGTTCTCGAACGCCGACGTCGGGCCGCTGCGGCACGCCACGCACCTGCGCCTCGGGGCGGCCGGCGCCGAGTCGACGGTGGCGATCGGGGTCTCCCGACTGGGCCTGTCCGCCGCGTACATCGGCCGCGTCGGCGCCGACGAACTGGGCCGCGCGGTGCTGGCGCGGCTGCGCGGCGAAGGGCTGGACGTGTCGGCCGTCCGCGTCGACCCGGACGCGCCGACCGGGCTCATGGTGAAGGAGCGGCGCACCACGCGGGTCAGCCGCGTCGTCTACTACCGCAGCGGCAGCGCGGGCTCCCGGCTGTCCGTCGAGGACGTTCCCGCGTCGCTGGCCGCCGCGAAGGTGCTGCACGTCAGCGGCGTGACCCCGGCGTTGAGCGAATCCGCGCTGGCCGCCACGAGGCACGCCGTGCGCACCGCGAAGGACGCCGGGGTGACGGTGTCGCTCGACTACAACTACCGGGCCGCGCTGTGGACCCCCGAACGGGCCCGCGACGTCCTGCGCGAACTGACCGCCGACGCCGACATCGTCTTCGCCGGCGAGGACGAGGCGCGGCTGGTGACCGGCGGGGCGACGCCCCGGGATCTCGCGGCGTACGGGCCCGCGCAGGCGGTCGTCAAGCTGGGCGCCGCCGGCGCGGTCGCGCTGGTCGACGGCGCCGCGTACCGCGCGGCGGCGGTGCCGGTGCCGGTCGCCGATCCGGTCGGTGCCGGGGACGCGTTCGTCGCCGGGTATCTGGCCGCCCTCCTGCAAGGGCAGGATCCGGGGGAACGCCTTAGAGCGGGGTGCCGCCTCGGGGCGTTCGCCGTGTCGGTGCCGGGCGACTGGGAGGGGCTGCCGCTGGCGCACGAGGTAGGCCTGCTGGACGAGGCCGACGGTGAGGTGCTGCGCTGACGGGGCCCGCCCCTAGACCGGGAACGTCCCCCGGCACCAGCGCCAGTGCCGCCCGGCGCTCAGGTGCTCGACGACCGCGCGCTGCAGCGCGGTGCGGCGCGGCAGCCGCTCCAGCGGCGTGCTCAACGTGCGGAACACGAACCGCAACACCTCGACGTCGGCGTCGATCCCCTCCGGCTGCACGTACGGCTCCAGCGCGAACCTCCGCTGGAAGCGCACGATGTTCGACTCCTCGGGCAGGTACTCGCGCAGCTGCGGGTCGAGCAGCCACGAGCCGCAGCCGAACTCCGCGTACTTCTCGTCCGGAAAGTGGCGCGGGAAGAAGGCACGCGCCTGGTCGAGCGACGCGTCGATGACCGCCGGGCTCAGCGGCCCCGCCTCGGGGATGTGCAGGTCGAGGGTTGCGCCGCGGTGGAACTGCAGCCGGCCCAGTTCGTAGACGGCGCCACGGACGTGCAGCGTCAGCCAGCTCTGCATGACCGGCCAGCCCTCGCCGCCCATCCGCCGGTCGACGGCGAGGTTGCGGCCCAGGTCTGCCAGGGTCGTCCAGGTGACGGCGTCGGCGATACCGTGTTGCCGGTGGTATCCCCGGACGACGTCGACCATGGCGAGATAGGCGTACACGTACAGGTGCCGCCAGGCCGGACCGCGTTCGCGCGGCAGCTCCGGACCCGGCGGCAGCCAGCCGTGGCCGCCGAGATCGGCGCGGAGCAGGGCGATGACGCGATCGAGCAGCCAACGCAGCTCGGCCGTCCACAGTGGAGAGTCCGGCGCCGGCCAGCCGGCCAGGATCTCGGCGGCGTCCTGCGGCGGCACCGCCAGCCGCTCCAGGAGCGCGGGCGCGTCGACCCGCTGCGGCAGCGGCGCCGACGGCCGGTCACCGGCGAGCCGGTGCACCCGTTCGACCTCCGCGAGAGGCACCCCGAGCCGGGTGGCGACATCGTCCATATCCACGCCGCAAACCCTATCCGGCCACCGGTGTGGCTGTTGGACGTGGACGGTGTCATCAACACCCGGCGTCCACAGTGGACCGCCGAGCTCCGGCGCGGCACCGCCCGTTCCGAGGGCGTCGACTGGCCGATCCGGTGGGCGCCCGCACTCGTCGACCGGATCCGCCGGATGTGCGCGACCGGCGTGGTCGAGGTGCGCTGGTGTTCGACGTGGTGCGCCGACGCGGACGCGCTGGAGCGGCTGTTCGACCTGCCGGCGCTGGGGCGGGCGTTCGGGGCCGGGGCGCTCGCGGGCGTCGAGGGGACGGATGCGCTGAAGGCCGCCGCCGCGCGGGGCGTGCTGGCCGAGGGGCGCCGTCTCGTGTGGACGGACGACACGGCCGTGCCGGTCGCCGGGCCGCTGCGCGAGGAGCTGACCGCGGCCGGTGCGCTGCTGATCCGGCCGCACCCGCGCCGGGGGCTGCGCCGACGCGACGTCGACCGCATCGAGGCCTACAGCCGCCGTGCGTGAGGATTCTTGCGTCGGTCTGCGAGCATGCTCGGCCATGGACTATCACGGACAATTCCGCCGTGCCGCGCTCGAGCGGGGCATTCCGGATGATGCGGTGCGCCGGTTCGCCGAGCTGCTCCGGTTCGAGATCCGCACGAGTGCGCGCCCGGAGGGCGTTGCCGTCGGGCGCAGCGGCGGCCTGCCCCGCCTGCCGGTCGAGACGGAATGGCCCACGGTCGAGGAGGACGGCCGGGCGTTGCCGCTGCCGTTCGTCGCCTCGCTCAACTGCGCGGCGCTGCCGAGGGTGGACTCGCTCCCGCTGCCCCCGGACGGTTCACTGCTGTTCTTCCTGGAACATGAGCATGCGTGGGACTGCTACGACGTCCAGGCCGAGCAGAGGTACGCCCGGGTGATGTACGTGCCCGCCGGCACCGGCACCGTGGCGGTCGAGAAGCCGCCGGTCGGCCACGACGAGTGGTCGCTCAGCCTCGCCGGGCCGTTCGTGCGCCCCGAACGCACGCTCTACGGCTCGGTCCATCCCGAACTGGCGAGCTGGCTGGAGTACGACGACGAGGACTTCGAGTTCGTGTCGAAGCCGGCGCGGGAACTGGTCGCCGCGCTCACGCACGTCGAGGAACTGCGCGCCCTCGTCGAGGAGCTGTGGCCGGAGGACACCCGGGGCAGCGAACTCTGGCTCGGCGGCGGGTCCATGGAACTGGGCATGGGCGAGACCCCCGAGTCGTTCATCGCGGCCGCCTCGGTGCGGGCCCGTCGCGAGGCCGAGGAGCTGGAACTCTCCCCGGCGGAGATCAACGCCCTGGAGGAAGAGGAGACGCTGCGGGTGATGCGCGAATGGGTGCCGCTCGCCCAGTTCCACACGTACGACGACGTCTACTTCGGCCGGTTCATGATCCGGATCGAGGATCTGGTCGCCCGCCGCTTCGATCGGGCGCTCTCCTTCGCCATGTTCACCGAGTAGCCCGGCCTTCTAAGCTCTCTGTCGTGGCCGTGCAGTTGAGGGAGATCACCGACGACAACCGCGACGCGGTGCTGGCGCTCGAGGTCGCCCCGTCGCAGAAGCGCTTCGTCAGCGAAGTGCCCGAGTCGTTGGCACAGGCGGCGCGATATCCGGAGGCGAAGCCCTGGTACCGGGCCGTGTACGACGGCGACACGCCGGTCGGGTTCGTGATGCTCTCCTGGGACGTGGTGCCCGACCCGCCGGACATCGTCGGCCCGTGGTTCCTGTGGAAGCTGTTCGTCGACGGCCGGTTCCAGGGGCGCGGCTACGGTCGGGAGATCATCCGGATCGTCACCGCCCTGATCCGGGCCGAGGGCGCCACCGAACTGCTCACCAGCTACGTGCCGGCCGAGGACGGGCCGGCGGGCTTCTACGCGAAGCTCGGATTCGTCCCCACCGGCGAGGTCGACGAGGACGGCGAGGTCATCACCCGGCTGCCGCTCTGAGCGCGCCGTCGGGCGGGCGGTGACCTGCGGCTGCGCGCGGGAGCGAATGTTTCGCGGCGCCCGCGCGGTGGGGCGGTCCCCCTCCGGACCGCCCCACCGGCGGAGTTCACGCGACCGTGCAGGAGACCGCGCTCGGCGGCGTCCCGTTGGCGACGAAGCCGTACGAGGTGGTCGCGCCCGGCGCCAGCGCGCCGTTGTAGGACTCGTTGCGCACCGTGACCGGTGAGGTGGCGGTCTGGCGGCCGTTCCACAGGTTGTTGACCGTGCCGCCGCCGGTCCAGACCGTGTTCCAGCCGGAGATGTTCGCCGTGCCCGAGTTCCGGACCGTCACCTCGCCCTGGTAGCCGCCGTTCCAGGTGCTGATGGAACGGTAGGACGCGGCGCAGCCGCCGGTGCCGCCCGGCGGGGGCGACGAGGTGCCCGGGGTCGGGCTGTTCGTGCCGGTGTTCACCTGCGTCGAGAACGACGTCACGGCCAGCCCCTGCCCGCCGATCCACGGCTCGAAGCCGGCCTGCAGGCTGGTCAGGTACCAGCTGCGCTGGGCGTACCCGCGCGCGATCGTGTCGTTGACGAACGGCAGCACGTCGAAGGACCAGCTGCCGATCGCGCTCGGCGCCACGTACGAGACGACGTCGTTGCCGCCGTTGTTGCCGGTCCACACCTGCCAGCTACGGCCGCCGATGGTGGCCGTGGAGGTGGCCGAGCCGATCGGCTGGATCGAGCCCTGCCGGTTGAACCAGATCATGATCTCGGTGCGGTTCACGCCGTCGGTCTTCGGCTGCGGATCCATCCAGATGTCGAACGACGCGTTGTAGGTGGCGCCGCTGACGTACCGGTAGGTGATGCTGGTCGGGATGCTGCCGATCGCGCTGATCTGGCGGGGCAGGTTCGTGCCCGGGGAGCAGTTCGTGTAGTGGCAGCCGACGTAGATGGCCGGGTAGGACGCGGGTGCGCCGTTCGTCGGCTTGTTCGCGTTGATCTGCGTGATCTCGAAGCCGTTGGCGGTCGCGTTGATGCACTGCTGGGCGTCGTTCCCCCAGTTGTTGTTCATCACGACGTAGCGGCCGCCGACCGTGGTGCTCCCGTACTTGTCGCAGATCACGGTGTCGGCGTGGGCCGCGGGGGCGTTCGCGATCGCGGCCGCTGCACCGGCGGCGATCAGGCCCACCACGGCCACGGACCAGAGCGTCTTTCTCATCCGTTCTCCAACCTCGGGGGTGTGGCGCTCGGGCGGGAGCGCTCCCATCAGGTTAGAGAAACTCCCTGGTACCGGTGCTGTCGCGGGCGAATTGGCCCGATACCCGCTGCTTCCCGGCCGGAACGGGTGAAATGTTCAGACGCCCCGACCGGGCCGCTCGCGCGCTCACGATTCCGCGATTCGGCGGGGATTCGCCGCCGGCCGCCGGGCTTCTGCGGCACGATGGCGGCAAGCACGGCGGCCGTCCGCCGCCGTCTGATCCAGAAAGCACGCCGCCATGACTCTTGCCGCCGTCGCCGTCACCGTGATCCTGCCCGTCGCCCGGCCCGACGCCGCCCGGGAGTTCTACCGCGACGTCCTCGGGCTGCCGTACCGCGGCACGGCGCCGGACGGCAAGATCCTGTTCGACATCGGCTCCGGTGCGACGCTGGCCCTGATCGAGAAGCCGGCCGGCGCCCAGGCCGAGCACACCGCGATCAGCTTCGAGGTCGCCGACATCGACGCGTCGATCGCGGACCTGAAGAGTCGCGGTGCGGTCTTCGCCGACTACGACCTGCCGGGACTCAAGACGGAGCACCACGTCGCCGTGCTCGGCGACGAGAAGGCGGCCTGGTTCGAGGACCCCGACGGCAACATCCTCTGCGTGCACCAGGTGCTCACCGGCTGAGGACGTCTAGAGCCAGTGCTGCCGCGCCCAGCGGGTCAGCTCCTGCCGACTGGAGAGCTGCAGCTTCCGCAGCACCGACGCCGCGTGCGTCTCGACGGTGCGCGCCGAGATCGACAGGCGCACGCCGATCTCCTTGTAGGTGTATCCGGCGGCGACCAGGCGCAGGACGTCGCGTTCGCGCCGGGTGAGGCGGTCCAGTTCCGGGTTGAGCCCGCCCGGGCCGTCGCCGCGGAACGCGTCCAGCACGAAGCCGGCCAGCCGGGGCGAGAAGCAGGCGTCGCCGGAGTGCACCCGCCGCACGGCCTCGCACAGTTCCGGGCCGGAGACGGCCTTGGTGACGTAGCCCCGGGCACCGGCGCGGATCACCCCGATGACGTCCTCGGCGGCGTCCGACACCGACAGCGCCAGGAACCTCGTCCGCGGCAGTTCGGCGGCGACGGCGTCGAGGACGGCCCGCCCGCCGCCGCCCGGCAGGTGCACGTCGAGGAGCACGACGTCGGGCCGTAGCGCCCGGATCCCGTCCACGGCACCGGCGACGTCGGCCGCCTCGCCGACGATCTCGGCGGTGCCGTCGAGTTCGGCCCGCACGCCGGAGCGCACCACCGCGTGGTCGTCGACGATGAAGACCCTCATCGGGCCACCCGCAGTTCGACCTCGGTGCCGGTGCCGGGGGCCGAACGCACGTGCACCACGCCGCCGTGCTGGCGGATCCGGGCCTCGATCGAGTCGGCGATGCCCCGCCGGTCGGACGGCACCCGCCGGGCGTCGAACCCGCGCCCGCGGTCGCGCACGAGCACCAGCACCTCGTCGTCGCCGGCCTCGACGAACACCGACACCTGCCGCACGTTCGCGTGCTTGCCGGCGTTGGTCAGCGCCTCGCGAACGGCGCCGGCGACCGCCTGTGCCGGTTCGTCCAGCGGACACGTGCCGACGGCCACCAGTTCCACGGTCACGTCGAAGCGGTCCTCGGTCTCCTCGGCGATCGCGCGGATCGCGGCCACCAGGTCGTCCTGGGACGTGGTGGCCGAACCGTAGAGCCAGGCGCGCAGCTCCCGTTCGCCGCCCCGGGCCAGCCGGCGCACCGAACCCGAGTCGGCGGCCCGTTTCTGGATCAGCGTCAGCACCTGCAGCACGGAGTCGTGCAGGTGCGCGGCGACCTGGGCGCGTTCCTCGGCGCGGACCCGGGCCGAGCGTTCCCGCGCCACGGTCCTGGTGAGCAGGAACATCCACGGCAGGAACACGCCGCCGACGAGCGCGATCAGACCGGCCATCACGATCGACACCACGCCCGGAGCGGCGAAGATCTCCGGCGATTCGGTGTCGACGAGCAGCAGCCCGATCGTGGCGATGAGCGGGCCGCCCAGGCCGAAGATCGCCACCGTGACGACGAGCCGGGAGATCAGTCGTTCGCCCTCGCGCACCCGCAGCAGCTGCCGCCCGACGAGCACCAGCCACGGCCCGACGGCGAGCCCGACGACCGCGATGAGATCGGCGAGCAGTACCGGCCACGGCGGCGGTTCGGTGTTGTCGAACGCCCACACCAGCCAGCCGACCAGCACCAGGCCCACCGCGGCCAGGGCGAGCAGCCAGCCGGTCCCGAGTCGCACGCGAAAATCCTATTCCGCGGCCACGGCGCGCAGAACGTCGACGCGTGCCGCCAGCCGCGCCGGCACCGCGGCGGCCAGCAGCCCGGCCGCCGTCACCAGCACCACGATCGCGGCCAGCGCACCGACCGGCAGCGTGAACCGCGTCGGCTGGGAGGAGTGCGCGAGCACGGCCGCGGCGGCCCACCCGAACAGCACGCCGACGGTGAGCCCGAGCGCCGCCCCCACGAGCGCGATGAGCACACCCTCGACGCGGACCATCGCGCGCAACTGCCGGCGCCCCATACCGACCGCCCGCAACAGCCCGAACTCCCGCCGCCGCTCGACGATCGACAGCGCGAGCGTGGTCGCGACCCCGAACAGCCCCAGCACCGCCGCGAGCGCGGTGAGCGCGCGGTAGACCCGGCCGGCGTTGCGGAACTGCGCCAGGTCGTGCGCGTGGAACGCGGCCCGGTCGTGGACGTCGAGTCCCGGGAAACCGGCCGTCGCGCGGGCGACCGCCGAGCGGGCGGCGCCCCGGTCCACGCCCGGCGCCACGCGGGTCAGCGCCGTCATCGGGTACGGGGCGCCGCCGATCCGGGCGAGTTCGGCGGACGGGATCAGCGCGGCGTTGAAGTTGTCGGTGGCGCGGTACACCGCCGTGACGGTGAGATCCGCGTCGCCGACCCGCAGGGTGGCACCGGGCGCGCGGCCGTCGCGGTCGCTCACCGCGACGCCGCCGGACGTCACGGCCGCCAGGCTGCCCGCGCTGAACTCCAGGTCCACGACCCGGGCGAGCTGGGCCGGGTCGGCCGCGCAGAACGTCGCGCCGCCGGTGGCGACGCAGTCGACGGTCACCACCGCGGACAGTTCCGGCAGCGCGCGCAGCCGCCGCACGGCCTCAGGGTCCATCGGGGCGGCCCGCCGGACGGTCGGGTCGGGCCCGCCCGCCCAGACCTGAAAATCGACGTGGTCCCGGTGGACGTCGTTCAGCACGGCTTTTTCGATCGAACTGAAGACGATGCTCACCAGCGTCAACAGGGCCAGCCCGATCATCAGCGCCGTCGCGGTGGCCGCGGTGCGATCGGGACTGCGCGCCGCGTTGCGCCGGCCAAGCCCGCCGACGACGCCCCGCAGCGGCGCGCCGAGCACGTCGGCCAGCCGTCCGGCGAAGAGCGGGCCGAGCAGCCGCACGGCCAGCAGCGTCGACGCCGCGCCGGGCAGGAGCAGCAGGCCCTGTCGGGTCGCGACGGCCAGCGGCAGGGCGGCGAGCCCGACGGCGAGGGCCAGCGCGCCGGCCCCGATCCGGCGGGGGCGCATGCGGCCCGCCGACGGCGCCACCTCGCGCAGCGCGGCGACCGGTGCGACCCGCCCGGCGCGGCGTGCCGGTGCGAGGGCCGACAGGAGCATCGGCAGGCAGCCGACGGCGAACGCCGCGACCACCGTGCGCCCCGACAGGACCGACCCGCCCGCCGGCAGATCCCCCTGGAACGGGCCGGCGTCGACCGCCGCGCGCAGCACCACCGCCACGCCGTGCCCCGCCGCCAGGCCGGCCGCCGCCGCGAGCACACCGACGGCGAGCGCCTCCAGCAGCACCGAACGCCGCACCTGCCGCCGGTCCGCGCCGATGCAGCGCAGCAGGCCCAGTTCGCGGGTGCGCTGGGCGACGGTGACCGACATCGTGAGATTGACGATGAACCCGCCGACGAGCACCGCCACCCCGCCGGCGAGCAGCATGATCGTGCGCACGAGATCGACGCCCTCCGACCCGCCGGAGCGGTCCGCGGTGTCGCCGACCATGAGCGTTCCCACGACGATCGCGACCCCGACCGCGGCGGTGAGTCCGGTCAGGAGGGCCCGCCACCCACGGGCCCGCAGCCCGCGCAGCGTCACCCGGATCATGCCGCGGCCCGCGGGGCGCGCAGCCGCTCGAGCACCTGCTCGACGCCCGGCGACGGCAGGTCGTCCACCACCCGCCCGTCGCGCAGGAACAGCGCCCGGTCGGCGTGTCCGGCGGCGATCGGATCGTGCGTCACCATCACCACGGTCTGCCCGAACTCGTCGACGCAGCGGCGCAGCAGCGCGAGCACGCCCGCCCCGGCCAGCGAGTCGAGGTTGCCGGTCGGCTCGTCGGCGAACACCACCGCCGGCCGCGCCACCAGCGCCCGCGCCACCGCCACGCGCTGCTGCTGCCCGCCGGACAGCTCCGCCGGCCGGTGGCCCAACCGGTCGGCGAGCCCCACCGCGTCGATCACCCGCGCCACCCACGCCCGCTCCGGCGAACGGCCGGCCAGCCGCAACGGCAGCACCACGTTCTCGGCCGCCGTCAGCGTCGGCACCAGATTGAACGACTGGAACACGAACCCGATCCGGTCGCGCCGCAGCCGGGTCAGCCGCCGCTCGTCGAGTCCGCAGAGGTTCACGTCCCCGATGTACACGGCGCCGCTGTCGACGGTGTCGAGGCCGGCGAGGCAGTGCAGCAGGGTCGACTTGCCGGAGCCCGAGGGGCCCAGCACCGCCGTCATCCGGCCGGTGTCGATCTCCACCGACACGTCGTCGAGGGCGGTCACCGTCGGGTACCGCTTGCTGACGCCGACCGCGCGCACGGCGGCCACAGGTTCGCTCATGCGTCGATGGTCGGCGGGACGGCCGGCGCGGCACATCCGTAGGAGCCCCGCGACAATCCCGTAGCGGCTGCGGTTGCGTGCCCGTCGCGGGGCGCCATACGATGCGCCAACAACGAACTACTTAAGAACCTGGTTCGCAAAGAGGTGCCATGGCGATCGTGATCGGGCTCGTGCTGCACGCGAGCCACCGCGCCGTCTTCGCGGACGCCGCGCGCACGCTGGCCGGCGTGAGCATCGCCTGGGTCACCTACGAGCAGGAGAGCGAGGTGCGCCCCGGCGTCGAGGAACTGCTGGCCCGCGGCCACCTCGACGGCCTGATGCTGGGGCCGGTGCCCTACGCGAAGTGCCACGACGTCCTGCCCGCCGACCTGTCGGTGACGGTGATCCGGTCCGCCGGGATGGATCTGGCGCTGGCGTTCTGCGGCGCGCTGGCCCGTGGCTGGTCGCCGACGCCGGTCAGCATCGACACCTTCGACCAGGAGACGGTCGACGAGGTCGTCCGGGCGCTCGACTTCGAGGCGGGCGCCGTGGCCTGCCTGCCGTACGACCCGGCGCAGACCGTCGAGGAGATCGTCGGGTTCCACCGCGAGTTCCTCGATCGAACGGGCGGCAGCTACGTCATCAGCCTGCGTACCGCGGTCGCCACCCGGCTCTCCGGCGCGGTGCCGGTGATCAGCGGCCTGCCGGGGCCGGCCACCATCCGGGCGCAGCTGCACGAACTCGCGCTGCGCATCCAGTCGAAGCGGGCCACCGCGCTGCGCTTCGCCGCCGGGGTCTTCCTGGTGGTGGACCGCGACCTGTCGCACGACGTCGAGCGCTCCCGGGTCGGCCTGATGAACCTGCTGCTCAACACCCCGGAGTTCGCCGACGCCTGGATCGAGAACCGGGACCGGCGCGGCGTGGTGGTCTTCGCGCACCAGGCGCTCTTCGAGGACCTGACCCGCAACTGGGTGTCGCTGCCGGCGCTGGCGCAGGCGCACGAGACGCTCGGCATCCGGGTCGCGGCCGGCTTCGGCGTCGGCGGTTCGGCGCGCACCTCGGTCCAGCTCGCCGAGCGGGCCGCCGCACGGGCCGAGCACGAGGACCGACCCAGCGCGTATCTCATCGACGACAGCGGTGTGATCATCGGACCGATGGGCCCGGGCGGTTCGCCCCTGACGTTCACCTACCGCGAGCACGGCGTGAGCCTGGAGGACCTGTCGCGCGGTGCGGGGCTCAGCCCGGCGACGCTGTCCCGGCTCGCCGCCCTGGAGAACGGGCTCAAG
This sequence comes from Virgisporangium aliadipatigenens, assembly GCF_016863615.1. Classification (GTDB taxonomy): domain Bacteria; phylum Actinomycetota; class Actinomycetes; order Mycobacteriales; family Micromonosporaceae; genus Virgisporangium; species Virgisporangium aliadipatigenens. The sequence continues at coordinate 110,791 of NZ_BOPF01000007.1, read as the reverse complement.
GGCCGGCCGATCTCGCCGAGCGACCTGGCCCGGTCGCTGGGCATCACCGAGCCCAGCGGACGGCGGCTCATCCGCAAGCTGAGCGAGTCGGGTCTGGTCCGCGCCGAGGGCAGCGCGCAGGTGCACCGCAAGGGCAGGCCCACCCGGCTCTACCGGCTCGCCATCGGCGACGCGATCCAGAGCGCGGAGACCGCCGACGGGTGACACGGCGACGCGTGGCGCACGCGTGGCAGGGCGCGTGCGGACGACAACGGGAGGAACATGTCCTACGATCTGCTGCTCACCGGCGGCGAGGTCATCGACCCCGGCAGCGGCCGGGCCGGCCGGGCCGACGTGGCCGTGCGCGGCGGCCGGGTGGCGGCCGTCGGAGCCGGACTGGCGGGCGCCGGGGCGCGGGAGGTCGTGGACGTCAGCGGCCGGCTGGTGCTGCCCGGCCTGATCGACCTGCACACGCACGTGCATCCCGGCGCCACGTACTGGGGCGTCGCCCCGGACCCGATCGCCTGGTACACCGGCGTCACCACGTGGGTCGACGCCGGTTCCGCCGGCGCGTACACGATCGACGCGCTGCGGGCAGCCGCCGCGGGCTTCCGGGTCCGGGTACCCGCGCTGCTCAACATCTCCGCCATCGGGCTCACCGGCTCCACCGGCGAGAGCCGCGACCTGCGCAACTGCGACGTCGACCTGGCGATCTCGGCGGTGGCGGCCAACCGCGATCTCGTCGTCGGCGTGAAGGTCCGGATGGACCACCACACGGTCGGCGAGCACGGGCTGGAGCCGCTGCGCCGCGCCGTGGAGGTGGCGGCGGCGTGCGGGGTGCCGGTGATGGTGCACATCGGCGCGGCGCCGCCCACCGTCGGCGAACTGCTGCCGCTGATGCGGCCCGGCGACATCCTGACGCACTGCGCCAGCGGCATCGCCGAGGGCGTCGCCGGCAAGAACGGCGTCGACCCGGCGCTGCGCGCGGCGTACGAGGCGGGCGTGATCTTCGACCTCGGGCACGGCGCGGGCGGGTTCGCCTTCGACGTCCTGGAGGCGCAGCTGGCGTCCGGGCTGGTCCCCCACACCGTCTCGTCGGACCTGCACGCGCGCTGCCTGTACGGGCCGGTGTTCGACCTGCCGACCACGATGACCAAACTCCTCGCGGTGGGCCTGCCGCTGCACGAGGTCGTCGCCGCCGCGACCGCGCGCCCGGCCCGCGTTCTCGACCTGCCCTCCGGGGCCGGCACCCTGGCCGTGGGCGCCCGCGCCGACATCGCCGTGTTCGCGGTCGAGGAGGGCGAGTTCGAGGTGGTCGACTCGCACCGGCAGCGGCGCACGGCCCGGCGGCGGTTCGTCAACGAGGCGACGTACGTCGCCGGCCGGCCGCTCCCGCCGGCGATCCCGGCGGAGCCGCGCCCCTGGGTGCCGGTCACCGACGCCCAGCGTGCCGCGCTCCGGCGGCGCACCGCGCGGCTGCGCGACCTGTTCACGGCGCCGCTGGTGGGCGCCGACGGGCTGGCGGAGCAGTTCCCCCGCATCAGCGGTACCGACCCCTCGAAAGGTGGTTGAACGACATGACCAAGAAGGTGATCTCCACGGATCAGGCCGCGCCTCCCGGTGGGCCCTACTCGCAGGCGGTCGTCGCCGGGGGCCTGGTGTTCCTGGCCGGCGCGTGCCCCGTGCTGCCCGACGGCACGTGGGTGAAGGGCAGCTTCGGCGAGCAGGCCCGGGCCGCCCTCACCAACCTCGCGCGGGTCGCCGAGGCCGCCGGCACCGACCTGTCCCGGGCGGTGCGGGTCGGGGTGTACCTGCGCGACTTCGCGCACTTCCCCGAGCTGAACGAGATCTACGTCGAGTACTTCGGCACGGAGAACCTGCCGGCCCGCACGACGATCCCGGTCGCACTGGACGGGTTCGACATCGAGATCGACGCGGTGCTCGCCCTGCCGTGAACGTCGACTGGCGCACGAAGGGGCTGTGGCTGCCCGGTGCGGCGCAGTCGGCGGAGCAGTTCGCGGCGGCCCGGCACAGCCTCTTCGGCGGCGCCTTCACCTGGCCGGTCATGGTGGCCCGGCGCACCGCGATCGCGCACAACATCGGGACCCTCGCCGCGTACTGCGCCCGGCACGGGCTGGCGTTCGCGCCGCACGGGAAGACCACCATGGCGCCCTCGCTGTTCACCGCGCAGCTGCGCGCCGGCGCCTGGGCGATCAGCGCGGCCACCGCCAACCAGGCGCTCGCGATGCGCCGGCTCGGTGTGCCGCGCGTGCTGCTCGCCAACGAACTCCTCGACGCGGGCCCGCTGCGCTGGTTCGCCGAGGAGGTCGGGCGCGGCTTCGAGTTCCTCTGCTACGTCGACTCCGCCGAGGGCGTCGCGGCGGCTTCGGCGGCGGCCCGCGGCGGCACCCGGCCGCTGCGCGTCCTGGTCGAACTCGGCCACGCCGGCGGCCGCACCGGCTGCCGCACGGTCGCCGAACTCGCCGCCGTGGCGCGCGCCGCCGCCGCGGCGCCCGGGGTGGAACTCGCCGGGGTGGCCGGGTACGAGGGCGGACTGTCCACAGTGGAGGATGCGGCCGCGTACCTCACCGAGCTGCGCGCGGCGACCCTCGAACTGGCCGCCGCGGGCCTGCTCGGCGCGGAGGTGATCGTGACGGCCGGCGGCAGCCGGTACCTCGACCTGGTGCCCGCCCACCTCGGCGGCGCCTGGCTGCCCGGCCGCACGCTGCGCACGGTGCTGCGCAGCGGCGCGTACGTCTCCCACGACGACGGCATCTACCGCGGCTGGAACCCGTTCCGGCGCGTTCCCGGGGAGGGCTCGCTGGAGGCCGCGCTGGAGGTCTGGGCGCAGGTCGTCTCGGTGCCGCAGGACGGCCTGGCGATCGTGGGCATGGGCAAGCGCGACGTGCCGCACGACGAGGGCCTGCCGGTGGCCCGACGGGTGCGCCGGGCCGACGGGACGCCCGCACCGGCGCACGGCATCGAGGTGCTGCGCCTGAACGACCACCACGCGTACCTGGGTCTGACCGCGGGCACCCCGCTGCGCCCGGGCGACCTGCTCGGCTTCGGTGTCTCGCACCCGTGCACCGCCTTCGACCGGTGGCGCACCGTCCCGGTCGTGGAGGACGACGACACGGTGAGCGATCTCATCGAAACGTATTTCTAGCGATGCATCGAGGGGCGCCGGTGGGCTCTTGACCGTCGGCGGCGCTGCGCGCAGGATGAAGCGACTCGAACTACGAACCATTTTCGAACCTGGTTCGCTAATCCATGACGTGCGCGAGCCGCGCGACCCCCGGACGTGAGAGAGGTGTCCCAGTGATCATCCGCAGGCTCGGCGGCCTCGTCGTCGCCACGCTCGCGCTGGCGGCGTGCGCGCCGTCGACGGCTCAGCCCGCCGACACCGGCGACGCGAAGACCGGCACCCTGCGGGTGTGGCTCTTCGACGAGGCCGGCCGGGCACCGAAGGAGGCGCTCGTCAACGAGGCCGTCGCCGAGTTCCGGGCCGCGCACAAGGACGTCTCGGTCGACGTCAGCTACCTGGCCACCGACGCCGCGGCCCGCGCCGCGAAGTTCAAGGGCGCCTTCAACGACCCGGCGAGCGCACCGGACGTCACCGAGTTCGGCAGCACCGACCTGGCCGGCTACGTCGCCGCGGGCGGGATGGCCGACATCACGAAGGACATCGACGGCTGGTCGGAGAAGGGCGACGTGCCGGCCGACATGATGAAGACGGTCACCGTCGGCGACAAGGCGTACGGGCTTCCCTGGTGGGTCGGCGTGCGGGCGCTGTACTACCGCACCGACCTGTTCTCCTCGCTGGGGCTCGCCGCCCCGACCTCGTACGCCGAGCTGGTCGAGGCCGCCAAGCGGATCCGGGCGGCGCAGCCGGAGCTGGTCGGCATCACCGTCGGCGGGCAGTACGTCTTCGGGGCGCTGCCGTTCGTCTGGGACGCCGGCGGCGATCTCGCCACGCGGTCGGGCGCGACGTACACGGCGACCGTCAACACGGCCGCCTCGAAGGCCGGCGTCAAGGCGTACACCGACCTCTTCGCGCCCGAGATCTGCCCGGCCCAGCAGTGCGTCGACCTGACCGGCGGCAAGACCGTCTCCACCTTCGCGGCGGGCACCGCGGGCATGGGCATCATCGGCAACTTCAACCGCAGCGCGATCGACGCCGGCCCGGTCAAGGGCAAGTACGCCGTCGTGCCGCTGCCGGGCGCCAAGCCGGGCACCATCGCACCCGCGTTCGCCGGCGGCAACAACCTCGGCGTCATGAAGGCCACCAAGCACCGCACCCTCGCCGTGCAGTTCGCGCAACTGCTGGCCAGCAAGAAGTACCAGCTGAAGCTCTACGACGCGCTCGGCAACCTGCCGACGATGACGTCCGCGCGCGCCGAGGTCGTCGCGAAGGACCCGTTCCTCAAGCCGTTCATGGACACCATCGCCGCCGGAACCCGTTTCGTGCCGGCCGATCCGGCGTGGACCACGATCGACTCGCAGAAGATCGTGATCAACATGCTGCAGAAGATCATCACCGGCAAGGCCACCGTCGACCAGGCGACCGAAGAGGCCAACACGCTGATGAACAACGCGTTCGCGGGCAAGTAGCCGGTGGCCTCCACGGTGCGGGGCGGCAGGAACGGCCACGGCCGGCTGATGCCGCTGTGGCTCCTGCTGCCCACGCTCGCGGTGCTCGTGCCGCTGTTCGCCTACCCCCTGTACCAGCTGGGCCTGCTGTCCACATTGGAGTTCGGCCAGCCGCAGGTGAGCGGCGGGGTGCCCGCGCGGTTCCTGGGCGCCGGCAACTACACGACGCTGCTCACCGACGGCGAGTTCTGGACGGTGCTCGCCCAGACGGTCGGTTTCGCGGCGGCGTGTGTCGTCGCGACGCTCGCCGTCGGGGCGGCCCTCGCTGTGCTGCTGACCCGGGTCGACCGCGTTCCGCGGCTGCTGCTCTCCTTCGCCGCGCTCGCCGCCTGGGCCGCACCCGCGATGACCGGTTCGGTGGTCTGGATGTTCCTGTTCGACACGAACCTCGGCCTCGTCAACGAGGTGCTCGGGCTGTCCGGCTACAACTGGCTCTACGACCGGGACGTGGCGTTCCTGCTGATCGGTGCCGTCGTCGTCTGGCACTCGTTCCCGTTCGTCATGGTGACGCTGTACGCCGGGATCCAGGCCGTGCCCAAGCCCGTGCTCGAGGCCGCGGAACTCGACGGCGCGGGCCCCTGGGTGGCGTGGCGGCGGGTCATCGTGCCGATCCTGCGCCCGATCCTCGCCATCGTGGTGATCCAGTCGATCATCTGGGACTTCAAGGTGTTCACGCAGGTGTACGTGATGACCGGCGGTGGCGGCATCGCCGGGCAGAACATGGTGCTCAACGTGTACGCGTACCAGAAGGCGTTCGCCTCCTCGCAGTACGGGCTGGGCTCCGCGATCGGTGTCGTCACGACCGCGATCCTCGTGGTGGTGACGCTGTTCTACCTGCGCGCGTTGCGCCGCACCGGGGAGGCGTTGTGACCCGCCGCTGGCTGCCGAACACCGCCGCGGCGCTGGCCGCGCTGGTGACGGTCTTCCCCATCTACTGGATGGTCCTCTCGGCGCTCAAGCCGACCGGCGAGATCGAGTCGTCCCGGCCACGCCCGTGGACCTGGCACCCGACGCTCGAACACTTCCGCCACGCGCTCGGCGTCAGCGGGTTCGGCCGGTACTTCCTCAACAGTGCCGTCGTGGCGCTGTGCGTGGTGGCGCTGTCGGCGCTGATCGCGTTCCTCGCCGCGGTGGCGCTGACGAAGTTCCGGTTCCGGTTCCGCACCACCATTCTGGTGCTGTTCCTGATCGCCCAGATGGTGCCGGTGGAGGCGCTCACCATCCCGCTCTTCTTCGAGATGCGTGACCTCGGCCGGGTGGTGCCGGGCGTCGGGCTCAACACGCTCGTGTCGCTGGTGCTGGTGCAGCTGGCGTTCAGCCTGCCGTTCGCGATCTGGATGCTGCGCGGCTTCGTCGCCGCCGTGCCCGACGAGTTGGAGGAGGCCGCGCTCATCGACGGGGCGAGTCGCGGCACCGTCCTGTGGCGCATCCTGTTCCCGCTGGTCGCGCCGGGGCTTGCCGCGACCAGCGTGTTCTCGTTCATCACCGCGTGGAACGACTTCATCTTCGCCAAGACGTTCATCATCAGCGCCACGCAGAACCAGACCCTGCCGGCGGCGCTGCTGGTCTTCTTCAAGCCGGACGAGAACGACTGGGGCGGCATCATGGCGGCCTCGACGCTGATGACGTTCCCCGTGCTGGTGTTCTTCGTGTTCGTACAGCGCCGGCTGGTGTCCGGCCTCGGCGGGGCGGTGAAGGATTGAGCACGCTCCTCCCCCGGCCCGCGACGTTCGTGGCCGGTGCCGGCACGTTCCGCTTCGGCGACGCGACGGCCGTCGCCGCGCCACCGGCCCTCGGCGGCGTCGCCCGCTGGTTGCGCGGCGCACTGTCGCCCCCGACCGGCCTGCCGCTCGCCGCCGGCCCACCGGGCCCGGACACCGTCGCCCTCGAACTCGCCGACGACCTGCCCACCGAGGGCTACCGCCTGCTGGTGCGGCCGGACCGGGTGCGCATCACCGGCGGCGGCCCGGCCGGCGTGTTCCACGGGGCGCAGACCCTGCGGCAGCTCCTCCCGCCGCAGGTCTACCGGCGGGCGTTCGTCGCGGGAACGGCATGGCTCGCGCCGTGCGTCGAGGTGTCCGACGCGCCGCGCTTCGGCTGGCGCGGTGCGATGCTCGACGTCGCCCGGCACTTCATGCCCAAGGCCGACGTGTTGCGCCTCGTCGACCTGCTCGCCGTGCACAAGCTGAACGTCCTGCACCTGCACCTGACCGACGACCAGGGCTGGCGGCTGGAGGTCCGGCGCCGTCCCGAGCTGACCCGGGTCGGGGCCTGGCGGCGGGAGTCGATGCTGGGCACGGCGCGCCACGAACGCTTCGACGGCCGGCCGCACGGCGGCTACTACACGCGGGACGACATCCGCGAGATCGTCGCGTACGCGGCCGAGCGCTTCGTCACCGTCGTTCCCGAGATCGACATCCCGGGTCACTCGCAGGCGGCGATCGCCGCGTACCCGGAACTGGGCAACACCACCGAACCCGTCGAGGTCTCCACCCGCTGGGGCATCTCCCGCCGGGTCCTCAACGTGGCCGACGCGACGATCGCCTTCTACCGCGACGTCTTCGACGAGGTGCTCGACCTGTTCCCCGGCGAGTACATCGGCATCGGCGGCGACGAGTGCCCGAAGGACGAGTGGCGGGCCAGCCCGGCCGCGCAGGAACGCATGCGCGCGCTCGGGCTGCGCGACGAGGACGAGCTGCAGAGCTGGTTCGTCCGGCAGTTCACCGAGTATCTGATCGCGCGCGGCCGGCGGCCCTACGGCTGGGACGACATCCTCGAGGGCGGCCTCGCGGCGGGCGCGACCGTGGCGTCCTGGCGCGGCACCACCGGCGCGGTCACCGCCGCCCGCGCCGGCCATGACGTCGTGCTCTGCCCCGACATGTGGACCTACCTGGACTACCGGCAGTCCGACCGGCCCGACGAGCCCGTGCCCGTCGGGACCGTGCTCGGCGTGGACGACGTCTACGCGTTCGAGCCGATGCCGGCCGGGCTGACCGCGCAGGAACGGGCCCGGGTGCTCGGCGCGCAGTGCAACATCTGGACCGAGCACCTGCCGTCCACCCGCGCGGTCGACTACGCGGCGTTCCCCCGGCTGTGTGCGTTCGCCGAACGGGTCTGGGCGACGGATCGCGACCCCGACTTCCGGCACCGGCTCGCGGCGCACCTCACCCGGCTCGACGCGCTCGGCGTGGAGTACCGCCCCGACGGCGGTCCGCTGCCCTGGCAGACCCGACCCGACGCCCCCGGTTTTCCCAAGAGCCGTGCGACGCGCGAGGCGGAGATCGCCGCGATGACGCGGTACACCTGAGCGGCGTCAGTCCTCCCCCACCTCCGCGCGGATCTCCGCGGCCTCGTCGTCGCGGCCGAGGCCCTCGTACGTCTCGGCGAGGGTGAGCCGGTACAGGTCGGTCGGCCGGACGTCGAGGGCCTCCTCGATGACCGGCAGCGCCTCCGCCCACCGCCCGGCCACGCCGAGCGCGTACGCGTAGTTGTTGAGCAGCCGGGCCAGTTCCTCCCGGTCGTTGTCGGTGTTGAAGGTGGCGAAGAGCTCGCTGATGTCGTCCTCGGTGCACCGGTCCCAGTCGGTCGTCCCGGCCTGCCACCGCAGAAGGTCGACGGCGGCACCCATCGCGCGCAGCCCCAACTCCGGCAGGCCGAACCTCTCCGCCAGGTCGTCGGCCGCCCGCTCGAGCCGTTCGGCGAGGTGCCGGGGCACCGATGCCTCTGGTCCGCCGTGGTTGCTCTCCATGGTCAGATGCTCGTCGAACAGGAGCATGCTCCGCCGCGGATCCACCGACACGCCGGCTTTCGACACGGCTGGCACGAGTTCGGCGAGCGAGTAGGTCAGCGTCGATCGTGGCACCTGGGTCTGCTGGGCGAGGCGGCCGTACAGGCACTGCACCGCCGCGAGCGTCGCGATCCACTGCTCCTGCGCCACCAGGCGCAGCTCGCGCAGTGCCAGCACGAGTTCCACGTAGGTGCGCAGCGTCGCGCCCATCGGGTTCTCCTCGGGCAGGCCCCCGACGTACCGGTCGGCGAGCGCGTTCGCCTCGGCGCGGGCGGCCGCTGCCCGGTCGGCGTCCGCGAGCGGATGCAGAGCGAGGGTCAGCAGCGCGAACAGCAGCGGAATCCGCGTCGCGGGCATTTCGGGGCCGAGGCGGTGCAGGTCGACCAGGCCGGACAGGAGGATGCGTGCCTCGTCGGCCCGGCCGGCGAGCGCGGCGGCGTGGGCACGGTCGGCCAGGCCGCTCGCCACGCTGAACACGTCGAGATCGGTGACGGGGGTCGGCCAGTTCCGCATCGACTTCTGCCAGTGCGAGACGGTCCCGGCGACCGGCCTCGGCCGGTACTCCTCGCGTTCCGGCCAGCCGGCGTAGCCGTAGTCCTCCGGCCCGACCATGCGGTGCAGGAGCGCGCCGAGCGTGTACGCCAGCGCCCCGAACGGCTGGTCGTCGCCGATCGCGGCGTGGATCTCGCGGGCGGCGTTCAGCGCGTCGTGCCGGTAGGCAGCCGGCCCGTCGAGGTCGCGCAGCATCGCCACGGTCCGCGTGAGGGTGGTGATGTACGGCGTCGCGCGATGCTCGGGGCCGGCCGCGTCGGTGATCCGTTCGGCCGCGCGCATCAGGTCGTCGGTGGTGACGTCGGGCCGGTCGAACAGTTCCAGCAGGCTCATGCGGACTTCGTTCCCTTCACCAGAGCGGCGTCGAGGTGGTCGTCGAGCGGGATGCGGGTCGCCGCGCCGGGGCGGGCGGCGAGGAGTTCGCGCCGCTCGGGATCCCACGCGAACGCGGTCGTCCCCGCGGGCACCGGCGGCGTGGCCGCGTGCCGCCACTCCCCCTTGCCCCGGTACGCGAACACGGCGCCGCCCCGCACGCAGAACACCTGCCCGCTCGGCGCGTCGAAGGCCAGCAGCGCCACCGGCGACGCCGCGTCGACGGGCCCGCCGTCGCCGAAGCGCGACGCGTGGGCCCGCCAGCGGGCGCCGTCGAACTCGCTCGTGCGCGTCGGTGCCCGTTCGCCGGCCGGGGTCACCACCCAGACGTTCCGGGTCGGGTCGTGCACGATCGCGGCGTCGGCCAGCGCCGGTGGGCTGCCGGCCGGGTCCGGCGCGGTCCAGCTGCCGGCGAAGGTGGTGGCGTCGAAGAGCCACGTGTCGGTGAGTCGCGTCGCCCGGCCGCCGCCGTCGGCGATGCCGCCGAAGAGCAGCATCCGCCCGGCGCCGTCGCTGCCGAGGTTGGTGTTCTTTCGCCGGGGGAACGCGGGCGCCGGCGCGAACGGGAACGTGCCGTCCCGGATCATCCGCCCGTCGCCGGTGAGCGTGTACTGGCCGGTGGCGTCGCTCAGGTGGGCGATGCCCGGCGGGACCGGCGTCGCCGGTACCAGCGCGTCGCCGTCGACCGCGAACAGCGCCGGCGGCTGCTTCTCGACCAGCGCCCGCAGGAAGTGCGAACGGCTGAAGAAACGCACCGGCCCGCAGGTGCTGCCGGCGTGCGGCTTCGTCACCGGCGGCCCGGCCGCGACAATGCGCGTGCCGTCGAAGCGGCCGAGCGTGTGCTGCGCCCGCCCGGTGCCGAACCAGGGCCCGTACACCCACGTCTCGCGCCGTTCGGGGTCGCGGGCGAGGCCGCCGAACGCCATGACACCGGCGCCGTCGTGCTCCCGCCAGCCGTCGTCGCCGAGCGTGAAGCACTGCACGGTCGGCTGCCAGGAGCCGCCCTGCTGCTGCACCAGCAGGAGCGCGCCGTCCCGCGGGGCCTGTGCGGTGTACGCCGGCCGCCACAACGTCAGCGGCGGCCGGCCGTACGGGTGCCAGTTCGCGCCGTCCCAGCCGTAGGTGCCGGTCTCGTCGACGAACACGGCCTGCCCGAGGCGTGCGTCCCACCCGGCGGCGATGTCCCATCCGGTGGCCTCGGGCAGCGGGGTGCCGGCGTCGCGCCACACGCCGTCGGTCGCCAGTTCCCGCACGGTGAGGCCGCCGCGATCGAGGCGCTCCCGGGACAGTTCGGCCGACCTGTCGGTGGTGCCGGCGAAGTGCACCAGCACGCCGCGCCGCTCGTCGTACACGAACGCGTCGCCGCGGGCGGTGCGGATGCCGTTCTCCTGCGGCAACAACGTGAACGCCTTGCCGTCGAAGGCGCCCAGCGCCAGGCCCGAACCGGGCGGGGTGTGCGAGTACGTGGCGAGCAGCCACACCGGTTGCCGGCGGGCGGTGTCGAAGTAGAGGCCGCTCGCGTTCAGGTAGAGATCGCCGTAGCCGGCCGGGATGTCGAGGTCGGCGCGGGCGAAGAGGCGTTCACCGGCGCCGTCGCGTCCGATCGCCCAGATCTGGAACCGGGGGTCGAACAGCCACAGCCGGTCCTCCCCCGGGTGCCACATGAGATGGTGCGGATCGCTTGTCGCAAAAGGCATCGGTAGCACTCGCGGCATCGTAGAGACACCGATCAACCCGTCATCCCGGGCGGCGGTGTCCCGCGCACGTGCCGCCGGCGGCGTCGGCGGACACCCCGTCCGGACAGGTGGCCCCCGCCCAGCGCACCCCCGCGATGGACGCACCGGTCAGGTCCGCTCCGGTCAGGTCCGCGCCGCTGAGATCGGCGTTGTCCAGGCGGGCGTTGCGCAGGTCCGCGTCGCGCAGCACCGCCCCGGACAGCCGCGCCCCGCGCAGGTCCGCGGCCGGCGCGGCGGCCGGCGGGTTGGCGGCCCAGGTGAAGCCGACGACGCAGACCGCCGTCACGGCCGCGGCGGCGGCGAGCTGCCGGATACCGCGGGCGAACCGCGCCTTGAGGGTCTCGTGCGTGGCCATCTGCTCGACGGCGTCGACGCGCAGGTCCAGGTTGGCGATGTCGGCCAGCACGGCGTCGCGGTCGGCGGCCGTCCCGAGCGCCCCGATCAGGCGGTCGCGTTCGGCCTCCAGCTCGGCCGGGTCCGCGAAGCCCTGCAGATACTTCGGATGCCGCCGGAAGAAGCGGGCCGCCGGCGCGCGCGGGTCGTCCCACTCGTCCTTCAGATCCGCCAACAGCACATTCACGGGAACGAGGATCCGCACCGCCACCCACATCGCCGACACGATCGCGGTGAGCGCCACCGCCGCGCCGGCGATCGCGATCCACAGCCGCGCGTGCGCCACATCCGTGGGCCAGTCCAGCGGCAGCCGCCCGATCGTGGTGAACTGGCTGCCGGCCACGAGCGCCGCCCCGACGGCCGCGGCGCTGCCGACGAACCACTTGGCGGCCTCGCGGAGGCGTTCGTTGGCGCGCTCGATCGGGTCGACCGGGGCGGCCGCGGGATCAGTCACCGTGCAGCCGGGGTTTCGTGACGACGATCGGCGGCAACGGGCGCAGCCGCGGATCGGTCGAACTCACGTCGCCGAAGCCGACGACCCGCGTGGTGAGCGGCGCCGACGACAGATCGACCTGGCCCACCCCGTAGAACGCGAAGACGGCCGCCACCTCGCCGACCGACAGCCGCTGATCGGGACCGACCGACGGGCCACGGCGAACGAGCCCCGCCGGATACGGCACCGCCCCGTCGGACAGGCCGGACAGCGGCAGGACCCGCAGGATGCCGTCGACGTCCAGCTCGATCACGGCGACCGTCCCGTCGGCGGTGGTGTGCACCGCGGCGATCTCTCCGAGCGGCACACCGTCGCCCGACCGAACGGGTGCGCCGATCAACTCGTGCGGCTGACGTTCACCTATCCCCATCGCGGCGCATCTGGTAGAACCGGTTCCATTCGCAGTGGCGAGGTGTGCGTGACGGTCACGAATCCGATTCTTTACGTCGAGGAGCTTCGTCGCTACCCGCTCCGGCCCCGCCGGTCGCCCGTTCCGGGGACGACGATGGTCTTTCGTAGCCGTCGGGGTCGGCTGTTGCACCCCGCGGGCGGCTACACCAGCGGCGAACTCTGGTGGCGCGGCCCACGCGTCGCCTACGAGGTCGACATCACCAGCCATCCGCTGCACTGCCGATGGTCGTTGGGCGCCGCCGAACCGGGTGGCCCGTGCACCGTCGTCGTGCACGGCACCTGGTCGGTCGGGTCGCCGGTGGACGTGGTGGCCAACCGGATCACCGACTCGCCGGGCACCGTCCTGGAACGGCTGCGCGAGGAGGCGCACCGGGTCGCCCGCGAATCCGGGCACGACGGTGCGCTCGGCTGGGACACGGCCACCCTTCGGATGTTCCCCCGGAAGATCCTGGTGAAGGGGATCGAGGTCGAGGTTTCCGACGTGGCGGTGCGCCCACGGCGCCCGGACGAGGGCACGGACCTCAGCGTGCGGGAGATCGTCGACCTGCTCCTGGACGCCGACGACGACGCGGCCACCCGCTGGCGGCACGACAGCGACCTGGTGCGGGCCGTGCGCAGCGTCCTGGAGCACCCGGACGGCGTCCCGGCGGAGGAACGGGACGCGGTGCTGGCCGAGGCGGTGCGCCGGCTGGACCGCCTCGTGGCACGCATCGGCGAACTCCTCCCGCGCGGCTGATGGAGCAGGTGGACCGGCTTCTGCGGGAGCTGCAGGACGGGCTGTCGTCGATCGCGCCGCACCTCGGCCCGATCGTGGCGCTACCGATCCTGGTGCTCGTGACCTTCGTCGTCGCGCGCCGGGGACTGGCCACCGTCTTCTACCTCGGCCGGCTCGTCGTCGTCCCCGCCGCCGTCGGCCTGGCCGGGCTGGTCGGCCTGTGCGTGCTGACGCTCGACGTCGTCGTCGCGGGCGTCTTCCGGCTCTTCGGTCGCGTCCCGCCCGCGTTCGCCTACGCCGCCGGGGACCTCGCCGCCGGCGGGACGCTGCGGGTGCAGCGCGGGATCCGGTGGACCGTCAACCGGCCCGGGCACCGGCGGGAGCCGCCCGCGATCGTGTCGCGGCTCGTCGCGGTCGGGCTGATCTGGTGGTGGAACGTCGGGTACTGCGACCGGGGCGGCGGGGACGGGTGCCGCAGCCCGCTGGCGGCCTGGCTGCACTTCATCGACACGCTCCTCGCCGACCCGTGGCTGTGAGCCCTCCTGTCGTATCCGCGCGAGTCTCTTTCGCGCGAGCCATACCCGCGCCCTCGCCCAGCGCCGGTCCTTCCTGCGCTCGAGCCGCACCCGCCAGAACAACTCGCGCCCGAGCAGGCGCTCGACCAGCCGCCCGATCCGCTCCTGCCAGGCGTCGCCGGTGCGGGCCGCCCACAGCGCCGGCCCGCCGAGCAGGTCGGCCGGCGACGACCCGGCCTCCCGCCGCATCCGCCGCACCTCCACGCGCGCCCGTTCCCATCCGTCGAAGTACCGCCCGAGCAGCACGGCCACCTGCCGCCGCAACACCCGCGGGTGCCCGGGGTCCGCGAGGAACTCCTCGAGGAACAGCCGGTTCCGCGCGGTCGCGGCCCCGATCCGCGCCGCGAGCACGTTGATCGCCTCGCTCCGCAACGCGAGGTTCGCCTCCGGGTCCAGGGCCCAGCGGCGCAGCTGTTCGTCGGAGCCGACCAGTTCGTCCATCCGGCGGAACAGGTAGATCGACAGCACCCGGTTGGCGGCGGACTCCGCGCGGTCCTCGGCGAGCACGTCCATCGCCCGGCGCATCAGGTCCGGGCGGGTGGGCCGCAGGTGGCGCGCCATCCGCACGCGCTGCGGCCAGGTGAACGTCCGGTCGCGCATCACCGCGTCGACCAGTTCGCCGGTGCCGTCGGGGTCGGCGCGGGCGGCGACCACCAGCGCGCGGCCGAGCAGGTCGACGTAGCCGTGGTGGCTCTCGCCCAGGATCGCCGCCGTCTCGGAGTCCGACCGGCGGGCGGTCCAGCTGCCGCTGGCGAAGCGCAGCCCCTCGGCGTGCCGGCCGGCGGCCCGCCAGTCGTACTCGTCGACGCCGGCCGCCTCCAGGACGACGAAGAGGACGTCGAGGGCGCGGATGCGTTCGGGGAGCGGGCGGTGGGCGTCGGCGGCGCGGCGGACGACGGCGGTGATGGCGGCCGGCAGTTCGCCGAGGCCGGCCAGCAGGATCAGCGCGCGGTTGCGCACCGCCTCGTCGGCGACGGTCTCCACCGCCTGGGCGAGGCGCTGCACGGCGTGCGGGCGTTCCCGGTCGCCGCCGACGTCGGCGAGGGTGCGCTGCGCCCAGAGCCGGTCGTCGTTGCCGCAGGGTTCCTCGTAGGCCATGCCGATCAGCGCCGCGAGGCCCGCGCGGACCGCCTCGGCGTCGCCGTGCGTCACCAGCACGCGGGCCGTTTCCGCGCGGATCATCACCGCCACCCGCCGGTCGCCGGCGAGCCGGCGCAGCGCCGTCGGGTCGCTCGCGCGCAGGGCCGTGGCGCGCAGCAGGTGGTTGAGCACGTCGAGGGTGCCGTCGGCGATGCCGCGCAGCTGCGGGACGCCGTCGATCACCGCCGCCAGGACCGCGTCGGCGTGCGGACCGACGAGCGCGCCGCCGTCCTCGATCACCGCCGCCAGGCCGTCGACCGCCGTGCGCGGCCGGCCGCGCAGCAGGTCCCGGACCACCGGCACCGGGTCGTTCCCGCTCCGGGCCCAACGACCGAGGACGAAGAGCGAGTAGCTGTCCGCGCCGTTCTCGCGCACCCGGTCGGTCCAGCCGTTGCGGTCGAACGTCGTCGCGGCCCCGCGCGCCGCCAGGTACTCCGCGATGCTCTGGTGGGTGAACGCGAGGCTGTGCCCGCCGGCGTCCACGACGAGGCCGGTGCTCAGCAGCAGTTCGCGCACGTGCTCCTCGCGCACGGCGAGGTCGGGGAGGTGTTCGCGCAGCCACTCGAGGGCCAGTTCGGTCAGCGGCCGCCGGTCGCCTTTCAGGGCGCGCAGGGCGGCCCCGGCCAGGGCGGCGTCGCGCTGGTCGAGCAGCCGATCGGTGGCGCCGATGGGCGCGTCCACCAGTTCGGCGAAGCTGGCCACGAGGTCCCGCCGGCTGCGCCCGCCCGGTCGCCGGCCGGTCAGCGACACCCGCACGAACTCCTCGTACAGCCCGGTGCGGTCGATCGGCAGCCGGTCGCGCGGGCGTTCCTCGAAGACGACGGCCGCGATGGTGGCCAGCAACGGCACCCGCACCAGCGGCCCGATCCCGCTCGCGGCCACCCCGGCGAGGAACTCCTGCGGCGGTGTCCGCGACGCCGGCATGCCCGGCGGGCGGAACCAGTTCTCCGCGAAGCGCGCCACGGCCGCCTCGTCGAACGGGTGCAGGACGTACTCCCCCAGCCGGTCGGCGTCCTGCCCGTGCTCGGCGAGGCTGGCGCGCAGCCGGTCGAACTCCGCCACCGCCAGCCGCCGGCTCGTCACCAGGAAGCGCACGGTCGTCCCGTACTCGGCCACCCGCGCGGCGAGAACGTCCAACAGCCGCCGCCGCTCGTGCGCGTCGAGCACCTCGTCGAGCCCGTCGACCATGACGAGCCACTGCGCGCCTTCCGTCGGCGGCGCCCGGAACATCGCCGGGGCCACCTCCTGCTCGAGGAACCCGGCCAGTTCGCGGTTGACCGCCGAGGCCATCGCCTCCACCCAACCGCGCCGGGTGAGCAGGTCGACGGCGGCCGCGCGAACGGCGACGACGGGGCCGAGGTCGGGTTCGTCGCCGGTGCTCCCGTCGGCGGCCAGCCACCAGGCGGCGCACTCGTGGGCCAGCTGCAGCAGCAGCGTCGACTTGCCGCCGCCGGGTGGTCCGACCATCAAGGCGTTGCGGTGCTTGCGCACCATCTCGTGCGGCGTGATCAGCGGCGCCACCTCCGGCACCAGCAGCCCGGGCCCGGACGCCTCCGGTGCCGGCCGCTGTCCCTGGGCGCGCTGTTCGACGTAGACGGTCGTGAGGTCCGGCGTCGGCCGGCCGGTCAGCGGCGCGATCCGGTACGGGAACCGCCGGGCCACGGCCCGCTGCGCCCGCAGGAGCGTGTGCAACGGGTGGCCGGGCTCGGGCCGGGTGAGCTTCGGCCCGGTGCGCGGTCCCCGGTCGATGACGGCCCGGTTCGTCCGCCACACCTCCTGCAGGGCGGTTCCGGGCACCACGAACGCCCCCTCCACGTCCCGGGTGCTGCCGGCCTTGACCATGCCCCGCACATGGCCGGTGTCGAGGTCGACGACCGGGGCGCCGCTGAGCCCCGGGGCGATGTTCCCCGGGGTCACCTTGAGGTAGCGGGAGGCCTCACCGATCACCGTCAGCACGGTGGAGTCGCCGGCCACGCCGGCGTCGGGCGTGTACATGCTGAACCCGAACGCCTGCAGCACGGCTCCCGCCGCCGGTCGCACGTCGTCGAAGTACGGGAACGGGTGGTCGAACGCGGCGGTGACCCGGATGAAGGCCACGTCGGGAAACGAGTGGAAGGCGCTCTTCGTCTCGACGGCCGGCGCGCGCACCAGAACGGTCCCGAGCGACTCGTGGCCGACCCACCGGATCAGGACCTCGCCGCGCCCGAGCACGACGTGGGCGCAGGTCGCCACCGTCTGCGGGGCGACGAAGAAGCCGCTGCCGAGGAACGCCGAGCCGGACCAGACCTGGACCGCGCACATCTGTGCGTACTCCACGGCCGAGCCCGGCGAGATACCCACGGCTCATGCTATCGACGCGGCGTCAGTCTCCGATGACCGCGAGGAAGGCCCTGGCGATGACCGCGTGTCCCGGCAGGTTGGGGTGGATCCGGTCGTCCGCCCAGTCGCTGCCCGTCGAGTGTTCGAGCACGCGGTCGAACGCCTCCTGCGTGCGCACGTGCCGCGCGCCGAACTCCTCGGCGAGGCCGGCCACGACGGCCGCGTACCGGGCGGTCTCGGCGCGCTGCGGCTCCTCGCGGTCGGCCTCGATGACGTAGGGGTCGGCGAGGATGAGCCGGCATCCCGTGGCGTCCACGGCCCGCCGCAGCAACTGCCGCAGGGTGCGTTCGTACTCGTCGATCGGAACGGCCTCGTCGGGCAGACCGGCGAAGGTGCGCCACACGTCGTTGATGCCGATCTTGACGGAGAGCCAGTCGGGGCGCAGCTCCACGACGTCGCGTTCCCAGCGCTCGGCCAGGTGCCGCACCGTGTCGCCGCCGATGCCCCGGTTGGTCCACGTCAGGTGCAGATCCGGCCGTCCCGCCGTCACGAACGCCCGCACCAGGCTCATGTAGCCGTCCCCGTAGGGCGCGGCGGCGTCGCGGCGCCCGCAGTCGGTGATGCTGTCGCCGATGAACAGGACGTGCTGGCCGCTGTCGAAGATCACGGCTCAACCTATCTGTCCGCCGGACGGTCGAACCAATCAGCCGAAAGTGCCGACACGCGACAACCGTTCGGGTGACCATGGGTGCGGTCCAGAACTTCTCGTAAAGGACATCCTTCATGAACCGCACGTACCGCCGCATCATCCTGCCCGCCGTCGCGGCGACCGCCGCCGCACTGGTCATCACCGCTGCCGCGGCCGCGACCGCCCGGGTGCCGGCCGACGCCGCGACCGCCCCGAGGGCGCTGCCGAGCGACGACGTGTCGGCCTCCGCCTCGGAATCCGCGTCGGCCTCGGCGTCGGCATCCGCCTCCCGCTCCGCGTCGGCCTCGGCGTCCCGTTCGGCCGCCTCGGCCAGCCCCACCGCGTCGCCGACCGACTGGGAGTGGCCGGTCCCGACCGACCTGCCGACCTTCCCGCTGCCCACCCTGACGCCGAGCGCCGCACCCAGTTCGGTGCCGTCGGGTGAGGCCGTCATCGTCTACGAGGTCGAGGGCGACGGCCGGGCGAAGATCCAGTACACCGACCCCGAGTCGCAGGTGAAGGAAGAGGCGGACGTCGTCCTGCCGTGGCGCATCCAGTTCCCGCGCGAGGGCGTCCTCATGCAGGTCATGGCGCGCCGGCTGAGCACCGAGGACGGCTCGGTCAGCTGCACGATCAAGCGGATGGACACCGTCGAGACGACCAGCACGGCGAACGGCCCGCAGGCCCGCGTCGGCTGCGTGCTCACCTGAGCCGCACTCCGTTCACAGGCACCCTGGCCCGGACCCGCGACGCGCGGGCCCGGGCCGGTGGCGTCCGGTGAGCGGCCGCCACGACTGGTTCCGGAACACGTCGTGGGACCCCGGGACGGCGGCCGGGTTCGAGGCGAGACTGCGGCGGGCCCGCCCGGTGAACCGGCCGCAGTACCTTCGCGTCCAGGCCACCCACCTGCTCGACGCCGGGGACGCGGCGACCCGGGAGGCCGGGCTGGCCCTGCTGCGCCGGGTGCTGGCGGAGTACCCGACGGATTTCGAGGCGAAGCCCGCCTCGGAGCAGCTGGGTGCCGGCCTGGCCCGGCAGGGGCGGCTCGCGGAGGCGGAGACCGTACTGCGCGACACCCTCCGGCTGTGCGCGGCGAGCCCCACCGGCCGTTCCGGCACCTCCGGCGTGCCCGAACTGCGCCTGGCGGAGGTCGTCCTGGCCGGCGGTGACCGTTCGCGGCTCGACGAGGTGGCCCAGCTCCTGCGCACGGCCGAGGCCGACGTCCAGCGGCTGCGTCCCGTCCGCGACGTCACCTACCGGTTCCTGCTGGCCTCGGCCCGGCTCGCCCACCGCCGGGGCGATCCCGCCGCCGGCGACCTGGCGCACCGGGCGCTTGCGGTGGCCGCCGACGCCGGCCGCGACCGCGATGCGGTGGGTCGGGTGCGCGCGTCGGACGAGGAGATCGCCGAGCTGACCGGGATCCGCGACACGCCATAACCTGGGGGCGGACACGCGGAGGTGAGGGTGGGCGGGAAGGCGGCGATGCTCGTACACGCCGACGATGCCGTGGTGCCGGTGCTGGCGCGCACGACGTCGACGGATGCCGGCGCGGCGGCCGCGCTGGTGCGGCGGTTGTGGCCCGGGCACGACGTCGAGCCGGACGGCGAGGAGCCGTGGGAGCTGGCCGACGCGATCTACCCGCCGCCGGGAACCACCTGTGCGTTGGCGGTGCCCGGCCTGGCCGTCGTGTGCGATCGACGGGTCGCGGTCGACCGGCCGTCGACGCTTCCCGCGCATCTCCTGGCCGGGGCCGGAGCGCGGGTGCTCCACCTCGCGATGCACAGCGTCGTCGACGGGTTGGCGTTCGCGGTGTGGGAGTCCGGGCGGCTGGTGCGCTCGCTGAGCCTGGCGCCCGGCTTCGGGATCATCGAGGACGTCGGCGAACGCCTGCCGTTCGAGGCCGGATACTGGGACGGCGCGTACCCGGCCGGCGACGAGGGCTACCCGTTGCCGTTCCATCCGCTGCGGCTCGGCGAACGGGCGATGGGCGAGTTCTTCGGGTTCTACGCCGAAGGCGCCATGGCCGGCGACGACGCGCCGGACGAGCGGGTCGACCCGTTCGCGGTGGAACTGCACGGTTTCCGGCTGCGGGAACGCCGTTGAGTCGGCGATGAGCGAGGCGACGGCATCGGGCCGCAGCACTAACCCGGCGGCGTACGCCACGTCTTTGTGGCGGGGTCCCAGGAGAGCCTGACGCGCCGGCGTCCGGTGAGGTCCCTGATCGTCGGCTCCAACCCGACCAGCGCCTGCAACGCCTCGTCCGTCTCGTCGGTGCGCAGATGCAGCTTGAGGTCGTGTGCGGGGTCCTCGACGACGACCAGGGCGCTTTCCGCCGGGCGGCCTCCCGCCGACCGCGCCGCGAGCTTCGCCAGCAGTGCGCGAACTCCGGAGTAGGTGCTTTCGGCCGCCTTCGCGGCGAGGGCCTGCACGAACGGCAGCACCGCCGCCGTGATCACGACGCTGGTCACCACCGTGGACAGGTCGGGTGCGGCGCCGACGGCCGTGCCGCGGTCCCAGCTGTCCTGGCGCTGCCGCTCGGCCAGCCTGCGCTGCCGTTCGTGCCCGGCGTCCGCGCCGCGACCGCGCCGTTCGAGAAAGGCGACCAGTTCGTCGCTGCCGTAGTCGCCGGTGCGGCGCAGCCACATCTCGGCCTCGTCGAAGTGACCCCGGCGTTCGAGCAGGTCGGCCAGTCGCAGTTGAGCGAACAACGCGCCGGCCTCCGCGGCCCGCCGGTACCAGTGTTCGGCGTCGGCCGGGCTGCCGTGCCGCGCCTCGAAGCCACCCGCCCAGATCATCGACCACAGGTCGCCGGTCGCGACGGCGTGGCGCAACCAGCGCCGGGCCTCGTCGACCCGGCCGTCGTCGGCCAGCGTGTCCGCGATCTTCATGAGGTCGTGCGTCGGTGCGAACCCGAGCCGGCCGTACCAGTGCTCCGCCTCGTCGTGGTGGCCGCTCAGTGCCAACTGTCGCACCACCTCCCGAACGGCCGCCGAGTCGCCCGCCTCGGCCAGGCGGGGCATCATCCGTTCCCAGTAGGCGACCGCCTCGCTGCGCTCCCCGCGGCGCAGCATGCCGTGCCAGATGTACTCGAACGCGGGCCGGTCGCCGCTGTCGGCCGCGCGCTGCAGCCACCGCTGCTGTTCGTCGGGTCGGTGCTGTGCCCCCGCCAGGTGGCCCAGGTGCCGCATGGCCGTGGCCTGACCGGCGTCGGCGGCCCGCAGCAGCCAGTGCGTTCCCTCCTCGATCCGCTCCCGAACGGGCGGCAGCGCGCCCAGTTCGTCGACCAGCGCAAGATCACCGATGAGTGACACACCCAGCTCGACCATCGCGCCCACATCACCGTTGTCGGCGGCGGATCGCAGCAACGACTCGTCCGTCATCGGCCCTCCTCGGATCCATCACCATCATCGCGGTTCGACGGAACGGTGGCACGGATGGTCGCCGCACGGGCCACCTCCAAGGAGGTAGCGAGCCGGCTGTTCATCAGCAACCGCACGGTCGACGCCCACCTGCGCGACATCTTCCGCAAGCTCGGGGTCACCTCGCGCGCCGAGCCGGAGAACCATCCCGGACCCGTCGCCCCGGACCGGGCCCGTCGGAGTGAACGGCGGCACTAAGCGCAGCTCGCCTTTCCGGCCTTCTCGAAGGCCGCGCGCGACACCACGCGGCCGCGGCGGTAATCCCTGGCGGTCAGCACCCGATCGGACGCGAGGCCGCGCACCTGCTCCGCCGAGAACTCCACGGGAAGCGCCTGGCGAAAGCTCAACCCGCCGGCGGAGTATCGCCCGTCCGGCCGCAGTCCGGTCAGTGCCGCGTCGTCGACCCGCCATCCCGCCGGCGGTTGGAACAGCGGCAGCTCCACCAACTGACGTTCCACCGAATCGCTCGTGGAAACCACCCACCTGGCCGCGGGGGCCGACGAGGCCGCGGACGACGAGCGCTCGTACACCGACACCACGGAGAACGAGTCGCAGGCGACGAGCAGCACGACGGGCTCCCCCGCCACGCTCGTCAGCCCGACGATCGGCTTCGCCGGCGGCGAACATCCGACCAGCCCGAACCCGGCGAGCACCAACAGCACGACGGCGAACCTGCGCATCGCCCCAGGATGGACGCGCCGGGACACAGCGGCCTCGCCGTCGGGTCACAACGGCGCGTCGAACCTCCGGCGCACGGCCGCGCAGCGCCGCCGGCCGCCCCGGGCGGCTGGCACCCTGGAGGGATGGAGTCGGTCTGGGACTATCCGCGCCCGCCCCGGTTGGAACGCACCGCGTCCCGGGTGACGGTCGTGCACGCGGGACGGACGATCGCTGACAGCGACCGCTGTTGGCGGGTCCTGGAGACCTCGCACCCACCGGTCTACTACGTGCCCCGCGACGACATCGCCGACGGCGTGCTGGAACCGGGCACCGGCCGCTCATTCTGCGAGTTCAAGGGTGTCGCCGGCTACTGGGACGTCGTCGTGGACGGCACCCGCGTGCACCGGGCGGGCTGGTCCTACGAACACCCCGCCCCGGCCTACGCGGAGATCGCCGGGGCGGTCGCCTTCTATCCCGGTCGGGTCGACGAGTGCCGGGTCGCCGGCGAACGGGTCCGGGCTCAGGAGGGGGACTTCTACGGGGGCTGGATCACCGCCGACATCACCGGCCCGTTCAAGGGAGGCCCCGGCACCGCGGGCTGGTGAACGGTCAGGCTCCGTCGGCGGGCGACGCTCACGTGTCGTAGAGCCCGTCCCACGGTGGATCGAACCCGAGATCGTCGGGCAGGAACTCGGCGTGGTCCTGCCCGTCGTAAACCTCCGACCGGTCGACGAGTCCGAAGAGGTGCCCGTCGACCTCCACCTGGAACAGCTTGACGGCGATGTCGCCGAAGGTGTGACCGGGCAGGGCGTCGAGCCATTCGCCGAGACGCTCCTCCGCCCGCTTGACCGAGGCCGACTCCTCCTCGCTCGTCCCGGCGAACCAGATCCGCGATCCCGTGTGAACGCCCTGCGCGTCGAAGCGGTGCAGGACCGCGTACCAGCGTTTGTACCGCGGCCAGTCCGGTCGACTGCCCGACCCGTCCTCGAGGGTCGCGGTCACCGAGCCGAAGAACTGTCCCCCGTCGTAGCTGCCGATGGTGTCGGTGCGGTAGCCGGGCTCGTGCGCGATCGGGACGCGGTCAGGAATCGCCATGAGCGGCACGGTAACGAAGGGGTATGACAAGAGCCGCGCTCAGTGCGCCCTGCCGGCGAGCCGGCGCTCCTCCTCGGCCGTCCGTTCCCGCTGGATCGCCACCCGCGGCGGCACCAGTTCCTGCCGCTCCGCGGCCGGGGTGAACGGGAACCTCGGCACGTCGAGCGCCTGCAGCACGGCACGTTCGACGAGCGAGTGGTCGTTCGGATCGCTGCGGTCGAACCGCATCGGCTCCGCCAGGGTCAGCGGCGGGTTCGTGATGATCCGGGGCAGCCGGAGCACGTTCTGCGACTTGGCGTGCAGCACGTACGGGTGCAGCAGGTAGACGTCGCCGACCTCGCCGGTGGCCTCGACGAACTCGCGGCACGAGGCGGCCAGGTCGGGGAAGGAGAAGACCGGTGCGTCGTCCACGCCCGGCGGCTGCGGGAAGGGGTAGGCCCCCTCGGGGTGCGCGGCGAGGAACCGGGCGACCGGGCCGACCGAGTCGGCCGCGACGAACGTCGCACCGCCCTGGTGCCGCACGTCCGACCAGAGCACGAGGGTCAGCAGACCCTGTTCGGGCGAGTCGAGATAGTGCCGGAAGAAGTCGCCGTCCTTGTGCCAACCGGGCGACGCCGGCGAAGCGGGCGCCCACGGCTCGTCGGCGCCCTGCCACAGGTTGACGATGAACCCGTCGCTCCAGGCGTACGGCTTCTCGGTGCTGATCCGCTCCGCGCCGCCGACCAGGTCGCAGACCGCACCCCACGCCTTCGGGGCGAACTCGCGCACGTCGAGCTTGCGCCGACCGGCCAGGTGGACCACCGGCTCCGCCCAGGTCGACGGGTCGTCGGCCACAAACCCCAGCCGGTCCCAGACCGGTCGGGTGAACTCCCGCGCCGCCGCGCGCGAGAAGCATCCCCGCACCGCGACGAAGCCCTGGTCCAAGAACTGATCGACGTCACTGTCCGAGAGCACCTGGTATCGAGACATCGTCATCGCCTCCTGCGTGCGGGATCGCAAGCCTACCTAGGTCGGCGGGCCGAACCGATCCTGATCCGGTCCTACGCGTCCGGCCGCCGCCAGCCGGCGTACGCGCCGTCGTGCTCGTGGGCAGGTGCAGGAAGTAGGTTGTCGGGAGCGGGGACGGCGTGCAGGGTCCGCCGTGACGGGCGAAGGCGTCGTGCAGGCGTCGGACGACATCGAACACGGTGACGGCCACGGCGCCGGCGGTGGCGCCCCGGGCGACGATCCGTTGCGCGGCAAGGCGTTGCGTGAGGTCGTCGACCAGTTCCGGGGGACGAGCCGTCCCGCGAAGTACCCGGCTACCACCACGCCGGCCATCGCGACGACCTCGGCGTTTGCGGCATAGAACTGCGGCGACGTGCCCGCCGTCCCGCGAGCATCACACACCCCCGTCACCCCGAGGCGCGAACGCGCGGATCGGGACCGGGCCGGACGGCGGCTACAGCACGGCGGTGTGCCGCGCCGGCGCCGGCTGGAAGGCCCACTCGACGGTGACGGTCACGGCCAGTCGCAGCCGACCCGGTTCGATCGGCAGCGGTGCACCGGCCCCGACCTTGAGGTCCTGCCCGCCCGTTCGCATGTGGTCGGCGATCACCTCGCTCACCGTGACGACGCGACCGAGCGGCCTGCCCGCCTCGCGGGCGTACGTCTCGGCCTTCGTTCTGGCGTCGGCGAAGGCGTTGCGACGCGCCCGGGTGAGCAGCGCGGCGTCGTCCTCGATCGCGAACGAGACCCCGTTGAGCCGTGCGGCGTCTCCGCCCGCCGCGATGGTCTCGGACATGAGCGAGCCGGCCCGGGGCAGGTCGCGGATCGTCGCGGCGAGTCCCTGATTGACGGTGTAGCCGGTGACGGTTCCGTCGTCGTCGCGTTGGGGACC
Source organism: Virgisporangium aliadipatigenens (assembly GCF_016863615.1). Classification (GTDB taxonomy): domain Bacteria; phylum Actinomycetota; class Actinomycetes; order Mycobacteriales; family Micromonosporaceae; genus Virgisporangium; species Virgisporangium aliadipatigenens. The sequence goes on along the minus strand of NZ_BOPF01000007.1, from coordinate 85,928 downwards.
GATGCCGACGTGCGACGTCTGGAGGTCGGCGGCGGCGAGCCCGGCCCGCCGCAGCGTGTCGCGCATCCGGGCGGCGGCGGTGTTGGCCAGGTTCAGGGCCTCGTCGACGGTGGGCGCGCCGGTCTCCACGGCGAAGTCGGCGGTGAGGGTGTCGGGCTCGCCGTAGACCTCGCCCGTGCCGGTCACCAGCACGCTTTCCAAAGGCTTTTCGGCGGAACGGGGATTCGCCGCGGCGGCCGCCGGACCGCCGGGGAGCGACGCCGAGAGCACGGCGAGGACTGTCAGCGCGATGAGCGCGGGCGTGGTGGCGCGCGAACGGAACACTTTTACTATTTAAGACCTTTTGCCGCTGTCTGGGGCGAGGATGCAAATATGACCGATGCTGTGAGCAACGCCTGGCGCCGGATCGCCGGCTGGCTCACCGTTCACGCGCCGGGCACCGCCGCACAGGTACGCGGGCCGGCGGATCCCGAGGAGATCGACGCGCTCGAACGGGATGTCGGCGTACCGCTTCCCGCCGAGCTGCGCGCCTGGTGGCTGCTCACCGACGGGTTCGCCCCGGGGGTGCTGCACGCACTGATCCCGTGGATCCACGTACCGCTGCCGGTGACGAAAGCGCGCGCGGAACGGCGCTGGTTGGTCCGGCTGTCGGCGGGGACCCCGCGCTACGCCGACGTCGACGACTCCGCGGCGGGCACGTTCAGCCAGCGCTATCAGCACACCTTCGTGCCGATCTCCACGGACAACTGCGGTCAGGTGAACTTCGTCGATCTGCGCGTGGGGCCGGCACACGGCTGCGTCAGCGAGTGGGACCACGAGGAGGGTTTCCTGCAGCCGCCGACCTGGACGGGTGTCACCGACATGCTGACCGACATCGCCGACGCGCTGGAGTTCGGCCGGCCGGCGATGGTCGAGTTCGCCGAACGGCTCCGGGCCGCCGGTTCGGCCAGCGATCCCCGGGCCTGGGCCGGCGTGCTCCCCGACGGCGAACTGGAGTGGAACGACAGCCCATAGGCGTCAGCGGGCCACGTCCATCAGGTGGTGCTCCACCTCGTGCACGGTGTGCCTGCCGAGCCACAGGATCGTGCGCGTCTGCGCGGCCGGCCACGGATAGATCCCGGTGCGTTCCCACTGCGCGGGGCCGAGGGCGTCGAAGACCCGCGCCAGCTCGTGTGCGGCTCCGGTCAGTTCCGTCAGGACGGCCTGCGGGTCCTGGGCGTTGTAGGCGTCGGCGACGACCCGCTCCTCCCGACCCATCGGCACGAACTCAGGATTGTCGACCCGCAGCGCGAGCGCCACCCGTTCCCCCTGAACATACAGGACATCGCGGACGTGGCAGGTGTACTCCAACGGCGACCAGACCGACGGCGCCGGACGGCGGCGCGGGTCGACGACCGCGGCGAGGGCGGCGGCGAAGCGCGGACCCGCCGCCTCCAGCCGGCCCCGCAGGTCCTCCGCCGACACGGCGGTGTAGTCGAAGCCGCACTCGTCACACCGGTCCACGTCGCACAGATTAGAGCCTCCGCGCGGGAGGATCACCCTATGTACGTGGTGCGCGTGGCGGCCGTCCGCTGGGTCGACGAGGAGTGGCCGGGGTGGGTCGAGGTGTTGCTGACGGAGTCGGACGGCTCCGTGGTGTCCATTGTGGACAAGGTGCCCGTGCTGGACGGCGACGGCCGGCTGACGCCGGGCGGGTCACTGCCGGTCGGGCTGGAGCTTCCCTGTGACGTGCTGGAGCGGCGCGCCGACGGCGGCGCCGTGATCCGGTTGAGGTCCGATGTGGAGGACCGGGACGGGCGGACGACGTTCACCGTCGACGGGCGCTCCCTGTCGGAGGCCTCCTAATTCTTCAGGACACCGACCGCAAGCGTTGCGCATTTGCCGGACCGTTGATGTGGCCGGTGGTGATCCGGCTGGCGAGTTCTTCGAGGCGTTCCCGGGTGATGTTGTCGTCGGGCTGGTAGACGAGTACGCGGGTGTGCGGATTCTCCTGGAGCAGCATGGTGATCGGGCGTAGTGCGAGCCTGCCGACGTGCCGGGACAGGACGCGCTTGGGTTCCTGGGAGTCGGTGGCCACGTCGGCCCGGCCCCAAAGACGCGCGAACAGCGGTGAGTCGGCCCGGAGGCGGGCCAGCAGTGGCTTCCAGGCTGGATCGGTCACCGACTCGCCCTGGCTTGCGCGGAGTGCGGCCACGATCGTGGCGCACTCCTGCTCATGGTCGGTGTGCCCGGCGATCCAGTCGGGGTGGGTGAAGTTCAGGTAGGCGCAGTTCCGGTCCGACTCGGGTATCGACTCAAGGTCGTCGATCATGAACCGGAACGGTGCGTTGTAGGCAACCGGCTCGAACCAGGGTGCCAGCACGACCGCCGGATACGGAGCGAGTTGGTCCAGCAACCCCTGCAGCAGGCCGTCGGACCTCTCATAGGCAGGTACCTGTTCGGCGCCGGGATGCCCGCCGAGCAGTAGCAGATGACGGCGCTCGTCTCTCGACAGCCGCAGGGCGTCGGCGATGCCGCGGAGGACCTCGATGCTCGGCTGGACATCGCGTCCCTGCTCCAGCCACGTGTACCAGGTGCAGCCGACGTTGGCCAGAACCGCCACCTCCTCGCGGCGCAGTCCTTTGACCCGCCGTCTGCCGCGACCGCCGGGCAGGCCCACGTCCTCCGGCGAGAGGCGATCGCGCCGCGCGCGCAGGTATGCGCCAAGTTCGCGCGATCGAACGTTTGCCATGCCGATCACGATCTCACGTACCGGGCGAGTCGAGGCTGGTGGTCCGGCCACCATCATCGGGAGACTCTGGGCACTCGCGGAAGGGGCCGACAGAGTCGACCGCGACATCTCGTACTCCCGCGAAGGGCCCAAGCCATGATCAAGATGATTCTCGCGCTCAAGCGTGCCAAGCACATGACCCACGACGAGTTCGTCGACTACCAGAGGATCGTGCACCGGCCGCTGCTGATGTCGATCCCGGAAACGGAGCAGTACCTCCGCCGGTTCGTCGTGTCCTATCCGGTGCAGGCGGCCCAGTCCCCCGGCTCGGAGTTCGACTCGATCGTCGAGGCGTGGTTCGACGATATGGCCGGCCTCGAAGCCCTCTTCTTCAGCGACAATTTCCTGAAGATCGTCGACCCGGACCACCGGAACTTCGTCGACCCCACCTCGGTTCAGCAGATGGTCTGCACGGAAGACGTCGTGATCGATCGGACTGATGCGCCAGCAGGAGATCTGTTCTGAGCTGCTGTGACGGTGTGGTTTGTCCGTGGCACGCTTCAGCCGGCCCGAGCCCCGCCGCCGGGTCCGCGTTACGGCTTGCGGCCGACCGCGCAGTACGCGTCGAGGGCCGGCGGCGTCGAACCGGGCTGCGGGCGCCACTGCGAGATCGGCACCACGCCGGGCTCGAGCAGTTCGAGGCCCTCGAAATAGCCGCCGATCTGCTCGGGCGTGCGCAGGTTGTAGGGGTGGCCGCTCCGGCTGGCGACCCGCTGGCTCTCCACGCTCTGCGTGCTGGTGCTCGTGCCGTCGCTGACCACCAGGTAGCTGCCCGAGGGGACGGCGGCGAGCAGCTTGCCGACGATCGCGCGGGCCTCTACGTAGTCGGCGACGTTGCCCAGGATGCCGATCATGGTCAGGGCCACCGGCCTGCTGAAGTCGAGGGTGGCGGCGGCCTCGCTCAGGATCCGTTCGGGATCCTGCACGTCGGAGTCGACGTACGCGGTCCGGCCCTCGGGGGAACTGGTCAGCAGCGCGCGGGCGTGCGCCAGCACCAGCGGATCGTTGTCGACGTAGACGATCCGCGACTCGGGTGCCACCCGCTGCGCCACCTCGTGGGTGTTGTCGGCCGTCGGGAGCCCGGTGCCGATGTCGAGGAACTGCCGGATGCCCACCTCACCGGCGATGAGCGTGACCGCCTGGATCAGGAACTTCCGCTGTGCCAGGGCGATCGCCGCGATACCCGGGTTGGCCGTGCGCAGCGCGTCACCCAGTTCCCGGTCGACGGCGAAGTTGTCCTTGCCGCCCAGCAGGTAGTTCCACACCCGGGCACTGCTCGGCCGGGTTACGTCGACGGTGGGATCGGACATCAGGAATCCTCTTCGATGAGGCGGCCGTGAGAGAACGATCGTAGGCAATGCCGCGCGGCCGCCGCGACCGGCACCCGGTCGACGGGGAGTGCGTTCGGCGGCGGAGTCGGCGACCATGGACGGATGGCCGGTCTGCTGCCGCAGCTGAGCCTGGAGCCGGCGCCGGGCTACAAACGGTTCGTCGAACGCCACTTCGAGGCGTTGCGACGCGATGCCCGCCGCCTGACCGGTGACGAGCTGGACGCCGACGCGGTCTACGGCGAGGTGCTGACCGACGTCGCCCTGCGGTGGCAGTGGTTCGAGCTGCTGCGGCGGATACCGCACCGGGCCGACCCGGCCGAACGCTTCGTCGGCGTCGCGCTCGCCCGCCGCGTCGCGCGACGGCGCGTGGAGGTCCCCGCGGAGACATCGCGCGAGATCCGGTTCGAGGTGACGCCGGTGCCCTCGGACGGCCCGGTCGACACGATCACCACCTGGCCGAGCGCCGGCTGGTACCCGGAGGCGTTCGTCATCGACCCGGCGCCGCCGACCCGCACGGCGGCTCCCGCACCGGCCGCGACGAGTGCCGCGGTGCGCATCGCGGCGGTGCGCCCGTTGCCGCCGTCCGGGCCGTCGCCGGGTCTCGACGCCGTGATCGCCTGGCTGAACGCCTACTCGACGTGGGTGCGGTGCCGCCGGATCGCCGCCGCGGCCGTCATCGCGGTCGTCGCGGTGGTGCTGATCAGGTTGCGTGGCCTGGGCGCGTGACGTTCCCATGAAAATATCGGTGCTCGTGAGCGCCGAATCGGCGCAGGTCCGCCCCGCTCACCGGGCTCCGCGGCCGGCGGGCGGCCCGGCCCGGGTCGTCGAGCCGGGCCCGGAGGCGTTCCACGGCCGACAGAACGTCGGCGCGGTTGCGGGCCGACTTCAGCCACGCCGGCAACGTCTCGATCATCGTCATCTCACAGCAGCCCGCGGACGGCCCGCGCTCGCGCAGCCGGGCCGCCACGAACCCCGCCAGCACGTCCAGATGCGCGCGGTTGTACGCCCACAGCCGGTGCCCACGCACGGCGGCGGTGAGCCACAGCGGCTGCCGGAAGAACGGATCGACCGGCAGGCCCCACCAGGACGAACCGGTCCGCGTCGACCACCTCCCGGTGTGCGCGCAGGCGGGACACACCATCCGCCGGGCGCGGGTCGTCGACGGCCGGTCGTCGCCCGGCTCCCCGACCACGCGGGCGTGGGCGCCGCAACGCGGACACACCACGTCGATCGGGTCGGCCGCCAACACGTCCAGCGAGGCGGCCGACGCCGGATCGCGGAAACGTGTCCCCCCGGTGCGCATCTCCCGACCTTATCGGAAAGCCGCCGCCCTAAGATCATGCCGATGGACACCGAGGCCGGCCCGGCGCAGCTGGCGCGTGCGCAGGCGTTGCTCGAGATCGGCCGGTACGACGCGGCCCGCCGCGAGGTCACCGCCCTGCTGGTCGTGGAGCCGCACCACGCCGAGGCGCTGTGCCTGCTGGCGCGCACGCATCAGGGCGAGGACAACCTGCCCGCGATGCGCGACGCGGCCCGCCACGCCGTCGAGGCCGACCCCGAACATCAGGACGGGCACATGCTGCTGGCGTTCGCCCTCGTCGCGCTGGAGGATCCGGCGGCGGCTCTGGCCAGCGCGCTGGAGGCGGTGCGCCTGCAGCCCGACAACTGGCGCGGCCACTCGGCGCTGGCAATGGCCGAACTGGGCCAGGGCCACCCGCGCCGGGCCCTGCGCGCCGCCGCGCACGCCGTCGGTCTGGAGCCGCAGCATCCGGGTCCGCACTTCATCAGGGGTCTGCTGTTCGACCAGATCGGCTTGAAGCGGAAGGCCCGCGCGTCGTACCGGCGGACGCTGGCCCTCGACCCCGGGCACACGGAGGCGATGACCCGGCTGGGCCGCCTCGCCATCGGCGACGCGCGCGTGTCCGAGGCGGCCCGGCTCCTCGGCGCCGCGCTGTCCGAGGCGCCCACCGATCACGACGCCCGCACCCAGTTGGACCGGCTGCTGTTCGGCGTCGGCGGGTGGGCGATGCTGGCCGTCTGGTTCAGCGGCGCGCTCGGCCTCTTCACGGCCTTTCCGTGGATGTGGGCGACCGTGTTCCTGCCGCCCGTGCTCTGGTACGTGTGGGCCGCGCGGACGTGGCGTTCGCTGTCGCCGGGGCTGCGCGGGTACGCCCGGCGGATGCTCCGGGTCGACGTCCGGGCCAGGGTGCGGCTGGTCGGGCTGGCCCTGTGCACGCTGTCCGCCGTGGCGCTCACCGTCTGCGGATCGATGCTCGAACCGGAGGACAGGCCACCGGCGTGGCTGCTGATCCCGACCGTCGCGCACCTGCTGGTGCTGTTCGCGATGGGGATCGCGGTGGCGCTCGTGGACCGTCGGGTGGCCGGACCGCCGCAGGCGGGGCCCCGCCCGGCCGATGCCGTCGCGGCGCCGACCGACATGCTCGCGGAGCACCGTGACGCCTCGTTCGCCGGCCGGTTCGCGTGGCGGATGTTCCGCACGGGCGCGGTGCTCTCCCTCGTGCCGTGGGGGATCAGCATGGATCCGCCGGAGGCCTGGCCGGTCCGGGCCCCGATCGCCGGCGCCGCCCTCGCCGCGCTGGTCGGTTACGGCTGGTGGGTCCGGCGCCGGCTGCTGCGCCGCCCCGGCCCGCCGAACGCGCTGCTCGGGTTGCTGCTGACGCCGTTGGCGCTCGGCATGCTGGTGGAACTGGTGGTCATCCTCGCCGCGGCGGTCCTGCCGACCGCGGCGCTGCCGCTGCCGGACCTGATCGGGGTGCCGGGCTTCATCGCCATCGTCTTCGGCGTGCCGGCCTGGATCGGTGGCCTTCTGTCCGCCGGCGTCACCGGCGTGGGCCGACTGCTGCGCCGCATCGGCCATCGGCGTTCCTCATAAGGGCCACCGCCGATGGCGGGGTGTCACGACAGTTCGGCCTGATCGACCATATTGATCACGTCGAACTTTCGAGACGCTGGCCGCATGCGTACGCCGACGCACAACATCGACAACAGCGCCGATTTCCAGGTCGGGGAGAACAACCGGCAGTACATCTTCAAGTTCGGCGATCACACCTTCAGCGCGCGCACGGTTCTCGTCGGTCTCGCCGTCGCCGTGGTGCTCGGCGCGGGCACGACCCTGGTCACCGCGGCGACGCTCAGCGGTACCGGCGGCGATGCGCGGGCGCCCGCCGGCGTACCCCGGGCGCAGCAGTCGAGCGCCGCGCCGTCGGCCGGCGCGGAAGCCACGACGGATCCCGCCGCCGATGCCGGCGGGGTGCCGTTCACCGTGGCGGTCGCCGACGTCAAGACGCCGTGCAGCCTCGGTTGGATCCTGCCGCCCGGTGGGGCGGAGCCGACCGACGACCTGACCACCGACCAGGACTGGCAGCGGTGGGCCATGGCGAACGCAGCTGTTCCGGTGGCCACCGCGGGCATCCGGTTCACCGTCCAGGGCCGCAGCGCGGCGCAGGTGGTGCTCGTCGACATCCGGGTGAGGGTGGTGTCGCGGAAGGAACCGATGCGGGGCAACAGCTTCGCGTACGCCTGCGGCGGGGGCGGGACCTACCAGTACGGCTCGGCCGATCTCGACGCCTCCCGGCCGACGCTGAAGCAGGTGGCGGCCGGATCCGACGTGGCGCCGCCGCAGAACTCGGAACCGATCACCGCGCCGGACACCACCACCATCGGCGATGCCCAGAGCTTCATCGTGGCCGCGTCCACGAGCAAGTGCCTCTGCGAGTGGACCGTCGAGGTCGACTGGACCTCCGAGGGCCGCTCGGGAACGCAGGTCATCGACAACGGCGGCAAGCCGTTCCTGGTGACGGCCGACTCCAACGTGGAACGGCACTGCGTGCGCGGCGGGGACCAGCGGTGCTGACGCGACCCGCCCCGAGGACGATCCGCGTCAAGCCGTGGATGATCACCGTGCTCCTCGCCTGCGTTCTCCTGGGCGGGCCGGCGATCGTCGTCGCCACCCAACTGGTCCCGGACCTGATCGGGAAGGACCGGCCGGGCCAACGCATCGAGCCCTACGTGGGAACGTGGCTGGTGCACGGCTCCAGCCTGGAGATCCGCGCCGACCTGACCGGCGAGACCGTGTGGAACGCCGGGCCGTGCCGAACGGGCGACCCCTCCTCGCCGATGTGCACCGGGCGGGACCGGCTCCGGTTCGAGGTGACGTCGACGCACGCGATCGGGACGGTCGTCTCCGTGGCGTACACCGACGAGCGGGGCGCACCCGTGCCCGAGTTCGACGCCGGGCCGGACGGGCCGAAGCCGGGGAACAGGTTCCGCCTGACTGTCGTCGCTCCCGACGTGCTGGAGCAGGTCTGGGATCCCGCGCCGGCGTACCCGGGGAACCCGTACCGGTGCGGGCCGAACGCGAGCCCGGAGTGGCGGGTCAGGTGCAACGCCTAGCCCGCCGGCAGCGGGTTGTCATGCCGGTTCGACGGGGAGCCAGAGTTCGCAGGTCGCGGTGCTGAGGTCGAGCGCGTGCTCGAGTACCGCCACGATCTCGGGGCCCGGCCGTAGCCGCCACGGGTTCGACGGGAACCACTCGGTCGCGGTCGCGGCCCAGGCGTTCTGCAGGCTCTGCGGATGCGGGCCCGCGGTCCGGATGACCACCCATCTGCCGGCCGGGACCTCGATGACGTCGAGGCCGCCGGGGAGCGGCGAGTCCGGGGACACCGCGACCCCGTGCAGGTAGGTCAACTCGCTGCCCTCGGCGCGGTCGGGGTCGAGGTCGTCGCTGACCGCGAGCAGGCCCGCCGGTTCGGTGTCGGCGAGGGCCTTCAAACGCGGATGCTCCTCCGTCGGCAGCGCGGCGACGTGCTGTCGGATGTGCGGGTTGACGCCCCGGTGGACCAGCGCGACGCGAACGGCGTGCCCCACGAGCCGGAAGCCGGGGCGCTCGACGATGCGGGCGTTCATGCGTTCGCTCCCCTCCACGGTCAGGCGGAACCTGATCTGTGGCTGGGTGCGCAAAGGGCCGCCGGCGCGGCGCACCTCTCCGGGGCCGGCGCCGTGGACCGCCCGGAACGCCCGCCCGAACGCCTCCGTCGAGCCGTATCCGTACCGGACGGCGATGCTCAGCAGATCCTCCGCACCGCGGACCACATCGGCGGCGGCGACGGTCATGCGGCGGCGGCGCAGGTACTCCGACAGCGGCATCCCGGCCAGCGACGAGAACATCCGCCGGAGGTGGTACTCGGTCGTGCCCAGCGTCCGGGCCGCGCCCTTGACGTCGAAGTCCCCGGTCAGGTTCTCCTCGACCAGATCCACGAGCCGGTTGAGTGCCGAGATCATGAAGCCTCCCCCCGACGGCGCCCCCGGTGCGGTCCGATCATGCCGGAATCGTCGCCGCCGGACCCGACAAAGGCCGGGCGGGAAGTGTCGGGCCATCGGGGAACGCGCCGCCGCACGATGGCGGCATGGACGACGTGACCCTGGTATCCCGCTTTCTCCGCGACGGCTTCGTGCGGCTGGCCGGCGCCGTCGCGCCGCGCGTCGCCGCGGACTGCGCGCGGCTGCTGTGGCGGGAGACCGGCTGCGAACCGGACGACCCGGCGACGTGGACGCAGCCGGTGCACTGGGTGCCCGGCATGGCGCAGGGACCGTTCGCCGCCGCGCCCAACTCGCCGTTCCTGCACCACGCGTACGACCTGCTCGTCGGCGCGGGACGCTGGGAGCCGCGCTACTCGCTCGGCACGTTCCCGCTGCGCTTCCCGCACGAGGAGGAGCCGGACGACGCGGGCTGGCACATCGAGGGCAGTTACCTGCCGCAGGGCGAGAGCTGGTACTTCACCGATGTGCGTTCCCGGGGCCGCGCGCTGCTGATGCTGTTCCTGTTCAGCGAGGTCGGCGAGCGGGACGCCCCGACCCGGATCCGGGTGGGCTCACACCTCGACGTGCCGACCGTGCTGGAGAAGTACGGGCCGGACGGCGCGAGCGGGCTGACCCTCGCGCCCGAACTGGCGGCGGTGTCCGCACACCGGCCGCTCGCCCTCGCCACCGGTTCCCCGGGTGACGTCTTCCTGTGCCATCCGTTCCTGGTGCACGCCGCGCAACCGCACCACGGGACGCGGCCGCGGTTCATGGCTCAGCCGCCGCTGATGCCGGCCGTGCCGTACGAACTGGAACGGGCCGACGGCGCGTACTCGCCCGTGGAGATCGCGATCCGCAGGGGCCTCGGCAAGGACACCCCCGGCCCGGACGGCAACGGCGCCGGGTAGCCGGGGCGCGGCGACCGCTCAGGCGGAACGCTGCTCGCCCTCGCGCAGCCGGTCCAGTTCGGCGAGGTACATCGCCTGCAGGTGGCCGAAGTGCCGCGCCAGCAGCCTGAGCTCCTCGACGCTGTAGCCGTCGATGAGCCGCCCCACCCCTTTGGCGAAGCGCTCGTAGGGTCGCTCCAGTTCGGCGACCCGCTCCGGCCGCATGGTGACGATCGTCCGCCGCCGGTCGGCCGGGTCGCGTTCGGCCGTCACGTAGCCGGCGTGCTGGAGCCGGCGGAGCATGCTGGTCACCGCCCCGGTGGTGAGCCTGGTCCGCTCGGCCACCTGTCCCGCGGTGGCGGATCCGACGTCTGCCAGATAATCCAGGCATTCCAGGTCGCTGACGGTAAGGCCGAGCCGCTCCGCGACGGCGTACCGGAACACCATGGACAGCCGTGAGTTCTCCCGGCCCGCCCGCATGAGGTCGGCGATCGCGGACGCTCGGGCCGGCTCGTGGGACATGCCCGCAATCATGCCTCCGGCACGGTGACCCGGTGCAACCGAGGTAGCACGCGGGTCAGCACCCAGTGCGGTGCGGCCGCGTTCCCGGTGAGGCGGCGCATCAGGCCGGCGGCGGTGTCGACGGCGCGGAACGCGTAGGGCACCATCTCGTTCTGGTAGCGGGTGATCGCGTCCTCCACGGGCGTGCCGCTCGCCAGGGCCTCGACCAGCCGGCTGCCGAGCAGGGCGGCGTCGCGCAGCGCGGTGTTGCCGCCGTGCGCGCCGAACGGCGGCATGGCGTGCACGGCGTCGCCCATCATCGTCGCCCGGGGCACCGCCCAGCGGCGCGGGCGCCGGCCGGTGGCGAACGGGTTGAGCACCGTGGCGTCCAGTTCGGCCGTGTCGACCAGCCGCTGGATGAGCGGGTGGAAGCCCGCGCTCTTGCGGGCCGCCAACTCGCGCAGCGCCAGCAGGTCCCCGCGGAAGCTGAAGGGCACCTCCACCTGCCGCAGCAGCAGTCCCCACATGACGTAGTCGTCGCCGGTGGGCGCGTAGCTGCCCGGCGCCAGGCGCGCGAACGCGTCCGGCGGGTTCTCGCCGAAGCGCATGGAGGTGAAGAAGAAGGCGCGGCCCGGCCGGTCGGCGATGGACAGGACCCCGCTGGTGCGCAGCGGCTCCGGGATGACGCTCTCGCCGTTGCGGCGCAGGGGCGAACGGCCGTAGACGCCCGCCATCGGGGTGTTGGCCGGCTCCGCGTCCGGCATGAGCTGCGCGCGCAGCGCCGAACGGACGCCGTCCGCGCCCACCACGACGGACGCCTCGGCGGCCCCGCCGTCGGAGAAGTGCAGCCGCAGCCGTCCCCGACCGCTTTCCTCCACCCCGATGGCGGAGTGGCCGTAGTGGATGCGCCCGTCCAGCCCGGACTGCAGGATCGAGCGCAGGGTCAGCCGGTCGACCTGGCGGGTCGCGTGCGCCTCGTCCTTGAAGGTGATGGTGAACGCGTCCCGCAGCCGGCTGTCGGTGAAGCGCAGGTGCCCGCCGGGCTCGTCGCTGGTGGCCAGCACCAGCCGGAACAGCGGGCGGGGCAGGCTCTCGCGCAGCGCCTCCAACCCGAACCGGTCGAGGATGATCCGGTAGCCCTGGCGCCGGACGAAGGGGCCCGGATCCCGTTCGTAGACGTGTACGTCGATGCCGGCGCGCGTCAGGTACTGGGCGAGGCAGAGGCCCGACAGTCCCGCACCGGCGATCGCCACCGAGAATTCGGTCGTTGTGACCATTCGGTTATCTTAATGACTAAGATGATTTGGGCAAGGCCGCCGAAGTGCCACGCTCCGGCGGGCCGGTCAGTCGCCGCGTTCCGCGCGCTCCTTCTCCGCGCGCGACTGCGCGAGATCCAGCGCCAGCACGGAGGCGAGGATCAGCAGGTGGTCGACCCCCTCGGCGATCTTGACCGCGTAGGTGTCCCGGACCCGGAACCACTTCTTCGACACCGACGCCAGCTCGACGCCGTCGCGTTCGATCGAATACTCGTGATCCAGCAGGTCACCCTTCATCTCGAGATCCTCCGGGCCGGGGACGTCGATCGTAAATTTCTCGCGGAACGGCGTGAACAGCTTCTTGCGCACCTCAGCCGCCTTCTCGCCACCGATCTCGATGGTGTACGTGCGGCGCAGCGCCACCAGTTGGCGGTGCACGGCGGCCACCTCCCGCCCGGCGGTGTCCTCGATGACGAGCCGGTCGCGCAACGTCAGCACCTTGCCGTCGACGTGGTAGACGCGTTCGCCCGACTCGTCGGTGATGTCGAAGTCGTTGCCGAGGTCGAAGATCCGTTCGCGGATGAGATACATGCGCCACATTCTGCGGGCTCCCCGGGTGGAACGCGCGCCGACGGGCATTTCGCCCGGGCGTGACCAAGATCGACCGTTCGCCCGTCATAGAGGTGTGCGAATCCGGTTCCCGCTCGTGGCGGCCGCCCTGCTGCTCGGTTTTCTCGTCGTCGGCCCCGGTGGCTCGGCCGCCGAGGCGCGGGAGCAACCGCCGCCGGTGAACGACCCCGGACGGCCCGGCCCCTACCGGACCACCACCGGCGCCTACGAACTGCCGCCCGTGGCCGTGCCGGACCTGTTCGACCCGGTGGACTTCGGGGCGGTGGTCGTGGCGCCGGTCGACGCGCCGGGACCGCTGCCGGTCGTTCTTCTTCTGCACGGGCACTACCCGAGTTGCTCACGCGGGCCCGGGCCGACCGACGGGAGTTTCGCCTGGCCGTGCCTTGACGGGTACCGGCCGACGCTGAGCAGCCGCGGCTTCCTGCCGGTGCAGGAGTTGCTCGCCGCGCAGGGGTTCCTGACGGTGTCGATCACCGCGAACGCCGTCGACGCCCAGGACTGGGAGCCGGCCGACGGTGGCGCGCGGGCCCGTTCGTCGCTGGTGCGCCAGCATCTCGCCCGGCTCGCCGGGTGGGCCGCGGGTGAGGGCGACGTGCCGCAGGTGCTGCGGGCCGTCCCGCCGGCCGACCTGTCCCGGGTCGTCCTCGTCGGACACTCGCGCGGCGGCGACGGGGTCAGCCGGGCCGCCATGGACACCCTGCACCCCTCGCCGGAACCCGACGCGCAGGTGCTCCCGGTGCGCTGGCGGATCCGGGGCATCGCGCTGATCGGGCCCACCTCGTTCGGGCACAACCCGGTCGAGGAGGTGCCGTCGATGTCGCTCCTGCCGGGCTGCGACGGTGACGCCGCGCGCCTGGAAGGGCAGGTGTACGTCGACGGGACCCGGGGCGTCGGCCGGGGCGTCGCGCTGCACAGCGCCGTGCACCTGGCCGGGGCGAACCACAACTGGTTCAACACCGAGTGGACGCCGGGGCTGACGCAGAACACCGCGTGGGACGACTTCACCAGCGCCACCCCGGACCGGCTGTGCACACCGGGCACCGCGCCGGAGCGGCTCACCGCGGCCGAACAGCGGGCGGCCGGCGCCACGTACCTCGCGGCCGCGGCGCGCCTGTTCGGCCTCGGCGACGACAGCGTGCTGCCGCTGCTCGACGGATCAGGGGCACGGGCGCCGAGCGCCGGGCGGGCCGTGGTGCGGGCGCACGCCCTCGGCGGCAACCGCGTCCCGCTGGTGACACCGGATCCGAGCGTCACGACCACGGGAGCGCGCGTCTGCCTGCTGTCCCATCCCGATCCGGCCGTGGGATGCGCGCTGCCGGAGGGTTCGCCGCACGCGAACGCGGTCTTCGGCATGCGCGCCACCCCGGGCCGCCACGGCGCCGCGATGCGGTGGGGCGACGCCGGCGCGGCGGCGACGTTCCGCCCGGCGCGGCCGGTGTCGCTGGCCGGCGCGCGGGAGGTGGCGCTGCGCGTGGTGGTGCCGCCGAACAGCACCGGCACGCACCTCGAGGTGGCCGTCACCGCGCCGTCGGGGCGGCGCGAGGTGCTCGGTCAGGTGCGTCTGGACGGGCTGCCCGGCACGGCGAACACGTACTCCGCGTGGGCGCAGGAGGTGCGGCTGCCGCTGCGCACGGTACGGGAGGTGGCCGTGCTCAGTGTCGTTCCCACGAAGGGAAGCGGAAGCGCGTGGCTGCTCGACGCGTGGGGCTGGAGCCCGGGCACGGCGGACGCCCCCACGACGGACGAAGTCCGCGTCGACCTCGGATCGTCCACAGTGGACGAAGGAGACGACGGCACCAGGGCGCTGCGGGTGCCCGCGACGGTCAGCGGGACCGGCACCGGACAGGTGTGGCTGAGCGTGCGCGGCCGCAACGGACCCGAGCACAGCGCGCTGGTACCGGTCGCACCGGGCACGAACGAGCTGGAACTGCCGCTGACCGTCACGGGCGACCGGCGCTACGGCCCCGACCGGGAGTACACGGTGCAGGCGTGGGCCGCCCGCGACGCGGTGATCGGCGCCTACCGCGCGACCGTCACCGTCCGCAACGACGACCCGCCGCCCGCGATCGGCATCGCCGCCGTCGCCGACGACGTGACCGAGGGGGCGGCCCTCAGCTGGCGGATCACGCTGTCCGAACCGCTCGACGACGACCTGGACCTGTTCGTCAGCGGCGTGCCGACGAACGACGGCCCGGAACTGTCCACAGTGGACGTCGACCCGGGCTGGCTCGCCGGCACCGGCAACGCGCCCCTGCCGGAACGCCCGCTCGCCCGCCTGCTGGGTTACCGGCTCGTCGTGCCGGCCGGAACGGTCAGCGTCGACCTGACCGTCCCGACCGTGCGCGACGACGTCGCCGAGCCGGCCGAGCGGCTCCGGCTGAGCGTGAACGCGGGCGACCGGTGGCTCGGCCCGGTCACCGCGACGGTGCGGGATCAGCCCGCGCGGTAGTCCCTCGCCACGCGGACCAGCTCGACCAGGCCGGAGGCGTACTCCATCGCCTCCTGGTGCCCCTCGGCGAACGGCGGCTGGAACCCGACCCCCTCCCACTGCCCGGTGGCCGGGTTCCAGATGTCGTTGCCCACCTCGAAGTCCCAACCGAGAATGCCGAACTGGTAGTAGAGCTGGTCGGCCGAGTTGCCGGCGGCCGAGTACAGCACGTCCGCGACCGGACCCGTCTGGGACGGCCACGTGACGGTGCCGCGCTCGGAGGTGATGGCGCCGACGATCCGGCGCGCGCTGTTGAGGAAGTACGCCGATTCCTCGATCGACGGGCGCGGCAGCGTGACGCGCCCCGGCGACTTGTACGCGCCCGGCGGCCACATGAAGTACCCGCCGTAGCTGTGGACGTTCAGCGCGAACTTGATGTTCGGGTGCGCGGCGGCCAGCGCGACGACGTTGCCGCTCTCCGCCTCCGACAGCTCGCCGGGGCCGGCGTAGACCTCGCTCGTACAGGTGGTGCTGGCGCCTACATAGCCGTCGAAGAGCGAACCGACGGCGTAGTTGCGGTTGACGTCCACGCCCCACTGGTTGCGGTAACGCGGGTCGCGGCGGCTGCCGGCGCAGTGGTTCACCATGTTCTTGCGCTGGAAGTTGTAGTCGTTGAACGAGTAGTTCGCCCCGTCCGGGTTGACCGTCGGGATGACGAAGACGTCCACCGCCTCGAGCAGTTCGCGCGTCGCGGGATCGGTGCGCGCGTTGGCGAGGAGGCGTTCGGCGAACTCCAGCGTCACCATCGGCGTGACCCACTCGCGGGCGTGCTCCTGCGAGTAGGCGAGGACACCCGTGCGCGAACCGTCGCGGTGCGCCCCGATCCGCAGCGCCTGCACGGTCCACGGCCGCTGCGGGACGTCCCCGCGCAGCCCGTCGGAGAGCGTCACCGGTCCGGTCACCGGCATCGGCAGCCCGGCCGACCCGTCCTCCACGAACGCCGTGAACCGGTCCGGGAAGCGCGCCGTGATCAGCGCGGCCACCTGGTCCGTGGTGCTGACCGTGCGGCCGGTCGCGTCGGTGCCCAGCGACACCGTCAGGACCCGGTCGCGCAGGCTCGCCCGCAGCGGGCTGTTCGGCTCGCCGGGGTCGACGGTGCGCGCCTGGACGCCGTTCTGGTTCTGGTCGCCGAACTTGACCGACTCCACGACGACGGCCGCCGACGCCGGGTCGCCGAGGTACGCGGCGGCGGTGCGCCGGTAGCCCTGGGTCTTGTTCGGCAGGTCGATGACGTCCACGAGATCCGGGTACTGCCGGCCGAGACGCCGCACCCGGGCCTGGATGTCGATCGGCGTCAGGTAGGCGTCGACGAAGTCCTTCTGGTAGCCGGTCGGCGTGGGCGGCGGCGACGCGTTCGGCCACCGGGCGGGCACCGCCGGGCGGGCGGTGCCGCCGAGGCTCGACGTCGCGGTGACCTCGACGGGCTGCGCCGGCAGCGCCTGCGGCACCTGGAAGTGGTACTGGTACTCGCCGGCGTCGGAGAAGCGGAACAGGTCGAAGCTGCCGGTGCGCCCGTCGGCCGTTCGCCAGGTGACGGTGATCTCCACGTCGGGGTCGTCGGTCGCGGTGGTGGCGACCTGGGTCTGCAGGAACGTCCGTCCGCCCTGCGTCCACCAGTACGCCTGGAGGAAGACGAGCGTGTCGGCGGCGTTCACCCCGGCGCGACGGGTGCTCCCGCGGTGCCGGGCGGTGCCGTCGCCCTCGCGCTGGATCACCTGGAGGGTCCGCGCGCCGCGGGCGGTCAGGGCGGCGAGGTCGGCACCGGTGAGCACGAGGTCGACGACCACGCGCGTGCCGTCCGCGCGGGGCCGGGTGGCGATGTCGGCGCCGGCGGCGACGAGCGCGTCGTACATGGCCTCGTCGGGCAGTTGGACCCGCACGAGCGCGGTCTCCTGCGCCGCGACGGCCGGTGGCGCCGCGTGCGCCGGTGCCGCCCCGGTCTGGACGAGGGTGGTGGTGAGGAGCGCGGCCGTCGCCAGCCGCGCCCACCGTTTCCGGTGTGCCGTGCTTCCTCGCTCGGTCATGACAATCCCCCCTACGGATCGACGTCGATCACTGTCGATCGCAGTCCATCCACAGTGGAACGTCAACCCTCGTCGCGCATCACTACCCTGTCCCCCACCCGAAGCGTGCCGGGGCGGGCCACCGCGCCGTAGGCGCCGACACACGTCAGCGTGCCCAGGTCGAAGACCGGGATCCGGTTGGCGGCGGCCGCCGCGCGCAGCACCCGCGGGTCCGCCGGCAGGTCGTCCCCCTGGGCCAGCGTCGGCACCGCGCATCGCGGCGTCGGTGCCACCACGCGGATCGCCGCGGTCCCCGTCGCGAGAACCCGGCCGGGCCAGGCGTTCTCGGCGAAGGGCGTGTCGTCGCGCATGCGCAGCACCACGTTGGGGCGGAAGCGCCGCCGGTCCGCGCCGAGCGCGTCGAGCGTGGCCGTGGTGACCAGGTGCACCGCGCCGAAGTCGACGAAGCTGCCGGCCGCACGGAGGGCGCCGCGGGTCAGTGTGCCCGCACCCGGTTCCCCCTCGGGGGTGAGGCGCTCGAGGGCGGCGCCGGCGGGGCGCTCGGAGGTCAACCGGACCGGGCGCCCGGCCGCCCGGGAGAGGTGGTCGTCGACGTCCGGGTCGCCGTCGCGCACGACGGTGCCGTCGGGCATGGTCACCGCGATCCCGTCGCCCTCGCAGCGCGCCGACATTCCCATGAGGGAACGCCATTTGCGCGGATCCTTGGCACTCGCCACAAGCCCCGTCGCGGTGTCGACTAGCGCACGGCGCCGGTCACCGGCGAGCCCGTCGCCGTCCAGAACGGCGGACGACAACTCCTCGCCGCGCAGCGACTTCACCGGATAGCGGCACAGCCAGACGATCTCCCCCATGCGCCCCACCCTAACCGGCGCACCGGCCGCCCCGAACGCGCGGAACGCCGCCCGGGCCCGTCCGCGCCACCTCCCACGGAACGTTGCCCGGCGTGTAGGCCGCCCGCACGTCGCGCGCGCACATCAACGACTGGCCGCCGGTGGTGACCACGCCGTCGGCGCCGAAGCGGACCGGCCCGGCGGCCCCCTCGAACGCCCGCCGGCGCCCGGACTCCAGCACCCGCGCGTGGACCGCGTTCGCGGTCAGGGCGGCGCCGTTCAGCTCGGCGGCGGCGCTCAGCACGACGCGCACGAGGTCGTACGTCGGAACCGTCAGGATGCCCAGCGGCGTCGGATCCTCCGGGTCGCGGCACTTCCCGAGCACCCGCGCGGCCACCGCCAGGAACAGGCGGTGCGGGTCGGTGCGCGGCCGGCACGCGCCGGCCCCGATCCCGTTGCCGCTGAAGACGAACGGGTAGTCCGCCGGCGCGTCGACGCGTCCCGTGCGGCGCGGGTCCCCGAGCAGGTAACGGACGCTGTCACCGACGCCGAGCAGGATCGGCGAACGCCTGCCGCAGGTGCGGTGCAGCGCGCGCAGGAAGCCGCCGAACCCGGTGGCTCCGCCGCCGTAGAGCGCGATGCCGGCACCGCACAGGGCGTTCACGTCGGCGGAGCCGTCCCAGGGCACCTCGGCGTACGACTCGAACTCCGCGTCCAACGCGCGACGCAGTTCCTCGACGGCCAGGTCCTCGCTGCGGGACGGCTCGTACACGGTGACGATCCGCGGGCGCCCGATCGCGCCGGCGTACGCGCGCACCAGCTTCGCCCGTTCGCGGGTGGGCGGGTCGAACTGGAGGTAGCGGGTCATCCCGTCGCGGAGCCGATCGGCGACGGCGCCGGCGGTCAGCACCAGCAAACCGTTGTCCCGCAAGGCGAGCATCGCCCGCCGGGTGGCGGTGCGGCTGTCCATCGCCACGAGCACGCCGAGCACGGTCGGGTCGTCCTGCGCCAGGCGGGCCAGCTCCGGCAGCAGCGCGTCGACGTGCCGGCCGCCGCTGCCCGCGTTCGCCATCACCACCTGCAGGAGCGGCCGGGTGGGCCGGTCCCGCTCGCCCAGCGCCTCGGCCTGCGCGACGGCGAGGCCTTCCAGCGTCTCGCGTTCGGCCGGGTGTCCGTCGTCCGACCCGCTCAGGCCGGTCAGCACGATCAGGCGGACCCGCTGATACCTGTCCAGCGGCAGCCGCTCGACCTCCTCGTTGTAGCGGAACACCCGCCGCTGCGCCTCGGGCAGGGCGGTGCCGGTGCCGAAGAGGAGTTCGGGGCCGTCGCTGTAGCCGACGCACTCGTTGTCGACGCGGATGCCGAACCGGTGCGGCGGCTCGCGCCGGGCGCAGCCGAGCGGGGACGTCGACGGCGACGGGTGCGCCGCGACGCTGCGGACCGCCTCGGACTGCCGCGGCGGGACGGCGTACGCGGCGACGGTGAGCGACAGGATCACGGCCGCCACGACGAGCATGAGCACCGGCCTGCGCCCGAACCCGGCGAGCGCGACGCTGCCTTCCACGCAGTGGGCCGCCCTTCGTCGTCGTGCGGGACGCGCGAACGGTAGCGGCACTCCCGCCGCCCGAACGGACACCGCGTGCGGCATCCGCACCCGACGGGTGAGCACGGGAGATTGTCCTCCGCGGGCGGGGCGAACAGCGCGCTTTGTTCAAACAGACGCCGGAATGTGAAGCCGGCTATAGCGTCGGTCCCAATCACCCGCACGCAAGGAGGCAGCCATGTACCCCGAGGAAAACCGCCCCACCGGTCCCTTCGAACCCGCTTCCGACCTCGACGCGTCGAGCGCCCGCATCGCCGCCGAGGCGTCGGTGCAGGCGGGCGGCACCGCGTTCGGCATCAAGCTGTCCGACAACGGGCTGGCGGTCGGCTGGCTCGGCCGCAACTCCTCCGACTGGGCGGTGCTCGCGGACTCCCCGCAGCCGCTGGAGCCGTACATCTACGACGGGAAGACCTACTTCAAGATCCCGGGCGAGGCGAAGTACATGTCGATCAGCAACAACGCGTACGTCGGCTTCTACAAGTGGGCCGGCGCGACCGTGTTCCACCAGGAGGGCGAGTACCTCGTCTCGGACCACAACGGCCAGAAGCTGTCGATGTACTCGACCGACAACGCCTACCTGTACTGCTGGGACAAGTACACGGTGCTGGAGGCTCAGCTCGTCACCCGCTGAACGCGCACCGGACCCGCGATCGCCTATGATGCGCACGGAATCGATGAGTGACAATCGATCGACGTCATGGGGGGTCCGATGGGTCCGGCTCACCGTCGCCGGCGGCTGCTCGCCGCGTTCACGATCGCGGCGTCCGCCGTCGCGCTGGCCCTGGTGCCCGTGACGCCCGGCGCCGCACACGGCTCCGGCCCGGAATCCCTTTATCCGGCCGGCGATCCCTATCTCGACCGGCGCGTCCAGGAGGTCACCGACACCGCCGACGTCCTGCTGGCGGTGCAGTGGCGCACGACGGTCCCGGGCACGGTCAACGGCATCCGCATCTGCCTGGATCTCACCTACGACGAGGTCAACTCGCGGCTGCCGTTGACCGGGAGCCTGTGGACGGCCGACGGCACGACGCTCGCCACGGGCGGCGCCTCCGAGGCGATCGAACGCTTCGCGCCGTGCTTCTACCAGCTGAGCATGAACCCGACCCGGGTCGAGGCCGGCCGGACCTACGTCGTCGGCTTCTGGCTGCGCGGCGGCCGGTACTCCTACGTGCCGCACGGCTTCGACGAGGAACGTTCCACCGCCTCGGGGCACCTGTCCGCCTGGACCAGCCGATACGTGTACACGTCGTCGTTCTGGAACGGCTCGCCGTTCCCGACGGAGAACTGGGCGGACGCCGACTACCTCGTGACGCCCGCGTTCACCCCGGACCCGCACTGAGCCGCGCCTAGGATCGCGACGAGCGGCGGCGGCGACCCGTGGCGCGCGCGGGCGGCGGAAGCAGCTGGACCAGCGCACGCTCCAGCGCGACGGCCCCGTCGGCGAACTGCGCCGCCCGCGCCCGCCCGAACACGTACGCGAACCACCCAGTCGCCAGCGCCCCGATCGTGCACACCGCGAATCCCACGACGATGAACGGGTCGCCGAGGACGACGGCGAGATCACCCAGGAGCAAGGCCAGCGCGGCGATGCCGAACAGGCGCGGGATCAGCAGTTCGAAGAAGGACTCGCGGATGGTGCCGCGCAGCGTGCCGCCCCGTTCGCCCGCCTCGAACCGGCCGGAGAAGTGCGGCGGCAGGTGATAGCGGCCGGTCGGCAGGATGCGCGCCCGCACCCGGCCGCCGTTTCGCGCCCGCGCCCACAGGCCGGTGGAGCGGCGCGTGCCGGCCCTGCGTGCGTCCACGGTCGCGAGCAGTTCCGCAACGGTCGACGCGCCGACCGTGATCGAGATGTCGCGGCGGTGCCGCCCGGGTCGTTCCACGAGGTGTCACCCTACGGTTCAGCGGTCGGGGACGCGGTCACCACAGGTGAGTCTTCCCTATATATCGAAGATGCGTATATCCTCTCGACGTGAACATGGGCGGACCTCGCTACTTCGTGCTCGCGGCGCTCCTCGACGGCCGTCGACACGGTTACGCGATCATCAAACAGGTGGAGGACCTCTCCGGCGGGCAGGTCCGGCTGGCCGCCGGCACGCTGTACGCGCTGCTCGACCGGCTCGCCGCCGACGGTCACGTCGAGTCCGACGGCGCGGAGGTCGTCAACGGCCGGGCGCGGCGCTACTACGTCCTCACGGAGCGGGGCAGCGCGGCGTTGCGGCAGGAAGCGGTGCGCATGGCCGCCGCGGCGAGAGTGGTGACCGAGCGGGTGACCCTTCCGGGCCTCGGACAGGACGCGGGAGCGGAGACGGCATGAGCGCGACACAGCGGGACGACCGGGCGTTGGAACGGCGCTACCGCCGGCTGCTGCGCGCCTACCCGGCCGGCTACCGGCACGAACGCGGCGACGAGATCGTCGGCACCCTGCTCGACGCCGCCGCCCCGGGTCAACGCCGACCCGATCCGCGGCAGGCGGCGCGGCTGGTGATGGCCGGCCTGCGCACCAGAGCCGGTACCCACCTGCTCACCGCCGAACGCCTGTGGCTCGGCGCGCTCCGGCTGGCCGCGATCGTGTCGTTGACCCATCTGATCACCGTCCGGATCGGGTTCCTCCGCTCGTGGGTCCCGCCGGGCGAATCCGCGCTGCAATGGGCCTTCGCCCCCGAGCTGTTCCAGCTGCTCCTCGCCGCCGGCGCACTGATCGCCACCGCGACGAACCGCTTCCGGACCGGCCTGGCCCTGGCGTCGGCCGCGCTGGTGGTCAACACCTTCCTGGGCGCGTTCACCTACGACCCGTTCGCGTTGCTGGACATGGAGAACTCCGCCTACCTGCCGGCGCTCGCGGCGTTGGCCGTGCTCGCCCGGCAGGCGCTGGTGCGACCCGACGGGGTGCCGTGGTGGCTGCTCGCGCTCTGCGTGGCGCCGGTGGCGGCCGCGAGCGTTCTGCTGCGGGTCGCGGGCCTGCGCATGGGCGTCGGGCCCTGGCTGCTGCTGGCCGGACCGCTGTTGCTGGTGCTGCTGGTCGCGCTGCTCCGCCGGCCCTCCCGCGCGGTGCGCACCGGGTATCGGGCCGCCGCGGGCGCCCTCGCGCTCGGCCTGGCCGTCGTCGGGGTGACGGTCCTGGCGTCCGCCGCGACCGATCGGGCGTTCGTCGTGCTGCAGGCCGCGCCGCTGCTGGCGATCGCCTTCGCGTTCGTCGATCCGCGCATCCCGCTCGGCATCGGGCTCGGTATCGCCGGTGCCCGGCTGCCGGCCCTGGTCGAGTTGGTGGCCCAGTTCGACCCCGAGGCGACGCCGTCGTCCGGCCTGCTGATGACGGCCCTCGCCGCGCCCGCCGCCGCGGTGCTCCTGGCGGTGGCCGGCTGGTGGGCGGGGCGTCGCCGCATCCGGCAGTGAGGCTCGAGCGTTCATCCCCGCGGATATCGTGAGGCGGGTTCCGCGACGATGCCAAAGGGGACGCTGATGGATCGGGACGCTTCGACGGAGTTCCCGCGAGCGGACGGTGTCCGGGACTGGCGCGTCCTGGACACCGGTGCGAGCGCCTGGTTCGACGCGCCGTCGATGACCGCCGGCGCCGCCCTCGTCCGCCGCATCGCCGGCCTGGCGGCCGCCACCGGGCTGCCGGACGTCGACCTGCGACCGGGCGGGGTGCGCGTGCGGATCGGCCCGACGCGGGACCTCACCCGCGCCGACGTGCAGCTCGCGCGGTCGATCTCGACGGCGGCCCGGGAGCTGGGCCTCGGCGCGGACCCGGCCGTGCTGCAGACCGTCCAGCTCGTGATCGACACCGCGGACCGGCCGGCGCTGGTGCCGTTCTGGCGAAACGTGCTCGCCTACGAGCCCGCCGGCCCCGACGCGCTCGGCGATCCGTCGCGGCGGGATCCGGTGCTGTCGTTCGCACCGGGCCGGCCCCGGCCGCTGCGCGACCGGTTCCACGTCGACGTGGTGCGCGCGCCGGACGCGGTGCGGGCGGTCCGGGCGGCGGTCGGGCAGGAGCCGTTCGGCGCGTACGGGGTCGCGCTCGCCGACGCCGACGGGAACGTGGTCGACCTGGTCCCCGGCGACGGGCTGCCGAAGGGGCCGGAGACCGCGGACTGGCAGGTGCTCTTCGCCGCGATGGCGCACTACCCGGTCGACGCGCCGGAGCCGGCGGCCGCACTCGCGACGGCTGTCGCCGCCCTGGCCGACGACGCGGGGCTGCCGTTGGCGGTGGACGTCAGGCCCGACGGCGTCACGATCGACAGCGGAAAGGACCGGTGGGAGGACGGGTTCGGGGAGCTGGCCGGCCGGATCCAGAACGCCGCCCGCGACCTGGGGCTCGCCGCCGACCCCACCCGCCCGCGTTTCGTCCAGTTCGGCATCGACGCCGTCGACGTGCCCGCGGTGCGCGCGTTCTGGGCCTCCGTACTCGGCTACCGGCCCGACCCGCGGGCGTTCGTGACCGACATCTTCGATCCGCGTCGGCTCGATCCGGTCCTGTTCTTCCAGCCGATGGAGGCGTCGGACACGGAACGGCGGCAGCATCGCAACCGCGTCCGCATCGATCTCCGCGTGCCGCACGACCAGGCGCGGGCGCGCGTCGACGCGGCCGTGGCCGCCGGGGGACGGGTCGTCGCCGGGAGCGATCCGCAGCGGCACACCCTCGTCGACCCGGAAGGCAACGAGCTGGGCCTCGTCTCGTACGGCCGGGCGTAACCGGTTCGGCGATCAGGGCCGGACGATCGAGGTCCGGCCGCCGAGCAGCCGGCCCACCAGCCCCGGCACTCCCCCGGGCGAGGCCGACAGCGAGAACGTCTCCTCCTTGCCCGCCAGGTGGATGGTGCGCGCCACGACCCGTCCCCATCGCCGGCTCACCTCCTCGTGATACCGGCGCCGCAGGTACAGCCGCGCGATCGCCACCTTGTCCTCGAGCGCCTCGAGCCTGTCCGGTTCCCCGTCGGCGATCTCCCGGTCCTCGTAGGTGTCGGCGAGCCGGACGAGACACGTCCGCGTGTCGGCGGCCAGCTCCACCACGGCCGTCGCGCCGTCGTCGCGGCGCAGCGTCAGGACCAGCCCGCCACCGTCGCCGCGCACGTCCCAGGAGGCGACGTCGCCGGTGGCGGAGAGTTCCGCCGCGAGACCCTCGAACCTGCTCCGCGCCGCCTCGCCCAACGACACCTCGGTCACGGGTGAAACCTCCCTCTCCACGAAGACGGCCGCGCCACGTCAGCTCAGGTCGGCACCGCTGACGGTGCGCTGGAGCCGCAGCAGCGCACCCCGCAGCTGCGCGAACTCGGCAGCCGTCAGGCCGGTGGCGTTCTCGACCCGTTCGCGCACCGGGGCGACACTGCGTTCCAGTTCCGCGCCGGCGGCGGTCAGGTGCAGCCGGACCACCCGTTCGTCGGCGGTGTCCCGGCGACGGGTCAGGAATCCCGCCTGCTCCAGGCGTTTGAGCAGCGGCGAGAGGGTCGAGGTCTCCAGGCCGACGGCCGCGCTCACCTCCGCGACGGTGAGGCCGTCCTGGGCCCAGACCCCCAGCATGACGAGGTACTGCGGGTAGGTGAGGCCGAGCGGCTCGAGGAGGGTCCGGTAGGCGTTGCCCACGGTCTTGGAGGCCGCGTAGAGGGCGAAGCACAGTTGATCGGCGAGCGCGGCGTGCCGGTCCTCACGAACGATCTCCATTGCCGCATCATAGCCCGGTGCGATAATGTCGCGTACGACTTAATCGTGCTCGACACAAGGGGAACGACATGAGCACCTGGCTGCCGTCGCTGATCACCGCCACCGCCGAGGAGGGGTTCGACCTGGCGATCAAGCTGTCCCGCGTGGCGGTGAAGAAGACCCAGCCCGACGACGCGGTCCGGGCCCGGCTGCGCCCGGCCTACGCCGAGGACTTCGACGCGCTGATCTCCATCTCGCACGTCGTGGCCACCAACTTCCAGACCGTGGCCGCGGCCAACGGCTACTGGCGCACCGAGGCGTCCGCCTGACCGCCGCGCTGGATCGGCCGGAAACGCACGGCCGAACTCCGGCGCGGAAATGGTGTCGGAGATCTCTACAACTCCCGGTCGTCGTGCCGTTAGAAGTGCGGCGGGTCCGCGCCGTAGCCGTGCCGGGAACCCGGACGGGCGGGGACGAACGGGAGGAGCGTGACGATGCGTCTCGGCATGATCGGACGGCGTGCGGCCGCGGCGTGCGCCGGCCTGAGCCTCGTTCTCCTGGCCGCCACCGGCTGTACGACCGCCGTGTCGGTGCCCGACGACGACGTCATCACGCTGAAGGTCGACATCTTCTCGGACCAGGGCTTCGGCTACGAGGCACTGTACGAGGAGTACCAGCGGTCGCACCCGAACATCCGCATCAAGGAGCGCGGCAAGGGCGACGGCCTGAGCGGCTACAACGTTCGGCTGGCCCAGTGGATGAAGTCCGGCGCGGGTGCCGGTGACGTCGTCGCCCTGGAAGAGGGCACGATCGTGCAGTTCAAGGCGCAGGCCGACCGGTTCCACAACCTGTTCGACCACGGCCTCGGTGCGGCCAAGAGCGAGTTCATCGACTGGAAGTGGCAGCAGGGCCTGTCCGCGGACGGCAAACAGCTGCTCGGCCTCGGCACCGACGTCGGTTCGATGGCGATCTGCTACCGCAAGGACCTGTTCGCCCGGGCCGGGCTGCCGACCGATCGCGAGGCCGTCGGGGCGCTGTGGCCGGACTGGAACGGCTACCTCGCCACCGGCCGGCGCTTCGTGGCCGCGAGCCCCGGCGTCGGTTTCCTCGACTCCTCGGTGAACGTCTTCACGATCATGATGATGCAGACCGCCGCCGAGACCAGCGGCTACACGTTCTACGACAAGAGCGACAAGCTGGTGGTGAGCAGCAATCCGGCCGTCCGCTCGGCCTGGGACTTCACGGTCACGATGATCGACAGCAGGCTCTCGGCGAAGTTGGCGTCGTGGTCCGAGGGCTGGGTCAACGGCTTCAAGCAGGCGCAGTTCGCCACGATCGCCTGCCCGTCGTGGATGACCGGCGTCATCAAGGGCAACGCCGGTGAATCCGCGGCGGGTCAGTGGGACATCGCCCGCGCGCCCGGCAGCGGCGGCAACTGGGGCGGTTCGTTCCTGGCCGTGCCGAAGCAGGCCAAGCATCCGAAGGAGGCCGCCGAACTGGTGCGGTTCCTGACCAGCGCCCAGGGCCAGATCGCGGCGTTCAAGAAGACCGGCGGGCTGCCCTCGAACCTCAACGCGCTGAAGGACCCCGCGATCACGGGCGCCAAGAACGAGTACTTCAGCGGCGCGGCCACCGGTGCCATCTTCGGTGCCGGCGCGCTAAGCCTGAAGCCGGTGTACTTCGGGCCGAAGAACCAGGCCGTGCGCGACGCGGTCGAGGCCGCCCTGCGCGACGTCGAACTCGGCAAGTCGACGAGCGACGCGGCGTGGCAGAAGGCCATCGCCGACGCGACGAAGGTGGACAGCGCCCAACCCGGGAAATGACCCCCGCCTTTTCCGATCTCACCTTTGAAACGACGCACCGTCACGACGACCCAGGGGATGCGCACCTATGAGCAAACGGCGGAACTGGCTGGCCGACCTGACCGTGCGCAGCAAGATCTCCATCGCGGTCGGCGTGACGGTGCTCAGCACGTTGGCGGTGGCCGGGGCCGGTTTCACCCAGACCGGCAACCTGAACACCGCCATCACCACCATCAACGAGCGCAACGTGGCCGGGCTGAGCCAGATCACCGGCATCCGTCAGGCGTTCGGCGAGGTGGTGCTCTACGGGATGCAGAGCCGGGTCGCCGACGAACAGTCCCGCCCGCCGCTGATCGCCAAGCTGAACACGGCCATCGGCAACACCGACGAACTGTTCAAGACCTACGCCGGCCGCGAGGTCGAGGACGCCGAGTGGCAGGGCCTGGTCCAGAACTTCGACGCCTTCTGGACGATGTTCAAGGAAGCAGCCAAGACGCTGGAGAGCGCGGACCCGGCCAGCGTCGGATACACCTCCGCGGCCGGCGACTACACCCCGTCGCTGGCCCGGGTCGACTGGGCCACCGCCGACCTGACCGAGTACGAGAACAACGCGGCCGGCCTCATGGCGACGGCGGCGCAGGCGACGGTCGACCGCGCGCGTTGGACCATCGGCACCGTGCTGCTGGTCGGCATGGTGCTGGCGCTCGTGCTGACCCAGGCCGCCGCGCGGGCGATCGTGCGGCCGCTCGGCGAGGTGCAGCGGGTGATGGAGGCCGTCGCCGGTGGTGACCTGACCCGGCGCGCCCGCGTGCGCAGCCGCGACGAACTCGGCAAGATGGCCGCCGCGGTGAACCGGGCCGCCGACGAGATGCGTTCGGCCATGCACACCCTCGCCGACAACGCGGTCACGCTCTCCTCCAGCGCGGACGAGCTGACCCGCACCTCGGACCAGATCGCGGCGGTCGCCACGTCGGTCTCCCAGCGCGCCCAGACGGTGACCAGCGCCGCCGGCCAGGTCTCGCAGAACGTGCAGACGGTGGCCGCCGGCGCCACCGAGATGGGCTCCTCGATCCAGGAGATCGCGCGCAGCACCCGCGACGGCAGCGACGTGGCCGAACAGGCGGTCACGGCGGCGCAGACCACCAACGACATCATGTCCAAGCTGAACACCTCGTCGAACGAGATCGGCACGATCGTCAAGGTCATCTCGGCGATCGCCGAGCAGACCAACCTGCTGGCGCTCAACGCCACCATCGAGGCCGCCCGCGCCGGCGACGCCGGTCGGGGCTTCGCGGTCGTCGCCGGCGAGGTGAAGGACCTGTCCCAGGAGACCGCCCGGGCCACCGAGGACATCACCCGGCAGGTCGAGACGATTCAGACCGACAGCCGCGCCGCGTTGGCCGCCATCGCCACCATCACCGAGATCATCGGCCGGATCGACGAGTCGCAGACCACGATCGCCGTGGCCCTGGAGGAGCAGACCGCCACGACCAAGGAGATGAGCCGCAGCATCGAGTTCGCCTCCGACGGCAGCGGCGAGATCGCCTCCAGCATCTCGGCCGTCGCCGACGGCGCGCAGCAGACGATGATCGGCGCCGAGGCCAACCAACTCGCCGCGAACGACCTGGCCCGGATGTCCGCCGACCTGATGCAGGTCGTCGCGCGGTTCCGTCTGGACGACCCCGACGGAGCCGATGCGGCGGCACGCTGAGGCTCACGGCGGCGCCGGTGGGCCCGGTTGGGGCCGTCCCGGCAGGATGTGGTTCGGTCGCGGCGTGCCGGTGTCGGCCGAGTCGATCTGATCGCTGAACTCGAGCGTGCGCCCGTCGCGCCCGACGACCACGCTCCGGCCCTCCCGCACCGCCGCTTGGGCCAGGTCGGCGAGTTCGCGCTCCGACGCGCCCGGGTTCGCCAGCGCGATCGCGCGCCCGACCTCGTTGTTGTACAGGTCCATCGCCTCGCGGGGCGCGGGGTTGCCGAGCAGTTCCTCGTGCGCGCTCGTGTACCGCCGGGCCCAGTCCTCGCCGTACTGGCTGGTGAGCAGCGCGCTCCAGTAGGTGTGCCGGAAGGCGTCGAAGTGGTCGTCGTTCTGATCCGGAGTGGGGTATCGGCGCAGCGCCTCGGCGTTCGCCTCGTTGCGGATGTCGTTGAAGCGGGGCAGCCAGCCGTCCACCGGGGACCGGGAGTACAGCTCCTCCAGCATGCGGGCCTCGTTGTGCTGCACGGTTTCGTGCGCGAGCCGGGCCAGCGGGTTGCCCTCGGCGGGGAACTGCTCCCGGCGCGCGTCGTCGCGCACCTGATACTGGGTGAGCACGGCTTCGCCGGGTCGTCTGGGGTCCGGGTCGAGGCGCGCGGACTCCTCGATCTCGGCCCGCAGCCCGGGTGTGCCCGCGATGACCGCCTTCGCGGCGGCGCTGTCGCCCCGCAGTTCGGGCAGCAGCCGCCGGGCCGCCCGCAGCGCGGTCACCGCCACACCTCTGGCGTCGGCCTCGGTCCGCCGCGCGCGGTCGTACCACTGCGCCGCCCGGTGGTACAGCAGATCGGCGTCGGCGCGCACCCGATCGATCTCCTCCTGCAGGTCCGGATCGGCGCGACCGGCCCAGAAGGCCCACTGTTCCATCGGGTCCAGCCGGTGGAGCGGGGGGTGCGTCCGCGCCAGGTACGCGAGTATCTCGCGCAGTTCGTCCTCCACCCGCACGCCCTCCGCGACCAGCCGCTGCGCCTCGCGCTGCGCGGCGATGTACTCGTTCAGCGCCCTGGCCGCCTTGGTATAGCCCTCCATCAGTTGTTCGAACGTCCGGTCCGCCTGCCGCAGCCGCCGGTCGAACAGCTCGCTGCTGCGATCCGCCCACACGACCGTCGACCTCGCCCGGTCCAGCGTTCCCTGGGTGGAACCGATCAGCCGCACCACGCGCTGACACTCCCGCTCCGCGATCGTCACCCGATCCGGGCTCATCTCCTCGATGTACTTCACCTGCCGTCGAACAGCCACGTCACTCCGTCCCGGGCGCCGGGTGGTACTCGGTGCCGGCGAGGAAGCCGTCCAGGGTCTGCCGCACCCCCTCATCCGTCGCGGCGTACGCGGCGGCCGTCTCCTGCAGGCGCATCGACAGCGCGGCGAGGAGTGCGACCGCGTCCTGGTACTGATCGGCGGCGAACCCGGCGAACTCGCGCATCGTCGCCTCGACGTCGCCGTGCGCGTAGGGTCTCCCGGCCCGGGCGGTGAGCGCCGGCTCCGGCCGCCCGGCCTGCAGGGTCCCGGCCAGTTCCAACAGGATGTTGGCGGATCTGTTCACCGACGGCAGATCGATGCTCGGCATCGCCGCATCGTATCGGCGGCGGTCAAAGTATCGTCCGGTCGGTGCGGCATGATGTCGACGTGCCGCTCATCCGTCTCAGTTTCGCGATCGCTGACGTCGCACCCGTCGACAACGGCTGGCACCTGGACGGCGAGCCGGATTTCCACGTGCGGCAATGGCCCCGGCCCGGCGACCGGTTCGACGTCGTGACCCGCGAGCACGGCCGGCACGCGCGGGCGGTCGACCTCACCGTCGTCGAACTCACGGCGACGCACGCCGTCGTCACCGGGGTCGGCGGCGACCTGCTGCGTCCCGACGACTACCTGTTCGGCGAACGCCCCGCCGCACCGGGCACCGGCCGGCACGACCCCGCCGAGATCCTGGGACTGACCCCGTCGAAGACCCGGCTCGACTGGTCGGACACCGAGGCGGCCCTGGGCGTCACCCTGCCCGGCGACTACAAGCGGTTCGTCGACGCGCACGGGTCGGGCGTCATCGACGACCATCTGGCGGTGAACGGCATCGGCGGCCGCTTCGACCTCGTGGAGGAGAACCTCTACGCCTGGTCCGCGGTGCGCCTCGACTTCGCCGGCCCGGACGCCTGGCGCGAGGACGCCACCTGGCGCCTCGGCGACGCCGCGCACTGGGCACCCGACCGGGACGAGGTCCCGGAGTGGTTCTCCCCCGGCGACGACCTCATCGCGTGGGGCTCCAGCGTCAACGGCCACATCCTGTTCTGGCACGCGCGGCCGGGCGTCCCCGCCGAGGAGTGGACGGCGGTGCTGAAAGAGCGAGGGCCCTACTGGGAACGCTTCGCGGGCGGCTTCGCCGACACCGTAGCCGGCCTGCTCACCGGCGACGTACAGAGTCGGTACCTCAGCCGCTGGCTGAGCGGCCCGCACTCCTACGACTACTGATCTACTGGCCGCATGGCCTTTGACGCTCCGGACTCGATGTCCGTCCGCATGCCGCTCGAGGAGTGGTTCGACCGCTACCAGTACGCGGTGACGTCCAACATCGGCGAGAGCGCGGTGACCAGTCTCAGCCTGGCCGACCTGCCGCTGTCGGCCGAGGAGCTGTGGAAGCTGCCGCTGCGCTACGGGCACCACCAGGGCCTGCCCGAACTACGTGCGGCCATCGCGGCGCACTATCCCGGCCTCACCGCCGAGGACATCGTCGTGACGGCCGGCGCCGGCGAGGCGATCGTCGTTCTCGCCACGGTGCTGCTGAACGGTCGCTCGCGCGCGGTGGTCGAACACCCCACCTACCCGACGCTTTACCTGGTGCCCCGTTCGCGGGGGGCGAGCGTGGAGCTGCTGCGGCTGCGGCCGGACCGGCAGTGGCGGCCGGACCTGGAGGAGGTGCGCGCGTCGCTGGCCGGCGGGGCGGAGTTCTTCGCGATCACGCATCCGAACAACCCGACCGGTTCGATGATCAGCGAGGCCGAACTGCGTTCCGTCGTCGCGATCGCGCGCGATGCCGGGGTGCGCCTGGTCAGCGACGAGACCTACGGCCTGATGACCGAGGGCGAGCCGCTGCCGCCGGCCGCGTGCCTCGACGAACGGGCGGTGAGCATCTCCACGATGTCGAAGACGTTCGGGCTGCCGGGCATCCGGATCGGCTGGATCGCCTGCCGGGACCGCGAACTCGTCCGGCGCCTGGTCGCCTGCCGGGAGCACATCACGATCACCAACAACGTTCTCGGCGAGTACATCGCGCTCCAGGTGCAACGCGACCCGGGGCCGTTCGTCGCGCGGGCCCGGGCGCGGGTCGCCGGGAACCGGACCGTCGTCGCCGACGTCGTGCGGCGGCATCCGCGCCTGGGCTGGGTGCCGCCGAGCGCGGGTGTGGTGGCGCTGCCGTGGATCGTGGACGCCACCGACGAACAGGCCGAACAGGTCTACCGCAACCTCGCCGAGAATCGCGGCACCTTCGTGGTTCCCGCGTCCGGGTTCGAGCTGCCCGGCCGCTACTTCCGGGTCGGGTTCGGCGGCGAACCGCACCAGCTGCGCGCGGGCCTCGGCCACCTGGTCGCCGAGTTGGACGCGCTGTCGTGACCGCCACCGCCGACGTGCTCGTCATCGGCGCCGGGATCGTCGGCTGTTCCACCGCGCTGGAGCTGTCCCGGCGCGGCCTCGACGTGCTGGTGCTCGACAAGGCCGGCGCGCCCGGCATG
Organism: Virgisporangium aliadipatigenens; assembly: GCF_016863615.1. Lineage (GTDB taxonomy): Bacteria > Actinomycetota > Actinomycetes > Mycobacteriales > Micromonosporaceae > Virgisporangium > Virgisporangium aliadipatigenens. The sequence continues at coordinate 53,375 of NZ_BOPF01000007.1, read as the reverse complement.
GGTTCCACCAGCGCGTCCAGCGCCATCATCCGGTTCAACTACTCGACCTGGGCCGGGGTCGCCATCGCGTGGGAGTCGAAGTTCCGCTGGGAGCGCTGGGAGGAGCACCTCGGCCATCGCGACCCGAACGGCCTCGCCCGCTTCCACCGCACCGGCAAGCTGCTGCTCGACGTCCCGCTCATCCCCCGGCAGCGGATGGCGGCGCTGTTCGACCAGGCCGGAATCCCTTACGAGGTCTGGGACGCCGACACCCTCGCCGCCCGGGTGCCCGGCATCGACACCGGCGCCTACTACCCGCCCAAGCCGGTCGGTTCCGACGCGTTCTTCGACGAGCCGCGCGGGCGTCTCGGCGCCGTCTTCACCCCGGACGGCGGCTTCGTCGACGACCCCCGCCTGGCCGCCGCCAATCTCGCCGCGGCGGCCGTCCGTCGTGGGGCGCGCTTCGCGTTCCGCCGCCGGGTCACGTCGATCGACCGGACGGGCGATGTCTGGCGAACGGGGCTCGACGGCCGCGACACCGTCGAGGCGCCGGTTCTCGTCAACGCCGCCGGCCCCTGGTCGAGCAGGGTGAACGAGCTGGCCGGCGCCGCGCACGACTTCACCGTCGACGTCCGGCCGATGCGCCAGGAGGTGCACCACACCGCGGCGCCGCCGGCCCTGCGGCACCGGTTCCCCGTGATCGCCGACCTGGACCTGGGCGTCTACTTCCGTCCCGACACCGGCGGCAACCTGCTGGTCGGCGGCACCGAACCCGAGTGCGACCCGCTGCAGTGGATAGACGACCCCGACACCGTCGACCTCAACGCCACCGTCCCGCTCTTCGAGGCCCAGCTGACCAGGGCCGCCCGCCGGCTGCCCGACCTGACGGTGCCGAACCGCCCCCGGGGAATCGCCGGCGTGTACGACGTGGCGCGGGACTGGACGCCGATCTACGACCGGACCGCCCGGCCCGGCTTCTACGTGGCGATCGGCACCAGCGGCAACCAGTTCAAGAACGCGCCCGTCATCGGCTCGCTCCTGGACGCGATCATCGACGCCGTCGAGAACGGCCACGACCACGACGCCGAGCCGGTGCGCTACACCTGCGCGCACACCGGCCACGAGGTCGACCTGGGCGCGTTCTCCCGCAGGCGGCCGGTCAACACCGCCTCCTCCGGAACCGTCATGGGCTGACCCGCGCGGCCTCCCGCACCAGCAGCGCCTCCAGGTCGACGAGGAACCGCTCCGCCGCGGCCGCCGACAGGTACCGCGTGTCGACCCGCAGCATGAACTCCACCCCGCGCTCGACGTCGCGCAGTTCGAGGATGAAGCGCCAGTTGACCGACCCGGGCGGCGGGCACCGGTACAGCACGCCGTCGGGTGCGCCGACCGGCGGCGGGGCCTTCCCCCGGCGGGCCGGTCGGGCCGGGCGCATGTCGTTGAAGCCGTACAGCGGCGCCGTTTCGATGCCGGTGTCGCGCTCGAACGCCGCCAGTTCCCGGTCCAGGGCCGCCTGGTCGTAGTAGGCGTGCTGGTAGGCCGAGAGCGCGGCGCGCCAACTCGCGCGCACCGTGTCGGCGAACGGGCCGGCGCCGGGCTCCACCACGAAGAGGCCGAGCTGGTTCATCGGGCACACCGCCGTGCGGTGCCCGTCGCCGACCCGGTTGCCGACGAAGACGTTCAGGGCGACGACGGGACGGCCGGCGCACCGGGCGAACAGGCGTGCGGCGGCGGCCAGCGCGATCGTGGAACCGGTGACGCCGAGCCGCCCGGCGAGCACGTCCAGGGCGCGTTCGGCCGCACCGGACGCGAGGTGCACGCGGGCGAACGGCGGGTCGGCCGGCTCCCCCGCGGCGAGCTGCACCGGCGGCACCCGTGCGAAGCCGGCCAGCCAGTGCGCCACCGCCCGCGCGCTGCGCCCGGCGTCCACTGTGGACTGTTGCCGGACCAGGTCGAGCGGCTGGTCGCCGGGGGGTGTCGCGAGCACGCCCCGGGTCAGCAGGTGGCGCAGTTCGCGCAGGACGACCTCGGCGCCCTGCGCGTCCGTCGCGCAGTGGTCGAACACCAGGCAGACGCGGCGCACCCGACCGTCCACCACGACGAGCCCGCCCCGCAGCGGCAGTTCGCTCGCGTGGTCGAACGACGTCGCGGCCAGCTCCCGCACCAGGGCCGCCGCGTCGTCCGCCACGTTCCCGGGCGTCGAGCGGCGCACCGTCAGCGGGAGCCGGCCGTCGGCGCGAACCTCCTGCCGGACCGTCTCCCCGTGCGCGACGACGACCGTGCGCAGCGATTCGTGCCGGGTCACCAGTTCGGCGATCGCGGCGACGACGGCGGACACGTCGCACTGCCGGCTCTCCGGGACCACCAGCACCCGCGGGATGTTGACCAGGTGGTCGTGCGGCGCGAGCGCCACGATCGCCTTCCAGATGGCGAGCTGGCCCCAGCTGAGCGGCCCGCCCCGGACCACCGGCCCGCGCACCGGCACCTCGACGGTGGCGGTCGACGGCGCCGTCACGGCCGGCCGGGATCGAGCGCCGCGATCTGCTCCACCAACCCGTCGAGGGTGTCCAGCGCGGCGACGAGCCCCAGGTCCAGTTCGACGCCGTACTCCTGCTCGACGGCGTCGGCGAGGCGCAGGTAGCCCAGTGACGTCAGCCCGAGCGCGCCCAGCGACGCGTCCGGCGCCGACGCGGCCGTGGCCGGGACCGCGCCGTCACTGGCGACCGCGACCAGTTCGGCGAGGCGTTCCCGCACGCGCGACGGGCTCATCGGTGCACCTCCTTGCGCCGCCGCACCTCGACCGCGATCTCGGCGACGGTCGGCGTGTCGTAGAAGACCTCAAGCGGCAGGGCCACCCCGAGCTGCTGCTGGATGCGGGTCATCATGCGGGTGATGGACAGCGAGTGCCCGCCGAGGTCGAACAGGTCCTCGTCGTCGCCGACCTCGTCGAGCTGCAGGACCTCGCGCCAGACCATCCGGATCGTCTCGATCACCGCGTCGTCGCCGCCGGTCGCTCGCGGGGCCTGCGATGCCGGCTCGCGGGCCGGGGCCGGCAGCGCGGAGCGGTCGAGCTTGCCGTTGGGCGTGAGCGGGAACCGTTGCGGGAAGAGCCATCCGGTCGGGATCACCGCGGCGGGCAGGGTGTCGGCCAGGTGCTCCCGCAGCGCCGCCGGGGTGGGTGGGTCGCCGCGCGGGACGACGTAGCCGACCAGCCGGGGTCCGTCGTCGTCGGGGTCGTCGCGCAGGATCACCGCCGCCTGGGCGACCCGCGGATGTTCCAGCAGCCGCGCCTCTATCTCGCCGCACTCGACCCGATGTCCGCGGATCTTGACCTGACTGTCGGAACGGCCGAGGAAGACCAGCCGCCCGTCGGGCAGGTACCGGGCGAGATCACCGGTGCGGTACAGGTGGCCGCCCGGCGCCCACGGGTCGGGGACGAACCGCTCGGCGGTCAGCTCCGGGCGGCCGACGTACCCGCGGGCGACGCCGGCGCCGCCGACGCACACCTCCCCCGCCGTCCCGATCGGGACCGGCCGCTGCCGCCCGTCCAGCAGGTACACCCGGGTGTTGGCCACCGGCCGCCCGATGGTGACCTCGCCGACCGGTTCCGGGATCTCGTCGAGGGTGGACCAGACCGTGGTCTCCGTGGGCCCGTAGGCGTGGAACAGCCGACCCACCCGCGCGCGCAGCGTCCGCGCGAGCGGTGCCGGCAGCGCCTCGCCGCCGCACACGGCCACCACCGGTTCGCGGCCGGCGGCGCCGAAGCCGCCGTCGAGCAGCACGCGCCAGCCCGACGGGGTCGCCTGCACGTGCGTCACCCCGCGCTCGCGGACGAGTCGCACGAGGGCGGCCGGATCCCGCGCGTCGCGTTCCGGGACGATCACCACGCGGCCGCCGGTGATCAGCGGCAGGTACAGCTCCAGCGCGCAGATGTCGAACGACGGCGAGGTCAGCGCCAGCCAGGTGTCACCCGGGCCGGCCGCCAGCGCGTCGCGGAACGCCAGCAGGAAGTTGGTCAGCCGGCTGTGCGGCACGTCCACGCCCTTCGGCCGCCCGGTCGAACCGGAGGTGTACAGCACGTAGGCGGTGTCGTCGCCGTTCGGGCCGGCGCAGGAGCCGGCGGCGGTGGGCCCGTCGGCGGGCGCGTCGAGGAGGAGCACGTCGTGTCCGGGCGGCAGGTCGGCGGCGTGCGCACGCGTCGTGAGGACCACCGCGGGGCGGGCGTCGTCGAGGATCAGGGCCCGCCGGGCGGCCGGATAGGCCGGGTCGACCGGCACGTAACCGGCGCCGCCGCGCGTCACGGCGAGCAGCGCGACGAGCAGGTCGAGCGAGCGTTCGACACAGATCGCGACCAGGGCGCCGGGGCCGACGCCACGGGCCCGGAGGCGGGCGGCGAGCGCACCGCCGGCGGCGTCCAGCTCGGCGTAGGTCACCGTCCGGTCGCCGCACACGGCCGCCGCCGCCCGCGGGGTCCGGCGGGCCTGCGCGCGGAACAGCGCCGGCAGCGTGGTGTCGGGGTAGTCGCGCCGGGTGTCGTTCCACTCCCGCAGCAGCAGCGCCTCCTCGTCGGCCGGCAGCAGCAGCAGGTCGCGCACGGCCACGTCGGGTTCGCGCACCGCCGCCGCCAGGAACGTGCGCAGGTGCCCGGCGATCCGTTCGGCCGCCTCGACCGGGAGGCTGTCCGGGGCGAACCGCAGGCTCACGTCCAGCCCCTCCGCCGCGTCGACGAACTGCAGGTGCAGCGCGTTGCGCGCGGTGCCGGCGAAGACGGCCCAGTCGACCTCGGCGCGCACTCCGACGAACTGCGGCTGCGGCGCGCGCCGCCGATAGCTGACCGACACGGGCGCGAGCGCCGTCCGGGGACGCATCCCGCCGACGGCGTGCGCCACCGGCACCGCCCGGAACCGGTACGCGGCCCGCAGTTCGGCGCGCACCGCCGTCGCGAGGTCGGCGAACGTGACGTCCTCCGGCGCGGCCACGGCGATCGGCAGTTCGTTGACGAACAGCCCGATGTGCTCCGCGACCTCGGGGGTGCGGGTGGAGACGTCGACCGCGACCGGGACGTCGGTGTTGCCGTAGCGGCGCAGCACGGCGTGCACGGCGGTGAGCAGCAGTTCGAACCGGGTCACGCCGAGCTTGCGGGCGCCGCGGTCGATCGCCTCGGAAAGCGGCGCGTCGAGCGTGAACCGCACGGTGGCGCCGGGTCGCGGGCCCGCCGGCGGGCGGCCCAGGTGCGGCAGCAGCACCTCGGTGGTGTCGCGCCACCGCGTGCGCCAGAAGGCGCGGGCCTCCCCCGGGTCCACCGCCGGCGGGTGCGGGCGCGGCGGCGGCGCCGGATCCGTGGCGCCGGCGTAGGACCGGGCCAGTTCGCGCACCAGGATGTCCTTGGACATGCCGTCGAAGACGAGATGGTGCGCCACGAACAGCAGCAGGTGCCGTTCGCCCTCGCCGGCGAGAACGAAGCGGGCCAACGGACCGCGCTCCAGGTCGAACGGCCGGGTGAGCGCCTCGGCGACGAGCGGGTCGTCCAGGGCGGTGCGGGCGAGCGTGGGCGGCACCGGCGCCGGCACGAGGTGCGCCACGCCGTTCGTCTCGGCGACGGCGCTGCGCAACGGCTCGTGCCGGGCCAGCACGGCGGCACACGCGGCGCGCAGCGCGGGCTCGTCGAGCGGCCCGTCGAGCCGGACGGTCAGCGCCAGGTGGTAGGCCGTGCCGGCGTCGCCGGAGCGCTCGGTGAGCCAGATCCCGTGCTGGGCGGGCGTTGCCTGCGTCATCGGCCTACCTCCGGGTGCGCGTGGTCGGCGGCCGTCCCGAGCAGGGCGGCCAGCTCCCGCTTGAGCACCTTGCCGCCGGCGTTTCGCGGGAGGTGCTCGAGCGTCAGAATCTTTGTCGGAACCTCGTGGGCGCTGAGTCGTTCGACCAGAAATGCCCGCAGCTCGGCGAGGGTGAGCGGCCCGGCGCAGACCAGCGCGGCCGCCACCTCGTGGCCCAGAACGGGATGCGGCACACCGAACACGGCGACGTCGCGGACGGCCGGGTGCTCGTGGATCGCCGCCTCCACCTGAAGCGTGGAAACCTTGTACGCGCCCGATTTCACGACGTCCTGCCGGCGGTCCAGCAGGTACAGGTAGCCGTCCGGGTCGAGCCGGCCCACGTCGCCCATCCGCACCCAGCCGTCCCGGAACACCTCGCGGGTGGCGCCGGCGTCGGCGTGATAGCCGCGCGGGTACGGCGAACGCAGCCAGACCTCGCCGGCGGTGCCGGGCGGGACGGGGCGCCCCGCCGGGTCGGTGACGCGCAGCGAGCCGGCCGGCGCCCACCCCACCGAGTCCGGCCGGGCCGGGTCGAAGACCATGCTGGTCTGTGCCGGCGCCGCCTCGGTCGAGGTGTAGTAGTTGACGATCGTCGCCGCCGGGAACGCCTTTGCCAGCGCGGCCGCGACCGCCGGCGGCAGGGCGGCCGCGGTCGAACCGAGCAGCAGCACGCTCGACGTGTCATGGCGGTCGAGGGCGCCGGAACCGAGAAGTTCGACGGCCGTCGACGGCACCACGAAGACCGTGCCCACGCGGTAGTGCTCGATCAGCCGGGCGAAGCGCACCGGCGTGAACTGCGGCAGGGTCAGCGCGGTCGGGCGGGCGTCGAGCGCGTTGCGCAGCATGGTCTGCGCGGCGTTGGTGCCGATCGGGAACGCGTGCAGGAAGTGCGTCGAGTGGGCCAGCGGCCGCCGGCGCGGATCCGTGGCGACGCCGGCCATGAGGTTGGCGTGGCTGGCGACGACGCCCTTCGGCCGGCCGGTGGTGCCGGAGGTGTACAGGATCTGCGCCGGGTCGCCCGGCCGCACGGCGCCGATGTCGACCGGCGCACCGGCGAGCGCCGCCGCATCGTCCACAGTGGACACCCAACCGGCCGGGAACGCCGGCGGCGCCGCACCGGCGGCGTGCAGCAAGCCGACCGGTGCGCAGTCGGCCGCGACGTGCCGCAGCCCGGCCGGGGCGAGCCGGTCCGCGCACGGCACCGCGACGGCGCCGGCCGCCTGCACGCCGCAGTAGGCCACGGCGAAGTCGACCCAGTGCCGGGCCCCGAAGTGCAGCACGATCCGGTCGCCGCGCCGGACGCCACGGGCCCGCAGGCCGGCGGCCACCGCCAGCGCGCGCCCGTGCCACCGCGCGAACGTCAGCTCGTCGACCCCGTGCGTGCGGACCGCCACCCGGTCCGGCTCCTGCGCGGCCCGGGTGGCGAGCTGTGCCGGCACGGTCCGCGCACCGGCACCGTCTACTGTGGACATCACAGGTCCGGCTGCTGACGCCGCATCCGCGAGAAGTACTCGTGCTGCGTGGGCAGGCGACGCACGAGATGTTCGGCCCTGTCCCGCAGCAGTTGGAACTCCTTGCGCGCGGCGGTGTCGTCGGTCAGGCCGAGCGCCGGCGACGGCCGCAGTGGGATGCCGCCCATGCCGAGCAGGATGCACATGTACGAGTACGGCGGCAGCCCGTGGTAGTACGGGTACACCGTCTCGGCGTCGGGCAGCCGGCTGCGCCACAGTTCGAGGCGCTCGGCCAGCCCGTCCGGGATCGCCCGCGTCTTGGTGTCCCGCCAGTACTCGTTGTCGGCCCGCAATGCCGCCTTGTAGTGCAGCACCAGGAACTCGCGGACGCCGTCCATGCAGTGCGCGATCGCGTTGTTGTACATGGTGCGCAGCGTCGGGTCCCAGTCCTCGCCGGGGAAGTACTTCACCAGTTGCTCGACCGCGTGGTGGATGAAGAAGATGCCGGTGGACTCGAGCGGCTCGACGAAGCCGCTGGAGAGCCCGACGGCGACGCAGTTGTTGACCCAGGAGTTGCGGCTGCGGCCGATCCGCATGCGGATGTGGTTGGCGCTCGCGTCCGCCGCCGCCGGACCGACGAACTCGCGCAGCACCCGCTCGGCCTCGTCCGGCTCGCAGTAGTCCCGCGCGTAGACGTATCCGGTGCCGATCCGGCCGAACAGCGGGATGGTCCAGATCCAGCCGGCGTCCTGCGCGGTCGCGCTGGTGCACGGGCGGATGCCGCGGCGTTCCATGTCCAGCGGCACCTGCAGGGCGACCGCGCTGTCGTTGGGCAGCGTGTCCTGGTAGGAGATGAACGGCTCGCCGAGGCGCTGGTTGAGCAGCACGCCGCGGAATCCGGTGCAGTCGACGAAGAGGTCCCCGCCGAGCTCCCCGTGCTCCCCGGTGCGCAGGTGATCGATCCAGCCGCGCTCGTCCAGCGCGACGTCGACCACGTCGTCGATCACGTGCCGCACGCCGCGTTCGGTGGCGTAGCCGGTCAGGAACTTGGCCAGCAGGTGCGCCTCGAAGTGGTACGCGTAGGGGAACTGCGCGCCCTGGTAGGCGGAGATGGTGTGCCGGGCGACGTCGTCCTTGTCCTCCACGTAGTCCTGCTCGAACAGCGAACCGTCCAGGAAGCGCGGGTTGCGTTCCGCGTCGCAGAGGGACGCCAGCACGAAACAGTCCCGGTCGAACCGGTCGGTCAGGGGCTCCCGTAACCACCAGTCGGCGAGCGGGAAGCCGTCGACGGCGCGCATCTGCTCGAACGGGTGGTAGAAGTGGTGCCCGGGGCGGCGCCAGTTCTCGAAGCGCACCGCCAGCTTGTAGGTCGCGTTGCACTCGGGCATCCACTCCCGCTCGTCCAGGCCGAGGAAGTGGAAGAAGTGCCGGATGTCGCTGAACGTCGCCTCACCGACGCCGATGGTGCCCACCTTGCCGGACTCGACGAGCGTGATCGACACCCGGTCGCCGAACGCGGCGGCGAGATAGGAAGCGGTCATCCATCCCGAGGTTCCGCCGCCCACGATCACGATATTGCGGGGCTTCTCCATGTGCACCTACACACCTTTCTTTCTCGACGGCCGAGCGGGCGTTTCCGCTTTTCCAATTAGGCACGTCTATTCGTCGTACGCCCTTTCGAGACGCACGTTTTGGCTGTTCAAACGGCATGAGTAATTGATTACGATGACAGCCGACACACCTCCCACGACTTCCGGAAAGGGTTGCCGATGTCCAGCGAAGCGTCGGAAAGAATCGAACGGGCGAAGCGGTGGATCGCCGAGTTCACGACCAATCCGCATCCGGATCTGGGGCGCGACGGGGTGGTCTGCCCGTACACCACCCGGGCGCTTCGCCGCGAACACCTGACCTGCCACCCGTTCGACGCGCGCAGCGGTGACGGGGCGATGGTGGCGTTCGTGCGGCGGCTGCGCGACGACGTGGCCGACACCGCGGCGCGGGTGGGCGCCGACCGCGTGTACCTGGTGCGCGTCGCGGTGCCGTACGGCCTGCCCGATCCGCTGCTGCGGGCGATGGTGGGCCGGGTGCACGCCACGGTGCGGGCCGAGTTCGTCTCCGGGGGTTTCATGGCCGGCGACTTCTGGCCGGCGCACGAGGCGGTCGGTTTGCACAGCAGGCAATTCCGGCCGTTCGACAGCCCGCTGCCCTTGTTCGGGGTGCGCCACATGGTGGTCGCCGACCTCGCCTTCTTCTGCATGCCCGACATCCCGCCGGGGGTCCGGTTGGACTACCTGGCCCGCTACCGTCAGGTCTTCGGCGCCGGACTCAACGCCCACTGGGCGCAGCGGCTGTCCGCGGCCGAGGAGTCCGCCCGTCGGGCGGTTTCCGTTCCGTAGGCGCCGGGGCCGGGTCGCCGAGGACGTTCATCAGCGGCCCGGTCATCGCCGTCGTGACGAGTGCGACGAGCACCAGTACGGTCAGGCCGAAGTCGTTGACGAGGTGGTACTGCCAGCCGATCGCCGCGACCACGATCTCGGTCACGCCCCGGCAGTTGAGCAGCACACCCAGCCGCAGGGTGTCCCGCCGGGGCAGGCCGGCCAGCCGCGCGCCGACGCCGGCGCCGAGGAACTTGCCGCCCGAAGCGGCCAGGATCACGCCGGCGAAGAAGAGCCAGCGCGCGGGTTCGCCGCCCAGCAGGGCCACCGAGGTGGCCAGCCCGATGCCGGCGAAGAACAGCGGCAGCAGCACCGCCATGGTGAACCCGCGCAGCCGGTCGTTGACGTGTTCGACGGCGGCCGAGTCGCGGGGTACGGCGAGGCCGAACACGAACGCCCCGAGCACCGGGTGCAGCCCGACGACCTGGGTGGCGGCCGCGTACGCGATGGCCCCGCCGACGAGCACCGGCAGCAGGAGCTGGGTGGCGTCCGGGCGGCGCTGGGCCCACCGCACGAGCGCGGCGAGCGCCGGCCGGATCCAGAGCACGGTGACGAGCAGCAGCGCAGCGACGGCGCCGGCCGTCGCGGCGAACGCACCCGAGCCGCCCACCCCGGCCACGCCCAGCAACGCGGTCAGCCCGAGCCACAGCACCACGTCACCGGCGGCCGCGCAGCTGATCGCCAGCCCGCCGAGGGGCGTGCGGGTCAGGCCGAGGTCCGCCAGGATCCGCGCCAGCACCGGCAGCGCGGTGATCGACAGCGCCAGCCCGAAGAACAGCACCGTCACCGGCCGCTGCGCCGAACCGCCGATGAGCCGGTGGCCGAGCAGCGCCACCACGACCCCGGCGACGAGGGTCAGGCCCATCGCGCCGGTGACGACGACGGCCACGGTGCGCCGCCGTGCCGCCAGGCCGGTGAGCCGCAGTTCGCAGCCGAGCAGGAACATGAACGTCACCAGGCCGAGCTGGGCGGCCAGGCCCAGCGCCGAGCGCACCTCGGCGGTGAACAGCGCCGCCGTGCCGTTCGGCCAGAGCGCACCGAGGACCGACGGGCCGAGGACGATGCCGCCGAGCACCTCGCCGACCACGGCCGGCTGATGGAACCGGCGCAGCAGCGCGCCGCACGCGTGACAGACGAAGACGACGACCGCGGCCGCCAGCAGGAACCGGGCCAGCGGGTCGAGGCCGCCGGGTCCGGTGCCGTCCCCGGTGCCGGCCACCAGGCGCGGGGTCAGCGCGACGAGCGCCGCGACGGCGACCAGCGCGACCACGGCCCTGGGGAGCCGCCCGCCCCGCCTCCGGGCGCCGGCACCACGCCCGGCCTCGACGCCGCGGGCGGGAAAGAGCCGCCATCGGGCGCCCGGCGCCGTCATCGGCCCGGCTCCGTGGCGAGCGCCGCCGCCGGGGCGGACCCGCCGCCCGGCCAGGCGCAGAAGCGGCGGTGGCCGTAGAGCAGCGGCGGATCGCCGGTGTGTGCCGTCGTCACGACCTCGCCGAAGACGACGTCGTGGTCGCCGGCGCCGATCCGGCGGCTGACCCGGCACTCGGCCACGGCCATCGCGGCGCCGGTCAGCCAGGGGACGCCGGCGGTCGGCGACGGCCGGGACGCGGTGCGGCGGAACCGGTCGGGCACCGGTGCCGCGAACAGTTCCGCGACGTCGCGGGCGTCCTCGTGCAGCAGGTTGACGGCGAACCAGCCGCCGGCGCGGATCGCGGCGAGGGTGCCGCTGCGCACGTCGAGGCAGACGAGCAGGGTCGGCGGGTCGACCGTCACGCTGCTCAGTGACGTGCAGGTCATGCCGTGCGGCTGCCCGGCCGCGTCGAGCGCGGTGACGACCGCGACCCCGGTCGGGAACGCGCTCATCAGCGCCCGGTACTCGGCCCCCGTGACGCCGTTCATGACGCGCTTCCCTCCATCAGCGTGCGACCTCCCTCAACCGCGGCACCGCCGCCGATTCCGGCCGCGGCCCGGTGGGCCGTCAGCAGGACGTGTGACGGAGAGCGTTGCAGCGCAACGGTTTCCGGCGGTTCGCAGCCCGCCTCGACCAGCCAGCGGGCCAGCGTCGCCGGTGGATACACCCGCCCGCCCTGGGTATGCCACAGGTTGAGCGAGAAGCAGCGGGTGAAGGCATCGTCCACAGTGGACGCATTCGGCAGCGGCGCCGTCTCGAGCACCAGGACCGTGCCGCCCGGCCGGACCGCCGCCACGGCGGCGCACACCAGGGCCCGGGCCCGTTCCTCGGCGAATCCGTGCACCACGTTGAAGAGCAGCACGACGTCGTGGTCGCGCTCGTCCACGCGGTGGGCCAGATCGCCGGCGCGGAACGTTATCCGTTCGGCCAGCCCCTGCGCGGCGACGCTCGAGGCGCCGACCGGCAGGGCCGCCGGCAGGTCCAGCACCGTGGCCGCCAACCCGGGATGCCGCCGGCAGAACGCGACGCTGTAGCCGCCGTGCCCGCCACCGAGGTCGAGCAGGCGGGTGGCGTTCGGCGGCAGCGGCGCGCGCTCGACCACCTCCGCCGCCAGTTGTCCGGCGAGGCCGCGTTGCAGCCGCTGGAAGCGTTCGAGCCGGTCGGGTTCCTTGGCGAGCCAGGTGTAGAAGTCGACGTGCGGGGTGCCGCCGCGCAGCGTCGTCGCCAGGTCGCCCCACAGGTCGCCGACGATCGACACCCACAGCGTCAGCACGTTCGCGAAGTCGCCGCGCAGCCACCGATCGGCGGCCGGCCGGTTGGCGTAGGAGTGCCCGTCGTGGCTCAGGTAGCCGACCGCGACCAGCACGTCGAGCAGGGCGGGCAGCCCGACCGGATCGGCCGCCAGTTCGGCGGCGAGTTCCGCGGCGCCGCGCGGTCCCGCGCCGAGCGCGTCGAAGACGCCCAGTTCCGTCCCGACCGCCGCCGCCCGCGCGGCCATCAGGCCGATCAGGTCCAGCATCGGCGTGGGCGCGTCCCCGGCCCGCAGGTACGCGTGCGCCTCGTCCGGGGAAAGGTCCAACGGCACTGCGATCGCCTCCGTACGTTCGTCGCGGCTCGGTCCGGATCTCTTTCTCAGGGAACGCCCGCAGCCTCGGCACTCGGCGAGACGCGCACCGGGTCGGCGTCGGTGCCGGCGTCTGGCAGGTCGACCTCGACCCGCCGCAGCGCGGGCACGAACGCGACCACGGCCGCCAGGATCACCAGCAGCGCACCCGTCACCAGGAACATCGCCGCGATGCCCCGCCCGGGCCCGACACCGACCAGCCGCCCGACGCTGCCGGCCAGCGCACCGCCGGGACGCAGCGCCGGTTCGGCCACGAACTGCGCCACCGGCGCGGCCAGCAGGTAGGCGATCGGCGTGGCGCCCTGGCTCAGCATGTGCGCGGTGCCCAGCACCCGCCCCAGCGCCTCGGTCGGCACCTTGAGCTGCAGCACCGTGTTCGCGCAGCCGTTGACGACCGGCAGCGTGAACAGGAACGCCGGCGCCAGCACCCCGATCAGCAGCGCGGAGGGCCGCAGCGAGTGCGCCGCCATGGCCAGCCCGCCGACGAGGGTGAACGCGGCGACCCCGAAGGTCTTGCGGCGCGGCCCGCCCCAGGCGCTCATCGTCATCGCCCCGGCGAAGAGCCCACTGCCCCCGGCGAACATCAGCACACCCAGGGTGGCGACGCCGGTGAAGGAGAGAATCAGCGGCTGCACCAGCATCCCGGCGGCGGCGAACGCGAAGTTGAACCCGGTCAGCACCGACACCAGCCCGAGCAGCGCGCCGTGGCGGCGCAGGAACCGCAGCCCGAACGACAGGTCGCCGCGCAGCGTCGGCGCCTCGGCCGGCCGTTCGGGCCGCAGCACGCCGGCCGGCAGCCGCACCACGAGCAGGGCGGCGACCGCGACGGCGAAGGTGACCAGGTCGACGACGATCACCCCGCCCATGCCGATCGTGGCGAGCAGCGTGCCGGCGACCAGCGGCGCGGCGATCTGGGCCGCCCAGGAGGCCTGCATGAAGCCGTTCGCCCGGCCGAGGTGCCGCTTGGGGATCAGCAGCGGCGTCATCGCCTGGTACGCGGTGAGGTGGAACGTCCCGCACGTCGCGCCGACCGCACCGGCCGCGTACAGGTGCCACACCCGCAGGTCGCCGGAGAGGTACAGGAGGCCGACCGCGGCGGTCGACACGGCGGCGACGGTGTCGGTGAGCACGAGGACCCGGCGCCGGTCGAAGCGGTCCACGGCCACGCCGGCGAACGGGCCCACGAGGACGCTCGGCAGCACCGAGGCGAGCATCATCAGCGCGAAGCCGGTCACCGAGCCGGTCGTCCGGTACACCCACACGCCGAAGACGAACCCGGTGAGCGCCGAGCCGACCCCGGAGACGACGGAGGTGAGCCAGATGCCGACGAAGCGGAGCACGTCACCGCGTTCGGTCGCGATCGTCATGGCGTTCCTCCTGAGGCCGCCGCGGCTGCGGGCGGGACGAGTCCGGCGGCGGTCAGCGCGTCGAGTTGGCGGCGCAGCAGTGCCCGGTCGGCCGGCGGGCAGGTGATGCCGGCGGCCGCGAGCGCGCGTTCGGTCCCCGAACAGTCGAAGCGCGGCCGCCGGTGCTGCGGCGTCTCCTCGGGCAGCACCGCGACGAACGGGTCCAGCGGCACCGCCTCGCCGCGCGCGCGGGCGTCGAGAAGCGTTGCGCGCCAACGTTTCCACGGCACGAGTGCGACCGGGTGGCCGTGCTCGCGCAGGGCGGCGGCGATCTCGGCGTAGCTGATGGTGGCCGGGTTGAAGTAGTGGTGGTCGGCGGCGTCCGGTTCGACGAACGACGTCTCGACGGCCCGGGCGATGCCGGCGGCCACGTAGTCGACGGGTGCGAGGTCCTCCTCGTAGGGAAGGTCGGGCACCATCCCGAGTCGGACGCAGGTGGCGAGCGTGCGGCTGAAGTGGTCGTCCGGGTTGGCCGCGCCGGTGCGGCTGTGCCCGCTGACCCGGGCCGGGCGGTGCACCGACACCGGCAGCCAGCGTTGCCGGGCCTGCCGGGCCAGCGCGTCGGCGACCCACTTGCTCCGGTTGTAGCCGCCGGTGACGCCGGTCGGGTCCTCGGGCGGGTCCTGTTCCCGGACCCGTTCGTCGAGGTAGGCCTTGCCGAGGTAGACGCCGAGCGTGGAGACCAGGTGCACCGGCACGCCGCCGGCGCGGGCGGCCAGGCGCAGCAGTTCGACGGTGCTGTCGACGTTGACCGGCCGGAGCCGGTGGTAGGGCTCGCCGAAGTGGACCAGGCCGCCGTTGTGACAGACGACGTCCACCCGGGCGGCCAGGTCGGCGAGGTCGGCGGCGGCCAGCCCGAGTCCGGGTGCGCCGAGGTCGCCGGGCAGTCCGACGAGCCGCCCCGGATCGACCGGTTCGAGGCCGTAGCGGCGCAGGTTGCGCTGTACCCGCTCGACGGCGTGCGCGGGTTCGTCGGCGCGGGTCAGGCAGACGAGGGTCGCGTCGGTGCGGGCGATCAGTTCGGCCACGAGGTACGCGCCGAGGAAGCCGGTGGCGCCGGTCAGGAGGATCGTCGGGGCGCCCGTCGCGGCCGGGATCCGCGCCGGGGCCGGGACGATGTCCTCCGGCAGGACCGCCTCCGCGCGCAGGTCCGGTTCGTCGTCGGTGGCGGGTCCGCCGGCGATCGTCCGGGCGAACTCGGCGAGGTCGGCCGTCTCGAACATCACCCGCAGCGGCAGCTCCACGCCGAGCACGCGGTGCACCTCGGCGAGCACACCGGCGACGAGGAGCGAATGCCCGCCGAGGGCGAAGAAGTTGTCGTGCCGGCCGGGGCTGACGCCGAGAACCCGTTCCCACGCATCGGCCACCGCGGTCTCCACCGTCCCCTGTGGACGGTCGACGACCGGCGCGGCGGCCGGGTCGACCACGGGCGGGAGTGCCGCCTCGTCGAGCTTGCCGTGCGCGGTGCGGCGGATGGCGGGCACCGCCGTGAAGACCGACGGGATCAGCGGATCCGGCAGGTGCGCGCGCAGGAACCGGCGCAGCCCGTGCGGCACCCGCCCGTCGCCGGTCACCACGTAGGCGAGCAGCCGGTCCCGGCCGGCCGGGTCGGTCCCGGCGATCACGGCCGCGTCGGTGACCTCCGGATGGGCCGCGACGGACGCCTCGACCTCCGCCGGTTCGATCCGATGGCCGTTGATCTTCACCTGGCGGTCGACCCGGCCGAGGAACTCCAGGACGCCGTCCGCACGCCGGCGGACCAGGTCGCCGGTGCGGTACATCCGCCCGTTTCCCTGTGGTGCGAAGGGATCCGGCGGGAACCGCTCGGCGGTCAGCTCCGGCTGGTGCAGGTAGCCGCGCGCCAGGCAGTCGCCGCCGAGGTGCAGTTCCCCGGGCGCCCCAATCGGCGCGTGGCTGCCGTACCGGCCGAGGACGTAGGCGCGCACGTGCGGCAGCGGCCGGCCGATCGGCAGATGGGTGCCCGGTTCCGGCGCCGCGCCGGCCGGCACGTGATGGGTGGTGGCGCAGACCGTCGCCTCGGTCGGCCCGTAGTGGTTGAACAGCGCGACCCGCCCACCGGTGACCTCGATCCAGGCGCGCACCGCGGCGTTCGGCACCCGTTCGCCGCCGACCATCACCGTCGACACGCTCCAGTCCGGCGGCGGTGGTGCGCCGGTGGCGAAGTCGCCGATCCAGCGGCGCCACAACGACACCGGCACGTCGATCGCGGTGATCGCGTGTCGCGCGGTGAACTCCAGCAGCGCGGGCCCGTCGAGCCGGGCCGGCTCCGGGTGCAGGACGAGCGTGGCACCGACGGCCAGGGCCGGAAAGACGTCCCCCACCGAGGCGTCGAACGTCAACGGCGGCACCATGAACAGCACGTCGCCCGCCCGCAGCCGGTGAATGTCCACAAAGGACCGGGTCAGCCGGGCCAGCGTGCCGTGCGTGATCTGCACGCCCTTCGGCCGGCCGGTCGAACCCGACGTGTAGATCAGGTACGCCAGCTGTTCCGCTCCGGCGACGGATCCGGCGGGCAGGTCGGCCGGTGCGGTGCACTCCGCCGCAGACAGCGTGGTACCGGTGAACCCGGCGAGGACCGCCGCCCGTTGCGGCGCGGCGATCGCGACGCGCACCCCGGCGTCGGCCAGCAGCCGCGCCACCCGGCCCGGCGGGTGCGTCGGGTCGACCGGCAGGTAGGCGCCGCCGGTGCGCAGCACGGCGAGCAGCGCCACGATGCTGTCCACTGTGGACGGTGCGACGACCGCCACGACGTCTTCCGGGCCGGTGCCGAGCTCACGCAGCCGGGCGGCGAGCGCGGTGCTGCGCCGGCCCAGTTCCGCGTAGGTGAGGGAGGCGTCGTCGCCGCGCACCGCGACGCTGTCCGGATGGGCCGAGACGCTCTCCGCGATCAGGTCGGTGACGAACGGCGCCGGCGGCGCGAGGGGCGGCGCCGCCGCGTGCGCATCGCCGGCGAGGTCGACGTCCCAGAGCCGTTGCCCCGGCTCGCTCGCGAACGCGGCCAGCAGCCGGATCAGGTGGTCGGTGAAGCGCGCGATCGTCTCCGGTTCGTACAGCTCGGCGGCGTAGTCCACCACGAACGTCACCCGCGGGCCGTTGACGACGATCAGCGTCAGGTCGAAGCGGGCCGGCGGCGCGCCGAGTTCCCACTCCCGCGCGTGGAGCCCCGGCGGCAGCGGCAGGTCGCCGTAGCCGTCGGGCTCGACGACGAGCATGACCTGGAACAGCGGGTTGTGGCTGAGCCCGCGGTGCACCCGGGCCAGGTCGACGACCACGTCGAAGGGCAGCATCCGGTGGCCGACCCCGCCGAACGCGGTGCGGCGAGCCGTGCGCAGCACGTCGCGCAGCGTCGGGTTGTCCTCGAGCCGGGTCCGCAGCGCCAGGGTGTTGGCGAACATGCCGACGGTGCGTTCCAGCTCCGGCGTGTGCCGGTTGTCCGCCGGGGTGCCGATGACGAGGTCCTCCTCGCCGGTGTGCCGGGCGAGCACCGCCGACAGCGCGGCGAGGTACAGCGCGAACGGCGTGCAGCGTTCCGCGCGCGCGAGGGTCCGCACGTTCGCGACCAGGTCGGCGTCGAGCGTCACGCTGTGCCGGCCGGAACGCAGGCTCGGGCTCGCCGGGCGCGGCCGGTCGGCGGGCAGGGTGCTCAGCGGCAGGGCGCCGGCCAGGTGCGTTCGCCAGTACTCCCGATCCTCCGCGCGCCGGTCCGCTCCGGAGCCGGCCAGCCAGGCGGCGTAGTCGGCGAACGGCACGCCCGGCGCCGGCAGCCGCGGCGCGTTCCCCTCGACCGCCGCCCCGTAGGCGGTGAACAGTTCCGCCATCAGGATCCCGATGCCGGTGCCGTCGGCCACGATGTGGTGCACGCACACCACGAGAACGTGGTCGTCGTCGGCGCGGCGCACCAGCGCGGCGCGCAGCAGCGGCGGCCGCGCGAGGTCGAACGGCCGGCGCACGAACGCCGCGGCGAACTCCCGCAGCCGCGACTCGCCCCCGGCGGCCGGCAGCTCCACCAGCTCCAACGCACCGGGGACCCGATCGTGCACCACCTGCCGGGCCCGCCCGCCGACGTCGACGATCGCGGTGCGCATCGCGTCGTGGCGGTGCAGCACGAGGGCCATCGCGTCGGAGAGCGCGGCGGCGTCGAGCGGGCCACGCAGCCGGTGGGCGAACCAGTTGTGGTACGTCGCGCCGTCGAAGCCGGCCCGCTCGAGGAACCACAGCCGTTCCTGGGCCGGGGTGAGCGGCACCGCCGCACCCGGTGCGCGCGCCGGAATCCCGCGCCCATTCATCGGTTCCCCCGGAAACTCCGGCGGCGCGCGAACCCGGCGGTCGCCCACGCGGCGCCGGTGAGCGCGGCGGTCGCGGTCACCGCGAGCACGGCGTCCTGGCGTCGGGCCCGGCGCAACGCGTCGCCGTAGGGCACGGTGCTGTGCGACACCATCGCGTACAGCGGCCGCCACAGCCGCGGGAACATCCGGTTGAGCAGCAGGTCGGCCCGGGCGCGGGCGAGATGCAGCGGCGAACGGACCCGGTCGCGCAGCTCGACGAAGTTGCGCATGGACAGGTCGGCCAGCACGTCGGTGTGCGGCCGGCGCAGCGCCTGGAACAGCGCGAACGCGGCGGCCCGGTCGTCGGGGTGGCGGCTCAGGCACTCGTCCAGCACCAGGCAGTCCTCGAAGGCGGAATTCATCCCCTGGCCGTAGAACGGCGTGACGGCGTGGCAGGCGTCGCCGACGAGGACGACCCGGTCGCGGTGGTGCCACGCGCCGGTGCGAACGGTCACCAGGTGCGCGACCGGATGCGCGTCGTACTGCGCCGCGAAGTCCGGGATCAGGCCCGGCAGGTCCGGGAACGTGGCGCGCGCGTACGCCGTCGCGGCGGCGGAGTCCGGCAGGGTGGCGAAGCTGGGTGTGCCCCGTTCGGCGGCCAGCGGCAGCAGCAGGGTGCACGTGATCGAGTTGTCGATGTTCGGGTGGCCGACCACGAGCCCGTTGTCACTGGGCCACAGGTGCAGCGCCTCGATCGGCGTGCGGGCCGACCCGTCGGCGTGCGGCGGGATGGTCAGTTCCTTGTAGCCCCAGTCGATGAACGTCTGCTGGAAGTCGACCGGCAGCCCGTGGTGCATCCGCCGGCGGACCGTGGAGAAGGCCCCGTCGGCGCCGACGACGAAATCCCCCCGGTGCGTGCGCCGTTCACCGGTCAGGACGTCGGCGACGGTCAGCGCGGCGGTGTCCCGGTCGAGCGACACGCAGCGCCGGCCGAAGTGGAACCGCACCCCGGCGTGCTTCTCGGCCCGGTCGACGAGGAAGGCGTTGAGCTCGTTGCGCCGGATCGAATGCAGGATCTCGTCCGGACGCGAGCCGTACGCCTGGAACACGAGCGTGCCGTCCGGCCGGTGGATCATGCGGCCGCGCATCGGCACGAGCCGCGGGGCGAGCGCGTCCCACAGTTCGACCCGTCGCAGGGCACGGATTCCCCGCGCCGACATGCCGAGGTTGATGGAGCGGTCGTCGCCGCCGGCGACGGCGCGCGGGTCCGCGCGGCCTTCGAACACCTCGACGTCGTAGCCCCGTCGGGCCAGGTAGACGGCCAGCAGGGAACCGGAGAGACCCGCGCCCGCGATCAGGGCGCGTAAGCCCGGGCGGCTCACCGGTGCGCCCGTCGCCGTCTCGGGCAGTGGCTTGGATACCTGGACACGCGTGAGCCTCCGGCATGGTGAGAATGCGCCGCTCCGCGCCGTCGGGGAGCGTCAGGAAACTTTCGGAATACGGGCAGGCGAAATCACCGTTCGGCAATTGGTGTGCCCGCACGCGGAAGAGAAAGATCCGCAACGGGAAATGCCCGGGCGGCCCACCATTCGGATGATGAACCGTTTCGGATGGATGCAAATTCTGGCCACCGACAACGATAGGTGTCAAGACTGTGAATCGTTTTCGGGATCCATTGTCGTGGCGCCACATTGTCGGCTATATGACGGGCTTCGACGCCTTATGCCGATCGCCACCGGTACGGCCCGGGTCGTCGGGGTTGGTCACCGGCCTCAACGCGCCCATCAGCGGCGATACCGCCGCTCCTTGGACCGCGACAGTTCGGTCATGAATGGCCTTTCACCGTGCGTCCCGAACGGTTCGATTTATCCCCAATGGCCCCGGGGCAAGCGCTTTCCGCCCAGGTGAATTCGAGCCGCCCGTGAAAACTTTCACGGCGCGACGGCACACACCGGTCCAATTGACAGCCGCCGAAACTTTCCGGCCTCCGAGGCGCTACGGTGCCGACATGATTGCGCAGGAGTCCGCGCACGCGGTCGCGGAATTCATCGGGGGCCGGGCAATGGAAACCGCACCGACCTGGGGACAGCGCTCCATTTGGAAGGCGCTCGGGCAGCTCGCACCGAACGACCATTTCCTGAACATGCGCCGCCTGATATCGCTGTCGGAACGGGCCGGTGCGACCCCGGCCTCGGCCGCCTCCGCCGTCGGCACGGTCATCGAACGGTACGAGGCGCTGCGGACCCGCTACGAGACGCCCGACGGCCGATTGCGCCAGATCGTGCAACCGAGCGGACGGCTCGACATCGAGATCGTCGACGCCGTCCCGGGGACCCTGGAGCGCGCCGGCGTCGAGCTGCGCGACCGGCTGTGGCGCCGGTCGTTCGATCACGCGGCGGAACTCCCGCTGCGGGTCGGCTTCGTGACCGTCGACGGCCGGGTGCGCCGGATCGCACTCGTCGCGAGCCACCTGTCCGTCGACGGCTACGCCGCCGACACGCTGCTGCGCGACCTGCGCCTCGCCCTGCTGCGCGGCCGGCTGCCCCGCTTCACCGGGCTGCAACCGGTCGACCTCGCACCCGCCGAGGCGGCCGGAACGGCCACCAGCGCCCGCGCCGTCCGGTACTGGACCGATCAGCTGCGCGCCGCCCCGGTCACGATGTTCGCCGCCGTCGGCGCGCCGGCCGATCCGCCCTACCAGCGCCACCTGTTGACCTGCCGCCCGCTCGCCGAGGCCGCGCTGAGCCTGGCCCGCCGGCACCGGACCGGCACCGCCACCGTGCTGATGGCCGCCACGGCGGCGCTCGTCGGCCGGTGGACCGGGCATCGCCGGGTCGCCATGCACACGCTGGTCCACAACCGGTTCCGGCCCGGGTACGCCGACGTCGTCGGCACGCTGGTGATGCAGGGACTGCTCGTCCTGGACACGGCCGGGGAGGCCGATCTCGAGGAGCTGGTGCCGCGCACCCGGCACGCCGCGCTGCGCGCCTACCGCTGCGCCTACTACGACCCGCGCGAGCGCGACGCGGCCACCGCCGAGCTGTCCCGCCTGCGCGGCGCCGTCGTCGACCCGCACTGCTGCTTCAACGACGTCCGGCTCTCCGCCGACGACGCCCCGCTGCCCGCCGGCCCGCCGGCGCCGCGGATCCGGGCCCAGGAGCATCCCGCCGTGATGCACTGCCGGTTCTGCGTCGAGCTGCACGACACCCCGGACGGACTCGGCGTTCTGCTCACCGCGGACACCCGGTACCTGCCGCCGCCGTCGATGCGGGCTTTTCTGCGGGAACTGGCGGAGTCGGTGCTGTGCGCCGCGACGACCCGGCCGCGCTGATCAGGCCGCCGTGCGGGACCACTGCTGGTTGGTGCCGCTGTTGCACGGGTACTGCTTCAGCACCACGCCGTCGGCCGTCGAGGCGGCCGGCACGTCCACGCACTTGCCGCTGTGCCGCGCCCTGAGCTGGAACCAGCTCCCGCCGGCCACCATCTGGAACTGCTGGTTGGTGCCGGAGCCGCAGGTGTACTGCACGAGTTCGGCGCCGTCGGCGGTGGAGGCGCTCACCACGTCGAGGCACTTGCCGCTGTGCCGGCTAACGATGCGCCAGTAGCCGGAGCCGGCGTCCTGGAACTGCCACTGCTGCCAGGCGCTGCCGCCGTAGGTGTACTGGCCGACGCGTGCGCCGTTGGCGGTGTTCGGCTGCTGGACGTCCATCGCCTTGCCGCTGTGCCGCACGTCGATCCGGTAGAACGGCGTCACCGGATCGCTGCCGACGTTGTCGCCCCAGGCATACCGGATCCGGTCGGCGCCGGAAGCGTTGCGGATGCTCAGGTTCAGGTCGGTGCCGCTGCCGCTGAGCGCGAACATCGAGTACGCGTCGTAGCCGTTGCCGCCCACCTTGCCGCCGACGCCGGGCCAGTAGGTGCCGCCCATCTGGTTGTCCCGCATGACCTGGGCCATGGCGCGGATGTGGCGCACGAAGTTGTCGGTGCTGTTCGGGTCGGCGTAGTTGAGCCCGTTGTCCATCGTCGCGCCGAACTCGGTCGCCACCGCGCGGGAGGCGCAGTTGCCGAGCCGGGTCTGGATGTGGGTGCGGAACGCGTCGTACGTCATCGGCTCGTAGAAGAACGCGTAGTGGTGGAACGAGAGCAGCGTGCCGCTGAACCGGCTGTCGTTGCACACGTCCCGCAGATCCTGGCTGTAGCCGGTGCCGCCGATGAGCACGCGGGCCGGCACCGCGGAGTAGTGGTAGGCGAGCCAGTTGGCCGCCACGTCGCGCCACTGCGCCGAACTGTAGCCGTGCGGCTCGTTCATCGGCTCGAAGTAGACGTTGGCGTTCGCGCCGTACGTGTTCGTCACCGTGGACCACATCGCGTTCCAGGCGGCGAGGTCGGTGATCCGTCCGCCGGAGGCGGCGCCGTCCTCCCAGTAGGCCAGGATCACCTTGAACCCGCGCGCGGTGGCCGCGTCGATCGCGCCCCGGTAGGCGTTCCACCAGGTGGTGCCGACGGTGTGCGTGTTGATCGGCAGCCGGACGGTGTTGACGCCCATGGTGGCGGCCATGTCGTCGTACAGGGCGTTCGCCTTGGCCCGCACGGTGGCATTGCTGTCGGACGTGCTGAGCCCCTGCACCACGAGCGGGCCGGTGCTGAAGTTGTCACCCAGCACCGCCCAGTTCATGCCGCGGAACGGGCGCGTCGCGGCGGCGGCCGGCGCGGAGAGGACCACGACGCCGCCCGCCGCCGCCAGCGCGGTGGCCAGGGCGATCAGCGCCGGCCGCCACACCCCGCTCCGGGCCGTGAGGTATCCGATCACGGGACTCCGCCTCCGATCCGCCCAGGCAAACGTTTTCCTGGCATGGCGACCTAACCAGCCGGCGCCCCGGACGTCAACGGATGTCGATGTCTGGTGAAACTTTCAGGCGCGCCGGTGGGCCCGTCCGCCGAAGTGCAGATAGGTGGGCCGGCCGTCCGGCTCGTCGGGGTTGAAGAACACCGCGAGGAGATCGCTGTCCGAGATCGGCAGCTTGAGCAGGAACCCGTCCTCGCGCGCGGTCGGCCGCAACGGCAGGTCGACCATCGGTGGCATGTTCTCCACGTCGGGACCCTCCCGCGACACGGTCATCGTGGCGGCCAGGCCGCCCGGGCCGTTCGCCGTCACCTCCATGCGCACGCCCGCACGCGCGTAGGTGCCGACGTAGCGGGACGGGTCGGCGACCGGGGAGTCCAGCTCCTCGGGATCGGGCCGCGGGCCGACCCCGAACCGCTCGCCGAACAGCCAGTCGGCCAGTTCGCGGTACACCGCCAGGGCGCTCTCGACATTGGTCTGCAGGCAGAAGCCGAACCGGTGCCCGGGCGCGACCCGCATGAACGCGTTCTGCCCGATGGAGTTGCCGTCGTGGCCGATGACCGCCAGCTCGCCCCAGTGGTCCAGGATCCAGCCGAGGCCCCAGCCGTCACCCAGGATGCTGTCGTCGACGAGGTCGATCTGCCGGTCCTGCATCGCCGCGACCGCCGCCTCGGACAGCAGGCGGGTGCCGTCGGCCGCGAGACCGCCGTTGACGTGCGGGACGACGAAGTTGAGGACGTCGCCGGCGCTCGCGACGACCGACGCCCCCATCGGGCCGCACGACCGCCACAGCCCCCAGCTCGGGCTGACCACGAGCGTTTCCGGGTGCTCCGGGTCCGCGACGTGCCCGACGGCGTGCGGGTGCGGGATCACGTCCTCGGGGAACGACACGGTGTGCCGCAGCCCGAGCGGCTCGAACAGCCGGGTCCGCAGCGCCTCCTCGTAGGTACTCCCGACGACCACCTCGATCAGCCGGCCGAGGAGGGCGTAACCGCTGTTGCTGTAGCTCCAGATCCGGCCGGGCGGGCAGATCTGCGGCAGGTCGGCGATCCGCTCCACGTAGCGGCTGAGCGCGTCGTCGCCGCGGCCGGTGTCGAGGAAGACGTCCCCGTCGAAGCCGCTGCTGTGGCGGAGCAGGTCGCGCACGGTCACGCTGTCCCGCGCCCGGGTGTCGGCGACCTCGAAGTCGGTCAGGTAGCGGCGGACCGGCGCGTCCAGCTCGACCAGACCCTCGTCGACCAGCATCAGCACCAGGGTGGCCGTGTACAGCTTGCCGATCGACCCGGGCAGGAACAGCGCGTCGGTGGTGACCCGGGTGCCGGTGCGCAGGCTCAGCACGCCGGCGGCGACCTCGGTGACGGTGTCGCCGTCGAGGACCGCGAGTTGCGCACCGGGCACACCGTGCCGGTCGATCAGTTCGGTCAGCTTCTTCTCGAGGTCGCTCCGCTGGAACCCCATGTCCGCCTCCGGTCGTTCAAACCTACAGTGTTGGTGATTCTTACCTACACTGTAGGCCCGAGGCAAGGGCCGTAGATAATGGCCGGCATGGCCCCGTTGACGCGTGATCAGATCCTGCGGACCGCGATCCGCATCGCCGACCACGAGGGCCCCGAAGCCGTCACCCTGCGCCGCATCAGCACGGAGCTGGGCGTGCACGTGACCTCCCTGTACAACCACGTGCCCACCCGGGACGCGATCACCGACGGCATCGTCGAGGTCCTGCTCACCGAGGCGAAGCTGCCCGTCACCCCGGTGCCGTGGGAGGAGTGGACCCGCCACTTCTTCGCCGCGATGGGCACGATCGCCACCACCCATCCCGGCGCCTTCCACGCCCTGCAACAGCGGCCCGCGCAGGGCAGCCGGGCGACGGCGTCGTTCGAGATCGCGCTCGCCGCCTTCGTGCAGGCCGGCTTCTCCGCAGTCGACGCCTACTCGGCGGTGAAGACGGTCGCGCTGCTCGCCGTCGAGGTCGGCCTCGAACGCAGCAAGGCCGCCCGGGGCGAGGTGCTGGAGACCCGCCTGGACGAACTGCCCGTCGACGCGTTCCCCCTGGTGCGCTCGATCGCCGCCACCGCCACGCCGGAGGACGTCTGGGCGTTCGCCCTGGAGACCCTCATCGCAGGGCTGCGCGCACAGCTCGGAACCCGCTCGGCGAACCGCGGCGATCACGAACCGTCCTGACGCACTAAGGTGCACCTCGACATCGATGATGCGGATCCCGCCGAGCCCACCGCACCCGTGCGGGCCGCGGCGACCGGCACGACGCACGGGTTCCTCACGCGCAGCGGTAGCCGACTGATGCTCGACGGGCAGCCGTACCGGTTCGTCGGCGGTTCCGCGGCGAATACCTCAACTGGGTGCGTGAGGTGGTGACGCCGTACCGCTCCTCGCCGGCGATCGCCATGTGGGAGATCATGAACGAGCCGCGCGGCGCGGCGAACGACACCGTGATGAAGACGTTCTTCGACGAGACCGCGGCGCTGCTGAAGTCCCTGGCGCCCGACACCCTGGTCTCCACCGGCACGCTCGGCGAGTACATCCCCGGCACCCAGGACTACGCGTATGTCCACAGTGGACCGGACATCGACGTCGGCTCCCTGCACGAGTACGACTACCACACCAGCAACGGGCAGATCGTCTCCGGCCACTTCGGCCCGACGATCCGCGCGATGAACAGCATCGACAAGCCCATGTACACGAGCCCACCGACGGCATCACCCCGTCGGTCCCGCCGTCACCGTCGCCGTCGATCGCGCCGTCGCCTTCGCCTTCGCCGAGCCGTTCGGCCACGCCCACGCCGACGTCGTCTCCGGAGGCGGTCAACGACACGGCGTTCACCTACGCGGGAACGTGGCTCACCGCCGACGGCGCCGGCAAGTACCGCGACGACGACCACTACTCCGACGCGGCGGGCGCGACCTACAGCCTCACGTTCACCGGCACCCGCGCGAAGGTGTACTTCACCGTCGCCGCGCACCACGGCATCGCCGCCGTGAGCGTCGACGGCGGGCCGGAGTCCACTGTGGACCTGTACCGCGCCACCAGGGCCGAGCAGCAGGCGCTGTACACCTCGGCGGAACTCCCCGCCGGCAGCCACACCGTACGGGTGCGCGTCACCGGCACCCGCAACGCCGCGTCCACCGGCACGGTCGTCACCGCCGACCGCGTCGACGTCCCGCGCTGAGGCACGGCCCGGCGGCCGGTCGCTTCCACCGGTGACCGGCCGCCGGGATCGCTAAGCTGCGCAGATGGTCCGGGACGAGTTGCTGCGGCTGCGCGCGAGCGCGGAGTCGGAGGCCGCGACGCTGAGCCGGGACCTGCGGGCGCTGTTCGCCGCGTCGCGCGACTCCAACGCCGACGACGAGCACGACCCGGAGGGCGCCACCGTCGGCTTCGAACGCGCCCAGTTGACCGCGCTGCTCGCCGCCGCGCGGGAGCGGATCGTCGAGATCGACGAGGCGCTGGGACGGGTCGACGCCGGCACCTACGGCGTCTGCGAACGGTGCGGCCGGCCGATCGCGCCGGAGCGGCTCGCCGCGCGGCCGTTCGCCCGCCGCTGCATCACCTGCGCGTAGCGCAGCAGCGCGGTCACCACCGAGGCATCGGCGCGGGTGCGGTGCCGGCGTCAGGAGGCCTGGCGGACGGGCATGTCGGCCAGCCACACGTCGGCCAGCTCCCCCAGCGGCACGTCGAGCGCCTGGCTGAGGCAGACCACCGTGCCGAACGCCGGCGCGGGCAGCCGGCCCGCCTCGATCTTGCGCAGCGTCTCCGGGGAGATCCCGGCCGCCACGGCCACCTCGACGAGGCTGCGGCCGGCGCGCGCGGCCCGCAGGGCCACCCCGAGGCGCTGACCAGCGGCGATCTGTTCGGCGGTGAGTGGGTGGCGAACCATGAGAGCAGGATAAGCCCTACCCCGCCACCCAGAACCGGCGTGGTATAAAAATACCGCATACGGAGAGGGAGGCTGTCGTGATCGAGCTCAAGTCCGCCGAGGAGATCGACCGGATGGCGGTGACCGGCCGGTTCGTCGGCGAACTGCTCGCCGAGCTGAGCGGTGTCGCCGCGGTCGGCGTCAACCTGATGGACATCGAGCACCACGCCCGCCGCCGGATCAAGGAACGCGGCGCCGTCTCCTGCTACTGGGACTACTCCCCCTCGTTCGGCCGCGGCCCGTTCCGTAACGTGCTGTGCCTGTCGGTCAACGACGCCGTCCTGCACGGGCTGCCGCACGACTACGTGCTGCGCGACGGCGACCTGGTCAGCATCGACATGGCGGTCACCATCGACGGCTGGTCCGCCGACTCCGCGCTCTCGTTCATCGTCGGCACCCCGGACCCCGCCGACGTGAAGCTGATCGAGGCGACCGAGGTCGCCCTGGAGGCCGCCATCGCCGCCGCCAAGCCCGGTGGCCGTCTCGGTGACATCTCCGCCGCGATCGGCGCGGTCGCCCACTCCTACGGGTACAGCGTCAACAACGAGTTCGGCGGCCACGGCATCGGGCGCACCATGCACGAGGCGCCGCACGTGGCCAACAACGGCCGCGCCGGCCGCGGCATGAAGCTCGATCCCGGCCTCACGATCGCCGTCGAGCCCTGGCTGTGCCGCACGACCGACAAGATCAAGTACGACGCGGACGGCTGGACGATCCGTTCGGCCGACGGCTCCCGCACCGCACACTCCGAGCACACGGTCGCCATCACGCCGGCGGGCGCCCGGGTGCTGACGCTGCGCCCCACGCCGGGCGACGCGTCGGCCGCTCCGGCCGGGAAGCCCGCCACGGCCTCCTGACCGGCGTTCCGGGTCGGTGCTGGTGCGCTCGGCGACGACGGCCGTCGCGTCGGTGTCGTCGGGTGTCGCGTGCATGAGTGGCCGGTGGTCGGCGGCCCGCAGCGTGGAGATCAGTACACGTCGCGAAGATAGCGGCGCTCGGCGACCAGCGCCTTGATCCACGGTTCCGGGTCGACGCCGCCGTGCGTGGCGACGATCTCGCGCAGCGCCCGGTCCACGTCCTTGGCCATCCGGCTGGCGTCCCCGCAGACGTAGAGGTGCCCGCCGTCGCAGAGCCACCGCCACAGGTGGGCGCCGTGTTCGCGCATCCGGTCCTGGACGTAGACCTTGTTGCGCTGATCCCGGGAGAACGCCACATCGAGCCGGGTGAGCGTGCCCTCGTTGCGCATCGCGTCGAGTTCGTCGGCGTAGTAGAAGTCGGTGGAACGCCGCTGCTCCCCGAAGAAGAGCCAGGACGGCCCGCGCGCGCCACGCGC
Source organism: Virgisporangium aliadipatigenens (assembly GCF_016863615.1). Lineage (GTDB taxonomy): Bacteria > Actinomycetota > Actinomycetes > Mycobacteriales > Micromonosporaceae > Virgisporangium > Virgisporangium aliadipatigenens. The sequence goes on along the minus strand of NZ_BOPF01000007.1, from coordinate 24,863 downwards.
ACGGCGTTCGCGCAGGAACGCCACGAACGGCGCCACGCCCGTCCCCGGCCCGATCATGATCACCGGTGCGTCGTCGGCCGGGAGGCGGAACGACGGGTTGCGCCTCAGGTACACCGGCACCGGCTGCTCCGGGGCGGCGTCGGCCAGATACGTCGAGCACACCCCCTTGCGCGAACGCCCACCCGGGTTGGCGAAGCGCACCACCGACACGGTCAGGCTCACCCGGCGCGGGTCGTCGACCGGCGTGGACGAGATCGAGTACAGGCGCGGCTGCAACGGCCTGAGCACTCCGGCCCACTCCGCGGCCGAGGCGCGCACCCCGTGCTCGGCGACCACGTCGATCGCCTGGCGGCCCCAGGTCCACTTCGCCAGTTCGCCCTTGTTGTCGGGCCGCAGCAGCGTCTTCAGCGGCGCGGACTGGGTGCGGTCGGCCACGAAGCGCAGCAGCGCCGGTGCGAGTCCGGTGATGTCCAGGCGGGTCCGCAGCGCCTCGGCGAACCCGATCGGCTCGCCGCCGAGCGCCACCTCCGCGTCGGCGTCGAGCCCAGTGACGTCGAGCCACTCCGCGACGAGTTCCGCGCAGTTGGTGGGCAGGACGCCGAGCGCGTCACCGGCGGCGTAGCCGAGGTCGGCGTCGCCGGTGTCGAACGTGAACCGCCGCACCTCCTTCGCCGAACCCGCGCCGGAGAGCAGTTCGTTGCCGATGAGCGCGGACCCGACCGGCGCACCCTTCGACCCCGGAACGACCTTCCGCACCGCCTTCGCACCACCGACCGGAGCGAGCACCGCCCCCGCACCACCCGCCGGCCTCAGCACCGGCACGGGCGCACCGACAACCGTTGCCCCGTCCGGCGAACCCGGCCGCGGCGCCACCCGCGCCACCCGCGTCGCCGACCCGTTGACGCCCCGGGCCACGTCACCGGCGGGCGCGGCGAGTGCGGCGGCCGGTTCGGGTGCGGTCAGCGCCTGCACCACCGCGTCGAGCCAGCCCTGCGCGGCGTCCTCGTAGTCCGGTTCGCAGTCGACGCGGGGCGCGATCCGCACCGCCCCCAGCTCGGCCAGCCGGTCGTCGATCCGCCGCCCGTGCCCGCAGAAGTCGTGATACGACGAGTCCCCGAACGCCAGCACCGCGTACCGCCGCCCGTCCAGCCGTGGCGCGTCGCGCAGCGACTCCCAGAACGTGGCCCCGTTGTCCGGCGCGTCCCCGTCCCCGAACGTGCTCGTGATGACCAGCAGGTCCCCGGAGCCGTCCAGCAGTTCGGCGGCCGGATCGGACATGCTGCGCAGGTGTGCCGCCAGCCCGCTGTCCGACAGTCTCCTGTGGACGGTCGCCGCGAACTCCTCCGCCGTGCCGGTCTGCGACGCCCACAGCACCCGCACCGCCTGACTGTCCGCAGTGGACAGTGCATCCGCGGCGGCGGTGGGGGCGCGCCACCCGCCGGCGACGAACCCGTCGATCCACGCCGCCGTCAGGGCGTCGAACGGCGCCCCGGCCGGCAGCACCGGCGGCGCGTCGGCGGTCGCGGCCCCGGCGAGGAACCCGGCCAGGTACCGCCGCTGCGGGTCGGTCAGGACTGGCGGCGCGGGGTCGATCCCGAGCAGCCCCGAGGCCACCGCCGAGACTCCGCCCGGCCGGCCGGCGCCCGCGGAAACGCCCGCCGGCGAAAGGCCGTCGGCCGAGATGCCGATACCGGCGAGGCCGGACGCCGAGATGCCGTGCGCCGCGCCGGGCGTGCCGGCCGGGACGGGGGCGGCCGCCACCCGGGTCAGCGCGACCGCGCAGACCTTCAGCTCCGGTTGGAACGACAGCGGGTCCACCGCGTCGTTGGTGACCGCGTTGACGCTGCGGTTCGCGCCGAAGAGGTCGTTCCAGTGGAACGGCGCGAAGAGCGACCCGGGACGGACCCGGTCCGTCAGGACGGCCGGGAGCACGGCCCGTCCGCGCCGCGAGGCGACCTCGACCTCGTCGCCCGCCCCGATACCGAGCACGAAGGCGTCGTCGGGGTGGATCTCGAGGAACGGCCCGGGGTTGAGCTTGTTCAGCGCGGTGATCTTGCCGGTCTTGGTGAGCGTGTGCCACTGGTGCTGCACCCGGCCGGTGTTCAGCACGAACGGGTGGTCGTCGTCGGGCAGCTCGGCCGGCGGCACGTGCGGGCGGGCGTGGAAGATCGCGCGCCCGCTGGGCGTGGGGAAGCGCGGCCCGTCCGGGGTCAGGTAGCGGATCGGGTTGCGCGGGCCGCAGCCGGGCGGGGCGGGCCACTGGACGGGGCCGGTGCGGAGCCGTTCGTAGGAGGCGCCGCGCAGGTCGTAGCCGGTCTTCTCGTTGGCGAAGCGCTGGATCTCGGCGTAGACCTCGGCGGCCGAGCCGTACGTGAAGGCGTCCGCGTAGCCCATCTCGCAGGCGATCCGGGCGATCAGCTGCCAGTCGGGCAGGGCCTGTCCGGGCGGCGTGACGGCGCCGGGCACCAGGGTCAGGTTCCGTTCCGAGTTGATCATCACGCCGTCGGCCTCGGACCACATCGCCGCCGGCAGCACCACGTCGGCGTGGGCGTTCGTCTCGGTGTCGGCGAAGGCGTCCTGGGTCACCACGAAGTCGCAGCGTTCCAGGCCCTCGACGACGGTGCGCCGGTTGCCGACCGACGCGACCGGGTTGGTGCAGATGATCCAGCAGGCCTTGATCTCCCCGTCGGCCATCCGGCGGAACATGTCGACCGTGCCGCGCCCGACCTCGCTGCGCAGCGTCCCGGCCGGCAGCCCCCAGACCTCCTCGGTGAACGCGCGTTCGCCGGCGTCGAGCACCGAGCGCTGCCCGGGCAGGCCCGGCCCCATGTAGCCCATCTCGCGGCCGCCCATCGCGTTGGGCTGGCCGGTCAGCGAGAAGGGGCCGCTGCCCGGCCGGCAGATCGCGCCGGTCGCCAGGTGCAGGTTGATCAGGGCGTTGGTGTTCCAGGTGCCGTGGGTGCTCTGGTTGAGACCCATGGTCCAGAGGCTCGTCCATTCCCCGGCCGTCCCGATCCACTCGGCCGCGGTCCTCAGGTCGTTCTCGGGAACGCCCGTGAGCGCGGCCACCGCCTCCGGCGTGTAGTCGTCGAGGAAGCCGGTCATCGCCTCCCAGCCCTCGGTGTGCGCGGCGATGAACTCCCGGTCCGTGCGGCCGTTCGCCACGAGCAGGTGCAACAGGCCGTTGAGCAGGGCGAGGTCGGTGCCGGGGCGCACCGGCAGGTACAGGTCGGCCTTGGCGGCGGTGGCCGTGCGGCGCGGGTCCACCACGATGAGCCGCGCACCGGCCTTGACCCGGTCCATCATGCGCAGGAACAGGATCGGGTGACAGTCGGCCATGTTCGAGCCGATGACCAGGAACAGGTCGGCGCGGTCGAGGTCGTCGTAGGAGCCGGGCGGCCCGTCGGCACCGAGCGAGAGCTTGTAGCCGGTGCCGGCGCTGGCCATGCACAGCCGCGAGTTCGACTCGATCCGGGTGGTGCGGATGAAGCCCTTGGCCAGCTTGTTCGCCAGGTACTGCGCCTCCAGACCCATCTGCCCGGAGACGTACAGGGCGACGGAGTCGGGGCCGTGCGCGTCGAGCGTCTCGCGCAGCCGCCGCGCGGTGAGCGAGACCGCGACGTCGAGGTCGGTGGGTTCGCGGTCGACGAGGGCGCGGTCGAGGCGGCCGGGGGCGGTGAGCAGTTCGCCGCTGGTGGCGCCCTTCGTGCACAGGCGTCCGGCGTTGGCCGGATGGTCCCGGTCGCCGGTGACGGTGCGCCGGTTGACGTCGAGGACGATTCCGCAGCCGACGCCGCAGTACGAACACACCGTACGGACGCGCTCCACCCGTGCTCCTCTCCGTTCCCCCGGAAACTAGGAACGGGCGGTTACGCGGGCGTGACTCCCGGCGCGACGGCGGCGTTACGGCCGACCCACAACGCGTCCGACACGATCGTGAAACAGGTAGGCGACCGCGCCGACCGCCAGGACCAGCGCACCCGCCGCCACCGAACGCCACGGCAGCGCCAGGGCCAGCACCAGGCAGCCGACCAGCCCGAGGGCGGGCACGATCCGGCGGCCGAGCGTCCACGCCGAGGCGTTCGCGACGGCGTAATAGACCAGCACCCCGAACGAGCTGAACCCGATCGCGGCCCGGACGTCGGCGGTGGCCGCGATGACCGCGACGACGGCCCCGACGGCCAGTTCCGCGCGGTGCGGCACGGCGAACCGGGGATGCACGGCCGCGAGCCCGCGCGGCAGAAACCGGTCGCGTGACATCGCGAGCACGGTGCGCGACACCCCGAGGATCAGCGCCAGCAGCGAACCGAGCGCCGCGACCGCCGCCCCGACCCGCACGACGGGCACCAGCCAGTCGGCGCCGGCCACCCGGACGGCCTCGGCCAGCGGCGCCCGCGCCTGCGCGAGAGCGGGACCGAGCACGACCAGCACCGCCACCGCGACGGCGGCGTAGACGGCGAGTGCGACGGCCAGGGAGAGCAGGATCGCGCGCGGGATGGTCCGCTCCGGCTCGCGCACCTCCTCGCCGAGCGTGGCCACGCGCGCGTACCCGGCGAACGCGAAGAAGAGCAGCCCGGCGGCCTGCAGCACACCCGCGTCCGCGCCGGCGACGGAGAGCCGCCCGGCGTCGGCGGTCCCGGCGAAGACGCACACGGCCACCACGAGCAGCAGGACGGCCAGCACCGCCAGCACGAGCACGCGCGCCACCGCGGCCGAACGCTGCACCCCCACGTAGTTCACCCCGGTCAGCGCCGCCACCGCGACGACCGCGATCAGATGCGCCTGCGCCGGCCACACGTACAGCCCGACCGTCAACGCCATCGCCGCGCAGGAGGCCGTCTTCCCGACCACGAAGCCCCAGCCCGCGAGGTACCCCCAGAACGGCCCCAGCCGCTCCCGCCCGTACACGTAGGTGCCGCCGGACTCGGGATACAGCGCGGCGAGCCGGCCGGAGGAGGAGGCGTTGCAGTACGCGACCACGGCGGCGAGCAGCAGCGCCGGCAGCAGTCCGGGGCCGGCCGCCCCGGCGGCGGGCGCGAGGGCGGTGAAGATGCCGGCGCCGACCATCGCGCTCAGGCCGACGAAGGCCGCATCGGTCAGGCCCAGCCGCCGCTCCAGTCTCACGCAGGTGACCATAGTCGCCGGCGGGTGGCCGCCGGACGGCGGCGACGTGAACGGTCCACGCGGTCGGGGTCGCCCTCGCCGAGCGCGCCGTCCGCTGACTACTCCGCCCGCCCGCGGGTAGGGGAACGCCATGGACGAACGCACGGACGAGCGCCCCGACGAGGCCGAGCGCGAGGAACGGGACCGCACGCGGGAGGCCCAGGAGGCGCACGGCGGCAGCATGGCCCCCGGCCTGGTGGACGAGACGGGACGGCCGGTCACCACCCCGCCGCCCGGCGCGCGGTGACGGCCGCCGTCGCCGCGTCGAGCGAGTGGGTCGACGGCAGCGGCGTGCGCCGGCCCGGCGGCGACGTGCACGCCTGGCACCCGGGCACCAACCAGACGCTGTGCGGCCTGGCGTTGAGCCGTTCCGCGTTGCGGCGCTTCCCGCACGAGGCGTTCGGGTACCGGGCGTCGGACGTGGTAGGCGCCGGCGACCCGATCGGGCGGATCTGCCCGCGGTGCGTCGCGGCGACGCGTGCGCGGCCACGGCGCGACCGGACGTTCCGCCGGCCGTGAGGCCTGTCAGTCGCGCACGGTCAGCTCGGCCAACTCCACGAGCACCTGCCGGAGGTCACCGGAACGCTCGTAGGCCTGCCGCTGCCGGTCCGCGCCGGTGCCCTCGGCGCGCAGGTGGGCCAGCCGGTCGACGACGAGTTCGAGGTCGCCGTTGTGCAGCAGGGCGGGGCTGATCGTCGCGAAGAACTCGTTGACCATGTCCCACGCCGGGCGCGCCTTCCCCAGCCGCAGGTCGATGAGATTGCGGGACAGCCCGTGGCGGGCCGCGTGCCAGTGTGCCGCCGTGGTGACGCACTCGCGTGGCATCGACGCCGGGAGCCCGGCCCGGATCTCGGTGACGGCGCTCGCGACGGCCGCCCGGACGAGCGCGACGGTGAGCACCGTGTCGTCGACGGTCGGACACACGTCGCCGATGCGCACCTCGACGGCCGGGTAGGTCGGGGACAGCCGGGCGTACCAGTAGACCATCGACGCGTCCAGCAGCACGCCGGCGGTGATCAGTCCGGTGACGGTCTCGTCGTACTCGCCGGCCGACTCGAAGTACGGCGTGGGCCCCAGCGCCGGCCACCGCTGCAGCTGCACGGAGCGCCAGCTGGCGTGCCCGGTGTCCGCGCCCTCCCAGAACGGCGAGTTGGCCGTCATCGCCCGGACGACCGGCAGCCACACCTGCAGGTGGTTGCAGACCCGCACGGCGAGGTCGCGGTCGGCGACCCCGATGTGGACCTGCAGCCCGCACACGGCGGGGTCGCGGGCGACCGGCCCGTACCGTTCGGTCATGGCGCGGTAGCGCGGCTCGGACGGCGTCGTCAGGTCGGGCTCGCCGATCGGCGTCGCCCCGACGGCCACCAGGCTGGCACCGGTGGCGGCCGCCGCGGCGGCGGCCGCGCGGCGCAAACCGAGCAGTTCGTGGCGCAGCTCCGTCAGGTCGGTGCCGAGGCCGGTGAACATCTCGATCATGCTGCGCCGGACCTCCAGGCGGCTGCGGTCCCGCACGGCCACCGGGAGCGCGTCCGTCACCTCCTCGGCCACCGGCAGGTTGATCCCGGTCTCCGGATCCAGGAGCAGGAACTCCTCCTCGACCCCGATCGTCAGCCGGTCCGGATCACCGGTGTCGGCGTCGTCCCCGACCGTGCGCAGAAGACTGGTCATTGCGCCAACCATTCGTATTTTTGTTGATTAGTGCGGTTCGGGCCGATGCTCTGCCCGCCGCGACGCGCCTCAAACGTCCGACAGGCGCACCGGGCGCAGCAGTTCCGGGCCGCTCGTGCGGCCGATCCGGTGCAGCAGCACGCCCTCACGCAACGCCCACGGGCAGATCTCCACCGTCTCGACACCCAACGCGTCCATCGCGGTCTCGGCGACGACGGCCCCGGCGAGCAGTTGCCGGGCCCGTTTACGGCTGACCCCGGGCAGGCGGGCGCGTTCGGCCGGGCTCATCGCGGCCAGCTTCGGGATCCACCGGCGCAGTTCGCGCCGGCGCAGCACCCGCGCCCCGGCGAACCCGCCACGCCCGGGCTCCCCGGCGAAGCGGGCCAGCTGGGTGAACGTCTTCGACGTCGCCACCGCCCGGGACGGCCGGCGGCCCCGGGCGAGGTGCCGCGCCGCCGGTTGGACGATCTCCCGCACGAGGCGGCGCAGCCGCTCGACCTGCCGCCGGCCGGCCGGATGTTCGCGCAGGTGGCTGCGGGTCAACCGGCCGGCGCCGACCGGCAGCGAGACCGACACCGCCGGGTTCTCGTCGCTGCCGCGCACGATCTCCATCGAACCGCCGCCGATGTCCAGCACCAGCAGCCCGTCCGTCGACCATCCGTACCACCGGTGCGCCGCGAGGTAGGTCAGCCGGCCCTCGTCCTCGCCGCTGAGGAAGCCGACCTCGATGCCGGCCCCGGCGCGCAGCGCGTCGACGATCTCCTTCCGGTTCGCCGCGTCGCGCACGGCGGCCGTGGCGAACGGCACCAGTTCGGCCACCCCGCGCTCGCGCGCGACGTCCAGCATCGCGCACACCGCCGCGACGGCGTGCCTGATCCCCGCGGCGCTCACCACCCCGTCGGGTCCGGTCGCCTTCGCGAGGCCGGTCGGCGCCTTCTCCCGGTACACCGGAAGCGGTGGCGCCCCCGGGCCCGCGTCGACCACCCACAGGTTCACCGACTGGGAACCGAGGTCCAGCACACCCCATCGCACGGAGCACCCACTACCCGGGTGGCGTCGATCTACGCGCTCAGTACAGGCAGCGCAGCACCACGACGGTGCGTTCCGGCACGTCGACCCGCTCGCCGGCCTTGGCGTTGCTGCCGCGCTCGGGCGAGGCCAGCAGCGGATCCGCCGTGTCCACCACGAACTCCCACGAACTGCCGTACTCCTCGCCCGGCAGCGTGAACGCGACGTCCGACGCGCCCGGGTTGAACAGCAGCAGGAACGAGTCGTCGACGATCTCCTCGCCGAGCGCGTCCGGCTCCGGGATGCCGCGCCCGTTGAGGTACACGGCGACGGTGTCGCCCTTCCAGTCGTCGTCGTTCATCGGGCCGCCGTCGGAGGCGCGCAGCCACGCGATGTCGGTGACCCCGCCGACCTCGTGGCCGTCGAAGAAGCGCCGCCGGCGGAACACCGGATGTTCGGCGCGCAGGCGGGTGAGCTGGGCGACGAAGTTGGTCAGCGACTCGTGTTCCCGGCCACCCGTCCAGTCGATCCAGCTCAGCTCGTTGTCCTGGGCGTACACGTTGTTGTTGCCGCGCTGGGTGCGGCCGAGTTCGTCGCCGTGGGAGAGCATCGGCACGCCCTGCGAGAGCAGCAGGGTGGTGAGCATGCCGCGCACCCGCCGGGCGCGCATCGCCACGATCTCCGGGTCGTCGCTCGCCCCCTCCGCGCCGGTGTTCCAGGAGCGGTTGTGGCTCTCGCCGTCGTTGCCGTCCTCGCCGTTCGCCTCGTTGTGTTTGTGATTGAACGACACCAGGTCCTGCAGCGTGAAGCCGTCGTGCGCGGTGACGAAGTTGATGCTGGCGATCGGCCGCCGCCCGTCGATCTCGTACAGGTCGGGCGAACCGGTGAAGCGCGTCGCCAGTTCGCCGAGCACACCCGGCTCGCCGCGCCACACGTCGCGCACGGTGTCGCGGTAGCGGCCGTTCCACTCCGTCCACAGTGGAGGGAAGCCGCCCACCTGGTAGCCGCCGTCGCCGACGTCCCACGGTTCGGCGATCAGCTTCACCTGGCTCACGATCGGATCCTGATTGACCAGGTCGAAGAACGCCGCCAGCCGGTCCACCTCGTGGAACTCCCGCGCCAGCGTCGCGGCCAGGTCGAAGCGGAACCCGTCCACGTGCATCTCGGTGACCCAGTACCGCAACGAGTCCATGATGAGGCGCAGCGACTCGTGATGCCGCACATTGAACGAGTTACCGGTGCCGGTGGTGTCGTAGTAGTAGCGCTTGTCGTCGTCGACGAGGCGGTAGTAGGCGGCGTTGTCGATGCCCCGGAACGACAGCGTGGGCCCGAGATGGTTGCCCTCGGCCGTGTGGTTGTAGACCACGTCGAGAATCACCTCGATACCGGCCCGGTGCAACGCCTTCACCATCGTCTTGAACTCCTGCACCTGACCGCCCTGGTGCCGGAACGACGCGTACCCGTTGTGCGGGGCGAAGAAGCCGATCGTGTTGTAGCCCCAGTAGTTAGACAGCCCCTTCTCCACCAGTCCCCCGTCGTGCACGAACTGGTGCACCGGCATCAGCTCCACGGCGGTGACGCCCAGCCGCTTGAAGTGTTCGAGCATCACCGGGTGGGCCAGTCCCGAGTAGGTGCCGCGCACGTCCTCGGGGATCTTCGGGTGCGCGTTCGTCGTCCCCTTCACGTGCGCCTCGTAGATCACCGTCTGGTGGAACGGGATGCGCAGCGGCGTGTCGTTCGCCCAGTCGAAGAACGGGTTCACCACGACCGATTTCATCGCGTACGGCGCGGAGTCGAGGTCGTTGAACGAGTCCGGGTCGTCGAACCGGTACGAGAAGAGCGCCTCGTTCCACTCGATCCCGCCGTCGACGGCCTTCGCGTAGGGATCCAGCAGCAGCTTGTGCGGATTGCAGCGCAGCCCGGCACCGGGGTCGAACGGCCCGTGCACCCGGAACCCGTAGCGCTGCCCGGGACCGACCCGCGGCAGGTAGCCGTGCCAGGTCAGCGCCTCGCGTTCGGGCAGGTCCATCCGGGTCTCGTTACCGGCGTCGTCGAACAGGCACAGCTCGACCCGTTCGGCCACCTCGGAGAAGAGCGCGAAGTTGGTGCCGCCCCCGTCGTAGGTCGCACCCAGCGGATAGGGCGAACCCGGCCACATCGACATCCGAACCCCAGTCATGATCGAAATCGCGGACCCCAGAGTTTCCCCGTTCCGCCCGCGCCAAACACGAATAGTTCCGCTGAACGGGGTAGCACGCGACGCGTGGACGTGCGGGCGAAACGGTCGATTCTCACCCTTCCCGGGCTGCTGCTCGGCGCCGGGCTCGGCGGGTTCGTGGACGGGATCCTGTTGCACCAGATCCTGCAGTGGCACCACCTGCTCACCGGCACCGCCGACGACCGCGTCGGCATCGCCCACTACCCGCCCGACACGGTGCACGGCCTGCGGATGAACACCCTGTGGGACGGGCTGTTCCACACGCTGACGTGGCTGCTCGTGCTGGCCGGGCTCGGGCTGCTCTACGCCCGGGTGGGCAGGGACCGCGGGCGGGTGTTCTCCTCCCGGGCGCTGTGGGGGCGGGTGGTGGCCGGCTGGGGACTGTTCAACCTGGTCGAAGGGCTGGTCGATCACCAGGTGCTCGGCATCCACCACGTGCGCGAGGGGCCGGACCGGCTCTGGTGGGACCTCGGTTTCCTGGCTCTGGGCGCGCTGCTGGTCGCCGCCGGGTGGCTGATCGCGCGCGGCGCGGACGGGGATCCGGCGTGACCGCCGCCCGGCCGGTCCGGCGCGGGCCGCGCGGGTGAGCCACGCCGGGCCGGTCTTCTTCCTCCCGGCCGCCGTCGGGGTCGCCTATCTCGTCCTGGTGCGGCAACCCTGGCCGCGGTGGCGGACGGCCGCCTTCCTCGCCGGCCTCGCCGTGACGACGCTCGCCCTGGCGTCCCCGTTCGGGCCCGGCCTCGACGGGCACATGGTCGAACACCTGCTGCTCGGCATGCTCGCGCCGCTCGGCCTTGTTCTCGGCGCGCCGGTGACGCTGCTGCTGCGGGCCCTGCCGCCGCGGCGTGCCCGCCGGTTCAACCGGCTGCTGCGCACCCGACCCGCGCGGCTGCTCACGCACCCGGTGACGGCGCTGCTGCTGACCTCCGGCGGGCTCGCCGTCCTGTACCTGACCCCGCTGTACGGCACGGTGCCCGCGCCGCTGGTGCACGTTCACCTGCTGGCGTCGGGCTACCTCTTCGCCTGGGCGATCGCCGGGCCGGATCCCGCGCCGCACCGGCCCGGGGTGCCGGCCCGGCTGGTCGTTCTCGGCGTGGCCGTGGCCGTGCACTCGGCCGTCGCGCAGCTGCTCTACGCCGGCGTGCTGCCGTACCCGGACGTGCCGGCGGCCGAGCGCCGGGCGGCCGGCGAACTCATGTACTACGGCGGCGATCTCGTCGAGATCCTGCTCGCCGTGGCGATGCTCAGCGGCTGGCGGCGGCCGCGCTCACCACGGGACCGGGCCGTTGTCGTCGTGGAACCCGGCCGTCGGGCGTTCGGCCTGCGTGGCGAGCTTGACGATGATCGCCGCGCCCTCCGCCGCGGTGCGGGGCAGCTCCATCCCCAGCGCCGTCGCGAAGTCGGTGCCGCAGGGGCCGGGGGCGATGGCGTTCACGGTGATGCCGTCGGGGCCCAACGACTTGGCGTACTGGACGGTCAGCATGTTCAGCGCGGTCTTCGACACCGGGTAGCCGAGCACGCCGGGCATCCGCGCGAAGTAGTGCGCCGGGTCGGTCATCCAGCCGAGTGAGCCGGTGCCGCTGGAGACGTTGACGATGCGCGCGTCCGCCGAACGGCGCAGCAGCGGCAGGAACGCCTCGGTGACCCGCACGACGCCGAAGAGGTTCGTCTCGAAGACCTGCCGCAGCACGTCCTCGGCGGCGTCGCCGACGCCCTGGCCGGCCCGCCCGCCGGAGATGCCGGCGTTGTTGACGAGCACGTCCAGCCGCCCGTACCACTCCTCGACGGTCCGCGCGGCGGCCCGCACCGAAGCGGCGTCGGTGACGTCCAGGACGACCGGCCGGCCGCCGATCCGTTCCGCCGCGATCTTGCCCTTGTCGTGGGCGCGGGCCGCGACCACCACCGTCGTCCCGTGCCTGGCGAGCCCCTCGGCCGCCGCGAACCCGATTCCCTTGTTGGCCCCGGTGACCAGGGCGATTCTCTGTTCGGACACGCTGTCGATCCGATCACCACGCCCGCCGGCGCACCAAGAACGATCCGGCACGGACCGATACGTTGGGGGCATGGATGACGTCGAGACCCGGGAGCTGCGTTACTTCGTCGCCGTCGCCGAGGAGCTGCATTTCGGCCGGGCCGCCGACCGTCTCGGCATCGCCCAGCCCGCGCTGTCGCGGACCGTCCTGCGGTTGGAGCGCCGCCTCGGCGTTTCCCTGCTGGAACGCACGAGCCGCAGCGCGCGGCTCACCGTCGCCGGGGAGGTGCTGCTCGGCGAGGCCCGCATCGTGCTCGACGCCGTCGGGGCCGCCACCCGGCGCACCCGGCGGGCCGGCGCGGCGCGGGGGCGGCTCGTGCTCGTGCTCAAACCCGGCGGCGACGCCGGCCTGCTGCCGCGCATCCTCGCCGACTACGGCGCGGACCCGGACGCCCTGGAGGTCGAGCTGCTGTTCAGCATCGGCGAGCGCGCCGCGATGATCCGCGACGGCCGCGCCGACGTGGGCCTGCTGCACCACCCCCAGAACGACCTGAGCGGCCTCGATGCCGAGCAGCTGCACACCGAGGAACGCGTCGTGGCGCTCGCCGAGGACCACCCGCTCGCCGCGAAGGACGTGCTGTACCTGGCCGATCTCGCCGGCGAGCCGCAGCCGCACTGGCCGGAGGCCGCACCCGGCACCGCCGCGAACGGCCCCCTCGTGCAGGACGTCGGCCAACTGCTGCAGCTGGTGGCGGTCGGTCGCGCCGTGGCGCTGGTGACGGAGTCGGCGGCGCGGCGGCCGTTCCAGGGGGTGGTGTACCGGCCGGTGCCGGACGCGCCGCCGACGACCACGGTGGTGGCGTGGTCGTCGGGAAGCCGGTCGCGGCAGGTGGCCGCGTTCGTCGCGTCGGCCGTGCGCTGTGCCGCCGCCGCCAGCAGTTAGCGGAACGCCTCCACCGCCCGCCGCGCCCAGTCGGCGAAGCTGCCGGCCGGGCGGCCGAGCACCGTGGCGACGTCGGGGCTGATCCTTCGTTCGGCCGCGGTGGGTGTGCCGAGGATGGCGAGCGTCCCCTCGACCACCGCCTCCGGCATGAAGCGCGACAGCTGCGCCCGCGCCTCGTCCACGCTCTGCTCGACGAAGCGCACCGGCTCCCCCAGCGCCTCGGCGATGGCGCCCGCCCGCTCCCGTGGCGTCACCGCCGCCGGCCCGGTCAGTTCGTACACCCGGCCGGCGTGCCCGTCGTCGAGCAGCGCCGCGGCGGCCACCCCGGCGATGTCGGCCGGGTCCACGCTCGGCAGTCCCACGTCCCCGAACGGCGCCGCCACCGTTCGGGTCGTCCGCACCGACTCCGCCCACGCGAACGCGTTGGTGTGGAACCCGCCCGGCCGCAGGATCGTCCACTGTGGAGCGTGCTGCCGCACGGCCGCCTCGATGGCCCGCAGCGGCGCGTGCGACGCCGATTCCGGCCGCGTACCGGCCGCCTGCGAGGAGAGCAGCACCACGCGTGCGAACCCGCCGGCGGCGAGCAGCGCGCCCGCGTCGACGTGCGCGCCCGCGCCGCTCACCAACAGGAACAAGGCCTCCGCCCCGTCGAACGCCGCCCGCAGGCCGTCCGGCGAGGAGAGGTCGGCGCGCACGTGCGGCACGCCCTGCGGGCCGTCGCCCCGCGACACGGTCCTGACCTTCGCGCCCGCGTCCAGCAGTGCGCGCACCAGTGGGGCACCGACGTTTCCGGTCGCCCCCGTCACCACGATCGTCATGCGCGGAACGCTAACAGCGCCGGGATAGTAGGTACCTAGAGGAAAGTGGCTATCCTCTGGGACGTGACAGATCCCGAGCAGGCCTGCCCGATCGCACCCGTCGTGGACATCGTGTTCAGCCGGTGGACGACGCCGATCCTGTGGAGCCTCCACGAGTTCGGCCGCCAGCGCTTCGTCGAGCTCGAACGCCGCATCGCCGGCATCACCCCGAAGGTGCTGACCCAACGGCTGCGCCAGCTCGAACGCGACGGACTCGTCATCCGCACCTACCATCCCGAGGTGCCGCCCCGGGTCGAGTACGAGATCAGCGAACTGGGTCTGAGCCTGGCTCCCCTGTTCCACCATCTGACGCAGTGGGCGGTCACCAACCTCCCGCACGTCGACGCGGCCCGCACCACCTACGACGCCGCGTCACGGTAACGGGCGAACGCGGGTTAGACCCGCACGCACCCTGGGTACGCCATCGACGGAGAACAACCGCTGTGATGGACAAGGAGCGTGTGACCGATGGCGGAGCGCAACGAACGTCAGACCAGCCCCGACGCCGCGACGGCAGCGGGCAAGGTGCTCAACGACCCGCAGGCGACGAAGGAGGACAAGAAGGCGGCCGGTAGCGCCCTGTCCCAGACGCCGTCGCGGGACGACGACGACCGCCGCTGACGCCGTTACGCGGCAAGGGCCGCGCACGTGACGTGTGCCCTCCGGATTCACAAGCAGTGGGGCCCTACGCAGGTTTTCGAGCCGTTTCACCTGCGTAGGGCCCCACTATTTGCCGGCTCGGCGTTTATTCCGAGCGTGAACCGGCGTCGTTTGCGAGGATGCGGGCGATGACCGCTTACATCTCACACACCACAGTGGACTGTGCCGACGCCTACACCCTCTCGAAGTGGTGGGAGGTCGTGCTCGGCTACAGCGAGGATCCCGACGACCCCAACCTGCCGGGCCACGAGGAGTGCATGATCTACTCCGCGGACCGGTCGCACCGGATCCTGTTCATCGAGGTGCCCGACACCAAGCAGGTCAAGAACAGGATCCACTTCGACCTGCGCCCGGCCGACGGCACGCGCGACGAGGAGCTGGCGCGGCTGCTCGCACACGGCGCGAAGGAGCTGTACGACACGCGCAAGCCGGACGGCACGGGCTGGGTGACGCTCGCCGACCCGGCGGGCAACGAGTTCTGCATCCTGCGCAGCGAGGGCGAACTGGCCGCCGCTAGGCAGTGACCCGCTGCTCGCGCACGAAGCGCAGGGCGGCCTCGACGTTCGGCACCGTGACGGTGCGCACGCCGTGCTCGTCGTCGGTCGCCGCGATGCGGTCGGTCGCCATCCTCCCGATCGCGCTCGGCGGCGGCACGAACACCTGCGTCATGCAGCCCGCCGCCATCGTGCGCGGGAACTGCGCGGCGAGCCACGCGTGGTCCTCCGCCCGCATCGCGCCGGCCGCGCCGCTGATGTCGGTGACGGCGTAGCGCAGCCGGTACCTGACGACCGCCTCGACGCCGGCCTGCACCGCCCTGCGCCGGCGCGGGTCGCCCATGTCGCCGTGGTAGGTGGACAGGAGGTAGCTGTCGCGCAGGTTCGCGACGGCGGTGCCGATCCCGGGGACGTCGAAGAGGCTGATCACGTCCGGGTCGCCGGTGGGCGTCTCGGTCCAGCGTTCGGCCCGGTGGTCCTCGGTGGTGAACGCCGACACGATGGCCGACAGTTCGGCCGACGCCTCGGCCAGCTCGGTCGCGGCGGCCCGCGCCCGGGCGACCCCCTCGGTGGTGGCCTGCGCGTCGGCCGCCACGGCGGTGATGGTGCCGGCGATGTCGGTGACGCCGCGGGCCGCCAGGTTGACGTTCCGGTTGATCTCGCCGGTGGTGGCGGTCTGCTCGTCGACGGCCGAGGCGATGGCGGTCGAGTGGCCGTTGATCTCGTTGATCACGTCGGCCATCTCGCGCATCGCGGTGGCCGCCGAGTCGGCCGCGCGCCGGATGCCGTCGATACGGGCCGAGATGTCGGAGGTGGCGTTCGCGGTGGCCTGGGAGAGGTCCTTGACCTCGTTGGCCACGACGGCGAAGCCCTTGCCGGCGTCGCCCGCCCGGGCGGCCTCGATGGTCGCGTTGAGCGCGAGCAGGTTGGTCTGCCCGGCGATCGAGGTGATCAGGCCGATGACGGTGCCGATCTCGCTGCTGGAGGCGCCCAGCTGGGCGACCGCCTCGTCGGCGCTGCGCACCAGCGTGGTGGCCTCCCCGGCGACCCGGGCCGCCTCGGCGGCCGAGCCGGCGATCTCGTTGATCGACACGCCCATCTCCTCGGACGCGGCCGAGACGGTCTGGACGTTCTCGGTGACGTCGCCGGCCGCCGCCGAGACGGCGCCGGCCCGGGAGGAGGAGTGGCCGGCGATCTCCGCGATGCGGTCGCTGGTCGCCGACAACAACGCGGAGGAACTGGCCACGACGTGCGTCTTGGCCTTGAGCCGGCCGAGGCGCTCGCGCAGCATCGCGACGACGTCGTCGAGTTGTGCCGCGACCCGGCCGAACTCCCCCGCGCCGCGCACCCCGGTGGCCCGGCTCAGGTCGCCGTCGGCCACGGCGGTCAGCACGTCGGAGATGCCCCGCAACCCGTCCGAGACCGGGCGGGCCAGGTAGGCGCCGAGAGCGAGCGCCGCGCCGAGCCCCACGACGAGAACGGCCACCAGCGCGCCGGTCGCGCCCGGTGACGCGAGTGCGACGCCCGCCACGACGGCGGCGACCGCCCAGGTGGCCACGACCACCAGGAGGAACCTGGTCCTGATGCTCAAACCGGCCACGCGGGGCCTCCATCGTCTGTCCGGGGAATGCACCGCGGATCGACCCGCCCGGCGCCGACTTGAGCGCGGATCCTCCGAATCACCCCTTCGGCGGAGGCGGCCCCGGCCGGTGATGCGGCGGCGGGGGCGCGATGGTGCCGACCCCCGGCGCCTGCCCGGGCCAGACCAGCAGGACCGGGCAGGCGGCGTGATCCACCACGAACCGGGTCGGCGGCGCGAGGCTCTTCGGCCCCAGCCGGGCGCGGTCCCCGTCCCGCACGACCACGAGCAGATCGGCGTCCGCGCAGGCCGCGGTGACCTCGCGTTCGGCTCGGCCGCGCAGGAGCAGGCGCGCCGCGGGCCGGCCGAGGCGGGCGGCCGCCGCGTCCAGCAGCTCCCGCTCGGCCGTCTCGGCGGCGGCACCGGCGGCCGCGACGGGATCCGGCCGGTGCCGCCCGCGACCGAGCAGCCCGGCGTGCGCCGCACCGATCCCGGCCGCCAGCGCGGGGTCGACGACGTGCAGCAGCACCACCTCGGCGCCGGCCGGGGCGTGCGAACGGGCGGCGTCGACGGCCGCGTGCCAGGTGCCCTCGGCGAGCCAGACCATGACCTTCATGAGACCCCCGACATTTCCAGAACGGCCCACAGCGCCGCCACCCCGGCGAGGAGACACGCCGGCACCGACAGCGCCCCGAGCGCCAGGAACTCCCGCGTGGAGGGCGCCGCGTCGTGCCGGTGCAGGATCTGCCGCCACAGCAGGGTGGCGAGCGAGCCGACGTAGGTGAGGTTCGGCCCCACGTTGACGCCGATGAGCACGGCCAGCAGCAGCCCCGGGCTGTGCGCCGCGGCGGGCACCAGGACGAGGGTGGCGGGCACGTTGTTGATGACGTTCGACAGCAGCGCGGCGAGGAACGCGGTCAGCAGGAGGCCGGCGAACGTGGCGCGCGCCGGTGTCCACGCCGCGGCGAGGGCGTCGAGCCCGTGCCGCCGCACGGCCAGCACCACGACGGACAGCGCGAACACGAACGCGCAGAACGCCGGATCCAGCTCCCGCAGCAGCGACACCGCCTCCTTCGGCACACGCCGCACGCGCGGCACCGCGAGCAGCAGCGCCCCCGCGGCGGCGACGAGCGCCGGATGCACCCCGAGCGGCTCGGCGAACGGGAAGCCGAGCACCGTCAACCCCAGCACGGCCAACGCGTAGCGCGGCGGCCGCGCGGACAGCGGCGGCGCGGGTCCGGCCGGCACGGTCAGGTCCGCGGCGAAGAAGAGCCGGAACACCACCCACTCGACGGCGAGCACGGCCAGCCACGGCAGCGCCATCAGCCCCGCGAACGCCGCGAACCCCAACCCGCTCGCCGCGAACGCCAGCAGGTTGGTGAGGTTGGAGACGGGCAGCAGCAGCGAGGCGGAGTTGGCCAGATGCGTGCAGGCGTAGACGTGCGGCCGCGCCCGCACCTCGAGGCGGGCCGCCGTCGCGAACACCACCGGCGTCAGCAGCACCACCGTCGCGTCGAGGCTCAGCACGGCCGTGACGGAGGCCGCGACGGCGAACACCGCGCCGAGCAGCCGCACCGGCCGGCCGGCACCCGCGCGGGCCGCCACCGCCGCCGCGTACCGGAACACGCCGTGCGCGTCGGCGAGGTGCGCGAGCAGCAGCACCGCCGCGAGGAAGCCCACGGTCGGCGCTAGTTCCACCACGTCCCGCCACGCCGCGCCCAGCGGCACGAGGCCCGCGAGGACGGCGAGCGCGGCGGCCGGCACGGCGGCGACCGCCTCGGGCAGCCCGGCCGGGCGGGCCACGGCGAACCCGAGCACCGCGACCAGCAACCCGACGGCGATCACGATCTGCACGAACGGCAGCGTAGGGCGAGTCCGCGGGTCGCGCGCGGCGACCTACCACCCGACCGTCGGCCGAACCGTCAGGGTGCGGCCACCACCCGCATCCCCTCGCGCACCCCGGCGCCGGAGATCTCGACCACGCCCCGGCTGACGAGGCCGACGGTCACGGCTACCGGCGCGGCGTCGGGCGGCTGCACGGCGTGGCTGCCGTCGGGCAGGTCGATCACCGCGTTCACCGGGACGGTCAGCACGCCGAGGCGGCTGCGGCCGGCGATGTCGACCGTGACCTCGACGCCGTCCGGCAGCTGCGCGGCGTCGGGCCGGTCCGCCACGACGGTCACGGTGGCCGTGCGCCGGCCGTCGCCGTGCTGCCCGAGGGGTTCGACGGCGGCGACGCGGCCGGGCAGTTCGGTGCCGCCCGGCAGGCGAACGATCGCGCCGCCGCCGTCGCGCACCGCGTCGACGTCGATCGCCGGCGCCCGGACGGTCACCACCCGCGCGGCGGAGACCACGGTCATCAGGGCACCGGACGCGGCGTCGCCGGCCCGGGCCAGGGGCACGTCGACCCGCACCGCGCCGGGTGCCACGGCGATGTCGCCGACCTCGAGGCGCCCGTCCGCGTCGAGGCCGTTGTCGCGCTGCCACTGCCGGAGGGCGTCGATCACCGCGGCGGTGAGCACGCCGTCGCCCTCGCGCACAGCCACCCGCACCCGGCGGGTCTCGCCGTCGGTGGAGACCTGGGTCAGCGCGTCGGCGCCGTCCACCACCGCACCGGGCCCCGGCTGCGGGCCGACGGGATAGCCGAGCGCGCGCAGGTTGTCGACCACCAGCGCGACGTCCCGCCCGACGGTGCCGGGGTCCGACAGGGTGCGCGTCAGCGTGGGGCTGCCGAAGAAGAGCGGCACGGCCGCGCCGTCGAGGCGGTACAGGACCTGACCGCGGTCGATCGTCGCGCCCGCCGGGGGCAGCCACGTCACCACGCCGGCGCGGCCGTTCACCACTGTCCGGGGAACGCCGACACCCCACGTACCACTCATCGAGCGGCCGGTCGACAGGTCCCCGCGGGTGACCACGGCGGTCGGTACCGTCGACGCCGGCCCACCGTTCGCGCGGCCGCCGGGGTCCCGGTGCGGGTACATGGCGGCGCCGGCCGCCACGACCACGACGACGGCGGAGAACGCGTACACCGGCAGCCGGGCGTGTCCGCGCCGCGCGAAGAAACGGTCGACGGGCATCCCGCGATCCTGGCCGAGGAATGTCAAGGAAATGTCGAGGCGCGAATTTCTTTAGTGAATACCGAGGCATTCAGTGCAACAACTCTTCGACCCCGCGGAACTGACCCTAATATTCGCGCCGTGGGGGAACACGTGTTCGTCGCCGACGACGATCAGGAGCACGCCGAAATCGTGCGCGAGTACCTCGAGTCCGCCGGGTACCGCACGACCGTCGCGCCGCACGGCCGGGATCTTCCGGACCAGGTACGACGCATCGACCCGGACCTAGTCCTGCTGGACATGACGTTTTCCTCAGTAAACGGCCGCGACGCGTTTCGTACCCTGCTGCGCGAGTCGTCGGTCCCGGTGATGATCCTTACCGACCTCGCGGCGCCGGACGATCCGGGACTCGACCTGGCATCCGCCGACGACTATCTCACCACCCCCTTCACCCCCGCTGAGCTGCTGTTACGCGTCCGCACTCTGCTGCGGCGCGCCGGCCGGGGGGCCGATCCCGCGCGCCTGCGCGTCGGCGACATCACCGTCGACACGACCCGCCGCACGGTGACCGTGGACGGCCGGCCGGTCGACTGCACGCCCGCGGAATTCGCCATCCTGGAGGCGATGGCCCGCCGGCCCGAGCAGATCTTCTCGCGGGCGCAGTTACTGCGGCGTAACCCCGGACGCGACCACGACGCGGCCGATCGCGTGGTCGACACGCATATTCTCCACTTACGCCGCAAGATCGAACCGAATCCGCGCCGCCCCACCCGGCTGCTCACCGTCTACGGGATGGGATACAAGCTGGTGGACGGCGGTGCGTGAACCGATATCGGTGCCCCGTCGGCCGGATTTTTTGCCGTAATTCGTGACCCGAACTATCGGGGCCCCGGGCCGGTGCGGCACCCGGGGCGGTGACGGCGATCGCCACGTCGGAGGCGGGGTACGACCGGAAAGTTTCACGCCCGCGCCGCCCCCGACCGGGCGCGGGCCCGCGTGAGCTTCCGTTTCATCGAGATCTGACTATCGTCGGGCGGCATGAGGCGACTGCTCGCCGCGGCGGCGACCGGGCTGCTGCTCCTCACCGGCCTGGCACTGGCCAACCCCGCGACCGCTGCCGCCGGGGTGCGGATCATGCCGCTCGGCGACTCCATCACCGACGGGTTCAACGTGCCGGGCGGCTACCGGATCGACCTGCTGCCGAAGCTGACCGCCGCCGGGTACCAGGTCGACTTCGTCGGCTCGCAGTCGAACGGGCCCGCCGCGCTGACCGACCGCGAGCACGAGGGCCACTCCGGCTGGCGCATCGACCAGATCGACGCCAACATCGTCTCCTGGCTCCGCACGTACACGCCCCGCACCGTGCTGCTGCACATCGGCACGAACGACATCATCCAGAACGCCGGCGGCGCCTCGACCCGCCTCGCGAACCTGGTCGACCGGATCACCGCCACGGCGCCGGAGGCGCGGGTGTTCGTGGCGACGATCGTGCCGCTGCCCTCGTCGGCCTCGGCGGTCAGCGCCTACAACGCGACGATCCCGGGCATGGTGCAGGCGCGGGCGAACGCCGGCAAGCACGTGTACCTGGTCGACATGTTCGGTGCGCTGGGCGCGAACGACCTCGCCGACGGCGTCCACCCCAACGCGGGCGGCTACGCGAAGATGGCGACCGCCTGGTACAACGCCCTGCGCGCCGTCCCGGACAGCCTGACGCCGGGCGCCTCCGCACCGCCCTCCTCCGCCCCGGCGTCCTCCCGACCGCCGTCGTCGGCCCCCGCGTCCTCGCCGCCGCCGTCGTCGAGCCCCGGCACCGGCGGCGCGTGCACGGCGAGCGTGCGCGTGGTCAACAGCTGGGGCGGCGGGTTCCAGGCCGAGGCGACCGTGCGCAACACCGGCGGCGCCACCATCACCGCCTGGACGGCGCGGTTGACCCTCGCGAACGGGCAGAGCATCACGAACCTGTGGGGCGGCACCCCGAGCGCGAGCACCGGCGCCGTCAACGTCCGCAACGCCGGCTACAACGGCACCATCGCCCCGAACGGCAGCACCACCTTCGGCTTCGTCGCCAACGGGGACGGTTCCACCGCGCCGGCCGTCACGGGATGCACCAGCCCCTGACGCGGGGCGCCCGCGCCGCCTACCGCTTCTCGAGGGCGAACACCTGGTGGGTGGCGCGCGGGTTGCAGTCCGCCTGTACCAGCGGCACGCCGCTCTGGCCGCTGCCGTCCCGCACGCCGACGCAGTACCGCGCCCCGGACACCGAACGCAGCCGGTACCCGGCCGCCGGCGCGTTCACCGCCTCGAACGTGAACCGCTGATCCGGCCGGCCGTCCCCGCACTCCCGCGCCGCGAACGCCAGCCCGGGCGCGACGCCGCCGTAGTCGACGGTCACGCACGCGGTCCGGTTGCCCCCACGTTCCAGCAGGATGCGGTATCCGCCCTGCGCCACGGGCTCCACCCGCAGCGGCGGCGACGCCGAGGCACACGGGTGCTGCCCGAGAACCGTGCGGGCGTTGTGGCGCCCCGACTCCGGCCCCTCGCCGACGCAGAGGCCGCTGTGCGCAGTCCGGATCCGGTACACGCCGCCGATCGCGGCCGGCCCGCCCGACGGCGACGCCGCGGCCGACGGGGTGCGCGCCGCCGACGGGGCCGGCGGCTCGGCGGCGACGACCGCGCCCTCCGAGGCCGCGAGGCTCAACGGCGGGTCGGAGGGGACGCTCGCGGTCGGCCGCACCGAACCGGTGGGGCTGAAGACCGGCGCGCCCGCGTGCGACGCGCGCTCCGGCCCGCCGCGCACCAGCACGACCGCGGACGTCACGGCGATCAGCGCCAGCGCCGCCACGCCGGAGACCGCGGCGGCCGCGACGATGCGGCGCCTGCGCTCCAGCGCGGGATCGACCCGAAGGACGTCCACTGTGGACAGCACCACGGTCCGGTCGTTGTCGGCGCCCCGGTAGCCGCGGGCCGCCTCGACGTAGGCGTGCTCGGCGCCGAGCGCCTCCGGGCCGAGCCGGCGCAGCACCTCGAAGTGGCGTTCGGCCTCGGTGGTGTGGCCCAGCTCGTGGGAGACCACGGCCAGTTCGTAGGTCATCGACAGCAGCAGCTGGTGCGAGTCGCCGTGCATGCGGCGGCCGGCCTCCAGCGCCGGTTCGAGCACGCGGCGGGCCGCGAGCAGCGCGCCACTGCGGCGGTGCAGGCCGGCCAGCAGGTACGAGGCGGCGAGCACGTCGAGGTGGTCCGCACCGAGCCCGGCCTTGGCGGCGTCGACGGCTTCGGTCAACGCGGCCGCGGCGCCCGACGGATCACCACCGGTCGCCCGGGCCTCGGCGGCGTGCACGGCGGAGGCGAGCTGTACGGAGGCGGTCACGTCGAGACATCGTGCACGCTAGATCACCGGAGCGCTACCCCTGTCCTACCGAAAAGCCTTGAGCGACAGGGCGTTCCAGTCGGTCCAGGTGCGCAGGCGGCGCTCGTAATCGGCGGTCACGGCCGGCAGGGACCGTCCGAAGAGGACCCTGGACGGCGGCTGAGCTGCGTCGACGAGTTCGAGGATCGCCGCACGGGTGGCCACCGGGTCGCCGACGTCCCAGACCGGCATGTCGTTCTCCCGGACGGCGTCGTAGGCGGCGAGCGGGGCGCTGTGCCGCGACGTGTCCGCGAAGCCGGTCGCGTAGGGGCCGGGCTCCAGGGCGGTCACGTGGATGCCGAGGCCGGCGACCTCCTGCCGCAGCGACTCGCTCAGCCCCTCCAGAGCCCACTTCGACGCGTGGTAGGCGCCGATCCCGGGGAACGCCACGACCCCGCCCTCGCTCGTCACCTGCACGATGTGCCCGCCGCCCCGGGCCCGCAGCACCGGCAGGGCGGCCTGGGTGACCCAGAGCGCACCGAAGAAGTTCGTCTCCAGCTGGGCCCGGATCTCCTCCTCGGTCAGCTCCTCCACCATGCCGAAGTGCCCGTAGCCGGCGTTGTTGACCACCACGTCGAGCCCGCCGAACGTCTGCGCCGCGCGCCGCACCGCCGCGAACGCGGCCGTCCGGTCGGTGACGTCGAGGGTGAGCGGGAGGATCGCGTCGCCGTGCCGCGCGGCCAGGTCGGCGAGGCGGTCGCGGTCGCGGGCCGTGGCCGCCACCCGGTCGCCGCGCTCCAGCGCCGCCTCGGTCCAGTGGCGGCCGAAGCCGTTCGCCGCACCGGTGATGAACCAGATCTTGTTAGCCATGGCCCCATCGTGCGTCCGCCGAGGCATGCGTACCAACGAGGAGTGTGCATAGCAGCCATGCGGTTCTCGCATACCCTGTGGGCATGGCGGAGGTGACGCTGGTCGGGTTGCGGGTGGTGCGCGAGGTGGCCGACACGGGGTCGTTCACGGCGGCGGCGGAGGCGTTGGGCTACACGCAGTCGGCGATCTCGCGCCAGGTGGCCGCCATGGAGGCCGCGGCCGGCACGGCGCTGTTCGAGCGGTTCGCCCGCGGGGTGCGCCCGACCGCCGCCGGGGCCGTGCTCGCGGCGCACGCGGCCACCGTGCTGGGCGCCGTGGACACGGCCGAGCGGGACCTCGCCGGGCTGCGGGACCGGTTGGCGGGGCGGTTGCGGCTGGGGGCGTTCCCGGCGGCGGGGGCCGTGCTGGTGCCGCGCGCGCTGGCCCGGCTGCGGGCCGCACATCCGGGCCTGGCCGTCACCATCGAGGAGGGCGCGACGCCCGCGTTGCTGTCCCGCCTGAGGTCCGCGCGGCTCGACGTGATCGTGATCGGCACCGGCCAGGGCCTTCCCGACTACGATCTGGGGGAACTGCGTCAGCACCCGCTCGTCACAGACGACCTGCGCGTCGCGGTCCCGTCGACGCACCGCCTCTCCCGCAAGGCCCGCGTCACGCCGGCCGACCTGAGCGCGGAGACCTGGATCGTCGGCCGGGGCGCGCGCGGCGAGCCCCAGTTCGGCGCCTGGCCGACCCTGGCGGACCCGAGAATCGGGCACACCACGAGAAGCTGGACCACCCGGCTCGGCATGGTCGCCGCGGGCCTCGGCGTGGCGCTGCTGCCCGGGATCGCCGCCGACTCGGTGCCGCGCGGCGTGACCGCGGTCCGGGTGCACGACCCGGCATGGCACGGCCGCACCGCGACGGTGCTCACCGCGCAGGCCCCGTCGGTGGCCGCGCGCGCGGCGGTGCGGGCACTGCGGCGCGCGGCAGCCGCCCTGGGGGACGCGGACCCGGCAGCGGAGCCGGAATGACGCGCAGCGAATGGAGCGC